>CAWBOW010000004.1:0-608347 GCA_963790495.1 uncultured Alphaproteobacteria bacterium | reverse complement strand
TTAGCCGCAAGTGTCCGAATTAGAAATAATTCTTCTTTTGTGGTGATGGCGTAGTCGGCAAATTCGCGCCGTCCATCACAAAAGTCGGCATTCGATATGGCCGTTTCAAACAATTCCAGCCAATTATTGTCTTCCGCGTCTGACGCCCCCTCTATGAAAAGGAACCTTTTGTCGATCGCGAATGAACGCGGGTAATTCGCCGGGATATAGATCGTATAGAGCACGTAGCGGCGCCTTCCCCAACGGTATATCGCCACTTTTCTTGATCAAAGCCGACTGGTAAGTTCGCTGGCATAGCCAACAATCGCTTGATCGAGAAACGGCTCGCTGTATCTCAAGCTGGAAGCGCATTGCGCACGATCGACCCTTTGCAGGTTCGCCCGATGCATCATGCTTCAGGCACTGCTTCTGCACGTTGCGACCGATGCCAGTTCCCTGGATTGCACGAAGGCGTACTCGAGTGGCTCGTAGCCGGCGAACAGTTCGTTGGCGCCTTCGCCGCAAAGGGCGACGCGGAAGCCGTCGACGTGAATGCGCTGCGAAGCCGATATACGTATGCAGACTTGGACGAATGACCGCGGGTTCGAAACGATTCCACGGTATCGACGACCGTCTCGATAACGATAGCCGTCTCCGTGTCGTGCGGTCTCGACCGGCACCTCCCGCAAATCAAGTCCGGTCTCGTCGGCATAACGCTTGGCATATGCCATAATCGGACGCATTGCGCCCCATCGCGATATATGCCGCATATGCGGCGGCGTGACTGCTGCGCGTAGTGGACAACAAGCGTGCTGTCGATGCCGCCGCTGAACAGATGCCGCAACGGCAAGTCCGGAGGAAACGCGGATGCGAACAGCCTCGGAAGAACTCGGTCGAGTTCCTCGGCGTGGCGCCGGCCTGACCTCCGCGGAAGCTATGCCGCTAATACCGGCCGAAAAACTCCGGCCCAACGCACGGCCAGGCGGCAACAGCAGAACGTCGCCTTCAGCAGGCCTCCGAGCAGCGGCCGAATTTCCGAACACAAAAGAGGAAGCCCCCGTCGCTTCGTATAAGATAAAGCGGCTTTACCCCGACAGGGATCGCGTGCAGCCAGAAACTCACCCGTGGCCGTATCGACCGCAACGAAGGCAAACATACCGATGAGGCGCCTGATTCCGGCCGTACCCCCAAACGTCGAAGCACATTGGCCACCACTTCGGTGTCGCATTCAGTACGGAATCGAATGCCGAGCCCTTCCATTTCCGCGCGCAAATCGACGTGATTGTAGATTTCGCCGTTGAAGGAAACCAGAAAGCGTTCATCGTAAGACGCCTGCGGCTGTTCTCCGCGCGCGGCATCGACGACACCGCAAGCGCCGCGTGCACATAGCGGTGTTGCTTCCGACCATCGACGAGCGGTTCGGTCACGTCGCCCCGATGCAGCATTCCCGCATATCAAGCGCCGCACAATCTCATTCTGCGCCATCCCAATCGATGGCAACCGCAATGCCACACAATTCGCCCCCGCGAACGCATATCGTCTTCGAACCTATTCAGTTTTGGTTAACCAGTCGTTTCAATTTACTGACTGGTAGAGCGTCGTAGCGTTTAGTTCCCTGACACCGCTGGCCTTGGCGATGTCGCTAGTTGCCGTTATAGCCCCATTCACCGCGGTTTGGGACCCCTGTGCCCCCAGGAGAGCACATTAGGCGACCTGAACTCAGCGGGGGTGCGCTCTCATTACGTTGACCAAAAGTGCGCCGAGACTGCCAAACAACAAAAATGGCGCCACTCGCCCAAGGCGCACTCGGCAAGAGTGCGACGCAAATTCCTGCGACTGCCACGACAGCAATTACGGCAAAGGCGAGCGCACCGTCATCAATGAAGAATCCGGCCAGTGCCTGAACGATGCCGATAAACATCTTCATGACGAGATGACCGCGCCACTACTTCGAAGGGCGGTGGCTGCGATGAGTCCGGTTGCAAGGAATAGAGCGATAAAGGCAAGGATTGAAAGGTCCGAACCCGGCCAAGCAACTCCAAGGCCCTCTCCAGCCTCCAAAACAAGCCGAATGCCGATAGCATCACACCAACAGCGAACTTCAGTACATTTGCGGGGACGCGCGTTAGGGGCCGGTGCACGAAAAGGCCGACAGCAGCAACGATCAGACATGCGGTCAGCGCCGCAACACTAACCGGTACAAGCGCGCCGCGACCAGCCGTAACTGCGATGACGATGAACACTACTTCGAGGCCTTCGAGTAGCACGGCTTTGAAACTCGCGAGACCCGCGATCCAGTCTAGGTAGGGTTCGTGTTGGCGTTCTGCGTCGCGCAGTTCGACAGTTTCACTGGAAAAAGCGGCTGTTTCATCGCGTAATGGAATGATGCCCCCCGCGCGCAAAATCGCCTTGCGCAGCCAACGCATGCCAAATAGTAACAGCAAGACCCCGACGACCAGTTGCAAAACTTCGAGCGGGATGCGGTCGAGGAGCGGACCGAGCGCAACGACGACTAAAGCCAATGTCACCAAGCCGGCGAGCGCACCGAGGCCGGCTGGTCGCCAGCCGCGAACAACGGCAACGGCGAGCACAATCGTCAGCGCTTCCACCGCTTCAACTAGAGAAGCAAGGAACGCCGCCGTGACCGCCGATCCGAAATGCAGATTTCCGATCATGGTACGCTCTGATCTGCTGTGGATGGCCTGGGCTTTTGGTGCCAAACGGCGACATTCCATCGACGATTGACTCACACACCGTTAGGGCCGGCTCACCCCACCATGCCCCGAGTTGCCGCGCGTAGGCGTTTATCGAAGTGGTCAGCCAACTCTTTCAGTGCAGCGGCTCCATTACCGGAAAATGACGCGCCGTGCATGGTGGCTAAAAGTGTCGGCTTAAGTTCGGCCAGTTTGCGGATGGTTGGCGCCGTCGTCGGCCCAAGGCTTGTCGGGTGCATTAGGTCTTCGATGGCCATGGCTGATCCGGCGATATCGCTCGATGTAAGTGCTGGGGAATTGCCGAGATGGGCGAACAAATCCCCGCAGAAAAGTGTGTGCGTCGTCTCCTCAAATATAACGCCGGCATCCCAGCCGTGCGGGACATGCGGCGTGTCGATGTAGCGAAGGCGCTTGCCGCCAATATCGATAACCTCTCCATCCGAGAGGACGCGTGGCGAGCGGTCAGCCATATCGGCGACCGAAAGACGGCAACCGACCATGCCGTGCGCAAGCTGCGCCTGCGGCGCGGCCGCCAGCCATTCGTTCATCGATCCGCACTCGTCAGCTTCGAAGTGGCCGAAGGTCAGCCAACGCAACTTATCGACCGGAATAATCTTGGCAACACTGCCAGACACGAGTGGAAACATCTTTCTAAGCCCACAGTGAAACAACAAAGGCTCGTCGCCGAGGATCAGAAAATGATTGTAGGTAAAGCCGGCTGGCGGAGCGACCTCGGGCACGAAAACAGAAAGCCGATATACGTTGGCACTAATTTCATCAATCCTAGCTTCCATCGCCGATCTCCCACTTCGCACATTCTAACACCTCGAGGTGCGAAATTTTCTCCAGGTCGCCCGCGCGATGGACCGTAATTTAAGGGCTGAGCTTTCCAAGAGAACTTTGAAACGTCCACTCGGGGCTAGACTTTGACCTTGATGATGCCCGCGTCATGTCTCTTCTTGGCCTTCATACGACCAAACTGCGGACATGGCACGAGGTCGGTGACGTGCCAAATCCGGAAGTCGACCTGTTTACTCTATCACCTCATCGGCGAGCCAGAAAGTTGGCGGGCAATTGGATGTCCGTGGCTCTCGCGGTCTTGAGACTAATCACTAGCGGATAGCGAGTTGGTTCCTCGTTGCGAGAATTGACTTCCGACCGAACGCCTAAAAGAATAGCCCTGACGCAAGGGGAAGATGGTGAAAACATTCGGGAACGGCGTTGCCGCCCTGCACGCTCGTCCGTCTTTGCGGGACGGCTTTCGAGCCACGCTACACCATCTCCTTGACCGCTGCCATGCGGTGCGCAGCGCAATGGCGCGTACTCATGCTTGGCTGAGCCGATGTGGACAATAACGTCTTACTACAATCCTATACGCTACAGACGGCGTCTCTCGAATTATCGAAGTTTTCATGAGAGACTCACCACGCCCCTAGTCGCGGTCGAGCTTTCCTTTGACGGAGACTTTGAACTGAATAGACACGATGCAGATGTCTTAATTCAAATCCGTGGCGGGGCGATTGTTTGGCAAAAAGAGAGGCTTCTCAACTTAGCAATCCGTGCCGTTCCCCACGGCACAGAGGATGTCGCGTGGATCGATTGTGATGTCATATTTGGGCGAACTGATTGGGTCGTGGAAGCAAAGGAACAACTTGCGACCTTTAATGTGGTCCAACTCTACTCGGACGTCTTTGATCCCCCGCCCGACAGCGTGGTTTATCGCAACAACCCCCGCTCCTCAGAAGGGGTGATTAGCGTGATGTCCCAACATCCTAGCGAAGGGGAAGCACTGGTCGAAAGAGGGAGGGATGTTGGCGGTGCCAGCATGGGTCTCGCCTGGGCAGCGAGAGACTCAGATTCTCCGAGATCACGGCCTATACGATGCAATGATCATTGGCAGCGGCGATCGGCTCTTGGTCGGCACTATGTACGGATACTTCGAGAAAATCATGGACGTATTCGAGATGAGCAAGGCCCGTAGGCGACACTACATGAAGTGGGCAATGCCATTCCATCGTGCCGTGGGTCGCCGGATAAGTCGTGTTCCGGGGCCAATATATCATCTCTGGCATGGCGAATTCGCGAGTTGAAAGACGCTTGAACGTCACCGGGTATTGGCAAGTTTGGACTTCGATCCCGAAATCGATCTCGTGATCGGAGATAATGGAGCTTGGCAGTGGAGAAAATCGCGACCCGAACTTGAAAATTTCTTCACTAATTATTTCAGAGGCCGGGCCGAAGACGGATAAAGAGTGCGGCTAACGGTGCGCGCGCAGTGATGTCCGCTTCGGGTCATTCGCCACACAAATCCGGGCCCGCACGTCTGTTGTGCCTTCAAAGCGGAAGTCACACTGTGGTCCTGACTTGGCCACCTTGGGTTTCGATCGGTCATCCGATCGTGTCGGATTTCGTCTCAGCTCGGAAGTGCACCATCCAGTTGCCCAACTGGCCTCAGGTAAGCTTGCTCGGCTGGTGGCAATGCCTATAGACGTCAAATCAAATGGCTTCGCAGCGTGCCTCTATTGTAGGATTAGTGTCTGACAATTGGCCTTCCGCCCCTCTTTGGACCGCCTAAAATAGGCTCGATCTGCGCTTCTATCCTTCCGAGTCGGAGCTCGGGCCATAGAGCTCTATGCAAGATCATCCAAGCAGAGGGATCAAAATTATTGTCGCCCCGATATGCCCAGTGCTCTCTCAGTTGGCGTAATCCCGTACCGACGTCCCGTGGCTCTTTGGTAGATTGACCGAGCACGCCAATACGAAACAGGTCTTCCAGAACTTTGGCCGTGTCCCGCTTCCCGACCAAGTTACGAATGTTGGAATCAAGACCGGCTTTCCTCTTGGCTTCTTTCTCAAACTGGTCCACTTTGAAATATCGACGAAAATCTAGAAGGACCTTCTTTACCGAGTGAATTTCAACCGCCGCATATTCAACATTCAATTCCTCAACTTTTTCATTCCACGCGGCTTGGCTGTACTGCTGCAATACGCCATTTAGAACCGTTTCACCAAAACGAGGTTCGTGGCCGGAATTCTGTGCAGCAGCCCCAAACAACAAGACAATATCTCGCGGATTGCACCAGGTCAGTTCGACGATCAGCGATTCAGGCGACATTCCGTAAATTCCGTTCTGAAAATATTCAGCAAAAACTTCATTGGAAGGTTTCAGATTGGCCAATTTCTCCGATGCATGAATTTTCTTTTTCACCAACTCGACAATCGGCCAATGCGCTCCCGCCGTGCGTCCGAACCACCGAAGCTCTCGGCCTCGATCGGTGAGCACCTTATTGATCTCGTGCGTTGGAACATTCAGAGCATGCAAGACCTCAGATCGCGCTGCGGCTAGTACGAATATTGGCTTCTCCTGTTCAACAAAGAATCCATTCAATCGATCAATAGCTAGAATTAATACCCCGAATTAAGATCGCATCACGTCTGTGTTGATCGCGTGATCCAAAAGAGAGATTTAATTCGTCAAAGAAAATATAGATTTGCTTTATCCCCTCCCAACTCAAAGAGCGCAACAAATGGAAGCCCTGTTTGACCACCAAATCAATCGTATATTCAAGTTCTGCGTCTGGCCTGCACCCGGTTTGGTTGACACCCGCCTAAGCTAATCCCGCCTGCATCTCGAACTCCATGGGGCTTAGATAGCCGATCGTCGAGTGCCGGCGTTTCGGATTGTAGAAGCATTCGATGTAGTCGAACACATCAGCCTTGGCTTCGTCGCGCGTCCGATAGGTTTTGCGCGCTGTGCGCTCGGTCTTCAGCGAGGAGAAGAAGCTCTCCATCGCCGCATTGTCCCAGACGTTGCCCGAGCGGCTCATCGAGCAGACGACGCCGTGATCGGCCATCAGCCGCTGGAACTGCTCGCTGGTGTATTGGCTGCCGCGATCGGAGTGATGCAGCAGCGCATCGGGCTTGCCGCGTCGCCAGATCGCCATCACCAGGGCATCGGTGACGAGCTGCGCCGTCATCGTCGCGCTCATCGACCAGCCGACCACACGCCGCGAGAACAGATCGATGACGGCAGCCACATAGAGCCAGCCTTCCGCCGTCCAGATGTAGGTGAAGTCGGCAATCCATTTGCGGTTGGGAGCGGGCGCCTCGAAGGTGCGGTCGAGCACGTTGGCAGCGACGGCGGCGACCTGCCGCTCACCCAGATCGGGCGGCAGTCGACGCCGTCGCGGACGCGCTTTGAGAGCCTGTAATCGCATCAATCGCTCGATCCGATGCAGTCCGCACGACACGCCTTCCGCCAGCATGTCGTGCCACACCCGCCTGGCGCCATAGGTTCGATCGCTGGCAAGGAAGCTCGCCCGAACCTTGGCGCCGAGCTCTTCATCGCTGCGGCTGCGCCGGCTGCGCGGCCGTGTCAGCCAGGCATAGAAGCCACCCCGCGAGACACCGAGCGCCTCGCACAACCATCCCGCCGGCCAGATCCCCCGGTGCTTCGCAATGAAGCCGAACTTCACGTCGATTCCTTCGCGAAGTAGGCCGCGGCTTTTTTTAGGATGTCTCGTTCGGCCTTCAGCTTGATCACCTCGCGCTTGAGCCGCGCGATCTCCAGCTGCTCGGGCTTCATCTGACCTTGGCCGGGAAACGCATGCTGCGGATCGTCCGCAAACGCCTTCACCCAATTGCGCAGCTGCGTCGGATGCACCTCAGATCCTGCGAGGCCTGCGCATACGACACGCCGCGATCCCTGATCAGCCGCACCGCCTCAAGCTTGAACTCTCGCGTAAACTTCCGTCTCTCCATGACCCACCTCCGGTTCCATTAAAACACCTAACTCGGTGTCTTCGGAACCGGGTGCAGGCCAGACGATTGTTTTGCGACGACAGTGGAGCGACGAGTTAGACGCCCCTTCCACCGCGCAAGAGCGCGGTCCCCCTTCCCCGTTTGCACGGGGCAGGATGAAGAAAGCGCATCGCGAGAACGGGGAAATGCGGCCACCTTGCATCACCTCTCCCCGCGCGCGGGGAGAGGTCGAGCGAGCGGAGCGAACGAGGGTGAGGGGGCCTCTCCGCGATTCTGGGCGCTGCGGACCAAGCGACTGCGTTGCAAACCCCGCCCCAATTCCGCGCCCAGCGGAGAGGCCCCCTCATCCCGACCTTCTCCCCGCACGCGGGGAGAAGGAGCCGCCCCGGGGCAGGATGAACAAAGAGGAGAATCACGATGCCAGACAAGAGAAGCTTTCCCGGCCGGTTGACGCTCGAACAATGGCGCGCGACGCCGGCCAAGACCCGCCTCAGGCTCGTCCGGCAAGCGCAATGCGATTTGTTGGGCTCGTTCCGCTTCTGCGCCAACAAGCGCTGTCGCCGGGGGCGGACATGCGTCGCCGACGATGCCGTGCACCAGTGCTGGGACCGGGTTCGGCGCGCCGGAAAAAAGAACTTGGAGAGGAGGCCGTGGCCGAAGGCAGAGAGGGAAGAATGGGCGCGCCTTCACCGCCTGTGGTGAGACGCGGTGGCGCTCTCTTGCCCCCGCCTGGCCCTCGTGTTGCGCGTTGCAACTGGCGCCGGCGTCGGCCGAATAAATGGCCGGCGCGCCCGCGCTTACGCCACGCGGAAGACGTTCGAGCATGCGGCGTCCGGATGCGGCAGCTCGGCGCGTGTCTTACCCGGGCACGTATTTCCCAGGGTTTAAGTTCGTGCGCGCCGGGCGGCTCGAAATGGTACAAAGAGCGAAAGCGCGGGTTTGAGACCGGGGAGCGAAGAGGCATGCTGCATCAACCTGCCGTGACCGAGCGGTTGGCGACATTCGTTGCGGCGGCCCGGTGGGAGGATCTGCCGCCGGCGGTCGTGCATCAGGCCAAGCGTTCGCTGGTCAATTTCTTCGCGGTCGCCTTGACCGGCTGCCGCAGCGAGACCGTCGAGACCGCGTTTGCGACGCTGTCGCAATTCTCCGGCGGCCGGCAAGCCGCTTTGATCGGGCGGCGCGAGCGCATCGATGCGCTTTCCGCGGCTTTCCTCAACGCCGCCGGCGCCAATGTGCTCGACTTCTGCGACACGCATGTGCCGACCGCCATCCACCCGACGGCGCCGCTCGCGCCGGCGCTGCTGGCGCTCGGCGAGCTCACCCCCACCCGCGGCCGCGATCTCATTGCAGCTTTCGTGCTCGGTCAGGAGATCGAATGCCGCATCGGGCTTGCCATCTCGCCCAGTCACTACAACAGAGGCTGGCACATCACCGCGACCTGCGGCGTGTTCGGCGCGGCGGCCGGCAGCGGCAAGCTGTTGGGACTAAGCGCTGCGCAAACGGTGTGGGCGCTGGGCAGCGCGGCGACGACGGCCGCCGGCCTATGCGAGTGTCTCGGCACGCCGGCCAAAAGCGTCGGCGTCGGCAACGCCGCGAAGAACGGCCTGTTCGCCGCGCTATTGGCGGCCAAGAATTTTTCCGGACCCGCCGAGCCGCTCGCCGGAACGCAAGGCTACTACCACGCGCTCGCCGAGACGGCCGACCTGTCGCGCCTGACCGACGGACTGGGCGAGACCTGGGAGATCATGCAAACATCGTACAAGCCTTACCCTTGCGGCTTCGTGCTGCATCCGGTGCTCGATTGCGTGCTCGATTGGCGGCGCGATCATCGCGACGCCGTGGTCGATAAGGTCAAGGTGACCGGCAATCCGCTGCTTGGGCTGCGCGCCGACCGGCCGAACATATCGACCAGCGCCCAATCGCAAGTCAGTGTTCAGCACGCCGTGGCCGCGGCGCTCATCACCGGCAAGGCCGGCACCGAACAATTCGCGCAAGCCTGCGTCAACGATCCGGCCGTCGCGGGGCTGCGCGGCAAGGTCGAGGTGACGCGCGATGAGAGTTTCAGCACGGTTGCCGCCGCCGTTGAGATCGCCACGCTGGACGGCAAGCTTTATAAGCTTGCGCAAAACGCGGCGCGCGGCAGCGACGGCAATCCGATGAGCGACCGCGATCTCGAGGCCAAGCTGCGTGACGCCGCGGCGGCCTGGAATCCGCGCCATGACGTGGCCCCCTTGATCGAGGCGATCTGGACGCTGGACACATGCGAGGATATTTCCAGCTTGGCGGCGCTCACGGTGCCGCGGGCGTGAGCCGGGGCCGATGAGGTGGGCGGTCATGAAGAGGCGATGTGGATTTTCCCGGAAGCCGGCGGCAAAAAGGGTGGCATCAAGCAGCAATAGGCGCGCCGCGACCGTAATCACCGACAACGCAGGAATGGAAATCGATGGCAAATGTCGTCAACAGCAAACGCGTGTTCTGTGTCCAGCCGCACCGGCCGCAAGGCTTTGGTGAAATGCTCGGCAAGCGCGGCGACATCCGCCTCGATATGCTCGAGCAAAAGACGCCCGACGCGGCGGCGCTGGACGTTCTCGGCGCCGCGCACGCCTATCAGATGAGCTCGGCGCGCGACGAGCTTGTGTCGCATTATCACGCCCGCGCCGAATTGTTGGGCTGCGCACCGAATCTTCTGATCGTCTCCACCAACGGCGCCGGCTACGACACCGTCGACATGAAGGCTTGCACCGAACGCGGCGTGCTCGTCGTCAACCAGTCGGGTGGCAATGCGGAAGCGGTCGCCGAACACGTGCTCGGCATGATGCTGGCGCTGATCAAGCGCTTCAACGAGTGCGACCGCGCGTTACGCGCCGGCGCCGTCACCAACCGCACCCCTTTCATGGGTCACGAAGCCCACGGCCGAACCATTGGCATCGTCGGGCTCGGCAGCGTCGGCCGGCGCGTCGCCGAGCTTGCCGGCGTTCTGTTCAAGATGAAGGTGCTGACCTACGACCCTTATGTCAGCGCGGAGGTGGCGAAGGCGCGCGGCGCGGACAAGGTCGAGCTCGACGAATTGTTGAAGCGCTCCGATTTCGTGTCGATCAATTGTCCGCTGACGCCCGAGACCCGCAATTTGATCGGAGCGCGCGAAATCGCGCTGATGAAGGCGGACGCTTATTTCATCACCACCGCGCGCGGCTCGATCCACGACGAGGAAGCGCTGGAACGCGCCTTGCGCGATAAGAAGATCGCCGGCGCCGGGCTCGACGTGTGGGAAAAGGAGCCGCCGGCGGCCAGCCATCCGCTGATGAAATACGACAACGTTATCGTCACCCCGCATATGGCGGGCGTGACCTATGAGGCGCGCGCCAGGATGGGCCAGTTCGCCGCCGAGCAGATGCTCGATGCGCTCGACGGCAAGCCCGTGCCGCGCATCATCAATCCGCAGGTCTGGCCGGCCTATGCCAAGCGCTTCGAGGCAACGTTCGGTTTTGCCCCGGCGCCGCCGCCGGACGAGCCGAACTGGCACGCAGCCGAGAAGCATGAGTGACGGGTGTCACCCCGTATATTCCAAAATATGCATGCCCTGGCCCCAGCGGTCGATCAGATAGAGCCGGCCGTCATCGTCGCTGCCGATATCGTTCGACTGGATGCCCGGCGTGCCTTCCGGCGTTTCCGGCACGTAATAGCCGACCTCCTTGGGGTGCAGCGGATCGCTGACGTTAATCGCGCGCAGGCCGGCGTTGAAATAGGTCAGGAACACGATGTCCTTCCACGGCCCCTCGGCCGGCAGGTCCTCCAGGATGTTGTGGGCGCCGAAGCGGCCGGGCCGGTCGTAGTATTTCTCGCGCTCGGGCATGAAGGTCGCGATTGGCAGCGGGTTCGTCTCGTCGCGCGCGTCGATCACCCACATGAATTGCGCATCCCAATATTTCTGCTTGGCGCGCGCTTCGTCGGTGACGATGAGATACGGGCGGTCGCCGACCGGCCAGCAGGTATGGTTGGAGCCCGGGAACGGCGGCGACCATTTGACGTGGCCGACGAGCTTCATGTCGCGCAGATCGCTGCAGTCGATGATCGACATGCCGCCGCCCCACCAGGCGCAATACATGCGGTTGCCGCGGATCATCGGCGGCCCGTGCAGCGTGGTGGCTTCCTCGGCCGGGTGCGGATCGTCGCCCACTTCCTCGGAGTCGGTCTTCATCCACGGCAGCCCCCAGATGCTGACGACCTCCGGCTTCAATGGGTCGGAAATATCCAGCGTCCAGATCACCCGCTTGGTCCAGCCCGGCGCGTCGCTCGGCATGAAGGCGAGCTTGCGGTTGAGGTCAACGCCGAAGCGGTGCGGGCCCGAGCCCGGCATGTCATAGAAGCCGATGGGTTTCGGCGCCGACGGCGTCGAAATGTCGAAGATGAAAAAGCCGGCGCGCGCGTTCTTGCCCTTGTCGCCGGCGAGCCGCTCGGAATTGACGTAAAGCAGGTCATCGCCGACGATGCGCAGCTTGTGGCAATGGATGCCGGGCGGGGCGCGGAATTCGCCGACCTTGTGCGGCTTTTTCGGATCGCGCACGTCGTGCACGGTGAAGCCTTCCGGGCCGTTAAAGCTCGAGCCGCCGACCGCACCGACATAGGCGTGGCCCTTATGAATCTGCACCAGCGAGCCGCCGCCCCAGGCCGCCGAGGCATCGTGGCCGATAAGACGAAAGTTCTTTGCTTCTTCTGGGTAGGTGGCGGGCATCGTCACTCCTTGTTCACAAGCTTTATTGCGCGTTCGTAATAGGACAGATCGATATAGTGTTGCGGATCGGCAGGCGCTTTGGATTTTTGGCCGCTTTCGACCTCGGCACGCAACGCCAGCACGTTCTGAAATCCTGCCATGTCAAGTTTGGCATCCGGCGCAAAGCCGAACCCCGGTTCGGCCATCAGCGCGAGACTTTTCGCAGCGATGTCTTGCGGCATTTTGAGCTTGCCGGTCAGGATCGCGATCGCGGCGGCGCGGTTGTGCGGGTCGAGCGACCAGCGCAAGGCCTCGATATAGGCGGCCAGATAATTCACCAGCGTGTCGGCGTGGTCGTGCGCCCAGGCGCGGCGCACGAAATCGCCGCCGGCCTGATACGGTCCGAGCAGGTCGGTGGTGCGGCCGAGGCTGTGCAGGCCCTTGGCGGCAGCTTCGAGCGAGAACGGCAGGTTGAGAATGGCGCCGGCATTGTTCTTGTCGGCAAACAGCGCGCGCAAGCGGAACGCGCCGTTGCCTACCGGATTGAGCGTAAAATCCTTGCCCGCCTCCAGCCCGTGTCGCAGCAGAATTTTCTTCGCCTGCAGCGCGTAAGCGGTGTTGACGGCATCGACGACGATGGCGTGACCGCGGATGTCGGCAAAGTTCTTGATGTCGTCCTGCACGTAGAATTCATTGGTGCCGCTGTCGCCGCCGCCGACGATCACGACGTCATTGCCCGCCGCGATCATCGCCAGCGCATTATCGACCGCCGAATGCACGATATCGACCGCGCCGCTCGCCAGCGCGGCGCGCTGGGCGGATGAGCCTTTGGTGAATTGCAGGTCGACATTAAGGCCGTGCTTGGCAAAGAAACCCTGTTCGACGGCCGCATAGAACGGCAGCGCGCGGGCGTTGGGGAACGTGTTGACGTGAAGGAGCACCGGTTCGGCTGCCCGCGCCACGGGAGGTAGACCGCAGAGCGCTAACGCCAAGATGGCGACGCGGCCGAGCATCGTTCCTCGATGTCGTTCCTCCATGGCGTCGATCTTGCTTTCTTGTCATCATCCGCGGATGCGGATGGACCCAGTAATCACGGCCCTTTGGGATAATTCAAGTCCCACCGGCGAATACTGGATGCCCCGCGTTTGCGGGGCATGACTGAGAACGGATGCGTGAAGGTGGCTGACGACGTCGCGGCGGATATTCCCGGCCAAGCAGGCGCTCCCGCCGGCCTGTTTGGTCATCCGCGCGGGCTCACCTTCCTGTTCACCACCGAAATGTGGGAGCGCTTCTCGTATTACGGCATGCGCTCGCTGCTCGTCCTCTACATGACGAAATATCTGCTGTTGCCGGAGCATGCCGGCGGCGTGGTCGGCCTTCTCGCTGTCAAGCGCGGACTGGAAACGATCTTCGGCCCGCTCGATTTGCAGCCGCTGTCGTCGCAGATCTGGGGCCTCTACACCGGGCTGGTCTATTTCACGCCGATCTTCGGCGGCTTGCTGGCCGACCGCGTGCTGGGCCGGCGCCGCACCGTCATCATTGGCGCCGTGCTGATGGCGCTCGGCCACTTTATGATGGCGGTCGAGCAGCTTTTTCTATTTGCGTTGTTGGCGCTGATCCTCGGCTCGGGCTGTTTCAAGCCGAATATCTCGACCCAGGTGGGCGGACTTTACGCACCGGGCGATCATCGCCGCGACCGCGGCTACTCCATTTTCTATGTCGGGATCAATATCGGTGCGTTCCTGGCGCCGCTTGTCTGCGGCACGCTTGGCGAGGAAGTCGGCTGGCATTACGGCTTCGCCGCCGCCGGCGTCGGCATGTGCGTCGGCCTTGCGATTTATCTTTATGCGCTGCCGCATCTGCCGCCCGATGAGTTGCCCAAGACGAAGGCGGCGCATACCGAACATCGCGCCCCCGGGCGCGACGAATGGCGCGCCATCATCGCGTTGCTTGTGCTGTTCATTCCCAACACGCTGTTCTGGGCGTGCTACGAGCAGATCGGCAACACCACCATCCTGTGGATCGATTCCGGCGTCGACCGCACTGTCGGCCTGTTCGGCTCGCAGATGCAGATTCCGACGACCTGGTTTCTTGCCTTCAATCCATTCATGATCTTCGCCTTCACGCCATTCATCGTCGCGCTGTGGGCGTGGCAGGCCGAGCGTGGCACCGAGCCCTCGACGGTCACCAAGATGGCCTACGGCTGTTTCGGCCTGACCGCGGCCAACGGTATCTACGCTTTTGCCGCCGCGCATGCCGGCAGCGGCCAGGCAAACTGGCTCTGGATTGCTTCCGCCATAGCCGTCTACACCGTCGGCGAGCTTTATCTGTCGCCGGTCGGGCTGTCGCTCGTCACCAAGGTGACGCTGGCGCGCATGCTGTCGATGATGATGGGGGTGTGGCTGGCGACAAGTTTCACCGGCGGCTTTCTCGCTGGCTACCTCGGCAGCTACTGGAGCCGGATGGCGCACGTCGAATTCTTCCTGATGATCGCCGGCATCTCGGCGCTCGCCGGCATAATGATCCTCGCCTGTCATCGGCCGCTGAAGGGCGCATCGGGAGAGTAGCCGCCGTCATTTGAGTGCGGCTTAACTCATCCATAGCTCGTCGGTTATCGATCTAACCGATAACCAGCGGGTTATGCATGGCAATGCCGAACGCTCCCGATGTGCTGTTTCGAACGCTCGCCGATCCGACGCGGCGGGCCATCTTCGAACGCCTGTGCCGCCAAGGCGAGCAGACGGTCGCGGCGCTGACCGCGCGCTCAGGCGTGTCGCAGCCGGCGGTCTCCAAGCATCTCTCGGTGCTCAAGCGGGCCGGGCTGGTGCGCGACCGCCACGAAGGCCGCCAGACCCATTACAGCGCGCGGCGCCGGGCGCTGGCTCCCTTGCTCGACTGGACCAGCCAAATGGCGGGCTTCTGGCAGAACCGGTTCGATCGTCTCGAAAATCTGCTTAAAAGGATGGATCAATGAGTATGCCTGAAACCCTCTCCGTCGTCGTCGAGCGCGAGTTGCCTTATCCACCGGCAAAACTCTGGCGCGCGCTCACCCAGCCGCACCTTATTGCGGAGTGGCTGATGAACAACGACTTCGAGCCGACCGTGGGACACCGTTTCAATCTTCGCGCCGAGCCTCAGCCCGGCTGGAACGGCATAATCGATTGCGAGGTTCTGGTCGTCGAGCCGAACAAGTCGCTGTCTTATACGTGGAACTCCGGCGAAGCCGAACTCGCCATCAAGAGCGTCGTCACATTATCTCTCACACCGACGGGCGCAGGCACGCTTCTGCGCATGGAGCAGACCGGCTTCCGGCCGGATCAGAAGCAAAATTATCAAGGCGCCAGATACGGCTGGCAGCATTTCTTCGGCAAGCTGGAGCAAATGCTGGCGCGGACGGATTGATTTCCGCAGGGTGTGCTTGGGTTGTTTGTGAGGAGGCATCGTTGAACTGGAACTATTGGGTGCGCCAGAGCCACCGTTGGCTGTCCATCTTATTCACGACGACTGTCATCGCCAACTTCATTGCAATGGGGTTGGGAAAGCCCCCCTTATGGATTGTCTATTCGCCACTTCTGCCGCTCTTCCTGCTATTGTTCAGCGGTCTTTACATGTTCGTGCTGCCCTATGCGGCCAAGTGGCGTAGCGGGTGAGCCGAAAGGAAAGCGATCACCCGCATGAAGAAAACCAAAAGCGCAGCGACGAAAGCAAAGGAGGGAACCTCTCCCTCCCGGCTGATCGATGCGCGGATCAAGGAACTCGGCGATTGGCGGGGCGACGTCTTGGCGCGGGTCCGGGCGCTTATCAAGGCGGCCGATTCCGAGGTTATCGAAGAGTGGAAGTGGCGCGGCGTCCCGGTCTGGGAGCACGGCGGCATTATCTGCACCGGCGAAACCTACAAGGCGGCGGTGAAGCTGACCTTCGCCAAAGGCGCATCGCTGGCTGATCCGTCGCACCTGTTCAATTCAAGCCTTGAAGGCAACACCAGGCGCGCGATCGACATCCATGAGGGCGAGAAGATAAACGAAGCGGCGTTCAAGGCGCTCATTCGCGCGGCTGTGACGCTGAACACCTCCAAAGCCAAACGCTGATCCGCGCTCTCGCCGGCTCCATGATCTTCGTTGGCTCGTCATTTCCGGGATGCCGTCACCGGTTCCGGCCGAAGTGGCGTGCGGAAATAACCGCTCTGAGTTCGGCCGTGTATTCAGGTATAGATTGAGCCACGGTGGCTCGGGAACTCGGCGCGGAACTCACGGTATGAGCGAACTTCGCGATTGGCTGCGCGTGAACGGGCTCGAGCAATATGCCGACGCCTTCGAAGCCAACGATATCGGCCTCGATATCCTGCCGGACCTGAGCGACAGCGATCTTGAACCGCTCAGCGTCTCGCTCGGCAATCGGCGGCGGCTGCTAAAGGCGATTGCCGAGCGCGCGGCCGCGCCGCCGAAAATTGCCGGCGAAATAAAGCGGCCCGACGCCTCAAGCGACGCCGAGCGGCGCCAGGTTACGGTGCTGTTCTGCGACATGGTTGGTTCCACCGCGCTGTCGGGCGCTGTCGATCCCGAGCTGCTGGGCGGTCTGATCCGCCGCTACCAGGACGCGGTGGGCGGCGCCATCGGCCGGTTCGGCGGCTTTGTCGCCAAGTTCATGGGCGACGGCGTTCTTGCCTATTTCGGTTTCCCGCAGGCGTTCGAAGACGCCGCGGAACGGGCGGTGCGCTCCCGCGCTCGCCGTCCTCTCCGAAGTCGGCGATCTGGAGCGGCCGGGCGGCGGCCGCGTCGAGGCGCGCATTGGCATCGCCACCGGACTTGTCGTGGTCGGCGAAATCATCGGCACCGGCAGCGCGCAGCATCATGCCCGGGACTTGCCCGGGCATCCATGCGGATTTCGCAGTCTATGAATTGCCGAACCAAAGCCGGCAACGACGATTGGCTTAATGCATCGCCGCCGCGGCGGCGGGTTCGGGATTTTCCATGTGGGCGATGTTGGACTTCACCGCCTTCTGGATCTTCTCGAACGCGCGAACTTCGATCTGCCGCACGCGCTCGCGCGACACGCCGAATTCATCGGCGAGCTCTTCCAGCGTGATCGGCTCGTCGGCAAGCCGCCGCGCCTCGAAGATGCGGCGTTCGCGGTCGTTGAGCACGCTGAGCGCGTCGCCGAGAGCCTTGTGGCGGTTGTCCGACTGCTCGCTTTCGGCAAGTCGGCTTTCCTGGCTCACGCTGTCGTCGACCAGCCAGTCCATCCACTCGCCGGAATCGCCGTCTTCGCGGATCGGCGCATTGAGCGAGGCGTCGCCGCCGAGGCGGCGATTTATGTCGATGACGTCCTGCTCGGTGACGCCGAGCCGCTTGGCGATCAGCTTGACCTGATCCGGCCGCATGTCGCCCTCTTCGAGCGCCGAAATGCGGCTCTTCGCCTTGCGCAGATTGAAGAACAGCTTCTTCTGGTTGGCGGTAGTGCCCATCTTCACGAGCGACCACGAGCGCAGAATGTATTCCTGGATCGCGGCCTTGATCCACCACATCGCGTAGGTCGCGAGCCGGAAGCCTTTGTCGGGCTCGAAGCGCTTGACCGCCTGCATCAGGCCGACATTGCCTTCGGAAATCACTTCCGAGATCGGCAGCCCATAGCCGCGATAGCCCATGGCGATCTTGGCCACGAGGCGCAAATGGCTGGTAACGAGCCGGTGCGCCGCATCGCGGTCGCCGTGCTCGCGCCAGCTTTTCGCCAGCATGAATTCTTCCTGCGGTTCCAGCATCGGGAACCGGCGGATTTCTTCTAAATACCGGGTGAGGCCGGTTTCGCCCGACAATACGGGCAGTGCAGCAGTTTGGGCCATCCTAGCGCCCTCCTTAAATTCATGCCCCCGGCTGAGCGGCGGGCGAATGGTGCCGCCGCTTCGATACAGCCGACGGCGCCAGTTCCATTATCTCGCACCCGCAGCATACACGGTCGAATCGGGCGAACAAAAGGGAGAGGGTATCACTTCGGCGCGATACCGCCTTGATCTCGGTCAAGTTGCCGTAGAAAGCCGAGAAATCGGTGAATCCTTACTTATCGCCAGACATTTCAGCACTGGCTGCGGCCCGACTGCCGGCCAGCGCCTCACGCAAACGGGCAAGATCGGGCGGCAGTTCCGACCGGAACTGCAGTATTTTGCCAGTGTGGGGGTGCTTGACTGCCAGTATATGGGAATGCAGCGCCTGCCTGGCAAGAACCGCCAAGGCCGCCTGGGCACCGGCGGGTAAAAGGGCCGATTTGGTGCGAAATCCGGCTCCATAGGTCTGATCTCCCAGCAATGGATGGCCGATTGCCGCCAAATGGACCCGAATCTGATGGGTTCGGCCGGTTTCGAGGCGGCAGGCGAGGAGGCTGGCCACCGCCTGATCCCTTTTGGCCGTCTTTATCCCTTTGCCTTGGCCGGCGTTTTTGGCGGGCGACGGGCTATAGCGTTCGAGCAGGTGCCAATGGGTAACCGCCGCGCGCCCGCCGTGGCCATCTTGCCGCACCGTCATCCGCTCGCGCGCCCGGGGGTCGCGATCGATCGGCTTGTCGATGGTGCCGGCAGAGCGCTCCGGCGCACCCCAAACGAACGCGAGGTAGCTGCGCTCGAACGGCTCGCCGCTTCTGCCGTGATCGGCGAATTGGGCGGCGAGGCCGCGGTGCGCGGCATCGTTTTTCGCCACGATCATCAGCCCGGTCGTGTCCTTATCGAGCCGGTGGACGATGCCGGGACGCCGCTCGCCGCCGATGCCGGAGAGGCTGTCGCCGCAATGTGCGATCAGTGCATTGACCAGCGTGCCGGTCCAATGGCCGGTCGCCGGATGGACCACGAGATTTCTCGGCTTGTCGATGACGATAATGTCGTCGTCCTCGTAAACGATATGAAGCGGAATCGGCTCGGGCTGCGGCTTGGCCGGTTCGGGCGGCGGAATATCGACGGTGACGGCGCTGCCGGAATTGACGCGGTGGCTCGGATCGCGGATCGTCTTGCCGTCGAGCGCGACCGCGCCGGCCTCGATCAAGGCCTTTAGCCGCGAGCGCGACAGGGCGGCGGGAAGATCGGCAAAATGGCAGGCGAGCACGCGATCGAGCCGCTCACCGGCGTCGGCGGGCTCGATCAGCACCGAGGTTTGCGTCGCGGTGATGCTCGGCGCGGTGACAGTTGGCGCGATGGTAGTCGGCGTGGTGGTAGTCATGGCCCAAAAATCCAATCAGGAAACCGATCAACCGACAGATAAGGCGTCCGAAGCCAAATCGTCCGAAGCCAAATCTTCCGAGGTAATGGCGCCGGCTTTGGCACGCGTCCGCCTGCTGATGCTCATTTCCGGCGTCACCACGGCGATCGCCATTGCGGCGGTACTCGGGGTGATTGGCTATCGTGTGTATCACGCGGGCGGAAGCGGCGCCGCCGCCATCACCGACGGCACGGTATTCCTGCCCAAGGGCGCGCATGTGGTCTCGACCGCCATCGGCGACGGACACATCATCGTGACCTTGGATGCCAATGGCGCGAGCGAGGTCCGCATCTACGACCTCAAAACCCTGCAGCAGACGGGCACTTTACGCTTTGCCCCGGCGCCGTGAGCTTTTCCGGTTCAACCTGGCCGTCTATTGACGCAACTCACAGTTGATTGTAATTAAATATACAACCGTCGGATAATGGTCATGGAGCGGCTGTAACCTGAAGTTGCTCGCCGCTTGTTGCCCGGCTGCTTTCAGAGGCGAACCATACCGTGCATTACAACCATAAATTACAAATAAGCAGCAGAACAACAAATGCGAGAACGACGCATCGGTAACTTCATCAGGCGGACCTCGCCGGACCAGCCCTTGGATCGACAATGGCAGACCAGATCAACCAGAGCGGCGGTCGGCGTCGGGGTCGAAAACGGAGATCGAAAATGGCAGGCGAAGACGAAACCCCAGTGACCAATCCCGAACAAACCACCCCGGAGATAATGGACAAGCCGGCTGAAAGCGCCGCGGCGACGCCGACCGCTTCGAACACGACAGTGCCGATCTACGTCGTCGTGTTCTTTGGCGCGCAGCAGCAGGGCGGCTTCCCGATGCTTCCGCCGCTCTATCCGCCGCCGCTGATCTTCGGCGCGCAGGAAAGCGGCCTCCCGATGATGCCTCCGCTCCATATACCGCCGATGGTTTTCGGCGCGCCGCAGGCGGGTGCTTTCCCGATGCTGCCGCCGACCATGCCGCCGATGATCGTGGTGTTCGGCGGTCAGCAGCACGCAGCCGCGGCGCCGCCGCCGCCGACGGTCATCAGTCCGCCGATGGTGCTGATGATCTTTGCGGGTCAGCAGGCTGTCCCGGCCGCCGGCGCCTCCTTCCTATCCCCGCTGATGATTACACCGCCCCCGATATCGGTGGTGACGATCTCGCCGCCGCCGATCAACATTACGCCACCGCTGAATATTACGCCGCCGCTGAATATCGCGCCGCCGCCGCTGAACGTTTCGGTCACGGTGTCGCTGTTCGGCGCGCAGCACGGCGGCGCAGGCGCAGCGCCGGTGATGCCGCCGGTCGTGGGCATGCCGCCGATGGTGCTGGTCTTCGGTGGATACGGTGCCGCACCGCCAGTGTTCCCGCCGCCGATGATCATTCCACCGATGGTCCTGGTCTTCGGTGGGCCGGGCGCAGCTCCGCCGGAGCCGCCGCAGATGGTCTTTCCGCCCATGATCATCTTCGGGGCGCAAGGCGCTGCTCCTTCGCCGATGGTCACGCCCATGGTGGTTTTGTTTATTGCCGCCCAGCATGCAGCGGCAGCCGCACAGCCGGGTGCGGCGCTCAACATGGTGCCGATGGTGACATTCCCGGTGATGCCGATGTTCCCAACGATGCCGCCCATGGTGTTCGGCGCTCCGCAGAGCCAAGCGGCTACACCGATGTTTCCGGCCATACCGATGATCGTCGTGTTCGGCGGCCGCTGACGCTCCCGCCACGACGCAGACAGTGCAACGCTGAGAAGAGAGACGACGGTCGACATGACGAAGCAACTGAAAGACTACATGGTCGAGCTTGCAATCAATGCCGACCGTCTCACTGACCTCGTGCGGGATCCGCAGGAGGCATTGAAAAACGCAGACTTGAGCGAGGCCGACCAGGCCTTGCTCCAGTCCGGCGATCAAGGACGGATTTACGCCGCCTTGAAGAATTTGCCGACGCCGCCGGCCTCGTCGGCGGCCCCGGCACCGCAATTGCCGACGGTCGTCGCGGCGCAATATCCCTACGGGGTGCCAAGCCAAGGTGCGGCGGCGCCAGCCGCCACGCCGGCCTATGGCGCGCCGGCTCAAGCCGCGCCGCAATGGCCGGCCGCCGGCTACGGCCAAGCGCCGCCGCATTACGCCCTGCCGCTCTATTACGCGCTGGCATGGCCCTACCAGAACTATCAGCGCTGATTTTCCCAATTTGTGAGCGAGGACACGTATGTTCGATGAAAGATTGATCGTCGTCGGCACCGGCATTCGGACGATCGGCCAGCTCACGCTGGAAACGATCGCCTGGCTCAAGCGCGCCGACAAGGCGCTGTACATCGTCAGCGACCCGATCGCCGAAGAGCTGATCAAGTCGCTCAATCCCGCCGGCGCGGAATCGCTGCATCCGTTCTATGCCGACAACAAGCCGCGGCTGCAGACCTACAACGAAATGATCGAGCGCACGTTGTCCTATGTGCGCGACGGCCAGCGCGTTTGCCTCGCCGCCTATGGCCATCCCGGCGTGTTCGCCTATCCAACCCATGAATCGGTGCGGCGCGCGCGCGCCGAAGGCTTCAAGGCGCGCATGCTGCCGGGCATTTCGGCGGAGGACTGCCTGTTCGCCGACCTGAACATCGATCCGGCCATGGCCGGCTGTCAGACTTACGAGGCCACCGATTTTCTCATCAACGGCCGGGCGATCGACAACACCAGCAACGTCATTCTCTGGCAGATCGGCGTGCTTGGCGACGCCACCTTCAAGAGTACTCATTACGACATCAAGGGCATGCCGCAGCTTCTGACTAAGCTCTACCAATCCTACAATCCGGCGCACGACGTTTACATCTACGAGGCGCCGCTGTTTCCGGGCGTCGAGCCGGTCATAAAGAAAGTGCCGCTGTGGATGCTGCCGCAAGCCGGCGCTACCGCGATCTCGACCCTCTACATCCCCCCGGCGGCGGCGCCGCGCACCGACGGGAGCATCGCCGCGGCCATGGGCTTCCGCTAGTCGTTGTCGCTGTCGCTTGGCGACCGCAGCCGCGGCCATGAGCGGCATTATTTCTCGCGCGCTGTGAACGAAACGCGGCACGGGACGTTGATGGGCGTCATCCATGCTGAAGGAACGCCTTATGGACGAGAACCGTATCGCCGGGACCGCAAAAAACATCGGCGGCAAGGCGCAAGAGACTTTCGGCCGAGTGACCGGCGACACGGGCACCCAAGCCGAGGGAATCGTCAATCAGGTCAGCGGCGCGGCCCAGGACCTTTATGGACAAGCCCGCGACAGCGCCGCGGACGCCACCACTGCGGCGCGCGACACCGCCTCTTCGTTCGAAAAGGTCCTGCGCAATACGATCGAGAATCAGCCCTACACGGCTGTGGCGATCGGGATTGGTCTCGGCTGGCTGCTCGGCCGGATGCATCGGCCGCTCTAGCCGCGGCAACGCGCTAAGAGTGAACTTATCGAGCACTAGCCGCGATAGCTGGAGCATGGTAGGCCATCCGCCGCCCGCTCCCTTCGTCTAGCGGTCTAGGACGCGGCCCTCTCAAGGCTGAAACAGGGGTTCGATTCCCCTAGGGAGCGCCAGTGATCTCCAGTGCGCGGCAATTATCGTTGAGTCTTTGTTCGCCGCCCAGCGCCGCGTCTCGCTACTTGCGGGCATCGCTCTTTCCGCGCCGCCGCTGCGCACGCAGCGCGTCGGCCGAGCGGCCGACGACCTTCGACAGTTGCAGGAGCTGTCCGGCGAGCGGGCTGGTTTTGCGCCAGACCATGCCGATGGTGCGCGACGGCTGCGGCTCCTTGAAGCGCGCCACCGACACCGGCGCGGAGCGGGTCTCTACCGCCACCGCCATCTCCGGGATTAAGGTGACGCCCATGCCGGCGCTGACCATTTGCACCAGCGTCGACAGCGAACTTGCTTCCAGCGCCTCGCGCGGCAGTGACGATTTGATATTGCAGAACGACAGCGCCTGATCGCGGAAGCAATGGCCCTCTTCCAGAAGCAACAGCCGCATCTCGCGCAACATTTCGGCGTTGGGGACCGGCGTGTCCGCGTCCTCGGCCGGTCGCGCCAACAGAAAATTCTCCGCAAACAGCGCGACCTCGGTCAGCGAGGGCTCAGACACCGGCAAGGCGACGATAGCGGTGTCGAGCCGGCCTTCGGCGAGTTCTTCGATCAGCTTCGAGGTCAACGCCTCGCGCACGTGGATTTCGAGATCGGCATGCGTTCGCGTCAGGTTGCCGATGACGGTCGGCAGCAGATAGGGCGCGATGGTCGGGATCATGCCGATGCGCAGCCGGCCGGCGAGCCGCTCGCGCGATGCGCGGGCGAATCCGCCGAATTCGTCAACCGCATGAAGGATGTGGCGGACGCGCGCCGCGGTCTCTTCGCCGAACTTCGTCAACCGGACCTGCCGTCCGCCGCGCTCGATCAGCACGGCGCCCAACGCCTCTTCCAGGTCCTTGATCTGCATTGACATGGCCGGCTGCGAAATCGCGCAGGCGGCGGCGGCACGGCCGAAATGGCTATGGGTCGCCAGCGCATCGAAGTAATGCAACTGGCGCAGCGAAAGCTCTGTCATAAGAATGATCCTATCGCAGCCATCATTAAAGTCAATTTTACCGATGGATCGCCTTGCGCTAAAGTGCTGCCAAGCCCCTCTCCGCAACACGCACAACATCCTCAAAGAGGACACGCCATGGATGACATCACCAAGTGCGCCAATGCCCACGGCACGGCGCAGCCCGGACACAATCGCGAGTGGTGGCCGAAGGGCGCTCAACATCGAGATGCTTCATCGCAACTCGTCATTGTCCAATCCGATGGGCGCGGCGTTCGACTACGCCAAAGAATTCAAGACGCCTCGACCTCAACGCCGTGATCAAGGACCTGACGCCCTGATGACGACCTCGCAGCCGTGGTGGCCGGCGGACTTCGGCCACTATGGCGGACTGATGATCCGCATGGCCTGGCACAGCGCCGGCACCTACCGCATCACCGACGGCCGCGGCGGCGCCGGCGCCGGCCAGCAGCGCTTCGCGCCGCTCAACTCCTGGCCCGACAACGCCAATCTCGACAAGGCGCGCCGTCTGCTGTGGCCGATCAAACAGAAATACGGCCGCAAGATGTCGTGGGCCGATCTGATGGTGCTTGCCGGCAACGTCGCGCTGGAATCGATGGGCTTCAAGACGTTCGGCTTCGCCGGCGGCCGCGCCGATGTCTGGGAGCCGGAAGAACTCTACTGGGGTCCCGAAGGCACGTGGCTCGGCGACGAGCGCTATAGCGGCGAACGCCAACTGGCGGAGCCGCTCGGCGCCGTGCAGATGGGCCTCATCTACGTCAACCCGGAAGGCCCCAACGGCAATCCGGATCCGGTCGCCGCCGCGAAAGACATCCGCGAGACATTCTTCCGCATGGCGATGAACGACGAGGAGACCGTGGCGCTGATCGCCGGCGGCCACACCTTCGGCAAGACTCACGGCGCGGGCGATCCGTCGCTGGTCGGGCCGGAGCCCGAAGGCCGGCGCGCTCGAGGACCAGGGTCTCGGCTGGAAGAACACCCATGGCACCGGTATCGGCGCCGACGCCATCACCGGCGGTCCCGAAGTCACCTGGACCCAGACGCCGACCAAGTGGAGCAACCTTTTCTTCGAGAACCTGTTCAAATACGAATGGGAGCTGACCAAGAGCCCGGCCGGCGCCAAGCAGTGGAAGGCGAAAGGTGCGCAGCGCGACGATTCCCGACGCGCATGACCCGTCGAAAAAGCATGTGCCGACCATGCTGACCACCGACTTGGCACTGCGCCTCGATCCGGCCTACGAAAAAATCTCCCGGCGCTTTTACGAGCATCCGGAACAGTTTGCGGACGCCTTTGCGCGAGCCTGGTTCAAGCTCACGCACCGCGACATGGGCCCGATCGCGCGCTATCTCGGTCCGCAAGTGCCGAAGGAAACGCTGATCTGGCAGGACCCGGTTCCGGCCGGAGCATCGCTGAGCGATGCCGATGTCACCGCGCTCAAGTCCAAAATCCTCGCGTCGGGTCTCACCGTGTCGCAGCTCGTCTAGACCGCCTGGGCGTCGGCGTCGACGTTCCGCCGCTCCGACAAGCGCGGCGGCGCCAACGGCGCGCGCATCCGGCTCGCCCCGCAGAAGGACTGGGAGGTGAACCAGCCGAAGCAACTGGCGACGGTGCTGCAAAAGCTCGAAGCGATCCAGAAAGAGTTCGGCGCCGGCGGCAAGAAAGTGTCGCTCGCCGACCTGATCGTGCTCGGCGGCTCGGCGGCGTCGAGAAGGCGGCGAAAGACGCTGGCGTCGATGTGAAGGTGCCGTTCACGTCCGGGCGCAGCGACGCGACAGCGGAGCAAACCGACGTCGAATCCTTCGCGCCGCTCGAGCCGCGCGCCGACGCGTTCCGCAACTATACCAGCGGCAGGCAGCAATTTATGGCGCCTGAGGAAGCGCTGGTCGATCGGGCGCAACTCCTGACCCTGACCGGACCGGAAATGACGGTTCTGCTCGGCGGCCTGCGCGTGCTTGGCGCCAATGTTGCGGGCTCGAAGCACGGCGTCTTCACCCAGAAGCCGGGGACGCTGACCAACGACTTCTTCGTCAACCTACTCGACATGGGGACGGAATGGCAGGCCCCGAACGCCGAGGGCGTGTACCAGGCCAGCGACCGCAAGACGAAAGCGGTCAAGTGGACCGGCACCCGCGTCGATCTGATCTTCGGTTCGCACTCGCAGCTTCGCGCCTTCGCGGAAGTCTATGCGTGCGCGGATTCCAAGGAGAAGTTCGTGAAAGACTTCGCCGCGGCATGGGCCAAGGTGATGAACGCCGACCGCTTCGATCTCGCCTGATCGTTCCGAGAGCGCTGGAAAACCGGGGCGCACGCAATGCCATGAGTGGCGCGTGCGCCCTTGAGGCGCGCCAGCTTCACATCCGTGTTGTTTTAACGTCCCGTCAGCGGCGAACGCCGTTCCATGCCTTCCGGCGGCGAGCCGGAAAGCAGCGAACGCCGCTCGATGCCGTTTGGCGGACCGCCGGGCGCGCCACCAGCGGCGGCGCGGAATGAGCGGCGCAGCAATTCCTGCCGCGACGCATCGGCAAAGGTCGGTGTTTCGGCGGCCGACGCTCCAGCCGACGGCGGCCACGCGGCGGCGACTTCCGGTTTTTGCTCCTCGGCCCTTTCACTGTCTTGGCCGCGGCCGCCGGTGGCGCCGCGCCAGCGCTCGATCACCGACATGATCAGGTCGCGCTGCATCGGCGCATTGGCATCGGCGCGCGTATTGCCGGTGGCCTCGCTATGCGGCCGCATGGCCGCCGGCAACTCGCGAAAGCGCATGCGCGTCGGTATGCCGACGCCATAGCCGAAGGTGAATACTTCGCGGGTGCCGAGCGAGGGGATGAAGATAAACATGTCGTTGGAGGCGTCCGACACCGCCGAATGGATGAAGGCCTGGTCGCGATCGTTCGACAGCCGCATGACAACAGCGTGCTGCACTGGGAGATGATCGTCGGATCGATCTCAGACGGCCGCTGCGTGACCAGCCCGAGATAGACGCCGTATTTGCGGCCCTCCCGCGCGATCCGCGATAGGGCGCGACGGGTCGGGCCGAAGCCGGCTTCGGTCCGCGGGCGCGTAGCGATGTGCTTCCTCGCATACGAACAGCATCGGCATGGCACCATCGCTCCAGAGGCCGAAGTCGAACGCCATGCGGGAAAGCACGGACACCACCGAGTTCGATGACTTCGGCCGGAAACCCGGCGAGCTGCATGATAGCGACCGGCTTGCCGTCGGGCGGCAGACGGAATAGCTGGCTCAACAGCTCCGGCATGATGTCGCCGCCAAGATTGGCGTTCTCGAACATGAAGGTGTATCGCGGGTGGCTCCGCAGCGCCTGAATCCGCGCTATCAGCTTGTGATAGACGGCCCGCGTCGAGCGGTTTTCCAGTTTGCCCATGCGCTCATCGAGCAGCACCAGCAGATCTTCGATGCGATAAGGCACCGGAGTGTCGGCGGTGAAACCGCTGTTCTTCGGATCGCGCCGCTTGACCGCCCCCTGGCGGTCATTGGCGCGGTACTGCAAATAGAGTGCCTTCGCCAGCGGGATGATGTCGGACAGGATTTCGCGTTCCTCATCGGTGGCGGTGCGACCGCCGAGAAACGCTTCGACCGTCTCCTCGAAATTGAACAGCCAAAACGGCAGGCGCACATTGCGCCGGAGAAAAGACCACGGCCTTGTCGCCGAAGCAGGTGGCAAATTCGTTGTGCGCATCGATGAGGAAGATTCTCAAGTTCGGGCCGAGCGGCAATGATCTGCTGCAGGAGGACGACGACGCCGCTCGATTTGCCGACGCCGGTGGTGCCAAGCACCGCGAAATGCCGGCTGACCAGATCGTCGATGTTGATATGCACGCCGATCTTGGGATTCTGCTGCAGATCGCCGATATGGGCGCGGTCGTTGTTGACGCCGCCGTAGACCACGCGCAATTCCTGCTCGGTCATCAGGATCGCGCTGTCGCCGATCCTCGGATAATTGTCGATGCCGCGCTTAAACTGCACCGAATTGCCGGCCCCGGCGCCGATCTCGCCCAAGAGTTCGAGGCGGGCAACGCCTTGCCGGGAGCGTCCGGCGTCGGGGCCTGAAACCAGCGTTTCATTGATTTCCGAGACGACGCCGATGATCAGCGTTGTGTCGGTCATCAGGCCGAGAAACCGTCCTACCGTCGCATAATCGGCGGGTTGAGCGCCCTGCGCGTCTTTACCGGGTTGCAGCGCAACGGTCGCCTTTGCCCCGGATATGGCGGTGACGCGCCCGACCGCTTCGCGCACACGCGGCGCGGAAGCGGGCGCGCCGGGTATAGCTTGCTCGTTGCTTGCGATCATTGTGACTTTGCTGTTTGGCGAAAATTTCAGACCGTTCAGCACCCTAGCCGATGCCGGCATGCGGCTTTCTTAATATGGCGGCCACTTTGGAGGATTTGGTTAGGATGCCGTTTAGGAACTTCGTAACAGTCGGGCGAAGAGGAATTGATTTACCATCAAGCCAGCGGCCAGATGCGCACGGCGTCTGGATCGATATCGAAGCGGCAAGCGCTGCCGCGGGGTAGGTCGAGGTAACCTACGGCCACTTCGATTTCTGCATCGCCGAAGCGGAGCACGATCTGATGGCCGGAAGCGACACGGGTGACGGCTTCGACCACGCCCTCGTAGCCGCCGCTGTCGCTCAGCCGTACGCGCGCCGCGGACACGGTCCAGCCGACGCGCGCGCCGGACGTGAGCGCCGGACCGGCGACCTTGAGCAGCACTCCCGCGCCGACCGCGATGGTGTTGCCGCCGACGGCAACGCCCTCGGCCGCATGATCGGCGCCGAGGAGCCGCGCTACGGTTTCGTTGCTTGGGCGGCGAAACACCGCGTCGGTCGCGCCGGACTGCAGCACGCGGCCGTGCTCGAAGACAAGAATTTCATCGGCCAGCATCGCCGCCTCCGCCGGATCGTGGGTGACGATGATGGTCGTGGCCGTCAGCTCGCTTTGCAGCGCCAGCATTTCACGGCGCAGCCGCGTGCGCAGCGGCGCATCGAGCGCCGAGAATGGTTCGTCGAGCAGCAATAGCCGTGCCGGGCGCACGAGCGCCCGCGCCAGCGCCACACGCTGCTGCTGGCCGAGCGATAGCGCCTCCGGCCGCCGCCGCTCCAGCCCGCGCAGCCCGAGCTGATCAATCCAATGCGCGCGCCAGGGCGGGATCGGCTCCGGCCGGGAAGGCGAGCTGCTCGGCGACTGTGAGATGGGGAAACAGCGCATAATTCTGCGGCACATAGGCGATGCCGCGCGCGCCGGCTCGAGCGCGGAAATCTCCCGGCCATCGAGCATGATGCTGCCGCGATCGCACCGCTCGATGCCGGCGATCATCTTCAGCGTCAGCGATTTGCCCGAGCCGGACGGGCCGACGATGGCAAGACGGCGCGCCTGCGGCGCCCAGTCCACTTCGAGATCGAACTCGCCGAGCCGCTCGCTCCAGCCGCAGCTTTAGATCGGCCGGCGGGCGTAGCGACTTGGCGACGCGGCGGAATGTCCGCCGTCACGGCCGGCAGCGCGCTCCAAGCATGCCGCGGCCGGCCGCGCTTGCGTCCGCCGGCCGGCGAGCGTGCTGAGCGCCATGATCAATACCGCAAGCGTCAAGCGTCGGCACCAGCACCGGCAGCATCGCCGGCAAGCCCTGCGAGCCGAACGCGACATAGGTGTAGACCGGCAGCGAATAGGGATGGTAGGCGACCATGACGGTGGCGCCGAATTCGCCGAAGGCGCGCAGCCACGCCAGCAACAGCCCGGACATGATCGCCGGACGCGCGATTGGCATGCTGACACGGAAGAACACAGAGAGCGGGCCACGCCCGAGTGTCGCGGCGACGCCTTCGAGTCCCGGATCGATCGCGGCGAAAGCCGAGCGCGCGGCGATGATCAGAAACGGCGCGGCAACGAAGACTTCAGCCAGGACGATGCCGATAAAGCTGTCGGTGAGCGCGCCGTGCGGTGAGGCGGCCGAGCGGCGTCGCTGTAGCCGACCAGAAACAACAGCAATATGCCGCTGGCAAGCGGCGGCAAGCGCGAGCGGCAATTGGACCAGAAAGCCCAGCATTCCCATGGTGCGGCTCGACATCCGCGCCAATAGATAGCCGAGCGGGATGCCGCCGAGCGCGATGATAAAAGTCGCCAGCGTGGCGCTCGCGACGGAGGTCAGGCAGGCGCGCGCCAGCGCCGCGGCATCGACCGTCGACCAATCGGCCATCCCCGCCTGCTGCACGCCGGCAACAAGCGGGGCAATCAGGTAGATCGCAAGCAGTCCGGCAAGCCAGAGCAGCGGGACGGGAATCCGACGTGTCGCGCTGCCCGGCTTCACTGGTCCCGATTCACTTGGCCTGATCGACGAGCGCTTGGACGTCCTTCGGCACGCTTGCGGCGTCGCCGGTCAACGTCAGTTTCTGCACGCCAAGCCCATGCTCCTTCATCACGCTCTGGCCATCGCTGCCCAAAAGAAACGCGACGAATTTGTCGGCGCCGTCGGCATTAGGCGCATTGTGCAGGATCGTGACGGTGTAGACCGCCTTGGGGGCGATTTGCGGAGGCAGCGTGATGGCCGGAATCTTGGCGTCGGCGGTTTCGGTCGAATAGAAGAAACCGACGTCGATCTGGCCCGATTGCAGACGGCCCACCAGCGTCTCCTCCGGCAAGACCTGCGCCGCATTGTTCGGCGCGCCGATGACTTTCTCCGACAGCCCCGGGCTCTTGTAGAGCGTCTCGGCGTTTTTCATCAGTGTCACCGTGAGCGCGCCTTTGGGATCGAGCTTGGGATCGGTGCGGCCGATCTTGATTCCCGGCTCCTGCAGCACTTGATACCACGGTTTCGATTTCAAATCGGCGGCAAATTTGCTCGAGGCATTATAGCCGATAACCAGCGGCGATTGCGCAAACGTGATGTACCAGTTCGCCCAGTCGCCGTTCGCCGCGCCCATAAGGTTGTCATTCACCTTGGGACTGGCGCTGACGAAGACGTCGCCCTGCCGAAGCTTGCCTTTGATCTGATTGGCGAGCCCGCTGGAGCCGCCGGCAAAGCCCTGGAAGGTGTCGCCGCTTGCCTTATCGAAGGCCGGGCCGATGCCATGCTCCATCAGGTTTACCAGCGATCCGGCGTAGAGCACCGAAACCTTGCCGGCGGCGAACGCGGGAGCCGACAGGAGCGACAGGCCGGCCGCAAGCAGTGCCGCGCCTGGCACCAAAGCGAGACGGGACAATCGGCAAACGGGCTTGACGAGGGAACGCATGTACTTCTCCTTCATGGCTTTCGATGGTTTCAGTCTGCCGTCACGACAAACGTGAGAGTGTGTGCCGTCGTGCTGCTGAGCTCGACGATGAATGGCGCCGCGGCGAGCTCGAACTTCACGCTTTTGGCAATACCGGCGCAGCCGCTGGCGCCGCTGAAGGCGGTCGATTGCAGCGTGTGGCCATTTTGAATGACATCGATCCAGGCCGGGGCCGACAGCGTGACCCGGTAGGTGCCCGATTTTGGTGCCGCGGCTTTGATGAAGCCGGCATAGCTGTCGGCCGCCATTAGCGTGCGCGACGGCAGCGCCGGCAGTCTGGCCTCGGCATAGGGGACAAGCGCGACCGTCACGGCGGCCCCGAGCGGCTGCGGCAGGTCGGCGCCGGAAAGCTTTTGCGACGGCGATGCGAGCAAAGCGCGCTCGTGATCGAGCGGCCATTTGAACTTGTCGCAGCCGACCGGCTCTTGCGCCAACGCCGGCGCGGCGGCCAGCAAGGCCATGGCAATAAGGACGGGTCTGATCATGGCGTGTGTCTAGGCAACGCCGATCATGACGTCGGAGGCCTTGATGACGACGATGGCCGCGCCGCCGGCCTTGAGTCCGAGCTCGTCGACGGCCTCATTGGTGATCGATGAGGTGATGACCTGGCCGGGCGCGATCTCGACCCGCACATGCGCGGTCGTCGCCCCTTTTTTGACCTCCAGGATTTTGCCTTTGATCTGATTGCGTGCGCTTAATTTCATGGGACGCCCTCAAATAGCTGCCGCGCGCGAAAAACTCGCGCGCATTGCGGTCAATGATTTGCGAAGGACAAGCTCTGGAGGGGCATTCCAAAGCAATGCAGCCGCGCTTACGGCGCGTCAGTGTCGTTTCCGAGATTAGCAAGGTTTTTGGAGCGCCGCAAAGCGAACGCAGTGCCGCTAATGTCGCAGTTCCGACTAACGGCCTTGCTGTGACAGCAGCGGGGCCTCGAAGCCGCTTTTCGCGAGGATCGTCTGCCCGTCATGTGAGAGGACAAACATCGCAAAGTCCGCGGCGTGGGCGTAATTCGTCGGTAATACGGTGAGGCCGTAGTCCGCGCCCGTTGCCAGCGCGGACGGCACGTCGATTACCGTCGCGCCGGGCAGGTCCTTTTTGAAACCAGCTGCGGCGGAGCAGTATTCGATGAAGACATCGGCATGCCGTTGGCGTACATACCAGGCAAAGACGTCGACGCCGGCCGGCGGCGTGGTTGTAATCGGCGGACCGCCGATGAGCTTTTGCGCCTTGGCTTCCAGGATGGCGCGGCTGCCGGCACGCATGGCGTCGGCTTTGCCGAACATCGCCCAAGTATAGTCGCCTAACGGATCGGCTTTTGGGGTCGAGGTGCCGAGCTTGATCTGCGGATCGAGCAGCGTCGATAAAAAGGTACCGGCTGTCAGCTGCAGTCCCGGACGCACCAGTGCGCAAAGCCGGTTTCGCGCGAACAGCGCGACCGGCCCCGCTTTGCCGGCGCGCGACAACGCCAGCGGATTGCCCATATCGGCGGAAGCAAAGACGTCAGCGGGTTCACCGCTATCGATGCGTTGCCGCAAGACGCCGGAAGGGCCGAAACCAAGTTCCACTTTCACGTTCGCCGAGCCTGAAAAGGCCGCGGCGATCTCGGTCATGGCCACGCGCAAGCTGCCGGCGGCCAGCACGCGAACCGCAGCGGCGCCATCGGCGTGGAGCGGCGCTATCATGGCGAAGCATCCGGCAATGAGTGTGAGAGCGCAGACTGAAAATATTTTTATCGTCACGAGAGGTTCCTAGCAAGTGAGGGCGACACCGATCACGATTACACAGCAAACTTGGGCAGGCGTTATATCCGAGCGAATATAACGGGAGCCGGTCGCGGTGTCAGCAGGCCGCGCAGCCTAGCTCCCGATTTCGCCGTCGCGTGGTGAGAGTTCAGAAGCGGGCTCGCCGCTCAGACTTGCTGGCGGGCCGCGCGGATTTTGTCCACGAGGGCGTTGTGACGCAGCGGCTTTTCGACGATCGGCACTCGAAGAGGCATCCCGATCATTTCGCTCTGCTGATTGCCGGAATGGATATGGCTATTCGGCTGGGCCGGCAAACACATGATCGCCGGCTGCTGAAATTCGCCGGGAGAGGAGGATGGCGGAAATCGGAAGACCGAACTCCGTACGCCTAACTGTAGCCGCTGAAATGTAAGATGGCGTCGATGACGGCGCTGGTCGCAACGGCGAGGAATTGGGAAACGAAACCGAAGTTGAGCCCCAGTTGCGTGCCCAGCAATGGCAGCACGATGAGTAGACCGATCAGGATGACGAGCCCATAGGGCTCCAGCCGGGCAAAAGGCGTAGCGAACGCTTTGGGCAAAATGCCGACCAGGATGCGCCCGCCGTCGAGCGGCGGCAGCGGAAACAGATTGAACAGCGCCAAGACCACGTTGAGGATCAACGCATTTCGCAAATTATCCGCCAGCCATTGCGCGCTCGTCGCCGGCAAATAGCCGACAATGTGGAATAACAATGCCGCGAGAACGGCGAGCGCAATGTTCATGGCCGGCCCCGCGGCCGCGACCAGCACCATGTCGCGTCGCGGTGAACGCAACGCCCGAAAATTGACCGGCACCGGCTTGGCGTAGCCGAACAGGAACGGTGAGTGCGTCAACAGCAGAATGCCGGGCAGCACGATCGTCCCAAGTGGGTCAATGTGCTTGAGCGGGTTGAAGCTGACGCGGCCGAGCTGCCATGCCGTATCGTCGCCGAGCAGATGGGCGACGAATCCGTGCGCCGCTTCATGAAAAGTGACGGCGATGATCACCGGGAGGGCCCAGACCGTCGCCAGATAAATAATATTTCCAGCCACGGTCTCAATTCTCCATCGGTCAGTCGGACTCCGCGGCCGTCGATGAACGGAGCAGTACGCTCCGCCTATTTCTTCTTTCCCACCTTCAGCTTGAGCAGCGCGTCGGCGTTGCCGTGCGCGAGCTTGGCCATGTCGGCCGGCGATAAGGCGACCTCGTCGAGGAACTTGCGCCCCGCGGCGTTGGGCGCAAACGGATAATCGACCGAAAACAAGAGGCGATCGATGCCGAAGGTCTGCAGCGCGGCAATGAACGGGGGCTGAGTGAAAATTCCGCTGGTAGTGAACCAGACCTGATCGTGAATGGCGCGCGTGATCGGCCGCTGCAGATGGCTGACGTCGTGTTGAAAGACATCGTCGATGCGCGCCATCATCATCGGCAGCATCTCGCCCATATGCCCGACGATGAGCTTGAGCCGCGGATGCTTGTCGAGCGTGCCGGCGACAACCATGCGCAGCAGATGCACGGCGGTCTCGGAATGCCAGCCCCAGCCGGCGGTTTCCAGCACGCGGGCGGCGCCCTCGGGCAGGCTGGAGAAGTAGGCGAGGCGCACCGACTCCGGCGGAATGTGCGGGTGAATGTAGACCGGAACGTCGAGCTCGACCGCGGCAGCGAGCAGCCCGTCGTAGCGCGGATCGTCGAGGAAGCGGCCTTCGGTGGTGCCGTTTACCATGGCGCCGAGAAAGCCGAGCTCCTTGACCGCGCGGCGCAACTCGACGGGGATGGCGTCCGGGTTTTGCATCGGCAGATTGGCGAAGCCGGCAAAGCGGTCGGGATGGCCGGCGATCGCCTTTGCCAGGTGGTCATTGGTCTCGCGCGCCATCGCCACGCCGTCGGCTCCGGGCACGAGGTCGGCGCCGGGACCTGCCACCGAGAGCACCTGCACGGTGATGCCGGCCTCGTCCATCGATTTGAGGCGGCGCTCGCCGATCTCCGGTAAAAGCTCCATCGGATTGACCGCGCCGGGCGTGATATTTCGCGGCCGGAAGCCGCGCGCGCTGATCACCTTCGGATCGATGCGCTTGGCCATGGCCGGAATTGAAAAATGCTCCTCAAGTGCGACGCTACGCATGGGTGGTTTCCTCCAATGACCGCGGTGTTGTTGCATTGCCGGCGCGCCCGGGCAAGCGCGGTCGCCGATTGAGGCAACGGCGCACCGCCATGCTATGCTGCGACGATGATCCGTGCCGCAATCGTCGGACTCGGCCGCTGGGGCCGTTCGTTGGTCAACGCCGTTGCCGGCAAGAGCGATGATATTCGGTTCGTGCGCGCGGCGACCCGCACGCGCGCAACGGCCGAGGATTTTTGCCGCGAGCGCGGTATTGCGCTGGCCGACAGCTACGAGGAGATTCTGCAGGCGCCGGATATCGATGCTGTCGTGTTGGCGACGCCGCACAGCCGGCACGAGGCGCAGGCGCTCGCCGCCATTGCCGCGAATAAGCACATTTTCGTCGAAAAGCCGCTGACGCTCGATCTCACCAGTGCCCGGCGGGTGGCCGACGCCGCCGGCAACGCCGGACTGGTGCTCGCCGTCGGCTTCACCCGGCGCTTTCATCCCGGCATCGGCGAGTTGCGAACGCGCCTGCGCGCCGGCCGGCTCGGCAAAGTAATCGCCATGGTGGCGCAGCACACTACCTCGACCGCCCAATTCGTCGACGCGGACAATTGGCGGGCGTCGGCCGACGAGGCGCCCGCCGGCGCGTTCACCGCCGTCGGCGTCCATTCGCTCGATCACATGATCGAATTTGCCGGCCGCGTGCTTGACGTGCGCTGCATTACCGCGCGCAATTATCCCGGCCCATCGGACGATACGACGACGGTGATGCTGCGCTTCGAATCCGGCGCAAGCGGCTTATTGTTTTGTTCGGTGGCGACCGCGACCAATTTCGAGTTCACCGCCTACGGCACCGAAGGCTTGGCCGAGATTTCCCGCTACGACCTGACAAAGTTTCGTTTCGTGCCAGGTTCGACGCACGCCCCCACCGGCACCGTTGTGGCGCCGACGGACGAGATCTTAGAGTTCACCGGAGTCGACATGCTGCACGCCGAGATGACTGCGTTTGCCCGTGCGATCGCCGACAATCGGCCTTATCCGATTCCGATTATCGAAGTTTTGCACGGGATGGCGGTGTTTGATGCCGTGGTGAAATCCGCCAGAGACGGCAAGATCGTTGCCGTTAGCAACTGATTCTCGGCACGGTATCGGCGCCGCCGGATGGGCTTTTCCGTTTGTTAAAGCTGTCAGCTCGCCGTCACAATCGGCCGGCCGCGGTCTTGCGAAGCAGCCCTCTTGCCGTTAAATAGCTCGGATCGAGTTTTCGGCCGAATGACTTGGCCTTGCAGCGACTGATAGACGCGCCTGACTGACGATCTTTCACCAAAATCTCGAGCTAACCGAGCCGGGCGCATTCGCCCGGCTCATATTGACATGCCTATGAGGAGAGACCCGTGGATAACGGTACCGTGAAGTGGTTCAACGCGCAGAAGGGTTATGGATTTATTCAACCCGAAGGCGGCGGTAAGGACGTATTTGTTCATATCAGCGCCGTCGAGCGCGCCGGTCTTCGTGAGTTGAGGGAAGGCCAACGCGTATCCTTCGAAATCGTGACGGACCGCAAGACCGGAAAGTCGGCCGCCGAGAATCTGAAGACCATGTAACCTAAAGAGCCCGGGCGGCAGCAGTGCAATCCGGGCTTTTCATTGCCATTTTCGATTGCTGCAACCTCGGGCGTGAACCGACGCTTGAGGAAACGGGCCGGGCCGCTGTCGTTTTAAGCTCAGGACGCCCGCCGACTAAGACAGCGTCTGCACAATCAGCACGACATTGAGGCCGAGCACTACGGCGGCGGCAACCGCGGCCGCGGCGCGCGTCAATGCGCTGTTGGCGAAAGATCCCATGATGTCGGTGCGGCTGGTGAAGAGGATCAACGAGATCATCGGCAACGGCAGCGCCAAGCTCAAGACCACTTGGCTGATGACCAGAGCATTCGTCGCATTGGCGCCAAGCGCGACAACGACGAAAGCCGGCACCATGGTGACGAGCCGCCGAATAACGACGGGAATGTGAAATCCGGTGAAGCCCTGCATGATCATCTGGCCGGCCATCGTGCCGACCGCCGAGGCGGAAATGCCGGAGGCGATCAGCGACACCAGAAAGACGCCTGCCGCGGCGGGGCCAAGGAGCGGCGTCAAAGTGTGATAGGCGGTTTCGATTTGCGCCACGTCGGGATGACCGGCATGGAATGCGCCCGAGGCCATCATCACCATGGCCATATTGACCAGGCCGGCGACGGACAGGGCGATGAACACTTCCCAATTCGAAAACCGCAAGATCGTGCGGCGCTCGCTGTCGTCGCGGCCCGGCACGCGCGCCTGGGTGAGACCCGAATGCAGGTAGATCGCGTGCGGCATGACCGTCGCGCCGATAATGCCGACGGCGAGCAGGAGCGCCTCGGCGTCGGGAATTTGCGGCGTTACGGTGTGGAACGCGGCGGCCGCCCAATCGACCGGGGCGATGAACATCTCGACGAGGTAGCAAAGACAGATCACGCCGACGATCGAGCCGATGATGAGCTCCAGCGGCCGAAAGCCGAATTTATCGCACATCAAGAGCCCGTAGGTGACGATCGCGGTGACGATCATGCCGGCGAGCAAGGGCAGATGCAGCAGCAGTGACAGGCCGATCGCGCCGCCGAGGAACTCGGCAAGATCGGTCGCCATGGCGGAGATTTCGCTGACGCCCCACATCGCCGTTACCACCGGCTGCGGAAAATGATCCCGGCAGTGTTCGGCGAGGTTCTTGCCGGTGACGATGCCGAGCTTGGCGGAGAGCCCCTGGAACAGCATCGCCGCGAGGTTGGCGACAAGCACGACCCATAAAAGGCCGTAGCCGTATTTCGCGCCGGCCTGAATATTGGTGGCGAAATTGCCCGGGTCCATATAGGCGATCGAGGCCACGACCGCCGGTCCGGCAAAAGCGAGCACCGCGCCGACACCGCCGCGGCCAATAAGGGCCGCACGCGCGGTGGCGACCGTGCGCTCGGTGAGCGACGCCGGCCGTCCGGCCGCAGCATTCGCCGTCGGGTCAGCCGCCGCCGGGCGATTTGCCGTGGCGCGATTTGCCGTGGCGTCAGTCACCGCGTCCGGCCTCATGCAGCACTAACACGAAAATGTAGCATTGGTTACAGTATAGGCATTGTTGCCTGACAGTCAATGGCTATAAAGTGTAGCCAATACTACACTTTGACACCTTCGAGAAAATGTGGTCTCGGCTGGCCGGAGCGCATCGTTGCGCGGGAACGGACAGGTTGGGCGTCATAGCAAATGGGCAAGCTTCCTGCGGAAGGAACCCAGGCGCGCCGTTTTGGCAAAACGCGGTCGGCGCAGTCGACCGCGCTGTTGGAAGATTACGCCGAGCTGATCGCCGATCTGCTCGACGGCGAAGGCGAGGCCCGGCCAACCGACATTGCCCGCCGGCTCGGCGTCTCGCACGCCACCGCGATCAAGACGATTGCCCGGTTAAAACGCGCCGGCCTTGCCACGGCGCGGCCCTATCGCGGCGTGTTCCTGACCGAAAAGGGCCACGCGCTGGCCAACCGGGTCCGCGTACGCCATCGGCTGGTGGTGGACGTGTTATTGGCGCTCGGCGTACCGACCGAAGCCGCGGAAGCCGATGCCGAAGGCATCGAGCATTACGTCTCGGAGAACACGCTGAAAGCCTTCGCGCAATTTCTTAAGGGTCGGGAGTGACGGCCGTCATTCCGGTTTGCCGCGAAAGCGGCAAGCCCGCAATCCATAACCACAGGCCAGCGATTATATGGATACCCCTCGCGCAGCCTGTCATCGGGCCGCGCGCTTCGCGCGGACCCGTTGGCTCGGCCGCGGAATGACCTTACGCCACCTGCTCGGTCAGCGCGTTGACAATGACGTCGACGACCTCTTCGACCATGGTCTTGTCATCGCCTTCGCCCATCACGCGGATTACCGGCTCGGTGCCGGACGGCCGAATGACCAAACGGCCGTGGCCGTTAAGCCGGCTTTCCGCGTCCGCGATCGCCGAGCGCACCTTGGCGTGTTCGAGCGGTTTGCCACCGCGATAGCGCACGTTGCGTAAAATCTGCGGCAGCGGCTCGAAGCGGTGGCAGACTTCGGAGACCGGCTTGTTCTTCTTCTTCACGACCGCAAGCAACTGCAGCGCGGCGATGAAGCCGTCGCCGGTGGTCGTGTAGTTCGACAGAATGATGTGCCCGGACTGCTCGCCGCCGACATTGTAGCCGTGCTGGCGCATGTGCTCGAGCACGTAGCGGTCGCCGACCGGCGTGCGAACCAGCGACAATTTCAACGACTGCAAGTAGCGCTCGAGACCGAGATTGGACATCACCGTCCCGACGATGCCGGGCTTGGTCAAAAGATTGTCTGCCGCCCAGCTCTCGGCGATCACGGCGAGCAATTGATCGCCGTCGACCAGATGGCCGTGCTCGTCGGCGATGACCACGCGGTCGGCATCGCCGTCGAGCGCGAGCCCGACGTCGGCGCGCATCTCCCGCACTTTGCGGCACAGGGCATCCGGCGCGGTCGAGCCACATTCGCGGTTGATGTTGAAACCGTCGGGCTCGACTCCGATCGCGATGACGTCGGCGCCAAGCTCCCAGAGGGCATCCGGCGCGACCCGGTAAGCGGCGCCATTGGCGCAATCGATTACGACGCGCAGGCCATCGAGCGACAGGTTGCGCGGCATGGTGCGTTTGGCGAATTCGATGTAGCGGTCGTGCACGCCGTCGATGCGCTTGGCGCGGCCGAGATCGGCGCTCTTGGCCAGGCGCTTGGTCATGTCGGCGTCGATCAGGTCTTCGATCTTGTGCTCGACCTCGTCGGACAGCTTATAGCCGTCAGGCCCGAACAGCTTGATGCCGTTGTCGTCGAACGGATTGTGCGAGGCGGAGATCATGACGCCCAGATCGGCCCGCATTGAGCGCGTCAGCATGGCGACGGCCGGCGTCGGCATCGGCCCGAGCAACAGCACGTCCATGCCGACGGAAGTGAAGCCGGCGACCAGGGCGGTCTCGATCATGTAGCCAGAGAGCCGGGTGTCCTTGCCGATGACGACGCGATGGCGATGCTCGCCGCGGCGGAACACGAGCCCGGCCGATTGCCCAACCTTAAGCGCCAATTCCGGCGTGATCACGCCGTTGGCGAGGCCCCGAATCCCGTCGGTCCCGAAATACTTACGAACCATGATAAAGGGCCCCACCGCCTTGCTTCAAGCGGAGATACTAGCCCGTCCCCGGTCGCAATCGCTTCAAAAAATGTTGGGTAATCTTACCGATCCAGGTAACCGTCTATTCACAATATTCGCCTGGCGGATCAAGCGGATGCACGCTTTCGTTCAGGCGGCTCAGCGCTTTTGCAGCTCGTTCTTATCGTGCACATTGCTAGGAGGCTGAACGACCGACACCGGATCGGAGCCGGGAAAAGTCTCCTCCAGGCCGACCTCCAAAGCGTCGTCGAGCTTCTCTTTGCGCTGTTGGCGGCGCCGCTCTTGTTCGCTTCGCCTGTCTTCGCCGGTCTGGCGCCGTTCTGCCTGCAGCGATCGATTCCTGCTCAATTCGTCCATGGCCGCGCCTCCACTTGCGCACTGCAATAAAACCCGACGCCTCGTGGGAGAACGGTTGGAGCCGGCGGCAGTTCCTTGCCGGGCAAGGACGACGGCCGGCTTTGTGTTATCAATTCCCGACGGCAATGCGCGGGAAACGCCCATGACCACCATGACAAAGACGATGACCTGCATCGAGGATTTGCGGCAGACTTATCACCGCAAGGTGCCGCGCGCCTTCGTCGACTACTGCGAGTCGGGCTCCTATGCCGAGGAGACGCTGCGCGCCAACCGCGCCGATCTCGATCGCATCAGGCTGCGCCAGCGCATCTTGCATAACGTTGCCAGCCGCAGCGCCAAGACCACGATCCTGGGCGAGCCGGCATCGTTGCCGCTCGCGCTGGCACCGGTCGGGTTGACCGGCATGCAGCACGGCGACGGTGAGATATTGGCCTGCCGCGCAGCGCAGCAGGCGGGAATTCCGTACACGCTGTCGACGATGTCGATCTGCTCGATCGAGGACGTCGCCGCCGCCGTCCGCAAGCCGTTCTGGTTTCAGCTCTATGTGATGAAGGATCGCGGCTATATTCGAGCGCTGATCGAGCGCGCCGCGGCGGCGAAATGCAGCGCCCTGGTTCTTACGGTCGATCTCCAGGTCATCGGCCAGCGTCACAACGATATCAAGAACGGCATGAGTGTGCCGCCTCAGATCCGCATCAAGAATCTGCTCGATATCGCCACCAAGCCAGCCTGGGCGGTGGGCATTGCTCGCGGCAAGCGCAAGACCTTCGGCAACATCGCCGGCCATTACCCAGGCATGTCGAATGTGACGGTGCTGTCGAAATGGATCGCCGAGCAGTTCGATGCGACGCTCAACTGGAAAGACGTCGAGTGGATCAAAAGCCTGTGGCCCGGCAAGCTGATCCTTAAAGGCATTCTCGATGTCGAGGACGCCCGCATCGCCGCGCAGAGCGGCGCGGCGGCGCTGGTCGTTTCCAATCACGGCGGCCGCCAGCTCGACGGCGCGCCGTCGTCGATATCGGCGCTGCCGGCGATTGCCGACGCCGTCGGATCGCAGATCGAAGTGATGTTCGACGGCGGCATCCGCTCCGGGCAGGATCTGATGCGGGCGCTGGCGCTTGGCGCCCGCGCCTGCATGAGCGGACGCGCCTATATCTACGGGCTCGGCGCCGGCGGGCAGGCCGGCGTGGCGCGGGCAATCGAGATCATCCGCAGTGAACTGGAAATCACCATGGCGCTGATGGGGGTCAACAGCATCGCCGAGATCGATCGCCGCATGATCGCCGCGATGTAAGGCGATTGCGCCCCTCGGATGATTAACCGGCTGTCAACCGTGTTTGGTCACCGGGCGTCAACCTTATGATTTTATGAAGGGGCAGATGGAACTTTTGCGATCGCCGCGTTTTAAGCGGCTGGGGTAGGGGACTTCCGCGCACAGCAGAGTCCTCACCGATGCGGCCAGCAGGTCGCAAGTAGGAGGAAAGACATGCGCAAGGTGCTTATAGCTGCAGCTATCGTTTCCGCCACGGCCTTCGCGATGCCGAGCGCGCACGCCGACATGGTCGGTGCGGCGGCGGGTGCCGGCACCGGGCTTCTGATCGCCGGGCCGCCTGGCGCGGTGGTCGGCGGCGTCGTGGGGGCCGTTTGGGGCAAGCCGTTCTGGGGTCCATCGATCAGCAGGGGCCATTGCTGGACCGACAATAGTTTCCATCGCCATTGCAGGCATCGGCACTAAGCATTCACGCCATTCGCCCGACGCCGTCGTTGCGAGCCAAGGGGTCCGCGCGAAACGCGTGGCCCGATGCTCGGCTCCGCCAAGCAATCCGGTAGAGCGCAAAGCCGGAATTCCTTAAGCAGCTTTGCTCCTCGCAATGACGCGCTATTCCTCTTTATGGCGGACTGGCGCCGTTCTGGCCGACATTGATCCGGCCGACATTGAAGCTGCCATCGGGCTGTTTCACCGCCGCGAAGACAGTGAATGGCGCACCCGGTTTGATGGCGCCTATATCCGAGACCTGAAAGCGTACGACCGGAGCGTCCGGCGGCACCATGATCTTCTGCTCGCCGTCTTTGTATTTGACGGTGAGCATCGGGCCGCTGACGCCGGTGACGGTGGCACCGACGGTGCCATTGGTCATGGTGCTGTTCGGGCCGTGATCCCACGGCCGAAACCCTTCGCCGGTGCCGCGCATGGATTCCGGGAAAATGTGAACCTCGATGGCTTTTTGCGTCCCGTCGGGTTGCGGCATGGCGCCACTGCCGACAAAGTCGCCGGGCTTTATGTCAGCAAGCGATGCCTTCTCCACTGCGACGACCATAACCTTATCGGCGAGATTGAGCGTGAGTACGTCGCCTCTGGCGGATTTCGCCATAACGATGTGACCGTCGACACTTCTCGATGGTGCCGCGCAAGCGCACGGTGGGGGGCGCTTGCGCCAATGCCGCCGTTGTTGCAAGCGCGGCGATGACGGCGAATGTCTTGCAATACCGACGGTCCCATCTTGCCCTCCGGCGGTGCTTTCAGCGCCAAACGCCGTAGTCGCCGAATGACACGTTCGATGCCTCTAGGTACCGTCCGGATTCTTTTTCGCCGAGGAGATGAAAATCTTTTCGCCCGGCTTGAGATCGGCCAGCGACTTCTTGGCATAAGTCGCGATCTCGGTCTGCGGCGTGATAAGAACGGTCTTCTCGCCGTCCTTGTATTTCACGACCAGTTTCTGGCCGTTGACGCTCGCGACACTCGATTGTCGACCGCGCCGTTGGTCATCGTGCTGTTTGGCACAAAGTCCCACGGCCGATGGCCGTCACCGACGCCGCGCATGGCCTCAGGGAAGATGATGATCGCGGTCGCCTTCTGGGTGCCGTCCGGCTGCGGCATCGCGGTGATGGCTACGTACGAAGTCGGCTTGATGTCGGACAGCGGTACCTTGACGACCTCGTTCACCGGCGCGTTGTCGGCGAGCTTGATCTTCATCTCGACGCCGTCGCGCGATTTTGCCGTCAGCATCGAGCCATCGACGCTTTCGATTGTGGCGCGCACGCGCACCACTTGCGGCGTTTGGGCAATGGCAATGGTAGCGCCAAACAGCAAGGCAAAGGTGCCGCGCCGACAGTCATCTGTAATTAGGGTCATCGTCATCCTCCCAACTTGTTCCGGATCGTGGGCGCTCGCCTTATAACACCCCGAGCGCAAGCTTATTCCGACGGCCTGGATAGCGTGGCGCCAAGATCGGCTTCCAATAGCCCGCGCAATTCGGCGGTCACCTCGGGCTTTTTGCCGAACCACTGCGCAAAGCCGCGCACCGCCTGATGCATCAGCATGCCAAGCCCATCGGCGGTGCGCAATCCGCGGGCGCGGGCCGCCCGCAACAGCGGCGTCAGGAGCGGCGCATAGACCAGATCCGCCACGATGGCGTGATCGGGCAGGCGCCCAATATCGAGCGTCAGGTCCGGCTGTGCCGCCATGCCGAGCGTCGTCGTGTTTACGACAAGCTCGGCCGCGCCGAGGGCCGCGTCGCGACCGTCCCAGCCGAGTGGATGGATGCGTTCGCCGAAGCGCTGCCGCAAGCCTTCGGCGCGACCGAGCGTGCGGTTGATGACGGCGATACGCTCGATGCCGCGCTCAAGCAGCGCGTAAATCACCGCGCGCGCGGCTCCGCCGGCGCCGAGCACCACCGCATTCGTCAAGCCGCGATGCCAATCGGGCGCGCAGGCATCGAGATTGTTCAAAAAACCCTCGACGTCGGTGTTGGTCGAGCGCAGCAAGCCATGGTCGAGCCAAAGCGTGTTGGCGGCGCCGACCGCGCGGCCGCGATCGTCGGCCTTGCGAGCACGCCAGCGCTGCTTCCTTATGCGGCACGGTGACGTTGGCGCCGACATAGCCGCGCGACGCCAGCGATTGGATGAAGCTGCCGAATTGCTCGGGCGGCACCGCCTCACGGCGATATTCACCGGCGATGCCATAGGTCTTCAGCCAATAATTATGAATGAGCGGCGAGCGCGAATGCCCGATCGGCCAGCCGATGACGCAAGCGGCTGGCGCCGGTTCGGTCACGCCTCATCCGCCACGGTGTTGTGCAAGTGCGCCGATCTCGGGGCACTCGATCTCGATGCCGTGTCGCCGGGCTTGAGCCAGACCGGAGGATCGACTTTCGGCGTGAGCTTCACCGGCGTGCCGGTGCAGATCACGTCGCCGGCCTTGAGCGTCATGAAGCTCGTCGTGTAGGCGATGATATCGGCGAACGAGAAGATCATGCTCGCCGTGGTATCGTCCTGGGTCACTTCGCCGTTCTTGCGCACCGACAGATGCAGCGGCTTGGTCAGGTCGAACTCTGTCTGCGATCCACGGTCCGATGCTGCCGGTGGAATCGAAGTTTTTGCCCTGGGTGACATTGAACTGGCCGTGGCGCGTCCAGTCGCGGATGGTGCCCTCATTGGCGAGCGTGATGCCGGCAATCACGCCCAACGCCCGGTCTTTGGCGCACGTGCTTGCAGTCGCGGCCGATCACGATGGCGATCTCGCCTTCGTAGTCGAGCTGCTCGGAGATTTTCGGCCGGATCAGATTCTGGCCGGAGCCGACGATTGAGTTCGGCGCCCGGTAGAACATGCTCGGATATTTGGGGGCATTGGTGACATTATAGTCGGCGCCGCGGTTGGCATAATTGATGCCGATGCAGAGGATTTTCTCCGGCGCCGGCAGCGGCGGCAGAAGCTCGACCTCGCTGAGCGGCACGTCCGGGCGCACGCCTTCAGACGCCGCCCTGGCCTGTCGAGCGCTTGCGCGCGGAACACCTCGACCAGGTTGTGGAACCGGCTGCAGCCGCGCGCCGCAGGTCGACGATGCCCTCGCCGACGACCGCGCCAAAGCTCGGCCGGCCGCGTAGCGCATAGCTTGCAAGGCGCATGTCAGTTCCCCGTGTATCGAAGGGCGGCTGCGGCCTTCCCCTTGGGCGATGTGTTAGAAGTCGGCGCCCCAACCGTCAACGGCCAAGCTACCGCCATGAAAGCGCTTTTCCTCGACTGCAACGATCAGCTCGCGCCGGTCTGGCAGGGCGTCGTCGCGCGCCGACGATCCGGCCGATCGACGTCAACCGCAAGCCGTTTGCGACCGATGAGCTGCCGCGCCTGCTCGACGGCTACGACATCGCATCGACGACCATTCCTATATGCCGACGCCGCTGGTCGAGCAATGCGCGGCGCTCAAGCACATCGTGTTTCTCGGCACCGGGCCGGCGAGCTATATGAGCCTCGCCGACATGGCGGCGCGCGGCATCCAGGTCCACATCATCAAGGGCTATGGCGACACCGCCGTCGCCGAGCACGCCATCGCGCTGATGTTCTGCCGCCTGCCGCGATATCGCGCGGCATGGACCGGAGGTGCGCGCCGGCACATGGATGCCGCATGAAGGCGTGCAGCTTCTCGGCAAGACGCTGGGCGTGATCGGGCTGGGCGGCATCGGCAGCGAGGTTTTGCGCATCGGCCGCGGCCTCGGCATGGAGGTCATCGCCTGGAACCGCACGCCGAAGTCCGGCGCGCCGCTCGTTGCGCTCGACGAGTTGTTGGCGCGCTCCGACGTCATCTCGATGAACCTGACGCTCAACGACGAGACCCGCGGTTTTCTCGGCGCCGGCGCAGTTCGCGCGCATGAAGCCGGGCGTGATTTTCGTCAACACCGCGCGGGCCGGCGCTGGTCGACGAGGCGGCCTTCATCGAGGCGCTGCGCTCGAGGCCGTATCCGCCATGCCGGCCTCGACGTGTTTCATCACGAGCCGCTCAAGCCCGACGATCCGCTGGCGCAGCATGGACAATGTCACGCTCACCGCCCACGCCGCGTTCCGCACGCTGGAAGCGTCGATGACCTTGCTGCGCCGCGCCATCGATATCGTGCGGGATATCGTGGGCGCTAGGGTTTAGTTTCCGTCACTGCGCGGAGCGAAGCGACGAAGCCATCCAGCGCTTTTCCGCTGGATTGTTTCGCTTGGCTCGCAATGACGGCATTCGGCTGCTATTCTGCGCCCATGACCGAGCGCCACCTCGACATCACCCTGCGCGTCAACGGCGAGGACGTGCGCGAGCGCGTCGAGGCGCGGAAAACCCTGGTCGATTTCCTGCGCGACGATCTCGGCCTGACCGGCAGCCATGTCGGCTGCGAGCATGGCGTCTGCGGCGCCTGCACGGTGCTGCTCGATGGCGAGGTGGTGCGCGGCTGCCTGGTGCTGGCGGTGCAATGCGACGGCGCCGCGGTCGAGACCATCGAGGGACTGTCGGATTCCGGCGCCATTGCCGACCTGCAGGAGGCGTTCCAGCGGCGCAACGCGCTGCAATGCGGATTCTGCACTCCCGGCATGCTGATCGGCGCCCAGGCCCTGCTCTGGCGCGCGGGGGCGTGCCGAGCCGTGACACCATCCGCGACCATCTCGTCCGGCAACTACTGCCGCTGCACCGGCTATCAGGCTATCGTGGACGCAATTGAAGCGGTCGCTCAGTCACGCGCCCAGAGCGGCGAGCCCGGCGAAAAGCAGGCTGACTCCCATGAACGAACATGTCCAACCCGCGACATCTGTCGGAGCGCGCCGACGCGCTCGAAGAGCAGATGATGAACGAGCTAGGCGAGCGCGTCGCCACCAAATCGGTCTTGTTCGATATGGCCGACGGCAAGGTGGAGATGCCGAGCGGCGCCGGCGCTCAAAGCCGACCAATCCCGACAAATATTTTCTGATGGGCGCCGATCCGCGGCTGCCGAAAATGCCGGAGAAGCCGACCCTGATCGATTTCTTCAACAATCGCTTCGCCTCGCTCAATCATCTTTTGCAAAGCGCAACGCATGCGCCAAGGGCGGCCACAGCGAGAAGGTCATGCTCGCCTGCCTGCTGCACGACATCGGCGTCGCCGGCTTCATCCGCTGCGACCACGGCTACTGGGGCGCGCAGATGATCGAGCCTTATGTCGACGAGGAAGTGAGCTGGGCGGTGCGCATGCACCAGGCGCTGCGCTTTTTTGCCGATCCGTCGGTCGGCTACGAATATCCGCAGAATGTACATCGACTATTTCGGCGCCGACTATAAGCCGGAGCCCTACATCGTCGCCGAATACGAGCGCGCCAAGAACCACAAATACTACATGACCTCGCGCATGATTTGCGTGAACGACATCTATTCGTTCGATCCCAATGCCAAGCCCGACCTCAACGACTTCGTCGACATCATCGGCCGCAACTTCAAGCAGCCGGAGGAAGGCCTCGGCTTCGATAATTCGCCGTCGGCGCATATGTGGCGCACATTGATGTGGCCGACGCGGTTTCTATGAGGGGCGAGGGCATGAAAATCGTCCGACGACCAGCCCTCCGGCCTCTCCGCGCTCGATCGGCCGAATTCCTATATCGGCCGGGCGGTGCCGCGGCCGAATCTGGCGCGGCTCACCCAGGGCCGCGGCCAATATGTCACCGACGTCGTGCTGCCGCGGATGGCGCACGTCGCCTTCCTGCGCTCGCCGCATGCGCATGCCCGCATCGCCCGCATCGACACCGCTGGAGCCAGGAAAGCGCCGGGCGTGGTTGCGGTCGTCACCGGCGCGGAGCTTGCCGAGGTGATCACGCCCTGGGTCGGCGTGCTTACCCATCTCAAAGGCATCAAATCGGCGCCGCAGCACGCCATCGCGGTCGAGCGCGCCTGCTGGCAGGGCGAGGCGGTCTGCGCCGTGGTCGCCCGCAGCCGCGCGCAAGCCGAAGACGCCTGTGCGCTGATTGAGGTCGACTACGAGGCGCTGCCCGCGGTGACCGATGCCGAAACGGCGCTGGACGCGAAAACGCCGGTGATCCATCCGGCGCTCGGCGACAATCTCACCTTCGAGCGCGCGCTCAATGCCGGCGATCCGGACAAGGGTTTTGCCGACGCCGACGCGGTTATCGAGACGACATTTATGCTTCGGCCGCCATACCGGCGTGACCAACGAGCCGCGTGCGATCGTCGCCGATTGGAATCCGGGCGAAGCGCGCCTGACCGTCTATCAGGGCACGCAGGCGCCGCACATGACGCAGAACCTGTTTGCCAAGCATCTCGGGCTTGAGGAGCATCAGGTGCGCGTCGTGACCAAAGACGTCGGCGGCTCGTTCGGCATCAAGGTCCACATCTATGCCGACGAAATGGCGACAGCGGCACTGGCGAAATTGCTGAGACGGCCGATCAAGTTCGTCGCCGATCGCCTCGAAAGCTTCGTTACCGACATCCACGCCCGCGATCATCGCGTCAATGCCAAGATCGGCGTCAAGCGCGACGGCACCATTACTGTGTTCGAAATCGACGACCTCACTGGCATCGGGCCCTATTCGGTCTATCCGCGCACCAGCGGCATCGAGGCCAACCAGGTCGTCAGTCTCACCGGGGGGCCGTATACCTGCCCGAACTACCGCGCTCGCGCCCGCGTGGTGTTTCAGAACAAGAACGTGATGTGCCAGTACCGCGCCGTCGGTCATCCGATCGCGATGGCGGTGACCGAAGGCCTGATCGAGTTCGCCGCGGCGAAGATCGGCATGGACCCAGCCGAGCTGCGGCGGCGCAATTTGTTTCCCGACGACGAGTATCCGGCGACCAGCGCCGCTGGGCTCAAATTCGAGGGCCTGTCGCACCACGCCTCGCTCGACAAGATTCTCAAGATGATGGACTACGAAAATCTGCGCGCCGAGCAGGCGCAGCTTGCGCGCGCGCGGCATCCATCGCGGCATCGGTTTAGCGTCCTTCATCGAAGTGACCAATCCGTCCGCGGCCTTCTACGGCGTCGGCGGCGCGCGCATCTCCTCGCAGGACGGCGCCACGGTGCGGCTTGACGCCACCGGCGCCGTATTCGTCCATTCCGGCGTTACCGAGCAGGGCCAGGGCACCGAAGCTATTCTCGCCCAAATCGTCGCCACCGCCTTCGGCGTGCCGATCGAGCGTCTGCGCGTCATCACCGGCGACACCGACAACACCCCTTACGGCGGCGGCACCTGGGCGTCGCGCGCCACCGGTATCGGCGGCGAAGCGGCCTGGCAGGCCGGCAAGGCCTTGCGCGAAAATGTGCTCGCCGCCGCCGCCTCGATCTTGCAAGCCGATCCGAAGGCGCTCGATATCCGTGCCGGCATCGTCGTCGACGGCGACACCGGCCGCGAGCGCATGGGGCTCGATGAAGTGGCGCGCGTCGTCTACTTCCGCCCCGACACGCTGCCGCCCGGCTTCCAGGCCGAGTTCACGGTGACACGGCACTATGTGCCGCGCAATTGGCCGTTCGCTTTCACCAACGGCGTGCAGGCGTCGTATCTCGAAGTCGATATCCGCACCGGCGCGATCGAGCTGCTTAAGCACTGGTGCGTGGAAGACTGCGGCACCGTGATCAACCCGCAACTGGTCGACGAGCAAATCCGCGGCGGCATCGTCCAAGGCATCGGCGCCGTGCTATTCGAGCACTGCCTCTACGACGAGGCCGGTCAGCTGCTCAACGCCAATCTGATGGATTATCTGGTGCCGATGGCCGGCGAAATGCCCGACATCGACATCGGTCACGTGGTGACGCCGACCGCCGAATCCGAGCTCGGCGCCAAGGGCGCGGGCGAGGCCGGCACCGCAGGCTCCCCGGCGGCCGTCATGAACGCGGTCAACGATGCGTTGCGCCCGCTCGGCGCCGCGCCGATCACGGCGATGCCGATCACGCCGGAGCGGGTGCTGGCAGCGTTGCGCGTATAATTGCTCTTTCATTCCGAGGCGCCGCAACGCGGCGAGCCCGGAATCCATCATCACAAGCTGGGGGTTATGGATTCCGGGCACCTCGCTGCGCTCGGCCCCGGAATGACGAAATAGCTATGGTAGGCTTGGGCGCGACTGTCTAAGGATCACGGCCGCATGTCACCCGAGAGCAAACCGAAAATCATCGCCATGATCGTCGGCTCGGCGATCATCATGCAGCAGATCGACTCCACCGTGATTACCACGGCGCTGCCGCAAATGGCGATCTCGCTGCGCACCGATCCGGTCACGCTCAGCGTTGCGGTCACCGCCTATTTGTTGAGCCTTGCCGTGTTCGTGCCGGTCAGCGGCTGGGCGGCGGACCGATTCGGCGGCCGCACCGTGTTCCGCGCCGCGATCGCGCTGTTCACCCTCGGCTCGATCCTGTGCGGGCTGTCCGGTAACGTGATCGAATTAACCGCGGCGCGGGTGCTGCAGGGGTTCGGCGGCGCCATGATGGTGCCGGTCGGCAGATTGGTCTTGTTCCGCAGCATCGATAAGACCGCGTTGATTGGCACCATGGCCTATCTGCAAGTGCCGGCGCAGCTCGGCCCGGTGCTCGGACCGCCGATCGGCGGCTTCATCATCACCTATTTTTCCTGGCGCTGGATTTTCCTAATCAATGTGCCGCTCGGTATTCTCGGCATCGTGCTGGTGACGCTGTTCTTCGACAATCCGAAGGAGGGGGACACGCGGCCGTTCGACACACCCGGCTTCGTGCTGACCGGCGTCGCGCTGTTCTGCATGATGTATTCGATCGAGGCGGCCGGCCGCGGCCGCGGCGACCTCGGTGAGCTCGCCATCTTGATCGTGCTCGGCGTCACCACCGGAACGCTGGCGCTGCGACATCTGCGCCGCGCCAAACATCCGGTGCTCGATCTCTCGGTGTTTCGCATCGCCACGTTCCGAGCCGGCATCAGCGGCGGTTCGCTGTTCCGCGCCGGCGCCGGTTCGCTGGTATTCCTGCTGCCGCTTCTTCTGCAGGTGGTGTTCGGCATGACCGCGTTTGCCTCCGGCACCATCACCTTCGCCACCGCCGTCGGCTCGATGTCGATGAAGATTGCGGCGAAGCCGGTGCTGCGCCACTTCGGCTTTCGCAAGGTCATCATCGTTAACAGCGTGATCAGCGCCGCGGCCATCGCCATGTGCGGCTTCTTCACCGCATCGACGCCGGTGCTGTTGATTTTTGTCCTGCTGCTGGTCACGGGGTTTTTCTTGTCGCTGCAATATACCGCGACGCAGGCGATGGGTTATGCGGACATCGAGCAGCCGCAGATGTCGACCGCGACCAGCATCGCCAGCATGGCGCAGCAATTAAGCCGCGGTTTCGGCATCGCGCTGTCGGCGGCGGTGCTGCATTGGTCGCTCGCCGCGCGCGGCGCCAGTGCGCTCGGCACTGTCGACTTCATGGTGGCCTTCGGCGTGGCCGCGTTTGTCGCGCTGCTCAATCTTCCCTTCGGCTTGGTGCTGCATCATGACGCCGCCGCCGCGGTCAGCGGCCACCGCGCGGATATTCGCGACCGGATTGCCTGAATCTCGCAGGCGTCATCACCGCGCCGAAATCGTACATCAGCCATGGGTCCAGTTGCCGCCGGATGAAAGTTCAGTGGGGCGCGAGAGGTCGCATACGCCGGCTAAACGGGCGCCCAAGGGCCCTTCCGTGGTTCTACGTGTCCGAAAAACGCTCCTTACTTCAATCTTCTCCCCTCACGCGGGGAGAAGAAGCTAGTGCGCCCCCGGCGACGGTTGCGCGGCCACCGCGTCACGCCCGCGGTGGAAATCCGGGGTCGGCGGCGGTCCCCAGTTGCTGGTTTTGCCGGCTTCCCAGGTCTTCGGCCGCTGCGGCGTGTCGGCATGCCACGGCCTCGGCTCGAAATAGCCGAGCTCTTCGTCGACCATCTTGTCCAATTCGCAGAAAAACTCGATCACTTGGTCGTCCGGATTGCGGTGATAGGTGGCGAGGTTGTGGCCGGGGCCATGCCGCAGCGGCCCCCAGATGATCGGGATTTTCTTCTGCCCGAACAGGTCGCACGAGTTCTGCAGGTGGATGAAGTCCTTCAGCTCGAACGCCATGTGATGCATCTTGCTCGCGGTGCCGCGGATGAAGTTCACGGTGTGATGGTCGGAATTGCAGCGCATGAACACGAAGAAATCGGCAATCCAGTCGGACACCCGGAAGCCGAGCACCTTCTGATAGAACTCCGCGGTCTTGCCCGGATCCTCGACCACCCAGGCGATATGGCCGAGCTTGAGCGGCCCGACGCCATGATGCTGCAGATGCTTGCCGAGATAGTTCCACTCCTTGAACAGCGCGATGGTGGTGCCCTTGTTGTCTTTGAAGGTCAGCACAGGGCCGATGCCGGGCACCGCATCGTTGCGCAGCTCGCTCTTGATGCCGTCCTTTTCCAGTTCGCGCGCCAGCGCGCCGAAATCAGAATCCGGCGCCACCTCGAACGACAGCGTGGTGCAGCGTTCTGTATCGCCTTTGTCGATCTGAATGGCGAGCTGGCCGATCTTGGTGGTGAGGAAGGCGCGGTCGGTCTCGCGCTCCGCGAGAACGAGCCCCATCACCTCGGTGTAATAGTCGACGAGGCGAGAGGGGTCCGGTGTCTCGAAGGTGGCGTGTCCGATGCGGCGCGGCTTGATCATGTCGTGCTCCGACTTGGGATTGCGTTTCCTTAGCCCCGAATCAATCACTGGCACCGTATTAACTCAAGGGTTTTAGCCCGCCGGTCGGCGATGGTCGGACCCTTGTCCGGCAGGCTTGCCAAGCGCACGGGATCGGGGTTTGGTCGCGGACCTGAAGATTGACCAGGGAGAGAACGCAAATGGCTGCGGCAAAATCCGCCGGCTACAAGATTGCGACATATAAATCGGCGGAGGGCCCGCGCGCCGGCCTCGTCATTGGCGAGGATGTGTTCGATGCCGCCAAGCTCACCGGCAAGCCGGCCTATGCCACCGTCATGGGCATTCTGGCCGACTGGAAAGCGGCTGAGGGCGTGCTGAAAAAGGCTGCAGGCGGGGCGTCGAAGAGCCGGGCCAAACGGGTGCCGCTGAAAAAGACCAAACTGCTGGCGCCGATCCAGGGTAGCGTCGCGATCTATTGCGCCGGCGCCAATTATGCCGACCACGCCGCGGCCATGGCGGCGAAGGAGGGCAGTCCGCCGCCGGCCGATCCGCATGAGCAGGGACTGAAGCCGTTTCACTTCCTCAAGGCGCCGGGCACTATCGTCGATCCGGGCACGACCATCGGAATTTCCCACTATGCCAAGGCTATGGACTGGGAAATCGAGCTTGCCGCCGTCATCGGCCGGCCGGCCAAGGACGTGCCGAAGGAGAAGGCGCTCGGTTACGTCGCCGGCTATATGGTGTCGAACGACCTCTCGGCCCGCGACCGCGGCCGGCGCGACGGGGTGGCGCCGACCTCGCCGTTCAAGATGGACTGGCTCAAACACAAGAGCTTCGAGAAGTCATGCCCGATCGGGCCGTGGATCGTGCCGGCTGGCGATATCCCAGACCCGCAAAATCTTGGGTTGAAACTTTGGGTTAACGGCGACCTGAAGCAGGACTCCAATACCGCCAAAATGCTGTTCACGTTGGCCGAGCAGATCGAGCATTTGTCGGTCAACATGACGCTTCATCCGGGCGACCTGATCCTCACCGGCACCCCTTCCGGGACCGGCGCGGAAAGCGGCACCTTTCTCAAGGCCGGCGATGTGGTGAAAATCTGGATCGAAAAGATAGGCGAGATCGAGAACAAGATGGCCTAGCCGGACCGTCGCGCCGGGCATGGCTGGGCCTTGGCTTATGCCCGTCGCGCGAGGAATAGGTCTGTGCTAAAAGCATGGCTAACAATTGGCGGCCTTGCCGGGCCGCCCAATCGCCCCGCCGAGGGCGAGCCAACAAGCGAAACGCAAAACGAAGCGCAAAAAGGGTCGAGGGCGTAATCGAAATGGCCGAAAAATTCGTCGCAAAACTTTCGGAAATGAACAACGGCGACCGCCGCATCGTTTTTGTCGGCGACAACGAGATCGGCGTGTTCCGGCACGACGGTCAGTTCTACGCCTACAGTAATTTCTGTTTGCATCAGGGCGGTCCGGCCTGCGAAGGCCTGACTATCGCCAAGGTCGAGGAACGGCTGCGGCCCGACAAGACCTCGATGGGTCTTTATTTTTCCGAAGACGAGATGCACTTCGTCTGCCCGTGGCACGGCATGGAATACGACATGAAGACCGGCGAATGCGTCTCGGACCGAAAGCTTCGACTGAAGAGATACAAGACCGTGCAGAAGGGAGACGATCTGTATGTCGTCGCCTAAGCGCGCAACACGATCGCCGACGCCGAAGACCGCCGCGAAGTCCGCGGGCAGGTCGCGCCCGGCGGCGTTGCGCGCGGTCAAGCCGGTCGCGGCTCCGGCTAGCGGCGCTTCCGCGGAGGCGGAACGCCTCGCCGCCACGCTCGAGCGCAGCATCGTTGACGACAAGCTGGACACAGTGTCGGCTGCGGCTCTGCAAAAGCTGATCGCCGCCGCCTGCCGCCTCTACACCGCGCGGGCCCAGTCAGGCGAAGTTTTCACGCCAGTGGCGCGCAATACGATCACCGCCACGGACGTCATGATCACCGCAAGCGGATTGTTGCGTTCGGCCGACCTCGCTGTGTTCGAGCTCGGCATGTGGCAGAACTGGACGGGTCGCTGAAGCCCGCGCCTTGAAACTTTTGGGAACGGAGAAAACGTCATGGATCTTATCGCCGATCGCGGGCGCCGCGTAACGATCGAGGAACTCAACACCACCAGGCTCCTGTCGCATGCGCGCAAGCAGGCGCACCAGCGCGGTCTCGACGACATGGTGATCGTCGATGTGGACGCCCATCACTATGAGAACGAGAGCTACGACGAATTCCTGCCGTTTATGGAAAACGACGTGTTCCGCCAGCTCGCGCTGGCCGGCCGCACGAAGAACAACCGCGCCGGCATCACTGCGAGCCAGGTCGGCTATCAGGACATGGGCGGCCGGGTCACCCGCTATCCGATGCGCGGCTCGGAGAAAACCGACGGGCTGAAGGGCGCCGAGCGCGACATTCAGCTCGGCCACCGCTGGATGGACGCGATGAGCGTCGACTACTCCTGCCTGTTCCCGACCGGTATGCTCAATATCGGCCTGCATCCGCAGAAGGAAATGGAGGTCGAGCTGTGCTGGGCCTATAATCGCTGGCTCACCGAAAAAATCCTGCCGAACTCCGACAACCGCTTCTTCTCTATGCTGTGCCTGCCGTTCAATTCGCCGGAGGCGGCGCTGCGGCAGGTCGAGACCTTCGGCGACCGCAAGCATGTCGGCGGCTTCATGGTCACCACCGTGCGCTCCGACTGTGCGGTCTATGACAACGCCTATATGAAGCTCTACCGGGCGCTGGAAGAGCGGGGCCTCGTTCTGTCATTCCACTCCGGCCCGAACTGGGGCGAGCCGATCTACAAAAGCTGCAACCGTTTCCTCTCGGCGCACGCCCTCGGCTTCACCTGGTACAACGTGCTGCACTGTACCAACTGGGTGGTCAACGGCATGGGCGAGCGCTTTCCGAAGCTACCGGTGATCTGGATCGAGTCCGGCCTCGCCTGGGTGCCGTTCCTGATGCAGAAGCTCGACCACGAATTCATGCTGCGGCCGTCGGAAGCACCGCTGCTGAAAAAGAAGCCGTCCGATTACATGCGTGACATGTACTACTCCTCGCAGCCGATGGAGATCCAGGACATGGGCGCGCTGGAATGCACGTTCCGCATGATCAATGCGGAGACGCAGCTCCTTTACTCCTCGGATTATCCCCATTGGGACTTTGACTTGCCGGCAACGATCTACGACCTGCCGTTCTTGACGGAGAAGGCGAAGCACAACATTCTCGGCGGCACCGCGGCCCGGCTGTTTAAGCTGCCGCCGCGCAACGGCAAGCAGAAAGACAATCTCAAGCGCTTCGGCAATCTGACCGCGGCGGCGGCATAACCCCGCTTTTAAGGTAATTCTCCGATCCGAAGGCCCGGCCCCGCGCCGGGCCTTTTTATGCCGGGCCGCCTGCGGATTCCGGGCTTCGCGCGGCCAAATGCGGCACAAGCGAGGCATGGAACCGGACGCCGTTTCAAACGTTCAAAATTAAATCTATTTTTCAAATGGTTACGGATCGTTGTGCAATGCACAAAGTGCTGGCTTTTTCGTCATTAAACCGTTACTTCGTTCGGCAGCAGCCGACAATTGAGGGACGAGGGATGAAGCTAGTTTTAGCCGTCGGGTTCGTTTTGGGTTTTGTGAGTCTGTCCGCTTCTGCCGCCAATGCCATCGATCTCGCCGAATTGGCGCCATGCCGGCCGGCTGCAGCGAGATTTTGCGATCGTGAAGGTGGCATGAGCTGGAATAATCTTATGCGCTGCGGCGCGACACTGGCCGCGCATAGCTGGCGTGTCGGCGACGAGTGCCGCGCGGTGTTACGCAAATATGGCCAGCTCTGATTGATCGGCGGTTCCGCAGCCTTTTTGTAGCGTAGTTGCGTAGTACAAAACCTCGGCGCCCATGTTTTTTCTAGAACTGGCGCCGGGGTTTTTGTTTTAGCCGTAGCTTCCGGCCCCAATTGCGGGGTCGGAGCCGCGTGTGCGGTGCAACAAGACTAGAACTGCGGGCAGCCTGCGCACATGCAAGTTCCCGGGCTTAATTAAACTGACAACTTTTATTTCTAAATTGACCGGTCTGCGGCGAAGGGGCTTCGCGCGCATTCTTTGCCGGGAGCATTCCATGCGGGCTTTGCTGTTGCCGCTGCAGCCGCGGTTCATCATTTACACGCTAGTCGTGCTGGCGGCGGGAGCCCTTGGCCTGGAGTTCTTCCTCGGCTTCCGGTCGCTGTTGATCGACATTCCCCTGGTCGTGTGCATCGCGCTGGCGGTCATCGGCACCGTCGACGTGTTTCAGAAGCGTCATGCGGTGCTGCGCAATTATCCGCTGTCGGCGCATATCCGCTTCATTCTTGAGGAAATCCGTCCGGAAATCCGGCAATATTTCCTGGAAAGCGAAAAAGACGGCACGCCGTTCTCGCGCGACAAGCGCGCGATCGTTTATCAGCGCGCCAAGCGCGCCTTGGACAAGCGGCCGTTCGGCACCCAGAACGACGTCTATGCCTCGGGCTACGAATGGCTCGACCATTCGATGGCGCCGAGGCCGGTGGTCAAGGAGCCGTTCCGCATCGTTATCGGCGGACCGGATTGCGCGAAGCCCTATTCGGCGTCGATCTTCAACATTTCGGCGATGAGCTTCGGCGCGCTGAGCACAAATGCCATTCTGGCGCTCAATGCCGGCGCCAGGAAAGGCAATTTCGCCCACGACACCGGCGAAGGCGGCTACAGCCCCTATCATCGTCAGCACGGCGGCGACATCATCTGGGAAATCGGCTCCGGCTATTTCTCCTGCCGCAATGACGACGGCACGTTCTGCGCCGACAAGTTCGCCGCACAATGCAGCGCAGCGACCAGGTCAAGATGGTCGAGCTCAAGCTCAGCCAGGGCGCCAAGCCCGGCCATGGCGGCGTGCTGCCCGGCGCCAAGGTCAGCGCCGAGATCGCGCAGACGCGCGGCGTCCCGCTCGGCGTCGACTGCATTTCGCCGTCGCGGCATTCGGCGTTTTCGACCCCGATCGAGATGATGCAATTCATCGCCACCATGCGGCGGCTGTCGGGCGGCAAGCCGGCGGGATTCAAGCTCTGCGTCGGCCACCCGTGGGAATTCCTCGCCATCTGCAAGGCGATGCTGGAAACCGGAATCTATCCCGATTTCATCGTCGTCGACGGCAAGGAAGGCGGCACCGGCGCGGCGCCGCTGGAGTTCACCGATCATCTCGGCATGCCGCTGCGCGAAGGGTTGAACTTCGTGCACAACGCGCTCGTCGGCATCAATGCGCGCGACCGCATCAAGCTTGGCGCCAGCGGCAAGATCATCTCCGCGTTCGACGTCGCCCGCGTCATGGCGCTCGGCGCCGACTGGTGCAATTCGGCCCGCGGCTTCATGTTCGCGCTGGGCTGCATCCAGTCGCAGTCATGCCACACCGACCGCTGCCCGACCGGCGTCTCGACCCAGGATCCGGCGCGCCAGCGGGCGCTGGTGGTGCCGGACAAGGCCGAACGCGTCTTCAATTTCCAGCGTGCGACGATCGAGGCCCTGGCCGAACTGGTTGCGGCGGCGGGCCTCGATCATCCGACCGAATTCGCGCTGGCGCATTTTTCACGGCGCGTGTCCCAGCATGAAGTGAAAAGCTTTGCCGAGCTTTATCCGCTGCTCAAGCCGGGCGAACTCATCGCCGGCACGGCCGACCAACGCTATGCGGCCGCGTGGGCCATGGCCCGCGCGGAAGAATTTCGCGCCTTGCCGCGGGCGGCGTAGGTCAGCTTGTCACGCTTTTTGAAGTGCGCGATAGTAAATCAGCTAAAAAAAACAGGGGAGGAGTACCGATGCGGTATCGCGCCACGCTTCGGATTGCGGGCCTGACGGCTGGAATCATAACAGCGCTGGCCGCCGTTAACGCTCAAGCCGCGCAGCCGTATGAAATAACCGTATTGGAATCCACTCCCGGGTTTTTCGATCTGCCGCTGCGCAATGCCATCGCCGATTATGCACCAAAGCTGAACCTCAATGTAAAGCTCATCACCGTCACGGGCGGTGGCGGACTGGCCACGGAGTTCGAAGGCGGCACCGGCGATATTGCCATGGTCGGTGCCGACACGCCGCTACGCCTGGCGCAAGCCAACGCGGTTCCCGGCGGAGTGACCATCATTGGCACCAACATGACGAACATGCTCTACGCGCTGGTCGCCAAGCAGGGGTCCTCATACCACGCCTTGGAAGATTTACGGGGGACCAATGTAGCCATCACCGGCGCCGGTGCGGCCAGCGAGGTCGTGCTGAAGTGGGCGCTAAAAACCAAGGCCCACATGGATCCCAGCGCCATACGCCTCGTGCCGCTCGGACCGCCGCCAACGATTCTGCAAGGCATCCTACGCGGCGCCGTGACGGCAGGAACGCTGTTCAGTCCGGCGCTCGATCAAGGTCTCAGTCAGCACGAAGTCCAAATGGTATTTGACTTCCGCGACTATCGTTATGCGCAAAACGTATTCATGGTGCGTACGAACCAGGTCAAGAAAAACCCCGAGCCGTTTCAGTTGCTGATGCAGGCTTACAACGAGGCCGTTGCCCGCATGTACGCCGATCCGAGCTACGCTGCGTCGACGGCGCACAAATTCTGGGGCCAAGGCACGGCCGAAGATGTCCTGAAATCGGAATTGGATTTTTACATGAAGGACGAATGGAAAGAGACACGGTTTACGCGTGAGCTCTATGACGCCTGCAAGGATGTGCTGCTGAATTCGGGCGACTTTCCGACCGACAATTTTCCCAGTTACGAGTCCCTCACGCAGAGCGCTCCCCATACCTAACCGCTTACGCCGTTAACGGCCGTGGATGCGAGCCGCAGCAGCTTAGTGGTAAAGAACGCTTCCGTGCGTTACCCGCAGAGGAGCGCGCGACAAGTATCCGATGTTCCGGCAGTGACCGACGTGAGCTTTTCGGTTGCGGCCGGCGAGTTCGTCGCCATCGTCGGTCCAAGCGGTTGCGGCAAGTCCACCCTTCTTAAGGCGATCGCCGGATTGGTGCCGCTGACATCCGGCAGCATTGCATTCGGCAGCGGCCTTGAAACGCGCGTCGGCTTCGTTTTTCAAACCGATGCACTGTTGCCCTGGAGCACCGCAAGCGGCAATATCGAGCTGGCCCTTCGATTGGCAGGCGCGTCCGCAGCGACGGCGCGAAGTCGGGCGCGCGCCTTGCTCGCCCACGTCGGACTGGAAAATGCCGCCGAGTTGTTTCCAGGACAACTATCCGGCGGCATGCGAAAGCGCGTCGCCATCGCTCGGGCGCTCGCTTACGATCCCGCCGTCTTCTTGATGGATGAATCCTTCAGCGCGCTTGATGCTCAGACCCGCATCCACGTGGGCAATTTCTTCTTGAGCCTGCTGGCAGAATCTCAACAAACGGTGGTGTTCGTCACCCACGACATCGAGGAGGCCGTTGCGCTGGCCGACCGCGTGCTTGTTATGTCGCGTGGTCCCGGACGCATCGAATGTGAAATCGCCGTACCGCTGCCGCGCCCGCGCGACTACCATGCCAGTCGCTTTGTCGCCGGCTTCGGCGATCTGCAACGCAGCGTTTGGAACGCGTTGCCGGCCACGCGGGAGATGGAGCATTGAAACGAGATACAGGCTCGGACCAAGGAGCAACCGGACAACGGAGCGCCGGCAAGCCGTCACGCTTATCGCCGCGTCTCGCGTCGTGGGTTCTTGCGCTTGTTTTTATCGGAATTGGCAGATCGCGGCCGATACGGATCCCGGCTTGACCTCTCTTGCAAGCTCGCCGCTCCTGGTGACCACTCGGTTGATCGCAATGGCGGAGAACGGGGAACTTTGGCGTAATCTGCTGCCGACCCTGGAAGAAACCTTCGGCGGCCTGTTCCTCGGGCTGACGATCGGTATCTGCGGCGGGGTGCTGATGGCCCGCTCGCGGTTCGCCGCTACAATGCTGGACCCCTACATCATCGGCATCAACGGCTTGCCGCGTGTGGCGCTGGGGCCCTTCTTTGTCGTTTGGTTCGGCATCGGCATTCTCTCGAAAATTCTACTTGCGGTTTCGATCGTCTTTGTTGTCATCCTGTTCAACACCCGCGAAGGAATTGAAGGCATCGATCCCGACCTGGTCGATGCGTTGCGCAGCATGCGCGCGAGCCGGTGGCAGATGCTGCGGCATGTGCTGATCCCGTCGCTTATTCCATGGCTGCTCGCTGCCACCAAGATCGGGATCGGGCTGGCCCTCACCGGCGCGGTGGTGGGAGAGCTTGTCGGCGCCAGCGCCGGGCTCGGCTGGTACATCACCAACTCGCTGAATGTCATCGATATGACGGGAGCGGTCACTGCGCTTCTCATCATGGCGGTCGTGGCGATGGCGATGTACTACGCCGTTCTTCTCATAGAACGACGGCTGCTCGTGTGGCGCCCGCAGACGGCGCAGCGCTAACCCGGTCGCTCCGCCGGTCGAGAACGCGGCTTGGCGCAATAATGAATGCGTCCCCCGCTGCCGCCTACTTGCCTCGTCCCGGCCAAAGCGCGAAGATTGCTTTACGGGCATCAAGACTCGACAAATAAGCAAAAGCTCTTTTCCGGGAGGATACCATGCGCTTTCAGCCCATGACGCTGAAGCTTGCCACAATGATCGGTGTCGTGCTCGGCGTCACTGCCGCGCGCGCGGCGCCGTTCATGATCGTCGGCGACGATGAGAAAGAAAGCTTCACCGACGGCAAGACCACCGTGTCGCCGCCAGGCAAAGACTCGGTCCTGATCGTCGACGTCGCCAATCCGCTCGATCCGAAAATCGTCGCCAATTTGCCGCTGAAGAATTCGGTGGTTGGGCCGCCGGTCAACCTCGCCATCGATCCGACCGGTTCGGTAGCGCTCGTCGCGGATTCGATGAACGCCGTGGCGGACGGCGACAAGTGGAAGCAGGTTCCCGACAACAAAATCTACGTCATCGATCTTAAAGCCAAGCCGGCCAAGCTCGCGGCCACGATCGAAGGCGACAAGCAACCGTCGGGCCTGTCGATCAACCCGGCCGGTACCCTGGCGCTGGTCGCCAATCGCGCCGGCAAGTCGATCTCAGTGCTGTCGATCCACGGTACCGACGTCAAGCTCGTCGGCAGCGTCGACATGGGCGACGAGGTCTCCGCCGTCGTCTTTACGCCGGACGGTAAGCACGCGCTGGCCTCGAAGGCGTCCGCCAACAAGGCGGCGCTGCTCGACGTCGACGGCGACAAGGTGACCTATGCCAAGCGCGATTTCTTGACCGGGCTTTTTCCCTATAACGTCGTCGTGTCGCCGGACGGCGCCATCGCGCTGACCGCGGACAACGGCCACAACGGCACCTCCGATGGCAACGTCGATACCGTCAGCGTCATTGATCTGACCGAACCCGTGCACGTCATCAACCACATCACGGTGCCTGACAGCCCGGAAGGGCTGGCGTTCAGCCCGAAGGGCAATATCGCCGTGGTGGTCGACGCAACCGGCTCCAACCATCCCAAGTCGGATTGGTATTATCACCCGCACGGCGTCGTGACGGTGCTGAAAATCGACGGCAAGAAGGTGACGCGACTAAACGACATTGAAGTCGGCGCGTTGCCGGAGGCGGTCGCCTTTACGCCCGACGGCAAATACATTTACGTCGGCAACTACATTGATAAGGACTTTTCCATCCTGCGCGTCGACGGCAGCAAGGTCACAGACACCGGCAAGCGTTTCAAAGCGCCGGGCCAGCCGGGCTCCGCGCGCATGAGCCCATACTGACCGTCGTTTCGCTTTGACGCTTGGGGAGGCTTAAGCCCGCGACCGTTGCGTCGCAGGCTGGCGGCGCGGTTGTCGCTGCGGTGGCGAAGGCCGGGGATTAAGCTGGAACTATTTTTGGCGCCGCGACGTTTTCCAATGCCGCGGAAACCTCGTCATGATGTTGCAACTCAACCCCCCACTGCCGATGGTCACGCCGAAAGGCGAGGGTTGGGCGCATTTCCTCATTGATTACGGCCCTGAATCGGCCCTGTTCTGGGTTGTATTCATGGACTTAGACGGCGCCTGCTGGACGGTGCCCAATCCGGAAGTGCGCATTTACAAGAACTGGACGCTCGGCCGGCAGCGTCCGGAAGACGCGCGCAAGCCGCAGGAGCAACCGGCGGCGACAGTTGCTGGGGCTTCGCCCCCAGTTCCGCGTTTCCGGCCGAGCCTAGCCCATCAGTCCGATAGCTGACATTGCGATGGCGCCGTCCAAGCTGAAAGTTCTCGCCTTCAACTGCAGCCTTAAAAGCGCGCATGCGAAGGAGAAGTCCTCGACCGATGCGCTTCTCAAGCAGCTGATGACCGAACTTGAAAAGCATGGCGCTACAGGCGAAGTCATCCGAGCGGCCGATTTCGAGATCAAGCCGGGCGTATCGTCCGATGAGGGCGCCAACGATGCGTGGCCTCAGTTGCGCCGGCGCGTCGTCGATTGCGACATTCTTATCATCGCCACACCGATCTGGCTCGGCCAGCCCTCGAGCGTCGCCAAGCGGGTGTTGGAGCGCATGGACGCTTTTCTCGGTGAGACCGACAAGGCGGGCCGCATGCCCTCCTACGGCAAGGTCGCGCTGGCGGTCGTCGTCGGCAACGAGGACGGCGCCCACCATACCGGCGCGGAGCTGTTCCAAGCGCTGATCGAAGTTGGCTTCACGATTCCTCCCGGCGGCATGACGTATTGGGTGGGCGAGGCCATGGGCAGCAAGGAATACAAAGACTTGTTGAAGACGCCCAAGGTGATCGCCCAGTGGAATCCGATGCTGGCCTCGAACGCCGCGCATCTCGCGCGGTTGCTCAAGCACAAGAATTATCCAGGCGTATAAGCGCGCGCCGGAGCGGAACCTGGCCGGCCTGCCGCCCGGTTTTGCGAAAAGTCGGCTCAGTTCCGCAGGGGAGAACGATCATGAAAGCGATCCGATTTCACGCTTTCGGCGGCTCGGGCGTCCTGAAAATGGAGGAGTTGCCCCGGCCCGATCCTGGCGAGGAGGAATTGCTGGTCAAAGTCATGGCGGCTGGCGTGAACCCGGTCGATTACAAGATTCGCGAAGGCAAATATCCGGCGGTCAAAGCCGACAAGCTTCCTTATGTGCCCGGACGCGACGTTGCCGGTACGGTCGTGTCGGCCGGGGGGCTGGTCGACGACTGGAAGCGAGGCGACGAGGTCTACGGCATGCCGGGCATCGATCGCGGCAGCTATTGCGAGTTCGCAATCTTGAGGACATCGGAAGTCGCGCCCAAGCCCCGCATGCTGGATTTCGTCGCCGCCGCGGCCGTGCCGCTCGCCGGGCTTACTGCCTGGCAAGGCTTGTTCCAGTACGGTGAGCTCAAGGCCGGACAGCGCGTGCTAATTCACGGCGGCGCGGGCGGTGTCGGCCATTTTGCCATACAGTTCGCCAAAGCAAGAGGCGCTTATGTCATCACCACGGTGTCCGCGCAGCACGTCGATTTTGTGCGCAGCCTCGGCGCCGATGAAGTGATCGACTATAAGACGCAACGTTTCGAGGACGTCGTTAAGGACGTCGATCTCGTCTACGACCTGATCGCCGGCGAAACGCAGGAGAGATCGTGGAACGTTCTGCGCCGCGGCGGCACCATGGTATCGACGCTCGCCGAACCGTCGCAGGAGGAGGCCCGTGCCAAAGGCGTTCGCGCCATGCGCTACACCGCCAAGGAAAACGCCAGCGACCTGGAAGAGATCGGCCGTTTGATCGACGAGGGCAAGGTTAAACCGAAGATCGCCAGAACTTACGGGCTGGCGGAAGCGGCCAGCGCCCAGGATTTTGTCGAGCAGGGCCACACCGAGGGGAAGGTCGTCCTGAAAATCGCGGGGTGACTCCGGATGTGTCGACACTGTCCCCCTGCAACCACTTGGCGGGGCGCGGGTTATTATGTCGCGCCGATTGCGGCGCGGGCATTATCTATTGCAGATCGGTCGTTGGAGGCAACAAATGGCAAAGAAGAGGAAACGCAAATATTCGCGCAGTTCGGGGAAGGACGTGGAGAGCGAAATGCGCCGCTACAAGCGCGGTACCGCCAAAAGCGGGAAGGGCGGTAAAGGCGGCAAAGTGAAGAGCCGTAAGCAGGCGATCGCGATCGGGCTCTCGAAGGCGCGCAAGAAAGGGAAGAAAGTTCCGCGCAAGAGGTCATAGGAACGATGCACCCGCACCTATTGTTCAAGGCCGTCCGACGCGGTGCGGCGTTCCAAATTCCGTGGGGAACCGCCGCCGCCGCGCCGCTTTAACCCGGCATTGCAGCGAGCGAGGGGAGGGCTGACGTGGAGTTCCATTATGAGCAGGCGTTCGGCCGTCAAAGACACCGCGCGAGAACCCAGCAAAGCAACCGAAACTGCGGAAAGCGCCGCGGCGCGCGGCCGCGCGATCCAGGCCAATATCGACCGCCTGGAGGCCGGACGAAAGAAGCCGTCGCCGCCGAGCGGCGCGATGCAGGCGGGACAGCGGCGCTATCCTTCCGAGTTTCCAGCCCAGCACGTCAAAAAGCCGGGGCTCGAAGCCGAGCTCAAGTTGGCGCCGATGTACGAAGCGCCGGCGTATCTCGGCTCGGAGAAGCTCAAAGGCCGTGTCGCCATCATCACCGGCGGAGATTCCGGTATCGGTCGCGCCGTGGCGGTGCTGTATGCGCGTGAAGGCGCCGACATCGCCGTCGTCTATCTGGACGAACATGAGGACGCCGAGGAGACCAAGCGCGCCGTCGAGAAAGAAGGCCAGCGCTGCATCGTCATCGCCGGCGACGTCGCCGATCCGCGCTTCTGCGAAACGGCGGTCAACAAAGCCATAGAGACATTCGGCAAGCTCGACATCCTGGTCAATAATGCCGCGTTTCAACAGCACGTGCCGGATTTCGAGGATCTGACCGAGGAACAGTTCGATCGCACGCTGAAGACCAATTTGTACGGCTATTTCCATATGGCCAAGGCTGCGGTTCCGCAGATGGAGCCGGGCAGTGCCATCGTCATGACAGGTTCGGTGACCGGCCTCCTCGGCAACAAGGCGCTGCTCGACTATTCCATGACAAAAGGCGGCATCCACGCTTTCGCCCGCTCGCTGGCGACGCATCTCGTCGACCGCGGTATCCGCGTCAACGTCGTGGCACCGGGCCCGGTATGGACGCCGCTCAATCCGGCCGATCGGCCGGCGGACGGCGTTGCCAAATTCGGTAGCGAAACGCCGATGAAGCGGCCGGCGCAACCAGAAGAAATCGCGCCAGCTTTCGTGTTTCTGGCGGCGCCGACCTGTTCGAGCTACATCACCGGCGAAATTCTTCCAATCATCGGCGGCTATTCGGGCGGCTGAGGCGCCGCCGAGAGCGCGCGCCCTTGCCGACACGGCCCGTTCGGGGCGGAAACGCCGGGCGAAATGCCACCGCACTTATTGTAACGGCACTTCTCACTTTGCCTGCAGCGGGATAGGCTTGCGCCTTGGTTGGAGCATGATCCGGAAAGGCGGATGCGGGCTTCCCGAAAAGATCATGCTCCAATCGAAAATCTTGACTCGTGATCCGATTTAGCTTCGTCCGATCATGGTCTAAGGGGCTCGGCCGGAGACGCCTATGGCAATCCCGCGTCGGAAATTGTTGCGTCTCGCCGCGGCTGTCCCAGTCGCTTGCGCCGTTCCGAAAGCCGCCTTCGCGCTCGATTATCCGGCGCGGCCGGTTCATATCTTCAACGGTTTCGGCGGCGGCAGCACGCCCGATCTGGTGTCGCGACTGGTCGGTCAATGGCTGTCGGAGAAGCTGCATCAGCCCTTCGTCGTGGAGAACCGGGTCGGCGCCGGCGGTAATGTCGCGGCCGGCGCGGTCGCGAAATCCGCTCCGGACGGCTATACGCTGCTCACCTCCGTAACCGCCGATGCGATCAACGCCTCGCTGTACAAAAAATTGGATTTCGATTTCGTCAAGGATTTCGTCCAGGTTGCCGGCGTCATCCGGCTGCCGATGGTGCTCCTGGTCAATCCGTCGTTTCCGGCCAAGACGCTCAAGGACTTCATCGCTTACGCCAAGGCCCATCCCGGCAAGATCAATATCGCTTCGCCCGGCGTCGGGACGCCGATGCACGTGGCGATCGAGCTCCTGAAAATGCAGGCCGGCCTCGACATGGTTCACGTGCCCTATCGCGGGCCGGCGCCGGCGATAACCGACCTCCTGGCCGGGCAGGTGCAGGCCTTCATCATCACCATCTCGACGGCCATCGGCTTCATCCGTGGCGGCAAGCTTGTGGCGCTGGCGGTCACCGGCCCAACGCGATCGGACACTTTGCCGGACGTGCCGAGCGTCAGCGAAGTGCTGCCGGGGTTCGACGCCACCGCCTGGGACGGCACCTCGGCGCCGAAGGGAACGCCTGATGCCATTGTCGAAATTCTCAGCGACAACATCACCGCCGGGCTCACCGATCCAGAGCTTGAGGCGCGCATCAAGAATCTCGGCGGCGAGACCGTGCCGATGAATTCGGCGGCGTTTTCAAAGTTTGTCGTCGCCGAAACCGCAAAATGGGCCAAGGTTGTGGAATTCGCCAAGATCAAAGCGGACTGATGTTCGCAGGGGGAGCGGGATGGGCTTGCGGCGCCGTTCGTTTCTAAAGCTGGCGGCTGCGGCCGCCGGCTGCGTGCCGCGGCTCTCTCTGGCGCAGAATTACCCGGCGCGCCCGGTTCGCGTGATCGTCACCGTGCCCGCCGGCGGTTCGCCTGACATTGTCGGGCGGCTGATCGCGCAATGGCTGTCGGACAGGCTCGGTCAGCTGTTCGTCGTCGAAAATAAGCCCGGCGCCAGCACCAATATCGGCACCGAGTTTGTCCTGAAATCGGCGCCGGATGGCAACACGCTCTTGCTGGCGATGTCGTCGAATGCGATCAATCCGGCGCTTTATCATCATCTCAATTTCGATTTTCTTCGCGACGCCATGCCGGTGGCGGGTATCGCGACGATTCCCCTGGTGATGGACGTCAACCCCGCGCTGCCAGCGAAAACCGTTCCCCAATTCATCGCCTATGCCAAGGCTAATCCGGGCAAGATCAATCTTGCTTCGGGCGGCAGCGGCACGCCGCTGTATGTCGCCGGTGCGCTGTTTCGCATGATGGCCGGTCTCGACCTGATCGACGTCATCTATCAGGGCGAAGCCGCGGCGATGCCCGATCTGATCGGCGGGCGCGTGCAGGCGATGTTCGGCGTGATGCCGGCGTCGCTGGGCTATATCAAATCCGGCAAACTGCGCGCGCTCGCGGTCACGAGCCCCAAGCGCCAGGACTTGCTGCCGGACGTCCCGGCCATGGCGGAATTCCTGCCCGGCTATGAGGCGAATGGGTGGTACGGGCTGGTCGCCCCGAAGGGCACGCCACCGAACGTTGTTGCCACGCTGAATAAGCAAGTCAATGCTGCGCTCGCCGATCCGGCGATGCGCAAGCGCTTTACCGATCTCGGCTGCAACGTCTTCACCGGCACGCCGTCCGATTTCGAAAAATTCATCAAGAATGAGACCGCGAAATGGGCCAAGGTGGTCAAGTTCGCCAACATCAAAGCGAACTGACGTATGATCCGGAAAATGCCTCGGGAGGGGATTATGGAATTTCCACGCCGGAGGTTTCTTCAATTGGCGGCTGGCGCCGCCGGCGCCTGGCCCGGTCTCGCGTTGGCGGATGATTATCCAGTGCGACCGGTGCGCTTCGTCGTCGGTTTTGTGGCCGGCGGCGCGCCCGACATCATTGCGCGGCTGATCGGCCAATCGCTGTCGGAGCGGCTCGGTCAGCCTTTCGTCGTCGAGGACCGGCCCGGTGCCGGCACCAATATCGCCACCGAAACGGTCGTCCGCACGGCGCCCGACGGCTATACCATTCTTTTGGTCGGCACGCCGAACATGATCAACGCGTCGCTCTATACCGACCTCAAGTTCGATTTTACCCACGACATAGCACCGATCGGCAGTTTCGGCGAAAATCCGTTCGTCATGGTGGTCAGTCCGGAATTTCCGGCGAAGACGGTCGGCGATTTCATCGCCTATGCGAAGGCCAACCCCGGCAAGATCAACGTCACCTCCACCGGCACCGGCAATCTGACGTATTTCACCGCCGAATATTTCAAGATGCTGACCGGCGTGCAGATGGTTCAGGTGCCGGCGCACGGCGAAATGGAAGCGCAGACCGATCTTATGGCCGGCCGCGTCCATGTCATGTTCGATCCTATCGTTTCCTGCATCGGTTATATCCGGAATGGCAAATTGCGCGGGCTCGGGGTGACGACGGCAAAACGGCTCGATGCGCTGCCCGGCGTTCCGGCGATTGCCGAGACCGTGCCTGGCTATGACGTTGCCGGCTGGCTCGGAGTCGGTGCGCCGAAAGATACGCCGCCTGCAATTATCGACAAGCTCAATGCCGCCATCGCCGCGGCACTCGCCGAACCGGCGGTCAGAGCGCACCTCGACGCGCTCGGCTTTCTGCCCGCCGCCATGCCGGCCGCCGACTTTCGCAACTTCATCGCCAACGAAACCGACAAATGGGCGAAGGTCATCAAGTTCTCCAATTTCAAACCAATCTGACGGCGCGCGCCTCGCGTCTTTAAGGAGTCATCATGCTCGTTGGCCGGCGGCGCTTTCTCCATCTCGTGGGTCGTACGCTGCCGTTTGCCGCGCTGCCGCGGATCGCGGCGGCCGAAAGCTATCCGTCGCGGCCGATCCGCCTCATCGTCGGCTCAGCGCCGGGGGCGTCGCCCGATGTCGTCGCCCGTCTCATCGCGCAATATCTATCGCAGCGGCTCGGCCAGGCGGTCGTCGTGGAGAACCGCAATGGCGCCAGCGGCAACCTGGCCACCGAAATGGTCGCGCGCGCGGCGCCCGACGGCTACACGCTGCTCTTGATCTCGGCGAGCAACGCCATCAACACTTCGTTCTACCAGCATCTGAACTTCAACTTTTTGCACGACATCGCGCCGGTCGGCGGTGTGGTCTCCTTTCCCATGGTCATCACCGTGCGTCCGGCGTTTCCGGCGGTTTCGCTCGCCGAATTGATCGCCGCGGCGAAGGCGCGGCCGGGCAAGATCAATATCGGCACGCCGCCGATCGGGTCGCCGCAGCATGTTGCGGGCGAATTCTTCAAGATGCAAACCGGCGCCGACATCCAATTTATCGCTTATCCCGGCGGCCCGCAGGCGATCACCGACGCACTCGGCGGCCAAATCGATGGCGTCGTCGGCACCGTGCTGCTGCTGATCGATTTCATCCGATCCGGCAAGCTGCGCGCGCTGGCGGTGACCGGTGCGGCGCCGTCGCCGCTGTTGCCAAGCGTGCCGACGGTGGCGAGCGTGGTGCCGGGTTTCGAGGCGAGCCAATGGGTCGGTCTCGGCGCGCCGTCGGGCACGCCGCCCGACGTCATCGCGCGGCTCAACGCCGGCATGCAGGCCGCGCTTGCCGATGCCGGCTTCCGGCAGCGCTTGACCGATCTCGGCGGCGCGCCGCTGCCGGGGAGTGCCGCCGATTTCGGCGCTTATGTCGTCGCCGAGGCCGCGAAGTGGCGCACGGTGGTGAAATTCGCCAAGCTCAAGCCGGAGTGAAACGCTTGCCGGTCGCGCGCCGCCATCTTCTGCGTCTCGCCGCCGGCGGGGCGGCGCTCGCCGCACTGCCGCGCGGCGCTGTGGCGGCGCAAGATTACCCGGTGCGGCCGGTGCGCATCGTCGTGCCTTATCCCGCCGGCATCGCTCCCGACATCGCCACCCGGCTTCTGGCGAGCGAGCTGTCCCAGCATTTCGGCCAACAATTCGTCGTCGACAATCGTCCCGGCGGCGCCAGCAATATCGGCACGGAGCTCGTGGTCCGCGCGCCGGCCGACGGCTACACGCTGTTGACGCTGACCGTGACCAATACCATCAACGTGTCGCTGTACGATAATCTGTCGTTCGACGTGATGCGCGACATCGTGCCGGTGGCGGGCATCGTGAAACTGCCTTTGGTATTGGTCGTCAACCCGGCGGTGCCGGCGAAAACGCTGCCGGAGTTCATCGCCTATGCCAAAGCCAATCCCGGCAAGATCAATTATGCTTCGATCGGCAGCGGCGCGGCGACCAACGTCGCCGGCGAATTGTTCAAGATGCTGGCAAAAGTCAATCTGGTGAACGTGCCGTATCGCAGCAGCTATATTCCCGACTTGTTGAGCGGTCAGGTGCAGGCCGGCTTCACGCCGATCATGCAGACGCTGAGCTTCATCAAGGCCGGCAAGTTGCGGGCGCTGGCGGTGACCGGCGTGCCGCATTCCGACGTGCTGCCGGACGTGCCCAACGCCGCGGAATTCGTGCCTGGCTACGATGTCGCGGTGTGGGACGCGGTCGGCGCGCCGGCGCACACACCGCCGCATATCGTGGAGGCTCTCAACGAGGCGATCAACGCGGCGCTGCGCGGGCCGAAAATCGAGGCCCGCTTCGCCGATCTCGGCGCCGCGCCGATGATCATGACGCCCGCGGAGCTGGAGGACTTCATGGCGGCGGAAGTGAAGAAGTGGGGCGAGGTCGTCCGCGTCGCCAACATCAAGCCGGAGTGAGCGGAAACGGCCAGGCTAGCGCCCGGCCAAAATCGCCTTCAGCCGCTGCGGCGTGATCGGCAATTCCATCACCGCGCCGGGAATGCCGATGGCATCGTCGACGGCCGACGCGATGGCCGCGCCGACGCCGGTGATGCCGCTCTCGCCGGCGCCCTTGATGCCGAGCGGATTGAGCGGGGAAGCGTAATCCTCGCGCAACAGTACTTCCGGCGCCGGCGTCTCGTGCATGGCGGGCAGCAGATAGTCGGCGAAAGTGACGGCCAGCGGATCGCCGCGCTCGCTGTAGGTGAACTCCTCGAACAGCGCGCCGCCAAGGCCTTGCGCATAGCCGCCGACGATCTGACCGTGCACGGTCGCAGGATTGATGGCGCGGCCGATGTCGTAGGCAATGCAATAGCGCTCGACCGTAACGCCGCCGGTGTCGCGGTCGACCCGAACCACCGCGACATGGCTGCCATAGGGGTAGACCTGATGCTCGGTGCGAAACCAGCCTTCGGCGCTTAGTCCAGGATCGCGCTTGCCGCGCGTCTTCGAGGTCGGCGACAGGTTCTGCGCCAGCGCGCCGAGTCCGATCGACGGGCCGCCGGGCCGGTCCTTGCGCGTCACCTCGCCGTCGGCGATGTCGAGCGCATCGGGCGTCGTCTGCAGGAGCTCGGCGGCAATATCGAGCGCCTTCTCCCGCAGCTTGCACGCCGCGATATGCGTCGCCGAGGCGGTCATCACGGTGGCGCGCGAGGCATGCGCACCGATGCCAAAGGCGATGCGGTCGGTCTGGCCGTGGATGACGCGGCATTGGCGATAATCGACGCCGAGCGCGTCTGCGGCGACTTGCGCCATCACCGTCTCGAACCCTTGCCCGATCGAGGCTCCGCCGGTGACGATCTCAACAATGCCCGAAGTGTCGATGGAGATGTTGACGCCGTCGGTCGGGCCGAGACCGCTTTTCTCTACGAACATGGCGACGCCGATACCGATGAGCTCGCCCTTGGCCCTGCGCTTTTTCACCTCGGCGTTGAGTGCGTCCCAGCCGATCTTGGCGAACAGTTTGTCGAGCAGCCCGATATAATCGCCGGTGTCGTAATGGATCTCCTCGCCGAGCGCTTCGAGCGGCCGTGGATAGGGCATTTCTTCCGGACCGATCGCGTTACGCCGCCGGATTTCGATGCGGTCGATCTTAAGCCGCTCGGCGATGGCGTCGACCAGCCGCTCGCGCACGAAGGTCGTCTCGTAGCGGCCGGGCGCGCGATAGGTCGCCGCCGGCGTTTTGTTGGTGAGGCGGAAATGGCCGAGCGCACGGTAGGCCGGCACGCGGTACGGCCCCGGCAGGATGCCAGCCGTCATATGCACGACGCGCGCCGCATGGGTGCGGACATAGGCGCCCTGGTCGTGAAAATACCGGTCGTCGATGGCGAGGATGACGCCATTGTCGTCGACCGCGGCGCGGATCCGGTGCAGTTGCTGGCGGGAATGATTGGCCGCGATCAGATGCTCGCGCCGGTCCTCGATCCATTTCACTGCGCGATTGAACCGCTTCGCGGCGACGCAGACCAGCACGTCCTCCGGATAAAGCTCGCCGCGCACGCCGAAACCACCGCCGACATGCAATTCGTGAACCTGGATGGACGACGGCGGCAGCGCGAGCATGCGCGAGAGCAATTCCTGGATACGATGCGGCACCTTGGCGGCGCCGTGCAGTTCGAGGATGCCGCGCGCGGCGTCGTAGCGGCCGATGGCGCCGCGCGTCTCCAGCGGCACGCCGGAATGCCGGCCGACGCCAAGCTCGAGTTCGACGACATGCGGCGCGGTGCGAAAAACCGCGTCGACGTCGCCGTAGCCCTGGCGGATCAGCGCCGCCTCGGTTGGGTGGCCGGGCGAGAATTCGGCCGGCGCGGCTTGCGCATCGAGGAGCGGCGGCAACTCCTCGATCTCGACGGCAACCAGATCGGCGGCATCCTCGGCGACATAGGCGTCGACCGCGAACACCGCGGCAACCGGATCGCCGACATAGCGCACGCGGCCCCTAGCCAGCACCGGCTGGCGGTACGGATCGAGCGCCGGGATCGAGCCCTCGCGGAAATCGATTGGCGGCACTTCGGCGATGTCGTCCGCAGTCCACACCGCGAACACGCCGGGCAGCGCGCGGGCCGCTGTGGCGTCGATGGCGACGATGCGGCCGTGCGCATACGCCGAGCGCACGATGCGCATATGCAGCTGATGCGGAAAATTAATGTCGCCGGCAAAAGCGCCGCGTCCGGCGACGAGCGGCGGATCCTCGAGCCGCGTGACCGGCTGGCCGATCCACTTGTTCATGCCGCCGCTTGCTCCAGCGCGCGGCGGGTCACGGCCAGCACCAGATCGCGCCGGAACTCCGCGGTGTTGATAATGTCTTCCATCGGCTCAACCGCGGCGGTGGCGGCTTCTGCTGCCGCGCGGAAGGCGGCGTCGCCGGGCGCTGCGCCTTCGATTGCGCGTTCGGCCTCGACGATGCGCCGCGGCGTGACCTCGGCGCCGCCGAGCGCGACGCGCGGCGCCGCGATCTTGCCGGCCTCGACCGAATAAGCGGCGAGCGCCATCGCCAGCGCGAAATCGCCGGCGCGGCGGTTGAACTCGTAGAAACCGGCGGCCGTCCCCGCCGGCAACAGCGGCAGCCGCGCCTCGACCAAGAGCTCATCCTCGGCCAGCGCCGTGGTCATGACGCCCTTGAAGAAGTCGCGCGCCGCGATGACGCGCTCGCCGCGCAGGCTCTTGGCTAAAACCTCGCCATCGAGCGCCGCCAGAACGAGGCACCATTCCGAGGCCGGATCGGCATGCGCCAGCGAGCCGCAAAACGTACCCCGGTTGCGGATCGGATAATGGGCGATGTGGCGCACTACGTCGGCCAAGAGCTTGCCGAGGGGCCCCTCGCATACCGGATCGTGGAACGCGGCATGGCGCACGCAGGCGCCGATGCAGAGCTTGCCGTCCTCGACGGCGAGCCGATTAAGCTCGGCGACACCATTGATATCGACGAGATGCGAAGGCTTCGCCAGCCGGAACGCCATGGTCGGCACCAGCGATTGGCCGCCGGCCAGCACGCGGCCGTCATCGGCGGCAACCTCGGCGAGCAACGCGACCGCTTCGTCCAAGGTCTTCGGCGTGTGATAGCGAAACGCCGCAGGCTTCATCGCGGCCTCTTCATCGGTAGCTCACCAAGCTGGTCCCAACTTTGGGATTGGCGTATGTTTTTGAATTGGTGCACAGTTTTTAGCACCGAGTCAAAGCGCGTGCCGCAAGCGTAACTGCATGAAGCCTCCCGCCTTTTCGTATCACGATCCGCGCTCCACGGCCGACGTGCTGGGCCTGCTTGCAGGCCTTGACAACGCCAAGCTCCTGGCCGGCGGCCAGTCGCTGATGCCGATGCTCAATATGCGTTTCGTGCTGCCCGATCACGTCATCGATCTCAATCGCGTGGACGGGCTCAGCTATATCCGGCACGACAAGGACGCGATCGAGATCGGCGCGATGACGCGCCAGCGCGATATAGAATTTTCCGAGCTGGTGCGCGCCCGCTGTCCGCTAATGCACGAAGCCATCGCCCAGGTCGGCCACCGGCAGACGCGCAACCGCGGCACGCTCGGCGGCTCACTCTGCCATCTCGATCCGGCGGCGGAGCTCGTGGCCGTCGCCGCCACGCTCGACGCCATCGTCACGGTAGCCGGCAGGGACGGCGCCCGCTCAATCGCCTTCGCCGATTTTCCGGTCGCCTATATGAGCCCGGCGGTAGACCCCGATGAGCTTCTAGTCGGCGTGCGTTTTCCGTGCTGGCGCGAGCCGCACGGCTATGCCTTCGTCGAATTCTCGCGTCGCCACGGCGACTTTGCCCTTGTTTCGGCGGCAGCGCTTTTGGAAGAGGACGGCGCCGGCAAGGTGACGCGCGCCGCGCTCACGCTCGGCGGCCTGGGTCCGGCGCCGGTGCGCGCGCGCGAAGTCGAGTGCGCGCTGATCGGCGAAAGCATCGGCGCGGCTTTGGGCGAGCAGCGCTTGCGCGAGATTTGCGAGCCGCTGCGCCAACTCGAAGCGATGGGCGATATCCACGCGCCGGCTTCTTATCGCCGACAGCTTGCCACGGTGCTGTCGCGCCGCGCGCTTTTGCAAGCGCATGAGCGGCTTGTCCAAAGAGGGCGCGCATGAGCGAGACGCGCACCATCTCGGTTACCGTCAACGGCAGGATTTACGAAAAAACCGTGCCGGTGCGGCTGACGCTTGCCGACTTCCTGCGCCACACGCTTCGGCTCACAGGCACTCATCTCGGCTGCGAGCACGGCGTCTGCGGCGCCTGCACCATTTTGTTCGATGGCCGTTCGGCGCGTTCCTGCCTGATGCTGGCGGTGCAGGCCGACGGCCGCGACGTGGTCACCGTCGAGGGTCTGTCGCCCGATGGCGGCAAGACGCTGCATCCCCTGCAGCAGGCGTTCCATGAGCATCACGGCTTGCAATGCGGCTTCTGCACGCCGGGGATTTTGACGACGCTGATCGAGCTGTTGCGCGACAATCCCGATCCGACCGAGCATGACATCCGCGTCGGCATTTCGGGAAACCTTTGCCGCTGCACCGGCTATCACAACATCGTCGTCGCCGCGCTTGCCGCGGCCAAACGGCTGCGCGACGAGGGACGCTCGCCGTGAACGCATACCCCGGATGGAATGAAACGAAATTCGGGGCTCGCGACGCGGTTCATTTCCGGATGTCGCTGGGGCTGTATCCAGGCTGCTACCCGCACTTTGCCGCCTCGCGCTAGTTTGGCGTAGACTTGGCGCAACGATCGCCGAAAGCGATTGGCAACAGGGAGGGTCTCCATGAAATTTTGCTCCATGGCACTGCAATGTCTCATCGCGGCGCTGTTCTGCGTCGTCATGGCCGCGGGCTCGGCCCGGGCCGCGGTCAAAGTCCAGACCGTCGACTACAAGCAGGGCGACACGACGCTCGAAGGCTGGCTCGTCTATGACGATGCCGCACACGGCAAACGACCCGGCATCGTCGTCTATCCGCAATGGATGGGACCGTCGGACGACGAGAAGACGGTCGCCGAGAAGCTCGCGCAAATGGGCTATGTCGCCTTCGTTGCCGACATCTACGGCAAGGGCGTGCGCCCGGATACGCCGCAGGCGGCTGGGGCGGAAATGGGCAAGTACCTGAAAGACCGGCCGCTCTTGCTCGGTCGCGCGCAAGCGGCGCTCGACCAGCTCCGCCAGTCGCCGCTGGTCGACGCGCAAAAGCTCGCCGCGATCGGTTACTGCTTCGGCGGTGCGCCGGCCCTCGACCTCGGGCGCAGCGGCGCGCCGCTCGTTGATATCGTCACCTTCCACGGCGTGCTGTCGACGCCCGATCCCACCAACGCCAAGAACATTAAAGGCCATGTCCTGGTATTGCACGGCGCCGCCGACCCGATCGTCAATGCGCAAGCCGTCGCCGCGTTCGAGAAAGAGATGACCGACGCCAAGGTCGACTGGCAGGTGGTGCTCTATGGTGGCGCGATGCACGCCTTCACCGATCCGGATGCCCATAGTCCTGAGCACGGCTCGCAATACGACCCGACGGCCGCTACGCGCGCGTGGCAGGCGATGAACGATCTGTTCAAGACGACCCTGTAAAACGGGAGGAGTTCGGCCGCACCGACGCCTTGACCTCGCATCGCGGCGCGGCTTCAATTCATCGATTGGAAATGCGCGTCCGGCAGGCCGGCGAAGGCACAAAAAATGGGACGGCCGGTTCCATCAAGGAGCATGATGATGACTTTCCGTATCGTCGGCGGGCAACAGCTCTCGCACCGTCCGCACGACCGTCGGAAGCTCGCCAACCGCGCCCCCCGGCACGACGCCTGACGTGGTCGGCCACTCCGATCTTGGTCCGCCGCCGGAACTCGGCTATGTCGCGAGCCGCGTCGAACGCATGGCGGAATTGCGCAGCGATGACGCGGCGCTCAAGCGATTTTTTGCGCATCCCGGCGCCGGCGCCTACGTGATCGGCGGCGAGCACGTGGTGCTGAAAAACACCGGCGAGCACGGCGAGCCGCTGTTCGCGCCTGATGCAGCGCGCGCGCTTGGCGCGGTGCGCGAAACGGTCTTTCTTGGCCTGATGGATGGCGTTCCGCGTTTCGGCTTCGGCCTCGAGCCGCAGGCGATCGAACCTCTGAAGTCGCGTAACGATCTCAGGATCACCGACCTACGCTCGATCGCGGTGCAGGGCCTGGTCGAGGCCTCGCATCTACCGCCGCTCGCCGAAGCCAAGGCGCTGCTCGGCTGGCATGCGCGTCATCGCTTCTGCCCGAATTGCGGCGCTCCGACCGAAACCGTCTGCGCCGGCTGGCGGCGCGATTGCCCGGCCTGCAAGGTCCAGCATTTTCCGCGGACCGATCCGGTGGTCATCATGCTGGTGATCGCCGGCGAGCGCTGCGTGCTCGGCCGCTCGCCACGTTTCGCGCCGACCATGTGGTCGTGCCTCGCCGGCTTCGCCGAGCCAGGCGAATCGCTGGAAGAAGCGGTGCGGCGCGAGGTACACGAGGAAGTCGGCATCGCTTGCGGCCGCGTCAAATATTTCGCCTCGCAGCCGTGGCCGTTTCCCTCGTCGATCATGATCGGCTGTCATGCCGAAGCGTTGTCCGAAACAATCGTCGTCGATCGCGACGAATTGGAGGATGCACGCTGGTTCGAGCGCGAGGAATTGGTGGCGATGCTCAAACGACGGCATGCAGGCGGCCTGACCACGCCGCCGCCGGTCGCCATCGCCCATCATATCATCCGCAACTTCGTCGAGGAGGGCGCCGATGTCCTTAACTGACGCCGAGTCGCCGCGCGCCCGCCCGCCGCGTATCATGTGCGCCGGCATCATCGTGCTTGATGAGGTATTTCGCGTCGACGAATTTCCGCGGCCGGACTGCAAGGTGCAGACCAACACATTCTTCGTTGTCAACGGCGGCTGCGCCGCCAACGCCGCAGTGGCGATCGCGCGGCTCGGCGGCAGCGCCGCGCTCGCCGGGCCGATGGGCGGGCCGGCCGGCGACGATCGCAACGGCGATCAGGTGCTGCGCGCGCTCGAGCGCGAGCGGGTCGATTGCAGCTTCTGCCAGCGCGTCGATGGCTTGGCGACGGCGCTGTCGGCGATTTTCATCAATGCCCGCGGCGACCGTACCATCGTGACCTATCGCGACGAGCGGATCGCCGCGAGTTTGCCGGAGGATGCCGACGCCATCGTCGCCGCCGCCGACGCGGTGCTGGCCGATAACCGCTATCCCGATTTCGTGCGGCCGATCTGCGAGGCGGCGCGGCGCCGCGGCCTGCCTGTCATTCTCGACGGCGACCGGCCGACGGTGGAGGACGATCCGCTGTTTGGCCTTGCCTCGCACGTGATCTTTTCCTCCGAATGCCTGCGCGAGACCACCGGCGTCGCCGATCTCGGCGACGGCCTGCGCCGCATCGCCGAGGAGACCGACGCGTTTCTGGCTGTCAGCAACGGGCCGGACGACATTATCTATCTCGAACGCGGTAAGCTGCACCGGCTGCCGGTGTTCAAAATCGCGGCGGTGGATACGCTCGGCGCTGGCGACGCTTTTCACGGCGGCTTCGCGCTGGCGCTGGCGGAAGGCCAGGATGTGACGGCGGCAATGCGGTTCGGCGCGGCAGCCGCCGGCATCAAGTGCACGCGGCTTGGCGGTTCGTCCGGCGCGCCGACCCGCGCGGAGGTCAATGCGTTTTTGGCCGGCAACGAGCGCGAACTCCACGGCGCGGCGCAAAGCGGCGCCGCGTTACCGACTTAGATTTGAAGGATCAAACCGGTTATATTCGGAAGTCCCAGGGAGTGACCGATGCTGCGAGGACCGATGTTGCAGATTGTTTCCCGCGGCCTTGCCGCGGCGCTTGCGCTGACCATCACGTTTGCGGCGTCGAGTGGGGCGCAGGCGCGCCATCATAGGTCGCATTCCGTCGCGCCGCGGACCGACTATCTGCCCTACGATTACCGCTACCACCCGATCTTGGGCTTCACCCGCTACGAAAACTGCTACTGGGTCGAGGATTTTGCGCCTTACCGGCCGCATTTGGTCCGGGTCTGTCCGCCGCGTTGAGGCGGCGCCCGCCATTATTATGACTTTGCGGTTGCCCGGCCGGGCATAGTTCGGCCAATGGCGTAAGGGCTTGCCGCTTACGGCAATGGGTCTGGCGTACCGGCTTGATCTAGAATATTATTCTATATAAGTAATTCGTCGATGAAATTTTGGAATAATAGCACAAATGGACGCCGTAGATCGAAAAATCCTTTCCGTTCTGCAGGATGACGCTGCGCTGTCGGTTGCCGAAATCGGCTCCCGGGTCGGCCTGTCATCGACGCCATGCTGGAAACGCATCCAGCGGCTTGAGGCCGACGGCGTCATTCTCAAGCGCGTAGCGCTGGTCGATCAGGACCGCATTGGACTTGGCATCAGCGTCTTTGTGTCGGTCGAGACCGGCGACCACTCGCAGGAGTGGCTTGAGCGCTTCGCCAAGACAGTTACCGACATGCCGGAAGTCATGGAGTTCTACCGCATGGCCGGTGACGTCGACTACATGTTGCGCGTCGTGGTGCCTGATATCGCCGGCTACGATGCCTTCTACAAACGGCTGATCGCGACGGTGCCGCTGAAGAACGTCACCTCGCGCTTCGCCATGGAAAAAATCAAATCGACCACGGCGCTGCCGCTACCGGAGATCAAATCGTAGCCGCCGCGACGGTCACAGCGACGTGCGCGCGATCGAGTCCGATTCGCGCGGCCGCATGAAGCTCTGGTCGCTCAAGCTTATCGAACCGGTCATGACGTAGCCGTAGGCCGGATTGTAGCTGTATGTGACCTGCGCCAGCACCAAATAAGTGTTCGGCACCGCGAGCGCGGACGGAACGCTCACCGTCGTGCCGGCGGTGAGCGCGGTGCCGCCGAGCGTGTCGCTCCACACCACCGTGCCGACGCCCTGGCTGTTGATCGCGATCTCCGACACCACCTCTTGGAGGCCGGATGTCGGATAGGGCGCAAGGATGGCCGAGCCGGCGGCCAAGATATTGGACATGTCGAGATCGGCGATGTCGGTGTATTGGGTCGAGAGGTCCGCGAGCGTGTGAGCGGTCAGCTCGACCTTGCGGTCCGCGGCGATGCCTTGAGTTGCTTCGACGCTGCCGAGAAACAGCGTCAGCATCACCGGCGCCAAGATGGCGAATTCGACGGCGGAAACGCCGCGACGGTCGCGACGCAATCGCGCCGCGCAATGGGCCGTCCGGGCAAGCACGCTCCACCTAGGTCTCATGGCAGTCCCCTCAAGACGCTGCGTAAGGTTCATTCCGAAAGACCGCGGTGGCGGCAAACAGATTATAGCCGCCGGTCACGTTGCTTAGGTTGAAGCCGAGCAAATTGACGAACACAGGATATTGGTAATAGAGCCGCAAAATCACGATGTCGCCGGGGCCGCCGGGATTGTAGTTGAGGCTTGCGGTATTGAAGATGCCGTTTAGGATCGGCAGCCCCAGATTGGCGGCGGCGAAGGACGGATAGGTCTCGACATCGACATAGACGCCGTTGCTGCAATTGAAGATCGCGTGAATCTGATTGCAGACCTGCGTCTTAAACTGCGCCGCGGTCCAGCCCGCGGTTTGCGCCTGGCCAGTCAAGATGAGCCGCGCCGAAGAGGCCGCCGCAGCCTCGAGCGACTGACCGGCGAAAAAGATGAGCGCGGTCTGCAGAATCGCAAACAGCGCCGCCATAAACGGCGCAGCCAGGAGCGCGAACTCGATCGTCGTCCCGGCCTCGCTTTGCGCGGCGAAGCGGCGCAAGAGCGGCGCCGAGACGGTTCCTGAAATGAAGCTCCTGACGAGCCGCGCAAAGCCGACCCGATGCCCGCTGGTCCGATACGACATGGCGTCTCACCCGATGAAGGTCGCAATTGCGCGAAGCCTCATGGTGAAGCGATAGCAGCCGCCCGTTGGCGATTTATTGCGGCAAACAGCGAGATTGACGGCCTGGGGCTTAAGCCGCCGCTAACCCTGCACCGGCGATGGCGTGCTAATGCGCGCCGCCGGCGGCCAGCGCCGCGTTGTTGCGGGTGACGGTCTGACCGGACGTGCTGCCGAAGAAATCGGTCGGCAGCTGGGTATCCTTATCGATATCGGTCTTGCCGGTGTCGCCGAGCGTGATCCGCGGCGAGCAGAGCGGCGTGCAGCTATAGGTCTGCCGCGTTGGGCCGCGATAGACCATGATCAGAGGTTCGGCCGGAGCTTTGACCTCGATGGTCTTCTCCATCAGCACGGCGCTGCTCTTGTCCAGCACGACGACGTTGGTTTCGCCATAACCCTTGCCGGTCAGGACCGCCAAGCCGCCGGGTTGAATCGACATGTCGGCAATGAGCGGATCGCCGATCACCACCGTGGTGGCGCGGTCGGGAAGCTTCAGGACCTTGGCCTGGTCGAGATGCACGATGATCGGCTCTTCGGCGAGCGCCGGCGCCGCGGCGATGACGATGGCCGCGAAGAGCCAAACCAGCGCGCCTCGCCCGCAAAACGCCGTCATCGATACGCTCCGGAACACTACGCGAAATTCGACTTGCCGAGGCCGTCCACCGGCTAGCCACTTCACTGCAAATTCGTGAATGAAGTGCAAATCGAAGCGCTCGAATCCGGCCCGCCGGCCCGTAGTTTAGCTGCCGGTGACGTTTGCTTAACGATGATTTGCCGCCGGCGACCGGCGCCGCCTCGCCCCTATTGCAGGAAGGGATGCATCATTTGGGCGGGGAAACTCGCGGGGTATTCGCGCTCGCCGATGCCGTAATTGTCGGGAAGCTGGCCTTCCGGCATGTAAAACGTGCCGAACAGCACGTCGATAATCGGAAATGTCGAGGCAAAGTTCCTTTCGCCGCCGCGGTCGGCCGCGGTGTGATGCCAGCGGTGGAAGACCGGCCCGGCGATCACGTATTTGAACGGACCGAGTCGCCATTTGAGATTGGCGTGGACGAATGCCGAATGCGCAATCGACAACGGTCCGAGGATGACCAGCACATTGGGCGAGATGCCGATCAGGAGCATGATGACGTCGGCCGCCACATTGCGCAGGAACAGCTCGGCGGGATGAAACCGCGCCGCCGAGATCCACTCCAGTTCCTCCGACGAGTGATGCACCGCGTGATAGCGCCACATCCGCTGGCCGTGAAACAGCCGGTGCGCCCAGTACAGGATGATGTCTTCGCCGACCAGGAAGATGGCCATCTGCGCCACGAGCGGCAAAGCAGCCAGCGGGCCGTGGCCGTTGTCGTAGAAGGCAACCAATCCATCCGCGGTGGTGATCCTAAACAACAGGGCGGCGCCGACGATCAGCATGCCGATGCGTAAATAGCGCGCAATGACCGGGATGAAAAACCAATAGCACAGGTCGGTGACGAGATCGCGTTTGTGCCACCACGCCCGGCCGGGATTGCACGCCCAAAACGAAGTGAGAACCGTAAACACGGCCGCGAGCGCCAACGAGATCGGTACGGTCTTCATGAAAGTCTGGCCGAAACCGACGAAAACCGACAGCAGTTCCTGGTTCATGCCTTGGAGCCTTGGAGGCCGCGTCCGTGATGAGATGGTCGCGACATTGTATCGAAGAAGCGCATTAAGACGCCGTGAATCCGTGCTCGGAAAGCCTCGCGTCCAAGACTGAGCTGTTGCGTGTTTGATGCAAGTTGAAACTTGCGTCGTTACCAAAATACAATCCTTGTTTGTTATGCGTGTTATCCCGGCGGCGTCCGCTCGTGCGATCCGAGTTTTTCGCCGTAGTTTATCGATCGTAAAGAATGCCGGCAGTAGGGCGCCGTCCGCGCGGAACGGTGGCGCAGCGAAACACCGCAAGCGGATGTTAACTACGTCGGGAAAAGCCGGATTGGGAACGGGTTTCTTGGATCGATTTAACCCGGTCGAAATTTGTCCCGGGTAGGGTCTGGCACGATCCAAACGGCGCGAAAAGCCGCTGGGTCAGCTCAGACAGCCACGTGTGGACCTTAAGGAGCCATCTCATGAAATCTCTTTTTGCTCGTTTCGTGAAGGACGAGTCGGGCGCCACGGCCATCGAATACGGACTTATCGCCGCCGGTATCTCGGTTGCGATCATCGCCGTTGTGCAGGGCCTCGGCAGCAAGCTAAACACCACCTTCGCCAGCGTCGAAGGCGCCCTCAAGTAAGCCTTGTCGTTCTTCAGTGCTACGAGAGGGCTCCGGGTGCATACCGGGGCCTTTTCGATTTCTGGGCAGCGCGGAGAACGCGGGTATCAATGCGCCGACATCCGGCGTTCGCGGGCGCGCGATTTAAGACGGCAATCATGATGATGGAAGCGGTCCAGTTGACGTTATTTCCGGCAATGATGGCGTTTGCCGCCTCGAGCGATCTGTTGACGATGACGATTGCCAATCGTGTCTCGCTGATGCTCGTCGCCGGCTTTGCTTTACTTGCGTTGCTCGCCGGCATGGGCGGCGCCGACGTGCTGTCGCATTTAGGCGCGGGCGCCGCGATGCTGGTGGTGGCGTTCGGCTGCTTTGCCTGCGGTTGGATCGGCGGCGGCGACGCTAAGCTCGCGGCGGCGACCGCATTGTGGCTGGGATTTGGCGGATTATTTGATTATCTCGTTTACGCGTCGCTGCTCGGCGGGGCGCTGACGTTATTGATCGTGCAATTTCGTACGCTGCCGCTGCCGCGCCTGCTCGCGGGGCGGGAATGGGCGGAGCGGCTGCATTGCCAGGGCGCCGGCGTGCCCTATGGCGTAGCGCTCGCCACGGCCGCGCTGCTCGTTTATCCACACACCGAGTGGATGCGGGCGGCCGGTCTTTAAGCCAGACGGTTTCCGATCTTGGCATGGCGCGCCGCGGCGCGCATGAGCGCGCGTCAACGCAACGTTAACTCGATTTGGATACGCCTCATTAACCATGCTTTGACGTTTAGCTGCTGAAATCCGGTCGAGAGGACCGGTTCGGGCGCTGCCATCCGGTGGAAAGTGAAGCGTAATGAAAGCCGCGCGTCTCGTCGTACTCGGTGTCGCTGTCGCCGCCGGCGGCATCGCCGCGTATCTGGCGGCCGGCAGGAAAGCGCCGCCGGCGCCGGCTCCGGTGGCCGTCGCGCCGCCAATGCCGACGGTCGAAGTTCTGGTCGCCAAGTCGGATCTGTCGCGGGGACAAGTGATCCAGAATCAGGAAATCGGTTGGCAGACTTGGCCCAAGAACGCGGCCAACGCCGAATTTTATCCAAAAATCGCAGCGGCCCGATGCCATCAAGGAATTCGTCGGTGCGATCGTTCGCGGGACAATGCTTGCCGGCGAGCCGATTCGCCTCCCGATGTGGTGATGGCCAAGGGCTCGGGTTTCATGGCCGCTATTTTGCCCAAAGGCATGCGCGCGGTCGCGGTCGATATCTCCGCGGTGTCCAGCGCCGGCGGTTTCATCCTGCCCGACGACCGCGTCGACCTGGTGCTGACGCATCATGATCGGTCAGGCCCGTCCGGCAACGAGAAAACCATCAGCGACACGATCCTGCGCAATGTGCGGGTGTTGGCGGTCGACCAATCCGTCGACGAGAAGGCCGACACCAAAGTCATTCTCGGCAAGACCGCGACGCTGGAATTGACCGAGGGACAGGCAGAGACACTCGAGCAGGCCAAGCAGCTTGGAACGATTTCGCTGACTCTGCGCAGCATACTCGATTCCGCTGCGTCCGGTCCCGAGGGCGACGAGGGCCACGATCAGGCGATCAATACCATCCGTTTTGGCGTCAGCGCAGGGGGAACTGGCCGGTGAGCGGGGAAAGAGCTGCCGTGGCTGGAGCCAAAACCGTTCGAGTGGCGATAGCGATCGCAGTGCTTGCGGCCGGCTCCGGCATTGTTTCCCGCGCACTCGCGGGCAACGTTGTGTTCACCGCGCCGCCGATGCAGGAGATTCACGTCGCCGCCAGCGACTCCCAGTCGCAGCCGGTCAATCTCGGCGTCAGCAAGTCGGTCGTCATCGACCTGCCGCGCGACATCAAGGACGTGCTGGTGGCCGATCCGAAGATCGCCAATGCCGTGGTTCGCTCGTCGCGCCGCGCCTTCATCATCGGCAACGCGGTCGGCCAGACCAACGTGTTCTTCTTCGACAACGACGGCAAACAGATCGCCGGTTTCGATATCGCGGTGACGCACGATATGGACGGCATTCGTCAGGCCATCCGTCAGGTGCTTCCGGATGCCGATATCACGGTCAACGGCGTCGGCGACAACGTCATCCTGTCCGGCAGCGTCTCGAGTCCGCAGGAGGCGCAGCAGGCCAGCGATGTCGCCTCCGGGCTGGTCGACAAGCGTCGGCAAGATCATTAACGCCATAGTGGTGCGCGGTCGCGACGAAGTCATGCTGAAGGTCACCGTGGCGGAAGTCGACCGCAGCGTCGTCAAGCAGCTCGGCATAAACCTGTCCGGCTCGTTCGGCTATGGCACTTCAGTCATCAACTTCAACAATAGCGCCGCCAATCCCAGCGTCGCTTCCGGCTACACGCCGCCGCTGTTCCCGATCAACGGCACCCCGTCGAACACCATCACCGCGGGGACCAATCATGTCACGGCGACGTTGCAGGCGATGGAGCAGGCCGGCGTCGTGCGCGCACTGGCCGAGCCGACCCTGACGGCGATCTCCGGCGAATCCGCGCATTTTCTGGCCGGCGGCGAATTTCCCTATCCCAGCGTAACGAGTTGCACGACCACTCCCTGTCCGCCGACCATTCAATTCCAGAATTTCGGCGTCAGCCTGACCTTCACGCCAGTCGTGCTGTCGGAAGGGCGCATCAGCCTGAACATGATGACCGAAGTGTCCGAGCTCGATAATCAGAATACCGTAACGGTCGCGGGAACCACCGTTCCAGGCTTGAGCGTGCGGCGTGCCGACACGACTGTGGAGATTCCCTCCGGCGGTTCGCTCGCCATCGCCGGTTTGATCCAGAACGAGACCAAACAAGACATCACCGGTTTACCCGGGCTGATGGAGGTGCCGGTGCTCGGCACGCTGTTTAGGAGCCGCGATTACATCAACAACCGGACCGAACTCATGGTGCTGGTGACGCCCTATATCGTCCATGCGGTTGCCGAGAAGGACCTGTCGCGGCCCGATGACGGTTTTGCCGATCCGAGCGATCCCGAAAGCGTCTTGCTGGGTCGGCTCAACCGCATTTACGGCGTCGGCGACCCGGCGCCGCCCGACAGCTATCACGGCAAGTACGGCTTCATTCTCGATTGATGGCGCCGCTGGAGATCATGATGCAGACCGCCCTCGCACTGAGCGCCAGCCGCCGTTCCGCCTCGGCAATCGTGCTGCGCGCCGTTGCCGTCGCCGCCACCGCATTGTCGGTCTGCGCGTGCAATACCGACCAGCAAGCCACTGCCGCCCCCGACGTGCCGACCGACTATCGGCTGCGGCATCCGATTACGCTCCAGGAAAGCCATCACACGCTGCAAGTGTTCATCGGCTCCAATCGCGGCGAGCTCAATCCGACACAGCGCGCCCAAGTCCTGTCATTCGGCCTGGGCTGGAAACGTGCCGCGACCGGCGGCATCGTCGTCGAGCGCCCGGTCGGCGCCAGCAACGAACGGGCCGCTTCGGATTCGACGCACGAGATCGTGTCGATCCTGGCCGCGGCTGGGCTACCGCCGCAGAGCATCGTCGTTCAAACCTATCCCGCGACTGGGGAAAGCGTGGCGCCGGTGCGCATCGGCTATCCAAAGATCGTCGCGCAAGTCGGGCCATGCGGCCTGTGGCCGCAAGACCTTGGCGCGAATTTCAGTCGCGACTGGGTGGAAAATAAGCCGCCGTGGAATTTCGGCTGCGCCGAGCAACACAACCTCGCCGCCATGGTCGCCGATCCGAGCGATCTGGTGCAGCCGCGCGGCGAGACGCCGGCTTACACCATGCGGCGCACCACGGTGCTGGGAAACTACGCCCAGGGCAAAGCCACCGATACCCAATACTCGACAACGAACTCCGGCAAGATCAGCACAGTGGGTCAATGACCAGAGAAGCCAATCAAGCAGCCCACGAGACGCCTACCGCCGAGATCGCCGGCCACGACGAGCATATCGCGCCGGCGCCGCGCGTTTCCGTGCAGGCCTTCTGCGAGAGCGTCGACACCGCAGCCGCGATCCAGGCGGCCGGCGAGGATCGGCGCATGGCCAAAGCCCATTTGCGCATCCAGATGGGCGGGATGCGCGCCGCGGTCGAAGCTTACCAGAGTTCGCCGACGCCAAACGTCATCATTCTTGAATCGGAGAACCGCAGCGAAGACATTCTCGGCGGGCTCGACCAACTGGCTGAGTATTGCGACGCCGGCACCCGCGTCATCGTCATCGGCCGCATGAACGACGTCATGCTGTATCGCGAACTGGTGCGACGCGGCGTCAGCGACTACCTGATTTCGCCGGTCAGCGTCCTGCAGGTCGTGCGCGCCGTCTGCGGGCTGTTCTCGGCACCCGACGCCAAGCCGGTCGGCCGCATCATTGCCGTGGTCGGGGCCAAGGGCGGCGTCGGCGCCTCGACCGTGGCCCATAATATCAGCTTCTCGATCGCCAACGATCTCAAGCTCGACGCCGTCGTGACCGACTTGGATCTCGCCTTCGGCACCGCCGGTCTCGACTTCAATCAAGATCCGCCGCAAGGCATCGCCGAAGCGGTGTTCTCGCCCGATCGGGTGGATACCGCCTTCGTCGATCGACTGCTCGCCAAATGCACCGATCATCTAAATCTGCTGGCGGCGCCGGCCACGCTCGATCGCGTCTACGACTTCGGCGCCGATGCCTTCGAATCCATCCTCGATTCGCTGCGCGCCACGGTGCCCTGCGTCGTGCTCGACGTTCCCCACCAATGGACCGGATGGACCAAGCAGACCCTGGTCGGCGCCGACGACGTATTGATCGTTGCCGCTCCCGATCTCGCCAATTTGCGAAACACCAAGAACGTCTACGACTTCCTGAAGGCCGCGCGGCCCAACGATCATCATCCGCGCTATTGCCTCAATCAGGTCGGCGTTCCCAAACGCCCGGAAATCAAGGCGGCGGATTTCGCCAAGGCGCTGGAAGACGAGCCGATGGCCATCATCCCGTTCGAGCCGCAAGTCTTCGGCGCGGCGGCCAACAACGGGCAAATGATCGCCGAGGTGTCGTCCGGTCACCGCACCGCCGAAATGTTTCGGCAGATGGCGCAAACTTTGACCGGCCGCTCGGAGCCCAAGAAGCAACGTTCCGGGCTGTTGTCGCCGTTGTTGGAAAAGCTGTTGGGCTAAAGGTTTGGAGTTGCGTTAGTGTTTGGCAAGCGTCCCAATTCCGGTAGTGCCACCGCCGCGGACTCGCGGACCGCGGCTATGCCGCGTCCGGTTGCCGCTCCGGTCGCCGCGCCGCCGCCGCCTCCCGGCGCGGCCTCGGAGGCCGGCCGCACGCCGTTTCCCTCGGCCGGCCTCGGCGCCCCGATCGTTGGCGCGCCAACCGGCAAGCCCAATGTCGGGGGAGCGCCAAACGCGCAGCAACAGACGCCCTCGGCAGTCAATTCGCGCCGCTCGGAGTTTTATTACGAGGTCAAAGGCACCATCTTCGGCGCGCTGATCGAGGCGATCGATCTCGCCCAGCTCGCGAAGCTCGATGCTGATTCCGCGCGCGAGGAAATCCGCGATATCGTCAACGAAATCATTGCGATCAAAAACATCGTAATGTCGATTTCCGAGCAGGAGGACCTGCTCGACGATATCTGCAACGACGTGCTGGGCTACGGGCCGCTTGAGCCGCTATTGGCGCGCGACGAGATCGCCGACATCATGGTCAACGGGTCCGGCACGGTTTACATCGAAGTTGCCGGCAAGATTCAGAAGACCGGCATACGCTTCCGCGACAACCAGCAGCTTTTGAACATCTGTCAGCGCATCGTCAGCCAGGTCGGCCGGCGCGTTGACGAATCCTCGCCGATCTGCGACGCGCGCCTACCCGACGGCTCGCGTGTTAACGCCATCGTGCCGCCGCTGTCGATCGACGGGCCGGCGCTGACCATCCGCAAATTCAAAAAAGACAAGCTGACGCTGGAGCAATTGGAGAGATACGGCTCGATCTCGCGGGAAGGCGGGGAAATCCTGAAAATCATCGGCCGTTGCCGCGCCAACGTGCTGATCTCCGGCGGAACAGGCTCGGGCAAGACGACGCTCCTCAATTGCCTGACCCGGTACATCGAGGACGACGAGCGCATCATCACCTGCGAGGATGCGGCGGAACTGCAACTGCAGCAGCCGCATGTGGTGCGGCTGGAAACCCGGCCGCCGAACCTGGAAGGCGAAGGCCAGATCACGATGCGCGATCTGGTGAAGAACTGCCTGCGCATGCGGCCGGAGCGCATCATCGTCGGCGAAGTGCGCGGCCCTGAAGCTTTCGACTTGCTGCAGGCAATGAATACCGGCCACGACGGCTCGATGGGGACGCTGCACGCCAATTCGCCGCGCGAGGCGCTCTCACGCCTGGAATCGATGATCACCATGGGCGGCTTTACGCTGCCGTCCCGCACCATCCGCGAGATGATATGCGCATCCATTGACGTCGTCGTCCAGGCGGCGCGCCTGCGCGACGGTTCGCGCCGCATCACCCACATCACCGAAGTGGTGGGCTTGGAAGGCGACGTCATCATTACCCAGGATATTTTCCTGTACGACATCCTCGGCGAGGATGCTAACGGCAACCTGATCGGACGGCATCGCTCGACCGGCATCGGCCGTCCGAAATTCTGGGAACGCGCTCGTTATTACGGCGACGAGGCGCGACTCGCGGCCGCGCTCGACGCGGCCGAAGCCGTCGACGATAAAGTTCGGGCCTGAACGCTCGGCGCGGGCTTGTCGGCGACGGATGTGGAGTAAGTGAGCCATACGTATGTGGAGTGAGTGAGACATGGGCTCGTTGGGCTTGTTCTTCCTGGTAGCGCTCGCGATCGGCGGCGTGGTCTGGGTTTTCGTCTATCCATATCTGTCAGGCGAAAAGAAAGTCGAGCAGCGCATGGCAAGCGTGGCCCGCGCCGAGCCCATTGCGGCGCGCCCGGTGCGCGGCGTCGCCGGCAAATCGCGGCGCGAGCAGGTTGAAGGCACGCTGAAGGAAATCGACGAGCGGCGCAAAAAGAACCGTCGTCCGCCATTGAACGAACGGCTCGAACAAGCCGGCCTGTCGTGGTCGAGGCGGCGGTTCATGATCACCGCCGGCGTGCTCGGGGTCGGCGGCTTCCTGCTCACCTTCGTCCTGGAACATGGCCTGATAGAGGCGCTCGCTGTCGGCTTCGCCGCCGGTTGCGGTCTGCCGTTCTGGATCTTGAACTTTTTGAAAAAACGCCGCGAGGCGAAATTCTTGAAGCACTTTCCGGACGCCGTCGACGTCATCGTCCGCGGCATCAAGGCCGGCCTGCCGTTGCTCGACAGCCTCAAGCTGATCGCGGTCGACGCCGAAGAGCCGGTGCGCAGCGAGTTTCGCACTGTGATCGAGACGCAGGCGATCGGCATGCCGATCGGCGAAGCGGCGCTCAAGCTCTATGACAATATGCGGGTGCCGGAGGCCAACTTCTTCGGCATCGTGATCGCGATCCAGCAGCGTGCCGGCGGCAATCTCTCCGAAGCTTTGGGCAATCTGTCACGCGTGCTGCGCGACCGCAAAAAAATGAAAGCTAAGATTCAGGCCATGTCGCAGGAGGCCAAAGCGTCCGCGGGCATCATCGGCGCGCTGCCGATCGCCGTCATGACGCTGGTATGGCTCACCAGCCCGAACTACATCGACCTGTTGTGGACCGCGCCGCTCGGCCGCGTGATGCTGGCCTGCTCCGCAGCCTGGATGCTGTGCGGCGTACTGGTCATGCGTAAAATGATCAATTTCGATTTTTAGGCGGCGCGATCATGATTTCTTTGATCACCTCATATCTCGATGCCCAGGCCTTGATCATGATCTTCGCCGCGGTCGCCACCGGCGCCACGGTGCTTACTTTGGCGATGCCGCTTCTGTCCACCGATAACCTTTCGAAGCGCATGAAGGCGGTGGCGCTCGAGCGCGACAAGATCCGCCAGCGCGAGCGGGAAAAGCTGGTGCAAAACAGCAAGGTTTCGCTGCGCCAGTCGCCGAGAATGTACATGAAGCGCGCCGTCGACAACTTCAACTTGTCGAAATGGGTCGGCCAGGAGGAAGCCCGTACGCTTTTGGTGCAGGCCGGCTTTCGCGGGCAGGCGCCTTACGTCACCTACCTGTTCTTCCGCATGACCATGCCCGTGGTCATGCTGGTGGCGTCGCTGTTCTATATTTTCGTCGTGCTCCATCTCAACTATCCGCCGATGCTCAAGATCGCCATGTGCATCGGCTGCACCTATCTCGGCATGCTCAGCCCGAACTTGTTCCTGAAAAATAAGATCTCGCGGCGGCAGTTGTCGATCAAACGGGCGTTTCCCGATGCGCTCGACCTCTTGCTGATCTGCGTCGAATCCGGAATGTCGATCGAGGCGGCGTTCCGCAAGGTGAGCGAGGAGGTCGGCAGCCAATCGGTGGCGCTCGCCGAGGAATTTACGGTGACCACGGCGGAATTGTCGTATCTGCCGGATCGCCGTCAGGCCTATGAGAATCTGTCGCGCCGCACCGGCCTCGAAGGCGTCAAGGCGGTGTGCCTCGCTTTGCAGCAATCGGAGCGTTACGGCACGCCGCTGGCGACCACGTTACGCGTGTTGGCGCAGGAAAATCGCGACATGCGCATGGCCGAAGCCGAGAAAAAGGCGGCCGGTCTGCCGCCCAAGCTGACCGTGCCGATGATCGTGTTCTTTCTGCCGGTGCTGTTCGTGGTCATCCTCGGCCCTGCCGCCATTCGCGTGATGGCGTTGCAATAGAGGGCCGCCGGCCGATTAGCTGGCGTCGTCGCTGAAGCGGGCGGCTTGACTGGTCAGCGGCCGGCCGTTGCCCTTGTGCGCCAGCATCTGCCGCAGATAGGCGACATTGGCGGCCGCCTGGTCGGGCGGCAGATCGGCGCGGACGATCTGCTCGGCTTCGGCAAAGCGGCCCTCGAGACCGACCACCAGCGCCAGATTTTGCCGCACGCGCGGATCGGTGGAGTTCTGGGCGACGGCAAGTCGCAGAGTTTTCTCGGCGTCCTTGAGATCCTTCGACAGCGCGTAGGACAGCCCGAGATTGGAAAGCACCGACGGCTCGTTGGGCACGATCTTCAACGCGGTGAGATAGTGGCGCTGCGCGTCCTGATGCCGTCCCATCTGGTCGAGTACCGCCCCCTGCGCGGACAGAATCCGCCAGTCGGGCTGGTCGGGCGTATGGGCGCGGTCGAGGACCGATAGCGCCTGCTCGTATTGACCGGTGTCGGCAAGAGCCCGGCCGTATTCGCCGAGCACGACCCTGTTGCTCGGATTATGCATCGCCAGCTCTCCGAGAACGGCGACCGCTTGCGCGCTTTGTCCGGTCGCGCGCAACGCCTGAGCGTAGCGCAGCGCCGACTCGACTTTGGACGGATCGGTGCGATATTGCGGCCCATAAACTTGGATATCGTGCTGCCAATCGGCATCTGGACGGGTGGCGGACGCCAGCGTCAGCGAACCGGTGGTATCGGCGCTCTGCGTGGTCTGGCATCCCCCAACCGCTGCGCCGACGGCGCCAAGCAACGCGGCCGAGGCGAGCAGGCGGGTAAATCGGGATCGGGTCGAACGCATCTCGATCGCTGCCGGATAGCTGCAGGCTAGGCAGGCACACACGAGTGCCGCAGGGTCGTGCAGCAATAGACCGTTAACCCTAACGGCTCGTTAACGAATTATGGCGGCGCCTAGGTCGGTTGTTTGATTGGGTTTTTGACCCAGCCCGCCTCGCCCTTCCGGGCCGCCGGCAAAGCCGCTATCGTCACAGCGGTCTCGATCGGCGGAACAATCCTGACATGAAGGCAAAATCGAAACCGGCACGCCCCGCGGCGCGGCGCGGCAGCGGGGATTTTCGGCTCGACCGCGAGCTTGCCGACGATCTGGTCGCGGCCAACCGCACGCTGGCGCGGCTCGGCGTCCTCGATGCCTTCGGCCATGTCAGCCTGCGCGATCCGCGCGATCCCCACCGCTACCTGATGTCGCGCTCGATCGCGCCGGAATCGGTGACGGCAGGCGATGTTTTGCTGCTCGATCTCGACAGCCAGACGCTCGATCCCAAGGACGACGGCAAGCTGCTCTACCGCGAACGCTTCATCCACGGCGAAATCTACAAGGCGCGGCCCGACGTCAACGCCGTGGTGCACAGCCATTCGCCGACCGTGGTGCCGTTCACGGTGACGCGCGCCAAATTGCAGCCGCTCCTCCACAATGCCGGCTTCCTCGGCCTTGGCGCGCCGCTATTCGAAATCCGTAAACACGCCGGCGACGGCACCGACCTGATGATCCTGACGCCGGAGCTGGGCAAGGACCTCGCCAAGAAGCTCGGCAAGGAGGCCGCGGTCGTGCTGATGCGCGGCCACGGCGACAGCGTGGTCGCACCGTCGTTGCCGAATGCGGTGTTCCGCGCCTACTACACCGAGGTCAATGCGCGCCAGCAGCTTGCCGCCATTACCATCGGCGGCCCGATCAATTTCATGAGCCGTGCCGAAGCCTTGACGGCGAATGACGCGATGCTGCGCGCCTCGGCGCGGCCGTGGGCGCTGTGGCGCAAGCGGGCACTCAAAGAGCATTGAAATAGTTGGGAGCGCCGTCGATGTTCCGACTTTGCGTCGCCGATCTCGAACTCACCGTCGTATTTCGTCGCCACCGCCGCCGTCGAGCTCGGGTTTTTCAAGGAAGAGGGCATCGCAATCGAATTGGAGCGCGCCTATGGCGCGCTCAATGGGCCGGAACGGTTGCGCAGCGGAGACGTGCATTTCCTCGGTGGGCCGGCTTATATGGCGACCCGCGCTTTTCCGGCCTGGAAGGGCGTGCGGCTGCTCTGTGCGCTGGCGCAATATTCCTACTGGTTTCTGGCGGTCCGCGCCGATCTTCCCATCCGGCGCGGCGATCTCGACGCGCTCAAAGGCTTGCGCATTTCGTCGTCGACGGCCTTTCCCGAAGTCGGGCTGCGTCATCTGTTGCGGCAGTCCGGCATCGATGTCGAACGGGATCGCGTGGCGATCGTGCCGCTTCCCGCCACCAAAGACGAGCATCTCAAATATCGCGTTGGTGTCGAGGCGCTCCGGCAAAATGTCGCCGACGCCTATTGGGGCAACGGCATGCGGCTGGCGCTCGGCGAAAAGCTTGGGCTTGCCAAGCTGCACCTCGATTTGCGCCGCGGCGACGGGCCGCCGGGAGCGCGGTTCTATAACTTCGCGGCATTGACCACGACCGAGCGGTTGATTGCGGACCGGCCGGAGATTGCCGCCGGTGCGGTGCGGGCCATCGTAAAGGCGCAGCGGGCGCTCCGAGCCGATCCGTCGCGGGCAACGCGGATTGGCGAGCGGCTGTTCGCGCCGGAAGCGGCTTCGCTGATCGCCGAGCTGATCGCGCGGGACGCGCCGTTTTACGATGCGGCGATTTCGGCGGATGCCGTCGACGGCATCAACGCCTTTGCCATGGCCAATGGGCTATCGGGTGTGCCGCTTGCCTACGACCGGCTGGTGGCAGCGCAATTTAGCGATGTGTGGAACGGGTAATAAACGCTCTCCGCGCGGCGCGATCACAAACTCAGCGCCATGCCGTCGCCCTCGACGAAGCGGTAGCCGGCGAAACGGGCGGTCGAGTGGAACAGTCCCATCACGTGTTCGGCGGAAAAGTTGCCGGCGACATCAGGATCGCGCACGGCAATGGCAATCTGCCACGGCTTGCGCGCCCGTTCGGGCGGGAACAGCGAGACTAGCAAATCTCCGCCCTCCGCCGTCTCTTCGAGGGTCAGACCGCGGCGGGTGAGCAGTTCATCGATCATCCTGTCGCGGCCGACCTGACCGAAGGCGATGAGCGAAGCCGGCGCCGGATCGGGAATTCGGCACCATTCGCTGGCGCGCAGAATTTCTCCGGTGACAAGCGACCAGCGCCGGCTGATCCGCTCGCGCAAGCTCTCGTTCCAGTGATCGGGCAGCACGATGATCGGCCGGTGCTCGCGCGATGCCAGCGCAAAATTAAGCGACGCCGGTCCGCTGGGCGCGGCCGTGGCGACTGCGACCAGCTCGTCCTGCCGGGACCGCATCGCTTGCGGCAGGTGGCGGAACTTCGCGGCGAAGCTGTTCGGGTGGCGAGCGAGTTCGGTCATCCAGTCCCGAAACCAGGCGAAGAACGCCAGGCCCTGCGTGCGGGCGAAGCCGAGATGCACCATCTGCGGCATCTCAGCGTAGTCGCACAGCAGACATTTGACGGCGATGCTGACATGTTCGGCCACAACCTGCGGCCAGATTACTGTTTCACGGTGCTCGGCGAGCGCCGTCGTCAAGGCCGACTTTAGTTTCGGCATCGCCCGCAGTTCGGCCGCCATCGCCGGCCAATGTCGTTCGATGAAGCGGTTCACCGCGTAGTGCCACGCCCCACCCAAGAGCCAGTAGCGGTTGATGCCGAACTGCAACGGATCGTCGTCCAGCGGATAACCGAAAAGAAGATACGCCACCGCACCCTGTGCCGGCGCATCGACCAGCACGCTGTGCCGCCCGTTCTGCGGCGGCGGCAGAAAAAGACTTGGCAGAATCACAAGCTCCAGCGGGTCGTGCTCGCCGGTGACCGCGGTCATGTCCGCGGCAGGATCCATCCCGGCGGAGAGCGGCGCCGCCCGCTCCCGCATCTGCCGATAAGTGGCCGTCAACGGTGCGGCTAGCCCGCCGAGTAAGCCATCCCACTGCTCGGACAAGGCGTCGAGTGAGCCAGCCAAACCGGCAATCTCGATCTCCATCGGCGGCCAATTGGCGGCGGAAACATGGGCGGCGGAAACATGAGCGGCGGTGACCAAGCCCTTGATCACACTATCCCGGTTGGTGGTCTGGCGCAGCGCGCGCAATTGGCCGGTCGCCGCGGCGGTCTGCAGTTCCGGCACGAAACGCGTCGCCATGAGCAGGCGGGGATTGACGCAATAAGCGGCGTCGCCGTCGAGCATCTGCCACAGCAACGCCATGAGCTCGACCCGCTCCGCCGCCCGCTGCGCGGGTGTGGCGGCGGCGCCGGACGGGCAGCCGGTCAGGCTCACCGCATCAATTCCTCTCGCAGCCGGTCGAGCGCGGCCAGATCATCGCCTGCCGCCGGCATTGTGGCGCGAATCTCCGCCGCCACTACCGGCGAGATGAGGCCGATTTGTTCGAGATTGGGCAAGATGAAGGCGGTGAACGCGTAGCGCATGCCGCGCGACAGGTCCAAGGGGCGGCCTTCGCTGCTGCTCTTTCGGATGGCGGCGATCATGTCGGTGGGGTCGACGCCGGCCTCGATCATCACGCTGGCGTTGTTGATCATATCTTCGGGCTCCGTGCCCCAGTTGCGAAACGCTTTCACCAAGTCGAGTGTGAAGTCATGGAGCGCGGCGCGATGGTCGGCGTCGATCGCCTCGATATGACGGCGCAACGCGATTTTGCCGAAAGCGACATGACGCGCCTCGTCCTTGATGACCAGGTCGAGGATGTCGTGCAGCAGCGGACAGCTGCAGGCGCTGCGCACGTCGAGAAAAGTCGCCAGCGCCATGCCCTCGACGACGATTTGCATGCCGACCACCTGCGCCAGCCACAGCGGATGATTGATGATCTTGTCGAGCACGCGACGCATCGCCGGCGACGGCGGATAAATTTCGCCGATGCGTTTGATATAGCGCGAGAACACGTCGACGTGCCGCGCTTCGTCGCTTGTCTGGCTTGCGGCGGCCTGTTTCATTTCAACGCTCGGCAATAGCCGCACAAGACTGGCCGAGACCATCAGCGCGCCCTGTTCGCCATGGAGCAATTGACTAAACGTCATCGCGCCCATGCCCGCCATTAGCCGCTCGCGCTGCGCCGGCGCCAAGCGCGCCACCAGTCCCGAGGACAGCATCGCTCCGCCGATATCGCGCCCGGGACGCGCGGGGTCGACGAGTGTGTCCCAGTTCAGCGCTTCGGCCGCAGACCATTGGTCCGAAACGGATTTGCGATACAGCTCATCGATCCGCGGTTCCGAGACGTCGTAGTCCCAGTTCCACACGAGGGGCGTGAACGATTGGGCGACGGGTTTCAATCCAGTTCCTCTATACACGTTTCAGTAGTATTATTTCTATTGACAACTTTCAAGAGTGTAAGATAAAACGCGTATGGGCTGGCCGAGCTAAACCAGCTCAACCGAAAAACAAAAAATTCAAAGAACAAGGAGACGGGGACTTCGCTTTCCAAATCGTCTGCCCAGCAGTCGGGAGAGCGGATCGTTCGACTGAAGTGTGAGTGAAATTGGCATGGTTACAATGTGTTGTCGTGACGTTCTTGGTCGTGACAACCAAACATTGTGACGATGTGGTGCTCAAACAGGCAGGGAGATTGTCAATGGCCTCCGACGTCCAATCGTTTGTGGAAGCTCTCAAGAAGATCCGTGGCGACGCTCAACTGAGCCAAAAGTTTTTGCAGGACCCGCAAGGCACCCTGAGGTCGATGGGCGTGCAAGTGGGCAGGGCCGCCAGCGCCGCTGTCGGCGCGCCGAGCGCGGCCGCCGTTTGCGTCGGCGCCTGCGTCTGCGTCGGCTAATAGCTTCGCCTAGCCAAACGGGCGGGTGGACCGCGGTCCGCCCGCCCCATCTGACCGCTCAATCCCAAGGGGCCGTTTCTCCGGTTGAGGAGGATGCGATATGTCTGCGATATCGGACGCGCGGATCGAACAGCATGGCGATCTGCTTCTCATCAGTAATCCGCGGGTCGGCGCGCTCAGCGTGCTGACGGACGCCGACATTACGGCGCTGCATCTGTTCGACATGTCTGACGGTTCTGTCGATGTCCTGGAACGGCACTTCAGCGACTGCGGCATGGACGGCGAGCAGGCGAGGACTCACGCCGAGTCGTTTCGCACCCGGGTGGTCAATGACGGCTGGACACGATCGGCCTATCCGGACGCCGAAGGCCCGCCGCTTATCTCGGCCTATGTGACGATCACCCGCGAATGCAATCTGGCCTGTCCCTATTGCTATCAGGGTTTGTCGAACCGCCGCGGCCGGCACATGCCGGTCGAGCGCGTCCGCGATCTGATCAGCCGGATCGCCGCTATCAATTCCAGCTGCTACATGATCCTGACCGGCGGTGAACCGCTGATGCATCCCGACATCGGCGAAATCCTTGACATCGTCGACGCCTCGGGTCTGCGGCTGACGATCCTGACCAACGGCATGTATATCGACGCGGCGATGGCGGAACGGCTGTCGCGGATGCCGCGGCTCGACGTGGTGCAAATCAGCCTCGATGGCATGACCGAGGAGACCTCGGCCATTTCGCGCGGCGCCGGCGCTCTGGCCAAGATCCGCGTCGGCATCGATCACGCCATCAAGGCGAAATTGCCGTTCGTGCTGGCGCCGACGCTGCACAGCGAGAACCTGCACGAGATCGCCGAGATGGCGGAATTCGCCGTCGCCAACGGCGGCTACATCAAGCCGAACAATTTGCGCTCGTTCCCAAAAGAAAACGAGAAGATGAAGCCCAGCGCGGCGAGTTTTCGGCTGCGCAAGCTGGAATTGACCGAACGGGATCTGATGCGGATCGCGCACGATCTCGATGCCGGGCTCGAGGACCGCTACGGCAAGGAGAAGGTGCGGGCGCTCAAGACGCGCTATCTCCGCTACGGCAAATGTTCCGCCGACGATCACAATGCCAAGGGACTGTGCGGCATCGGCTGGTCGCTGCTCGACATCGACTGGAACGGCGATGTTTTCCCCTGCCATTTGGCCAAGACCTCCGAGCTGCGTCTGGGCAATATTTTCGATCGTTCGTTCGAGGAGATTTTCGAGGAGGCGCGGCTGAAAGGCATCCGCCGCAAATCGACTGAGATCAGCGGCTGCAGCTCATGTTCTTTCGTTTCGCGGTGCGCCGGCGGCTGCCGGATGGGGGCCTATTACGCCAACGGCAGCTTCGAGAAGAGCGATGATCTGTGCCACTATAACTATCAGGGCAATCTGCGCCGCGCGCTGGCCCAGGTTCGCAAGGTAGGCGAGGTCCAGACCGACCAGGCATGACGCCGGCCATGCAATGGCCGGAGGCCGAAACGCTGCAGGCGCACGAAATCGACCGCCTCCTGATTGAGTTGCGCGATCGCCGCGAGGCTTGCATGGGAGAGCTGCGCGCGCGCCAGTCGCAGGCTTGCGGCGACCGAACCGCCGGCGCCGTCATCGATGTGATGGAGGCGCGCCTTCAGCTCCACGCCTTGCTCACATATTGGCGGCAATTGCTGGCGCGGGCGCTGTCGCTGCAGAACTGGGCGCCGCTCGGCAGCGAGGCGCCTTGCTTTACGGATATGCGCGGCGACCGCGGCTACCGAACCGCACGCGCGCGCACGCCGCTCACGCCCGACAGCCTGCTTTTCGTCCACGGTCCGGTCACGCTTTGGCATTGCGCCGCGCTGGCGGAGGATATGCTGGAGCCACCGGATCAATTGACCCGTCTGGTCAGGTGCGCGTTCCACCGCGAGCTGACCTTCGAGCCGTGGATCATCGTCTGGGACGGCGCCTTGGGCGCGCCGCCGATCGCCTATGACGCTGAAGAGGTTGCGGTGAGCGGCGTGTTCGAGAGCGCGCGCGGCCGCCAGCTCGCCTTTGCCGCCGTGCCCGAGCCTGGCCATGTGCCGACGCGGCGTGCCGGTTGGCATCCGCTGACGCTTCGGATCATCGCCAGTCAGCCGACCAAGAGCGTCCAGCCTGCCTCGATCCGGCATGCATTGACGGCCGATATGTATCCCGAGGCCGACGATATCCGCCGCGGCAGTTCGGCGCTGCTCGCCAAGGCCGAGGCTATCCTTGCGGCTTTCACCCAGCACATTCTGGTCGGCGAGCGCGTCTTTCTGCTCAGCCGGGTGTCGAATTTGACGATCGATGCAGACTTCGCCGCATGGCTGTCGGCCTCGCCGGTGGCGGAGTGGGAGCTGGATTGGGCGCGGCAGAAGGCGATCCCGGGGCGAGGCGCCTTCGTGCCCGGACGCTTTCGTCTTCTCCCCGACGACCGGCAATGGCAGCGCACCATGCTCGTCTGCCTCGACAGCCATCTCGATTTCTAAAACGCAAGGGAACGGCGATGTCGAGCGAGATGCAGGCCATGATGCTCTCGGCCGATCCTGAAGGCGACTTGCGTGCGGCCTATGACGCGCGGATCGCCGCAGCGCGGTCGCAGGGGCGCGCGCCTCGTTCGTGGGCAGAGCGGCGGCGAATTCTGCTGGCCGGTTATAGCGGCGCCGCCAACACCGGCGCTGATTTGCGCACCGGCGAGATCATGCGCCAATTGCGGGCCGACTTCGGCGCCGACCGTCTCGACCTCGGGCTGCTCGTTGTGGGCGAACACAAATTGCCTTTTCAGGAGCGCCTGAAAGTTGAGCGCATCGAGGGTTATCCGCCGGATTGCGTCCACGATCTGTGCACCCGCTACGACGCGGTGGTCGTTTGCGAGGGCTCGCTGTTCACCTCCACCTTTGCCGACAGCCTGGCGATGCTGCTCACGGCCTTTCTCGGCATGGCAACCGCACTCGGCAAGCCGGCGGTCGCCTATGGCGCCGAGGTCGACAGAATGTCGCCGGAGATCGAGGCCTTTGTCCGACGCCATGCGGCGGCGGCGCTGTTGATTGCCCGCAACGACGCTTCGCTGACCCGGCTCGAGCAGATGGGGCTCTTGGCGGAACTGGGGACCGACACCGGCTGGAGCTATCGCCCGAGGCATCCGGAAGCGGCGGATGAGACGTTGCGGGCGCTGGGCTGGAACGGTACGGCGGAACTGCTGGTGCTGTGCCCCACCAACCCGTTCCGCTGGCCGCTGTTGACCGATCCGGCCAAAGCCCTGCACGCCGCGCTGACCGGGCAGCCGGACTCCGAGCATTACCGCGGCATGATGTTCTTCCAGCCGGCCGAAGTTTCAGGCCCGCGCTGTGCGGCTTTTCTCGACGCCATGGCGCAAGCGGTCCGCGAACACGCGACGCGTCGCTCCGCCGGGGTCTTTCCAGTGATCGTCGGGATGGAAGCGAACGACCGGCAAGCGTGCATTGGCTTGGCCGAAAGGCTCGGCGCCGCCAAGCCGCTCGTTGCCGGCGATGTCGAGCCTGACCTGATCGTTGCGACGCTGTACGCGGCGGCGCGTGTGGTCAGTGCGCGTTATCACGCGGTGCTGCTTGCGATGACCGCCGGCGTGCCGGCCGTAGGTCTTGCTTATGACCAGCGCGTTCGCGCGCTTCTGGCCGAGGCAGGACATGCCGAGCTCGCGCTTGAGGTCGATGACCCCGATCTCACAGCGGCCCTGGTCCGCTCGCTTGACCGGCTCGCCACACATCGCGCCGCGCTGAATGGCGCTTTTTCTCGCTTCGCCGCCAGGCAGCAGGACGTGCAGGTGGCGATGAGCCGGCGCGTCGCCGATTATCTGACCGAAGCGCTGCCGTGAACGCGCTTCCCGCCAATCGCAATGGCGTGTGGGACAGCGTGCTCGCCGAAGCGCTGGTGGCCTATGGCGTGCGCCGGGTGCTGTTGTGCCCGGGCGGCCGCGCTGCGCTGTTGGCGATGACGCTGCACCGCACGCCGGCGATCGCGTGCATCCTCCATGTCGACGAGCGTAGCGCCGGCTTTGTTGCGCTCGGCATGATGCTCGCCGACGGTGCGCCGGCTGCGATCTGCACCACATCGGGAACGGCGGTCGCCAATGTGCTCCCGGCTATGGCGGAGGCGCAGGCGCGCGGCCTGCCGCTGGTGCTGCTTACCTGCGACCGGCCGCAGGCGGGGCGGCTGCCGGGCGAGCCGCAATGGCTGCCGCAAGTGCCGCTGTGCGCGCCGTTGGCGCGCAGCCAGCTAGCGCTGCCCGACCCGCTCGACGGCACGATGACGCTTGCCGAAATGCGCGATCGCGTCGCCGCCGCGCTGGCGCAGGGAATCGACGGCGAGCGGCGCGGGCCGGTGCACATCAACGTCCCGCAATGGGGCGCCTATTGCTCGACCGAGGAGGATCCGTCTGGCGACGTGCCGCCGCCGCCGGCGCCGCGTCCGGCCCGTTCGCGGCTGCGCCACTTGGCCGATGTCGCGGACGTAACCGCGGCCGTCCGTCGCTGCGCCGTCCGCAAGGGCGCGCGCGGAGTTCTTATTGGCCTGCGAGGATCAGCCGTTGCCGGTGGCGGCCGTGGCTGAGCTCCTCGACGCGACCGGTTATCCGCTGATCGCCGACATTGGCAGCGGACTGCGGCATTTCAATCTGCCCGGCACGCTCACCACTGCCGATGCGCTGGCCGAGGAGGGCGCACTCGATCTCGATGGCGCGGAGATTGTCATCCGGCTTGGCGGAACGCCGGTGTGCCCGGGTTTGCTGCGCGCCGTGAAGCGGTTGCGCTGTCCGTTGATCCGGATCGCGCGGCATGATCCGGGTGCCGATTTCTTAAGGCCGCACGCCATCGGATTGCGGCCGCCGGCGCCGGAGGCGGTCACGGCGCTCGCGGCGGCGCTTGGCAAATGCGACGCGCAATGGGCCCAAGCCTTGCGCAAAGCCGAGACCGTGGCCGCCGCCACCCGCGACATTGTTCTCGCCGCAGCGCCATGGGGCGAGATGGCCGCGGTCGGCCGCATCTGCGCGGCGCCGGGCTTTGCCGCGCTGCATTGTGCCAATTCGCTGTCGGTGCGCCACGCCGGGCTCCTGATGCCGGCCGGGCAGGGCGCGGCGCGGGTCTTCACCGCGCGCGGCGTCAACGGCATCGACGGAACGCTCGGGCTGGTGCTCGGCGAGGCTCTTGCCGGTGCGGGCCGCATGCTGGCGCTGATCGGCGACCAGGCCTTCGTCCACGATTTGCCGGCCTTGAGCAATCCGCTCTGGCGTCAAGTGCGCGGCGCGCTGTGCGTCATGAACAATGCCGGCGGCGGCATATTCGAGCTGACCGCCGCCCGCCGCATCGACCGCTACGAAATGACGATGCGCAATGCTCCCGCCATCGAATTCGGCGGCATCGCTCATGCCTTCGGCCTTGTGCATCGCCCCTGCAGGGATGGCGCGACGCTCGATGCAGCGCTCGCCGAGGCGGCCACCGCCGACGCCCTCAGTCTTATTGAAATCCGTACGCCCGCCGGCACGCCGACGCGCGACTTGCCTCGGCTCGTCGGAGCGATGGCGGCAAGCGTTAACGCGGCGCGCTCGCTTGAACGGCAAGGCGTGTTCACCGGAATGGCGCCGCCGCCTCGGCTTCCCGCGAACGCAGGGGCCAGATGAAACTCCGGGGATGAGCGAAAAGCTAAACCGAGGCGTGGGCGACGCCGCTCTTGGCCTTGAGCGCCTCGCCGGCGGCGTCATAAAAATTCTGCTCTTCCGGCAGCACGATCGCTGCCGAGCGCACCGCGTGCGTTGTCGGATCGAGACCGTCCGGCGTCTTGCCTTGCGCCACCGCGAGCACCGCCTTACGCAGCCGTGCCCGCGCCATGATCACGCCGTTGTCGGTGGAGACCAGGTTTTCCTTGCTGCGATCTTGAATTGGCCCGCAGCTTTCCTGAATCGCGGCATCCTGCATGGCGATGCCTTTGACGCCGCAATACGACTTATGGTGCTTCTGCGCCGTGCGGTCGATCATGTAGTCATTGTCTTTGTTGACCACCGGGCGGAACGAGCCGGGAATGAGATTGACGTGAATGCCGCCGCCGCTGCCCATCACCTCCAGCTCGTGCGCGGAGAGCGGCCGCGCCGGGTGGTGGGTGAAGCACCACGACATGCAGTTCTCGTCGTCGATCGGCACGAAGGCGTGGCCGTTGAGCGCATTGTCGCCGTAGGGTGGGATCATGGTGTGAAACGGCATGATCCACTGGGTGATGCGCCAATAGAGCTTGCCCGCAGTTGCCGGCCGGCGCACGCCGACCACCATGCCGCCTTTGGTTTCGATCACCTCGAAACGAGCGTCGGTCTCGCGGGTGAATTCGGCCCCCTGGCCGACATGCAAGGGATCGCTGCGCAGATCATGGCGGTGCAGAAACGAGACATGCACCGAATTGATGCCGCCCTCGAGCGCCTGCAGCCAGTTGCATTCCTGGGTGCGCTTCGAGACGAAACGCGAATTTGCCGACACCGTCGCCCATTCGAAATTCGGCGCCGGCGGCTTGAGCTCCGGCGGACCCATATACAGCCAGATGACGTCGCCCGCCTCGACGGCCGGATAGGACGCCAGCTTGATCTTCTTGCAGAAGCCGCTTTCCACCGGCTCCGACGGCACCTCGATGCATTGCCCGGTGACGTCGTATTTCCAGCCGTGATACGGGCAGCGCAGCCCATGCTCCTCGTTCCTGCCAAACCACAGCGAGACGCCGCGATGGGCGCAGAACTCGTCCATCACGCCGACACGGCCGTCGGTGTCGCGGAATGCAATCAGCCGCTCGCCTAAGACTTTGACCCGCACTGGCGGGCAGTCGGGTTGCGGAACTTCGGACGCCAATAGCGCCGGGATCCAATAGCGCCGCATCAGCGCGCCCATCGGCGTGCCTGGACCGGTGAGTGTGAGAAAATCGTTCTGTTCGCGCGTGGTCATGGCGGCAGATTATCACATTTGTCATTCCGGTCGAGCGAATGCCGGAAGGCGATTGCCGCATGCCAAGTGACGGCCGGGAACGTTCAGCCGTAGATCGCTCCAATTATGGCGCAACGGCGCGGAGGGGTTCCGAAGACGCCACGCTGTCGGGGCGACAGGGATCCCAGTCGATCAGCCGGAAATTCTTTGCGACCAGATCGATGAATGTCCGCACCTTGGCCGGTAAGTGCTCGCGGTTTGGATAGAGCGCATCAACGGAGATTTCCCGTCCGCGGAAGTCTCGAAGGACCGACACCAGGGCACCGGACCTTAACTCCTCAAGCACCAGGTGTGTCGGCGTATATATAAATCCCTGACCACCCAGGACCCCCGCCCGTATTGCATCGATACTATTCGTTTCCAACGACCCCGACACCTGGACTGTGATGTCGCCATCCGGCCCCGTGAACGTCCATTCGCGGCCGCCCTTGCCGAACGGGGCGTCGTAATAAACGATACATTTATGATTGGCGAGATCGGTGGGATGCTTCGGATGACCATGCTTGGCCAGATAAGCGGGAGAGGCGCAAAGTATCGCCCGATAGGAAGCGAGGTGCTTTCTGATCAGGCTCGAATCCGGAGCGCCGGCATACCAGATCGCCAGATCGAATCCCTGCTCCACGAGATCGAGCATCCGGCTGGTCGCGGTCAGATGAATTTTCACGTCCGGATAAAGCTCGTTGTATTCCGCCAGCGACGGTGCGAGCACCAATGGCACCGCGGGCGAAGTGTTGATCCGCAGAATTCCCCGCGGTTTCAACTGGAGTGTCTGGATGGTATCCTCGGCGTCTTCGATCTCCGAAAGGATTTGCACGCATCGTTCGTAGTAAGCGCGACCGGCCTCTGTGAGGCTGACAGTGCGCGTGGTGCGGTTGAGCAGGCGAACCTGAAGCCGCTCCTCGAGTGATTTCACGTGGGTGGTGACGACGCTGGTCGCCAGATTGAGCTGCCGGGCCGCGGACGAAAATCCCCAAGTTCGACCACTTTGGCGAACGATATCATCGATGAGACGCGATCCATCAGTCGCCCCCTGTGCGATCGGGATAGCATCAAATGTATATGTGCAACGGACACTTTCAATCCCTCAGCCCTCGACGGCAGCGGTGCCGCCTGCCAGCCCGCTCGACTTCTTGAAAATGACGAGCAGTGCAAACAAAGCCAGCGTGGCGATCAACAACAGCTTGTAATCGTCAATATAAGCTATGATCTGGGCTTGTTGCGTGACCAAGCCATCGAGCGCGGCGCGTCCCGCCGCAGTAAACGGGCTCCAGAACTGGGCGACGCCTGGGGCCCCCAAGGCGCGGTTGACCGCCGTGACGTTGGCGGAAATGTAGGCATGATTGACCTGCGTGTTGGTGGTCAACAGCGCGGTGAAAGCCGAAATGCCGACGCTCGAGCCTATGCTGCGCGACAGGCTGAAAATGCTGGCGCCGTCGGCGCGATCTTCAGGCGAGAGCGTCGATAAGGTGACGGCGCTCATCGGAACGAAAAGCGTGCCGAAGCCTGCGCCCTGCACCAGCCCGGTGACGATAATCTCCCGCTCGGAAACGTCTGGCGTCCATGACGTCATAACGTAAAACGCCCAAGCGGAAAGGCCGAGGCCGATCGCCAGAAGCACGCGCGTATCGACTTTTCCCACGAACCGGCCGACGAGGATCGTCGCTATCATCGTTCCTATGCCGCGTGGTCCCATGACCAAACCGGCGGTGAGGACCGGATAATTCATCATGTCCTGCAAATAAGGCGGCTGCAGCGCGAGCGACGCATAGAGGGTGATGAAGGCGACCACGCTGAAAATCACGCCGGCCGTGAAATTGCGATCGTGAAACAGCGTCGGCCGCACGAAGGGCCGTTTGGTGGTGAAGGTGTGAACCAGGAAAAGATAGCAGGCCGACGCGGAGACCAGCGCCTCGATCACGATTTCGCTTGAACCGAACCAATCCTTGATCTCGCCGCGGTCCAGCAAAATCTGCAACGCGCCGATCGCCAGGCTGAGCGTGCCGAAGCCGAACCAGTCGAACTTCTGCGCCCCGCTGCGCGGGCTGTCCGGCAGAAACGCCATCATGCCGAGAAAGCCGATGATGCCCAGCGGTCCGTTGATGTAGAACACATAGCGCCAAGAGTAATCTTCAGTGAGCCAACCGCCGATCATCGGGCCGAGCACGGGACCGACCACGACGCCCATGCCGAATAGCGCCATGGCGAATCCTTGGCGCTCCTTCGGATAGATCGTCAGCAGCACCGTTTGCGACAGCGGTATCATCGCCGCCCCGAATGCGCCCTGTACGAGCCGGAAGACGACGATCTGCGCCAGCGTGTCGGCCATGCCGCAGAGCATTGAGGCGACCGTGAAGCCGAGCGTCGAAATGACGAACACGCGCTTGAGACCGAAGCGGCCGACCAAAAAACCGGTCGGCGGCGTCATGATCGCAGCCGCCGTGATGTAAGAGGTCAGCGTCCAAGTGATCTGGTCCTGGCTTGCCGCGACGCTGCCCTGCACGTAGGGCAGCGCCACATTGACGATCGTCGTGTCGAGCGTCTGCATCATCGCCGCAAGCAGCACCAGGACAGTGATCGTGCCGCGATGGCGCTGGCTCGATTCTTCGATTCATGACGCGCCCCCGTGCGAGCGATCGAACATGGCGCGTACGAGGTGCGGCCAACCGCGAGCGTGTCCGGTGTCGATACTGATCTCGACGCTCATCCCGGATCGCAGCGGCGGCATGCTGCTGGGCCGCTGGTATCGATGCGCACGCGCAGTGGAATGCGCTGAACGACCTTGACCCAGTTGCCGCTGGTGTTCTGCGCCGGAAGCAGCTGGAATTCCTGCGCCCCGGCCGGGCTGATGCTTGCCACCGTGCCATGCCAGGTGACATCGGGATAAGTATCGACGGACACCACGACCGGCTGGCCCGGCCGTACATAGGTCATCTGCGTTTCCTTCGGATTCGCCTCGACCCAGGCGTGATCGGTGGCGACCAGGTAAAAGGCGGTCGACGAGGCCGCCAGATACTTGCCCGGCTCGATTGCCGGCACATTGGTGACGATCCCGGCAAACGGCGCCTTCACGACCGAGTGGTCGAGCTTGCGTTGCGCCTCCTCGACTTGCGCTTTGGCTTGCAAATATTGCGGATGCTGCGTTGTCTCGATGTCGGCGTTGCCGCCAAGCCGCGCCAATTGCGTTGCCGCCTGCTGCTTCAGCGATTGAAGTTTGCTTTGGTCGCTGAGTAACGTGTAGCGGGCCTGATCGAAAACCGCCTGTGAAACCGTGTCGGAGCGAAGCAGCACGGTGTAGCGATTGTAATTGGTCTGATCGAGATCGACCTGTGCCTGCTCGGCGGCGGCGTCGCTGAGGATGCGTTTGTAGTCTTGCTTCATCGCGTCGATCGTCAGCGCGGTCTGAGCAAGATTTGCTTTCGCATTGTCGAGCGCGATCTGAAACTGACGGGGATCGAGCCGGTAAAGGATTTGACCCGCCACCACGTGCTGGTTATCGCCGACGTCGACGTCCTGCACGATACCGGAAACATCGGTTGAGACGCCGACCTGGTCGGCCTCGACATAGGCATCGTCGGTCGACATGTCGCGGCCGCCGGTCACGTACCAGTAGGCGCCGCCGGCAAACGCGATCGGCAGGAGCGCAAACATCGACCAACGGATGAGTTTTTCACGCCGTGAGCGAGCGGGTGCGGCGGTCGCATTCGTGTCCGGCCGCTTTGCGGCAACTGCGTCGCGCGCCGGGCTCTGGCGCCGGCCGCTCGGCAAGTCGGGCGCAGGCTGCGGCGGCGCTTTGGCTTGCGGAGATGCGCCGAAGGGCGGCTCATTGTGAGCTTGATCGTTCGCCCGCTCGATTTGATCGACCTTAAGCATGGTGTCCCTCCTGCATGTCAGATGTCTGGGTAATGCCTGCTACCGTCTTGAGCGTCGGCAACATGTGTGCTGCCCAACGCAGGCTGGATTTTTCGCGCCATGACGTGCCCCATGACGCGCGCCAAACGGTCTCGACGGCCAGGCGCAAAAGGGCGACGGCAATAGCCGCTAAAGCACCGTATCCCGAGGCGCTCGCGCCGCCCGCCGAAGCGGAGATTGCGGCTTCGTAAAGGTTGAATTTTAGTTCTGCCAACATGGCGGGCCTCGAAACGTCGGTGCTTCGAGAGAACAAATACGACCGGGACCGGGCGTCTTTAATCAGCGGCGACGCGAAAGCTTTGTTCGAGAAATCAGAATAATGCTCCGCAATTTATTGAAAGAACTAGGGATTTTCTCGAAGACGCAGAGGCGAAGTTTTGGCTTTGCCACAACGGCGTGACCCTCAACGCAGGCGCTCTGGATCCGAATTGGCGGCAGGTTGGCTAATTCGGCTAGCGTTTTCGCTTGTGCCGCAACCGGCCACCGGCCTTCCGCCGCCATTGTTCGGCGGCCGCGAATAATCTGTTCGCGCGCCGAGCGATTAAAGATCGTCGGCTTCGAGATATCTCCAAGGACGCGGAAGGCATCGGCCTTCGCTTTTAACTTGGAGAACGTCCATGTTGACCAAATCAACGCTTATCGCAGCCGTTGCCGTTGCGGCCATCAGCTTTGGTTCGCCGGCCTTTGCACAATCATTCAGCAAGAGCATGGGCACCGGCAACTCGCTGTCCACCTATTACGATCATGACGGAGGTCTGCGCTTGGGCGCGGTACCTCAAGGCAGTAATACCCAAATCGCCGTCCGGCGCAGCGGGCTGAATGCTCTTGCGCAAGTGCGCCGGCCGAGCGCCCAGGAGATGAGTGAGTTTCGCCATGGCGACTACTACGCCCCGAGCGAAACGCTGGCGAAGGCACCGGCTCCGCAAGAGCAGAGCGCGTTCCGGCAAGGCGACTTTTACGCGCCAATCACCGACTAGCAGCCAAAGCTCCGCCGGCCGGTTCGCAGAGAGCTGGTCGCCGGAATAAATCAGAACAAAGGAAACGTATCATGAAAAAACCAACCAAAATCTTGACCGCTCTGATTGCAGTCGCAATGGGGTTGGCTCTTGCCTCAACGTCAGGATTTGCGACGACCAGACACGAGGCAACAAAGGCGCAGCCGGTGGCAAGGCCATTGTACAACTTTGTGCCTCCGAGCCAGTTTCCTGCGATTCAGTTGCCGCCGCCCAACGCGGGGGCCGTCCGCTTGGGAGGACCAAGCGCGCCGAATTTTAATAACCAAGCTTGGCCGGGCGGAATGCCCACAAGGTACTGAGCCTGGTGGATCGTCACCAGACCCCGGCCGGTGGCCGGGGTCTGTCTGTGCAGATCGCCCCGCATCTGCGCGTGAAGAGGAGAGACAACAATGAACAGAACAACAAACGCGGTTGCGATCGGCAACATCGTCGAATGCGTGCATCGATTCGACCGCTTCCTGGCGAAAACATTCGAGCACATCTACCGCTCCTACATGGAAGGAGCTCAAATGCGTCTGGCGCCCATGAAGCCGAGCCGGCGGCGGATGCATATCCGATGAGCTTGCCCAAGGCGTGTGGCGTCCTGCCCGGACGCCGTTACGCCGGCAAGACGCTATGTCATCGCCCGCACCGGCTTGCCGTCGAGGAAGCCGCGGATGTCCTCGACCACGCCGGTGAAATAGCCGTGGTAGTTCTGCTCGGACACGTAGCCGAGATGCGGGGTGATGACGACGTTCGTCATCTTGCGGAACGGGTGATCGGTCGGCAACGGCTCGACGTCGAACACGTCGAGGCCGGCGCCGCCGATCTTCTTGTCGCGCAGCGCCGCAATCAGCGCCGCTTCGTCGATGATCGGGCCGCGCGAGGTATTGATGAGGAACGCTGTCGGTTTCATCAGGCCGACCTCGCGCGCACCGACGAGGCCCCGCGAACGCGCCGACAGCACGATATGGATGCTGATGAAATCCGATTGCCGGAACAATTCATCCCTGGTGACATAGCCGACGCCGGCCTCCTGGCATTTCTCCGGCGTCAGGTTCTGGCTCCAAGCGATGACCTTCATGCCGAAGGCCTTGGCGATGTGCGCAGTGCGGGTGCCGAGCTTGCCGAGGCCAAGCACGCCTAAAGTCATGCCTTCGAGGTCGGGACCGATAGTGACCTGCCATTTGTCGCCGGCGTGCAGGCGCGCGTTCTCGTAGCCGATGTGGCGGGTGAGTTCGAGCATCAGGCCGATGGCGATGCCGGAGGTCGGGCTGCCGAACGAGCCGGTGCCGCAGACGGTGACGCCGCGCGCTTTCGCCGCCTCAGTGTCGATCGAGGCATTGCGCATGCCGGTGGTGATGAGGAGCTTGAGGTCCGGCAGCGCGTCGATCACCTCTTTGGGAAAGCCGGTGCGCTCGCGCATGGCGACGACGATCGGAAAGCCCTGCAGGGCCTTGATCACCTTATCCGGACCGCCGAGATGCTCGTGGAAAACCTTGATATCGAGGTCGCCTTTGACCTTGGACCAGTCGGCGACCTTGAGCACCACATTCTGGTAATCGTCGAGGATTGCGCAGCGAACCGTCATGATTCTCCACCCCATGCAACACTTGGGGGTGGTTCTAGAGCATGACGGCGCGGAAAAGAAGCTGGCCCGGCAGCAGGCGCTTCAGGGTGACGGGAAGCCGGGCTTACGCGCGGTGCTCGACGGCGCCGCTTAGCGCAACCGGATGCGAAGTCGGTGCCGCCGATGTCTTGGCGTTCAGGCTGCCGTATTTAGCGCGCCATTTCGGACCCGGGCCGCGCATATAGTGCAGGTCGGGCCGATACGAGCCGGCCTTGTAGCCGGGGATTTCCAAGAGCTCGCGCAGGGCCTTCGAGAGATCACGCCACATGTTCCACTTCCTGAACCCTTCGATGGGTCTTTATTTCGAATTTCTTCCAGCGCTCCGCATCACATGCACCAACGCGCTGGATGAAACGACAGTTCCATTTTCAAACGGCCGTTTGACCTTAGCGTAGGGAAAAAACATTAAAATTTGTTGTGATTTCGGCAGCGCCTTGCCGTAAATGTGTTCAGGCTTAGCGAAGCTTCAGCATGGTCGCTAAATTGCTACCGAGTTCCCGGCTGGGGTAGCCCGGTAGGGCGGGCGCACGGCCATTCTTGCCGTGGCGGCTCCGCGTCGCTAAATCACGGGCTGGGTGCTGCCGAAGCATCCGGATTTTCCCGACATGAGCGAGAAGGCGGGGCGCAGATGGCGCGTCAATTCGTTTATCATATGCAAGACCTGACCAAGACTTATCCGGGCAACCGGAAGGTCCTGGAGAACGTCAATCTGTCGTTCTATCCCGATGCCAAGATTGGCGTTCTCGGCGTCAACGGCGCCGGCAAGTCGACCCTGCTGCGCATTATGGCCGGGCTCGACAGCGAATTTTCCGGCGAGGCCTGGGCCGCCCAGGGGGCGCGCGTTGGCTACTTGGCGCAGGAACCTCAACTCGATCCGCAGAAGAGCGTCCGCGACAATGTCATGGAGGGCGTGGCGCCGCAGAAGGCGATCGTCGACCGCTATAACGAGCTCGCCGTCAATTATTCCGACGAGACCGCCGACGAAATGACCAAGCTGCAGGACGAGATCGAGGCCAAGGGCCTGTGGGATCTCGATTCCAAGGTCGACCAGGCAATGGACGCGTTGCGCTGTCCATTCGACGAAGCCGATGTCGCAAAGCTGTCGGGCGGCGAGCGCCGGCGCGTGGCGCTGTGCCGGTTGTTGCTCGAGCAGCCGGAGCTGCTGCTGCTCGATGAGCCGACCAACCATCTCGACGCCGAGTCGGTGGCGTGGCTCGAAGGCCATTTACGCAACTATCCCGGCGCCATCCTGATCGTCACCCACGACCGCTACTTCCTCGACAACGTCACCAGCTGGATTCTCGAGCTCGACCGCGGCCACGGCATTCCCTATGAGGGCAATTACTCGTCCTGGCTGGTGCAGAAGCAGAAGCGGCTGGCACAGGAAGGCCGCGAGGAGGACGCGCACCAGCGCACGCTCGCCCGCGAGCAGGAATGGATCAGGGCGTCGCCGCGCGCCCGGCAGGCAAAATCCAAGGCGCGCTATGAGCGCTACGAGGAATTGCTCAAGAAGGCCGGCGACAAGCAGACCCAGACCGCGCAGATCGTCATCCCGGTCGCCGAGCGGCTCGGCCAGAACGTGGTCGACTTCGAAAATCTGCGCAAAGGCTATGGCAATAACCTCCTGATCGACGATCTGACGTTCAAGCTGCCGGCCGGTGGCATCGTCGGCGTCATCGGCCCGAACGGCGCCGGTAAGACCACCTTGTTCCGTATGATCACGGGGCAGGAGAAGCCCGACGGCGGCACCATCAAAATCGGCGAGTCAGTACATCTCGGCTATGTCGATCAGTCGCGCGATTCGCTCGACGGCAAGAAATCGGTGTGGGAGGAAGTTTCCGGCGGCGCCGACATGCTGCTGCTCGGCAAACGCGAGGTGAATTCGCGTGGCTATTGCTCGGCCTTCAACTTCAAGGGCGCCGATCAGCAGAAGAAAGTCGGCTCGCTGTCCGGCGGCGAAAGAAACCGCGTGCATCTTGCCAAAATGCTCAAATCCGGCGCCAACGTGCTGTTGCTCGACGAGCCGACCAATGACCTCGACGTCGACACGCTGCGCGCGCTCGAAGAGGCGCTGGAGGATTTCGCCGGCTGTGCCGTCATCATCAGCCACGACCGCTGGTTTCTCGACCGTATCGCCACCCACATGCTGGCCTTCGAGGGCGACAGCCATGTCGAGTGGTTCGAGGGCAATTTCCAGGACTACGAGAAGGACAAAATGCGCCGGCTCGGCACCGACACGGTCATCCCGCACCGGATCAAATACAAGAAATTCTCAAGGTAATTCGGCCCATTAACGAGATTTGCAAGGATGGCGCTTCGCCTTCGCAACTCATATATAAGGCAATAACCACCCCCAGGGGCGTTTTGACGGGGATTGCCGGGGGTCGGATTGCGCGCTTTCCGCGCAAAAGGAGAAGAGAGATTGGCAACGCGAGCGAGTGAAGCCCGGGCGAGCGAGACCAAGGCCCGTGCCGAAGCAGGTTTCAAGAAGGAAGAGCGCGCCAAGGAAGGCGCCAAGGCGATGCTGGAATACCAGGCCAACGGCCGCGTGGTCCGCGAGCAGATGGCCCGCCTGAAGGCGCTGCGGCTGGCCAAGGAGGCCCAGGAGGCCGCCGACGCAGCCGCCGCCGTGGCAGCGCAACCGGAGAAAAAAACCCGTCGTGCCAAGCGTTAATGCCGGTTGCACCGGCGCGGGACACCCGTCTGCGGGCCGCGGGGCCTTGAATCCGACACATCGATAGTGCATATGTGATTCGCGGCCTTATAGGCCCGCTGCGAGCGGCGTGTACGGGATCCCTACGGACTAAACCCCGCTAATTGGCTTCTGGCTCGCTCTTTATCCACCTCATCGACAGCCCAGATCGCGCGGGATGTCCATTTAGCTCCCGCATCGCGGGCCGTTTGCGTTTCGCGCAACGGCCGTGCCGATGTGCACAACGGAAAGATTATTCTTTGACCGACTTTCACGACTTTAAGCTTAACGACGCCATCGCCCGTGCCCTGACCGAAGAGAAATACGTAACCCCCACGCCGATCCAGGCGCAGACCATCCCGACGGTGATGTCGGGCCGCGACGTCATCGGCATCGCCCAGACCGGAACCGGCAAGACCGCGGCCTTCGCGCTGCCGATCCTGCATCGGCTCGCCGACACCACGCGCGCGCTCGAGCGCAAGACCTGCCGCGTGTTGGTATTGAGCCCGACGCGCGAATTGTCGGGTCAGATCCTCGACAGCTTCCGCACCTACGGCCGCCATCTGCGGTTTCGATCCGCGCTGGCGATCGGCGGCGTCTCGATGGGAGCCCAGGTGCGCAGCCTTCTGAATGGCGTCGAAATTCTCGTCGCCACCCCTGGCCGGCTGCTCGATCTCGTCCAAAGCAACGCGCTTCGGCTGAACGGCGTCGAGTGTTTCGTGCTCGATGAGGCCGACCGCATGCTCGACATGGGGTTCATCAACGACATCCGCAAAATTGTCACCAAGCTTCCGGCCAACCGGCAGACGCTGATGTTTTCCGCCACCATGCCCGGCGCCATTGCCGATCTCGCCGCGCATATGCTGCGCGATCCGGTAAAGGTCGCGGTGACGCCGACCGCCTCGACCGCCGAGCGCATCGATCAGCGCATCATCCGCGTCGACCGCGCCGCGAAGCCGGCGATCCTGGTCGACCTGTTACAGCAGGAAACCATCGACCGGGCGCTGGTCTTCACCCGCACCAAGCACGGCGCCGACAAAGTGGTGCGGCGTCTCAATCAAGCCGGCATCGCCGCTGAGGCCATCCACGGCAACAAGTCGCAGGGCCAGCGCGAGCGCGTGCTCGCGGCGTTCCGCACCGGCAAGGTGAGAACTCTGGTCGCCACCGATATCGCCGCGCGCGGCATCGACGTCGACGGCATCAGCCATGTGGTGAATTTCGATCTGCCGAACGTGCCGGAGACTTACGTGCACCGCATCGGCCGCACCGCCCGCGCCGGCGCCGAAGGCATCGCCATCTCGCTGTGCGACGGCGAGGAGATGGCGTTCCTGCGCGACATCGAAAAGCTCATCCGCATATCGCTGCCAATCAGCGATCGGCGCTCGAACCCGCAAGGCGCGGAGGCGCCCGCCGCCCATGCCGCGCCCGGCAGCAGGACCGCGCAGGGCCGTCACAACGGCAACGGTAACCGCGATGGCAATGGCAACCGCGGCCAGCAGCGTCGGCGTAACGGTAACGGCGGCGGCAAGCAGCAACCGCATCACGGGCAGCCGCATCGCGAGCGGCCGCATCGCGCAGAGCCGCGTCGCGGCGAGCCGCAACACGGCCAGCAGCGAAGCGGGCAGCCGCAGGCGGATCAGCCGCAAGATGCCGGCATCGCCGCTGTCGCCTTCCTGCGCCGCGATGCTACGCCGGATCGCCGTCACGGCGCGCCGCGCATTACCGGTCAATCAAGAGGTTCGTGACATGGCGAAAGAGGAACTTCTGGAATTCGAAGGCCTGGTGATTGAAATCCTGCCCGATGCGCGATTTCGCGTGCAACTCGACAACGGCCACGCCCTGATCGCTTACACGGCGGGCCGCATGAAAAAGAATCGGATCAAGACGCTGGCCGGAGACCGGGTGACCGTCGAAGTCTCGCCCTATGATCTGGAAAAAGGCCGGATGATCTTCCGCCATAAGGACGAGCGCGCCGGCACCGGGCCGCGTCCGCAGCGCGGTCAATATCGGCGACGGTAGAATTCGTATCCCGATTCCGTTAAATCGGGATACGCTCTAAGCGGCTACTTCGCCAGCAATCCGTTGAGCACAAGGTCCAGGTGCGCATCGAAATAGGTCTTGATGTCGAGCGGTTGGCGGTCGTCGAACATCATCAGCCATAGATCGACCAGCGCGATTGGCGCGATGACCACCTGGGGCAAATCGACGATCGCGGAATTGCGGATTTCGCCGCGATCTACGCCGCGCTTGATGGCCTGCCTGAGCATGTCGAGGCACGGACGCAAAATCTCGTCGTGATAGCGGTCGCTCAGCTCCGGAAAGCGCGGCGCTTCGGCGATCAACATGCGAACCACCTCGCGCCGCCGTTTGTCCCCGACGATGCGCTGGTAGATGAAGTTGAATTGCGCCCGCAGCAAATCGGCGGTCGAGCCCTCGTGAGTTCTCGAACATGCCTTGCACGGTTTCGGTCGCCGCCTTGGTGATCTCGCGCACCATCGAGATGAACAGCTGCTCTTTATTCTCGAAATAGACGTAGATCGTGCCCTTGGTGACGCCGGCGCGCTCAGCGATCCGGTCGAGCGTGGTCGTGGCATAACCATTGCGGGAAAATTCGGCGAAAGCGGCTTCCAGAATTTCCTGCGGGCGTTCCGCCTTGCGGCGCCGCCGCGTTTCCGGCCGCGTTTCGATCACATCCGACATACGACCAGCTAGGCTTATATTCCGCAAAAAGTCAAGTTATTGACTAACCGGAGAGTAAATAATTAGGTTGCCCCGGTGTGAGGGTATCCTAGGTGCTCGGATTCAGTGGTTATAGCTGGCGCAGCCGTCCGTCGGTGCGGGTGGAGGACGTCGATACTGCGCGTGGCGTGGGCCTCGGCGCAGCGATCGTTGCCGACCCGGTTCCGACCTTCCTGGTCTTGCCGCTTTTCTTGTCGCTTTTGGCTTTGTCGGCATGCGCGGTCGGGCCCGACTTTGCCCCGCCGCCAGCGCCACCGGTCAGCGGCTACACTCCCGAGGGCCAGCTGGCGACGACGGCGTCAAGCAATGTCGTCGGCGGTGTCGCGCAAAAATTCGATGCCGGGCGCGATATCCCGGGCGAGTGGTGGACGGTATTCCATTCCAAGGAACTCGACGCTCTGATCGCCGATGCGCTCAAGGCCAATCCAAGTTTGCAGGCGGCGCAGGCGGCGCTGTGGCAGGCGAAGGAAAACCTCTATGCCGAGGCCGGCTCGCTGTGGCCGACGGTCGATGCCAAATCCTCCGCCGAGCGCCAGCAATTCTCACCGGTCGAATTCGGCGCAACCGGCGCGCCGTCGATCTTCAATCTGTATCAGGCAAGCGTGAATGTCGGCTACGCGCCCGATGTTTTCGGCGGCGTGCGGCGGCAGATCGAGGCCGACGCGGCACAGGCCGACTATCAGCGCTTCGAGCTCGAAGCGAGCTATCTCACGCTTACCTCGAACGTGGTCACCGCGGTCATTGCGGAAGCGTCGCTGCGCGGCCAGATCGCGGCGACGCGGGATATCATCAAATCCGAGACCGATCAGCTCGGCGTCGTGCATCAGCAATTCGAGGACGGCGCCGCCGCCCGAACCGACGTGCTGACCCAGCAATCGGAAGTGGCGACGGAAGAGGCGACATTGCCGCCGCTGCAGAAGCAATTGGAACAGCAGCGGCACGTCGTACTGGCGCTCACTGGCCGCTTTCCGAGCCAGGAACGACCCGACCGACTGATGCTGGCGGCGCTGCGGCTGCCGCCGCGGCTTCCGCTGAGCCTGCCCTCGCAACTCGTCGAGCAACGCCCCGACGTTCGCGCCGCGGAAGCGCAACTGCATCAGGCCAGCGCCAAGATCGGCGTCGCCGTCGCCGCGCGGCTGCCGCAATTCGCTCTCAGCGCAGCCTATGGCAGCGCCGCGTTGACGACGGCATCGCTGCTCACGCCTTCCACCATCATCTGGGATATCGCGGCGACCGGTTCGCAGCCGATCTTCCACGGCTTTACGTTGTTGCACCAGGAGCGCGCCGCCAAAGCGGCCTATGCCATGGCCGAAGCGCAATATAAAAACACGGTGCTGGGAGCGTTCCAGAACGTCGCCGACGCACTACGTGCGCTGCAATTGGACGCCGCCACGCTCAAGGCACAGAATACCGCGTTGCGCGCCGCGTCAGAGACGCTCGATCTCGCGCGCGGCCAATACCGCCTCGGCGCCATAACCTACGTCACGCTGCTTAATGCGCAGCGCAGCTATCAGCAGGCGCGGCTCGCTTTGGTGCAGGCGCAGGCGGCGCGCTACGCCGACACCGCGGCCTTGTTCCAATCGCTGGGCGGCGGCTGGTGGAACCGTGACGATGTCGCGCCCGACCCGTTCAGTCCCGAAGCAACTGCAGTCGACGCCGCAACTGCCGCCGTGATCGGCGAGCCTCCGGCAAGCGAGCCCCATCAATGACCAAACGCATGGTGATCATGCTCATCGCGGTCGCCGTCGTGTTTGGCGGCGTCTTCGGATTTCAGGTCTTCAAGGCCGCCATGATCAAGAAGTTCATGAGCACGATGAGCGCCCCGCCGCAGACGGTGTCGGCGCTCAAGGCAAGTTACGACGAATGGCAGCCGCAGATCGAAGCGGTCGGCACACTGCGCGCGGTGAAGGGCGCCGACCTGTCATTGCAAGTGTCCGGCATTGTCGATTCGATCTCGTTTAATTCCGGTGACGACGTGCAGCAGGGCGCGCTGCTCATGAAACTGCGCGCGGAGGACGACATCGCCAAGCTCGAATTGCTGCAGGCGACGGCCGAGCTGGACGCGCTGACCGATCAGCGCGATCTCAAGCAATTCAAGATCCAGGCGGTCAGCCAAGCCACTTTGGATACCGACGCCGCCAACCTGAAGAACGCCAAAGCGCAAGTGGCCCAGCAGCAGGCGATCCTCGACGAAAAATCGCTGCGTGCGCCCTTCGCCGGCCATCTCGGCATCCGCGCGGTCGACCTAGGACAATACCTCAGCGCCGGAACCACGATTGTAACGCTGCAGGCGCTCGATCCGATTTTCCTCGATTTTTTCGTGCCGCAGCAGTCGGTCGATCAGGTGCGGTTGGGTCAATCGGTCATCGTGAAGGTCGACGCCTTTCAAGGTCGAACGTTCACCGGAGAAATCGCCGCCATCAACCCCAAGGTCGACCAGTCGAGCCGCAATGTTCAGGTCCGCGCGACGTTGAAGAACGCCGACCACAAACTGATCCCCGGCATGTACGCGACGGTGGATATCGAAACGGGGGCGCCGCAGAAATACATCACGCTGCCGCAGACCGCGATCACCTACAATCCGTATGGCGACACCGTCTACATCGTCGAGAAAAATGCCGCGAGCGCCGACGGCAAGCCAAATCTCGTGGCGCGCCAGAGTTTTGTCACCACCGGCTCGACCCGCGGCGACCAGATTGCCGTGCTCAAGGGCGTCAAGGACGGCGATATGATCGTGACCGCCGGCCAGATCAAGCTGCATAACGGTTCGGCGGTGTTGATCGACAATTCGATCGTGCCGTCGGCCGAGGCGGCGCCAGTTCCCATCGATCGTTAGCCGGGTCGCCGCCATGCACTTTACGGACATTTTTATCCGCCGGCCGGTGCTCGCCACCGTCGTCAGCCTGTTGATCCTGGTGCTCGGCCTGCGCGCCTACGACGTGCTGCCGATCCTGCAATACCCGCGCACCGAAAATGCGGTCGTCACGGTCACCACGATCTACTACGGCGCCGATCCCGATGTGGTGGCCGGCTTTATCACCACGCCGCTGGAAAACGCCATCGCCCAGGCCAACGGCATCGACTACATGTCGTCCACCAGCCAGAGCGGCACCAGCACGATTACCGTCTATCTGCGGCTCAACTACGATGCCGACAAGGCGCTGACCGAGATCAATACCAAGGTCAATTCGGTGCTCAATCAGCTGCCGACCGGCACGCAGCAGCCGACGCTGAGCGTGACGATCGGCCAGACAATCGACGCCATGTATATCGGCTTTAACAGCGACACGCTGCAGCCGAACCAGATCACCGATTACCTTACCCGGGTGGTGCAGCCGAAGTTGCAGGCGGTGCCGGGCGTGCAGACCGCGGAACTGCTCGGGCAAAAGGTCTTTGCGCTGCGCGCCTGGCTCGATCCGAAAAAACTTGCGGCATTCGGCCTGACCGCAACCGACGTCAGCCAGGCGCTTGCCGCCAACGACTTCATATCCGGCATCGGCAACACCAAGGGTCAGATGGTGCAGGTCAATCTGACGGCTTCGACCAGCCTGCATTCGGCGGCGGAATTCCGCAACCTGGTGATCAAGCAGACGGGCGGCGCCATCGTGCGCTTGCGCGACGTGGCGAATGTCACGCTCGGCGCCGAGGATTACGAATCCGAAGTCGGCTTCGACGGCAAGCAGGCGGTCTATATCGGCATACAGGTTGCGCCATCGGCCAATCTTCTCGACGTGATCGGCGGCGTGCATCGGGTGTTTCCCGAAATCCAGGCGCTGTTGCCGCACGGGCTCAACGGCCAAATCATCTACGATTCGACCGAGTTCGTGCACTCATCGATCAACGAGGTCATCGAAAGCCTGGCCGAGGCGTTGGCGATCGTGACAGCCGTCGTGTTCCTGTTCCTTGGCTCGCTGCGCTCGGCCCTCATACCGACGGTCGCCATTCCGCTGTCGTTGATCGGCACGTTCATCATCCTTCTGGCGCTCGGCTATTCGATCAATTTGCTGACGCTGCTGGCGCTGGTGCTCGCCATCGGCCTGGTGGTCGACGACGCCATCATCGTCGTGGAGAACGTCAGCCGCCATCTCGAGGAAGGAAAGACCCCGATCGACGCCGCCATTGCCGCGGCGCGTGAGCTCGGCGGCCCCATCATTGCCATGACCGTGGTGCTGGCGGCGGTCTATGTCCCGATCGCCTTCCAGAGCGGTCTGACTGGCGCGCTGTTCGCGGAATTTGCGTTTGCGCTGGTCGGCGCCGTTACCGTGTCGGGCGTCGTCGCGCTAACCCTGTCGCCGATGCTGTGCTCACGCCTGCTCAAGACGCCCGATCCGCAGGAACGCGGCTGGCAGTCGCGGCTCACGCGTTTCATCGACCGGCAATTTGCCCGCTTGCATGGCGGTTACGGCCGCTGGCTGCACGGCAGCTTGAACACCTGGCAGGTCACCATCGTGTTCGCGCTGCTCGTGCTCGGCAGCATCTACTTCCTGTTCACCAGTGCCAAGACGGAGCTCGCGCCGCAGGAAGATCAGGGCATCATCATCACCCAATCGATTGCGGCGCCGAATGCCACGCTACAGCAACGCCAGCTTTACTCGCACCAAGTCTATCGAATTTTCGCCAGCCATCCGGAAACCGAGCATGTATTTCAGCTCGACACGCCCGGCCAATCGATCGCCGGCATGGTGTTCAAGCCGTGGGACCAGCGCGCCAAGACCACCAACGCGATACAGCCGGTGCTGCAGCAGGAGCTGAACAAGGTTGCCGGCGTGCGGATCGCCGCCTTTCAGCCGCCGGCGCTGCCCGGTAGCTTCGGCTTGCCGGTTCAATTCGTCATCGTGACCACCGAGCCGTTCGCACGCTTGAACGAGGTCGCGCAGCAGTTCATGCAGCAGGCGCGCCAGAGCGGCATGTTCATCTTCCTCGATTGCGATCTGAAAATCGACGATCCACAGTCGAATGTGATCATCGACCGCGATAAGACCGCACAGCTTGGCTTGAAGATGAGCGATGTCGGCAGCGCGCTCGCCGCCATGCTCGGCGGCGGCTATGTCAATTATTTCAGCATAGCCGGACGGTCCTACAAGGTCATCCCGCAGGTGCAGCAGCGCTACCGGCTCAACGCCCAGCAATTGCTCAATTACTATATTCGCACCGCCGACGGGTCGCTGGTGCCGCTTTCCACGGTGGCCAAAATAAAGACCGAGACGGTGCCGGAATCGCTTAATCATTTCCAACAGCAAAACAGCGCGACGATCCAGGGCGTGGAAATGCCCGGCGTGGCGCAGGGCGACGCGCTGGCATTTTTGCAGAAGCTCGCGGCGCGCACGCTGCCGGAAGGCTATTCGGTCGATTACGGCGGATTGAGCCGGCAGTACATTCAGGAAACCAGCGGCTTTCTCACCACCTTCGGCTTCGCGCTCATCGTCATCTTCCTGGCGCTCGCCGCGCTGTTTGAGAGTTTCCGCGATCCGATCATCATTCTGGTCTCGGTGCCGATGTCGATCGCCGGCGCGCTCATCTTCATCTCGGTCGGCGTCTATGGCGCTTCGCTCAATATCTATACCGAGGTCGGGCTCGTCACCCTGATGGGGCTGATCAGCAAGCACGGTATTCTGATCGTGCAGTTTGCCAATCACCTGCAGCAGGCCGGACGATCCAAGCGCGAGGCGATCGAAGAGGCCGCCGGCATAAGGCTGCGCCCGATTCTGATGACGACGGCCGCGATGGTGCTCGGCGTGGTGCCGCTGATCACCGCCAGCGGCGCCGGCGCGGTGTCGCGTTTTCAGATGGGCCTCGTCATCGCCTCGGGACTATCCATCGGCACTCTATTCACGCTGTTCGTGGTCCCGGCCGTTTATCTTGTGCTGGCGGCGGATCATCATGCGGTTGCAGCGCCGGCCGCAGAACCGATCGGCGATCCGCATGCGACGGGCGCCGGATAACCGTCCGGCCGTTTGCGGCCGCTAGAGCATGTCCCGCGAAAGTGGAAACCGGTTTTGCGAAAAGGACATGCTGGAACAAACAGCTAAGAGCGTCTCCTGATTACGTTAAATCGGGATACGCTCTAGTCAGCACCACGGTTTCAAAGGCTTCTTATCGCCGGGCGCGATGCCGCCGAGGTGCTGCTTGATGTCTTCATATTGCGGATCGTCCGGCGCGTAGACGAGTTCGCCTTCGGCGATCGGGTCCGGCCACAGCGACCGCAAATGCAGCGTGATGGTGCCGTCGTTGGCCATTTCCGCGGTGCCGATGCTGTCGATCGCCGAGCAGGGTATCGCGTTGCTCGGCGCATCCTGCGCGGCGGCCCCGGCGAGGCTTGCCGCCAAGCTTCCCGCGACGACGCCTCCGAGGACGACAACGGCGAGTGCCGCGCTTCGGCGCCTACCCATCGGGCGCAATCAACGCCACGCCGGGAAAATAACGCCGGTAACGGCGAACGTCGCGCGTCAGCACCGGGCAACCGAGGACCTGCGCGTGAGCGCCTATGAAAAAATCGGCCAGCACGTTGGTGCGCACGCCGCCGTGGCTGCGATATCGCGCGAACGTGCCGCCGGCAATGAAGAGGGCTTCGCGCGGTATTCTTTCAAGGACGACGTTTAGCTCGATCATTGCGGCATCGAGCGAGCGAGAACTGGCAAACTGCGGCGACAGCTCCGCGTAAGTCGCGTCGGTAACGATCAAGGCGCCGAGATCAAATCTCTGTGCCAGCATGTCCACCGACCACGGTCGCCACAGCGGATCGTTGGAAAGAACGTCGATAAGGACATTGGTGTCAACCAGCGTCACGTATCGTAGTCCTTATCGGGATCGCCCCGCATCAGTTTCATGTAGGTATCGGTCGTAGACACGCTGACGATCTTCCGTTTAGCCAGCGCGAGCAACCGTTTTCGATATTTCGCTGCACTGCCCGGCTTCTCGATGTAGACGCCGCCGGATGCGGTGGCTTCGACGTTCAGCCGATCGCCCGGCTTGATTCCAGCCGCATCGCGGACGTCCTTCGGCAAAGTCACCTGACCTTTGACTGTGACGGTTGTGGTTGCCATGCTCAGTTCCCTACGGTATTACCTTTTCGTTAAAAGTAATACCGGCACTGACAAGGGTCAAGCGCGATGGAAGACTGGAGCGCCCGCCAATATCTCAAATTCGAAGACGAACGCACCCGGCCGCCGCGCGATTTGTTGGCGCAGGTGCCGCTCGATCGGCCGCGGCGCGCCGTCGACCTCGGCTGCGGCCCGGGCAACTCGACGGAGCTGATCGTCCAGCGTTTTCCGCAGACCGAGGTGATCGGACTGGATTCCTCGCCCGACATGCTGCGCAAGGCGCGCGAGCGCTTGCCCAATTGTAAATTTATCGAAGACGATATCGCCACCTGGAAGCCGGATGCGGCGACGGACCTCATTTTCGGCAATGCGGTGATGCAGTGGCTGCCGGACCATCCGGCGATCATGCGGCGGTTGTTGGAAGCGATGCCGCCGGGCGGCGTGCTGGCGATCCAGATGCCCGACAATACCCGCGAGCCAGCCTTGCGCTTCCAGAAAGAGGTCGGCGAGGCCGGACCATGGAAGGATCATCCGGAGGTGAAAGCGGCGCCGCGCGACGATCTGCCGTCGATCGAGGAATATTACGACCTGCTCAAGCCCGCCTGCTCGCATCTCGACATGTGGCACACGGTGTATAATCACGTCATGGCGTCGCCGGCTGCAATCACCGAATGGTTCAAGGGCTCCTCGCTGCAGCCGTTTTTGTCGCCGCTTGACGCCGCCGACCGCGAGAAGTTTCTCGCCGCTTATACCGCGAAAATCGTCGGCGCCTACAAGCCGCGCTACGACGGCAAGGTGCTGCTGCGCTTCCCGCGGTTGTTCATCCTGGCGGTGCGATGAGGGTCTCGGCCGCTCTGCTCGGTATTGTTTTGCTCAGCGGCATGCTCGGCACTCATCCCGCCCGTGCCGACGCGGCCTTCGCCGCCTTCCTGCAATCGCTGTGGCCGCAAGCCGCATCGCTCGGCGTATCGCGCGCGACGTTCGAGGACGCGACGCGCGGGCTCGAGCCCGATCTCACGCTGCCCGATCTTGCGCTGCCCGGGCGGCCGATAAAGCCACCGCCGGGCCAGCCGGAATTCGTCGAGACGCCGGCGGATTATCTGAAACAGCCGGTGATCGAGCGGCTCGCGGTCCAAGGCCGCAAACTCTATGAGCAATACCGCGGCCCGCTCACGGCCATCGAGCGGGAAACAGGCGTGCCTTCCTCCATCGTGCTCGCCATTTTCGGCCGCGAGACCGATTACGGCCACGTCGCCGATACCCACGATGCGATCCGCGTGCTGGCGACGCAGGCCTATTACGGCAAGCGCAAGGACAAGTTCACGCAGGAATTCGTTCTCGCGCTGAAAATCCTCGACGAGGGCAAGATCGTGCGCCCCGCCATGAAAAGCTCCTGGGCTGGCGCCATGGGCCTGACGCAGTTTCTGCCGTCGGATTATCTAAAATATGCCGTCGACTTCGAGCACACCGGCCGTGCCGATATCTGGACCTCGGTGCCGGACGCGCTCGCCTCCACCGCGCGGCAGTTGGTCGGCGAGGGCTGGCAGCGCGGCGTGCACTGGGCCTATGAGGTGCATCCGCCGGCCGACGTCGATTGCACCATCGGCGTCCCGGACGACACATTCCCCATCGCAGAATGGCTCAAGCGCGGCTTCGTGCCGGCCTATGGCCGTGTCCTGTCGCCGATGGAAAAGGCCGAGACCGCCTCGCTCCTGCAGCCGGCCGGGCTTTACGGCCCGTCGTTTCTCGCCACCAAAAACTATTTCGCGCTCAAGCAGTATAATTTCTCCGATCTCTACGTGCTGTTCGTCGGCCATCTGAGCGACAGAATTGCCGACCCGCGGCCGCAGACGGCATCGTTCGAGACGCCGTGGAGCAAAGTCGCGCAATTGCCGACCGCCGATCTCGACCGCATGCAGCAGATTCTCACCACGCGCGGCTATTACCATGACAAGATCGACGGCAAGGCCGGCATGCTGACGCGCGCCGCGCTCGGCACCTATCAGAAGAAAAACGGCTTGAAGGTCGACTGCTGGCCGAGCGCGGCGCTGCTGCGGGAAATGCAGGCGAAGTGAAATCGCTCGCACGTGGCGGAAAGCCGGGAAGCCTCGAGTTTGCGGTGACAGACAGATCGCATCCCCGCTGAATATTTTTTTTGCCGCCCTGCAACTTGCAGGCGAGTTGCCGCTATGCTTCAGTCATGAGGCTTGGCGGCTGGGGAAAACGGATATGAGCGACGCGCAGGACGAAGCGGCACCAAAGCTACCGCTCTGGGACACGATCTGCCTCTCTTACTCAATTTTCTTCCGAGATTTCCGGGACGTTTTATCCATATGTTGGCTGTGGATTATCGTGCTGGCGCCTGTCATGACCATACAGAGCGCCTTGCAATGGTCTTGGATTGGCAGCGCCGTGGCGCAGCTAAAAGCGGGGGGAGTTCCACGGCAAAGCGTTGCACTTTCGCTGCGGATGCCACTCGAACTGCGACTGTTCACATACGGCGTTGGCTTGCTTGTCGCGGTAGCCGGTGTCAGCATCGCCGTTGCTTGGCATCGCCGCATTATTTTAGGTGAGCAACCTCGACTTAGCGGCAGCAATGTCGCCACCGGCAGCCTCTGGCGTTATGTGGCTGTTGGCATTGCCATCCTGCTGATTTCTTTTGTTCCCATTGTTTTAGGCGTTCTGGTTGTACTTTTATTTCTGTTTTCGCTCATTCCGCTCGGAGTTTCTGGCGGCCACAACGTCGGACTTGTTGTAATCGTCGTGGTGATGGTCCTGTGTTATTTGATTTTTATCACTGTCATGCTGCGCCTGTGTCTATTGCTTCCGGCGCGCGCCGTCGGAGATATAAGCGTCACCTTTGAACGAGCATGGAAGAGTACGCGCGGAAATACTTGGCGGATATTCTGGGGCATTCTGGCTTGTACGCTGCCCGTGGTGCTCGTTCAAATCCCGTTTTTGGCATTTTGGCATTTGTTCGGATCTCCTAATCCCGCAAACTTTGCCAGCGGCTCATTCTCAGTCCCCGGTCTCGCTCTGAGCGCTGTTTTTTCGATTTACTATCTCCTTACACTACCAATTTGGATCGGCTTTCTGTCGCTCTCCTATTTGCATTTTTTCGAACGACGTCGGGGATTGCCGTCCTCGACGCCGCAATGACCGTAATTTACGCCGAGTGCGGCAGTGCGGGGGGAAATGCAAGCGCATTGACGAAAGCGCACGACGTTTTCACAATGCGGCCATGAGGATCACCGCCGCCGTAGTCAGCGAAAAATCGGGCCCGTTCGTTCTCGACACGCTCGATCTTTGCGCGCCGCGCGAGGACGAGCTGATCGTCCGCGTCGTCGCCAGCGGCATGTGCCAGACCGACCTGCACGGCCGCGACCGGTATTTCGCCGTGACCAAATATCCGGCCGTCTTCGGCCATGAGGGCGCCGGCGTCGTGCACGCCGTCGGCAGTGCGGTGCGCAACTTTGCGCCGGGCGATCACGTCGTGATGTCCTATCCGTGGTGCGGAGCTTGCGTGAACTGTCGCCACCAGCGGATGAATTACTGCGTCAATGGCCGCGGTCTGAAGATGGGCGGCACGCGCGCCGATGGCTCGGAATTGTTGTCGAAGAGCGGCACGCCGGTCTATGGCGCGTATTTTCAGCAATCCTCGTTCGGCACCTTTGCGCTGACGCAGGAGCGTTGGACGGTGAAAGTGCGCAAGGACGCGCCCCTGGAATTGCTCGGCCCGCTCGCCTGCTCCGGCCAAACCGGCGCCGGCGCCGTGCTCAACGTCATCAAGCCTGAGCCGGGCGAAAGCATCGCCGTGTTCGGTGTTGGCGCAGTCGGCCTGTCGGCCCTGATGGCCGCAAAGATCGTCGGCTGCGATCCGATCGTCGCGATCGACGTGCACGCGCATCGCCTGGCGCTGGCGCGCGAGCTTGGCGCAACCCATACGATCGACCACAACACCAGCGCCGATGTGGTCGGCGAAATCCGCAAGCTCGCGGGCGGCGGCGTACGCTATGCGGTGGAAGCGTCGGCGCTGCCTGCGGTGCTGCGCGAGGCCATCGACGTGCTGTTGCCGGCCGGCACCTGCATTCTCTTGGGCAGTGCGCGAGCCGGCACCGACGCCTCGTTCGAAATGCCGTTTTTGCAGCAGGGCCGCGTCGTGCGCGGGGTCGTGCAGGGTGACAGCGTTCCGGCCGAATTCATCCCGAAGCTTGTCGACTACATCATGGCGGGCGAATTCCCGATCGAGAAGATGATTACGTTTTACGACCTCGCCGACATCAACCGGGCGGCGGCGGAATCCTCGAGCGGCAAAACCATCAAGCCGGTGCTGCGGATGCCGCGTTACGAGAGGCCTTTGTCATAGATTTTCTCTATTTATGGATTTCGCGTTGCCGTAAATGTGAACGCCCGCGCCGTGGACACCGACAATAGCGGGTGCGAGAGTTGTTGCGTTGCCGTCGCTGGACGATGTCTGGCTTGAATGCGAACTCGTTTTTCAGCCAAGAAATTCTTTAGACAAAAACCATTTCCCGCACTCACGCCTGCGCCGTTCAGCGGCAGTCTCCGCATGTGGTTGCAACCAAGCAGGAGTGAGCTGTGATAAAAATCCCACCCTCGGCCGGCTTTGTTATTTTGGTGTTGCTCGCGGCCTTAAGCGGCGTGGCGCTGGCCGCGCAGGATAAATACACCTTGAAACTGGGCAAGCTCTCGTTCGGCGATTTTCGCGGCTACGAAAACTGGCAGAATATCGCGGTCAGCCAGACGGAAAAGCAGTTGAAGGTGATCCTTGCCAATGACGTGATGATGAAAGCGTACCGGCAAGGGTTGCCCGCCGACGGCAAGCTGTTTCCTGAAGGCTCGAAGATTGTGAAGATCGAGTGGTCATTCAAAAAGAATCCTGTATCCCCCTATTTCGTGCAGGTGCCGGATGTCCTGCAGGCGGTCGACGTCATCGAAAAGGATTCCACGCGCTTCCCCGATACGCACGGCTGGGCCTACGGCGATTTCAACTACGATACCGCCTCTGACACGTTTACGCCGCAAGGCAACGACGCCAAATGCGGCTTCGCGTGCCACACGGCGGTGGCGGCCCGCGATTACATTTTTACGGCTTATCCGAAGCACTAAACGAAGTGACATTTTGTTCGGGCCAATCGGCGGCGGCAATGCCCGGCTGCCGCCGGCGCTTTCTGGCTTGGCATTTTGTGCGCGTGATGTTTCTCAGTGGGAAGAACAGGCGACCGCGCTATGGCAAAGACCTATCGTGACATTGCCATCGAGCAAATGCTGGAAACCGTCGCGGAGGCGATGAGAGAAGTCATCGATTGGCCGGGAAACCTGCCGCCGCCGATGGCGGAAGCGGTCGCGCGGTTTCGCACTCGGCTCGATGCGGCGATCGATTCCGTGGAATTTGTAAGGCGGGCGCTCGACAGAGAGGTGGTTGAAACTGATCGTGGGAAATGTTGAGGCCTAGTCATCCCCCGGCACGGCGTCGGGCCGCGAGTCGTCGTCTTCGCCGACAGAATGCCCGCGTGCGGGCGCGCTGGTCTTGATCGAGCCGGTGTAGCGCGGCTCGCCGTAATGACGGGCCGCGAATTGCGAGCGCGCCCGCGCCGCGGCGACTTCGCCCGGGATCGCCGACGGCTCGCAGATATGCGGACGATAGGTGCGCCGCATCAGATCGACGTGAATGTGATTGTAATGATAGACGTTGGCGCCCGGCGCCAGCACGGTGTTGAAGTCCTGGCACGCCGCGCCCTGCACGTCGTGCAGGAAGCCTTGCTCCTCCGGCGAGCCGTGCCAGCCATATTGCACGCTGATCTTGTGGCCGTCGGCGAGATCGAATTCGGCGATATCGAGCGCGTTGCCGAAGGCATGCTCGGAAATATGCGAGTTCGGATTGCCGTTCATGCCGCGGCACGAATAGGCGGAGATTTGCTTGATCTCGACCACCGGCTGGCGAAACCATTTCATCGCCGCCGGCTGCACGGCGTCGGCGATCCAGCGGTCGAGCACCGAGACGATCGGGCAGGCGAGCGTTGCCGGCGGTTGCACCTGCACCGGTTCGGCCGCGGCGGTGACCGCGGGCGCGTTCGGCCCGAGCGGCGGCAACGGCATATTTGCCGCGGGCGGCTCGGCCTGCGGCGGCCGTCCTTGCTGATAAGGCGCCGGCGAATAGTTTGGCGCATAAACCGGCGCGCTTGCGCCGCCGTAATAGGGGTGCGGCGGGCCGCCGGGGATATTGTCGAGATCGTCGTCGTCCGCCGGCGACAGCCCCTGTGGGCCGAGCGACAGCGGTGCGCCGGCCTGCGCGGACTCTGGCGTGGGGTAGGGCGGCGGATAAGACCGCGCCGGGTAGGATTGCGGCGGCGCATAAGTTTGCTGCGCCGGGTCGCTCTGCCCATAAGGATAGGATTGGGCCGCGCCGGATTGCGGCGGCGGCAGCGCGCTCGATGAAACCGCAGCCGGCGCTCCCGGCCATTGTCGCGGCATTGTGTTGGCGGTGGTGTTGGCGCCGTTCGGGATTGCTCCCGGCGGCACCGGCTCGTCGTCGTAAGACAACGGCGTCGCCGCCGCCGTGCTTTCGCCGAGCGCCGAGACGCGCAGCGGGAAATCGATGCCGCAGGCGCCGGGACCTTGGATCGCCGAGATGCGCACGCGTCCGGCGGTGTCGTTGACCGCTCCGGAATTCAGGCAAGCGGCTTCGGCCTCGTGCCGCCATGGCTCGCGCTCGGCAAGCAGATAATGGCTGGTGCAGCCGGCGAGAACGGCCAGCCCAACGAGGCCGGAGGAGGCGACGAGATACCAACGAACTCCGCGCGACATGCCGCAACAATGCGAGGAATTCCGTTAAGGACTGCTCAATGATGCGGGCTCCCAGATGAGGAACCGTGGGCGCGGCGGCATTATTCCGTTAACCATAAAAGGATTGGGCCGCCTTTCCCGGGCGCAACGCAGAACGAAGCAAAGCCTAGTGATGCGCTGTTGACCCGGGATAGTCCCAAGTGCCGAGTCCGCGAAGGTCCCGGATCAGCGGTGCACCGTTTCACGCTGCACCGCATCCGGGAAACGTGATTAAACTCTATGACCGGCGCAAATCATGGGGTGGGGAATGCACGATCATCGTCAGAGCGGCGCAATGCTTTCGGCGCTCGATCTCGCCCGCCGCGTCGAGGCCGGCGCGCTGAAACCTCGCGACCTGGTCGAGCTTTGCGCGAAAGCCATCGCTGCGCGCGAAAAGGACGTCGGCGCTTTCGTGGCGCTCGATCTCGATGCGGCCCGCGCCGCCGCCGCCACTCCGGGGCTTTCCGCGCTGCCGCTCGCCGGCCTGCCGGTGGCGTTTAAGGATATTTTCGACACCGCCGATCTGCCGACGCAATACGGCTCGCCGATCTATGATGGCTATAGGCCGCGCGCCGATGCCACCGCGGTGGTGATGACGCGCCAGGCCGGCGGCGTGATCATCGGCAAGACGGTGACCACGCAGTTCGCCTCGCTCGTGCCATCGCCGACGAAGAATCCGCATAATCTCGCGCATACGCCCGGCGGTTCGTCGGCGGGCTCCGCGGCGGCGGTCGGCGCCGGCTTTGTGCCGATCGCTTTCGGCACCCAGACGGCGGGCTCGGTGATCCGCCCGGCGGCGTTCTGCGGTGTCGCCGCATTGAAACCCTCCTATCGTCTGATCCCATCGGTCGGCGTGAAAACCGTGTCCTGGCACCTCGACACGATGGGCCTGTTCGGGGCCGGCGTCGCCGACGTCGCTTTCGCGGCCGCCGCGGTGCTGATGCGCGATTTGCGCGTCGACCGCGCCACGCCAGCCGGCCCGCGCATCGCGCTCGCTCGCACCCATCTGTGGCCGCAAGCCAGCACCGCGATGGCGAACGCCGTCGAGACCGCCGCGCGCCTTGCCGCGACGGCCGGCGCACGCGTGAGCGAGCTCACGCTGCCGCCGATCATGGAGCAGGCCTACGCCGCGCAGCACACCATTCAGGATTACGAGACGCTGCGCGCGCTCGCCTTCGAATACGATCGTCACCGCGACCAGATCGACCCGCTGCTGCGCGATCAGCTCGCCGCGGCGGAAAAAATCTCCGCCGACGATTACGACGCCGCGCGCCGCACCGCGAGCCGCGCCCGGCAAATGCTGGCGGACGCGATGGCCGATTTCGACGTCGTCCTCACGCCGTCGGCGCCTGGCGCCGCGCCGCATGGCTTGGGTGCCACCGGCAATCCGATGTTCAATCGGCTATGGACGCTGATGGGCGCGCCTTGCGTCAACGTGCCGGGCCTGAGCGAGAACGGCCTGCCGCTCGGCGTGCAGATCGTCGGCCGCTTCGGCCGCGATAAAGCCGCCCTCGAAGCGGCGTTTTTTCTGGAGCAGGCGATCAAAAGGGAAGTGGGGTAAGCTCATCCGTCATCCTAAGGTGGCCGCGCATCGCGCGGCCCTCGAAGGGCGACGGCCCGAAAGCCGCGGCAGCATCCTTCGAGGCTCGCTGCGCTCGCGCCTCAGGATGACGGAACTGCAAAACTTTACCGCTGCACAATCACCGTCGCACCGACCTTGGCGCGGTTATACAGATCGAGAATGTCATCGTTGGACATGCGGATGCAGCCCGACGATACGCCGCCGCCAAGCTTCCACGGCTCGTTGGTGCCGTGGATGCGGTAGAGCGTAGCGCCCAGATAGAGCGCGCGCGCGCCCAGCGGATTATCCGGGCCGCCGGCCATATGAACGGGCAGGGTTGGAAAGCGCTGGCGTTCGCCCGGCGTCGGCGTCCAGTCCGGCCATTCGCGCTTGGCGGAAATCGTGCTGGTACCCGACCAGGCATAGCCTTCCATGCCGACGGCGATGGTATAGCGAAGCGCCTTGCCGCCCCCGAGCACGTAATAGAGCCGCCGTTGCCCGGTGCTGACGACAATGGTTCCGGCGGCGCGCGTCGTCGGGTAATCGACCTCCGTGCGTGGGATGATGCCGTAATAGATGCCAAACGGCGTCGTCAGCGACCACACTTGACCGGAATCGGCCCGTGCGCTTAGCGCGCCGCCGAAGCCGGCCGCGATGCCGGCGATCAATAGGAATACGAGGCCAATCGTTTTTCGCACGTTTTAACTCCGCGCTGTTCGGTGAAAAGCTTGGGGATCGTCACGATCATAGCAGGTGCCGCGCTCCCCCGCTGTGGCCGTTACGTCACAGTATCGCGGGAATTCGGGACCCAGCTGCGGTGCAGGTAGCGGCCGCGTCGTCACTGACAACTTGACATTCGTCCCCGATATAGATACACTCAAAGAATCAAATCTCGCCCCAGGAAGGACACTGCCGGGTGACGCCGGCGGGAGGGGGCGAGTACGGTTCCCGCGGGTGGGGCTGTCACCCTCCCTCTCGGGCGGCTCTGGGCCAAAACGCCCGGCCGGCACTACGACCGGTCTGCGGGTTAAAACCCGCTGCACTGGGGCGGCAGGGGACGGATAACACCCGTCTCTCAGTGGTCCCGTCCCCAGGAAGCGCGTGAACTGGAGCTGAGCGGTGGCGTTCGGTCGCTGCCGCAAGTGCCGTGGTGGAACGCCGGCAGGCGAGCGCGCCCGATAGCGGAGGGCGGTGCAAGCCGCCATATCCGCGGCGCGCCCTGTGCGCCGCTTGCGTACGGGTCGTGGAATACCGCGTCTGCCGGCGATCCATCTCCTTCCTTCTTTCGTCATTGCGAGCGAAGCGAAGCAATCCAGTCTCTACAATTCCGCCCTGGATTGCTTCGTCGCTTCGCTCCTCGCAATGACAGAGGAAACGAAATGCTTCGATCCGTCATCCTGAGGTGCGCGCCAACGGCGCGCCTCGAAGGAGACGGCCGAGGACTCACGGGCCGTCGCCCTTCGAGGCTCGCTTTCGCGAGCACCTCAGGGTGACGGGCATATAACGTTCGCTGTTTGACATTGTGAATCGGAAAACTGGCGCGCCTGCAAACGCCGTGCGCCGATTACGCGTCCGCGCTTTCGAACATGAAGAAATCGACGCCGCCGGTGGCGAGCGTCTGCGCATCGGCGGCGGCCGCCTGGCCTTCCGGACTGGCGAACGCTTTCTGAATCGCCGCCATGTCGTCGAACGACAGCATCGCGACCAGATGATAGGCCGATGGTCCGCCCGGCGTTGCAACGCCGCCTTTGCTCATCTCGAATTTTCGCACGCCAGGAATTTTCTTCGCCAGCGGAACGTGCCGTTCGGCGTAATGCTTGTCGAACGCAGCCGCATCGCGCGGCGTTTTATACATCACCAGAAGCCGAGCCATTGTTATGATCTCCAGTCATCCAACCCCGGCCCAAGGCGTATCACGGACCGCGCAGATCGGCTATTCCGCGGCCGTCTGCGCCCGCGCCAGCGGATCGTAATTGAGAATCGGCGCCAGCCAGCGTTCGGCCTCGGTGAGCGACAAGCCCTTACGCTGCGCATAATCGGCGACCTGATCGCGCTCGATCTTGCCGACGCCGAAATAATAACTTTCCGGATGGCTGAAATAGAGCCCGCACACCGAGGCGCCCGGCCACATCGCGAAGCTTTCGGTGAGTTTCACGCCGATCGCGGTTTCGCCGTCGAGCAGCTTGAACAGAGTTTCCTTCTCGGTGTGATCGGGCTGCGCCGGGTAACCGGGCGCCGGCCGGATGCCGCGATAGCTTTCCGCGATCAGCTCGTCACTGCGGAGCGTTTCATCCGCGGCATAGCCCCAGAACTCGCGGCGCGCGCGTTGATGCATGCGTTCGGCCAGCGCCTCGGCGAGGCGATCGGCCAGCGCCTTGGCCAAGATGGCGGAATAATCGTCGTTGGCGAGCTTGAAGCGCTCGGCGATCGCGTCCTCGCCAAGCCCGGCGCTCACCGCGAAGGCGCCGATATAATCGGCAAGCCCGCTCTCCCGCGGCGCGACGAAATCGGCGAGCGCGACATTGGCGCGGCCTTCGCGCCGCGCCAATTGCTGGCGCAGCGTATGCAGCGTCGCGATCGGCTTGCGCCGCGTCTCGTCGGCGAACAAGAGAACGTCGTCGCCTTCGCTGTTCGCCGGCCAGAAGCCGATCACGGCGCCGGCACGAAACCACTGCTCCGCGGTCATGCGCTGGAGCATGGCTTGCGCATCCGCGAAAAGCTCGCGCGCCGCTTCGCCCTGCGCCGGGTCGGACAGGATCGTCGGATATTTTCCCCTCAGTTCCCAGGTGGCGAAGAACGGCGACCAGTCGATGTAATCGACCAGTTCGGCAAGCGGTATATCGGCGAAAATGCGCGTACCGATAAAATGCGGCGCCGGCGGCGCATAACGGCCGGACCAGTCGAGCTTGAGCGCGTTGCCGCGCGCGTCGGCAAGCGACAGCCGTTGCTTGGTCGCTTCGCCGCGCGCATGGGCCGCGGCGATACGGACATATTCGGCGCGAACGTCGTCGATCATGCGGGCGCGGTTTTCACGCGACAACAGCGTCGAGACCACGCCCACGGCGCGGCTGGCGTCGTTGACATAGACCGCCTGGCCGCGCCGGTAGTTCGGATAAATCTTCACCGCGGTGTGCACGCGGCTTGTCGTTGCGCCGCCGATGAGCAGCGGCACTTCAAAACCTTGGCGTTCCATTTCAGCGGCGACATGGCACATTTCATCGAGCGACGGCGTGATCAGGCCGGACAGCCCGACGATGTCGGCTTGTTCGTCCTTTGCCGCCTGCAAAATCTTTTCCGCCGGCACCATGACGCCGAGATCGACGACGTCGTAGTTGTTGCATTGCAGGACGACGCCGACGATGTTCTTGCCGATGTCGTGCACGTCGCCCTTGACCGTGGCCAGCACGATCTTGCCGTTGGTCGAAACGTGGGCACGGCCGTCTTTGTCCTGCTCCATGTAAGGCAACAGATAGGCGACGGCCTGTTTCATCACCCGCGCCGATTTGACCACCTGCGGCAGAAACATCCGCCCCGAGCCGAACAGGTCGCCGACCACGTTCATGCCGTCCATCAGCGGGCCTTCGATCACCGCCAGCGGGCGCGGCAGCTTCAGCCGCGCCTCCTCGACGTCGGCGGCGATGAAGTCGGTGATGCCGTGGACCAGCGCATGCGACAGCCGTTTCTCGACCGGCCATTCGCGCCATGCGAGGTCTGCTTCTTTCTTTTCTTTGCCCGCGCCGCGATGACGTTCCGCCAATGCGAGAAGCCGCTCGGCGGCGTCGGCGCGGCGGTTGAGGATGACGTCTTCACACGCCTCGCGCAGCTCCGGATCGAGATCGTCATAGACCGCGATCTGCCCGGCATTGACGATGCCCATGTCCATGCCGGCCTTGATGGCGTGATAGAGGAACGTCGAATGCATCGCCTCGCGCACCGCTTCGTTGCCGCGGAATGAGAACGACAGGTTCGACACGCCGCCGGAAATATGCGTGTGCGGCAGGTTCGCCCGGATCCAGCGCGCCGCCTCGATGAAGGCGACGCCGTAGCCGTCGTGCTCCTCCATGCCGGTAGCGATGGCAAAGATATTCGGATCGAAAATAATGTCCTGTGGCGGAAACCCGACGCGGTTGACCAGAATGTCGTAGGCGCGCGTGGCAATGGCCTGTTTCTTCTCAAGCGTGTCGGCCTGGCCGGCTTCGTCGAAGGCCATGACGACGACGGCGGCGCCGTAGCGGCGGACGATTTCGGCATGTTTGATGAAAGCGGCCTCGCCCTCCTTGAGCGAGATCGAATTGACTACCGCCTTGCCCTGTACGCATTTGAGCCCGGCTTCGATCACCGAGAACTTCGAGGAGTCGATCATCACCGGCACGCGCGCGATGTCCGGTTCGGCGGCGATCAGATTAAGGAACGTGATCATCGCGTTTTCGGAATCGAGCAGCCCTTCGTCCATATTGATGTCGATGATCTGCGCGCCGTTTTCGACCTGGTCGCGCGCCACCGTCAGCGCCGCCGCATAATCGCCCGCGGTGACCAGCTTGCGGAACCGCGCCGAGCCGGTGACATTGGTGCGCTCGCCGACGTTCACAAATGGGATTTCCGGCGTCAGCGTGAAAGCTTCGAGGCCGGACAGCCGCAGCCGCGGCGTCACTTGCGGAATTCGGCGCGGCGCCTTGCCCTCGACGGCGCGCGCGATGGCACGGATGTGCTCGGGCGTGGTGCCGCAGCAGCCGCCGATGATATTGACCAGGCCCGACGCGGCGAACTCACCGAGCAGCTCGGCCATGACGTCGGGGCCTTCGTCGTAGCCGCCGAATTCGTTAGGCAGCCCGGCATTGGGATAAGCGCAGATCAGCGTGTCGGCGACACGCGACAGTTCGGCGATATGGGCGCGCATTTCCGTGGCGCCGAGCGCGCAGTTCAGCCCGACCGAAAGCGGAGTCGCGTGCGCGATCGAATTCCAGAACGCTTCCGGCGTCTGGCCGGACAAAAGTCGCCCCGACCGATCGGTGATGGTGCCGGAAATCATGATCGGCACGGCAAGACCGCGCGCGGCGAGCTCGTCGGCAATGGCATAGATCGCCGCCTTGGCGTTGAGCGTGTCGAAAATGGTCTCGATCAGAATGGCATCGACGCCGCCGGCAAGAAGCCCGCGCACCTGCTCGGCATAAGCGAGCCGAAGCGCGTCGAAGGTAATCGCCCGAAATCCGGGATTGGAGACGTCGGGCGAAATCGAAGCGGTGCGGTTGGTTGGACCGATAGCGCCGGCGACGAAACGCTCGCGGCCGTCCTCGTCCTGCGCCGCGCGCGCCGCCTCGCGGGCGAGGCGCGCGCCTTCGGCGTTCAGCTCATAGGCGATCTCGCTCATGCCGTAGTCGGCCTGCGCAATGCGGGTCGACGAGAACGTATTGGTCGAAACGATATCGGCGCCGGCCCGGAAATAAGCCAGATGAATGGCGCGCACGGCATCCGGGCGGCTCAAATTGAGCAGGTCGTTGTTGCCGCGCACTTCGCGGTTCCAGGCGTCGAAGCGTGCGCCGCGGTAGCCTTCTTCGTCCAGGCCAAGCGCCTGGATCATCGTGCCCATGGCGCCGTCGAGCACTAGAATGCGCTCGGCGGCGAGGCGGCGCAGCGATTGTTCGGCTTTGCAGCGCGGTCTGGCGTCAGCCATGGCTTAAGCGCGCTCCTTTTCGGTTTGCGGCTGTGCCGGCATTGCTGCGTCGTGGTCGGGACGCAGGCCGAGCAGATGGCAGATGGCGTAAACCAGATCGGCGCGGTTCATGGTGTAGAAGTGAAAATCGGTCACGCCGTGATCGACCAGATCGATGACCTGTTCGGCGGCCACCGCGGCCGCGATCAATTTGCGGGTTGCCGGATCGTCGTCGAGACCCTCGAAGCGCTCGGCGAGCCAGTCGGGCACGGAAGCGCCGGTGCGCGCGGCAAAATTCTTCATCTGCTTGAAGTTCTGCACCGGCAGAATGCCGGGAATGATCGGGATGGCGATGCCGGCCGCGCGAACGCGGTCGAGGTAGCGGAAATAATGGCTGTTATCGAAAAAGAATTGCGTCATGGCACGCACGGCGCCGGCGTCGACCTTGGCCTTGAGCATGTCGATATCGGCGGCGACGGAAGGGCTGTCCGGATGCTTTTCCGGATAGGCGGAGACCGATACTTCAAGATCGGCAATCCGCTTGATGCCGGCGACGAGATCGGCGCCGTTGCTGTAGCCGCCCGGATGCGGCGCGTAGCGTTCGCCGAGGCCGCCTATCGGATCGCCGCGCAGCGCTACGATATGGCGCACGCCGGCCGTCACATAGGCCTCGATCACCGAGTCGATATCGGCGCGCGTGGCGGCGACACAGGTCAGATGCGCCGCCGGCGTCAGTATGGTTTCGGCCAGGATGCGCTTGACCGTCGCGTGCGTGCGCTCGCGCGTCGAGCCGCCGGCGCCGTAGGTCACGGAGACGAAATTCGGATTAAGCGGCGCCAGACGGGCGATCGAGTCCCACAGCGACTCCTCCATCTCCGCGGTCTTCGGAGGAAAGAACTCAAACGACACATGCAAGCGGCGGCCGGAGTCGGGCTTGGCTCCCATCTTGGTGTCGGTTTTGGCGAAACGGCTCAAGCGCGGCGCGTTCATCTAGGCCACCTCGCGCGCCGCCGGTTGCGCCAGCAGAATGCGCGGGTCGCGGGCGAGCCACAGCGACACCACGATCTTTCCTTCCGGACCGGGCGGGAACGTTTGCTGCCCGACGACGTCGAGTCCCGCTGCTTCGAGCCATTGCGACACGGTCTCGGCGGCAAAGCCGAGCCGGCGATGCGCGTATTCCTCGCGCAGGAATTCGAGATCGTGCGGCGCGAAGTCGACGACCAGGAGCCGGCCGCCGGGCTGCAGCACGCGGGCGGCCTCGCGGACGGCACGCGCGCTGTCGTCGAGGAAGTGCAGCACCTGATGGACGATGACGACGTCGAAGGAATTCCGCGGCAAAGCGAGGTCGTAGATATCGCCTTGGCGAACGCTGCAATGCTTCAAGCCGGCGCGATCGAGGCGGGCGCGGGCAAAAGCCAGCATGTCGAGCGACAGATCGAGGCCCAGCCCGCGTTCGATGTCGCCGGCAAAGAGCTCGAGCATGCGGCCGGTGCCGGTGCCGAGATCGAGCAGCGAACGGATCGGCTTGCCGGCAAGCGCGGCGACGATGGCATTTTCCACGGCGGCGTCGGCGACATGAAGCTTGCGGATACGGTCCCATTCGGCGGCGTGGCGGCGGAAGTAATTTTGCGCCGCTGCGGCGCGCGCCGCGCGTACCGCCGCGAGCCGCTCGCGGTCGCGAACGATGACCGGATCGTTGGGGTCGAGCCGCCCGATCAAGGCGCGGGCGATATCGCCGCCGCCGGCGCGCTCGGCCAGCCGGAAGAACGCCCAGGAGCCTTCGCGAAAACGTTCGACCAGGCCGGCCTCGACCAATAGCCGCAAATGACGCGACAGCCGTGGTTGCGATTGCCGCAAAATGTCGGTGAGGTCGGAGACGGTCAGTTCGGCCTCCGCGAGCAGCGATAGGATGCGAAGCCGCGTCGCTTCGCCCGCAGCCTTTAATGTTGCGGTCAGTCCGGCGAAAGTCAGTTGCTCGTGCGGCATTGCGCTCTTCCAGGCGCCATCCGTAACGAAGCCTACCTATTCGGAGGCTGCCGTTTGATGACGCATAAAGATATCTTTATATGATGACGAAAGATGGGGCAATAGCCCATTGCGATGGGATTTGGCCCCTGTGGGAACGCAAGCGTCAGGATTGGTGGCGATACCGGAGCCGCCATGCCACTTTGCAGGCATGGCCAACGCCGCCGAACCTCCGCGCCCCGCCACCGATGCCCCATCGTCCGACGACTGGTACGGGCTGCGCGAAGGCGAGCTTGCCGCAACGCTGCCGGACCATTTCGACGCCTCGCTCTATTATATCGGCCGCGTCCGCACGCCGTGGCGGCGGCACGAGGATTGTCCCAAGAACGCGCGGGGGTCCGACGCCGTCTGCACCCTCGAACTCGATCCGCGCTGGCTTCAAGGCCTCACCGGGCTCGAAACCGTCAGCCACGTCTTGCTGCTGTACTGGATGGACAAGGCGCGCCGCGACCTTCTGCTGCAGTCGCCGCGCCACTACGCCGAGCGGCGCGGCACCTTCGCATTGCGCTCGCCGGCGCGGCCTAATCCGATCGCGGCCTCGGTGGCGCGGCTGCTCCGCATCGAAGGCAACACGCTTTCGGTTATCGGACTCGATTGCCTCGACAATACCCCGTTGCTCGACATTAAGCCTTACTTCGCCTCAACCGACTCGGTGCCCGATGCACGAGTTGGCTGGCATGAACGCAAAGCGCGTTAGCATTTTAGTGAAGCATGAACTTGTCGGAAAACCGGCGTCCACCTTTCCGGATCATGCTTAGAACAGCGCCGGCACGACGCCGACCGGGATGATGCCGACATAGATCACGCCGTCGGCCACACGCAGCGGCAGTTCCACGGCCGGTTTGCCATCGATCTCAGTCGGCTGACCCATATTCTTGATGTTGTCGATCAGGCTGTCATTGGTCTGGCTGCGGACTGCGCTGCCAAGGCCCGGAAGCAGCCGGTCGAGAGCATTGAGCCCGCGGTCAGGCGAGCCGCTGCCGCCGGTAAGCTTGTCGATGCCTTGCCCGATTAACTGATCGATCCCCAGAAGCGGCACGATGTTCTCGATGCCGGCGACGGCGACGGTCATTGTTCCGTCGAGCCGGCCGTGCTCGTTGACGGTCAGTTTTCCGGCGCCGGTGATGATGGCATCGCTTCGCTCGATACGGATGGACCTGATATTTATGTCGCCGCCAGAAGCCTGCATTTCTTGGAACAGGACGCGCCAGGGCTTCGGCGAAAAATCCTTAAAGCCGCGCAACACGGCGTCGATGTCGCCTCGCAGCGGAGCGGCGAGCAATGGATGAAAGCTCGGCGCGGTTGCCGCGTCGAAATGTCCAGTCACTTCAATGACGGGATTATTGAGAGCGGTGCCTCCGATGATGTGTCCGTCGACGTCGGCGGCCGCGGCCTGAAAGATCATTCCGGCATCGGGACCGGCCACGCGGTCCAGCCGCGGTTTCACCAGATCTATGGAAACCCGCTGCGGCTGCGGCGGCAGCCCCAACAAGTTCAGCTCCGCTTGCGACCAGTTGGCGACGAAGATCGGCGGTTGGCCCGGATCGGCGATCGTGACGGGCCCGGTAATCTCGCCGTGCAACAGCGTCGGCCGGTAGAGCGCGGCCGAAAAGGTCACTCCCGTCGCCGCGACATCGAAAGGCGGATGGTTGCTGTTGAAAGTGGCCGCCGCCTTGTCGCAGCGGATGACGATGCGGATCGGAAAGCCGCCGATGGTCTGCGAGCCGCAGGCGTACACCCGGCCGAGCTTGGCCTCCCGATCGACCCAGCCCGACAGCGCTTTGCCGGCCAGCGAGGCCGCCAGGTACCAGCCCCAAGCCAATCCGAGAGCCAGAACCACCGCGACGGCGATGAGCCCCAGGATGATCCAGAGCCGGCTGCGGCGCGCGGCCTGCGGCCTGCGTAAGCGAGGCGTGGACCTCATCATGTTGAGCGGGGATTTGCCTGACATCGCCGTTTATGGCCTTGAAAGAGGGCGCCATTGTGCCGCCGCCATCATCCTGTTAGGCGAGCGCCAACGCGAGTCAACCGCGAGCTCCGATGCATACGACGGCCGAACAGGGAAACGGAGAGCTCTGGGTCTTTGGCTATGGCTCGCTGATGTGGCGTCCCGGCTTTGCCTATCTCGATCGGGTTCCGGCACGGCTGATCGGTTTGCACCGGGCGCTCTGCGTGTACTCCTTCGTGCATCGCGGCACGCCGGAACGGCCGGGCCTTGTGCTCGGCCTGGATCGCGGCGGAATGTGCCGCGGCATCGCTTACCGCGTCGCCGCCGCGACGCGGGCGGCGACCATCGACTATTTGCGCGCGCGCGAGCAGGTGACCACGGTCTATCTGGAAACCATGCGGCGGATCGAGCTGGAAGATCACGCGCGAACCCGGCTGCGGGCGTTGTGCTACATCGTCGACCGCAGTCATGTTCAATACGCCGGACGGCTGTCGCTCGCCCAAAGCGTGCATCATGTCCGGCAGGGCCATGGCAAATCGGGGCCGAACCGCGATTACGTACTGGAGACGGTAACCGCGCTCGAGGCGCTCGGCTATCGCGAGACCGATTTGCATCTCATCGCCGCGCAATTGCAGGGCGTTCATCAATCGGACAGCGGTAAAGGGTAGCTATCGGCGGCCGCGTGCCGCCTCGTCGAGAAGCCGCCGGCTTGCCGTCTCGATGTCGCTCTGCAGCCGCGCGAAGAACGCGCTCTTGTCGAGGCCGGGCGGAATCGGCGGCAAAAATTCCGCGACGATGGTGCCGGGCAGGCGCAGCCACGATCGGCGCGGCCAGAACACTCCGGAATTGAGCGCCAGCGGCACGACCGCAACGCCCGCTTTGCTGTAGAGGTGAACGATACCTGGCCGATAGCTCGGTTCGGCGCCCGGCGGTCGCCGCGTCCCCTCGGGAAAAATAACGATCTGGCGGCGATAAACGCCGGTCAGCGCTTTAAGCGATCGCGCCGTCATGCGAGCGAGCGCCGCCATTCCGGCGTTGCGATCGATCGGGATAAGCCCGGCCTTGCGCAGGTACCAGCCGAACAGCGGTAGCCACATCAATTCGCGCTTGAGCACGTAGGTCGGATCGGCAAGCACCGCGTAAAGTGAAAACGTCTCCCACAACGATTGGTGTTTGCAGGCGACAATGGCCGCACCGCGCGGAATGTGCTCAGTCCCGCGCCACTCCACTTTGGTGCCGCTGACCACCCGAAGAAGCCACAGGCTCGTTCGCGCGTAGGAGCGGATGAAGACGCGCAGGCACGGATAGGGCAGAACGACCGTGGGCAGCGCCACGATCATGTGAACGGTCAGGTTCACATAGAACAGCGCGTTGAAGACGGCCGATCTGGCGTAAATCGCGAAGGAAGGGACCACGGCAATCCTGTGAGCGAAAGAGTGTTCAGGCTCGGCGAATGGCGCGTGTCGACAATTCGCTCGTCGTATCAAAGAAATAAAGCCGCATGCGCACCTTGGCGGCAAGGTATTTGAGATATTCCGAGAGCACCAATCGTGCGGTGTCGCCACTCGACCACCATGGGTCGATGCGCAAACGGTCGGATACGACCGGGAACGGAATGAGCCTGTCGTCCGGCAATTGGTGCGAAAGCTCGGCGAGCGCACGCGGCATGTGATAGGCCGACGTAACGACGATCAGCGAATGGAAACCGTGCGCCGTCGCCCAGCGCCGTGTCTGCACTGCGTTGCCGTAGGTGTTGAGCGCCGAGTAGTCGAGATCGACGCAACAGGCCAAGAGATGGTTGTAGCTGACGACCTCGCGGGCGATATCGGTTGTCGTGGTGTCCGGATTGACCCCGGTAATCAGGAGCCTCTTGCCGCGGCCGTTGGCCAGCAGCCGGAGCGCATCGCTGACCCGCTCGGTGCCGCCGGTCAAAACCACAATGCCGTCGGCATCGCTGTCGAGCGCGATCTGACGGCTGGGCAAGAGCCAGATAAAGCCGAAAAATCCAAGCAGCAGCAGGAGCGCGCAAAGCGCCCCAAGCTTGACGCCAACCGACCTGATACGCCGCGTCCTGACCGCGCTCTTAAGGCTGAGCATATTGGCGCGCGTTCCTCGCTGGGCTGCAGTGCCGGAATCAAAAGTCTCGCGGCGCGATTATAATGGCGATTTCGGCCGCAATTTGAAGTCACTCGAAAGATTTCAGGGTCTGATCGACGATGCGGCGTGACGTCACGGCAGTGACGCCCGCCATGAGCACGATCAGGATTAGAATGGCCACGAAGCCGGCCGGGCCGACGGAAAAACTGCCAAACAGCACGGCGGCTTCCTGCCCGCCCGCGGTGCCGGACAGCCAAGCGTCGATCGTTCCGAAGATGCCGAAAAGCATCAAGGCGATGCCGCCGCCGATGGCGCCGCCTTTGAGGCCGAGCATAAGGAAATGCCGCTGGAATTGACTGGCGACGAAGGCGTCCGTGGCGCCCACGTAATGCAGCACCTCGACGATCGGCCGGTTGGTGGCCATCGCGCCTCGGGTCGCGAAGGTGACCGACAGCACGGTGACGACGACGACCAGGACGAGTATCGCGATCCCGGCCACGATCGCAGTCTCGGCCATGTCGCGCATGCGGTCGATCCAGCCGCGATGATCGTCGAGGCTCGCGCTTGGCACCTGCGCGGCGAGAGCCAAGCGCAAGGCGCTGAGATCGGGGGATGCACCGGGGCCGAGCTTGACCACGATCATCCGGGGAATTGGCAATTCATCGAGGCTGAGGCCGGAGCCGAGCCAGGGTTCGACCAACTGGTCCGACTGCTCTTTGGTGTAGGCACGAACGTCGGCAATGCCCGGAACGCCGCGGGCGAGCGCCACGGCCGCGCTCACGTCAGCGTCCATGGTGCGGCCGGCGACCGGCTTGATCTGAATGGTGACTTCGCGGCCGACCGCCGATTGCCAGCCACTCGCCGAGGCGACCGCCATTGCCACGGCTCCGGCCGTCAGCGCGGCGAGAAAGGTCATGATGGCGACAACCGCCGTCAATGAACGGCCGGCAATCGATCCGCCCGGCACGATGGGCGCCGCATTCTGCGGCATCAGAACGCGCGCCGGCGCCCGGGACCGGCCGTCCCAGGGTTCCGTCATGGCCTTGAGCGGCTCAGTCGTAGACATGCAAACGGCCTTCGTGCAGCACCAGGCGGCGGGCGTCGTATTCGTCCATCAGCGCAATGTCGTGCGTGGCGATCACGACTGAGGTGCCCGATTTGTTAAGCTCGATGAACAGCCGCAGCAAACGTTGACCGAGGGTCGGATCGACGTTGCCGGTCGGCTCGTCGGCGAGCAACAGCTCCGGCCGGGCGATGACGGCGCGGGCGATCGCGGCGCGCTGTTTTTCGCCGCCGGAAAGCACTTGCGGCAATGCCGACATGCGCTCTCCGAGCCCGACCCATTGCAGCAATTCGACAACCTCGGCGCGGTAGCTGATCTCGTCGTGGCCGAGGACGCGCAAGGGCAGCGCCACGTTTTCGTAGGTGGTCATGTGTTCGAGCAGCCGGAAATCCTGAAAGACGATGCCGATGCGGCGGCGCAGCGTTGCGCGGGCGTCCTTCGTCAAGCCCGCGGTGTCGAGGTCGAACATGGAAATCAGCCCGCGCGTCGGCTTGAGCGACAGGAAAAGCATGCGAAGAAGCGATGTTTTGCCGGCCCCGGAGGGACCGGTCAGAAACTGAAACGAGTGGCTGTCGATGCGGAAGCTGAGGTCGCGCAAAACCTCCGGGCCGAGCCCGTAACGCAAGCCGACATTCTCGAAGCGGATCACACGATCCTCCAATCAAGCCCCGCGTCGCGGCTGGCGTCGGCCGGTCGGCACGCTGATTTGCCGTTCCAACGACAAGTTAGCATTCCCCGGCGATCGGGACGCCCGGGCCGATTTGGTTTCCAATTCGTTAACGGATGGTCGGATAGCCTTGCCCAAGGTCTTGTGCGTTCCGATTCGCCGATATGGCCCCATGCTGATCGTCTGCCCAAATTGCGCTACTTCCTATGATGTCGACGCGGTAACCCTGCTTCCGGGGGGCCGCCGGGTCCGGTGCGTGCGTTGCCGCACGGTCTGGCAGGCCGAATTACCGCACAAGGACAAGCTTATTGCCGCAGCCGAGGCGCTGGCGCCGCATGCAGCCGAAGTCTCCGTCGTAGCCGGCGCCGGGCAAGGCGATCCACCGTCCCCCGACGTAGAGGAACCTCGGTTAGAGGCCAATTTAGCAGCCGACTTGGACCAGACGGCTGCCGCGTCCGCAGCGGCACAGTCCGGCTCCGATGTGTTTGACGAACCGCCGCCATCCGCCAGTCCGGACAGTGCCGATGACTTCGCCGTGGCCGAAGATGCACCGGCCGAGGTGGAATTGCCGCCTACCGCGCCGACCGAACCTGAAGGCGATAGTCTGCCCATCGCGACCGACACCGGGCCCGAGGCACCGACTGACGACGTGCCGGAGGATATCGAGAGTGTCGCAGCCCGGCGCTTTCAGCGGCCAATTAGGAGCGTCCGCTTGCAGTGGCCGCTGTCGCGGCTGCAGTCGGCCATCTTGGTGCTGATCGTTTTAAACGCCATCGTGGTCGACTGGCGCGGCGATTTCGTCCGCGCCATGCCGCAGACCGCTTCGTTCTACGCCTGGCTTGGGTTGCCGGTGAACGTGCGCGGGCTCGATTTCGCCAGTCTCACCACCGCCACCGAGCAACATGACGGCGTGCCGATCCTCGTGGTTCGCGGCAATATCGTCAATATCACGGACAAGACCGAAAACGTGCCGCATCTGCGGATTGCCGTGCGCAATGCCGCGCGACAGGAGATCTATTCGTGGTCCGCCGTGCCGGCGCAACGTGTTGTGGCCGCGGGTCAAGCGATCGCATTCCAGACCCGGCTCGCTTCGCCGCCGCCCGACTCCCATGACGTGCTGGTCCGCTTCGTCAATCACTACGATATTTTGACCGGGATGCGCTGACATGGCTCGTATTCTGATCGCTGAAGACGAAGAAGCCCTGTGCGCCATGTGTGCCAGGGCGCTGACCGGCGTCGGCCACCAGGTCAAGACCGCCTTCGACGGCAGCGACGCACTCGAACTGCTCAAGCGCGAAAACGGCAGCTTCGATCTTTTGGTCACAGACATTCGCATGCCGATCATGGACGGTATTGCGCTGGCGCTGGCCGTGGCGCGCGACTATCCCGACCTGACCATTTTGATGATGACCGGCTATGCCGATCAGCGCGAGCGAGCGCATGGCCTCGACGCCCTCGTTCACGACGTTATCGCCAAGCCCTTCACGCTCGCGGAGTTTCGGGCGACGGTGGAAGAAGCGCTGACCGTCAAGGCGCGCTAAAATATCAGTGGCGGCGCTCAATTCTCATCTGAAACGGCATAGGGTCGGGGCAGCGGCTGGAGTTCAGCATGCGAGCGGCCGAAATCCGGCGTCGCCGAATCTTGGCCGATTTCGACAATGCCGCGGCGAATGGCGCGCGTTCGGGTGAAATGGTCGAACAAGGCGGCTCCGTCGCCGCGGCGGATGGCGCGAGTCAATTGGGCCAGGTCCTCGTTGAAGGTGCCGAGCATTTCCAACACCGCATCCTTGTTGGCGAGAAACACGTCGCGCCACATGGTCGGGTCGGAAGCGGCGATGCGGGTAAAGTCGCGGAACCCGCCGGCGGAGAACTTAAGCACTTCGGATCGCGTCACCTCGCCAAGCTCGTCGGCGGTGCCGACGATCGTGTAGGCGATCAGATGCGGCAGATGGCTGGTGATCGCCAGCACCAGGTCGTGATGTCCGGCCGGCATGGTTTCGACCTTGGCGCCGAGCATGCGCCAGAAGGCGGCAAGCCGTTCGACGGCCTTCGCATCGGTATTTTCCGGCGGCGTGAGAATGCACCAGCGCTCGACGAACAGCTCGGCGAAGCCGGCATCCGGTCCCGAATGCTCGGTGCCGGCAACCGGATGAGCCGGCACGAAATGCACGGCGGCGGGCAGATGCGGAGCCATGTCGCGGACGATCGCACCCTTCACCGAGCCGACGTCGGAGACCACCGCTCCCGCCTTGAGGTGAGGTGCGATCTCCTTGGCGATGTCGCCGCAGGCGCCGACCGGTGCGCAGACGATGACCAGATCGGCATCGGCGACCGCGGCGGCGTTTGTCTCCAGCACCTGATCGGCGAGACCGAGCTCGGCGACGCGACGCCGCGTTCCTGCCGAGCGGGCGGTGGCGGCGATTTCGCGTACCGCCCCCTGGGCGCGCGCGGCGCGCGCGATCGACGAGCCGATCAAGCCGACGCCGATCAGCGCCAGACGATTGAACAGCGGCGTGGGCTTGCTCACGGCGTCATACCGGCTTGGCCAAGAATTCCTTGAGCGCGGCGACGACGAGCCGGTTGGCTTCTTCCGTGCCGACCGTCAATCGCAGTGCGTTGGGCAGTTTGTAGGCCGTGGTCTGGCGCAAGATCAGGCCGCGGGCAGTGAGAAAGGCATCGGCGTCTTTCGCCGTGCGTCCCTTGGTTTCGGGAAAGTGGATCAGCACGAAATTGGCGACGCTCGGCGTCACTGTGAGCCCGAGCTTGCCGATTTCGGTCATGAGCCAGGCAAGCCAGCGCGTGTTGTGCTCGCGGGCGTATTCCTGATGCTCCATATCTTCGATCGCGGCGACGCCGGCAGCGATGGCGGGACCGGTGACGTTGAACGGGCCGCGAATGCGGTTGACAGCATCGACGACGTGGGCAGGACCGAACATCCACCCCAGGCGAAGCGCCGCCAAGCCGTGAATCTTGGAGAACGTGCGGCACATCACGACGTTCTCGGACGTGGCGACCAGCTCGATACCGGCTTCGTAGTCGTTGCGCCGGACATATTCGGCGTAAGCGGCGTCCAGCACCAAGAGAACATTGCGGCGGCAGGCCGCGATGCAGCCGCTTGACCTCATCGAACGACAGGCAAGTGCCGGTCGGATTGTTCGGATTGGCGAGAAAGACGATCTTGGTCTTCGCGGTCACCGCGGCGAGGATGGCATCGACATCGGCGGTGTAATTCCGTCTCCGGCACCACGACCGGCTTCGCGCCCGCGCCAAGCGTCACGATCGGATAGATCAGGAAGCCGTGCGTGGTGTGGATCGCCTCGTCGCCGTCGACCAGATAGGCGTGCGCCAACAGATGCAATAGATCGTCCGAGCCCGCGCCGCAGACGATCCGGTCGGGATCGAGACCGAATGCGCGGCCGATCGCCTCGCGCAGTTCGCTCGCCGCGCCGTCCGGATAATCCTCGAGACTATCGGCGCGGGCCTTGTAGGCCGCGATCGCGCGCGGGCTCGGACCGAGCGGCGTCTCGTTCGACGACAGCTTGAAGATCTTGGCCACGCCCGGCGCGCTGCTCTTGCCGGGCACATAGGCCTCGATGTCGAGCACGCCGGGCCGCGGCATCGGACGCATCGCAGTCATTGTCAGCTACTCCGGACCTTCTCCATGTCCTGCGCTTCAAGGCGAGGCAGGCTTGCTGGCCGGCACCGTATAGCGGGTTGCGTGGCTGCCGACGAGGGCCGAGGAGCGGATCGAGGCGCCGACGCCGACAAGCGCCGCGGTGACGGCGTCGATGCCGCCGCGCTGGTGCCGAGACCAGCAGCGCCGCGCCGTCGAAGGCGCGGTCGGGCACGGCGATGACGTCGGCAATTGCCGCGGTAGCGCGTGACCGCGGCGGCGCTCCAGCCGGACACCCGCATGCTCCACACTTCGGTCTCCGTCACCATGGCGTCGGCGGCGGCGCGCGACACCACGAAGACCGGCAGCGCCGCCGGATGGTCGGCGCGTTCGACGAATGGCAGCCGGGCGATGATCTTCGGCGCGGCGTCGAATTCGAGCGCAGCCCACCACGGTCCGGCACCGGCGACGGCGAAGGCCGGGACCAGTCCGAGATCGCCTTTCGACTCGGTCACCGCCTCGACGACGCTCGCGGCGCCCATATGCGGCACGAACGGCACGGTGAAGCCGAAATGGAAACGCGCTGAATCGCGCATCAGCGCGTCGCCCGCCGACAGGTCGGCATGGACCGCGAACGGCGCCTGCACATAAGTGAAGGTCGCAGATGATGACGCGCCAAATGCTCTCGACGGTATCGAGCGGCAGGTTGCCGCGATGGCGCCGCACCAGCCGCCGCATCATGTCGGCCTCGCGCGCCGGACGGAACGCCGAGCCGGTCTCCTCGGTTTTCTTCACCGCGATCAGGCGGTCGATGATCTCGCCGCGCGCCATCAAGAGCTCGTGCATCTGCTGCGTCGATGCGGTCGATCTCGCGTGCGCAAGATCGGTGAGAGAGAAGTCCTTGTCGCGCGGCGTTTTCGGCATTGTGCTGACCCGGTAACAAGCCCGATTGATAGGTGCCGTTCGGGCCGAAAGCAAAGAAAACGTTGACTCCCGGCGCGCAGCCGGCCTATTTACGCGGCTTTGGCCGCGCTCCGCGAGCTTGCGGCTGAGCCCGCCGGGTAGCGCGGCACCAAGGACCGCATTGATGGCCGACGCCAGCGCCGCCGTCGATCTTGCCGACCGCACGCGCGAAGCGGACGAGCCGCATTCGCCGGTCGTGCGCTTTGCCGCCAACAATCCGCTGCGGCTCGACGCCGGGGTCGATTTTGCCCCGCTGCAGATCGCCTATCAAACCTATGGCACGCTCAATTCCGCGCGCAGCAATGCGGTGCTGGTCTGCCACGCGCTGACCGGCGATCAGCACGCCTTCAACGATCATCCGGTCACCGGCAAGCCGGGCTGGTGGGAGACCATGGTGGGGCCGGGCAAACCCATCGACACCGAGCGCTATTTCGTCATCTGCCCCAATGTGGTCGGCGGCTGCATGGGTTCATCGGGGCCGGCGTCGACCAATCCGGCGACCGGCATGCCGTGGGGTCTCGATTTTCCAGTCATCACCGTGCGCGACATGGTGCGCGCGCAGGCGATGCTGCTCGATCATCTCGGCATTGAATCGCTGTTTGCGGTGGCCGGCGGCTCGATGGGCGGCATGCAGGTGCTGCAATGGGCGGCGAGCTACCCGCATCGCGTCTTCGCCGCTTTGCCGATCGCGGCTGCGACCCGGCACTCGGCGCAGAACATCGCCTTTCACGAGGTCGGCCGCCAGGCGGTGATGGCCGATCCGGAGTGGCGCGGCGGGCGTTATTTCGCCGACGGCGTCAATCCGCGGCGCGGGCTCGCGGTGGCGCGCATGGGCGCGCACATCACTTATCTGTCCGATGCGGCGCTGCACCGCAAATTCGGCCGTCGCTTCCAGGATCGCGACAATCCGACATTCTCGTTCGATGCCGACTTCCAGGTCGAATCCTACCTGCGGCATCAGGGCATCACCTTCGTCGAGCGGTTCGACGCCAATTCGTATCTCTATCTGACTCGCGCGATGGACTATTTCGATCTTGCCGGCGATTACGACGGCGTGGTGGCGGAAGCCTTCCGCGGCGCGCCGACCCGGTTCTGCGTCATCTCGTTCACCAGCGACTGGCTGTTTCCGACGGCGGAGTCCCGCGCTATCGTGCATGCGCTCAATGCCGCGGGCGCGCGCGTGTCGTTCGCCGAGATCACGACCGACAAGGGCCACGACGCGTTTTTGCTCGACGAGCCGGAATTTTTCGCGATCGTGCGTGGCTTTCTGGAAGGCGCCGCCAAGGCGCGCGGGCTACCGGGAAGGTAACGATGCTGATGCGTCTCAAACACGATCTCACCATGGCGGAGGCGGCGCGCGGCCCGGGCGGCTCGCGCGTCGACTTGCTGGTCGTCGCCGGCATGGTGGGGCCGGGCGCGCGTGTGCTCGACGTCGGCTGCGGCGACGGCGAGCTGTTGCGACTGTTGGAAGGCCGCGGCGTCGATGGCCGCGGCATCGAACTGTCGCGCGAGGGCGTCAACGAATGCGTCGCCAAGGGTCTCGCCGTGGTGCAAGGCGACGCCGACACCGATCTTGAGAATTATCCCGACGACGGATTCGATTTCGTCATTCTGTCGCAAACGCTGCAGGCGACGCGCCAGCCGCGCGTCGTGCTCGAACATATGCTGCGCATCGGCCGCCATGCCATCGTCTCGTTCCCGAATTTCGGCCACTGGCGAATCCGCCTGCAGCTGTTCTTCGGCGGCCACATGCCGCATACGCGCAATTTGCCTTATGCCTGGTATGAAACGCCGAATATCCACTTCTGCAGCATCAAGGATTTCCGCGAGCTCTGCCTCACCGCTGGCGCCAGGATGGAGCAGGCAGTGGCGCTCAACGCCTGGGGCCGGCGGATGCGGCTGAAAATGCCGTGGTGGTTTTGGAATTTATTCGGCGAGCAGGCGGTGTTTCTGCTAAGCCGGCAGGGTTGATCGTCATTGCGAGGAGCGAAGCGACGAAGCAATCCAGGGCTTCTTGCTAGGCGCGCCGGCCGCCCTGGATTGCTTCGCTTCGCTCGCAATGACGAACTATAATGCCGTTCCTGCCCGCCTTCGGCTGCAACTTTGCTTGCAGCGCGGGCCCGTAGCTCAATGGTCAGAGCTAGCGGCTCATAACCGCTTGGTTGGAGGTTCGAGTCCTCCCGGGCCCACCACATAATAAAATCAATGGCTTAGATAGGTATTATGACGACAGTGGCGACAGTTATTGGCGACAGAAAACAACCGCGTGCAATCGAGTTGATGGGTCCTTAGGACAACTACACAACGGGCGTGCGGAGGTTTTGAGCTTTGAGGCGTTGGGGACCTGATGCCGACGATGTCATTGTGGTCGGCTTCTTAGTCGCGGTACCGCTGTGGCTGTTCGTGGGTTTACCTCTACTCGATTGGTTCTCGACGATGGATCATCAACATCAGGCGGCGCAGTTTGGGACCGCGTTGCTCCCTGTGCTTATCGGCTTCCTCGGCGGCAGCGTAATGTCGTCGGCCCTGGCGGGAATATATCGCTGGTGGACCCGGCCAATTTTGTCGGCACGCTTGGTTCAAGGAAGGGGCTGCTATGTCACTACGTCCCGTGGCAACCCGCCGACACATACTGCTCGGTTTTTGCGCTTGCTCATTGAAAATGGCGGACGCTCGACTATTCATAATTGCAAAGGATATATCACTGGCGTCACGCAGATCGTGAACGGCAATCGCGCCCCTCTGCAACAAGAGGTGCTGGAATTAGAATGGTCGAGTGGCGGCGCTGCGGAGCCTCGTAGTATTCCGCGCGGTGCCTTTTTCTACATGAACGTAGCATCACTTGATCTAGTGCCGACGGGGCCATCTGTTTTGCGATTTTCCACGCTCTGGACGCCCAATCACTTCGCCCACTTGTTCGGTCATACTGCCACTTTTGAATTGCAAATTAAGATTGCCGCTGACAATGCGGCTCCAATTGATCGTATTGTCCGCTTCGACTTCGACCCACAACAGCAGGACTTGCATTTCCAATACGACTGAGGTCTGCCCTATGCCCAGAGGGAACTAAACGTGGACCAAGCTATTCTCGATTGTCTCGATGGCGCATTGGCCGCTCAGCAACGTCCGGCCCGCGTAGATACGGACTCCCTATCCGGCAATTGGAAAGCCCTTGTCGCCCAATTCGGTCGGCGCGCTGAGAGTGTCGCCCATCGGATTAACGCTCGTCTACTGCCAGCCCAACACTGTGAGGCACATATCGCATTTTGCGAAGGCCCGAGCTACGGCGCTTTCGCCATGCTTCATCGATATGCATTCATCGTCTTAAATATAGGTCTGGTGCCGACCCTCAAGGATTTTTTCAGCGCATGATGGCGACTAAGGGATTGTGGCCGCGCGTCGGAAACCAAGCATGTCTCCATCCCAGCAAGCGCGTTTCCGTTGCCGAGACCTTCCCAGCGCATACGCTTTGGAATGTGCTTCCCGCACGATCACCGGACGATCCATTGCGCCTGGCGTTGGCGGTTGTCTTCATGAGTGAATGCTTCGACGTGATTGTGCGACATGAATTCGCGCATCTTGCGCTTGGTCATCTAGCTGGGGATGCTTGCCAGGCTGTGAACGGCGATCCGCTCGCCGTCCAGGCGCTTGAGCTTGCTGCGGATGGCCACGCCGCGATTTGGGGGCTGGAACCGCTGAAGGATTTGCCCAGAAAGTTTGGCAAATACCCCGGTCACATCGATGAAGCCTACCGTGCATTTCATCCTACGCCTGACGACGCGATGGTGAACTACCTCCTCGTGATCTTTTTTGTGCTCCGTTTGATGGATGAAACGGGCTGGAACAATCGAACGCTCATGCATCGAGACCATCCCCCGGCACCGATGCGATTTCACGCCACATGCATTCATCTAATCGAACACTTTAAGCAAAATGGAAATGCTGCGGCTGAAGCTCAAATACTGCGGACAATGCGGGATATATGGGAATTGGGTGAGCTGATTTTCGCCACGACACTAGGTCGGACGCCAAAGCACGGCATCAAGCAGTTGACCCTAAGCGAGGAGAGCGAGCAGCATTATAATCGTGTCTCGGATCGAGCCCGCACACTACCCGAACATCTATTCGGACTGAGCAACGAACGCGCTGCAAAGTAGACTACCCAGTGTCATTTCGCCGCCGAGCGGCAATTCGGTCGCTTTCGGAGCAAAGCAGACATTTGAGCCACGCCCAAAGTGGAAGTCGGGGATTTCTGATCATGCCAACACCCGATCAGATGAGCAGAAAGTCTGTAGTCAAAGAATTGTGCGTTGGCATCGTCGGTTGGATATGGGTCGCAGCAAGTCTGACTGCTGCGTACTTCTTGATCCGAGCCGTCTTTTTCGGTGATGGATGGTGGCCGATTGTCTTTAGCGTTGCCGCCGCATGGTTTCTCTACAAGGTCTCGTTGTATTACGTGCTTGAAAAAAGCACTCAGTTTCCAAAGGCAACGGCTGAGGTAAAATCACCTCCATTAAAGAATGCTCGCCCTAAAGCTAAGCCGCCAGTCTCGGAGGCGGAATCGCCCGCGAAAGGCGGAACAACACCCGAGAGCGCAATCCGCATTCACGCTGCCAACAGCTTGGAGGGCATTCCCAAGGAATACGCGGTACTTAAAGCTATGTTTGGCACCCCTAACAAGAATTGGAAGCTCATAGAGCGATCATTGCTTGATACAGACGGCCGCAGGTTGGAGAAATTTGTCATCAGCGCCGCCGGGAAGCGGCGGAAAATTTATTTTGACATAACAGAATGGTTCAAAGGAAACACTTCAAAGGAAGCGAAAGCGACTCTCGAAGCGATCATCGCGCCGTACGATGAACCTTTGACCATCCAACTTCCGAAGGAAGAATTTATGACCTTGCAAACGGGTTTGCTACGGTTGACGGAGGCGCAGCTAAATCAGCTTGGCCTTTCGCAGGTGGAGCGTAAGAGTATGCTTGACCCATTTCTTGATGCATTAAAGCCATGGCATGGAAAGGAATACGCAAGCATCCCTGAGCACGTCAGTATTACAACACTGATTTCGGTGTGGACGAAGATTGTGGGCCTGCTGATGTCATGGCAACCCGTCGACTTGCTTCAAGAGGAGGAGCTAGAAAATCTGAAAGCGATCATAGGTGGAACGGTGAAGGCCGCCCGAAAGGTCACCACACCTGACGACGGTTGAAGCGGACGTGCGGCGAGCGGTCGGCCGCCAGCGCACATTTTATCGTGTCCGCGATGCGTTTCTGACGCAGAGTCGATGTTGTCCATATTCTTCCTCGACCAGGGCAACACCGGCAGGTAGCGCCGTCCATCACTGATGGACCAAAGGCGAAATAGATCAACGGCGGCGGGGCTAACTCGCCGCCGTTCGCATTTGTGAGACACGGGTTGCAGTTGGTGCTCGTTTGTGTCACGTTCTTCTCAGAGTCCCCCTCTGACAATTTGGAGCTACCCATGCAACGTGGCGCATCGCCGCGCGCGGCAGCAATCGCGTTTGGCATTCCACAGCATCGTTTCCGCGCTCTCATTCGGGAGGGCATCATCACTCCGCGTGCGTGCGGTCGCCGCAGCATTGTCCTGTTTTCTGAAATCGAGGCGTACCTGAAATCTCGGCCCCGTACTGCTTCGCCTCGTCCACAGATAGAAGGAGTCTCCGCCCATGCGTAACTTCGTATTGGAGGGCGAACTCAAAGATGCCGCCCTGCGCGCTGGCGCGCTCGAAAGCTCGTTGCCCGATTGGGAGATTGATGTTGACGCTTACCGGATCACAAATAGGTCGGAAATCGCGGCCTTTGTCTCGCAGGCCAAGGTCGATTTTCCGCACCGTTTCGCTGTCCAATCGGATCACGACGCCGAACTCTGTCAGCAAGCGTTCGTCGCGAAGAACAAAACCGCCGAGTCTCGACTGTATCTCGCGGTAGGAGGGCAACGCTATAAAGAACTGAAACGGCTTTACGCGAACGGTTTGCCGGAGAGTGAAAAGACGAAGCTCTACGGCAGTACCGATCACGCACAAAATCCGTGGTCGTCACATCCCGACAATCTCGACGCTCGCGGCAAGTACAACGCGAAAGCGATTGGGCGACAGTGTGCCATCGTGAAAAACCTCTCAGAGGTTAAGGCCGCTCAAATTGCGGCCTCAGTTGGCTCCAAGCTCGGAGATACCGGCCCTCGTCGGGTCGCGTAACGGGGGGAGGCAATGAGCAAATTCGATAAGGTCGAAATCAATACGGGGACGACTTCTCGCGACATCGAACACGAGAACAGTCGAGGCAAAGGACTCGCACGACGATCCTCTATTGCGAAGAAACCGGGATTAGCCGCACCGATCCATCCGAGTTTTGCAAATCGGACTTCCACGACGCTCGGTGCTCCACCGACAGGTGCTCCGCCGGAAGCCTCGTCACCTTCGCCGCTCGATCCGACGCGGATCAAGGCTTACCCAGTTCCAGCGGCAAGTTGGGACATGAAGGGCGGCGACGGACAGAGCGTCGATAAATCGGCCGCGCACGCCGTCATGGGCAATGGCGAGTCGGCCCGGCCGCCGGATGATTTCGCAAGAAGCCTGCACACGGTCCTACCAGAGACAACCTGAGAGGAGACGTGACATGAGAAAATCACAGAGGTTTGGTCACGCAATCGAGCATCAAATCCACAATCACTTCGCGTCGCTCGGCGATCATCTTGCTGCCATGCACCCTGATGACAGCAAGCGGATCGTGCCGGGCGTGTCATTCGGCGTGCAATTTTAACCCCCTGAGCCGGGGGATCGGCGTCCAAAATTGACCCCCTACAGGTTGGCCTGATGCGCTGCTCGCTTTGATTCCAAGCGAGTGGTGGGGGAATGCTGACAGTGGAGACGATCGGCCGGATTCGGCGCGAGCATTTCATCAAGGGCAAGACGATCAGGGAGATTTCCCGAGATCTGAGGGTGTCCCGGAACACGGTCCGCAAGATACTGCGGTCGGGGGAGACATCGTTCGAGTACGAGCGTGACGTTCAGCCTCGACCGAAGCTGGGGCGGTGGACGGCTGAACTCGATGAACTGTTGGAAGGCAATACGACCAAGCCCTTCCGCGAGCAGTTGACGCTGATCCGCATCTTCGAGGAACTACGCGGGCGCGGCTACGACGGTGGCTACGATGCCGTGCGGCGCTACGCCAGGCGATGGGCCAAGGAGCGCGGACAATCGACGGCGGCGGCCTACGTCCCGCTGAGCTTCGCGCCAGGGGAAGCCTACCAGTTCGACTGGAGCCACGAGGTCGTTCTGCTGAGCGGCGTGACGGTCATCGTGAAGGCCGCCCATGTTCGGCTCTGTCACAGCCGGATGCTGTTCGTGCGCGCCTATCCGCGCGAGACGCAGGAGATGGTGTTCGACGCCCACGACCGGGCCTTCGCCCTGTTCAAGGGCGCTTGCGGGCGCGGCATCTACGACAACATGAAGACGGCGGTGGAGACGATCTTCGTCGGCAAGGGTCGCCTCTACAATCGCCGCTTCCTGCAGATGTGCAGTCATTACCTCGTCGATCCAGTCGCCTGCACGCCGGCATCGGGCTGGGAGAAGGGGCAAGTCGAGAACCAGGTCGGGCTCGTTCGTCAGCGGTTCTTCACGCCCCGTCTCCGGTTCAAGAATCTTGACGAACTGAACGCCTGGCTGCTCGATAAATGCATTGCCTACGCCAAGGTGCATCCCCATCCGGAGCTGACCGAGCAGACCATCTGGGAGGTGTTCGAGGCCGAGCGCCCGAAGCTCATTCCTTATGCCGGCCGGTTCGACGGCTTCCACGCGGTGCCGGCATCGGTCTCGAAGACCTGCCTGGTACGCTTTGACAACAACAAGTACTCGGTCGCCGCCAGTGCTGTCGGTCGTCCGGTCGAGGTCCATGCTTACGCCGATCGCATCGTAATCCGCCAGGATGGGCGCATCGTCGCCGAGCATTCTCGCTCGTTTGGCCGCGGCGAGACGGTTTACGATCCCTGGCATTACGTGCCCGTGCTGGCCCGCAAGCCCGGCGCCCTGCGCAATGGTGCACCCTTCAAGGACTGGGTGCTGCCGGCGTCGATAGAGCGCGTGCGCCGCAAACTCGCCGTTGCCGACGATGGCAATCGCCAGATGGTCGACATCCTCACCGCGGTGCTCACCGACGGACTGCCGGCGGTCGAAGCCGCCTGCGCCGAGGCGATCGACCACGGCGTTCACTCCGCCGATGTCGTCCTCAACATCCTTGCGCGCCAGCGTGATCCCGGTCCGCCCGCCACCATCCTCACGCCGGCCGCGCTGACATTGCGCCACGCGCCTATCGCCGATTGTGCCCGTTACGACAACCTCAGGAGAAGCAACTGATGGAACGATCCCAACTCTTCGACCTCATGGGTGAGCTCAAGCTCTACGGCATGAAGGCCGCCTTCGACGAGATCATGGCCACAGCCGTCAAACGCCAGCATGAACCCCAGCGCATCGTCGGTGATCTGCTCAACGCCGAGATCAGCGAGAAACAGGCGCGCTCGATCAAGTACCAGCTCACCATCGCTAAGCTGCCGCTGGCCAAGGACATCGACGACTTCCAGTTCGAGGGCACGCCGATCAATGAGACGCTCGTCCGTGACCTCGCTGGTGGTGGCTTCATCGCCCAGCAGCGCAACGCCGTGCTGGTCGGCGGCACCGGCACCGGCAAGACCCATTTGGCCATTGCCATCGCCAGAAGCTGCATCCGCTCAGGCTCCCGTGGCCGGTTTTACAACGTGGTCGATCTCGTCAACCGGCTCGAGATCGAGACCCGCAACGGAAGGCAAGGTCGGATCGCCGATCAACTCACCCGAATGGACTTCATCATTCTCGACGAACTCGGCTACTTGCCCTTCGCTCAATCCGGAGGGCAACTCCTATTCCACCTCGTCAGCCGGCTCTACGAGCGCACCTCGGTCATCGTCACTACGAACCTCGCATTCGGTGAATGGCCGAGCGTCTTCAGCGATCCCAAGATGACGACCGCGTTGCTCGATCGCCTGACCCACCACTGCGATATCATCGAAACCGGCAATGACAGTTGGCGCTTCAAAAGCCGCGCTGACGATCATCCGACAACCCGCACTCGCGCCGTCTCCGCAACCCCGGCCAGCTCCGACGACGCGAGCGCTACCGCCAAAACCCGTCGCCAGAGGGGGTCAAAATTGGACGCCGATCGAGGGTCAAATTTGGAAGCCGATTGACAATGACATGGGCACCGGGCTATGCCAAGGTGCTCGCCGATACCATCGTGCATCTGCAAGGTGGAATGCAGTACGTGCCTGAAGTCCACACGTTCAACCGCTACCGGCCCGCTCGGCTTTCGATCAATGACGCGGACGGCAGCGACGAAGGCGTGAAGCCATGGCTCGATCACGTCAAACTGTTGTACCCGGACGACTGGCGGCACATCGTCGAATGGCTGGCGTGGCGAGTGCAGCGGCCCGAAGTCAAAATCCACCATGCGCTTGTGCTCGGCGGCGGGACCCGGATCGGCAAAGACACTTTGCTGAAACCGGCCGCCTTTGCTTGCGGCACTTGGAACGTCTCAACGGTGGACGCCCAGCGCATCATGGATGAACCGAAGTTTACGCCATACCTCGAAGCGGTGATTTGCTTGGTCAACGAGGCCAAGGACTTCGGTGACAAGGACCGCTTTGCGTTCTATGAGCGCATGAAGCCATGGCTCGGCGGACTTGCCACCGGAGTCCTGCCCGTCGCCGACAAGAACGTGAAGCTGCATCCCGTGATTGATGTGGTCGGTTTCATCATCACCACAAACCACAAAGCTCGCGGACTGTTCTTGCCCGAGGACGACGCCCGGCATTATGTCGCGTGGTCTAATCGGACACTGGACGATTGGGGCGGCGAGGACAAAGCGGCGGCTTACTTCAAATCGCTCTATGACTGGTATGACAGCGGCGGCTATGAGAACGTGGCCCGCTATCTGTTCGACTACGATTTGGAACTTTTCGCCTTCGCACCGAAGGCCCCGCCGCCAAAGACCGACGCGTTCCGCGAGATTGTCCGCGCCTACGCGAACCCGAAAAAGAACGCCCTCGCCGACATCATCGAACGACTCGGCAGCCCGCCTGCGGTGACCATCGCCGAGTTGCACCGCGCCGACGCCAATGACAGCGACCTATCGCACTGGTATTCGCCGGAGGGCCGCAACACGGTCGCGGCTGAAATGGAAGACGCAGGCTATGTGAGCCAAGGTAAGCCCGACAGCAAGTCAGGTCGATGGCAGGTCGGTAAGAAGCGCATCGAACTAATCATCTATGTGCAAGCCAAGTTCTCCAAGGCGGAGCGCGAGCGGGCGGCGTGGGAGATATATCGGCGGGAACAAGCGAAAGCAGGGTGAGGATGGTGAGGCACGGTGAGGACGGTCGCCTATCTTCTCCCCCGCTCTCTTTCTCCATCCCTTATAAAATGAGAATTGCCCAAGGTTACGTTACCGTCCTCACCGTCCTCACCGTCCTCATCCTAGAACCTACGATGGCGTCGGCTCAGGCACACCAAGAGCAACCGAAAGACGGTCGTCTCAGCCCGGCTGAACGATAGTGGTGGAGCGCCCCAAACATCGGCCTTTTGACCTTTTGTTAGCCCCGATATTCCTGGAAATCTCCACAAATTCGTGCGTGCGGCTACCCCTCCACCGGGGGAAGTTGCCACTGCAATCACAAGCGAATTGCCCTCAGACTGTCGCCAATGTCGCCAATCCGCCAGCTATGCGCGCTGAGCGGCCTCCAGATGGCCCGTGGTTGAGGCTCTTGAACTCAGGATGGTGACCCTCGGTTGCTGGATGGTCGCTGTAGCTAGATATGGGGTCAAGGCACTCCGCGCGGATGGTCCACAATGGATGTATGTGCTCGTTCATTGTGTGCCGATTACTTGAAATTCCGGAGTCGTTTTTGACTAAAACGAAGTCGCATCTGAAAATCGAACCGACCCCTGAAAAATTTCCAAAACCGGCAACACGCCTGAAAATTCCGACCGACAAAGGTAGCAACAAAGATTACGTGTGGAACGTGGCCGATATAGTCGCTATTATCGAGCCAACACCGACGCTGGCGAAGCGAGGACCATAAAAAAGGCGGCTGGAATAAATGTTTCTGGATTTTCGCCTAGCTCTCGCAGTCATTTGCGGCATAACGATGCTGAGCGGCATTGTGTTCGCGTTTTGCGGAAGTTATCACGGCTTTCGCGCCGCTTACTGTCGACGATCAGATGCGCCTTTCAGATGGTGGGTGGCTCTTAATCGCTTTAACGCCGCTTGGTTTGCAGACCAGTTAGACGAGCGTGGGCTTGAGCATCGCCGCCGCGCGTTCAAATTTCAAGGTTTGGCGTTGGCCATCTGGGCTGTAATGGCCATCAGCGCCCTGGCACTCTTTCTCACTAGTTAAAATTCAAACTGAGGCACTACCGCAAGACCCCGGTTGCTTTTCGGGCGCATTTGCTCTAACACTTGAAGCATCCCCCTCTGAAAAAATAATCGAACCGCAGCACGTCTCCGCTTTCGGCGGCGTTGAGCGCATTGCGTCGGCCCGGCGCCGGTAACCCATGGTCCCGCGTCGGGCCACTAATCGGGGAGGATCGAATGAACAAGAAGATCGACGATCACAAGAAGCTGGTCCTCTCTCAGCTTGTGCTCCATCCCGCGCTCAAGCGTGCAGCCCGCAACGCTAAAATTAAATCCAACCACGATTTTCCGCTGGTTAAAGGAGTCGATTGCTGATCCCGAGAAGCATCGCTCTAACTTGGTTGGGCCATGACCAGCCATTTCACCTTCACGTCAACGCGGCTCGCAAGCTGAACATTGTAGCCATCGAGGCGAACGCAAGGGACTTGGCGGTCAACGGCCATGAGAGCCCCCGCTTCTTCAACGGTGCGCCGGTCTGGCGGCGTGATGCGAAGATCGCCGCCGACGCGCTGGCGATGACCGATGACGAATGGACGGCGGAATATGGTCAGCGCCCGCGTTCAGATACCTTCCACCGCGACCCTGAGACTGGCGGCCTTGTGCAGGAAATGGACGTGTCAGTCCGCCGAACCCGGCGATTTTGGTCAAGTTGCTGACCAGCTTGGCCCCGGAAGTTTACGGCGAGAAGTCGGAAGTCGCCGTCACCCACCAAGGCCACGTTTGGATTGAAGGCGGCACACAACAGACGCCTGCGCTCTCGCCGCCGCCAACCGATTTCAATTCGACATTCGGACTGACACAGCGGCCCGAAGAAGTACAGCGGCCGACAAACACGCTGGCGATCCCGCGACCTTGCAAAGACTCAGAAGAGTTTGATCGACGCTTCCGCCGCAAGCTTCTGCGCGAAGTCGTCTTGTTCCGCGACACTGAAAGCAAGTTGCTCGCACCGTTCCCCGACGATGTCGTTGTTGCTCGGCACGTCCGCAGCATCGCGCGTTTCAGGATGCTGGAATTGAAGTTAACGCTGTGCATCCGACCATCGCTGTTCGATGAAGGGTTTGAAAATCGCTTGGCTTAAAGAACTTGCACCAAATCATAAGCGGAAGCTCAAGCCGGTAGCGCCGGATGACGTGGGGCAGATCATGGGCCAAGAGATGCGTGAAACGTCCAATGTGCTGGCCGGGGAAACAGAGCCGCCGGGCAAGGCGAGCACGCGTTACGACAGCGAAAATCTTGGACCCGGCAAGCCGCCTCCGGGCGGGAGACGGATCGCGCTATGAGCAAAATGATGGCAACGAACTGGACACCACAGGACAAGCTCGCTTGGCAGCGACAGCGTATCGCTGAGCACGTTGCCAAGGGCCAGCTAGAGGCTACGCCGCAGATCAAGGCATTCATCGCTGGCAAGCCAATGCCGCCGAACGCCCCGGCAAAGCTTCTGAACATACAAGCGACGGTCAGCGCGAACGCCAGCGCAAAAGCCGGGAAAGCGGAGGACCACATCACGGTCAACAAGGCCTCGACTTGTTTCAGCGACCTTGAGTGGAACGATGGTGTCGCAACCGCGACCTTCGCCAAGGGCGGCGGGGCGGGCACCTACGACTACGAAATGAGCCGCGAAGGGTTTTTGGATTGGGCGAGCGATGACAGCCTCGGGGAATATTTCAACACAAATATCAGGTAGCGCAAATGCACATTGATACCTTCAAACTTGGACCATCGGGCACCTACATCCCGTTCGTCCGCGACCCCGATCGGCATTTGCAGCAAGTCGCCGTCGCGGCGTTGCCCGGACCGCAGGATGCGTACTGTCGCGCGCCTGAACGTGAAGTCGGCTTGGCCGGAAACAGAGGCGGGGGCAAAACTCAAATAATGCTCATGGATGCGTTGTCCGGAGTTGGACGGGGCTGGGGCAGCAATTACAAGATGATACTCTTGCGCCGGTCACAGCGCGAGTTCACCGACATCCTGACGTGGCTTGTTCCGCTGGTCAAAAACATCTGGCCCAAGGCGCAATTTAACCGGCTCAAGAACATCTTCGAGTGGCCGGGCGGTGAGACGCTTGAGCTATCCTATTTCGACACTGAGGCCGACTGGCCGCTTTACCAAGGCAAGTCGTATGCGGTCATCATGTGGGAAGAATTGACGCTGTGGGACAGCCCTAAGTGCTTCATGCTCATGTTCTCATGTCTGCGATCGGCGATCCCGCAAGAGCTTATGCCGCGCAAGGTTCGCTTCACTTGTAATCCTTCGGGCGAAGGCCACAACTGGGTGAAATTCAGATACCGGCTCAGCGGCATCCCCAAGGGCATCTGTGGCCCGTGCATCACAGAGTTGGGTGAAGACGGTGTGCCGTCGTCACGGCGCATAATTTATATCAGCTATGCCGACAACGCCTTGCTGAAGAAAACCGAGCCGTTCTACATGCGCGATGTCGAGCAATCGTGCGAGGGTGATCCGGCACGACTCCAAGCGTGGCGCTATGGCAATTGGGACATTGTCGCGGGTGGCGGGTTCGATAGCATCTTCTTCGAGCATGGGAAAAATATTTACATTGAACCTTTCGAGCTTCCGGCCGAAGGCAAATTGTTTATGTCTTACGATCACGGCAGCACAAAACCATATTGCTGCTGGCTTTTATTGGGAGTCCAACGGCTGCAACATCCGTCTTAAGTCTGGGAAGATCAAACGCACCCGCCCACACGATCTGTTTTTGATCGGCGAAGTGTATGGCTGGAATGGTCGGCCGAACGAAGGTACTAAAGAGTCTATCGCCGAGATCATCACGAAAATTCAGAACTACAAAATCGAACGCGGCTGGCGGTATCGCGATGTTCAATCGCAGAAATGGAGCGATTTGTTCACGCGCGGATTTGCCGATGATGCGATCGGTGAAGAAATGAACGAATTCAGCGTCGTCGAGGAGTTCAAGCGGCCGGTGATCATCAATGGAGAAACGACCCCGGGTATCAATTGGGAATTGATATCGAAGCCCCCCGGGAGTTGCGTGACCGGCTTTGCGCTAGTCCGCGAGCGGCTGATTGCATGCTCGCCGCGACAGGACAGCAAGATACGTGAAGCACCGGGATTGTTCGTGGTCAAGAACTACTGCCCGCAATTCGTTCGAACGGTGCCGGTGTTGCCACGGTCGAAGAAAAATACCGAGGACATCGCGACCGAGTCGGAGGATCACCACTTCGACCAAGTGAAATATGCACTCATGGCGGATCGCTCGCCGCATGTTCGTTTCGACCGTCGTCAAGTGTGGTGACGCGACAAGGAAAATGCTGGCGCGCCGTGAGCCCGGCTCAATGTTCGAACGACCGAAGTGCTGCATTGTCGAAAGCGCCCGAATAGCTGCTTCAGCCCATTCCACTGATCGCAAATCCCCCCTATAATCGTTTAATCTTGGCCGTCGTCGGATAATCCTGAGCGCATGCGGATCAAAATGACGAAGAGTTTGCTAATCATCGGCATTCTTTTGTTTTCCTTCTGCGGCACAGCGCGTTCGCAGGTCTGCCCCGAGCCACTGTTAACGCCGGCGGCTCAGGCGAAAGGCAAGCATATTTTGGCAGGACTTACAGAACAGGCGCAGGAGGATCAGGGGCATGTGTATTCATTGCGCGAATTTACAAACGCGTTCTTGAACGCCTATTTTAATAGCTCTTCCCCGCCGCCCGGCCTGCCGATGTTTAGCGTGATAGCTAAGGACAATCTAGCATATCAGCACGGCAGCCAACAGTCGTTACTACAAGCGTGCTTTCCCGGAATAAAGAGCTTCTACGATAGCGTATTGGCAAAGAGAGAAGAACAGCAAGTAGCCGCGAACCAAGCAGCGGAGTTGGAGCGCAACAAGCCGGAAAATAAGCTTCGTAGTCTTTACGAGGACTATTTGAGTGTGAAGGCCTGTTATGAAGCAAGAAACGGTTACCTCATTGTCCTCATAAACGAGGCACAGATGGAGCAAGCTCGTCGTAGTATTAAGGAGAGTGAAGACGGTTTTCTTAAATCCAATCCCGGTCTTGACACCGCTGCAATCTGGAAGTCGGCCAATGATGGATTTGGAGGATCAGTAATTGACTCTAGCGTGAAAATTATTCGATTGGGCGGCAACGGTAACTTCGATTTTGTAAAGACAATGTGCACGACGGCTTACGAAGAGTTGGTTTCTCAACAAGATCAGTCCCGACCAGTCAAAAAAGACTTCTGACCCACTGGTGGTCTACCTCAAGGCGTACCCATGGATTGGATGGTTGCAATCGGTTCCGTAAGTTTGGGTTTGTTGATAGGAGCCCTAGTTGGCTGGTTCGTGAACGAAGCTATGGTGTTGGATAGGCCAGTACTCTCGTCATCCGTGTACATCATGACGGGTGGAGGAGTCTCTGGCTCTGTTTGCTTTGTTGGCAGGGCATGTGCCGCGAGAGATTTGGCTTTATCCGCTAGGTCTCCTAATCGGCTTCTTTGCTGTTACGACGATTGAGGTTTGCTACTGGGGGTACGATGGAAAGAAGCGAGCACAAAAAAGATGAAAAGTTGAATGCAGGGAGCGGGCCAGTTAGGCGGCAATCCTGCTGGGGTTCCTCAGTGCTGCAAAAAAGTCACGCGCCGCGTGCTACCCCAACACAAAGCGCATGTGCTGCAAGACTCCGTACGCCCCGTTTGCTCGGGGCATAGCACACTGCCGGGCGGCACCTGTAGCGGGTGTTCGACAGTAGCCGTCGCGGGCAGCGCGAACGGGACCGGCGCATTACTGAACCGAACCGCAAAGCGACTCCATTCTTTCTTGACCAGCGCGACAAGGGCGGCAGCAATCGGATCGTCCTGATCGTGCCGTGCGCTGTAGCCCCACACATGCAGAGCGGGATGTTGCTGTAAGAGGCGCTCCCAAAATTGAACGTATTCGACGCTGAAAAAATCGCCCAATACATGCAAGCGCACTGCGAAGCCGCCCGGATGGCGGATTTCGAGAAGCGCAATCTCGCGCTCCAATCGCCAAAGCAGGTCAGGTCCCGCTGCCACTCTGTCCGCCAGATGCATCTTATTGCCCATGCAACTCCGCCAATGATGGCAACTTGTCGGGCAGGTTTTTCTTTCTTCGAGGGTCAACGTGTAGACCGGGAAGCCCTTCCATCGCCCTTTCAAAATTCGCGCACCTATTTTGCGCGCATTGTCGCCAGATTTAAGCGCCCAACGGTCGCGGCTGGCGCGCACGGTTGAGGGGTACAGTGTTCTTGCTTCGGTGAGTGCCGGATGGTCGAAGGGCGGCATACTCGCCCGTTGATCGTTGAGCGGTCGCGAAGGCCAACGGCTCTTGGTCGCGCGCATCATGCGGCGGCGCGCCGCAATCGCTTCCGCCCTTTATTGCGTCGCCCGGTGATCCGGCCGTTGATGACGTGCATGATGTGGGTGAAATCCGCGTCCGACCAAGGCCGCCCGCTGACCGGACACCAGTAGTCCTCCACGCAAGTCTGGTATCCCTTCGCGAGCGCGGCGATTTCACGGCGCTTCCCTTCCGTCATAGTGAACCGGATCACCGGCTTGCCGCTGTCGCTATCATTATACAGCTTGCCAATGCGGCGGGTCGCGAGGTTCATGGCTGTGGCCCGATTTATCATGCGGTGTTCCTCATGCGACGCGCTCGCGCCGCTGTAGGTCCGCGATTGCCAGCAAGAATGTGCCGAGCGTCGCCAAGTCGCCCGCTGGCAATGCGACACCGGAAAACTTCGCTGGGTTCACGTCTGCAATAAGTAAAGTTAGTTCCAGCACGTACTCTTTGAACCGAGCATCGCGCGAGACTAGCGGCACGACGTTGCCTTCCGTCACTGATGGACGGGCCGCTGCCTTCAGCCGAGCTATGTGCTTCGCCTGCCGCGCGGCCTTCACAGCCTTCGCTTCGTCCGCCGACTTTTTGCCCGACGCGATGGCGAGCAATTCATAAGCTCGCGACCTGCCGAGCGACGGACAGAATTTTTTGCGGAACGCGTTGAAGCCGCCTTTATCGCAGTAGGTCGCCGCCTCAGCGAGCAACTGCCTGATCGACACGGCCATGTCTGAGGCTTTGGCCTCATAGGTCCGATACTTGGAAACTTTGGCCTCAACCTCTCTCCCGATACTCACCAATCGAGGCGGCAGGTTCTTGCCCTTGGCGATTTGTGCAGCGGTCAGCGGCTTGGTGATTTCGGTTCTCATGACAACCGATGATAGCGCGTATAGGTGAACCGACCTTGCGGATCGATGCTTAAAATTCGACGAATTATTTTGGAGCCGCGTTAGAACGGCGTGCGTAAGCTCGCGACAATCCCCCGACGTTCATCGCGTCCGGCGCTTCGGCGGCCGGCGTGTTCGGGTAGGAAAGAGGGCGGCATCGCTGGCAGGCGGGTCGCCCTTTTCCTTTGCACCAGCCCACGGTGTGTCGGCAAGCTTGACACAATGATGTGGTAAAGAGGGGAGCGAGCGACGAATTGTTTTTTCCACAAAACTAGACTGCCGCGACGCCCGTATTCACGGCTACGCGTGCAGCATTTCCTAACATTGCATCATCGTCCCAACTGCACAGCCACTGCCGGGAACTCGGCGCAACACGTTCGGACTCGTGCCTCGATAACTGCGTCCGGCTCTTTGTGAGCGGCCAGGGCCAAGTAGTAATTTATACCCGCGACTTGCGCATAGACAATCCATTCGCCGGTCATTTGATTGGCGACGTGCCGTGCTTTATGAGCACCGAGGACGAGTGCATGCGCAAACCTTCCAGGGTGCCCGTCCCGGCAGAACTCGTTGACCACCTCGTCGAGTTTGGTTTGGCTGTCCTTCCGAAGCCAGTGGTTCTTCTGGTTGTGCGCGAACGAGCCCAGCGAAGAGGCCTTGTAATGCTTGTGCATAAGCCCCCGGAGTTGCCGGTTGAGGCGCTTTGCTGGCTTTGTGCCGGTGCGGCGGGGAGGATCACTCCCTTCCATTTGGCCGATCTCGTCATAGACGGCGAACACGTTAATCGTTCGAGAGCGCATGCCCTCCGCGAGTTGATCTCGAAGTAGTCGGCTGCATTTGCCGGTCCTGAGCTTTACCTCATTTAACCAGCCGTCCACTTCTGCTCTGGCTTCATCCAGGGACATCATGAGTTTATTCCGTCTCCCTGCCATCGTGCCAGCGATCGTCCGGGCCGGGGGACGACGCCTTGTTGCGGCTTTTCGTTTTCTCGGCCTAGAAGCCTACGCGGTCAATCCACTTCTTCAACTGCGGCACCGGGAAGCCCTCGCCATATCCGGCGGCGACCGTCTTTTCTTCGTGGCCTAGGATCGCCCAGCGTATATCTTCCGGGCAACCGGCGGCACGTAACCGATCTTGAGCGCGGTGCCGTAGCGAATGGACCACCTTGCGCGGGTCTGTGATACCGATGTCATCCAAAAATTTGCCGAGGCGTTTCGACGCCATGTCAGGGGGGTCCGCGTGCTTGCTCACAAACAGCGGGCCCTTGATCGCCTTCGGGAGATGCGGCAACACGCAACCTGGCAAAGGAACGCGGCGCAAACTCTGCTCAGTTTTTTTGCCGACGATGACATAACGCACGCCGCGCTCCTTCATTTCGCCGTCAATCTCGAATGCCTCGCTCAGTCGCATCCCGGTTGATGCCAGTAGGCGGAGCAACAATTGGTCGGACTCGTTGAGCTTGCCGAGTTCGCGCTTGACCACCTTCATGTCGGCGTCATCAAGCGGAAGCCGCCGCATACTGTCGTTGCGGTCGGGCACGACGGAGGAAAATGGATTGAATTTAAGCCGCCCCTCCTTGATCGCGAAATTGCAGGCGGCCGTCAACCAACCAATTTTCTTCTGTATTGTCGCGCTTTTCAGTCCTTGGCTCTCAAAGTGCGCCACCAGCTTGCGGCCATCGTCTCTGTCGGCGTCCTTCAATGGCTTGCTATTGGTCAGCGTCCGGTACAACGCCCAGACGGCCCGCGCTTCGCGCTCGTAATGTCCGGTGATGTTGGCGTGTTTCAGATAGGTCTCAAGAACAGTATCGTCGCCATTCTTAGTCGGCGCGGTCGGCCGACTAGTCAGTGCCGCCTCGAAAGCCCGACCTGTGACCGGATGCGAGCCGAAATCGACATGGCTGCGCAATCCACCATTCGGCTCCGTCTTGAGGATAGTGCCGTCGTGGCCGATGTGAATAAGCTCGCGTTCGGTCGCTATGATCTTGCCGCCGCCAGGACCCGTGTGTTCGCGGCCGGGTTCAAGCTTGTGCTCCCATATCGCCACCAGACGCGGCCGTGCCGCCAGCAGGGCGGCCTTGTGTGCGGTGATCCTCGCCCCGGCTAGTTTTTCCGCCTCTAGCTTGTCGGACGTGCCTAAGCTTTCCTCAATGCGTTTGGTGCCCGGCGAGCGCAGCTTGATATACCAGTTCGGGGAACCGGACCGTCGAAAAATATAGCTGCCGTGCCGCGCTCTCGCCGTCGTCTTGGACATGGGGACTCCAATGGATACTCCCCCGAATATACCGGCGACAGGCATCGGCGACAAGAGATTGGCGACACAAATGGCGACACAGTTAAGGCCGATGTAATGGGAACAACCTGCACTTTTCGACTTCTATACTTTCCGTCCTCCCGGGCCCACCATCAATTATTTCCTTGATCACGGCGCTTTTGCCAGGTTGAGGCGATTTGCCAGCCGAGGGAAAAGCCTGAGAGCATTTTCGCGCTCGATGCCTCGCCGCGTGGCCGCATCCCAATCGCCAAATGCCTCGAAGGCTGCGATCGCTGACTGAACATCCTGCGCCGGCGTTCGATGCCGCGAAAAGGGGAAATCGCTGCCGAACAAAATGTGCGACGGGTCGGCTATTTCCATCAGACATTTCAACGGCGCCGGCGCGCAGATCTCCGCCACGTCATAGTAGAGGCGCCGCATGGTATTGGCGACTGTGCCGCCTTGCAGTTTCTCCGCAACGCGTGGGCGATCGTCCATCGCGCTCATCCGATAGATCAGGAACGGCACCGTTCCTCCGCCGTGCGGCATGATCCAGCGGATGTTTGGATATTTGCCGAATGTGCCGTTCCACAGCAGATTGTGGATCGCGCGGGTTGTATCTAGCACCAGCTCCGTCATGCCGGATGGGTAATTATACGCCGGCATGTTCTTCGCCTGGTTTCGCAGCGGATGAATGAAGACGACGGCGTTGCGGCGATCGAGCTCGGCGTAAAGCTCGTCCTCGTCGGGTTGGCCAAGGTGGCGGTCGCCGACATGGGTTAGCAGACAGACGCCTTCGAGCTTGAGCGTATCGAGTGCGTATTCGGCTTCACGGACGGCGGCTGCGACATCGGGCAGCGGCAAGATTGCAAAGGCGCCGAAACGATCCGCATGGTCCAAGACCATTCGCGCGGAATCTTCATTGCACTCGCGTGCCAGCTGGGCCGCAAATTTCACATCTCCGAAATATACCCCGGGGGATGCAATTGAATTGACTGCGGCTGCGATGCCGCTTTTGTCCATCAATTCAAGCTGGGCGGAAACACTCCAGTCGGCCCATGGATTTTCGCCGCTGCCGTGAATACCGACCTTTTCAAGCGCGCGTTTGTAATAGTCGGGGATCGGATGCTGATGGGTGTCGATGAGGGGGCCGTGAGTCACGTGTGCACCTTGTTGTTGTGGCGATCGTTTTTCAAGGAAAAGAAAATCAATGCTGAGCGGCACGCTCCCACGGCATCGTCAGTCGCTCGACGAGCGCGACCGCGCCAAACAGGAGAATCCCGAGTGCACTCAGCCAGACAAGAGCCGCCCAGGCCAGGGGGCCGTCGAGCTGCGAGTTGGCCGACAAAACCAGATTGCCGAGACCGGTTACCGAACCGACGAATTCACCGATCACCGCGCCGATCACGGCGAGCGTTATGGCCACTTTTGATCCGGCGAATATGAAGGGCAGGGCTGCCGGCATCTGAACCTTGAAAAAGACCTGGAGCGGCGATGCGCATAGGGCGCGGGCGAGATCGAGCAGGCCAGGCGGTGTTGCCTTCAGTCCGGTCGCCGTATCCACGACAATCGGGAAGAACGCCACCAGGAAAGCCAATGCTAACTTCGAGCTTATGCCCAGTCCGAACCACACTAAAATAATGGGCGCGATCGCCACTTTCGGAATTGACTGCGTCGCCACCAGGATCGGATAAAGCACAAGATTGCACAGGCGCGAATTGGCGACGAACACCGCCAGCGGAATGCCGATCACCAGAGCGAGCCCGAAGCCCAGCACCGTCTCGACGAGGGTTGGCCAAGTCTGCTGCAGCAACAGATCATAACGCTGCACCGATACGGTGGCGATTTCCATGGGGCTTGGCAGCACCAGCGGGGTGATGCCGGACAGCGACGTATAGAGCTGCCATATCCCTAAGATCACCAGGATGCCGAGCACGGGATAGATCGAGCGTCCGAGGTCTTGCGGATTCATCGCGTAATTCCAAGGGCCCGGCCAGCCCGATGTTCAAGATCATTGAATCCAGGCGAATATCGAGTTTCGGGCCGCCTCGGATAGGGCAAATCAACGGTAATAAAATCGTTGATCCTGGCGGGACGGGAACTGAAGACGGCTACCTTATCGGAGAGATAAACCGCCTCGCTAATGCTGTGCGTGACCAGCATCACGGTCGCTTCGGTCTTGGCGCGAATGTCCAGCAGCAAATCCTGCATCTCCATCCGCGTCAACTCGTCGAGCGCGCCAAATGGCTCGTCCATCAGCAGCAATTTCGGCTGATGAACGAGCGCGCGGCACAAGGCGACGCGTTGCTGCATGCCGCCGGAGAGTTGCGAAGGATAGGCGTGTTCGAAGCCTGAGAGGCCGACCAACGACAAGAGGTCAGCCGCGCGTTGCGCCGCCTTACGATCGCCGTCGCCCTGAATCTCAATCGGAAAGAGTACGTTTCTAAGCACCGTGCGCCACGGCATCAAATTCGGCTGCTGAAAGACCATGCCGAAATCGGGTTGCGGCCGCTCGACCTCGGCGCCATTGATCTCGACAATGCCGCTTGTCTTCGGGATAAGCCCGGCAGCAATGCGAAGAAAAGTGGTTTTGCCGCAGCCGCTGGGCCCCAGCAAGCTGATCAACTGGCCGTTGTGGAGGTCGAAAGAGACGGTGTCGATGGCGACAAGCGAGGCCTGACCCGGACGCTTAAACGCTTTGTGGACGCCTTCGAAGTGACCGAAAGTGCGCCGCGGTAAATCCGCGAGAGGAATTGCCCCGCCGTCAGGTTTTGCCTGCGCAGGGCCCCCCTGAACGGCCGAAGCGATCACGGCTTGATCGGGGGATTGGGTAAGAACTCCGTCGCATACATGTCAGCCGGCGCCGGGGGAGTGCCGGTGATGCCGATGTACTTCTTAACGAAGTCAACGTTTGACTTGATCTGAGCGGGGTCGAACCATCCCAGCCCATGCTGCTCTGTGTCGGGCGTGACCACAAGGTTCCGCACGATTTTGAGTTCATCTGCAATCACATCAGGTTTGAGGCTTTGAACGAATTGCAGTTCGTCCTGTGCCGCTTTGGCGGGATGATCCAGTGCAAACTTCCATCCCTTCAGTGCCGCGCGGACGAACCCTCGGACCACATTCGGGTTTTGCGACAGGTACTGTTCGGTAACGCCGATTCCGTTTGAATAGAGTTGGAGACCGTTATCGGCGGGAATGAAGGTCTGAAGTTTCTCGTGGACGCCTTCGGCCGCCCGCTCCAGACCCGGCTGACCCATGATGAAGGTCTCGATTGAAGGAACCTTCTTTGTGATCAGTGCGCCGGGACGGGCCGGCGGAGCGATGTCCGCGACATGCAGCGTGCTTGGGTCGAGGCCCTTTCCGGCCATGAAGCCCTGCAAAATCTTGGGAGTGAAGCTGCCGGAACCGCTGCCAAGCGTTAGACCTTCAAGCTGCTTTGGCGTCGTTACGTTTGCACCGCTCTGCAGGCTGAACACGGCAATCGGCTGCTTCTGATAAATGACGGAAACGATTTTGAGCTTTGCGCCCGTCGAGCGCGCAATGGCGACTTCGGGAACTCCCATGAAGCCGATATTCGCGGTGCCCGAGGCCACGTTTTGAATGACCTGCGCGCCGCCTTGCGACGGAATAATGCTGACGTCGAGGCCCTCTTCTTTGAAGAAGCCTTCTGCGATGGCTGCATACCAGGGTGCGTGCCGGCCGAGCGGAATAAAGTCGAGCGAAAACACAACTTTGGTCAGCGCTGCTGGCGCTCCCTGAGCCGACGCGGCATCGGGCGGTATGACCGCGATCGAAACCAGGGCAATCGCTGCCGTGATCGCGCTTTGGAAAATACGCATTGCTCTCTCCTGCGACGTGGCCGGCCTTTCGCGATGATGGTGCCACCAATGATTTCTTGCAGTCAATAAGATTTTCGAAAATCCATTGATTATCGAATATCAGTCGTATATGCGATTATCTTAGACGCTCGGGCCGCAAAAATCGGGAGCACGAATGCCTGCAATGTCTGCCAAACGCGTTGCCGACCAGACTTTGACTGCCTCGGCGTTGAGCCGCATTCGCTCGGACATCATTGCTTGCCGCCTCATGCCCAACGAACGCCTGCGTTTCGAGGCGTTGCGCGGACGTTACGGCATGGGTGTCAGCACTCTGCGCGAGGCGTTGATGCGCCTCGAAGCCGAAGGGCTCGTCCAACTCGAGCAAAACAAGGGCTTTCGGGTTTCCGAGGTGTCGCGCGAGAATCTGCTCGATCTGATGCAGGCCAGGATCGAGATCGAATCGATTGCGCTTCGTTGGTCGCTCGAAAAAGGCGGCGTCGAGTGGGAGGCCAATCTGCTTGGGGCATTCCATCGGTTGTCCCGCCAGACCAAGATCGATCCGATCGATCCGGAAACCATTAATGAGGCATGGAGCCGCGAACATGCGGCGTTTCACGCCGCCCTGGTTTTGGCATGCGGTTCGCAGACGCTGATATCGATTCGCGAGCGCTTGTTTGAGCAAGCCGAGCGTTACGTCTCGCTTTCCATCATGTCCAATGCCCCGTTGCGCGACGACGTCAGCGAGCACAAGCAACTGATGCGAGCGGCACTCAATCGTGACGTGGAAAAGACGGTTGAGCTCAATCGTCTGCACATCAGCCGAACCTTGGACAAGGTCGCGGCCTCTCTTGCCGCGAACCGCGGCGCTGACGACGGTGTAGCCGCACTCAAAAGGAAGTCGTTCAAATGAACGCGCAGGTGCATGCCGGATCAGTGACAGTTCCGGCCGCGCAACTTGCGGCGTTCGTGACAAAACTGTTTGCCGCCACCGGACTTTCTGTCTCAGCGGCGGGGAAGGTTGCGAACGGTCTCGTTGAAGCCGACCTCGAAGGGCTCGCCTCGCACGGCGTGATGCTGGCCGATATGTATATCGAGAGGCTGCAGGGAGGCTCGGTATCCAAAAACACCGCTGCAACGGTTGTGTCTGAACAGCGGGGCGCCGTCGTACTCGACGCCGGCAACGCCCTTGGCCAGTTGACGGGCGACCAGGCGATGACACTTGCGATCGACAAGGCCAGGCAATTTACCGCGGGCATCGTGGCCGTTCGTCATGGGTTTCATTTTGGCGTGGCCGGCCGTTACGCCCGCCAGGCGGCCGATGCGGGCTGTATCGGCATCGCGATGTGCAATACCCGTCCGCTGATGCCGGCACCCGGCGGTGCCGAGCGCGTCGTCGGCAACAATCCGCTCGCAATCGCAGTGCCGGTTGGCGGCGAAATTCCCATCGTGCTCGACATGGCGACGAGCGAAGCGGCGATGGGTAAGATACGAATGGCCGAAAAAGCCAAGGAACCCATCCCGTCGACATGGGCCGTGACGGCGCAAGGGCTGCCGACCACCAATGCCACCGAGGCCATCGCCGGGATGCTGCTGCCTTCGGCGGGTCCCAAGGGCTTCGGTCTCTCGTTCTTGATTGACCTTCTGTGCGGACTGCTGTCGCAGGGCGCGACCGGAGCGCAGGTTCGGCCGCTCTACGGCGATTTCGGCGTGCCTTACGATTGCTCGCATCTGTTCATTGCGATCGATATTGCGCACTTTTGCGATCTCGACTGGTTCCGCGCCCAGGCAGCGAGTGCCGCGGAGCGCATTCGCAGCGGCAAACGAGCGCCGGGCGTTACTCAATTGTTTACGCCGGGAGAGCCCGAATGGCAGCGGCGCGATCGGTCCCACGGTCAGGTACTTGTCGACCCAGTCGTGGTCGCGATGCTGCAACGTTATGCCGAGCGCCTCGGTGTCGCGCCGACGCCGTTCGATACCGGGAAATCATAGGAAGAACACATCATGCCCAAGGTTCAGATATCCAGCCCGAAGCTGCGGCAGCCCAATGGCGTTTTCTCACACGCAACCGCCATTGAAGCTACGGGCCGCTTTGTTTTCATTTCCGGCATGACGGCCCGCCGTCCCGACGGCACCATTGCCGGTGTCGGCGACATCACCGAGCAGACCCGTCAAGTCTGCGAGAATGTCAAAGCCGCCGTGGAGGCCGCCGGCGGCACGCTGGAGGACGTCTGCCGCGTGGATGTCTATGTGCGAAACATGGAGCACTTCGATGCAATCCACAAAGTACGTGCCCAGTACTTCAAGCCACCGTTGCCGGCCTCCACCATGGTCGAGGTGACCAAGATGACCTCGCCCGACTATTTGATCGAAATCAGCGCCATCGCTGTGCTTCCGAAGTGACGCTGGAGCCGGCCGGCATGTCAGATAAATTTGGGATTCAAGAAGCCGCGAAGCGGAACATCAAGCTCGGCGAGGTTGGTCAGCGCATCGTGCTTGAAAACGAGCATGTACGAATTTGGGAAATCAACCTCGATCCGGGCGAGACGATCGATTTCCATATTCACTATCACCCCTATGTCGTCATCTCGCTCGGCGGCGGCGAGAACGAAATCGAGACGATTTTTGGCGATCGCATCAAGACCATGGAGGAGCTAGGCTCGACCGTCTTCATCAACGAGATGCGCGCTGTTCACCGTCTGACCAATCGCGCGAACATTCCGTATCTCTCTCGCCTTATCGAATTGAAAAACGTCCGATGGACCACTGACGTCAAAAGTTGATCCAGGAGCAAAAACAATGTTGCCGAAAGACGCGCCCAAGCTCGAAGAGCTTCTTATCCAATCCGAGACGCTGCCCTGGCGCGAGAAGTCGCTGAAGGGAATTTCGGAAAAAATGCTATGGCGCGATGAGCAGACTGGCGCGTCAATTGCGCTGATCAAATTTGCCGAAGGGGCTGGAATTCCGCAGCCTCATTTCCATGCCTCGAACCAATTCATGTTCTGTCTCAAAGGCAAGTACGAATACACCTCGACCGGCGTCACGCTAACCGCGGGCAGTTTCTACTGTAATCCAAAAGGCAATGTTCACGGTCCGGCGATCGCCCATGCCGAGACCGTCGTGATCGAGATATATGACGGCCCGCACTATCCCGAAAAGCCGTCCTGGTACGCCGACGAACGAGACGCCCGCTGATCGTGCAAGCGTTGTCTCGCGGTCGCTCAGACGATTAGCGGGCCTGAGCGCCGCGCGCTTCCCGGGATTTGCGCCGGCAATTGCGATAGCGGCCGAAAGGGAAAACGGCCGCCAAACGGGCGGCCGTTCTAGCAGCACTATTGTCGGCTTTAGTCACCGGTATTCGGTGTGCCTTTGATCTCCGCGATCTGCGCTTCGCTCAGTCCACGGACGAAATTTGGCAGCGGGAGGAAGCCGACGGATTTGAGATATTTATCGCTATTACCGTCGATTTCCGAGATGCTCCACAGCAGGAAGGTGCGTAACGCATCGGCTGTTGCGGCATCGGGCTGCTGTTTCGAAACGATAGCGTATTCGTAGTTGACGAGCGGGTAGCTGTCGTCGCCGGGGGCGAAGATGAGGGTGATGCGCTCGTATGAGGGCGTCCGCGGGTCGAGCCGGGCGGCGGCATGGGAAATCGACTGCGGCGTGGGAAGCACGAACTTGCCGTCTTCGTTCTTGATCGTGGCCGTGCCGAGACCGGCTTTGGCCACCTGGCCCGCGTAGCTGATCCCCACATAACCGATCGCGTAAGGAGTCGCAGCAAGCGTCTGAACGAGGCCATCATTGCCGGTCGCGGTCTTTTCCGCAGCGACATTGGGCCAGGAGATAGTGGTGCCAACATGGGGCCACGCGATAACGGTGCCCATGTTGGTCCCAGAGATCGTGGCGTCGTACCCGGGCTCGGCTACCTTGGTCTCAGTGGCGAAATCCAAGAACTGAGTGAAGATGAAGGTGTCGCCCGAACCCTCGGCACGGCGGACCGGAACGATCGTCTGGTGCGGCAGTGCCACGCCAGGGTTCATCGCTTTGATCGCGGCATCGTCCCACTGCGTGACGGTGCCGGAATAAATCGCGGCAAGCGTCGGGCCGTCGATCTTGATATTCGCGCCGTTGAGACCCGGGAGATTATAGTTGATCGTCTGGGCCGAGATGGCGAGCGGGATATCGAGGATATTCGGGTTCTGCGACGCCACCTTGTCGGAGAGGTAGGCATCGGAGGCGCCGATGCTCACCTTGCCTGCGAGCGCCGCTTGCTCGCCGGCGCCGGACCCGGTTGCCGCGGCCGTCAGCGTCACGTCAGGCACCACTTTGGCATAATCGGGAATCCACTGCGTGAACAGCGGATAGAGCAGCGTGGAGCCGGTTTCGTTGAGCGTGATACTGGCGGCGCGAGATGGAGCTGCAGCCAACACGCCAATCGCCGCTGACATCAACGTTGCGGCAAGCAAGCCCCGACCGAAGCGCGAAGAGCGATGGGAAAACGCAATCATGCGGCCACCTTTTTGGTTTCGAGAGTTTGGGCTTCAGGTTCACGGCCGATGGTATCGAGGTTCACGCCGGTGGTTTCGATGCGGTACATCCAGGTTACGATCGCACCCAACACGGAGCTGATGACGAGGCCGTAAAGGAGCGAGCGCGTGCCGATGGTGACGAGCAGGATCGGGAAGCCGTAGGTGGTGGCAACTGCGCCGACCTTGCCGATCATCGCCGCGAAGCCGGCGCCCATGCCGCGTACTTCAGTCGGGAAGACCTCGCCCGCGAGCAGGTAAGTTTGCGCGTTGGGGCCGAGATTGGTCATGAAGTTAAACAGCATCACGCCGGCCATGATGAGATAGAGCTTGGTCGAGCCGCTCGCATCGATCGACAGCGAGGCGATACCCAGCCCGACCGCACAGCCAAGGAAGCCGAAGATCTGCAATCGGATGCGTCCCAAGCTATCCGACAGCGCGATGGCAAAGACGATGCCGACGATGAGGAGCGAGGTTGTCAGCGCGGCGGCTTCGGCAGAATGGATGCCGCTCGCGATCAGGTCGGCAGGGCTGCGGATCTTGTCCGGCCCGCTTCCAAGCGCGGCAGCGATCAGGGTCGGTGTGAAGACGCCGATGCCGTAAGTGCCGAGATCCTGGAACAGCCACGGCGCCGAAGAGAAGATGGTAGCGCGGCGATTTTTCGAATTGAAAAGCGCGAAAAAGCTCTGTTTCGAGGCGCTGTGCTCATCGGCGACATGGCGCGTCAGCTCCACTTTCTGCGGGTAGATCGGCTTGCGGCGGAGCAGGCGCGTCACGGCTTTTTCGGCGTGTTCGTGCGCACCGCGCACGATCAGCCAGTTGGCGCTTTCCGGGATGAAGAAGCGGCCGATGGTGATGATCAGTGCCGGCGCCAGCGCGGTCGCGTACATCCATCGCCAGGCGTCGAGGCTTGGGTCGAGCACGAGCACAAACGCGCCGACCGCAATGCCGCTCATGGCGCCCACCGCCTGGAAGGCGAAGGCGCCGAGCACCAACTTGCCGCGCGACACGCTAGGAATGCTCTCGGAGATGATCATATGCGCGGTCGGGTAGTCACAGCCGAGCGCCATGCCGATGCCGAACAGGCAGATCACCAATGACAAAAATCCTCCCACCATGATCAGCAGCGCCAGGAACAGGCAGAAGATGATCATCTCGGCGATGAACATCAGCTTGCGGCCGAAATAGTCCGACAGGCCGCCGAGCAGGATGGTGCCGACCAGAATGCCGGCGAGGCTTGCCGAGGTGACGAGACCCGCCTCGCCAGCGCTAAGCCCGAATTCACGCGTGATCAGCGGCACCGTCACGCCGCCCATGAACACCACGAAGCCCTCGAAGAACTTGCCGGACGCCGCCAGCCCCCAGATGCGCCACTGCATGCCCGTCATGGGCGTCGATTTCAGTGTGGTCCCATCGGACCACACTGGCAATTCGTCGATATATTCTTGCACGGTTCTGGCGGGTGCCGGACCCGGCCGGCTCGTTATTGCGCTCTCACTCATTGCCGAATGTCCTCTAAAGGTCGCCGTTGCCATTCGCGTGAAAAATCATTCGCCGCATTCACGGCAATGCGGAAGGCGACGCTGCCGTGGCGGACCATGGATGGATGTCGTTCAAATTCGCGCGCCTGCTGGCTGGCCGCTCCGATTGCCCGTCGCGACCAGCGCCCCGGCCATGACGCTAGCCATGGCGCGCTGCATTTTTGTGACAAACCTTCGGGCAGACCAGACCCGGAATGCTCTCGACGCTAGCGCGGAGGCAAACGTTCAAATGTCGGCAACCCGTCCGGAATGACGTGGAAGGGCTGTTTGTCGACGGTATAGATCGCCATTTGTGGCGTGCCGAAGAGACTCGGATCATCAAGCGTGCCGACCTTTACAATGACCAGCGGCAAACCGGATCGTCGCGTTGTGAGATGGGTCCCGCAATCGCCACAGAACTCACGGGTCACTGGGCTTTCGAGATCGGACCGGGAGAATTTCCGTGGTTCGCCGCTGGTGTAACGAAAGCCTTGCGGCGGCATGAGCATGAACATGTTCGGCGCGCCGCCGCTGATATACTGGCATTCGCGGCAATGGCATTGTGCCTTGAGCCGAGGTTCGCCTTCCGCCACGTAGCGAATTTTACGGCAATAGCATCCGCCTTCGAATGTCATGGATGAAACCCTTGGAACAAGATTTCTAGCAAAGGTCGGAAGGATTGTGAAAACGATAAAGAGAAACCAAAGTGAAGTTGTAGCGCCACTCTCGGCATGCATCATCCAGTCCGGACAATTGCTCACTCTCGGATCAACCGCAATCAGATTATAAGGTCGCATATAGCAATAAATGAACAGGCGGCAGCAGTCCGCTTTAGAACCTTTAAGCAGTAGTCCGGGTGAAAGTTCGGAGTATCGGGAAAATCAGGCATGGTCGCTTAGGCGCACAGCTCCTCCGGCGCGCAGCCGCATCACTTGCCACTTGATCTCACGCCTGCGCCCACCCATCGAAAGCGCTCTACAAAAATACTAATGCGTCTATATGGCACCTTGAGACGATTCCGCAAAATTGAGGTGTTTCGCCCGCCGGGGGAAAAGCCTGAGAGCTTTTTCGCGCTCGATGAGGATGAGTTCCAGGTCGTCACTCTTCTGTTTTCAAGTCTCATTCTGTTGCGCATGGTCGGCGGCACAATTTGGGTTCTGGCGAATCTTGCGATGCGGATGCACTAGGCGCAAAGGCCCCGACGAATGGTTTGTCGCAACCACTGGACGACCAATGAAACAAGGCAACTGAGGAATGAGCTGCATGCTTCGCACCGCGGCACCTTGGGTCCGGAGTTGGCGGCAAATGCCACAATCGAGCCATAACATTGGCGTACTAGTCTCAATCGCACGCGGCCAAAATCCCGAAGCGTAGATATCAGCAGAGAAAACGTCATGGACAAGAAGATAGCAGGCCTGCTTGGAGCGGCAGCCGCTCTGACCACCGTTGGCATCGCCCATGCCGCCACGACACCTACGACCGACGCCTTTCAGGCGACCACGTACAGGGACCTTCTCGAACCGATTCCCAACGCGGTGGCCTTGCTAAGGTCGGACGATGTGCGGCTCGGTCAAAGTGGGCGCCCGGCGGATGTTCAACTCGCCCAATACCACCACCATCATCACCACCACCATCACCATGGCGATGGCGCCGGCATCATCGGAGGAATCATCGGCGGCGTCATCGGTGGCGCCCTCGCGCCCCATCCTGCCTGCTATTGGACCTGGGGCCGTGCCTACTGGAACGGCTACCGCTGGGTGCGTCCGCGCGTGCAGGTGTGCCAATAGGCACGGGCACGATTGAAAAAATTCGCTTGGCGATTTGCCCGGACGTTACGGCGGCGGAAATAGAAAACGGCCACCGTGGGCGGCGGCCGTTTTAGCAAGATTGCCGGCATATTGTCGGCGCTCGTCTAGTCGCCGGGAGGAAGCCGACGGCTTGAGAAAAAATCAGCCGCGCGGGAACGCTACTCAGGAGCACGGCGACGTTTGTCCGGCGGCTTGCCCGGCTTTCCATTGGCAATCTGTTTCACTCCGGCAGAAAAGTACGCGGAGATTTTGCCGGCGATGTCAGGCGCGGAGCGACTCTCACATCCACCACCATCGGGAAAGTTTTCTCGACGTCATGTCGCAGTGGATAGACTGAAATCAAACGCCGAGAGACGCCGCCAGGAGCGTGTCTGTCTCCATGTCCTGATCGCGCACGGCGCCGATCAATTCGGACACTTGCTTGATGCCGCGCTCGTCGCACCATTTGGCGAGATCGTCGATGATGGTGATCAACGCCGTCGGGTTGCGAAATCCGGCATAGCCGACGCCAACGGCGCTGGCGCCGGCGAGCATATATTCGACGACGTCTTCGGCCTTGGTCACGCCGCCGATGCCGACGATCGGAATCTTGACGGCTTTGGCGACCTGATAAACCATGCGCATGATAATGGGCTTCAACGCCGGTGAGACCAGGCCGCCGAATTTGTTGCCAAGCGCGGGGCGGAAATTGTCGGTCCTGATCTTCAGCGACAGAAAGGTATTGGCAATCGCCAGCGCGTCGGCGCCCGCTTGTTCGGCGGCGCGCGCGATCGAGACGATGTCGCCGGCATTGGGCGAAAGCTTCACCCAGAGCGGCTTGTCGGTCTTGGCTCGCATCGCCTTGATGCAGTCCCTGGTGTAGTCCTCGTGCATCGCGAAATTGCCGCCGGTCGGATTTCGGGTCGGGCAGGAGATATTGGCTTCGATGACGGCGACGTCCGGCACGCTCAATTCTTGCGCCAACGCGGCGAAATCGTCGATGCTCTCCGAGGACACGCTGACGATCAGGGGCGCCTCGAACCGGGCATATTCGGGAACGATGTGATCGATGAAATAATCGATGCCTTTGCCCGGCAAGCCGATCGATTGGATGATTCCGCCTTCGGTTTCGGACATGCGCGGCGTGGGATTTCCCAAGCGCGGTTCGCGGCAGATGGTCTTGGCCACCAGGGCGCCCAGCCGGTTGAGATCGATGACGTCGTTGTATTCCCAGGAAAATGCGCCGGAGGCGGGCATTACCGGATTTTGCAGCGTCAGGTCGCCGATCTTCACCGAGAGATCTACCAAGCAACGGCCTCCTGCATGTCGAACACCGGGCCGTCGCGACAGACGCGCCGTAGCACGCGAACGCCATTCACCTCGAACGTGCGCATGCATACGTAGCAGGCGCCGAAGCCGCAAACCATGATCTGCTCGACGGCGACCTGACCCGGAATGTCATGCTTTTGGCCGAGCCGCTGCATCAGCTTGAGCAGGCGGTTGGAGCCGCAGGTGAAGAAAGCGTCGGCCTTGCCGCTGGCGATGAGCCCATCGAGAATGGTTTCGACCTGCTCGACGGCGCTGCTGTTGTCGGTGTCGACGACGCTCACGATGCGGGCGCCGAGGCTCTCAAACAGATCTTTCGACATCAGCAGTTTGGGATTGCGGGCACTGAGAATGGCGGTGACGCCGACCCCGCGCTCGGCGGCAAGCTGCGACAACGGCGCGAGCGTTGCCAAGCCGACGCCGCGGCCGAGCACGACGATATTCTTCCAGTCCGGCCGCAACTTGAATCCGGCGCCGAGGGGCCCGGCGATATTGAATTCGTCGCCGGGCTGCAGGAGCGCCATGCCCTTGGTGCCGCGGCCCTCGACTTTGTAGAGAAACTCGATCTGCCGCGCCGCCTTGTTCACCCGATAAACGCTCATCGGGCGGCGCATCCACACCTCGGCGCCGTCGGGGGAGGGGCAGAGCAGATGAAACATCTGGCCAGCATAGGCCTTGAGCGCATGCTCGTGCACGCTCATGACGAGATGCTTGTATTCCTCGTTGACGAAATCATTGGCGACGATCATGCCGATGAATTCACCGACCGCGCGTTGCGGGTAATTGTCCGCCTCGCCGACGCGCAGCGCCGAATTGGTGTAATTGCCTTTCGGTGCTGGCTGCATGGTGGCTTGCGCTTGGCCGGTCCGGTGCGCGCGATGGGCGCGCAATTTCGACCCTAGGTAAAACCGGGGGCAACCCGTGTCAATTTTGCTATCGACATCGGCACATGGCGCGGCCGCTCGCGCCGCTGCCGCCTAGGGGTGTGCCATGCTCCGGCGGCCGTAGATGAAAGTCAGGTTTATCCGGTGGTTGTCATAGCCGGCGGCGAATTCCGGGGCGTCCGACCAGTGGAACAGCCGCGATCGAAAGAGCACGGCACGGTTCTCTTTATAAGGTACCGTGAGCCTCGTCTGTGGCGCTCGTTCCAGAAATGCGACGATGCGCTTTTGGTCGACCTCGTAACCGCTGATGCCCCAGTCGTCGGGCGGCGGGATCAAAGCCACGACCAGGCCGCCGCGCTCGGGTTTGAGGTTGGCCGTGGTCGGCGTGATCCAGAAATTCACCGTGATCGTGCCATCGTCGGCGTGGACGTCGATGGCGGAAGCGGGTTTGAGTCCCTTGAAAGCCCAGGCTTGCGCCAAGGGCTGCTCCGCCAAAAGCTCGGCGAACGTTTTGCGAATATCGTCGGCGATCTGCAGGATCAAAGGACACGCCAAGCCGTCCTCGAGATAGGAAGCGACGAAGCCGCCGATGTGGCTGAAATCATGCCAGATCGTGCTTTCCAGCAGGAATGATCTCAATTGCTTGAGCGCGGCCGGCGCGAGCAGTTCGTCGAAATAGACGGCGCCGGCACGGTCTGGGCGAAAATCCGCAAGGAGAACGCTAAGGTCGTGGCGCGCATTGATCGCGCTTGCGGCTATCTCCGGTGCGGCACGAAGATTGACGGGGCCGTTATAATCGTCGCCGAGACGGCCGATTTGCCGATCGGATAGCTCAGCCAGGTGCTCCGGGAAATCCCGGGCGACATCCTCGTAGACGCGTGCGAGGGCGCCGAAGCGCTGGCCGCGATCGAGGCCGGCGAGGAAGCGAAACTGTTCTGCATCGTGCAACAGCTTGTCGCGCGTCGCATGGGTCAGGGATTTCCCCGCCAGAGTTCGAACGGTCGTCGCCGCGCCGAAGCTCGTAGGTCCGGGCGAAATGATCGAGGGCGCGACCCCTGTCGCCTTCCGCCAGACATAAGAAGCCGAGCGCGCGATGCGCGTCATAATGCTCCGGCTGAAATGCGCAAACACGGCTGAGGTCGTCGATTGCGCCTCTGCGCCGGCCCTGAGCGAGACCCGCAAGGGCGCGATTGTAATAGGCCGGGACGTAACGCGGCTTGCGTTCGATCGCGGCGTCAAACCGGGCGATCGCATCCTGATGCCGGCCGCGTGCGGCGGCGATAACGCCGAGATTGAGCATGATCGCCGGATTGTCGGGTGCGCCCGCCAAGGCGGCTTGGTAAGCCGCTTCCGCCTCGGCGAGCCGGCCAGCTTGATAATGCGCAGCCGCCAATGCCGCCAGGCCGGTCACATCCTCTGCGCGCTTGCTGCCCCCGCGCTTGCTGTCTTGCTCAGACGACATGATCCCGTGCTGCATATTGGCTTCGTCGCGGCGACCGCGCCTTGGCGCGAATTGATTTTTCTACGAACGCTGGATAGCGTCAAACTCACCGCGGCCGATCCCGATCCTTGTCTGCCGCTGTTTTGCCAATGGCGATGTGACAACGGCGTGCTGCAATGGAATTCGATAATTCGTTTGAGATCCCGCTGCCGCCTGAGCAAGCATGGCCGATATTGATGGACGTCGCGGGTCTGGCGCCCTGCATGCCGGGGGCTGAACTCACCGAAATCATCGACCCGCACAATTACAAGGGAAAAATCTTGGTGCGGCTCGGACCGGTCGCCTTGGCCTTTGGCGGCAAAGTGCAATTAGGCGATGTCGACGACGCCAAGCACAGCGCACGCGTGACGGCGCAGGGCAACGACGCCAAGGGCCGCGGCGCCGCCAATGCGACCTCCAGTTTCAAGCTTGAGCCGAGCGACGGCGGATCGATCGTGCGGATCCATACCGATCTCATGCTGTCCGGCGCGGTCGCGCAATACGGCCGCGGCGTCGGCATGATCCAGGCGACCGCGGCTCAAATCATCGGGCAGTTTGCCGCCAATCTGCGCGCCCGTCTTGCCCAACAGCCGCCGGCGGTGTCTTCGGAGGCGATCCCGGGAGAGGCAAGACCGGGAGACGCAAGACCGGCCGAGGCACCTTCGGCAATGCCGCCCGCCGCCAAGCCGATTTCCGGCCTCTCGGTGATGACACGGGCGCTGCTCGGTCGGCGCCCTAAAGCATGATCCGGAAAAGTGGATGCCGGTTTTCCGAAAAGATCATGCTCCAATCGAGAATCTAAAGGCGGATCAGGGCTCGACGAAGGTGGCCAGCTTGTGCGCGCGCCGAGGCTCGCGGAGCTTGGCCAAAGCCTTCGCTTCGATCTGTCGAATGCGCTCGCGAGTGACGCCGAATTGCTGACCGATCTCTTCGAGCGTGTGGTCCGTGGTCCCGCCGATGCCGAAGCGCATGCGCAGGATGCGCTGCTCCCGCGGCGTCAAATCGTCGAGCGCCTCGCCAACGATCTTGCGCAAAGCGCCGGCTTCCACCGACGCTTGCGGATCGATGGCATCCGGTGACCGGATGAGATCGCCCAAGGTCGCGTCGCCGTCTTCGCCGATCGGTACGTCCAGCGAGGTCGGCTCCTGCACCATCGACAGCACCTGATCGACGCGTGCCGCCGCAATACCCATGCGCGCGGCAATCTCGGCCGCGGTGGGGTCGCGCCCCTCCTTCTGGGAAAACCGGCGACGCTCGCGCAGGACTTTGGTGGCGTGTTCCGTCATGTGCACGGGGATGCGAATGGTGCGCGCCTGATCGGCGATCGCCCGGGCAATCGATTGACGGATCCACCACACCGCGTAGGTCGAGATTTTGACGCCGCGCTTATAGTCGAATTTCTCGATGGCGTGCATGAGGCCAATATTGCCTTCCTGCACCAGATCGAGCAGGTCGAGCGAACTCCGGCGCCGATACTTTCGCGCAATCGACACCACCAGACGAAGATGGGCTCTGACCATCTGCTCGCGCGCCGTATTGATCTCGCGCCGCGCCTTGCCGACCCGAATGAGGACGTCCCGCAGCTCGGCGACGGGCAGTCCGGCGGACTGCAGCACGTCCGCGGGCGGTTGCGTCACGCCGGCGCGCGACGGGCGCAGGCGCTCGAGATCAGCGATCAGGAGGGCAACGCGGCCGGTATGCAGCGGCAGTGCAGCTATCTCGCCGGCAAGACTGGACTTGAGGCCGTGCAGACGTGCAGCGTTCTTTTTGCCCAGATCGCGGCCGCGGGCGATAGCCGTGAGGCGGGTTCGGCTCAACTTGCCGATTTCGCCCGCGACGGCGATTAAGCTCTGTAAGCGCGCCGTGACCGCGGCAGTTTGGCCGACCTCCGGCTCGGCCTCGTCCGATTCGACAGCCGGTACGGCGTCGCCCGCGCCATCGCGCGGCGCGGAACCCAGGCCCGAGGCGGAGAGCTCGACCAGATCGGCAAGGCGCAGGCGGCCGTCGATGGCGTCGTGGCTCCAGCGAGCGATCAGGGCGACCAACACCGGCACATTGCACAAGGCGGCCAGGATCGACGCTTTGGCAGCCTCAATGCGCTTGGCGAGCGCGATTTCTTCCTCGCGCGTCAGCCATGCGGCATCGCCCATTTGACGGAAATAGGTATCGACCAACCCGCGAGAGAACGCCTCGGTTCGTGGCGTTCCCGCGGCTACGCTTGGCGTCTCATCCGCAGCGGGCGCGATACTGCCCGCCGCCGCCGGCTCGAACAGGTCGGATGCCTCAGCGTCCTCGCGCATAGACTCCTCGTGCGCCGACTCCTCCTGCGTCGCCTCATCAGGCGCCGCGGGGACGAGGCGCTCAAAAAGCGCTTCCGCGCTCATGCCGCTGGACGGCTCTTTCAGTAATAATGTCATTGCGCAGCGATCTTTCGGCATTCCTTCGGCATGGCGGCGTATGTGTTTCTGCACTCGGTCGGACGTTAGCTATAAAAGCACTCGCATCAGGGTCCTGACCAACAAGCCCCGGCACCGAATGGGCGCGGATCCGCGTTTGCAGGAGAGAATCGACAAGCCCGCCAGCGTTTGGCTTAAAGCGGAGCTTGTCTCGACGCCCCACATGGGGCTTGTTCCAGCAAAAATCAAGGTTTTTCAGCCGCTTCGGGGCGGATTTGTCGCTCACTTTCTTCACGCAGAAGGCATGCGAAAGCTTTGAAATCAAAGCCGACTTGTACGGCAGCCCTTGACCGGCGCCCCAGCCCGCGCAGCTCAGGGCCGCACCAGCGTATAGCCCTTCTCGGTGAGAGCAAGAATCTGCGCCACTCCGGCTTCGACCGGCTTGGCGTTGGGATTAAACGGCGGAACTTGGCCGGTTTCGCGTTTGATGGTGTCCACCGTGTTCATGCATAGGTCGAAGCGCACGCCCTGGGCGACCAGGCTGTCGACGAATTTACGGTTCGGGCTGTCAGCGCGCAAAAGCGCTATTCCGGGGCCGAAGGTCACGACCTCAATGGCGATTTTATCGGGGCCATAAAATTTGAGCAGATTGTAAGCAACGCTGATTACCAAGCTCTGCTTCTTGGCGTCGTCGTCGGACAGCTGCAAGACGAGCCGGTGATCGGCAAAGGGCTTGTCGGCAAGCGCATTGTTTTCGGCCGCTGCGGTTGGCGGCGCCTGCGCGGCGGCAAACGCGGTCGCAATAAAGGCTGCGGCTAGGCCGAGGGAAATCGATACTGCCCACCTCGTGCCGCGTTCCATAATGTCAGCCTTCCTTGGCGATACCAGGATTGGCGGCGATGCCCTTTAGCGCCACGCGATTGGCGCGTTTGAGCTTCACCGTCTTTTGCGACCGCAAATATCCCGCCACGACCTCGCTTACCGGCTTGCCCGACTGCGGGTTGACCGAGGCCCAACCGGCCACGCGATAGCTCTTACCGGCGTCCAAGGGCTTACCGTCATCAAGCGTCATATCGGAAGTGCGCCGTCCCGTCGCCTCATTAGGTGCGCAGGCGTAATCCATGCCGCCGATGCGGACCATGTCGCCGCCCTGCTGATAATAAGGATCCTGATTGAACAGGTTGTCGACGATGTCTTCCATCATCGCCTTGATCTGGCCGCCCGTCATGTCGGTCACATAGACTTCAGGGTAAGTGATGGCGGTTTCCGCCAATACGTCTTCCATGGTGACCGGCTGGCCGGCCAGCACGGTCGCGCCCCAGCGGAAGCCCGGAGACAGAGCGATCTGCGCGTCGAGTTCCTGGCGCAGCGCGTCGCAAATCAGTTGATCCATCGGGCCGGTGAAATTGCCGCGGCGGTAAAGGAGCGTGTCGGCGGTGGCGAGGCGTTCGCCGAATTTCGCCTGATAGGGCGCGCGCAAGCGATCGATCAGCGCCGCCATCTCACCGTCCGGCTTAATCAAATTCGTATAGATCGGCAGCAGACGATAGCGCACATCATTGACGACGCCCGCGCCGATATCGAGATCAAGCACGGCCAGGAATTTGCCGTTCGATCCGGCATTGCTGACCACCGTCTTGCCGCCGGGATTGGCAACCAGGCTCGGCTGCGGCACCGCGTCGTGCGTGTGGCCGCCGAGAATGACGTCAATGCCGCTGACGCGGCTCGCCAATTTAAGGTCGACGTCCATGCCGTTATGCGACAGCAGGATCACCGCGTCGGCTTTGTCTCGCTGGCGCAGCTCGTTCGACGACTTTTTGCAATTCCGCCTCGCGGATGCCGAACGTCCAATCGGGCGTGAAGCGCTTGGGATGGGCGATCGGGACGTAGGGCATGGCCTGGCCGACGATGCCGATCCGGTGACCGCCGACGGCTGTGACGATCGCTGGTTTGAAAACGCGGCCTGATGTTGAATCGAAGGCCGGCGCGTTGTTGAACGCGGCTTCGTCGGTGAGGAAAACGTTCTGCGCAATGAACTCGCCTTTGAAGCGCGTGAGGTTCTGGCGCAAAACCCTCTCGCCGTAGGTGAATTCCCAGTGCCCGGTCATCGCGTCGATGCCGAGCAGGTTGCCGGCCTCGACCATATCCGCGCCGGTCATGGCGTCGGCCAGTCCGCTGCCCTGCCACAGGTCGCCGCCGTCGAGCAAAATGGAATTGCCGGCGCCGGCCTCGGCGCGCAAACGCTCGACCAGGGTTTTCAGATGCGCAAAGCCGCCCATGTGGCCATAGCGATGCGCGGCCTCCTGATAATCGAGGAAGGTGAAGGCGTGGGCCGCGCGGCTTCCGGGCGCGATGCCGAAATGCCGGAGAAAGGCTTGGCCGACCAAATGCGGCGGACGGCCTTGCATTGCGCCGATGCCGATATTGACGCTCGGCTCACGGAAATAAACCGGCTTAAGCTGCGCGTGCGTATCGGTCATATGCAGCACGCGCGCATTGCCGAAGCGGCCGATATCGTAAAGATCGTCGTCCGCCGCGAACCCGACGCCGGGGAGGGCGCCTGCCATTGCCGCAGCCGCGAAAGCTTTCAATACATCGCGGCGACGCATCGCGACGCTCCTTGTCGTGAGAGTGGCCTAGCGAACGATCGGCCTAATGAATGACGGCCCGGGTCCAGATCGCCGCCTGCTCCTTGGCCTGTGCAATCGATGCGTTGGCAAGCGCTTCGGCCTGTTGCGCGTCCTTCACCGCTTCATCGTAATTGCCGGCCTTGGCGGCCGTCTGGGCGGATTTCAGCTCGGCTTGCGTGGTCGTCCATTGGTTTTTCAACGCACCGGCTTGCTGTTCCGCCGCCTCGGCCTTGGCATAGGCTGCGTTGAAATCGTCGGCAGGTGCCGCGGCGGCACTCGCCAGCCCGCCCAGCGCGACGGCGATCGCCAGCCCGATCGCGGCACGCCGGCACATCGGATTCCTGCGCATGGGTTCGCCGGCACTCATGACCCTGATGGTGGCCCTGATCATGGGCGTGCTCCCGGTCCGGAGATCGGCAGGCCGTTGCTCATATACGAGAGGTAATATTCGACGTCGCGGTACTCCTCGTCCTCCGCCTTCAGCGGAACACCGCGCACCTGGCTGTTGCAGCTGGTGAAGCGGCGGCTGGTCGTTCCCATGCCGCCCCATTCCGAACGATAAATCGGCAGCGCCGCGACCAATCCCAGCGCCGGAGCGAGCACTTCGGTGCGGATGTGATCGCCGGCGCTCTGCACGTGACAGCTGGCGCACGAGAAATTCAGTTGGCCGCGCCGGGTGTAGAAATATTCCTCGCCCTTGCGGTAGGCGGCAAGCGCGCGTGGATCGTCTGGAATCTTGATGTCGAACGGTTTGCCGCGCGAGGTGTAGGCCATGTAGGCGGTCAACGCGGCCATGTCGTCCTTGCTGTAGTCGTAGGGCTCTTCGCCGTTCTTCTGGCGGCATTGGTTGAGCGCCACGTCGAGCGTGATCACCTCGCCCGATTTGGTGTCGAAATACGGATAGGTCTGGCGGATGCCGATGCCCTTGTCAGGGAAGCAGTCGGCATAGGTTTTGCCGTTCTTAAACGGCGTCTCGAACATCTGCTTGCCCTTGTCGAGCGCGAACTGATAGGGCGGAAAGGCGTCGATCTCGACCCATTGCTTGCGCAGATCCGCATCCATCGAATAGGGCCCGTTGACGAAATCGTTCAACGGCACCTTGGGAAAGCGCTTGGTGAAATAGGCGCGGAATGCCTTGAAGTCCGCCTGCGGATTGACTGTGTCCGCGGCGAACAGCGGCTGCGCGGACAGACCGAACAGCGCGATGGCCAACATGATTGCGCGACGCATAGGGACGCCCTCCTCGATGCAACGGCCCGAGTTTGTCTTATTGAATTTTGCCCACGAGCGAATCGGTTGCGCCCTTGTTGTCGACCCAGCTGATCGTCAGATCGTCGCCCTTCTGCGCGCCTTTGAAGCTGAATTTTATGTAGGGGTCCTTGGACACGGCGGGACCCCAATAGGCGGTGAAGACGGCTTTGCCGCCATGCTCGAACTCCACCACTTCGATGTAATGCGGCGGGATGAGTTCGCCCTGCGCATCCTTGACGAAACCGGAGTCCATCGGGTGCTGAACCAGGGCCTGTACCTCGGTGGTGTCGCCGCTTAAAACCGCGCGCACGCGAATTGTCGATGCCATTGATATTCGCCTCTCTGTCGATCGCTTCGATCAGCCGCCGCAGCCGCCGACCGTCACTTTGACCTCTTTGCTGGCGCTGAACACTTTGCCACCGGATGCGACCAGCGCGATGACCTTGCTCGTTTTCGCCATCTTCAGCCGGTTCGCTACCGCCGGCGACGTACCGGGCGGAATCGGATAATTGGCCGCCAGCGGGAACGGATTTTCCGAAACCAGGATGGCGATCGAGGTCACGTCGGGCAGCGTCGTGCCCACCGAGATCGGCACCACGGCGCCGTTCTCGGCGATTTCAGGCGCGTCGAGGTTGACCTTGTCGGAGACCTCGGGAGTCTTTCCGAACAGTGTCTTGATCGCGTCGGCTTCGGTCTTCTGCGCGAAAGCGTCCTTCGGGTATTTGGCGGGGTCGGCTGCCGCGCGGGCCGGATTGGCCGGCGCAGTAACGGCGAGACCCGCTCCCGCGAACGCGCCGGCGATCGCCACCTGGATCACCGCGCGGCGTGTCTGGCCGGCCTCCGCGCGTAAGTAATATTTCGTGGTGGTGTTCATTGCGACGCAGCGCTCCTATCGCGTGTAAAGAAAGTTGACCACGGATTCGATTTCCTGCTTGGTCAGAATGAGGTTGCGCCCGAACGGCGGCATGACGGTCAGCGGATTGCGCTTGGTCTCGTCGAAAATGATCGCGGCGAGTTGTTTTCGATCCGGATAGCGGCTCTTCATGTCGGCGAGCGGCGGGCCGACATTGCCGGGAGCTTCGCCGCCTTTGATGTCGTGGCAGGTGAGGCAATTGCCTTGGCTGCGGTCGAAAGCAAGCGCTTCGCCGGGCAATGGCGCCTGTGCCGCGGCCGGTTGCGCCGGCTGGGCGAGCGCGACATTGGCCCCGAGGCCGGCGAGAAGCGCTGCCCCTACCACGGCCCCGACACCTGTCATCGCCGTTGGCGCTGACCGGTGCACAGACTTGCATCCGTTTCGCATCGCGTCCTCTCGCGGGGTCTTCGGCTTCGCCTTTGTTCCCCGTCATGTTGTCGAGTGGACCAGTGGTCCGCGGCGTGAGGGTCTTTACCCCCCGCCGAGGAGATGATTTTCACAGACCCCGGCTCGATGCAATCTTTCATGCATTGTTTGGCGAGAAAGATATGCTGAAACAAACAGCTAAGAGCGTATTGATTCTGTGCGGGATACGCTTTAGCGGGGCTCGCGCGCTCACTCCGGCGCGTTGGCTGCCGAGGTGTTTGAGAGTGCCGGCTGGGGCGGTTCGGCCGAATTACGAACCGGACGGGCCCGCCTGATAATCCGGCGTTGGCGGATCGGCTGCGCCAATTGTATTTGCGGCACCCATTGATAAGCCGGCTGCGCCGTTGGGAAGCCCTGTGCCGGGGCTACAGCCCGGCTTCGCGGGATGCGACGCGCGATAAGCGGCCGATGCCGCACCGTCGTATGCTTCCTTGCAATGGCGGCCGGGGCGCGTTGTGGCGCGACTTTCAATTCCCGTGTTGACCTTGACGGTGCTGCCTTCCGCTTTGGCGCAGACGCCGCGGGCTTGCGGTCCGCCAGATTATCGGCCGGCTTGACCTCGGCGGGCTTGGTCTCGGCGGGCTTGATCTCGGCGGGCTTGATCTCGGCGGGCTTGATCTCGGCGGGCTTGACCTCAGCGGGCTTGACCTCGGCGGGCTTGACCTCGACGGGCTTGGTCTCGGCAGGTTTGGTCTCGGCAGGCTTGATCTCGGCGGGCTTGATCTCGGCAGGCTTATTGTCGGCAGTGGCGGCTGGCGTGCTGTCGCCAGGCTTGCCGGCCGCTGGTTCGGCCTGCGGGCTTCGTTGAATGCGCAAAGCGCTGTCTGCTGCGGCCGTTGAGCCGGTAGTGGCGGGGGTTGCCGGTTCGGCAGCAGTGTCGAACGCCGCCTGCGGAGCCACCGCTTGCGGCGAGCTGGCAACTTCCGGCGGCGATTGCGGGGCATTGATCGCCGGGGCGGCCGCGGCCGCATCCGGCGTTGCGACGGTGTGATCGAAGGCCTGATGGTCGATGCCTGTGCGGGCCACGCGCGACGCCGGCCGGGCCTGGAAGCGAGTCTCGAATGTGGTCGGCGTGTTCATGATGGTGCCGGCGCCGCTCAGACCCAGCTGCAACGGCGCGCCAGCATTGGATTCGCGCAAAAAGGAATCGTGGCTGACGCGGAATTCAGCGAACAGGCCCAAAGCGCAGCTAATGCCCATGATCGAGGCCAGCACCGCCACGATCATCAGACGCACATTCGGAAACATTCGACCTCGCCGCAGGTCCTACGCGATCTGCCAATCACAACGGCCTGTCGGCCTTAGCGCCATGACCGCGATCATGATGACCGCGAATATGGTCGCGAGATCGTCATCGGTTTAAAGCTGGTCTCGCCCCGAGATTCCAGCGCTCGCCAAGCTAACTGAGTCGTCGAGCAAGCAAAATAGCAAAATGATTCCGCCGACCTCTTATCGCTATCGCTGCGAAGTCGTGGCTTGGCTTGCCGGGGGCGAATCCTGCCCGTATTCCGGCTGGGTCCGCCATGCGTGTTGCTGCGGTCATAATTCGGCGGGAATATTCTGCAGAAATCTTTGGTGTTTTTGCTTCGCCGTTCGCCGGATTACGGCAGGCGCGCCCTAGAATCAGCCGGTCCGGATCATACCGGCGCCCCAATGCGCCTTGACCATCAGCATTCAAGTTCGCGCAGCATCGCGTATCGCAATCAAACGCGTTCGGCTTCAAGCGCGGCGAGGGTGGGTCAGACGTTGCGGAACTGCTGCGCGATTGTGTGTTGCGTAACGCGCAGCTCCGCCGCTTGGGGTTTGTCATGGGGGGAGGCTGGCGGCGGCCGGTCCGGCCATTTCAGGTTTGTTGCGTATTAGCCGGTTGCTCGCCGACGGCGGCGATTTCCCAGGAATTCCATACCACCGCGTGCGCCGGTCTTCGACGACCGTCAGCTCGAATTCAATCTTGTCGCGCCCGGCGAACGTCTGACCACCACTGCGGCCGTGTCAGGCGCCGGCGGCGCTGCTATCCCCTTAAATGCCTGCGTTTGGCCGGCCGCAATCGATCTGAAGCGTGCTGCAAGCTTCGCCACTTTGTTTGATCCTGCGCGCGCCTGCCGCAACGACCGGAGGTTATCCGCCATCGTTTTGTAAACGTCGGAGCTTGAAAGCAATAGGAGGCGATCATGAGTTCTCCGATCCATCAGCCTGAAGATTTGGATGCATCGCTAAGATACGCGCCACGCTGGGCACGCGACCGCATATCGCTGGCGGGAAGGCCTCTGCCGCCGCCGGCGCCGCGGCTGCTGCGGCGAGCGAGGCCGGAGTTCAGCGGCGACCGGGCCATCGTGGATCTACAGCGCCAATTGATGCTCGACCCCGAGGCTATCCCCGAACCGGCCGTTGACGATGCGCGGACTCTCAAGCCGATGGTGCTGCGGTTGTCGGGCGTGATGGGACTGGCGGCGCTGATCGCTTGGGTCGTCGTATCGCTGCCTAACGTCAAGAAGATCGCCGAGATCATGCCGCTCGACGTCAAGGCGCCGGCGATGACCAGCAGTCCCGCCGTCGGCCCGGTGCCGGTGCGGACACCGGACGCCGCACCGCCGTCGAGCCAGGCGCAATCGGCCACGGCGAAATGGGCGCCGCAATCGGGTGAGAGCGAGGTGGCAATAAACGAGACGCCGCCAGCAGCGGCTCCGCTCATGGCGATGGCCGCCACGACCACGCCGGTCGCCACGGTCGTGGCGTCGGCGAGCGCTTCTTCCTTGCCCGCAACGATACCGCCTCAGTCGCCGGCCGCGCCGGAAACATCCGCGACGGTAACGATGGCGTCAGCCGAAGCCGCGATGCCAGCGCCACAGATCGATGAAACGGAGATTGTCGAGATGATCAAACGCGGAAAGGCGCTCCTGATGAGCGGCGACATCGCGTCGGCGCGGCTTTTGTTGCGCCGCGCAGCCGATGCCGGCAATGCGCAAGCGGCGCTCGAGCTCGGCGCGACATTCGATCCGCTCATCATCCGGCAACTCGGCGCGGTCGGCATGGCGCCGGATCCGGTACAAGCGAAACGATGGTATCAACGCGCCGCCGATCTCGGCTCGGCTTCCGCCATGGGTCAGCTCGCCAAACTGGAACAGGCGCATTAACGCGGGCTGGCGGCTCCGCCGGCGATCGACCGTCCCGCCGCCGGCAAATCATTGTATTGTAAAGCCCGTGTTGCGGCCTTTCGCCTCCGGCGTCCGGCGGAGCGAAACGCCCAACAAAAAAGGGCTATCACACCGTGGCGTCCTACGTCCTTGCCATCGACCAGGGTACGACGTCGACGCGCGCGATGTTGTTTAGGCCCGACACCTCGATTGCCGCAGTCGCGCAGCAGGAATTTCCGCAGTATTTTCCGGCCGACGGCGCGGTCGAGCACGAGCCCGAGGATTTATGGGCGACGACCGTTGAATCGTGCCGAAGCGCGATGCGTCAGGCCGGCGCCGCCGCTCGCGACATTGCCGCCATCGGTATCGCCAATCAGCGCGAAACGACGCTGCTGTGGGAGCGCGCGACCGGCCGTGCGGTCCATCGCGCGATCGTCTGGCAGGATCGGCGCACGGCGGATTTGTGCGCGCGGCTCAAAGCCGGCGGATATGAAAGCCTGTTCGCGGCGAAGACCGGGCTGCTGCTCGATCCGTATTTTTCCGGCACCAAGCTCGCCTGGCTCCTGGCGAACGTCCCCGGCGTCGCCGATCAAGCCGCGCGTGGCGAGCTCGCCTTCGGCACCGTCGACACCTATTTGCTGTGGCGGCTCACCGGCGGAAAAGTGCATGCCACCGACGCGACCAATGCCTCGCGCACCTTGTTGTTCGATATTCACGCCGGGCGGTGGGACGACGAACTTCTGCGGATTTTGGCCGTGCCCAAATCCGTTCTGCCGGAGGTGTTGGATTGCTCCGCGGCGTTCGGCGTGAGCGATCCGGATCTGTTCGGCGGCGAAATTCCCATCTGCGGCATCGCCGGCGATCAGCAGGCGGCGATGATCGGCCAAGCCTGCTTCGCGCCGGGCATGCTGAAGGCGACTTACGGCACCGGCTGCTTTGCCCTTCTCAATACCGGCGCGACGCCGGTCGCATCGCAGAACCGGCTGCTGACGACGATCGCCTATCAGCTCGAAGGCAAACGCAGCTATGCGCTCGAAGGCTCGATTTTCGTCGCCGGTGCGGCGGTGCAATGGCTGCGCGACGGCTTGCATCTCGTGCAGAGCGCCGCCGAAACCGGCGACCTGGCGGCCGCCGCCGATCCGACCCAGGAGGTTATTCTGGTGCCGGCGTTTGTCGGGCTTGGCGCGCCTTACTGGCGGCCGGATGTGCGCGGCGCGCTTGTTCGGCCTGACGCGCGCGACCGGTCCGCGCGAACTGGCGCGGGCGGCATTGGAAAGCGTTTGCTTTCAAACTGCCGATCTTCTTGCCGCCATGAAGGCCGATTGGCGCACCGCCGATAACTCACCGAAGGCTTTGCGCGTCGATGGCGGCATGGTGAGCTCGGATTGGTGCATGCAGCGGCTTGCCGATATCACGGGGGGCACCGTCGACCGGCCGCAAATCAGGGAAACCACCGCGCTTGGCGCTGCCTATCTCGCCGGTCTGCAGGCCGGTTTTTTTCCCGAACCGGATCGCTTCATGCAGCGCTGGCAATTGGAGCGGCGGTTTCAGCCGCAAATGCCAGCGGCCGTGCGCGCGCAGAAATTGGCGGCGTGGAATGCAGCCGTTCGCCGGCTGTTGAGCTAGTCATTTACATTTGTTGTTGCACGTCGAAGTCCCCACAAATCATTGATCTGCCGCGCAAAGAACCTCCGGAACCCGGTTCGCCGCCAATGCGTTGTTTCGGGCTCGGTGGGACGCGTGTCATTTCCAGGACGTGATTAAATGTGCGGCATTTGCGGCGAGGTTACCTTTAATGGCGTTGCGGCAGGCAGTCCGCTTGCGGCGATGACGCAAAAAATGCGCGCGCGCGGCCCGGACGCCGGCGGCGCGTTTGCGCAAGATCGGCGTGGCATTCGGTCACCGCCGGCTGAGCATCATCGACCTTGCCGCCGCGTCGCAGCAACCGATGATCGACCCGGAGCTCGGCCTCGCCATCGTCTTCAACGGCTGCATCTACAATTACCGCGACTTGCGCAACGAGCTTTCCGCCAAGGGCTACCGGTTCTTCTCCCAGGGCGATACCGAAGTCATCCTCAAGGCCTATGCCGAATGGGGCACCGCGCTGCGTCGAACGGTTTCACGGCATGTTCGCCTTCGCGATCTGGGAGCGCGATTCCGGCCGCGCTCGTGCTGGCGCGCGACCGGCTCGGCATCAAGCCGCTTTATTATGTCGAAGCAGCCCGGCCGCTTCCGCTTCGCCTCGACGCTTGCCGGCGCTGCTCGCCGCCGGCGGCGTCGACACCTCGATCGATCCGGCGGCGCTGCATCACTATCATGAGCTGGCACGCCGTGGTGCCGGCGCCGATGACCATCCTCAAAGGCGTGCGCAAGCTGCCGGCGGCGACGATCTGCACCATCGAGCCCGACGGCCGCCGCCACGAGGAGACCTACTGGCAGCTCGAAGTCGGGCCGCGCGCGGCGGATCGCGGCATGACCGAAGCGGACTGGCGCGAAGCAGTCCGCGACGCGCTCGGCAAAGCGGTCGAGCGCCGGCGCGTCGCCGACGTGCCGGTCGGCGTGCTGCTGTCCGGCGGTCTCGACAGCTCGCTCCTGGTCGCGCTGCTGGCCGAGTCAGGGCCAGCGGGGTCTGAAGACCTTCTCGGTCGGCTTCGAGACCGTCGGCGACGTCGAGGGCGACGAATTCCGCTATTCCGATCTGATCGCGCAGCAATTTGCGACCCGAGCATCACCGCATCCGCGTCGACAGCGCGCGCGCCATTGACGCGCTGCCCGGCACCGTCAAGGCGATGTCGGAGCCGATGATGAGCCACGATGCCATCGGCTTTTATCTGCTGTCTCAGGAAGTCTCGAAATACGTCAAAGTGGCGCAGAGCGGGCAGGGCGCCGACGAGATTTTCGGCGGCTATCATTGGTATCCCGAAGCTGATGCATTCGAACGACCCGACCGAGGATTACGCCCGCGTCTATTTCGACCGCGATCACGACGAGATGCGCGAGGCGCTGGTCACTCCGGACGCTGATGAACGGCGACTACAGCCGCGAATTCGTCGATGCGTTCTTCCGCGACTGCCGCAGCGCAAGCCCGATCGACAAGACGCTGCAGCTCGATGCCGAGATCATGATGGTCGACGACCCGGTCAAGCGCGTCGACAACATGGCGATGGCCTGGGGTTTGGAGACGCGGGTGCCGTTTCTCGATCACGAAGTGGTCGAGCTCGCGGCCCGCATCCCGGCCGAGCTGAAAGTGCGCGACGGCGGCAAGTACATTCTCAAGGAAGCCGCGCGCGGCCTCGTGCCCGACGAGGTGATCGACCGGCCGAAGGGCTATTTCCCGGTGCCGGCGCTCAAATACATCCGCGGCGCGTTCCTCGACTTCGTGCGCGGCGTTCTCGATGCGCCGGCGCCGCGTCAGCGCGGCCTGTTCAACCGGCCTTATATCGACCGGCTGCTGGCCAATCCGGAGGGCGAACTGACGCCCAAGGGCCATTCGAAGCTTTGGCAAGTGGCGCTGCTGGAGTGCTGGCTGCAGACGCAAGGTATCTGACGAACGAGACTCTACGCGAACCAACTGGACGACAAACGGACATAGCCATGGAATTCAGCTTCGACCCGCGCGACCGTCGGCTGCGTATCCGGACGCTGTTGCCCCCCGGACAGCCGGCGCGCATTTTCAGCAGCCGACGACCATTTTCAGTTCGGCATCGAGGAGGAATATTTCCTGTCCGATGCTGAAACCGTGCGAGGTGCCGGCGGAGACGCCCGACGTCGCTGTTTGCAGACGGCCGATTTCGGCGGCGCCGGGCCAGTATCGGCCGCGAATTTCTGCAGGCGCAGATCGAGGTCGCGACCGAACCGCATCGCCAGGCTCGACGACGCACGGATCGAGTTGCTGCAGCTGCGCCAGAACGCCGCCGCCGCGGCCGCCGAACACGGGCTTGTCCATCCTGGCCTGCGGCACCCATCCGCTGGCGTCATGGCGGGAGTCGGTGCAGAGCCCGAAGGATCGCTACGACAAAGTGATGGACGACCTGCAGATGATCGGCCAGCGCAACATGCTGTGCGGCATGCACGTGCATGTGGAATTTCCCGATCCCGCGCGGCGCATCGACGTCATGATGCGGATGCTGCCGTATCTGCCGCTGTTCATCGCGCTCGCCGCCTCGTCGCCGTTCTGGCAGCGGCGGCCGACCGGGCTGAAGGGCTATCGGCTCGCCGCCTACGACGAGTTGCCGCGCACCGGCCTGCCGGAACTGTTCCGCACCAACGCCGAATACGACGCCTATGTAGACGCCATGGTGCGGTCCGGCGCGATGCAGGACGCCAGCCATCTGTGGTGGGCGATCCGGCCGTCGCTGAAATATCCGACGCTCGAACTGCGCGCGCCGGATTGCTGCACGCGGATTGACGATACGCATCGCCATCGCCGCGCTGTACCGGGTCGCTGGCGCGCTTCCTGTATCGCCATCCGGAGCATGATGCCGGCATCGACGTCGTCGACCGCGCCATCGCGGTCGAGAACAAGTGGCGGGCGCAGCGGTACGGCGTCCAGGGCAGCTTTGTGACCCGGGCCGGCGCCGTCCCGTTGCCGACATGCTCGACCGGGTCATGGGCTGGGTCGAAGTCGATGCCGAGGCGCTGGGCTGCGCCGAGCAGGTTGGTAACTGCCGGGCCATCGTCATTGAGGGCACATCGGCCGACGCGCAGTTGCGGATTTTTACTGAAAATGAACACGAAGGTGCCGAAATTGCCTTACAAAAGGTGAGTGCAATGGATTCGGGACGCCACATTGGTGGCGTGAAGCTTGACGCCGACAGAGGCGCCCGAGCTATGTGCCGCTGGATTGCATATCGCGGAGAGACGACGGCGCTCGAGCACTATGTGACCGAGCCGGCGCATTCGTTGATATCGCAGAGCATCCAGGCTCTGGAATCGACCGCCAGCATCAACGGCGACGGCTTCGGGCTGGGCTGGTATGGCAGCAGCATCCGGAGCCGGGGCTTTATCGGGAAGTCCGCCCGGCCTGGTCGGATGAGAACCTGCGCTATCTGTGCCGGCACCTGCAGTCGCATCTGTTCTTCGCCCATGTCCGGGCCGCCACCGGCACCGCCGATCACCCGCGCCAACTGTCATCCGTTTGCCTCCGGCAACTGGATGTTCATGCACAACGGCTTTGTCGGCAGTTGGGGCCGGCTACGCCGCCAGGTCGAGGGCCTTATCCCCGACGAGCTTTATCCGGCTCGCGCATCGGCACGACCGATTCGGAGGCCGATCTTCCTCGCCATGCATGGGCGCCGGCATCGAACATCCGGTGGCGGCGGCGGAAACGTACGCTGGCGCGAGCTTACCGAGTTCGTGAACCAGAACCACGCCGGGCGACCGCTTGCGCTTCACCGCGGCGCTGTCGAACGGACGGGACCTCTACGCTTTTCGCTACGCGGTGAACGATCAGCGCCAATACGCTGTATTACCGGGAAACCGATACCGGCATCGTCATCGTGTCCGAGCCGCTCGATCGCGATCACAAGAGCTGGATCGCGGTGCCGGAGAACCACGTCGTTGTCGCCTTGGCCGGCGAACGCGCGCAGATCGTGCCGCTGTTGCACCGCCATCAGCAGGCGGCGGAGTAGCTTAGCCGCCCGTTACGGCTTCCAATCCTGCTGCCACGCCGCCGGCGTTTTACCGTCGATCAGTATGAAAGCGATGCGGCACGGCTTGGTGCCGTTGTTGACCCAGGCGTGATTGGTGGCCTGCTGCACCAGGACATCGCCGGCCTTCACGTGGACCTCGCGTGTCGTCGAGCAGCATGTCGATCTCGCCGTCGAGCACGATGGCGTAGTCGATGGTTCTGGTGCGATGCGTATTGGCGTGACGCGCAAAGCCTTGCGTCGCCGGATCGATGCCCATGGATACAAGAATCTGATGATGATCGACCGGCGTCGCGTGCGGCGGCGATCGGCGCGAAATCGACGATACGGAAGACGGCGCCGTTGGCTGGCGGTGGCACGCCGACCTGGGTCTGCGCGCGGTCGGTCGAGCCGGCGACGTCTGCCGGGAATTCGCTCGTCACCCATAACAGTGTCATGCCGTTGCTGCCGGCGCTGCGCTGCTTGGCCTGCAGCGGGGCATCGAACAGCACGACGGCTTTGCCGTTGGCGTCGTGTCCGGTGACGATGCGGCGTGTCGATTTCAAATCCATTCTCAATTCTCCCGTGCATTTCAAATATGCAATTCCACTTATATGCAAATTTACAGGATCGAAGACAAGGCGAAACCCGGTCGGCCGTACGCAGGCGGCGATGGCCACCGCGATCAACGGCGGAGTTCTAACAACCGCGCTACTCACAATGTCGCGTGGTCGTACCTGCGGGCTTGCTTGCCAAGCCGCCGCGCTTGAGGTCTATCATGATCTGAAGCATCCATCGCACCCCTGTTGCTGCATTCGTTACGCGGCTGAATTATCCTGGCAGAACAAACCAAGGGGGTGCGGGAAGTCGCACGAAGTGGTCTCGCATGACTGCGCTGCAAGCAATTCCGGTAGTCGATCTGCGCGACAGCGGTCCGCTGCGCCATGCGGAGCAGAGTGCGGGCAGGGCGCGCGCCTTGCGTGACGCATGCCTCGGCTTTTTGCCGCGCGCCTCGCTGCCGTTGGTGCCGGCGCTCGACTGGGCATCGCGGCGCTGGCTCTCCCGCTCGCGCTCGCCTTATGTCGAAGAAATAGCGCAAATTGCGCAAGCCTTGGGCTTTTCGGGCGTGTGGCTGCTCAACGCGTCCTATCAATGGGCCTGCACGTCGCTCGCCGTCGAGCATAACGGCGTGCCGTGGCTGTTGCGCACGCTCGACTGGCCTTTCCTCGGTCTCGGCCGTTACGCCGAAGTGGCGCAGATGCGCAGCGACTATGGCGGCTTCTTCAGCGTCACCTGGCCCGGTTACGTCGGCGCGCTCACGGCGATGGCGCCGCATCGGTTCGCGGCCTGCGTCAATCAGGCGCCGATGCGCCGGCGTACCGAGCATCGCTGGCTGCGGCCGTATGATTTCACCGCCAATATGCGCACCATCTGGAATTCGAGCGATCTCATGCCGCCGGATCAGCTATTGCGCCGGACCTTCGAGACCTGTGTCGATTTTGCCGCGGCGCGCCGCATGCTGGAGACGACGCCGGTAGCGCGACCGGTGATCTACGTGCTGTCCGGATGCACCGCAGGCGAGACCTGCGTCATCGAACGCACCGAGCAAGGCTTCATCACCCGCGAGGAAGAAACCAGCGCGGCCAACGATTGGGTGCCGCGCCGGGAGGGCTGGGAGGGTCGCATCGGCACGCGGCGCTTCCTGACAAGTTCCTTCGCCGATGCGGCAGGTTACAGCCGCGCGCGCCGGGAGTCGCTCAAAGCCTGGGACGGCGCCGCCTCGGCGCGCGGCTTCGATTGGGTGCGGGAACCGGTTCTCAATCCCTACACGCGGCTTGCGGTGGCCATGTGCCCGGCGCAAGGGCTGCTGCGCGCCATCGGCTACGATCGGACCGACGCGCTGTTACCGGAACCCGTAACTCGTATCTGTGAGATTTCGCCTGAGTTCGCGCCGCCGGCCGCTTAACGCAGCCGCGACAACGCGCTTTCCCCCGCAGAACAGCTAAAAAACGCTTTTATCTCAGTAGCTAAATGGAAAAGCGCCGAACTGTGCTTGCAATCACATTTCGCACTGCAAACCCGAGCTAAGTTTCACCCGACACTGATTGCCGGATAGGAGCAAGCCATGACCGCCACCGCAATGACCAGCCACCGCACCCGCAGTTTCAATTGGAATCACATTGTTCGCCGCATCGCGGAGTGGCAGCACCGCTCACGTTCGCGGCAAGAACTCCAAGGATTGCCCGACGCCACTTTGCGCGATATCGGCATCACCCGCTGCGACGCGCAGCGCGAAGCGCACAAGCCGTTCTGGATGTCGTGATCGACATTGCGACGCGGAGGAGTCCAGCGATCTCCGCCAAGACAAGACCGGCAAATTTGAGATACGTGGATTTATTTGGGGCCGCCCGCTGGGGCGGCCTTCGCTTTCGGCCAAAGCCCAAAGCCGAAAAGCCCACGAGCCATGGTCCGCAAGCTTAAAGTCCGCAAGCTTAATCGCCAACGCTGCTTGGCTGGATGGATGTCTTCAACGGTTTTGACCTTGCTCGCGTTTGCCCACGCAGCGCGGCTTCAAGGCCCCGCATTTGCCGCTTCGCCGACGACGCGGCCTGCGCTTCGATCGCGCGATATTTTTCAATCAGCTTGCCGCCGAAACGCGTCAGCTCGGCGCCGCCGCCCTTGGCGCCGCCAGGCCGTGTGACGACCACCGGGGTGCGGAAGCAGCGGTTCAAATCGTCGATCAAGAGCCACGCACGCCGGTACGACATGCCGAGCGACCGGCCGGCCTGCGAGATCGACCCGGACTTTCGAATGGCTTCCAACAGCCGGATTTTGCCAGGGCCGAGTGCGCCTGCCGAGCCGAAATCGATACGTACCGTCAGACGCAAGCCGTTCATCGACTCCTCGCGCACGAGAGTGGCTGCACGATACCATTATTGATGGCGCGCTGATCAAGGCCCCGGCCGCAGCGACCGGCAAATGCTGCGCAGCCGTTGCGGCGTGACCGGAAGCGCCGTTACCGCGCCGGGACGGCCGAGTGCGTCGTCGATGGCCGCGGCAATGGCGGCGCCGACGGCGTTGGCGCCGCCTTCGCCGGCGCCCTTGAACCCGAGCGCGTTGAGCGGGCTTGGCGCATCCTCGCAGAGGAGGACGTCGATCGGCGGAGTTTCGCGCGCCGTCGGCATGAGATAATCGGCGAAGGTCGTGCACAGCGGTTCGCCGTGCGGATCGTAGAGAAACTCTTCAAACAGCGCGCCGCCGATGCCTTGGGCGACGCCGCCGGCGATCTGGCCTTCGACCAGCATCGGATTGACCGCCTTGCCGATGTCGTAAGCGACGAAAAAGCGTTCGAGAACCACGCCGCCGGTATCCGGATCGACCCTGACTTGGGCAAGATGAATCCCATACGGATAATTCATGTGGTCCTGCTCGAAGAAGCCATCGGCGCACAGGCCCGGAGTGGCGTCGCCAAGAAGCTTCGAGCCGGGATTGAAGGCGCGTGCGACCTCGCCGAGCGTGATCGAGGGTCCGCGCATGGCATCTTTGCGGATAACGACGTCGTCGACCAAGTCGAGGGTTTCGGCCGGCGTTTGCAGCAGTGCGGCCGCGGCGCCGAGTGCCATGTGCCGCAATTTGACCGCCGCCCGGCGCGTCGCCTCGCCGGTCATGACCGTGACGCGCGAGGCAAAGGTGCCCATGCCGTAAGCGATGCGATCGGTCTGTCCGTGCACCACCCGGATCCGCCGATAATCGACTCCGAGCGTATCGGCACAGATTTGCGCCAGCGCGGTCTCCATACCCTGGCCGACCGATGTTGCGCCGGTGACGATCTCGATTGTCCCGGCGGTATCGATCGACGCGCGCACGCCATCATAGGGACCGAAGCCGCTCTTTTCGACGAACATGGCAAGTCCGACGCCGACGGTCTCTCCTGTGACGCGCCGCCGCTTCAGATCGTCCCGCACCTGGTCCCAGCGGAATGTAGCCAGCGCCTTGTCGAGAAGCCCGGCATAATCGCCGGAGTTGTAGGTCATCTCGGTGCCGAGCGCATCGAGATGACGCTCATAAGGCATCTCGGCTGCGGCAATGAGATTGCGCCGGCGGATTTCAATCGGATCGATGCGCAGGCGCGTTGCAATCGCGTCCATCAACCGCTCGCGCACGAAGGTGCTCTCGTAGCGGCCGGGAGCGCGATAGGTGCCGCACGGCGTTTTGTTGGTGAGGCGGATGCGGCCGGTCATGCGATACGCCGCGACGCGATATGGCCCGAGCAACATGGTCGCGGCGAGATCGGGCACGGTGGCGGCATGGGTGCGCACATAGGCGCCCTGGTCGTGAAAAAACTCCCCGTCGATGGCGAGGATGCAGCCCCGCGCATCGACCGCGGCGCGGACGCGATAGTTTTGCTGCCGGGAATGATTGGCGGCGATCAGATGCTCGCGGCGATCCTCGATCCATTTCACCGGACGGCCGAGCCGCAACGCGCCAAGGCAGACGAGCACGTCTTCCGGATAGAGCTCGCCGCGCACGCCGAAGCCGCCGCCAGTATGACCTTCATGCAAATGCACGGAAGACGCCGGCCGGCCCAGCATGCGGGCCAGACTGTCGCGGTTCCAGTGCGGCACTTTGGCGGCGCCATAGAGTGCGAGCACGTCGCGCGCGCGGTCGTAGCGGGCGATGGCGCCGCGGGTCTCCAGCGGCACGCCGCTATGTCGGCCGATGCTGAGCTCGAGCGCTATGATCTCGTGCGCCGCGGCCAATGCCGCCGCGACGTCGCCATAGCCTTTGCCGACCACCGCCGCTTCGGTCGAATGGCCGGTGTCGAATTCGCCGGGTGGCGCATCGGCGGCAAGAAGCTCGGGCAAGGGCTCAACCGTCACTGTCACGAGCTCGGCCGCGTCCTCGGCGGTGTAAGCATCCTCGGCGAACACGACCGCGACAGGCTCGCCGACATAGCGCACGCGATCCTTGGCAAGGATCGGCTGGCGATAGGGCTCGAGGCCTTCGATGCGCGTGAGGCGAAAATCGATCGGCGGAATATCGGCGACGTCGGCGGCCGTCCAGACAGCGAAAACGCCGGGAGTGGAACGGGCCGCGGCCGTATCGACGGCGACAAGGCGGCCATGCGCATGCGCGGAGCGCACCACGCGCATGTGCAATTGATGCGCGAATGAAACGTCGGCGGCGAAGCGCCCCTGGCCGTTGACCAGCGGACGATCCTCAAGGCGCGGAACGGAGCGACCGATGAAGGCCATGAGTTAAGACGATCCAAACGGCGGGCTCATCTCACCTCGGACGATTGCGCGATCGCCGAGATGCGGCAGGCATCGAGGCGATGGCCACGGGCTTATTGCCATCCCAGCCGTTCCATGATGGCGCGGCCCATGACCCATTCTTTGTCCTCGGCCGAAAGAAAATCCAGCGTTTCGGTGAAATGGGCGACCCGCGTTGGTCGGTCGCTTTGGCATACGAGTTGGTCAGGTCGGTGCCCCAATAATAGCGCCGCGGCCCGAAAGCGTCGAACAGGCGGCGAAATATGTACCACTGCGACCCTCCCGGATTTTTCTAAAGCCGGCGCAGCGGCAGCGACCAAGCCAGAAAGAAGCCGCAGCCGGTGAACAGGGCGATGGTCAGGTAAGCGGTGCGGAACGCGTCGCCGATTTCGGCATGCACGATCGCTTGCCGCGCCGGATCGAGTGCCGCGATCGCCTGCGGACCCTGCTCGATGATGCTGCCGAACAATGTTGCCGTGCTGCGATCGGTTACGGTGAGGATCGAGAACAAGACGGCGGCCACGGTGGCGGTGCCGAAGGCGGCGCCGACCGAACGCGAGAACTGCACCATGGCAGCGCCGGTGCCGAGAAGACGCGGCCCCGACACCGCTTGCACCGTGACTTGGACCACGCCCATCACCGTCCCCATGAACAGGGCGACGGCGCAAAATGCGAAAGCCATTTCGGTCGTGCTCATATGCGAGATCAATAGGCCGATGCCGACGAGGCACACCGTCGCTCCGGCCAAACCGAAAGTCGGAAACACCGCCGTGTAGCCCAATCGGGTCACCATTTGGCCGGTCAGCATGGAGCCAATGCCGATGCCGGCGGTGAGCGGCAATAGAATAAGCCCGGTTTCGGCGGGGTCGGCGCCGCGCGCGGCGCGCAAATAGATCGGCAGAAACGTAATCAGCGAAACCAACGCCGCGCCGTGAAACGCCGCCATGGCGTTGGCGCGCCAGATCGAAGCCTGGCGAAACAACTTCGGCGGAATGAGCGGTGCGGCGGTGAGCCGCTCCTGCCACGTCAGCAGACCAAGTGCGATCAGACCGACAGCGAGACTTGCCAGCACCATCGGCATGGCGCTTAGCTGCATGCGCTGCAACTGTTCGAGCGCCAGGATGACGGGCCCGACGAAGAAGATGAACAGCACCAGACCCGGTGCATCGAAAGTGGTGCGTCGGCGGTCGCCTTGGCGCGCTGGAATGCGGAACACGAACACCATCGCCAGCAGGCCGAGCGGAATATTGACGAGAAAGATCGATTGCCAGCCGAAGACCTGCGTGAGATAGCCGCCGGCGACGGGGCCGAACGTATTGGAACTCACCGCAATCCCGGCGAGATAGCCCTGATAGCGGCCGCGCTCGCGCGGCGGTATCGCCTCGCCGATCAGCGCTTGCGACAGCGTCATCAGGCCGCCGCCGCCAAATCCCTGCAACACCCGAAAGGCGGTGAGCAGTTCGATATTGGGGGCAAGCGCGCAGAGCACCGAGCCGACCATGAACAGGCTGAGCGCGAGCACCATCATCAATCGGCGGCCGAAGGTGTCGCCAAGGCGGCCATAGACCGGCGCGGCGATGGTATTGGCGATCAGGTAGGCGACGACCACCCACGACGCGCGCTCGATTTCACCGAGACTGGAGGCAATCGCCGGCAGCGCGGTGGCGACGATCGTCTGATCGGCCACCGCCAGAAACATCGGCAGCATGATCGGGGGAAAGACGGTCAGAAACTGGGCGCCGGCGGATTGCGACTTGAATGCCGGTTCGGCCGTCTCGGCGGGCTCGATCGCTTCCGCCGCCGGCGCGGTAACGGAGCGACCTTCGGCCGGCGATGGGTCCAGCGATTCGTTCATGTGCGGGAGTTCAGCCAGCGATTTGCGATGAATTCGGCTTCAATGAGGGGCTGTCATTGCAGACCTGACGGCAATTTTCCACCTCTTCCGCCCCAAGTCACGGCGAAATCCGGATGGAGCCGCCTCCTTCCGGTTTGGCGGCTTTGTTTTTTGTCCAACCGCCCACGTCGAGGTGCGGTTCCGGATGCGGCCGCCTCCCCAAAAGCGGTCAAGTTGACAGCGGCGTCAGAGGGAAGCGGAGGAAGCCTGCGTCCGAGGGGGCGGGCGGCGGGAGAGCGGCGGAGGGAGAGATTGAGCAATGCGGTTACGGCCGGCCCTCGCAACTTCGGCGGCGGCCGGATCGGTTCACTCCGGTTTGTTCAAACGCATTTGCGCCGGCCGCGCTGGGCGGCCGGCTCGTTTGTCAGCGCGAGGTCAGCCGACGTAGCTGACGCGTTCCTGTTCGCGCGCCTCGTCTTCGGTTTTCGCCTGCGCCGGCAACTGCAGAACCGTTGCCGGCTGGCCTTCGCACAACAGCGTCAACAAGCACGATGCGCCCATCGGGAAACTCGAGCGCGTCGTGATGCGCAGCCATCTTGTCTTTGTTGACTTGCCGGAAGATGGCCGTCTGGAAGTTGATCGTCTTCGTCTTCCAGCCGAGCAGACCTGCCGGGAGACACGCAACCTCGCCGCGAAGGCCAACTCGGTGCCGGGCCGGATGCACACGGCCAGTCCGGGGTCATCGGATGCCGAGAACCCGCGGGTCCCGGTGCCGAAATCACGTGTTACGAGCTTGTCACCGACCTGGCCGGCCGGGATCGAACGCTTTGAAGGCTAAAGTCACACATTGGCGACTCCTTTTCTTCCAGGTCTTGCCTACCAGGTCTTGCGTTACCTGATCTTGCGTTAGCCCAGCCCCCTCACGCCCACTCAACAACTCTAAGCAAGATTGGTGCCGGAGTTGGGCGGCGGCACGGCATTTCAGCGCGTTCACAACATCGTGTGTCGCAAAGCGCGCTTGCCGCGCACGTTGCAGCGACCCGCACTGTGAAAATTGCCGGAGTCCTTCAGATGAAGTGCAAGCGCGGTGGCGCGGTTCGTCGGCGTTCAGCCGGTATGTTTTTCGGCAGCTTGCCGGCGCTAAAGGCGGCGCGGTGGCGGAGGCGCAGCAGCAGCGCTGCTATTTGACGGTGATGCCGCCGACCATGCCATTCCAATCGTGATCCGCGCAGCGCAGATCGTAGGTGCCCGGCTTGCCCGGTGTCAGGAACAGGTCCTTTACGTCGCCCGGCTGCATCACCACTTCGGTGCGCTCGCGGTTGAGCACGTCCGGATTGTCGATCTGAGCGGTGGCAAAGAACAGCGGCGCAGTGAATTCGTGCGTCTCCTTGCCGTGATTTTCCAGATGCAGGCGATAATGCACGTCGTGCTGGAAGGTCAGATGGTCCGGTTCGAATTTATAGTCGACCATCGTCACGGTCACTGTCACCGGCGCCGGTGCGGCCGCCGCGAGGCCCAACAGGACGGACGCCAACAGGACGGACGCCAGCAGGCACAGCCTGCCAGCCTTTGCAGCCAGGGCGGACTTCTTGCGCATATGTGCTTCCTCGCTATCGACCTGCGCAGTCGGTGCAAGGCCGCGCTTTTCGTACCGGAGAATTAACACGCCGCGGGCCGGGAAATTCCACCGTGCGCCGGCGACCAAGTTATATCAATGTCCCGCCACCATTTGCCCACCGGTCTGCACCCGCCGAACCATGACCAGGACCAGCGGAATCATGACGGCGGCAGCAATGGCGCAGACATAGAACACATCGATATAGGCTAAAATCGTCGCTTGGGTTTGGATCATCTGGCCGAACAGCCCCATGGCCCGGCTGTGTGCTCGCGTCAGCCGAGGCGCCGTGCTGCACGAAAAATTTGGTGACCCCCTGCAGCGTCGATTGGAAGACCGGATTGGTGGGCGACGTGCTCTCGGCCAGCCGCGATTGATGAAATTGGGTGCGTTGGGTCAGCACGACGTTGGCGAGCGAAATGCCGATGCTGCCGCCGAGATTGCGCGCGACGTTCATCAGCGCCGACGCCTGGTTGGTCTTATTCGCCGGCAGGCCGTCATAGGCGACGGTATTGATGGGAATGAACAAGAACGGCAGGCCGATCGTCTGATAGACGCGCATCCAAGCGAAATAGTCGAAACTTGCGTCCGGCGTCAGCGACGTCGAATACCACATCGACAGGGCGATTCCGGTCAGCCCCAGCACTATCAGATATTTCGGCTGGAAGCGCCCGGTGACCTGCCCGGCGATCGGCATGATGATCAGCATGGCGAGGCCGCCCGGCATCATGGCGAGACCGGACAGCATCGCGGTGTAGGGAAACGTAGTCTGCAGCAGCTGCGGCATGATCTGATTGGAGCCGAACAGGATGGCGCCGATCATCAGCATGACGAAGAACGACATGCCGAATTGCCGATGAAACAACAGCCGAATTTCGATGATCGGATCGTCCTGGTTGAGCTCCCAGGGAATGAAGGCGAGAAACGAGATTGCCGGCGAGCATGGAGAACGTGACGATCGTGCCGGACCGGAACCAATCGTCGATCTGGCCGCGGTCGAGCACGACTTCAAGGCAGGCGAGAGTCGCGGCGATCAAGGCAAAGCCGACCCAATCGACCTTCAGTCCGCCGGCAAGACGCTCTTCGCGCTCGCGCTCGAGCACTTCCGGCTCGTCGACGAACCAATGCACCAGCGCCAGCGAGGCCATCCCGATCGGCACGTTGATGAAGAAGATCCAGTGCCAGGAGAAATTGTCGGTGATCCAGCCGCCGAGCGTCGGGCCGACCGTCGGCGCGACGATCACGGCGACGCCGTATAGCGCGAAGGCCTGGCCGCGCTTTTGCGGCGGGAAGGTGTCGGCAAGGATGGCCTGCTCGCTGGTCGGCATGCCGCCGCCGCCAAGGCCTTGCAGAATGCGAAAGACGATCAGCGAGCGGAAGATTCGGCGCCAGGCCGCAGAACAAGCGAGCTGATCGTGAATAGCGCCACGCAAATCATGTAGAAGCGCTTGCGGCCGACGACGTTCGACAGCCAGCCGCTCGCCGGCAGCACGACGGCATTGGCGATCAGATAGGTGGTGACCACCCAGGTGCTCTCGTCGACGCTGGCGGCGAGGCTGCCGGCGATGTAGCGCAGCGAGACGTTGGCGATGGCGGTGTCGAGCACCACCATGAAGGTGGCGATCGAGACGACGACGGCGACCAGCCACGGATTGCGGTCGCCGGCGGCCGAACGGCTGGAGTCCCAGCCTTGCGTCCGCGGCCGTTCGCTCATCGCACCTTGACCGTCGGCACCACCGACATGCCGGGACCGAGCAGCACGTCGGGCGGCTTGTTGAAGACGATCTTGACCGGCACGCGCTGCACGATCTTGACGTAATTGCCGGTGGCATTTTCCGCCGGCAGCAGGCTGAACGCCGTGCCGCTGCCGGCTTGAATGCTGTCGATGTGGCCCTCGAAGGTGCGGTCGGGATAGGCGTCGATCTCGATGTCGACCGGCTGGCCCGGCCGCATCAGGTCGAGCTGCGTTTCCTTGAAATTGGCCGTGACCCAGACGTCGCGCGGCACGAACATCATCAGCGCCTGGCCGACCGCGGCGTAAGCGCCCTTCGCGGCGGTGAGCTGGGTCACGCGGCCGGCGACCGGCGCGGTGATGATGGTGCGCGACAGATTGGCCTCGGCCTGCTCCAGCTGGCGCGCTGCAGCAGCTGGCTTCGAGCTGCGCCTGTGCAGCCAGCACCGGCTTCTGTTTCTCGGCGGCGATCGCATTGGCCTGCGCGGCCGCCAAGCGACGCCTGGCCTTGCAGCAGATTGGAGCTGTATTGCTGCGCCTGCTCGACGGTGCCGCTGCCCTGCTTGGCCAGCCGCTGTAGCGATTGGCCTCCTGTTGCGCGAAGGTCAGGGCCGCCTGCGCCTGGGCGACCTGCTTCTTGGCCTGATCGATCTTGGCCTGCTGCGCGGCGATCTGGGCCTGTGAGATTGGCGACGCTTGGCCTGCGCCTGATCGCGCTGCGGCGATGTAAGTCGCGGTCGTCGAGCCGTGACCAGTACGGCGCCGGCCTCGACCATCTTGGTTGTCGGTCACCGGCACGTCGACGATGGCGGCGGCCGACCTGCGCGCTGATCTGCACCGTGCGGGCGTCGATGAAGGCGTCGTCGGTCAATTCGTATTGCCGGGCATGAAGCCACCACAGCACGATCGCCAGGATGACGATGGCGCTGGCGATCACGATGGCCAGAACCAAGCCCGCGCCGTTGCCGCAGTCTCGCGAACCACGACGCGCTTCTTTTTCGCCGGGGCCGGCGTGGTTTTGGCTGCGGGGCCGGATGGCCGAATTCGGCGCGGCGCTCGTCTGTCAACACGCTGATCCATGACCTAAGCCTAAAACGTTTGGCCGGTAAAAGGTTGCGGCGCGACGCTTTTTCAAACGCCTCGTATGCCAAGCCGGCTTTTAGCCGCTAATGGAGATGTAGGCCAGTCAGGACGGCCTGCCAGCGTGCACCGCTGCGGAGATTTTCTGCACGAACTCGTCGAGTTCGTCGCCGGATCGAGGTCGCTGACCGCCCAGAAATCGAGCCCGCCTGCCGACCAATGGCGGACATTGTAACCCTGGACCGTCCGGTCGGTGACATTGGCGTGGCGTGGCGCCCAGCCGCTGGGCGACGAACAGATTGATCACGTGCTTGCGGCGCTGATACACGACCGAGGCCACCGGCTCGCCGTCGATGTAATCGAGCCGGCCGCCAAGCAGCGTGAAGCCCTCGGCGGTCAGGTCGATGACCGGCGGCGCCACGTCGACCTTGCCGTCGAACCACGGCTTGACGGTGTGCTGGTCGCTGGTTTCCACGTCCATCAGATGTCCGGGCTGCAGCGAGCGGATGTGCGCGGAGACCACCTCGTCGGCGATCGTCTGGTCCCGATCGTTGCGGAAGACGCCGACGAGACGGTGGCTGCAACGCGCCGCCGACAGCGCCGCGCCGGCGGCAAAGCCGCCGAAGAACGAGCGCCGGGACGGACCGCGGAATTGTCGCGGTCTTACGATCACTGCAGGCGCTGGCGCCGGCGGCAGCGCCGCTTCGATGCGGCTGCGCAAAGCGGCCGGCGCCGTCTCCTTCAGATCGGCCGCCGGCCATCGCCTCGTGCATGGCGCGGAACGCCTGCAGCTTCTCGGCGCAGCCGGGCACGCCGCCAGATGCGCCTCGACGTCGCGGGCGTGCCCGGCATCGAGCTCGCCGTCGATCAGCGCATGCAGCAGGATTTCGCATTCGGCGCAATTCATGCGCGTTTCCCGATACGGTTTCGCCCGCGCCTTCGGCGGCGTTCCACGCCGAACGCAGCATCGCGCGGGCGCGCGCCAGCCGCGACATCACCGTGCCGACCGGCACGCCGGCGACCTCGGCGATCTCCTGATACGACAATTCGTTGACCTCGCGCAGCACGATGGCCTCGCGGAACGGCATGCGGCAGCGCGGCGACCAGCCGGCGGATCGTGGCGTCGTCCTGCCGGCGCAGCAGTTCGGCTTCGGGCGAAGCCGGCGGCTCCTGCCAGATCGGCATCTCGTCTGCGGCCGGTCTCGCCGCCGGCGCAATCGGTCGGCACGTCCTGGCGGCCGCGCCGCGCGAACTCGGCGTTGCAGACGTTGCGCAGGATCGCCAGCAGCCAGGGCTTCATCGCCGGCCCGCGATAGCTGTCGAAATGGCGCAACGCGCGCAGATAGCACTCCTGCACCGCGTCCTCGGCGTCGGCGGCATTGCGCATCAGATAACGCGCCAGCGCGTAGACGTCGTCGAGATAGGGCAGCGCGGCGTCGCGAAAACGCCGCGCCCTGTCTTGTTTGGCGGTCGCGTCTTGCTCGGCATTCGCATCGCCAGTCATCGTGTCGCGCTCGACTGCCTGTGGCGCTTGTGCTCTGCAGTCGAGCGGGCATCACCGCGCGGCATCGTTGGCCGTTGCGGTTCTACCACGATCGTGCCGGTCATGTGCGGGTGAATGTAGCAGAAATACTGGTAGGTGCCCGGCGTGGTGAACGTGAACGAATAGCTGTCGTCGGTGTCCAGCGCCTTCGATCTGGCGAAGCGTTGTTGGTCCGCTGCGATCCCGTGCGGGATGTCGTCCCTGTTGGTCCAGGTGACTGTGGTGCCGGCCTTCACCGTCAGCGTCTGCGGCGTGAAAGTGAAATTGTCGATCGATACGGCGCTCGGCCTGCGGCGCGGTTTGCGCCCAGCCGGGCAATATCGACCGCCGCCTGCCATGCCGGCGGTCGCGCCGCCGAGCGCCGCAGCGACCATGATGCTGCGCAGCGTGTTCGATAACGTCATGACGTGCTCCCTTAGCCTTCGAGCGGCGCTGTCGATGATCGCCAGGCGCTGCTCGTTCTGCTTGAAGGTGACGCTGGCGATGCCGAGCATGCTGCGCAGCTTGTCGTCGGGCACTTTCATCGGGCCGGGCGAGGGGCCGTGCCCGGCGCCGGCTGCGGGAACGCCGTCGAGCGCGCGGTGTGGAAGGTGACGTTGCCCTCCACCTTCTGCATGACCTGGTGGATATGGCCGTTGAGCACGGTCACCGAGCCGAAGCGCTTGAGATAGGACAGCGCCTGCGCGCCGTCGTCGGTGCCCCAGCCCCAGTCCGGATAAACCGTCCACAGCGGGATATGGGCGAACACCACGATCGGCGTCGAGGCGGAACGGCCTTTCAGATCGTCCTCCAGCCATTCGAGCTGCTCGGCGCCGAGATTGCCGAGCCCGCCGGCCTTGAGATTGACGACATTGACCAGGCCGACGAAATGCACGCCGTTGGCGTCGAAGCTGTACCAGCCGGCGCCCTTGGTGCCGCGGCCGTAGCGCTCGCGATAAAATTTCTGGTCCGGGTCGAGGAAATCGTGCTCGCCGGGCACGTAATGCACGTCGAGCCGGCTCTGCGAGATGATGCGGTCGGCATCGTCGAACTGCGCTTCCAGCGACAGGTGGCTGATGTCGCCGGTGTGGATCATGAAAGCCGGCTTTTGCGGCAGCGCATTGACCTTGGCGATGGCCTCTTCGAGCGTGCCGAGCGCGTTCGGATTGGCCGGCTTGTCGAAGCCGACATGGCTGTCGCTGATCTGCAGGAAAGTCAGCCCCTTGGCTTCCTGCGGCCGCGGCCTCGCTCATGATGCCGAGCGAATGCGGCACGCCGCCGGAAATCGTCCACAAGCACGCCGGTCCCGACCCAGGTCATGCATTCCAGGACTTTGCGGCGGTTGACGCCGTCGTCGCGCGTCGGATTTGCTCATTGTCCGTCTCCGTTTGAAGTCCCGCCAGCGCGCAACCGCAGGGCCGCGGCGCCTTTCTTTCGACTTCCGGGGACAGATCGGGCAGGGCCGCGTTTTATTCCCGGCTTGTCCTGCGAAAATCGTATGGGCGGGCGAATCCGGCCGCTGCTATAGGGTCACTGTCTGCAACGACTTGCCCGCCGGGCGCGCAAGAAGCGCGGAGTCCATGCTGCAATCGCCGAATTGCCATCGGTCGAGACCGATCGTCATGGTTTGTCGCCAGCATGGTCCTGGTGGTCATGGCGGTCGCCTTTGGCGCGCCGTGGATCACGATCGTCGCGCTCAAAGACATCGCCGCCGAAGTCAGAGGCGAGCGCTCCGTTCCCGGCATTTGCCAGTGCGCTGATGTGGATCGGCTCCGGCGTCGGCGGCATCCTGATGGGCCGCATCGCCGAGCGGTTCGGCATCCGCTGGACGGTCATGTTCGGCGCCGCGATGATTGCGGTCGGGCTGGTCGCTGTCGACGCTAGGTCCGTCATTGCCGCTCTATATCGGACACGGCCTGTTCATCGGCCTGATCGGCATCGGCGGCATCAATGCACCCTCCTATGTCTATGTCAGCCGTTGGTTCGACCGCCGCCGCGGCTCGGCGCTGGCTTTGATTTCGAGCGGTTGCTATCTTGCCGGCGCGATCTGGCCGCCGATATTCGCCCGCGCGATCGACTATGCCGGCTGGCGGCACACCATGTTGTATTACGCCGCCTTCGAGCTTTTGATCATTGCGCCCGCCGCCGCCATCTTTTTGGTGCATCCGCCCGAGGTGAAGCATCATCCAATGCATGCAGCTGCGGGGCATAATCGAAAATCGGTGCTGGGCTGGCCGCCCAATCTTGTTTTTGGTTTGCAGATGGGCGCCATCTTTACCTGTTGCATTCCGATGTCGATGCCGCAGTCGCATCTCGTGGCGCTGTGCACCGATCACGGCATCAGCGCCGCCAGCGGTGCGGCGATGATTTCGGTCTTGCTCGGCGCCGCCTTTTTCACCCGCCAGGTGTGGGGCGTGATCTCGGACAAGATCGGCGGCCTCTATACCATGCTGGCCGGTTCGGCGTGCCAGGCGCTGGGCATGCTGGCGTTTCTCTTGACCCAAAATGAAGTCGGATTGTTCACGGTCGCGGCGCTGTTCGGCATGGGCTTTTCCGGTCTGGTGCCGGCCAATGTGCTGGCCTCGCGCGAAATGTTCCCGGTCGGCGACGCCTATTGGCGCATGCCGACGCTGTTGTTGTGCAGCGGCTTTGGGATGGCGCTTGGCGGCTGGCTCGGCGGGGGTGTTGTACGACTATTTCGGATTTTACGCGCCGGCCTTTGCCGCGGGTCTCGGCGTCAATATCATCAATCTCGCGATCATCAGTACTTTAGCGCTGCGCAGACGCCAAACCGCACTGGCGTAGCTCTAGCGGGTCTTGGCTCTGACCTCGGCCGCCCTTTCTGACGTGGCGCAAAAATCGTCGACTGCGGCTGTGACGGCGGCACCGGTGAGCGACTGCCGCTCGGGGCTTGCCAACTGCAATTCCTCGTCGCGGTTGACGATGGAGCCAGCCTCCAGCAGCACCGCCGGCATTCGTGTCTCGCGCAAGACGATCAGCTGGTCGTAACGATAGACGCCCGCCTTGGCATCGACGATTTCGCGGCGGCGATGTCCCATCAAAGGCAGCGTGTAGTGCGGCGTATAATGCAGGCCGCGCGCTTGCAATTCTTTGCCGAGCAGGCTGCCGAACTTGAGGCTGCCGGCACGGTCGGCATTGGCGTTGGAAATGAAAATGGCGTAGCCCGGGTAGTCATCGTTGTAATGCTGATCCTGGCCGGCATATTGCCAAGTCTTCAACAAATTGTCTGGAACGGAATCGTGATGGATGGCGATGAACAGGTTGGCATGCATGGCGTTGGCGCGCGCCGCACGTTCGACCAGCCCCCGCCAGGGCGCCGTCGCGGTGATGAGCAACGTCGTCTCGGTGAAGCCGGCGGCAACGAGCGCGTCCTTGACCGCCGTGCCCAGTTGCAAATTGAAAACATATTCCGGGACGCCCCGCGCGCTGATCGCCCCCGGTACCTTGACGGTGTGGCCGACATCGACAACGACGCGGAAATCGCCGCGCGGACAAGCCGGTTGCTGGCGTACGGCCGCTGCAGGCGTTTGGCTTCGCGCGGGCGCAATTGGCGCGATCGCCAGTAGCGCACCGGCCATCAGGCAGGCGTATCGAAGACTGCTCATCGGGGGTTCCGCCGATCTGCGGCCGGCATCATTCGGCAAATTGCCATATCGCGAAACCGTGCTTGACGGCAACGGCGCCGCCAAGGTGCCGGAACTTGCTTTCGCGCGCTCCGCGATACCGGTATTGTCCGATTGTTTTGTTTGAGGAGCCTGAAGATGGTTCGCGAACCCATTCTGACAACCGTCGACATTGTCAATCTGCGGCCGACCCAGATCACCGTTGGCATGCGCGAGGTAATGGAAAAGCGCAAGCACTGGCGAGAGACCGGTCTCAAGAAAGGCCGGCGGTTTCTCGGCAAGCACATGATTCCCGTGATCCTCGGCCCCAAAGAGCGCAACTACGTCATCGATCATCATCATTTGGCGCGGGCGCTGCACGAGGAAGGCGTCAAGGACGTCGCCGTGACGGTCATTGCCAATCTGAGCCGGCTGGAGCCGGATGCATTTTGGGTTGTCATGGACAACCGGTCATGGATGCATCCGTTCGATAATGAAGGCAAACGGCGGCGTTACCAGGATATTCCGACGTCCGTGAGCGAACTGGTCGACGATCCGTTCCGCTCGCTGGCCGGCGAGTTGCGCCGGGCCGGCGGCTTCGCCAAGGACACCACGCCGTTTTCCGAATTTCTATGGGCCGATTTCCTGCGCCGGCGCATCAAGCCCAAATTGATCGAGCGCGATTTCGATCGGGCGCTGGAGAAGGCCCTGGCGCTGTCGAAGAGCAAGGATGCCGATTATCTGCCCGGCTGGTGCGGTCCGTCTCCGGAGGATTAATTGCCGGGGCATCGCGCGACGCGCGGCATCGGACCTGCGATAATGTTGCGCATGAGCCGCCGGGGCGGCTCTGCTATATTGGCGGCGGCAACGAAAGGGGGTGTTGGCATGAGCAAGGGCTGGCTGAATTTCCGCGCCGTCGCGCCGGCGGCATTAATGGCAGTGGCGCTTGCCGGCTGCAGCGGTTTCGGAGCGAAAAAAGACGTCGCGCCGACCGATCCCAATGCTTACCCGGCGAATTATCGCAAGCAGATCGCCGATTTTCTGCGACAATCGCTGACCAATCGGCCGAATTTTCGCGGCGCTCTCATTGCGCAGCCGATCCTGATGCCGATTGGCGACAGTCAGCACTACATGGTTTGCGTGCAATTCCACGGTAACGGCCAGGTCAGGACCAAGGTGGCGATCTATTTTGCCGCTATGATCGCGCAGTTCATTGACGCCACGCCCGAACAATGCGGCAGCGTGGCCTACACGCCGTTCACCGAGCTTGCCGCGGCGCTGCCGCCAGCGTAATTCGGTGTCATCGCCATCCATCGTCAGAGATGCAAATCTTCAGACATGCCAGTGAATACCGACGTTTTGATCGTGGGCGGTGGCCCGACCGGGCTGACGCTGGCCATCGACCTCGGCCGCCGCGGCGTACGCTGCATGCTGGTCGAGCAGAAGGAGCGCCCGGCCTTTCTGCCGAAGATGGAGCGTATCAACGCGCGCTCCATGGAAATCTACCGCCGCATGGGGCTGGCGGAGAAGCTGCGCGCCGCCGGCTTGCCGCCGGATTGTCCGATGGACGTCTATATCATTCAGACGCTGACGCAGCCGCCGCTGCTGCATCTGCCCTATCCGTCGGTGGCGCAGGCAAAGGCGAATATCCGCGCCGTCAATGACGGCAGCTCGCCGCTCGAGCCCTACCAGTTGATCTCGCAATATACGCTCGAGCCGCTGTTGAAATCGGTGGCGGAAACCTTGCCGTCGGTGACAGTGCGCTACGGCTGCGAATTTCTGTCGCTGCGGCAGGACGGCGAAGCGGGTCACCGCGCGCGTTCAGCCGGCCGGCGGCGAGCCGCAGGACATCCGCGCCGCCTATGTGGTCGGCTGCGACGGCGGCGCCAGCGCGGTGCGCAAAGAGCTTGCTATCGAGCTCTCCGGCGAAGGCAACCTGCTGGGACTTCGTCAAGCCCTCTATCGCTGCGACGAATTGTTCGACCGCATGCCGATCGGCAACGGTCCGGGCCACGGCCGCCACTATCACGTGGCCGACAATAAATCGACGTTCCTGATCATGCAGGATTCGACCCGGCACTGGACGCTGCATTCGCGTCGTCGACACCGACGACGAAATGCGGGCGCATTCGAGCGGACCGTCGGCGTGCCGGTCAAATACGAGATGCTGTCGTGCGCGCCGTGGCGGCAGAATCTGCTGCTCGCCGACGCTTACGGCAAAGGCCGCGTCTTTCTCGCCGGCGACGCCGTGCATCTCGTCATTCCGACCGGCGGCCTCGGCATGAATTCCGGCGTCGGCGACGCGGTCGATCTGTCGTGGAAGCTTGCCGCGACGCTGGCCGGCTGGGGCGGCCCCGATCTGCTGCGATCCTATGAGATCGAGCGGCGCCAGATCGGCGAGCGCAATGTCGGCGCGTCGCGTTACGCCACCATCGGCCGGCGCAAATGGCGCTCGATGTGGCGGCCGAACATCACGCGACGACTCGCCGGCAGGCGCCGCAGACCCGCAAAAATCTCGCCGCCGTCGCCGATGTCGAGCAGCGCAAGAGCAACGAGATGATCGGCGCCGAGCTCGGCTATCGCTATGTCGACTCGCCGATCATCGGCAACATACCGGGCGGCCCGGAGCATCTGTTTCGCGAATATCAGCCGACCACGTGGCCCGGCGCGCGGCTGCCGCATGTCTGGCTCGACGACGGCAGCCGCGATGCAGGACCGCTGCCGCGACGGCTACACCATCCTGCAACTCGGCGGCAGCAAGGCCGACGCCGGCGGCCTCGAACGCGCGCTCGCCGCGCGCGGCGCGCCGGTGACGGTGCTCGATGTGCCGGACGCGGCCGCGCGCGACGTCTACGGGTACGATCTCATCCTGGTCCGGCCCGACATGCATGTGGTCTGGCGCGGCAATGCGGCGCCGGAAGACCCGGCGCGCGTCGCGGCCGTTGCGACGGGGAATTAATCTTCCGGGCGTTCTTACGGCGGATCAGGGCAGCAAGCCGAGCGCAGCGCCACCGAGCGCGCAAAAGGCGACGACCAGCCAGGGCGGCGTCTTCCACATGAACAGCAACAAAAAGGCGATGACGCCGAGCGCGAAGTCGTCAGCATTGGTGATGCCGGAGGTCCATACCGGGTGATAGAGCGCGGCGAGCAGAATACCGACCACCGCGGCATTGACGCCGCGCAATGCCGCTTGCGCTTCGACGCGGTGCCGTAGCGCGTTCCAGAACGGCAGCGGGCCGATGACCAGAAGAAACGCCGGCAGGAACATGGCGACCAGGCATAGGATCGCGCCCTGCCAGCCCTTCGGCCCCGGATGCATCACCGTGCCGAGATAGGCCGAGAACGTGAACAGCGGTCCGGGCACCGCTTGCGCGGCGCCATAGCCGGCGAGAAACGCATCGTTGGACACCCAGCCGGGCGGCACGACCGAAGCCTGCAACAGCGGCAGCACGACGTGACCGCCGCCGAACACCAGCGAGCAGGCGCGATAGAACACGTTGAATAATTGGAACGCATGGCTCGGCACCGCCGCGCTGACGAGCGGCAGCCCGAACAGGATGGCAAAGAAAATGACGATGGCGCCGACGGCCACCACGCGATTGACCGGATGCGGGAGGTCGGCATGGTCGGCCACCGGCGCATTGCGGAACAGCAGGAGACCGACCGCGGCGCCGACCAGTATGGCGCCGATCTGGCCGACCGAAGTCGGCAGCGCCGATGCCAGAAGGGCTGCGGCGACGGCGAGCGTCGCGCGCGCACGGTCGGGAGCGAGCGTGCGCATCATCGCCAGCACGGCGTTTGCCACCACCGCGACCGCGGCGACTTTCAGTCCATGCAGCCAGCCGCTGCCCAGCGTGTTGCCGAAAAACGTGACGCCATAACCGAACAGCACCAGCGCGACCGCCGATGGCGTGGTGAAACCCGCCCATGCCGCCAGCGAGCCGACATAGCCCGCCCGCGACAAGCCGATAGCGATGCCGACCTTGCTCGACGCCGGTCCCGGCAGAAATTGGCTGAGCGCGACCAGATCGATGTAGGTCTTGGCGTCGAGCCATTTGCGGCGCACGACGAACTCGTCGTGGAAATAGCCGAGATGCGCGACCGGGCCGCCGAACGAGGTCAGGCCGAGCTTAAGGAACGCGGCGAAAACCTCGCCGGCCGTGCCGCGCGGCGCCGCGGCAATAGGTGTCGCGGGTGTCCCATCTGCACTCATCGCTTCCCCGGAACTCGGCTGGCGCGCATTGTGGCAGCGTCGCCGAGATGGGCAAGCGCGTTCCGTTTCGGTCCCGCAGTGAATTGCTATACTAGCCTCCCATGTTCAATCGAGGTCACCCATGACACCTGTCGTCGCCATCATCGCCCCCGGCGCCATGGGCGCAGCCGTCGGACAGCGGCTGGTCGAGAACGGGGTGAAAGTGCTGACTTCGCTCGCCGGCCGCAGCCAAGAAACCCTGGCGCGGGCCAAGGCCGCCGGCATGACCGCCGCAACCGACGCCGAGATCGCGGCCGCCGACTTTATTCTGTCGATTCTGCCGCCGGGCGATGCCCTGGCGCTGGCCACGCGGATTCTACCGGCGCTGCAAGCGAGCAATGCCAAGCCGGTCTACGTCGATTGCAATGCGATCAATCCCAAGACGGTCGCACGCGTCGCCGCGGTCATCGCCCCGACCGAGTGCCCCTTCGTCGATGCCGGCATCATCGGGTCGCCGCCGAAGCCCGGCGATGCCGGGCCGCGCATTTACGCCTCCGGACCGGCCGCGCCGCGTTTGGCGAATTTACGCGATTACGGCCTCGATATCCGCGTGCTCGACGGTGCGTTGAGCGCGGCCTCGGCGCTGAAAATGTCCTATGCCGGCATCACCAAGGGCACGCAGGCGATCGGCGCGGCGATGATGCTCGCGGCCATGCGCTCAGGCTCCGCCGACGATCTTTTTGCCGAGCTGGAGGCAAGCCAGAATCAGTTGTTTCCCTGGCTCAAGCGCAGCCTGTCGCAAATGCCGCCGAAAGCCTATCGCTGGGTGGCGGAGATGCAGGAGATCGCCGGCTTCGTCGAGGAAGATCCCGGCGCGCGCGATCTCTACCAGGGCGCCGCGGAATTCTACGAGCGCTTCGCGCAAGACTTCGAGAGCGGCGAGAAGAAGGCGGCCGCGGCGCTGGCGGAGTTTTTGGATAAAAACTAACGCCTCGCAAATGAATCTCCCCTTCGGGGGAGAACCAGGCAACGCTTGCTAATGAGGATGGATCGGCTCTCCGTTGTAATGATAAGGCGGATCGTCGACCTGTCGGGAGAGTGCGATGAGACGGCGCGAGTTCATCAGCCTGATCGCGGGCGCCGCTGCGACTTGGCCTTCTGCGACGAAGGCGCAGCAGCCCTCTGCAACACCTGTGATTGGGTACCTTCATTTCGGGTCGCCCCGGCCGTTTGCGTATCAGATCGCCGCATTCGAGCAGGGACTGAATGAAACCGGCTACGTTGTGGGAAAAAATGTGACGCTCGAATATCGCTGGGCGGAGGGGCATTATGATCGGCTGCCCGCATTGGCCTCAGACCTTGTCGAGCGAAAGGTCAACCTGATCGCCGCTATCGGGTCTCCTTCCGCACTCGCGGCCAAAAACGCAACCCAAACGATCCCAATTGTCTTCACCACCGGCGTCGACCCGGTCGCAGATGGACTGGTCGCCAGTTTCGCTCGGCCGGGTGGCAACCTTACCGGCATCAGTTTCCTCATCGGTGAGCTGATACCCAAGCGGCTTGAATTGCTTTCCGAGTTGGTTCCCCAGGCTCGGTCATTTGCTCTGCTCGTGAACCCGAACGATGCGAATCAGTGGATCGGAGACGTGCAGAAAGCGGCGCGCGCCAAGGGAGTTCAGCTCACGATCCTGAATGCCAGTACCGAGAGCGAGATCGATACGGCCTTCACCACCATCGCCGGTTCGCATGTCGACGCGCTTGTCGTCGGCGACGATCCGTTCTTCATCGTACAGGGCAAGCAGTTGGTCGCGCTGGCATCGCGCCATGCCGTTCCGACCGCATATCAGTTGCGAGAGTTGGTCGTGGCCGGCGGCTTGATGAGCTACGGGGCGAGCATCACAGCCGTTTTCCGCCGGGCCGGCATATATACTGGAAATATTATCAAAGGTACCAAACCTGCCGACCTGCCAGTTCAGCAACCAACCAAATTCGAGTTGGTCGTCAATCGCAAAACCGCCAGAGCGCTCGATATCAGTATACCTCAGATTCTGCTCGCCACCGCCGATGAGGTGATCGAATGAAGTCGGCGACTTCGGTTATGGCGCTTTGCGGACATTGTGCGAAGGCCTTACTTCGGCTCACGTCAGAGAAGCTGAACCTGATGGCCGGTTTTAGGAGTACGCGCCCTAACGATTGAGCCATCTTCTTGCGAACCCCAAAATCCCCTGCGGCAGGAAAATAATGATGGCGATGAAGATGATGCCGAGCGGAATGAGATAAGGGAACTGGTCACCGAACCATTGCGCCAGAAGCTGACGTGCGAGCTGAAAAAATCCAGCGCCGACGATCGGTCCGACCAGCGTACCGACGCCGCCCACGACGTTGTACATTACGGCGTCGCCCGAGGTGAGAAAGAACACGAAATCCGGCGCCGCAAATTCGTTCTGGATGGCATAGAGCACGCCGGCGAGTCCGGCAAACAGTCCCGACAGCATCACCGACATGATCTTATAGCGCTCAACCGCATAACCGATGGCGCGGGTACGCGGCTCGTTCTCGCGGATCGATTGCAGCACCATGCCGAATGGCGACTGCGTCACCCGGCGCAAGATTAGATAGGAGCCTGCCACCACCGCCAGCACGAACCAATGCAGCGTGGTCGTGGTGAAGCGGAGGTTGACCAAGAACGGAATGGTGAAGTGCGGCCGGGTGAAGATCAGGCCGTTCTCGCCCCCGGTCACCGCCGTCCAGGTGAAGATGATGACGTAGAAGATCTGGGCGAAGATCAGCGTGGTGATGGCGAAGTAGATATCGCGCAACCGGGTGGAGAAGAAGGCGACGAACAGCGCGGCGGCGCCGGCCCCCGCAAGCCCAAATAGGATGGCGAGCCAAAGATTTGGCGGTGACACAATCAGTAGCGCGGCGGCGGCGCCGTACATGCCGAGCCCGAAAAACGCCGCATGGCCGAATGAAATGATGCCGGTATAGCCGATCAACAGATCGGACGACATCGCCAACAGGCCCCAGATCAGGATTTCGGTGAGAAACCGGCGCCAGAATTCCGGCAGCACCAGCGGCGCTACGATCAATAGCGCCATGACCGCGCAAAAGCCGATCCAGAAAACGGCGGTGTGGCTCAGCCCGGATCTGCCGAGCGGCTGCGAGCTTGTTTTTTCGAGCGGCGTCGTGGTCATCGTGTTGCCGATGCGAACAGCCCGGTTGGGCGAAACAGCAGTGTCAGGATGAGGACGACGAAGGACAGGATCACCGCCTGCGACGGGTCCAGCCAGATGGCGGCATAGGATTCAAGCAGGCTGATGAAAATGGCCGCAACGATCGAGCCGCCCAGATTGCCCATGCCGCCGACCACCACGACGATGAACGCCTTGAGCACCCAATCCAGCCCCATGGTGTGGCTGACGCCGACGAGCGGTGCGAACAACACGCCGCTCGCCGCCGCCATCGCCGCGCCGATGGCGAAGACGCCGGTGTAAACCCACGGCACCGGAATGCCCATCGCTTGCGCCATGACGCGGTCCTGAGCGGTGGCTCTGATCCAGATGCCGAATTTCCCGTATTTCAAGAACAGCCAGAACGCGCCGATGATTGCCGCCGAAAGCACGGCGATCAGGATGCGGTACCAGGGGTATTGCAAATAAAACAGCGTGAACTCCTGAGTTATCGGCTGCGGCACTCGGCGCACCGTCGAGCCGAATTCCCATAGCGCGAAGTTCTGCAGGATAAGCGAAATACCGAAGGTGACGAGAATGGTATTGAGCGGATCGCGTCCGATCAACGGACGTAACGTCACGATCTGCATCGCCGCCCCAAGGATTGCGACGATCAGCGACGAGCCGACGAGTGCGAGCCAGAAACTGCCGGTGCCGGCGAATAAGAGAAAGCCGATATACGCCCCGAGCATGAATAGTTCGCCATGCGCGAAATTCACCACGTCCATGATGCCGAAGATCAGCGTCAAGCCGGACGCGATCAAAGCGAGGATCATGCCGGTGACAAAACCGTTCACCGTCTGGATGACGATGAGGTCCCACGGAACGGCGTGAAACATCTGGCCGAGCGCGTCCATCGCTCACACTCCAAGATATTGTTTGATGATGGGATGGTGGACGTCGACCTCGGAAGCCGCGCAGTGGTGCCGGACGGTGCCTTTTTCCATGATGTAGATGCGCTGGCTCGCGGCGAGCGTCAACGGCACATTCTGCTCGACCAGCAGGATGGCAACGCCCTCGCTATGCAACAAATCGATAATATTGCCGATCTGCGACACCATCCGCGGCATCAGACCTTCGGTCGGTTCGTCGAGCAAGATGATCTTCGGCTCCAGCATCATGGCGCGGGCGATGGCGAGCATTTGCTGCTCGCCGCCGGACAGCGTTCCGCCGGCTTGGCTGCGCCGATCCGCCAGCACCGGAAAGAACGCGAACACCTTGTCGATCAATGCCTGACGCCTTTGTTCGGATACGCCGCTGCGGTCGAGCCCGGTGCGTAAATTTTCCATCACCGTGAGCAAGCGAAAGATACGGCGGTCCTCAGGGACGTAGGCGATGCCGCGTCGCGCAAGCTTATAGGGCGCCACGCCGACAATGGCGTTGCCTTCGAGCAGGACCGCGCCTCGGCTCGGCCGCACCAGGCCCATGATGGTCTTGAGCGTGGTTGACTTGCCGACGCCGTTGCGGCCGAGGAGGCCGACGACTTCGCCCGGCGCCACTGTCAAGGACACTCCGTTCAGGATGTGGCTCTTGCCGTAATAGGTATGGATGTCGTCGACGCGTATGAGCGGCTCGGCCAAGGCTGCGATTGCGGTTGTTGTGGCGGTGGCGGCACTCATGTCTTGAGATAGACCTCCAGCACTCGAGGATTCTCCTGGATTTCCTCCGGCGTGCCTTCGGCGAGGATCTCGCCGTAATTCAGCACGGTGATGCGATGGCATAGCTCCATCACCACCTGCATGTCGTGTTCGACGATGAGGATGGTGAGATTTTTGGCAATGCGGCGGATCAACTCCTTGGTCTCGTCGGTCTCCCGTTGGCTCATGCCGGCGGTCGGCTCGTCGAGGCAGAGGAGCTTTGGCTCGGTGGCGAGCGCGATGCCGATCTCCAGATTGCGCTGCTCGCCATGCGATAAATTCGAGGCCAGGGCGTCGGCCTTGCCAAGCAAGCCGACGGCATCAAGCGACTGTTCCGCTTTGCGGTTGATATCGGCCAAGCCGCTATGGTGCGCGAACATGTTCCAGCCATGCCGGCGCGACTGCGCGGCAATGCGAACGTTTTCGAGCGCACTGACGTTGGGCAGGATGTTGGTGATCTGATAGGAGCGCGCGATGCCCTTTTGCGAAATCGCGTTCGACTGTAGTCCGGTAATCTCGCCGCCGTCGAAAATGATGCGGCCGCTGCTCGGCCGTAGCACGCCGGTCAGGCAGTTGAAGAAGGTGCTCTTGCCGGCGCCGTTCGGCCCGATGATGGCGCGCACTTCGTCCCGCGCGACTTCGAAATTGACCGACGAAAGCGCAGCCAGTCCGCCAAAACGGACGGACAGCAGCTCGGTCTTGAGGATAGGCGCCGACTGCGCTCCCCGGTCTGTTACCGGGGAGCGCATGTCGGCCGAGGATGTCGCGCTCACTTACGCGGAGAAATTACAGGCCGGCGGCACGACGGTCTTGGCGCCCGGCACCGTCTCGATGAGGTGGTAGGTGCCGTCGGAGACCGTGAAGATGAATTCCTGCGGGAAGGCCTGATGGTCTTCCTTGCGGATCGTCTTGTCGCCCTGAGGGAAGTCGGGGCCGGCCTTCAGCTCAAGACCTTCGAGCGCTCCGATCAGTTTCATCGTATCGGCGCGGCCCTGGAACTTCGACATTTCCATGCCGATCTTCAAGGCGTTCAGCGCCTCAAAGTTCGATTGCACGTATTTGTCGGGCAGCGGGCCGGACGAATCGATCTTGGCGAGCCGCTCTTTCGCCTCGGCGAACCAGGCGCGGTGATACGGCGTGTCGAGCGGGCCCTGGAACACCGGGATGTAGCGGTTGATCGCGGTGAAGCCGTCGATCTTGTTGCCGATGGCGATCAGGTTGGTCGACTCCGAGATCGAGCCGTCGCCGGCCCATTTGTATTTCTTGGTCAGCCCGAGATCATAGGCCTGGCTGGCGACGGTGACGCCATCCTTGCCGAAGAAGATGCCGAACAGGCCGTCGAAGTTGCCGGAGATTTTCGATAGGAACGGCGTCATGTCGGGCGTGTTCAACGGGATGCCGGTGGTGCCGACGACTTCGCCGCCGTTGTCCTTGATGTGCGCGATATAGGCGTCGCGCGTCGACTGTCCCCACGAATAATCGGCAAAGGCGATGTGCCACTTCTTGCCCATCTTGGTCAGTGTAGGAGCGAACGCTACCGCCTGCGCCGGCGCGTAGTCGTAGGTGCGGAAGCTGTAGCGGTTGCAGTGCGTGGTGGTCAGCGTGGTGTCGAGACAGACGCTGATCATGTTGACGATCTTGGCGTCTTCCCACACCGGCATGCAGGCGAGGCAGATATTGGAGAGGAAGCCGCCGACATGGGCGTCGACATTATCTTCTTGCACCAGCTTTTCGCTTTTTTGCCGGGCGACTGCCGGCGAGCTCTCGTCATCGACGATGTCGAGCTCGACCGGGCGGCCGTTGATGCCGCCGTTCTTATTGATGCGGTCGGCTGCCATCTGCAACCCGACCACCGCGGTCTTGCCGCCGGCGGCGCCGGCGCCCGAAAGCGGCTGCTCCGATCCGATCTTAAAGGCTTTCTCGGCGCCGAAAGCCGCGCGCCAAGGCGCGGGAACCAGCATCATGGCGCCGATCGCGCCGCCGCCCCAACCGACGATGCTGCGGCGCGTGACCTTGCCGCTGTACCAGAGATCTTCGGCCCACTTCTCTTCTTTCCATTTCTCGGTCATCGCATGTCCCTCCTGCTGGAATCTCGTTGTCACCCCATGTCCGCGGCTTTTAATCTTAAGCTTTTGGCGGACGCGTTTTCTGGCGATAACAAACGCGATCTTGGGGTGAGTTTCAACCGGATTCGCGGCTGGCGCGCGGGGCGGCGCCGTGGCGCTGCGCGTAAGATCGTCGCGGCATGGCGTGGTGCCGGCGGCGCTTTATGCTTGCCGATGTGATGATAAAATGGGCAAAAGCGTTGCGGCCGGCTCGGAATGCGCCGGCGGCGAACGGGCAATGGAGCATGCAATGGCGACGGCGGCAATCAAGCACGATGGGCCTTCTGCGCTATCGACCGGACGCGCCGCGCGGCTTGCGATCCGCCGCAACGCGCATGCCGGACCGACCTCCGGGCTGGCGCCGGGTTTCGTGCAGGCCAATCTCGCCATCCTGCCGCACGCTTTGGCCGAGGATTTCCTGCAGTTTTGCCGGCGCAATCCGAAGCCGTGCCCGCTGATCGGCGTCTCGGCGGCCGGCGACCCCCATCTTCCGGAATTAGGCGACGACCTCGATATCCGCACCGATCTGCCGCGCTATCGCGTCTGGCGCGACGGCGCGCAGATCGACGAACCGACCGACATCGGCAAATACTGGCGCGACGATCTGGTGATTTTCGCCATCGGCTGCTCGTTCTCGTTCGAGCAGGCGCTGATCGACGACGGCATCGAATTGCGGCACATGACGTGCGATTGCACGGTGCCGATGTATCGCACCTCGGTCGCGACCGTGCCGGCGGGCCCGTTCCACGGACCGCTGGTCGTCTCGATGCGGCCGATGAAGCCCGCCGACGCGATCCGCGCCGTGCAGATCACCACGCGCTTTCCGTCCGTGCATGGCGCGCCGGTGCATCTCGGCCGGCCGGACATGATCGGCATCGGCGACATCGCCAAGCCCGATTGGGGCGACGCGGTACCGATCAGCGACGACGAGATTCCGGTGTTCTGGGCCTGCGGCGTCACTCCGCAATCGGTGATCATGGCGGTCAAGCCGGAATTCTGCATCACCCATTATCCCGGCGCGATGCTGGTGACCGACCGGCGCAACGGCGAATTTGCGATTATGTAAATTCACCTGCCGTCATTCCGGGGCCGAGCGAAGCGAGGAGCCCGGAATCCATAATCGCTGACCCGTGGTTATGGATTCCGGACCCGCCGTTTCACGGCAATCCGGAATGACGACGAACAAAAATGAAGAACAGAAAGTCCGCCCATGCTCATCGACTTCCAGCAACATTATACGCCGCCGGAATTGCTCAAGGGCGACCCGACCAAGGCGACGGTCGATCTCGATCGCGACGGCAATCCGAGCTATCTGCTCAATCCGCTGTTGGCCGATCTGAACGCCCATGTCGCCATGATGGACGCGTCGGGCATCGACGCTGGCGTGTTGACCTGCGGCTCCGGCTTCGATCAGCCCGATCTCGCGATCTGCCGGCAGATCAACGACCGCATGCGGCAAGCCGAGCAAAGCCATCCCGGCCGCTTCATCGGCCTTGCGCATGTGCCCGCGCTCAAGCCGGATGAAGCTGCGGCCGAATTAAAGCGCTGCGCCGTCGAGCTCGGCTTTCCCGGCGTCGTCATCGGCTCGGAATTGCAGGACCAGCCGCTGGATGCGGAAAGCTTAAGGCCGTTCTGGAAGGCCTGCGCCGATCTTAATCTCTATGTCTTCATTCATCCGCTGTCGCGGGTCATCGGCTGGGCGCGCATGAACGCTGACGATCTCGGCCGCATGCTGGGCTGGGAGTTCTCGCTGATGACGGCGGCGGTGCGCATCGTCAATTCCGGCCTGCTCGACGAGCTGCCGAATTTGCGCATTCAATTCTCGCATTTCGCCGGCGGCATCGGCCGCTATCTCGGCCGCATCCGTGGTTTCCAGCAACGCGGCAAATGGGCCACCGCGCAGGTGCCGCGGCATGGCCGGCAGCCGCGACGGCCGTTCGACTATTATCTCGATCAGCGTCTCTACTACGACATCGCCGGCTGGGCGGGGCCCGATCATGCCGCGGAATGGGGCGCCGACTGGGTCCGCTTCGGGCTCGACGAGCTTGCATTCTCGCAGCTTGTGTTCGCCTCCGACTATCCGCAGGCCGTGCGCGAGCCAAGCGAGGTCGCCGGCTATGTCGAGGCGGTGCGTGCGCTCGGCGGCAACGGCCGCGCGCTCACAGCCGGCGTCAATGCCGAAAAACTCATTCCCGATCTCGGCCGGCGGCTTGCCGCACGCCAGAAAACCAAGGTGCCGGCATGAACGACACGGTGGCGACCGAAGGGGCGACGTTCGATCCAGCCGCGCACGGCTGGGAGCGGGTCAAGGCCCATAATTTCGGCGAGCTGATCGGACCGGTCTGGCGCAAAGGCGACGGCTTGTTCGGCATCGTCACTGCGGACAAGCACAGAAATCACCGCAGCATGCTCCACGGCGGCGTGTTGATGAGTTTCGCCGATCAGGCCATGGGCATGACCGGGCGCCGGCTCACCGGCGACAAGCCGCATGCCACCATCGAGATGAACATGCAGTTCATCGCCGGCGTGAAAATCGGGGATTTCGTCGAGGCGCATTGCGAGGTGGTGCGCGAGACGCGCTCGGTGCTGTTCATCGAGGGCAAGCTGAAAGTGGGCGACCGCATCGTCGCCTCGGCGAGCGGCATCTGGAAGATTTTGGGGGAGAAGTAGTCTGTCATGCCCGCGAAGGCGGGCATCCAGTAACCGCCGATCTGTGATTACTGGATCATCCGCCTTCGCGGATGATGACACTTCCTACTTCCTAAACCTCCCCAACGTGCCGCCCTTCATCACCGCGCCGGGCAGCGAGTGGCCGACGATATCTTCGGCAAGATGCGCGCAGTCGATCAGCGCATCGAGGTCGATGCCGGTCTTGATGCCGACTTCCTCGCACATGAAAACCAGGTCCTCGGTGCAGACATTGCCGGCGGCGCCGGCGTGGCCGGCGAACGGACAGCCGCCAAGCCCGGCAACCGCGGCGTCGAAGCGGGTCACGCCCATTTCGAGGCCGGCATAGGCGCATGCGATCGCCATGCCGCGGGTGTCGTGCAGATGCAGTGCGAAATCCATATCCGGAAAGCGCTCGCGCAACGCCCCGACCGTGCGCTTGATCGCGAGCGGCGTCGCCCAGGCCATGGTGTCGGCGAGCGTGATGTATTTGAGGCTCACGCCGTGCTCGCGCGCGACATCGAGAATTTGCTGCGTCAGCGCCACAACATGCGCGACCGGAATGTCGCCTTCGAAATTGCAGCCGAACGCCGCCATGATCGAGCCGCGCTCGACCGGCACGCCGGCCGCCTTGTACATGGCGACGATGGCCTGCTGGCCGGCAAGCTGCGCCGCCGCGTCGCGATTCTGATTGCGGATGGAAAATTTCTCCGAGGCGCAGAGCTGGATGGTGCCGGTATTGCTAAGCCGGTTGGAGTGCTGCAGGGCGCGCGAAAAGCCCTTCTCGTTGAGCCAGAGCGCGGTATAGGCGACGCCTGGCTGCGGCGTCATGCCGGCGACCACGTCGTCGGCGTCGGCCATGTCCGGCACGTTCTTTGGATTGACGAAGGAAACAATCTGGATGCGCGCGAGCCCGGTCTTCGACAAAGCATCGATCAGCGCGATCTTGCGCGCCGTCGGGATCGGGCCCTTCTCGATCTGAAAACCCTCGCGCGGTCCTTCCTCGGTGATGTAAACGGCTGCCGGCAAATCGCTCATGAAGCTTCTCCGGCGGCGACCACGCCATTTTTGACGAGCTCGCCCGATCTCTTCCGCGGCAAGCCCGAGATCGGCCAAAATCTCCGACGTATGCTCGCCGATGCCAGGCGCCTGCCGCCGCAAACCGAAATCGTGATCGTCCATCTCGATCGGCAGCCGCGGCAGCTTGGCACGGCGGCCGTTGCCGAATGCGATCTCCAGCATACGGTTCCCGGCATTGAGCTGCGGATCGTCGAACAGGTCGCCGGGCTTGGCCACTGGCGCAAACGGAATATCGATACGGTCGAACACATCGGCAAGCTCGGCAAGCTTGTGCCGAGCGACGATGGCGGCGACCAGCGGCAGAAGCGTGGGCCGCGCGCGCACGCGGTCCTCGTTGGTCTTGTAGGCCGCATCCGCCAGCAAATCCGGCCGCCCGAAATGCTCGCAGAACCGGCGCCAGTGGCCGTCGCTGGTCAGCCCGACAAAAATCTCAAGGCCGTCGGCGGTGGCGAAGGGTTCATAGATCGCCCAGGCCCCTTGGCGCGACGGCATCGGCTGCATCGGTTTTCCGGTCACCACTTCGCCGGCCATGTGCTGCATCATCAGAAAGCCGGTCGATTCGAACAAAGCGGATTTCACCATTTGCCCGCGGCCGGTGCGTTCGCGCTCGCGCAACGCCGCCTGCACGCCGATCACCGCGAACATGCCGCCCATGATGTCGACGACGGAGGCGCCGGCGCGAAGCGGCTGGCCCGGCGGCCCGGTCATGTAGGCCAGGCCCGCCATGAATTGCACCACCTCGTCGAGCGCCGGGCGATGCTCGTAAGGGCCGCTGAGAAAGCCCTTGAGCGCGCAATAGACGATGCGCGGATTTTTCGCCGCGAGATCGGCGTAACCGCAGCCGAGCCGGTCCATGGTGCCGGGCGCGTAGTTCTCCAGCACGACGTCGGACGTGGCGGCGAGCCGGTGCAGCACCTGGCGGCCTTCGGCCGACTTCAGGTCGACGGCGAAGCTGCGCTTATTGCGGTTGAAGGTCGGGAAGAATCCGGCGGCAAAGCCATAGAGCCGCCGCGTATGATCGCCGCCGGTGGGCTCGATCTTGATCACGTCGGCGCCAAGATCGGCGAGGATAAGCCCCGCCGTCGGCCCCATGATGGTATGGCAGAATTCGAGCACGCGGATGCCGGCAAGGGGCAGGGTGCTGTTGGCACTCGCTGTCGGATCGGTCATACCGTGATCTCACGTTTCCCGGATGCGGTGCAGCGCGCAAGCGGTGCAGCTGATCCGGGATCGTAGCAGACTCCGAGCCCCTGACGATCCCGGGTCTGCGGCGCACCACTTCGCTTCGCTGCGTGCTGCGCCGCGCCCGGGAAACGCAGTCTCATCCGGCGCCACCACGCTCCGAATATAACGAGGAAAAGCGATGCAAAAATCATTCGTCGGCGGCGCGCGCACCGCCAAGCGGGCTTATTCGCCGGCCGTCGTCACCGAGGGCGGCAAGATCGTCTGGCTCGCCGGCCATACCGGCGCGGTCGACGATGCCGGCCAATCGCTCGCCGGCGATTTCGACGCGCAATGCCGGCAGACCTTCCGCAATCTCGAGAAGACGCTCGCCGAGGCCGGCGCCAAGCTCGCCGACCTCGTCACCATGACGGTGTTTCTGATCGACGCGCGCCACACCACGCGGATGACCGAATTACGCACGGAAATCTTCGGTAAGGATTTTCCGGCGAGCGCCGCGATCACCGTCGCCGGCTTCGCCCAGCCGGCCATGATGATCGAGATTCAGGGCGTCGCGGTGATCTAACCTCTCCCCGCTGCGCGGGGAGAGGTCGAGTGAGCGAAGCGAACGAGGGTGAGGGGGCCTCTCCGCGATTCTGAGCGCCGCAATTTCGAGCCCGGCGGCGACGCCCCCTCATCCCAACCTTCTCCCCGCACGCGGGGAGAAGGAGCACGCTACGCACTCTTCCCGCCCTTCGCCTCGTGAATGGTCCGCCACAACACTTCCGGGGTCGCCGGCATCGGCACGTGCTTGACGCCGAACGGCGAGAGCGCGTCGACCAAAGCGTTCGCCACCGCCGGCATGGCGCCGACGCAGCCGGCCTCGCCGGCGCCCTTGACGCCAAGCAGGTTGGTTTTGGTCGGCACCGGATTGGAATCGACATGGAATGCGGTGACATCGGTGGCGCGCGGCATGGCGTAATCCATGAACGAGCCGGTGAGGATTTGTCCTTCGCTGTCGAACTTGATGTCTTCCATTAAAATCTGGCCGACGCCCTGGGCGATGCCGCCGTCGATCTGGCCGTGCAGCAATAGCGGGTTGATCACCGTGCCGACATCGTCGACGACGTGATAACCGACAATCTCGACCTCGCCAGTCTCCTCGTCGATCTCGAGCTCGCAGACGTGGACGCCGTTCGGATAGGCCGCCACCTTGCCGGAATAGATCGCCCGCTCGATCAACCCGCATTCCATGCCCTGCGGCAGGTTTTTCGGGTCGAGCGAGGCCCTGGCGACTTCCTTGATGGTGAGCGTCTGGTTGGTCTTCTGGCTGGAGAACAGGCCCTCTTTGAAATTGATGTCGGCGACGTCGAGCTTGAGCATATTGGCGGCGATGGCCTTGGCTTTGGCCTCGATCTTGTCGGCAGCGAGCGTGAAAGCGGAGCTCGACAAGGCCGCCGAGCGCGAGCCGCCGGTCCCTTCCGAGAAAAACACCTGATCGGTGTCGCCCTGGATATAGGTCACCTCATGCGGATCGAGCCCGAGCCGGTCGCAGACCACCTGCTTGAACGCGGTTTCGTGGCCCTGACCCTGATTGATGCTGCCGGAAAAGATCGACACCGAGCCGGTGCGGTCGAAACGGATCTCGGCGCCTTCCAGTCCGGGAGCGGCCGAGCGCTCGATGGTGTTGGAGAAACCGAAGCCGCGCAGCTTGCCGTTCTTCTTCGCCGCCGTGCGCCGCGCCTCGAAGCCGTTCTTGTCGGCCGCCGCCAGCGCGAGGTCCATGTTCTTTTCGAATTCGCCGCAGTCGTAGGTGAACGTCACGCTGGTCTTGAACGGCATGGCGCTGGCCGGAATCGTGTTGCGCCGGCGCAGCTCCGCCGGATCGATGCCGAGCTGGTCGGCGGCGACGTCGACCATGCGCTCGATGACGTAACCCGCCTCGGGGCGGCCGTTGCCGCGATAGGGCCGCACCGGCTGGGTGTGGGTGAACACGGCGGTCACGTCGATGTGGGACGCTGGCGTGCGGTAGACGCCGGCGAGCGTGCCGAGATTGCCGGTGAACGCCGGCATGCCGACCTGCAGATAGGCGCCGATCGCGGCGATGATCTTGGCGCGGAAGCCGAGGAAAAGGCCGTCGCTATCGAGCGCCAGCTCGGCCTCGGTGACGTTGTCGCGCGCCTGCGCGTCGCACAGAAACAATTCCGAGCGGGTGGCCACCCATTTCACCGGCCGGCCGATCAGCTTGGCGGCGCACAGCACCAGCGCCACTTCGTTATAGACCGGCGACTTCATGCCGAATGAGCCGCCGATGTCGCCGCACACCACGCGGATTTTGCTGTCGGGGACTTTCAGCACGTGCTGCGACAGTTCGGTTTGAAACACGGTGGTACGCTGCAGTGTGGTGTAGATGGTGTAGCGGCCCTCGATCGGATCGAACAGGCCAATGCTGCCGCGCGGCTCCATGGCCGCGGCGGTGACGCGGTTGATGACGAAGCGATGCTTGACGACATGGGTGGCGCGGGCGAAGGCGGCGTCGGTCGCCTCCTTATTGCCCTCGACCTGGACGAAGCCGATATTGTTCGGGCAATCGTCCCACACCAGCGGCACATCGGCGTTGACCGCGTCTCCGGTCGAAACCACGGCCGGCAGCGGCTCGTAATCGACTTCGATCAGTTCGCTGGCATCGACCGCCTGGAAATAGGTCTCGGCCACGACGAAGGCGACGTAATCGCCGATCATGCGCACGCGATCTTCGACCAGCGCCGGATAACGCGGCTTGTAGCCGGGCGTGTCGCCGCGGCGCTTGAGTCCGCCGGGCACCGGCAAATCGCCGAAACCCGCCGCCTTGTAATCGGCGCCGGTGAGGACAGCGAGCACGCCGGGCGCCGCCTTGGCTTTCGTCGTGTCGATCGAGCGGATGCGGGCATGGGCATGCGGCGAGCGCAGCACATAGCCGAACGCCATGCCCGGAAACGTCATGTCGGCGATATAGCGGCCATGACCCTTGACCAGCCGCGGATCCTCGAACCGGGGAACGGGCTGGCCAACTGCGAATTCACCCATCGGAGTCCTCGCTTATCGGCAAAATACAGGCGCTTGTCGTGCAGGCGCTCAGTCATAGACATGCCCGGCGCAACTCCACGAGAGATGGCCGGGCATCGCTGGAGGGGCCTAGTCTTTACCGCGTGTCGCGGGGGCCTTCAATTGGGCGCGGCGAAGGGATACATTTCCGCCATGACAGAGGCCGCGGTCGGAACCTTCGAGGCAGCGCTGCATGCGCGCGCCGAAGCCATGGCCGACGCCTGCAGCCGCTGCGGCAAGTGTGTCGAGGCCTGTCCGACCACCGTGGCGGCAGGCCTTACCGCCGAAGAGCGCGCCGATCCGGTCCGCGTTATCGGCGGCGTCATCGACATCATCAAGGGCGGCCAAGGTACCGAAGCCGGCAACGCGGCGGCGCGCAAATGGGCGAGCGGCTGCATCCGCTCCGGCGAGTGCATCGAGGCCTGCGATTACGGCGTCAATCCGCGCTTTCTCTTGAGCATGGCGCGCGCCGCCATGGCACGCGCCGAAAACGATGCGGCGACGCTGCGCAAGAAGGGCGTCGAAGGTTTCCGCCATGTCGCACGCGACGTCAACGCCATGACCAAAATCCAGCTCGACGACACGCTGTTGGCGCGGCTCGGGCAGGGCGCCAAGCCGTCCGGCGGTGAGCCGGCGGATTTCGTGTTCTACACCGGCTGCAACGTGCTCAAGACGCCGCACATCGCGCTCCTTGCGCTCGACGTCATGGACGCGCTCGGCGTCTCTTACGAGGTCATGGGCGGGCCGACCCATTGCTGCGGGATTCAGCAATTGCGCTCCGGCGATATGGCGACCTTCGGCCGGGTTTCCGAAAGCGCGCTCGACAAGCTGTCGCACAGCAAGACCGGGCAGGTGCTGTCCTGGTGTCCGTCATGCCACGTGCAATTCACTGAAATGACGCTGCCGGCGGCCGAAGCGACCCGCGGCAGCAAGCCGTTCGAGATGACGCCGTTCACGATGTTCGTGCGCAACAATCTCGACCGGTTGCGGCCGCTATTGCGCCAGCCGGTGCAGCTGCGGATTGCGCTGCATAAACATCCCGGCGTCCGCGGCGTCGTCGAAGCCGCCGAGGACATTCTGCGCGCGGTGCCGGGCATCGCGCTCGTCGATCTCCACCAGCCGGCGGTCGGACTGCAAGCCAACGACTTAAAGCCGCTGCCGGCGTATCGCCGCGAGCTACAGTTGAAGGAGCTGCAAGCGGCGGAGACAGCCGGCGTCGACGCACTGGTCGCGCTCTATCATTCGGACCATCGCGAGCTCTGCGCGCACGAGCGCGACTGGCCATTTCGCATCATGAATATGTATGAAATCCTGGGCTTAAGCATGGGCCTGTCTTACGACGACAGCTTCAAGCGGCTGAAAATCATGCAGGATGCCGACGCCATCATGGCCGATTGCGACGACCTGATCCGGCGGCATAACCTCGACCGCGACACCACGCGGCTCGCCATCGCCTCCATGCTCTCCGAACAGCCGGCGCCCCTAAGGGGCGGTTGACACCCTGGGCACTCTATTATTTCGTCGTTGCCGGACTTGATCCGGCAATCTATGCGGCGAGTGGGCCCATTCGGATTCTCCGTTCGGCTTCAGTCGCGGCGGGTCGGCGTGGACCACCGGGTCAAGCCCGGTGGTGACGAATGAATAGCCGGAACCGGCGCGTCGCCATCACGTTGAACCAGCACCGTGACGCTGCCGACGACCAAACTCTGGCATCTGATCCGTGACGCCGCCGGCGACTGGGTCACACACAAGGACGGCCGCCAGGGCGCCGCGCTTGCCTATTATTCCGTGTTCTCGCTCGGCCCTGTCCTGGTCATCGCCGTCGCGGTGGCCGGGCTTGTCTTCGGCCAAGACGCCGCGCGCGGCGAGGTGGAGCTGCAGCTGCGCGGGCTGCTTGGCGACACGGCGGCGAAGGCCGTCGATGCGCTTCTCGTCGGCGCCAGCAAGCCGGAGCAGGGCGTGTTCGCCACGCTGATCGGCACGGTCATCCTGTTGTTCTCGGCGCTCGGCGTCGTCGTCCAGCTCAAGGACGCGTTTAACACCGTCTGGGAGGTCGATGCCAAGAAGATCAGCGGCGTGTGGCAGTTCTTTCGCGCTTATCTGGTGTCGCTCGCCGCCGTGTTGGCGCTCGGCTTTCTGCTCTTGGTGTCGCTCCTTCTGACCGCCGGCCTGTCGGCGGCCGGCCACTATCTGGGCGCGGCCTCGAGCCTGCAATTGGCCGGCTCATTGATCTCGTTTGCCGCGATCGCGGTCATTTTCGCGATGATGTTCAAGTGGCTGCCGGATGCCGAGGTCGAATGGCGCGACGTATGGCTTGGCGCCGCGATTACCGCGGCGCTGTTCGAGCTCGGCAAGTTTCTGATCGGTCTCTATATCGGCAAGCTGGCGCTGGATTCGACCTACGGCGCGGCGGCCTCGATCGTGATCCTGCTGATCTGGGTCTATTATTCCTCGCAGATCGTTCTGCTCGGCGCCGAATTCACCCACGTCTATGCCGCCCGCCGGCGCCCGCCACAGGCCGCAGTGCCGGCGCGTCCGCCCGACGAGCGCCGGGCGGCGTAAGTGCATCCTGTAACGGCGTTTCCCGGACGCGGTGCAGCGCGAAAGCGGTGCGCCGCTGATCCGGGATCGTTTCACACACAGAATTCGCGACGATCCCGGGTCCGGCAGCGCAGCATTGCGCTGCGCTTCATGCCGCGCAGCGCCCGGGAAACGAGAACCGGCTGTCAATCCGCCTGGATGTTGGCGTCTTTGACCATCTTCTGCCACTCGATAAGCTGGGCGTTGATGTAGTCGCCGAACTCGGCGGGCGTCGACGAAAAGCCTTCGAAGCCGACGTTCTTGAATTTCGCCTGAACTTCGGGGCTGTCGATGATCTTGCGCAGCGCGGCGTTGAGCTTGTCGACGACGCTTTGCGGTACGCCGGACGGCGCCACCAGGCCCCCCCATGCGTCGAGATTGAAGCCCTTGACCCCGGCTTCGTCCAAGGTCGGCAATTGCGGGAACAGCGCCGAGCGTTTGATGCGCGACACTGCAAGGGCGCGAAGCGCTCCGGCAGCGACATGCGGCATCGCGGTGGTGAAGTCGGCGAACATCATCGACACGCGCCCGGCCATATGTCTTCGAGCGCCGGCGGCGTAGAGGTATAGGGCACGTGAATGACGTTGATGCCCGCCCATTTTGTCAGCGTGTCGCCGCCGACGATGCCCGCGGTATTGCCGCTGGCGAACGACAATTTGCCGGGATTGGCCTTGGCGTAAGCGATCAGGTCCTTGACCGAATGAATCGGCAGTTTCGGATCGACCACCAGCATCAAGGTGAAGCTGCCGACGCGCGTGATCGGCGCAAAGTCCTTGTTCACGTCGTAGTCGACCTTGTGCAGGAATGGATCGGCCGATAGCGGTGAATTGGTCGCCATCAACAGCGTATAGCCGTCCGCCGGCTGGTGATGCACAAATTGCGCGGCCACAGCGCCCGTCGGCGCCGGGACGATCCTCAACGACGACCGGTTGACCAAGCGCCTTGCTTAAGGGATCGGCGATGATGCGGCACAGCGTGTCGCTGGCGCTACCGGGTCCGAATGGATTGACGAAAGTGATCGGCCGCGACGGGTAATCGTCGGCGCGTGCGCTGACATTGAACGCTATCGCCGCTACGGCGGCGGTGACGAGAACGGCAAAAAGCTTTCTCATTCCTTCCTCCCCTGGTTGGCGCAAATTTTGTTGGTTGCCGGGGTGTCGGCTTGCGGCGCCGCACGCCCGTTGCAGAAGGAGGATAGCAGAGGAGGGGGCGCTCGCCCACGGGGACGCAGCGTGGCGCGCAGTCGGATGGCCGCACCCTTCGCCGTCATCATCCTCGCATGCGGATGATCCAGTCATCACCGAGCGACGTAGGGTGCGCAACGCCTGTAGGATGGGTAGAGCGAAGCGAAACCCATCGTCTCTGAGTTTTTGTTATACTCAGGCGATGACGAACTATCGGCGCAATTTCGTTTCCGTCGGCAGCTTTTTCTTCACGGTAAATCTCGCCCGACTGACATGCCCATGCTTCGCTGGATTGAAATGAATGTAATCAACGTGCGCGCCAAATCCGCTTCATTCGGCGTTTTCATCGCATGGTCCGCCTTGGCGTCTATCCTCCAGACTGGGCGGGAGATGCAGCGGATGCTGAGCCGGATTTCGGCGAAAGATGATGAGCCGAGGAAAAGATGATGGGTTTCGCTGCGCTCTACCCATCTTCTCCCCCCCCCCCCTCCCCCCTCCTACGGGCTTAGCAGGACAGCCGCCGGCGGCGCGTAACCTTCCAGGGTTTGCTGAGACCTCTGACGGTTGGTTACGGCGCCGCGCGCCCAACCTCCGTGTTTACAGAATCAGAAGCCGAAATCCGCCATCATCAGTGCCGGTCGGCGGTTGGCGGCGCGCGCGCTCAGTGCGTTCAACCAAAATGTCGTTCCAAATCTTGTAAGTACAGTCGATTGCCTTGTTCAATAAGGTTTCCTCAACCACATCGCGCTCATCAAACGTAAAAATCTCAACTTCGCGTTTGCCAGTTTGTTTGTTTAATGGAAATCGCACAATCTCAAGCTTCGCGCCTGTAAAGTCGCCGATCGCAACGTTGTGATGCATGGCGGAGAAAACGAACGTACGACCAAAAATGCCAAGTCCGTCAGTCAGTCGGGGATCAAGAAATGAAAGAACAGGGACATCGTTCTGGATCGAGTAGAAATTATGCCAGAATTTTATTTTAGCCCCATAACCCACAGGAATAAATGGAAACTCCCACTCCACTGCCTTAATGCGGCGCTGTTCATTGTAGTCGAATAGCAACTTCGCCAACGATAGATTCGGCCCGAGCCAATGAAGGTTTGTACCAGACAGCCGCCGAATAGCAGCTTCAATTTCCGCGAAGGTGCACCTCGGCAGCTCAAATAATGAAGGTCGGGCTGCGTACAGCGCTGGGGCGATCTTCCTCAGGGGCGATAACGAATGCGGCGGTACGAATGACCTCACCGCGCGTAAAATGATCTGCTTCTGATCGTCAGGCAAAAGTGCGACGCGAGCCAAATCCGTTTCAGGCAACGAGCGGGACGTCTTCATCTGGTTCTCTGTCCTTGTAATTCGGCTTATCTCCAAACCACAGGTATTTGAAACGCTCTGCAATCACGCTATCACTGATCTTTAGTCCGATGTTCGCGCTCGTCGTTGCGGCACTTACCACGTAATCCCACGGCCCGTCCTTTGCGTGGGTTAGCTCGACAAGTTCCCCAGGAGTTTTTACTCCGTAAAATCGAACGACGCGTTGCACAACATCGAGCATTGCACGGTCGGCCGGCAGAGCAATCGGCCTTCGCGCGCCGGTTACGGGGTCAAACCTCTCAGCATCGTCCGTGATCGGGTTAGCACCAAAACGTTTGAACGCATCATACGCTTCGCGGTGGACGGGACCGTATTGCCACGCTTCAAAACTTCCCCGCACGAGCGCCTGTCCGGTGTCCACCAAATAGAATGCGTGACAAAGGAAGAGAAGCTTCTGAAGCTTCAAATTCGAGACTTGATATCCCCGCGAACGGGCCTCCTTAAGAAGGAGATTGGCCACGGCTCTTGGATCACAGGTCAAAGCGAGTCACCTCTACTCAAAAGAACGTAGCACGAACATCGGGAAAAGGCTAGAGCAGTAATTGGGCTTGTGAACAACCATCCAAGGCCGGATGGGAGTACTTTCAATTTCGGGCGCCCAGGCGATCGGTCTCTTTTTGTGCGACAATCCTTGACATTCGTCCCCATTCAAGCTACATATGTCACCGAATCATCTCGCCCGGTAAAAGGACGGCGTCGCGAAGGCAAATCGCGGCGGCGGGGCGAGAGGCGGAGCCCGCGGGCAGGCTTGCTACCTGTTCCCGGGCGGTCCGGGCATCATGCCCGCCGGCATTACGACCGGCGTGCGAGGTGCGTCGCTGGAAGTGGCGGCTAAGCCGGCGGTCATATCCGCCGCATTGGCAAAGCCGCCACGAAGCCTGGCCCGGATCGCACCAAGGGACAACAACACCCCTTGGGAAGAGCCGCGGTGGAACGCCGGAAGGCGAGCTGCCTCCTCCCCGTCCCCCATGCGCTGAGGGTCGCGGTGGAGGCAGCGCCGCACCAACCAAGGTGCGGAGGTTGCGGCCCTGCGTCTTCCGGCGTTCCATGTTCCTTTTTTTGCGAGACCAAAAAGCAAAAGAGACACAACGAGGCCACCACCGCTTCCGCGTCTTCTTTGTTCCGGGTTTCGCGCTTCACGTAACCGAAATCAGGAGGCTCGGATGCCAAGGCGCATCGGGAGAACGCGAGGGCGTGTCCTCACACCTCTCCCCGCGCGCGGGGAGAGGTCGAGCGAAGCGAGGGTGAGGGGGCCTCTCCGCGATTCTGAGCGCCGCGGACCAAGCGACAGCGTTGCAGACCCCGCCGCAATTCCGCGCCCGGCGGAGAGGCCCCCTCATCCCAACCTTCTCCCCGCACGCGGGGAGAAGGAGTTGCCCAGAGCGGGGATGAACCAAAGGAGATGCATGGATACGAGCGAGAACAGGAGAGCGTTTCCTCTCACCTCTCCCCCGCGCGCGGGGAGAGGTCGAGCGAAGCGAGGGTGAGGGGGCCTCTCCGCGATTCTGAGCGCTGTGGACCCAGCGACAGCGTTGCAGACCTGGCCGCAATTGCGCGCCCGGCGGAGAGCCCCCCTCATCCCGACCTTCTCCCCGCACGCGGGGAGAAGGAGGGAGCGGGCTTCGCCTCTGGATAACAGATGAAACGCAGGAGGATCGTTGATGACCGCGCTTAAGAGTTACCGAATAAACGTGCCGCCGCGCAGGTCGGCGAAGGCCTGTTGCAGCTCGGCCTGCGTGTTCATCACGATCGGGCCGTGCCAGGCCACCGGCTCCTCGATCGGCTTGCCGGAGACCAACAGGAAGCGGACGCCGTCGTCGCCCGCTTGCACCGTGACCTCGTCGCCGCGATCGAACAATACCAGCGAGCGATTGCCGGTCTGTTCGCGCCGCACGAACTCATTGATGCCGTCAGTCTTCTCGGTGAGCACGCCGAACGGCGCCGACGCATCGCGGAAACTACCCGCGCCCTCGAACACATAGGCAAACGCATGCCGCTCGACTTCCACGGTGAAAGTCTTGCGCTTGCCCGCCGGCACAAAAATATCGAGATAGCGCGGGTCGGCGGCGACGCCTTCGATCGGGCCGCGCTTGCCCCAGAACTCGCCGCAGACCACGCGGACGCGACTGCCGTCGTCATCGACAATCTCCGGAATTTCCGCGGCCTTGACGTCCTGATAGCGCGGCGCCGTCATTTTCAGCGACGCCGGCAGATTGGCCCAGAGCTGGAAACCGTGCATGCGGCCCTTGGCGTCGCCCTGCGGCATTTCCTGATGCAGAATGCCGCGTCCCGCGGTCATCCATTGCACGTCCCCGGCAGCGAGATTGCCGCGGTTGCCGAGGCTGTCGCCGTGCTCGACGGTGCCGGCCAGCACATAAGTGATGGTCTCGATGCCGCGATGCGGATGCCAGGGAAAGCCGGCGCGATAATCATCCGGCCGGTCATTGCGGAAATCGTCGAGCAAAAGAAACGGGTCGAATTCCGAAGTGTTGCCGAAGCCGAACGCGCGGTTGAGCTTGACGCCGGCGCCTTCGATCGTGGGCTTGGAGGCGACGATACTTTTGACGGGACGAATAGACATGGCGAGCGACCCTCCGCAAAGCTGACGAGGACAAATGAGCTGCCATCAAAATGGGGCACGGGGCGGCCGCGGCAAGAAGGCACACGATTGATACTAACTGCATCCGCCCCCGCGCCCCCCGCGATAGCTCCCCCGTTTTCAGGAGGGAGGAAGCGTGACCATGCCGCTCCAGAATTGCTGCCGGTTGCCGACCTCGACATGGTATTTGCGCACGAAAGTCAGCGTGCCGTCCGCGGCAATGCGAAACACGCTGAGCCCGGCGGGGAGCGTGCCGTCGGCCAACGACATGGTGCTAGCCGCAACCAGCATGCGGCCGGCCGGATCGATTCCGAAAGTCCGCAACTGGATGCCGCGTCCGTCGATATTCTGGATCAGCGTCGGTTCGCCGGTCGCCGCGTCGAGCGCGAACACCGCAATGCTGTTCTCGCCGCCGGGCGCGAGTTGCCGCGCGCCCGGTCCGGACGCCGGGAAGGTGCGATTCGTCAGATAGACGAATTTGCCGTTGGGATGGAAGTGAACCGCGCCTGCGCCTTGCGGCAAGGCCGTCTTGGGATCGGACAGCGTCTCTTTGATAAACCGCGGCGCCGGCTCGAGAGCGCCCTCGGCGTCGCGCGCATAGACATAGAGCTTGTTCTGCCGCTCGATCGAAACGAACGCCCAAGGCTTGGCCGGATGAAAGTCGAGATGCCGCGGGCCGAAGCCAAATCCTTTGCCGGCGCTTTGGCCCGGCGCGATCGACGCCAGGTTGCTCAACAGGCCGTCATTGAAGCGGAAGAGTTTGATCGCGCCCGGATCCTCGGGCTTGCCGTCGCCAGGATTGTTGCCGCGGGTCACCAGCACCACCACGCGGTTGCCGGGCGCGGTGAGCACCTGATGTGCGTAGATGCCGGTGTCGAGATCGTCGCGCTGCGGCACGGCTGCGCCGAGCGTGCCGTCGGCTTCGATGCGGTGCACGGTTACGTGGCTTGGCGCGTTGTACGCGGTCAGCAAATAAACGCCGCCGGCATCGACGCTGACGTGGATCGGCCGCGACGGCAACGGCACCGGCTCGCCCACGGCCCGCAATGCCCCGCTCGCAGGGTCGATCGAAAGTGCGCTGACGAAATGCCGATCGCCGGTGGCGCCCGGGCCGCCATTGCTGGAAACAACGTAGAGCGTGCGCTGCGACGGATGCGGCCAAGCATATTGCACGTCGGCCGGCAGCGTCACGGTGCTGCGCGCGGTCAGCGCGGCATTCTCATCATCGACGTCGTAGTGCGTCAGCGCCGGGCCGACGCTGGCGTAATAGACCGTCTTGGTCATCGGAACCGCCTCGGAAGTCGTCTTGAAAGTCGCCTTGGAAACCGCTTCGGCAAAGGCATTGAAAATCTTGCAATGGCGAAACGTCCATATGTGGGGCGCCGAACATATCGCGTTGCGAAAGGCGGATCAATTTCAGCGATAGCGGCAAAGGTTCCCCCGTTCCCTACGCCATTATTTGCTCAGAATTCGGAACGGCGCCGCGCTGAAAGGGTTTTCACTCGGGTCGTGCGCACGCGTGCTGTGCGCATAAACGGAACCGAGAGCGAGAGAGAAAACAGGAGACGCTATGAAGAAAACAACCATCAAACTGGCTATGACAGCCGCGTTGCTGCTTGGCGCTTCATCCTTCGCCATGGCGCAAATGAGCGGGCCGACCGGCTCTACGACCACCAATGCCGCCGCGAGCGGCGGTCCTGGAACGCATCAGGTCGGCGGTCCGAAAACCGGCAGTGCCTCCAATATGCAGAAAAATCTGAAAAACCAGAACGGCTATCAAGGCCGCCAGTAACCCGTAAGCTTTTCGACACATCGAAACCCGGATTGGGCGCCGCCCGATCCGGGCTTTTTTTATTTTCAGCCGTTAGCTGGCGGTGTGAGCCTGCCGGCAAATCCGGGCATCACTCATCCGTCAGCGTGCCGAGCAACGCCTCGATCCGAGCCACGCTGCGAAAATGCGCCGGCGTCATGTCGCGGTCCGGGATTTTGACGTCGAATTCGGCTTCGACCGCCAGCATCAGGTTAACGGTGTCGAGCGATGACAAACCGACTTCGCTTAAGTCGTCGTCAGGGCCGACCGCCCGGTCGATTCCGCGTTTGGCCAGCATCGAGCGGATCAGCGCCTCGATGCGCTCGGAGGGCGAGGACTGCATGCGGTCAAGCACGGTGAATTTTTCCCGAATTCGTATCCAAAAAACTGCGGCTTCTCATAACCATCATCTCCGCAATACCTTTGGCGATGGTTATCACAGAAGGGGTTTTCGATTGGTAACCTTTATGCAAAAGAACCGCGCTAATTCCCGCATATTGCCACAAGTGTTTGCAAGTTTTGCGCTAGCTGTAGGACGGCGATCGCTGGTTATGCGATAGGCGGCCATCATTGCGGGATCGTTCATGAATCCTCGACGCGCGGCGGCTCTGGAGAGTGATCAGGACATGCAGGCGGCACGCAATGCCGCGCGCGGCATTCTCGCCACGGCAAACAGCCTGCGCAACGCGGGCGCCGCGACGCTCTTCGAGCGCGCCAAGAAAGTAGCTGCGGTTGCGGCCGAGCATGCCGCGCGCGGTCGACGGCGATTCGCGATTTCCGCAGGAGGCGATCGCGGCGGCGCGCGCCGAGCGTCTGCTTGGCATCGCCGTGCCGCACGAGCTCGGCGGCGAGGGCGCGAGCATCGCCGATATCGTCGACGTTTGCTACGCGCTCGGCCGCGCCTGCGCGTCGACTGCGATGATCTACGCGATGCACCAGACCAAGGTCGCCTGCCTGGTGCGCCATGGCCGCAGCAGCCCGTGGTACCAGCGTTTGCTGCGCCGGCTCGGCAACGAGCAACTGTTGTTCGCGTCCTCGACCACCGAAGGCCAGAACGGCGGCGATGTGCGCAACAGCACCGCGCCGATCGTGCGCAACGGCTCGCGCATCACGCTCGAACGGCAGGCGACGGTTATCTCCTACGGCGCGGCGGCCGACGCGCGTCGTCACCACCGCGCGCCGCTCCGCCGACGCCGCCAGTTCCGATCAGGTTCTGGTCACGTTTCTCAAGCAGGATTACACGCTCGAGCGGCTTAACGGCTGGGACGCCTTCGGCATGCGCGGCACCTGCAGCGAAGGTTTCAAGCTCGTCGCCTCCGGCGCGAGCCGAGCAGATCCTGCCGGTGAGCTACGACAAGATCCACGCCCACACCATGATGCCGGTCGCGCATCTGTTGTGGAGCGCCGCCTGGACCGGCATCGCGGCTGCGGCCGTCGAGCGCGCCCGCGCCTTTCGTGCGCAAAGCCGCGCAACGCTCCGGCGGAACGCTGCCGCCCGCGGCGGCGCATCTGACCCGCGCCAACGCTTCGCTGCGCACGCTGCGCAGCCTGATCGCCTCGTCGGTGCAGCGGTTCGAGGCGGCCGGGACCGATCCGGCGGCGCTCGAAACGATCGATTTCCAGACCGGCATGAATCTGCTCAAGGTCAACGCATCGGAGCTGGCGGTCGCTACCGTCATGAGCGCGATGCAGACCTGCGGCCTGGCAGGTTACCGCAACGACGGCGAATTCAGCGTCGGCCGGCATCTGCGCGACATTCTGTCGTCGCCGATCATGATCAGCAATGACCGGATCCTCGCCAATGTCGCGACGGCTTCGCTGTTGAGCGGCGCGCCGGATTCGCTTTGCGGCTAAGCGACATCGAAACTTGAATCGGAAGAGGCGTACAACAATGAATGTTGCATTCAAGCAACCGGTCCGGACCGACCCATTCGCTCGATTCGATCGCCGAGGCGCTGTTGCTGCCGACCGGCATCGACGGCGTGTATGCGCGCACCGCGGTGTTCGAGCAGGTCGTCGATGGCCTGACCGCGCTGATTTCGCGCTATCGCGAGCCGGGTACCGAAGTGCTGCGGTTTCCTGCCGGTGATGAGCCGCCGGCAACTGGAGAAATCCGGCTATCTGAAAAGCTTTCCGCATTTTCTTGGCTGCGTGAGCTGCCTGAGCGGCGACGAAAGCCGATATCCGAAGTAGCGTCGAGCGCTACGAGGCCGGCGAGGACTGGACCGAAGGCTTGGCCGCCGCCGATCTCGTGCTCAGCCCGGCCGCCTGCTATCCGGTCTATCCGCTGGTGGCGAGCCGCGGCAGGGTGCCCGCCGGCGGCCTTCTTTTCGACGTCGCTTGCGATTGCTTCCGCCGCGAGCCGTCGAAAATGCTCGATCGGCTGCAATCGTTCCGCATGCGCGAATATGTCAGCGTCGGGACGCCGGAAGAGATCTTGGCGTTTCGCGCGCACTGGATGCAGCGCGCCGAGGGCTTTGCCGGTCAACTGGCACTGCCTTATCGCATCGACGCATGCCAGCGACCCGTTCTTCGGCCGCGGCGGCAAGCTGATGGCGATGAGCCAGGTCGAGCAGGCGCTGAAATTCGAATTGCTCGTTCCGGTGCACTCGGAAGATGAGCCGACCGCCTGCATGAGCTTCAATTATCACCGCGACCATTTCGGCACGACGTGGAGCTTGCATACGGCGTCCGGCGGCGTCGCCCATACCGGCTGCGTGGCATTCGGCATCGACCGGCTGGCCTTGGCGTTGTTCGTGACCCACGGCGTCGACCTGGCGCAATGGCCGAACAGGGTGCGGCAAGCTCTGATGATCTGATCGGCTTATTCTCTGCGCAACGGCGAGAGAGAAGTCAGACGCCCATGATCGCGTATTCGGTATAGGCCAGATCGCCGAGCCGCGGGCGTTGCGGTCCCTTGAAATATTTCGGCTTGCTGCCGCGGCGGAAGAGTCCGAGCAATCCCGGTATCGCGCCGTTCGCGTCTACGATCACGATGGGGCGGCCACGCCGCGTCAAATAGCGGCCGATCGGTGAGGCAAAGCGGGCGAAATCGGCGATGTCGCGGCAATAGATCAGCTGCGCACAGGGGATGAAGCCCTTCACCAGCCGCGGGCGGAAGACGAACGGATAGGCCTGCCCATCGGTCGACGCACCACAGGCTGATGCAGCCATGTTTGGCATGCTGCAGCACGACTTGCCGCTCGAAGGCATCGGCGGCGACGGCCGGCGGCAAGGCTCGCGTCCACCACCTCGGCCGTTTCGGCGCCCTTGGTCCGGCTCAACCCCGGCAGGCAGACGAACATGCCGTCGCTGTAGCGGGAAAAGCCCTGCGCTTCGATGATCGGCCAGGTATGCGGCGCGGCCGAGACATTCAGATAGGTGACGTCCTTGTGCCGCAGCGCGTGCGACACCAGCAGCGACGCATAGGCTCGGAACGCCGGCTCGACGATACCAGCTCGACAGATTGCAGCGTGGCGCGAGCGTGTCGCCGGCGCGCACCGCCGAGCAGATCATCAGGATAGCGCCGACCAGCCTGCCGCCGGTCTCCAACAGGTAACCATATTTCGGCAAGCCGGCCGGCGGCTCACGCTGCGCCAGCTCATCGAGCGCATGATCCCAGAACCCTTGAGGGCGGTTCGGAAACCCGCGCCGCAACAGTACCGCCACGGCGGCAAGGTCGCTCGCTTCGATCTGTCGGCAGTGCATTTTCGGCAAGGCAGCAACCATTTGTATTGACCACGCCGCGTGCATGAACTTGATCGTAATCCTTGCCGGATTATATCGGCGCGAAATGAACAAACCGTAGGCTTGGGTGCAATGTCGGTAAAATTAACCATAACGCGCCAGATGGAAGAGATCGCGCGCGAGCACGGCAAAATTCTGGCGCCGTTGCGCGACGATCTGGTGCTCCTGGATTCCGGCCTGGACTCGCTCGGCTTCGCCGTGCTGGTCGCGCGGCTCGAAGACAAGCTCGGCGTCGATCCGTTCACGGCGTCGGAAGAAGCGGATGTTCCCCGTGACTTTCGGCGACTTCGTGAAGGTCTACGAAAATGGCGCGCACTGAACCGCCATCGCTGCGACGGCGCATCGGTCCGCCGGAGCGGTTCCTCTTCGATCGCCACGCAGCGCGCGCATGTCACCGGATCTGCGCAGCGGCACCGCGCCTTGGCGGCCGGCTTGCCGAACTCGCCGGCAAATCCGTTCTGATCGCCACCGGCAGTCAGCTGACGACGGCGCTGGCTTTGATCGAGCTCGACGGCGTTGCGCGCCGGCTCACCATTCTGCCGCCCGATAGCGATCCCGATCACTTCGCGGCCATCGTCGCCGGCGCGGACGTCGATGCGGTCGTGCTCGATCACAGCTCACCCGCCGGCACTGCCTTCGAGCTTCCGCACCGGGTCATGTGTACCGCCGAGGTCGCGCCGGCGCCGGAGCCGGAGCTGGTCGCGCCGTCGCGCGCGACAGAGTGGGTGATGCTGACCTCCGGCACCACCGGCGTGCCCAAAATGGTGGTCCACAGCGTGGCCGGCCTCACCGCAGCCTTTCGCCAGCGCAAGGTCGATGGCGATGTCGTTTGGGCGACGTTCTACGATATTCGCCGCTATGGCGGCTTGCAGATTTTCCTGCGCGCGGTGCTTGGCGGCGCCTCGCTCGTGCTGTCGAGCGGCGGCGAGCCGGTCGCCGAGCATCTCGATCGCCTCGGCCGCCACGGCGTCACCCATCTTCTGGGCACGCCGACGCATTGGCGCCGCGCGCTGATGTCGCCGGCAATCGGCAAAATATCGCCGCGCTACGTCAGGCTATCCGGCGAGATCGCCGACCAGGCGATTCTCGACAACCTGCGCAAAGCGTTTCCCGATGCCGTGATCAGCCACGCCTATGCTTCGACCGAAGCCGGCGTTGTCTTCGAAGTGCGTGACGGGTTTGCCGGCTTTCCGGCGGAATTCGTCGAACAGGTTCGCGACGGTGTCGAGATTAAAGTCCTTGACGGCTCGCTGCGCATCCGGTCGCCGCGCACCGCCGCCCGCTATGTCGGCACCGACGCAGCGCTCGCGGATCGAGACGGCTTCGTCGATACCGGTGACATGGTTGAACTGCGTGGCGATCGATATCTGTTCGCCGGGCGCCGCGGCGGCATCATCAATATCGGCGGTCTGAAAGTTCACCCCGAGGAGGTCGAGGCGGTGATCAACCGGCATCCGCAGGTCCGCATGTCGCTGGTGCGGGGCAAGAAAAGCCCGGTCACCGGGGCGGTCGTGATTGCCGACGTTGTTCTCAACGATGCGGCCGCGAATCCGCCGCCCGGCGGGGCAGGGCGATCTCAGTTGGGGCGATCTGGGTTGGGTGAAAGGCGATATTCTGCGGTTCTGCCGGGACGCGCTGCCGTACTACAAGGTGCCGGCGGCCATCAGCATCGTGCCGGCGCTCGACGTGGCGGCCACCGGCAAGCTCCTGCGGCGCCATGGCTAGACAATCGCGCAAATCGGTCCGCACCATACTGGTCACCGGCGGCAGCCGCGGCCTTGGGCTGGGCATTGCCAAGACGCTCGCCGCGGCCGGCTATTGCGTCATCGCGCTGGCGCGCAAGCCGACAAAGGAGCTCAACGCCGCGATTACGCAGGCCAGGCGCGGCAAGCAAGGCGCGCTGCATTTCGTCGGCTTCGATCTCGGCAAGATCGATGAGATACCGGAACTGGTTCGCAGGCTGCGGCACGAGTTCGGGCCGCTGTTCGGCCTCGTCAACAATGCGGCGCTCGGCCTCGATGGCGCGCTGTCGCTGATGCACAATTCGCAGATCGAGGAACTCGTTCGCATCAATACGCTGTCGCCGATCGTGCTGAGCAAATATGCGGTGCGCGGCATGATGTCGGAACGGAGCGGCCGCATCGTCAACGTCGCCTCGATCGTCGGCTTCACCGGCTATAGCGGGCTGTCGGTCTATGCGGCGACCAAGGCGTCGATGCTCGGCTTCACCCGTTCGCTGGCGCGCGAGGTCGGCCGTCTCGGCATCACCGTCAACGCCGTGGCGCCGGGCTTTATCGACACCGACATGACGCACGGGCTTGCCGGCGCGCAGCGCGAACAGGTGGTCCGCCGCAGCGCCTTGCGCCGCCTCGCCGGCGTCGACGATGTCGCCAACGCCGTGGCATACCTTCTCAGCGACAAGGCGGCGAGCGTCTCCGGCACGGTACTGACCGTCGACGCCGGAGCGACGGCCTAGCTGCCACCTCCACACGCCCTTTGTTATCCAGCGAAACGGCGTAGCCTCGCGGAGCGATAACCGCTATTGAATTGTCCAACAAGCAATCGAGCCGCGATGCCATCGCGCGCCGTCAGGGGAGGGTCTTCATGGACACAGGCTTGTCTCGTCGTCGTGTATTGGCTGCCAGTACTGCGACGCTCGTCGGGGCCGCGATCGGTACGCCGTTCGTGGCGCGCGCGCAGGCCGCGAAATTTACCTACAAATACGCCAACAACCTGCCGGATACGCATCCGATGAATATCCGGGCGCGGGAGATGGCGGCCGCGATTAAAAAGGAAACCGACGGCGCCTTCGACATGCAGATTTTTCCGTCGAGCCAGCTCGGTTCCGACACCGATACGCTGTCCCAGATCCGATCCGGCGGCGTCGAATTCTTCACGCTCTCGGGCCTGATTTTGGCGACGCTGGTGCCGGCGGCCTCGATCAATGGCATGGGGTTCGCGTTCCCGAACTACGACACGGTATGGAAGGCCATGGACGGCGATCTTGGCGCCTATGTGCGCGGCCAGATTGCCAAGACCAATCAGATTCTCGCCATGGACAAGATTTGGGACAATGGCTTCCGCCAGACCACGACCTCGACCAAGCCGATCAAGACGCCGGACGATTTCCGCGGCATGAAGCTGCGGGTGCCTCCATCGCCGCTATGGACCTCGATGTTTAAGGCCTTCGACGCCGCGCCGGCCTCGATCAATTTCAATGAGGTCTATTCGGCGTTGCAGACCAAGATCGTCGACGGCCAGGAGAATCCACTGGCGATCATCGCCACCGCTAAATTGTACGAGGTGCAGAAATACTGCTCGCTGACCAACCACATGTGGGACGGCTTCTGGTTCCTGGCCAACAAGAACGCCTGGGAGCGCCTGCCGGCCGATATGCGCGGCATCATCGCAAAGCACGTCAACGACGCCGGCGTGAAAGAGCGTGCCGACGTCGCCAAGCTCAACGCCAATCTGCAGCAGGACCTCGCCGGCAAGGGGCTGGTGTTCAACGATCTCGATCCGGCGCCATTCCGCGACAAGCTGCGCTCGGCCGGTTTCTATACCGAGTGGAAGGAAAAATACGGCGAGGAAGCCTGGGGCATTCTCGAGAAATCGGTCGGCAAGCTGACGTGACGCCGTGGCCGAGTTTCCGGCGCCGTCGGCCGCCGAACCGCGCGCGGCCGCATCGGCGCCCCGGCGTGGCATCATCGGGTTGATCGACGCCGTTCTCGGCGCCTTGGTCGAGTTCCTCGCCGCTGGCCTGGTCCTGGCGGAGATCGGGATTTTGCTCTCCGGCGTCGTCGCACGCTACGTGTTCGATGCACCGCTCGTCTGGTCGGACGAACTCGCTTCGATGCTGTTTTTATGGCTGGCGATGCTCGGCGCCGTCATCGCCTTTCGCCGCGACGAGCATATGCGGATGACCGCGGCGGTCGGCGCGCTGCCGCCAAGCGCGCGCGCCGTGCTCGATTGCTTTGCCACTGGCGCTGCGCTCACCTTCCTTATGCTAATCGCCCGGCCGGCTTACGATTATGCACTCGAGCAGGTGCCGATCCTTACGCCTGCGCTGCAGTTCACCGATGCCGCGCGCACCGCGGCGCTGCCGGTCGGCGTCGTCCTGATGGCGGCGTTCGCGCTCTTTCGGTTGATCGAAACCGGCTCGCCGCGCACACTCCTCATCGCGCTCGGCGCGGTCGCCGTCCTGGTGGCGCTGTTCTGGCTGGGCGAACCGCTGTTCCACCGGCTCGGCAATCTCAATCTGCTGATCTTTTTCGTCGGCGTCGTCGCCGCCGCGGTGTTCGCCGGCGTGCCGATCGCCTTCGCCTTCGGGCTGGCGATCTTCGGCTATCTGGCGCTGACCACGCAGACGCCGCTCTCGATTCTGGTCGGCCGCATGGACGAAGGGATGAGTCACCTTATTCTGCTCGCCGTGCCGCTGTTCGTTTTCTTGGGATTGCTGATCGAGATGACCGGCATGGCGCGCGCCATGGTTGCCTTTCTGGCGAGCCTGCTCGGCCATGTGCGCGGCGGCTTGCAGTATGTGCTGGTCGCCGGAATGTACCTGCTATCGGGAATTTCCGGCTCGAAAGCGGCCGACATGGCGGCGATCGCACCGGTGCTGTTTCCGGAAATGAAGGCGCGCGGCGCTAAGCCCGGCGAGCTCGTCGCGCTGCTCGCCGCCACCGGCGCACAGACCGAGACCATTCCGCCGAGCCTCGTCCTCATCACCATCGGCTCGGTCACCGGCGTGTCGATCGCCGCTTTGTTCACCGGCGGCGTGCTTCCGGCGGTCGTGCTGGCGCTGCTGCTCTGCATCGTCGTTCGCCGCCGCTACCGGCGCGAGGAGCGTGGTGCGGTTACGCGCGCCCCTTGGCGCGAGGTCGGCCGCACCTTTTTCGTCGCGCTCCCCGCGCTTGTGCTGCCTTTTCTGATCCGCGCCGCGGTGGTCGAGGGCATCGCGACCGCGACCGAGGTTTCCACCATCGGCATCGCCTATGCCGCTGTCGCCGGCCTCCTTATCTATCGCCGCTTCGACTGGGCGGCGCTGCAGCCGATGCTCGTCTATACGGCGGCACTGTCAGGCGCGATTTTGTTGATCATCGGCACGGCGACCGGCATGGCTTGGGGGCTCACCCAATCCGGCTTCTCGCACGCGCTCGCCGCCGCCATGACCGGGCTGCCGGGCGGTGCCGCGAGCTTCATGGCGGTGTCGATTGCAGCCTTCATCGTGCTCGGTTCGGTGCTCGAAGGCATCCCCGCCATCGTGCTGTTCGGCCCGCTGCTGTTTCCGATCGCGCGCCAGGTCGGCATCCACGAGGTGCACTACGCCGTGGTGGTGATCCTGGCGATGGGCATCGGCCTGTTCATGCCGCCGTTCGGCGTCGGCTATTACGCGGCCTGCGCCATCGGCCGGATCGATCCGGCGGCCGGCATGCGGCCGATTTGGGGCTACATGGTCGCGCTGGTCATCGGCACCATCATCGTTGCCGCGGTGCCGTGGCTATCGGTCGGCTTCCTGCGATAGCATGTTGAGAGCAGCGACCGTCGCGGAGCTCACCCTAAAAAACTGCGTAGCCGTTGCGCCACAACTCTGGATGCCGCCTTGTCGAGCCGACCGATGCGGCGGTCGATGCGCTTTGGCTCGATGCAGGCAATCTTGGCCGCCCGCACCACCGACGGTGCTGGCAACCCGGCCCGCTCGAGACTGACGATCATGATGTCGCTCGGCCATCGCTCATTTTCTGCGCTGGTGATCATCGCGACCCAAATGAGGCCCTCAGCCGCAAGCTTTCGGTTCGAAATTATCAACGCCGGGCGGCGCTTTTCGGCGAGCCGGTCGGCATAGGGAAACGGCACCACGACCACATCGAAGGCATCAAAGCGCGGGTCAGAGTCCGCCATAGGCTTTCTCGTCCGCCTCACTTGCCCATTCCGAAAAAGCGGCGAACGGGTCGTCAGCCTCGTTCATCGCTGCCTTCTCGAGGAGCACTCCGGCTTCGGTCAAGCGATAGCGCAACGTGTCGCCGGGCTTGAGCGCAAGACGCCGGCGAATTTCACGCGGAATGACGGTCTGGCTCTTCACCGAGACCTTGGAAAAGACGGCAGGCATACGGCTGGATCGGTTCACCCCGCCAATATGCCTTACTGTCTTACGTCTTACAAGAGCGCGCCTCTACGGGCAGGGATGATATTGCCCGTCGTAGCCGAGAAACATGCCGGTCGCCGGATTGTACGAGCGGTAACGGGACTCGCAGTACGCCACCGAGCCGCCGCCAGGAGCAATCGGGGCCGGAGCGACGGCGTAGCCGTAACCCGGTCCATAAGCATAGCCAGGATAGTAATCGTAATAGCCGGGAGCCCACAGTGGCGAGGTGGCTGCGGCGACCGCGCCGCCGATCACGCCGGCAGCGATCGCGCCGGGCCCGCCCCAGCCGCCGTGCCAACCACGGTGCCCGCCCCAGGCCGCCGCGGCGGGCGACGCCGACGCCATCACGGCGCCGGCAATGAGCGCGAGCGCCGCCGCGCCGCTCAAAAGTTTCGACCTCATATTGCTCTCCCGATTGTGAAGTTCCAAAGTTGCTCGGCTGCGCGGCCGTCGCCCAGGCAGCGTCGCCTGACTCCTTAATCGGGGATGGTCCGCTGTTGTTCCTGGAAGGCCGCGCGCGATAGTCGGCATTGCCGCGGATTCAGTGAGCACGGATAAAATGTCGCAGCAAAGATGAAATTTTTTTCACGTTCGCGGTTAGAAGCAGGCGGTCAAGAGCGAACGCTAAAACCTAATTTGGCCCTTCTCAATGCGCGCGGCGAGCGCTGCGTCGAGCGGGACAAAACCGTTCTGCTGTGGATCGTCGACATAGATCGGATCGCGCACGACCGTGAGATCGAATCCTTCGCGCGCGAGGGGGGCGTTTTTATGTTTGAAGGTTGCGGTCGCGTCGATGCGGTTTACCAACCGCAGGAACAAGGGCCGCGCATAGTGGGGCAGCCGCCGCGCGAGATGGGCGCGCAGGGCCGCCAAGTCGAGCGTGGCGTCGGCGGCGACGGCGGCCATGCCGGCGTTGCCCTCCGTGCCGGGAACTGCGACGCCATAGATGGTCGCCGCGCTAACGCCGGGGAATTCGGCCACAACCGCGGCGACCTCAGCCGTCGACACGTTCTCGCCCTTCCAGCGGAAAGTGTCACCGATCCGGTCGACGAAATAAAAGAACCCGCTTGCGTCCATGCGCATGAGGTCGCCGGTGCGGAACCAGGCGTCGCCCGGCTCGAAGACGTCGCGCAGGATTTTACGCTCGGTTTCTGCGGCGCTGGTATAGCCCTCGAATGCGCCGGCCGCCGCCGTCTCATGGGCGGCGTCGGCTATTCTGCCGATCGCCTCGCCGGTCTCGTCAACGGCGCAGCGTATGCAGCGACCGGCGGCGTCGCGCTCGATCTCTGCGGCGGCTGCGTCGAACCGCACCAGCGCGAGCGGAAAGCGGTGCGCCAGAAACGGTGGCAGTCGGCCGACCGCGCCGATTTTGCCCTCGACATTGTACAGTGACACATTGCCCTCGGTCGCGGCATAGAATTCCAGAATCCTTGGGACGCCGAAGCGGGACTGGAAATTCCGCCACACCTCCGCGCCCAGGCCGTTACCGCAAGCAAGCCGCAGGCGATGGTCGCCCTCGCGCGGATGTGGCGGCGCGTTGACGAGGTAGCGGCACAGTTCGCCGATATATTGAAACAGCGTGCAGTTCCATCGGGTCACGTCGTCCCAGAATTCCCGGGCCGAGAATTTCTCGCGGATGACGACCGATCCGCCGCGCGTCAAAAGCGCGCCGACCGCGACGACCCCGCCAACCGAGTGGTACAGCGGCAGGCAATCGTACATGCGATCGTCCGGCGCGGCGTTCATCAGCGCGCCGAACCACAGGCTCCACTGCATCAGGCGGCGATGGCTGACATTGGCGGCCTTCGGCAGTCCAGTGGTGCCCGAAGTGTAGATGGTCAGCGCGCGATCGGCGACGGTCACGCCGCGGCGCTCGCCGACGTCGAGCGGCCGAGCCGAAAGCCGCTCGACCTCCCGGTCGATGCGGGCGAAACCACGGGCTTCCGCGCCGCCATGCGACCAGAGCTTTGGCCGGCCGGCCGGTGCGGCGGAGTTGAATTGCGTGACGAGATCGCTGGCGACGATGATGTGCTTGGGCGCGACGATGTCGATGCAATGCGCCAACGCCGGCCCGCGCAATTGCGTGTTGAGCAGCGACACGACGCCGCCGACGGTCGTTATGCCGAGCCAGATGGCCAGATAATCCGGGCGGTTCGGCATCATCAGGCAGACGGTTTCGCCTTTGGCGAGCCTTTGGTCGAGCGCCCAGCGCGCATAGCGGCGGCTCAACGCGATGAGCGCGCGATACGTGAGCGTGGTGTGTTCCGAGATCAGCGCTTCGGCGTCGGGGTTAAGCGCCGCCGCATCCTCGATCGCGTCGAGCAGAATGCGATGCGGCTTCCCGGCAATCGTCGCCGTCGCCTCGAGCGCGCGCACCCAGTCGTGCAGCGCACTGTTCGCGCCGCGGCTGACACGCGCTTGCCGGTCGATCTCGACGAGAGCCATGCTTCAGCATGGCTGAACAAAGTGAATCTTTCGCTTCAACAATGCATAAAATTTGAAGTATCGGCCACGCAGGGCACCGCGAGGCGATACGCCGTGGCAAACAATTAAGGTTATTCCCTCGAATTTGCCGCGGTTGCGCCGGTCGTACCGTTGTTCGCCTTCTCAGGCACCGATAAGAAACACAATTGAGCTTAAGGTCCGTAGCAGGGTGGCGTGTTTTGTGAGCGCGGCAACGAGCATGAAAAACGAAACATTGGCCGTTCAAGGCGGCTACGATTGCGATCCGACGACCAAGGCGGTCGCCGTTCCGATCTATCAGACCGTGGCCTACGAGTTCGACAGCGCCGACCACGGCGCGGCGTTGTTCAATCTTGAGGTCGAAGGCCACCGTTATAGCCGCATCAGCAACCCGACGGTCGCCGTGCTGGAGCGACGCATCGCCTTGCTCGAAGGCGGCGTCGAGGCGCTATGCGTCAGTTCCGGGCAGGCGGCGCTGAATTTTGCTGCGCTCAATCTGACCGCGATGGGCACCAACATCGTTTCGGTGCCGCAGCTCTACGGCACCACATACACGCTGTTCGGTCACATCCTGCCGAGCCAGGGCGTCACCGTGCGTTTTGCCGAAAGCGATCGGCCCGAAGCGATCGAAAAGCTGATCGACGACAATACGCGCGCCATATTCTGCGAGAGCGTCGGCAACCCGGCCGGCAATATCTGCGACATCGAGGCGCTCGCCACCGTCGGCCGGCGCCACGGCGTCCCGCTGGTGGTCGACAATACCGTCGCCACGCCGATCCTGCTGCGTCCGATCGATTACGGCGCCGACGTCGTGGTTCATTCGCTGACCAAGTTTCTTGGCGGTCACGGTACGACGATCGGCGGTGCCATTGTCGACGGCGGCAAGTTCCCGTGGAAGAAACACGCCCGCCGCTTCCCGCAGTTCAACGAGCCGGACGCCTCCTATCACGGCTTGGTTTATGCCGAGCGTTTCGGCGATGCCGCTTATATCGCCCGCTGCCGCAGCGTCTACCAGCGCACCACCGGCGCGGTGTTGTCGCCGCTGTCGGCGTTTCTGCTGCTGCAGGGCGTCGAGACCGTGGCGCTGCGGGTCGAGCGCCATGTCGAGAATGCGCGGCGCGTCGCCGAATTTCTGCGCCAGCACCCGCGCGTCGAGTGGATCAATTACGCTGGCTTCGCCGACAACCCCTATCATGCGCTGGCACAGAAATATTTCGGCGGCCGCGCCTGTTCGCTGTTGACCTTCGGCATCGCCGGCGGGCTCGAAGCCGGCAAGCGCTTTTACGACGCGCTGGGCCTGTTCAAGCGACTGGTCAATATGGGCGACGCCAAGTCGCTCGCCTGCCATCCGGCCTCGACCACGCATCGGCAGATGTCGGCCGAGGAGCATCGCCAAGCCGGGGTCAAGCCGGAAATGATCCGGCTTTCCATCGGCATCGAGCACATCGACGACATCATTGCCGATCTCGATCAGGCCCTGGCGGTGTCGGAGCCGCGCGGTGCAGCGCTCATCGCCGCCGAATAAGGAGGGCCGATGCCGCTATTCGTTGACAGCGCCGGCCAGACGCCTTCGATCGATCTCAATGCGCCGAATTGCATCAGCATCGGCCTCATCAACAACATGCCGGATGCCGCGCTGGCGGCGACCGAGCGGCAATTCTCCAACCTGATCCGGTCGGCGACGCCGGACGTCATCGTGCTGTTGAAGCTGTTCGCCATGCCCGATTTGCCGCGCGGCGACGACGCGCGCCGCATGCTGGCCGGACGTTATCGCGATATCTCGGCGCTGTGGGATACGCCGCTCGACGGCTTGATCGTGACCGGCACCGAGCCGCGCGCGAAAAATCTGACCGACGAGCCGTATTGGGACGGCTCTGAGCAAAGTGGTGGATTGGGCGAGGGAGAATACCTTCTCGACCATCTGGTCGTGCCTGGCTGCACATGCGGCCGTGCTGCATGCCGACGGCATCGGGCGCCGCGCGCTCGGCGAAAAACGCTGTTCGGCATATTCGATTGCCGCCTGGTGGCCGACCATCCGCTGACCGAGCATTTCCCGGAACCGTTGTGGGTGCCGCATTCGCGTTACAACGACCTTCCGGAACAAGCGCTCGCGGCCTGCGGCTACAAGATACTGACCCGGTCCAAGTCGGCCGGTGTCGACACCTTCGCCAAGCAGGACGGCAGCTTCTTTCTGTTCTTTCAGGGTCACCCGGAATACGAGGCCGACTCGCTTTTGCGCGAATATCGCCGGGACGTCGCGCGCTTCCTCAGTTGCGAGCGCGAGCACTATCCCGTGCTGCCGTGCGACTATTTCAGCCCCGATGGCACTGCGGCTGCCGAGGCGTTTCGGGCACGGGCGCTGGCGGATCGGCGGACGGCGCTGACGGCAGAGTTTCCCACCGCCGCTCTCGAAACATCCCTGGCGTGCCCATGGCGTCCGGCCGCGCTCGGGGTCTACGAAAAATGGTGCGCCTTCTTAAGCGCCCGCAAGGCCGAGCGGCGGAGCATGACTCCCAAGGCGTTGCCGGTCCGTCCGCGGCGAACCTGGCGGGATTGGCCGCTCGGTACCGGACGGATGGCCGACACTCCGGTACGGTGAAGGCCGCCGACCGGCCTATTTACCGCTTTCCCGTAAGTTTACGTTTTTTTTGGCACCGGGCCTCATTATGGACTGCTTGGCAGTTCCGGAGACCGCCGTGCCGCATCCCGTCGTTTTTGCCGTCCCCGCCGATATTGAGCTTGCCCCCGCGCCGATCCCGCCGCACTGGATCACGGAAGGAACGCCGGTGGCGAAGTCGAAGCGTCTGGGCACCAGCGCCGACGGCACGGCCTCGGTCATGGCCTGGTCGTGCACGCCGGGCCGCTTTACCTGGCGCTATTCGGTCGACGAAGTCCTGCATATCATCTCGGGCGAGATCGTCGTCACCGACGAAAACGGGCAAAGCCGCCGGCTTGGGCCGGGCGACATGGTGTTCTTCCCGGCCGGCAGCGTAGCGACTGGCACGTCATCAAGGATGTGCGCAAGCTCGCCGTGTGCCGCCAAACCATGCCGCGTCATTTCGGTTTTGCGCTGCGCACCTGGAATAAGCTCGCCGCCATGCTTGGGGGGCCCGGCGAGCAAGCCGATCCGCTCGCCAGCGAGGCGGCCACCGTCAGCCATTCCGAACGCGTCACTGCGGCTTAAGCGCGGATCCAGTCCGATGACTCGCACACCCGTCCGCCGCGTCATCACCGGTCATGACGCGAACAACACCGCCAAGGTCATCCTCGACGCGCCGGCCGCCAACACCAAGGCGCCGCGCGAGGGCGTCGCCTCGACATTGATGTGGTGCACCGATGCGATGCCCGCCGATATTGCCGTCGGCGAGAATGCCGAGGACATGGGCGCGCGAATTCTCGGCACGGCGCCGCCGGAGAACGGCTCGCGCTTCATCGTCATGGAATTCGCCCCCGGCATTGTTTCCGAGATGCATCGCACCGAGACTGTCGATTATATTGTGGTGCTGTCGGGCGAGATCGACATGGACATGGACCAGTCGAGCGTGACGCTGCGTGCCGGCGACGTCATGGTGCAGCGCGGCACCAATCACGCCTGGGTCAATCGGAGCGCCGCGCCGGCCCGGCTCGCCATCGTGCTGATGGACGCCAAACCGCTCGGCATCGGCCATCCTCGCGTGCGCAGTCAGCAGGCGCGCTGATCAGATCTCTATCGCTTCATCCATCGTCGCCCGCGCCGGCGCGAGCGCGGCAGCGAGCACGGCAAGCTTGGCGCGGTCGCAAAAGGCGGGCACCACGGTTTTCGCTTCGATAGCACGGGCAAGCGTGACCGTGTCGGAAAGCCGCGGATGCACATTCCAGCGCATGGTCTGCGCGCGGCGGCTTTTCGTCAGCCGCTCCGCCGGCGTAGTCGGGTTGATGTAGCCGGTGAACAGGATCGTCACCTCGGGCGAATTTTCGAACTGCGGGATCAGACGGGCGGTGGCGCCGGAGGTGCCGTCGGCGGACCCGGCCAGCATGACGCCGCGCGGCCCGTCGATCGGCCTGGCGATAGCCGCAAGACGCCCGATGTCGTCGCGGACGTCGTCGCGCAGCGAGACGGCGTCGCTGTCGCAGAGATTTTGCAGCGCCTTGCTCATCGCCGCGTCGACATAAATGTCGTCAACGCCATGGCGCATCAGCTCCAGCGCGATCTCGGGACCGCGGCCGTTGGCCGGCACCGGCAACAGCAAAGGTCCGCGTTCGACGCAGGACGCCAGCGTGCTCCAGCATTCGGCGAGCGGCTTATCGTAGTCCGCGTAGGAGCAGTCGATGACCGCGGTCGCCGCACTTCGCGTCGGCGGATCGTAGGCGTACAGCACGGATTCGACGCAATAGTCGCCGGTGTAGAGGAAACCGTCACCGACGTCGAAATGCAGCCAGACGCCGCCCGGAGCGTGGCCGTTGCGGCCGGTCGCAACGATAATGCCGAGCACGTCGGCTTCGCCGCCGAGCGGCAGGGGCCGCGCGGCGATGCCCTTGGGCAGGCCGCGCGCGACGCCCTCTGTGGCATAAACCGGGGGGTCGCCCAGCTTCGGCAAAAGCGCCAGGGCGCCGACATGATCCCGGTGACCGTGGCTAAGGACAACCGCATCGACTTGGCCGATGGCGTCGACATCCGGCATGTCTCCCGGCGGGGGGCCTTCGCCGAGGTCGAGGAGGAGGCGCCGGCCTGCGGATTCAAGCAGGAAAGCGGCCGGTCCCTTGCGGCCGACGCCGGATATCGACCGCAGCGCGCCAGAGCTTTTATTCATTATCGATCAACCCCATATGTGGACCACGTCGTGCGGACCAAGATTGACAAGCGCAGGCCCCAACTTTATTCAACGGCCAACTTCCAGGCATGATCCCGAACGGGGGATACCGGTTTTCGGCTCCGTTCATGCGAAAACGAGTGCAGTTCCATGAAAGTCCGCAATTCATTGAAATCCTTGCGCGGCCGCCACCGCGATAACCGTCTGGTACGCCGAAAGGGCCGGGTCTACGTCATCAACAAGACGCAGCGCCGCTTCAAGGCCCGCCAAGGGTGATAGGCGGGCCGATACGCCGGCTTGATCGGATCGCGCCCGCCGCCGCCCAATTTGGCCCCATTCGTCACGTCTAATGTGCAACTTTCCGGCTTGCCGCGCTGCGGCGGCCGTTTAAATTCATACACATGACGCTGCGATTCCCGCTTTTGCTCGCTGCCGCATTGCTTGCCGTTCCTGCGGCCGCGCTGGCGCAGAGCCCGGACCAACTGCTGTCGCCGCCGACCGATCTGCCGCAGGCCGAGCGCGGGGAGACGATTTACAGCCTCGACACTCTGTTTGGCGCTCTCAAAATCGCGCCGGACGCAACGAGCGCCAAGGCAATCGAGGCCCTTATCTGGGCAAAATGGATCGAATCCGGCAGCGACACCTGCGACCTTTTAATGACGCGGGTGAGGAATGCGATCGAAGACAAGGATTACGATCTCGCCATCAGGCTGTTGAATGCGATCATCGCGATCAGGCCGCGCTATGTCGAGGCGTGGAATCAGCGCGCCACCGTCTATTATCTGAAAGACGATTATGCTCACGCCATTGCCGACATCGCCGAGGTGTTGGCGCGCGAGCCCCGGCAGTTCGGCGCGCTAGCGGGCTTGGGCCTGATGCTCCAGGACATGGGCGACGACAAAGACGCGCTCGAAGCCTATCGCAAAGCGCTCGCCATCGATCCCCACCTCGAGAATATTCCCGACACCGTCAAGACCTTGACCGACAAGGTTGAAGGCCGCGACATCTAATCCGGTCGTTCTCCCCCTTATTGCGAAGAGGAACGCGACGACGCAATCCAGGCTTCACGGCGCTGGACTGCTTCGCGTAACCTGTCATCGGGCCGGCCGCTTCGGCCGGACCCGTTGGCTCGCAATGACGGGAGAATGCGCCATGACGATCGACCACGATAAAAGTATCATCCGCGAGCTCGTGGAAAACTGGGCGGTCTGGCGCGATGCGCGGCTGTGGGATCGTTTTCGCACGGTCTGGCACCCCGACGGACGGATGTGGGCGACCTGGTTTCAAGGCAGTTTCGAGGAATTCATCAAGGTCAACGACGAGGGCTGGGCGAAGGGCGTGCGTATCCTGCATTTTCTCGGCGGCAGCGCGATCGACGTCGCCGGCGATCGCGCTATCGCGCAGACCAAGATGACGATTTCGCAGCGTGCGCCGGTCGATGGCGTGATTTGCGACGTGGTCTGCACCGGACGCTTCTACGATTTTTTCGAAAAACGCGGCGGCCGCTGGGGCTTGGTGCTCAAGCGGCTCGCGTATGAGAAAGACCGGCTCGACCCGGTCGACCCGGCGGCAAAGCTCGTTCTCGACCAGAATTTGCTCAAGAGTTTTCCGGAAGGGTACCGTCATCTCGCGTATTTGCAGAGCAAGATAGGCTATAAGGTGAAGACCGACATGCCCGGTCTCGAAGGCCCAGATCTCGATGCGCTTTACGCGCAAGGCGTGCGCTGGCTCAACGGCGAGACGATCCAAACCTAGATGCATACTCTTAGCGTCGTTGCGGAAATCTTCGCCGCCGGCGCAGTCGTCACTTTCATTGGTACGCGGCTCATCGAGCGGGTGCATCCGCCACGCGGCCGCTTCGCCGAGATTGACGGCTTGCGGCAGCATGTGGCCGAGATGGGCGACGCCGCTGCCTCGCCGCCCATCGTTCTCATTCACGGCGCCGGCTGCAATCTCGAAGATATGCGGCTGGCGCTCGGCGAGCGGCTCGCCGCACGGCACCGCGTCATCCTGGTTGATCGCGCCGGTCTCGGTTGGAGCGAGCGTCGCGGGCGCGGCGGCAGTGCGCCGGCATATCAAGCGGCAATGCTGTGCGGCATCCTCGACGGGCTCGGCGTCGAACGCGCGGTCATTGTCGGTCATTCCTGGGGAGGCGCGCTGGCCGCGGCCTTCGCGCTCGATCACCCGGCGCGCACTGCCGGCGTGGTTTTGCTGGCGCCGCCGCTTTATCCGTTCAACCGCAGTATGACCTGGCTCTATGCGCTGTTCGCAGCGCCGGTGTTCGGCCCGCTCTATGCGTACACGCTGGCGCTGCCGCTCGGGGCGCCGTTTATTGGCGTCGGGCTGGGCTCGGCCTTCCTGCCGCAATGGCCGCCGCGGCGCTACGTGAGCCGGACGGCCGCATTGTTATTGCTTCGCCCGGCGGCGTTCCTCGCCAATGCGCGTGACGTCGCCGATCTTGCCGGTAATCTCGAATGCCAAAAGGCGCGCTATGCCTCTCTCTCCGTGCCGACGACGATCATGACTGGCGATCGCGACATGATCGTCGCGCCGCGCCAGCACGCGTTCGCCTTCGCCGCCGCGGTACCGCAGGCCAAGCTGGTCGTGCTGCCCGGCATTGGCCACATGCTGCATCATGCGGCGGTTGAGCGCGTCGTTGCTGAGATCGAGGCGCTGAGCGGCGCTTGAGTCGACAGTCGCATGTGTATTGACTCTCAATCTAAGATTGCAGATCATCAAGGCTGGCATCGCCATGGGGGTGGTACGATGTGGGCAGCGGTGTGGGATGGCATCGAAGCCGGCTTATATTGGGTCGGGCAGAATGGTTACGCGGTTGTGGTCGATCTCTTGTTGACCGCACTCATTGCCTATCCGCTCGGAAATTTTTTATTATTTGGCTGGGTTCGGAAGGAATACGAGGTGCGGACCTCGCTCAGCGAGGCGGCCAAACGAACCTATCTGGAGACCTTTCATAGGATCGTCGTGACCGATCAAGAGGCCGCCGCGAGGTTCGATCAATTGTACCGTCGATGGTATGGCCGCCGGCACTTCGCGCTGCCCATCGCCTTCGTGCTGCTCATCGCACTGATCGAGAATTTCGTGGTGGGACGCGCAGTGATTCCATTAGTCGGCTCCGGCAAGCTCCACATCGCGTCTGCGGCGATCGCCGGCGCCTACACTTTCGTGACCTGGGATTTGTTTGCGCGTATGCAGCGGCGCAATATGTCGCCGGCCGATATCTGCCGCGGCGCATTGCGGCTCGCGATTGCCATACCGGTCGGTTATGCGTTCGCCCTTCTCATGAGCGAAAGCCTCGGCCCCTTTATCGCGTTCGCAATCGGCGTTTTTCCAGTCGGCGCGCTTGGCGAGGTCCTGCGTCAGATTGCCAACAAAAGGCTCGGACTGGAAATCGGCGCCGCCACGGCAGACGATCAGATCAGCAGGCTGTCTGGCGTGGATATGCCGATCGCCGCGCGCATCGAGGATGCCGACATCACCACCATCCCGCAGCTTGCCTGGTGCGATCCGATCCAGCTTTCGATGCGGTCGAACCTCGCCTTCGGCTATGTCGTGGATATCGTCAGTCAGGCCCTCGCCTGGGTCTATCTCGGTGACCGCATCAAGAATTTGCGGACCATGGGGCTGCGGGGCGCCTTCGAAATCAAGGTTTTCCTTCGAGATTTGAACGGCGGTGACCAGCATCCGAAAGAATTGGCCGAGAATGCCCTGCCGGTGGCGGCGCAGTTGGGCGATTGTCCGGAGGCAGGACTGCTGCTTGCCTTCGATCAGATCGCGAACGATCCGAATACGAATTTCCTCTACGAGGCCGCTTAGAGCGCATCCTGATTTAACAGAATTGGGATACGTCGCAGCTATTCTTCGCCGGAGCTGTCGCCGACATAGGCGATGCGCATGAAGTTGGTCGCGCCCGGCGTGCCGAGCGGCACGCCGGCAAGCACGATCACGCGTTGGCCCGATTGGGCGAAGCGCTCGCGGAAGGCAATGCGGCAGGCGCGCTCGACGATGTCGTCCTGGTTTTTGGCGTCCTCGTCGACCACGGAATGGATCCCCCAGGCCACCGACAATTTACGCCCGGCGCCCTCCATCGGCGAAATAGCGACGATAGGACATGTCGGACGCTCGCGCGACATCCGCAAGCCCGTCGAACCGGACACCGTCCAACAGACGATGGCCGAAAGATCGAGTGTCTCCGCCACTTGCCGCGCTGCTGCGGCCATGGCATCGGCGCCGGTGCGTTCCGGCGCGGTTTGCAGAATATGCAGCGACGACACGTAGGCGCTGTCGTCTTCGACTTCCTCGGCGATCCGGTTCATGGTCTTGACCGCTTCGATCGGATATTGGCCCGACGCCGATTCCGCCGACAGCATGACCGCGTCGGCGCCGTCAAAAATGGCGGTGGCGACGTCCGACACTTCGGCGCGCGTCGGTACCGGGCTCGAGATCATCGATTCCAGCATCTGGGTGGCGACCACGACCGGCTTGCCGGCGCGGCGGCAGGCGCGGGTCATCTCCTTTTGCACGCCGGGGACTTTTTCCAGCGGCATTTCCACGCCGAGATCGCCGCGCGCAACCATCAGCGCGTCGGCCAGTTCGAGGATGTCGGAGAGCCTCGCTACCGCCTGCGGCTTCTCGATCTTGGCCATCACCGAGGCGCGGCCGCGCGCCAGCTTCTTCGCCTCGGCGACGTCCTCGGGGCGCTGAATGAAGGATAGCGCGATCCAATCCGCGCCCGCGTCCAGCGCGGCTTCGAGATCGGCGATGTCCTTGGCCGTCAGCGCCGCGACCGGAACCACGGTGTCGGGCAGGCTGACGCCTTTGCGGTTCGAGATTTTGCCGCCGACCTCGACCTGCGCCACGATGCGTTGCGGCTCGACCGCGGTCGCCACCAGACGCAGCTTGCCGTCGTCGATCAGCAAGGCATCGCCCGGCTTGATGGCGGCGAAAATCTCCGGATGCGGCAGCTCGGCGCGCTTGGCGTCGCCGGGCGCCCGATCGGCGTCAAAAATGAAATCCTGGCCTTTGTCGATTGTGGCGGCGCCGTCCTTGAAAGTGCCGAGCCGCAGTTTCGGTCCTTGCAGATCGACCAGGATGCCGATCGGCCGGTTGTACTCGGCTTCGACGGCGCGAATGCTCGCCACCAGTTCGCGCATGCGGTCGTGACTGGTGTGACTCATATTGATGCGGAACACGTCGGCGCCGGCCTCGAACAGCTGGCCGATGACGGCGCGGTCCCCCGACGCCGGTCCGAGCGTGGCGACGAGCTTGGTGCGCCTCTGCCGCCTCATCGGCCGCTCATGGAGTCTTGCTCGCACCCGGCGCGGTCGCCGGCGGCGAGGTGGCGCGCACCCCCGGTGCGGCATTGCTTGCCGTGTCCGGCGCCGACGGAACCAGCGGTCCGCTGCTGACGAGCGGGGGCTTTTGCACCGGCTGCTCGCTCGATTCGGTCAGTTGGACGGTCCAGGCCCGCTGCTCGCCGGTATCGACCTCGAAAAAGCCGGTACGGTCGTAACCGCGCGCCAGGCAATCGCCGATGCCGCGGATGGTGAATTCCTTGTCGCGGGTGCACATAAAGGCTTGGCCCATCCATTCGCCCCCGCGATCATAATCGACGGCGTAGACATAATAATAACGGGCAACGAGATTGCCCTTGAGAATTGTTTCGCAGGCCCGCGACGGCAAGTTCCACCAGCCTTCCGTGGTCCAGCCCTGGCCGTCTTTGTAGCCGATGGCAATCCCGACGCGGCTCGGCGTCTTGTTGCAAAGCCGGAAATCGGCGGCAGCCGGGCCGGCCGAGGCGACGAGCGTCGCCGTCACCAGCACGCACAGTAACAACGCGCCGACCGCCGTATGAATGAAACTCGCTCGCCGCATATCCGGTTCAGTTCCCCCTGCCACAGAGATTCCGGGTCAAAGCTGCGGTCTGTCAACGACAATAGCGCGGAAGTCGGTGACGTTGGTGAACGTCGGGCCGGGCGCGAACAAATCGCCGATAGCGTTGAAAAACCCCGTGGAATCGTTGTCGGCAAGAAACGCGGCAGGATCGAGGCCGTGCGCCGTGGCCCGCGCCAAAGTGCTGTCGTCGATAAATGCGCCGGCGGGGTCGTCCGGCCGCCCCCGGCCGCCGTCGGTGCCATCGGTGTCGGCCGCCAGCGCCGCAACGCCCTTGGCGCCGCCGAGCTGGAGGGCGAGCGCCAGGGCATATTCCTGGTTGGGTCCGCCGCGGCCGCCGCCTTTGAGGGTGACCGTCAGTTCCCCGCCGGACAGGATCGCCATGTGGCGCTGCGTCGCGGCCGCCTCGCGCGCCAGCGCGGCATGGGCGACGGCGACCTCGCGGGCTTCGCCCTGCAGCCGGTCGCCGAGCACGATGCAATCGAAACCGGCGGCGCGCGCCCGCGCTTCCGCGGCTTTGAGCGCGTCGGCGGGCCGGGCAACGATCCGATAATCGGCGACGGCAAAAGCGGCGCCGCCGGGCTTGGGCGATTCATTGGCTGGATTTTCGAGCGCGTGAAGGACCGCCGCGGGCAGTTCGAGGCGATATTTGCGGACAATGGCTCGGGCGTCGGCCAGCGTGGTGGGGTCCGCAACCGTCGGCCCGGAGCCGATCACCGCCGGATCGTCGCCCGGAACGTCGGAGATGGCCAGCGTCACCACGCGCGCCGGGAAAGCGTGCTGGGCCAGCCGGCCGCCCTTAATGCGCGAGAGGTGTTTTCGCAGGCAGTTGATCTCTCCGATATTGGCGCCGCTGCGTAATAGCGCGCGGGTCGTGGCCTGCTTGTCGGCGAAGCTGACGCCGGCCGCCGGGGCGATCCAATTCGCCGAGGCGCCGCCGGATAGGAGGACCAGCACCAGGTCGTCCTCGCCCGCCGTATCGGCCAAAGCGAGGGCGCGCTCGGTGCCCTTAAGCCCGGCTTCGTCGGGCACCGGGTGTCCAGCCTCGACCATGGCGACGCGCCGAGTCGGCCGGCCGTAGCCGTGCCGGGTCACGGCAACGCCCTCAATCCGGTCTGCCGGCATGCGCGTAAGGTAATGCGCTTCGGCCACCTCGGTGAGCGAGCCTGCGCCCTTGCCGGCGGCCAGCACGATCAGCCGGCCGCGCTGCGGCGGGTCCGGCAGGCTGGGCGGCAGGCAATGCGAGGGATGCGCGGCGCCGACTGCCGCGCCGAACAGGGATTCGAGCAGATCGCGCGATTGCGTCGCCAACGCGTTGCCTCCGCCGGGTGGCTCATGGCCAGGGAACCATGGAAACTATCGAGCCGCAGCTTTATCTTTCCCTTAGCTAAACCGCGGAGAGGATCATGGCTACCGACCCGAATACCCAGACGGAACTCGAGGCCGCTGTCTATCGGCGCCTGGTCGAGCACCTGCGCTCGCGCACCGATGTGCAGAATATCGACATGATGAATCTCGCTGGCTTCTGCCGCAATTGCCTGTCGAATTGGATGAAGGATGCCGCCGACGCCAAAGGCATTCCCTTGACCAAAGAGCAAAGCCGCGAACTCGTCTACGGCATGCCCTTCGAAGAATGGCGCGCCAAGTACCAGAAGGAAGCCTCCCCCCAGCAGACGGCGGCGTTCGAAAAAGCAAGCCAAAAGCATTGATCCGGACGCGGCGCGCGTATCGTCCTGTGCAGTGCTGTGGATGAGGCGCCTTGCGGCTTGCTGAAGTGCCGCGCATTTGAAATCTCTTCGCAGCGAGAGGAGCACGGTCGTCTTCGGGATCGTGGCCTGAGCATTGCGAGGAGTACCCGATGGCCACAGCCGCCGCCGCCGCCGCCGCCGCCGCCAAAGACGAACAGACCGCCCACCGTTTCGCTAAGGATCAGCTCAAAGCCTTTGTCGAGCGCGTCGAGCGCCTCGAAGAAGAGAAGAAGGCGCTCTCCGACGATATCCGCGACGTCTATGCAGAAGCGAAAGGAAATGGATTCGACGTCAAGGCGCTGCGGGTCGTTGTTCGCCTGCGCAAGCAGGACGTCAATGAGCGCAAGGAGCAGGAAGCGATCCTCGAGACCTACCTGCACGCCCTGGGCATGCTGGGGTAAGCCGTCATTGCGAGGAGCCAAATGGTCCGCGCGAAGCGCGCGAACCGATGACAGGCTCCGCGACTCGCAATGACGTGGGGTGATTTACTGCAACGACGCCGTATGCGTTGCCGCCGTGTAATTCATGATCGGCAAGAAGGCGATCGCCGGGCCGGAGAACCGGTCTTCCGACAGTCCGGGATTGGGATCGGCCGAGAATGTCATCGCCACCGCACGGCGCGGCTTGATCATCAGCGTCGCCAGCTGCCGAAAATCGCGATCGCCGAGCGCCGCAGTGGTGAGAAAACGCTTTACACTCGGCGATAGCACGATGGCGCGCAGCCACGGATTGGCGACACGCGCGCCGTCTCTGATTACAGTGATCGAAGACGAGCTGGCGGTGATCACCGCGGAGGCGACCTGATCGGCGGCGCGCTTTACCGCGATGGTGGTCTTGGCCGGCACGTTGCGCGCTGCAAGCGCCGCTGCGCGCAGCGCCGCGATTCCTGCCGCCGGGGCAACATTCGTCGGTTCGCTCGGCTCGGCATAGGCCAGCGGACGGATTGCAGCGGTCGAGTCCGGATCGCCCGCCGCGGCCGTTTGGGTGCGGCGGTAGTCGACTTCGGCGAGCGGATTGGCGACCGCCATGCCATCGGGCGGGCCCTCCCAATAGCCGCGCGCGGCGATGATCTGGCTCGGCGTCGGCGCGGTCGCGTTTGGGATCGGGCGGATGACGTTAACGGCTTGCCGGCTGCCGGCCGTTGCGTCCTGGCTGGGAAGGACCTTGGCGATATGGAGGAGCTTCAATTTGTCGATGGCGCGTTTAAGCTTGGCGGTGACGGCGCGGGCGACGGACTTCTTTGCCGGCTTCGGATCGAACCCGGCAGGCGCGATAGATTGCGACTGGTAGCTCACCTGTATCAGCCTGGCATCGTCGTCCTCTGCATCGTCATTCCGCGCCAGACCTAACAGCTTGGCAAAGGGGTTGGCCGCGAGCCGTTGGTTGCTTGCCAGCACGTCGGCTGCCGGCTGCGGGGCCACCTCAATGCCGGCGTTCCGCGCCGCTTCCAGCGAGTTCGCCGAGGGCGCCGCGCCATGCTTTGTCACCTCGGCCAGCGCCAGCGCATAGCCGGGCAGCGGCTTGCCGTCGGTCGGAATCTGCACCGTGCGGCCGTCCGGGAACACGCGCGCCAATTCGTCGTGCGTCATACGCGGCCACATCCGAATGCCGCCAACATCCATGTGCACGAACGGCGAGCCTGACTCCGGATAGAAGCCGACGCCGCCGCGCGCCAGCCGCAAGCCGATTTCGCGTACCTTCTCCAGCGAAATGCCGGGAACATAAAAATCCATGGCGCGGCCGAGCATATGCTGGGAAAAGCGCGCCACGCCTTCGCTGCGCCGCCGCAGCATGGCGTTGGTCTGCGGCGAACGGTAACCGCACACGACCTGGATCGGCGCGGTGGAACCGGTTTCGCGCTGCACCTCCCAGACCAAATCGATCAGCCGCGGATCCATGCTGGTCGCTTCGCTGCGCCGCCAGTCGCGCAGGAACCAGTTGAGCTTTTTCAGCGCGGCCTCGTCGTAGCGGCCGTCGCGCTTGTAAGTGATGGTGATGTCCTCGCCGGTATGCACGTGGTGCATGGTGATGGTGCGGGTGTCGCCCTCGGCGACGGCGTTCTGCAGCCCGCGCGAACCGATGAGGAAAAGCAAAAGGGCAAGACCGCACGCATAGCCGGCGCGTGCGGCAAACGATCGACCCGCAGTCAGGCGCGCTTTGACAACGTGCACTGGCAGTCTCATTTTTGACGCGTTGAAAGCATCACCGCCACGGGCCGTTCGGCCGCGCCAGGGAACGCTAACGCATTGTTAATTTGGGAAGGGTTAACGAGAACTTACCGCCACCCCACCCCCGACCGGGGATAGGGCTAACGGTGCAGTGTGGCAAAATGTGGCCAATGCGCGACAGCCGCATGATCGGCGGTCGCCGTACAGGGGAAAGTGGTTAAAGCCTGCCAAGCAGGCCTGCCGCCGAGGGCGCTAGCGCTCGACGGTTTCCCTGTTTTCCTTGGCCCGGCTCACTTTTTTGGCGTGCGCCGCGGCATGGCGCTTTACCGCCGGCGGGGGCGGGGGCGGCGTGTTATTGAAGCCGCCGAACAGCCGAGTGAAGAAATTGTCAGTGGCACCTGAGGCGGAGCGGCCGTTCGGGTAATAGTTCGCGCCGCCGAACAGGCCGCCGTGACCAAATTGGGACGGCTGGTCCGGCATCGCCAGCACTTCGCGATGGCTGATGTCCTCTTTGTGCTCGACCGGGATGTCGGCGTCCTTGCGGTCACCCTTGAGGATAGCGATCAGCGCCTTGTCGCGACCGTAAATATCGTCGCGGAATTCGAGCTTGCCGGCGCTGTCGACGAACGCCGTCTGATAGGTCAGGTTGACCGGCACGAAGGTCGGGAAAGGGATATTGATCTCGCTCGGACCGAACATCTTCTTGATGCGCTCCTCGGTGTAGCCGTCGTTGGGCCGCACCAGCGACAGGAGGACTTCGGCGTAGTGCGCCGGGTCCAGGACCCGCATGCAGCCGTGGCTATAGGCGCGTTTGGCGTAAGCGAACAAATACTTGTCCGGCGTGTCGTGCTGATAGACCAGGAACTTGTTCGGGAAATTGAAGCGGATGCGGCCGAGCGCGTTGCCGTCGCCCGGCGGTTGCCAAATGTGAACGCTGCCGTCGGGATTGCGCGCCATCTTCAGTCCCATCCGGTCAAGCACCGTGGGATCCTGCGCCAGCGCCGGCAGGTATTCGTGGTTGATGATCGAAGGCGGCACGTTCCAGGTCGGATTGATGGTGATGAACTTCATTTCCGCCGTCATCAGCGGGGTCGGCGTGTCCGGCTTGCCGATCACGATCTTGGTCTTCCACACCTCGTTGCCGTCATGCATCACGCGCAGCGTATAGTCCGGCAAATTGACGATGACGTAGGTGTCGGGGAACTGATGCGGCGCCCAGCGCCAGCGTTCCATGTTGGCGATGATGGTGTCCTCGACGTGATCCGGCCTGGGACCGTTGATCGCTTCGACGGTCGCCGAGGTCAGCATGCCGGACACCGGTAGCTGGTGCTCTTTCTGGAATTTCCTTACCGCCTCGGCCAGCGCCTTGTCGTAGGTGGTGCCGCCGTCGCCGAGGACGTGCAGGCGCTCGCGCAGATCGGGGACGCGATTGTCCTGCATGCCGACCTTGAGCACCGGTCCGCCGGCGAGCCGAGACTCGCCTTTGGCGGTCCTTCCGGCGCGGATTTCAGCGAGCTTTGCCTTGAGCGCCAGATAGCCGGGGGTCTTCGGCTCATAAGAATCGAGCGCCGTCGCGATATCCTGGGCGCCGGCGATCGTCGCCAACACCTCGGCTGCCGGCGGCGCCGGGCGGTCGTATTCGATGTCCGCCGACACGCGCGAGAAGGCGACCCGGCCGATGCTGGCGTGATGCGCGTAAGTGATGACCGAGGCTGTGAGTTTCATCTCGGCATCGGCGAAGTCGGCAGGCGTGGACAGGGCGTCGAACTTCGGCACCGGATAGTCGGAAGGAAACAGACCGTCGGCATTGACGTGGCTGAGATAGTTTATCGCCGCGGTCGCGCGCGCATTGACTTTGCCGTCGGTGATCCACAGCGGTTGGTAATTGCGGGCGGAATAGAACGCGTCGATCTCCTCTCGGTCTTTCCTATTGGTGATCAGATGGTCGAATTTGCCGGCGCTCAGCCCGTGTAACGCGTCGGCAATGGCGACATCGGGGCCGGGCGGCGGGGCAGGCGGTGCCGCGGCAGTCTCGGAAGCGGGCGCAGCCGCCGGTGTTACGGCCGCCGGGTTCGCCTGGCTTGCGGCGGGAGCGGCAGCGGGGTTTGCGACGGCGCTTGCCGGAGCGGCGGCGGCGTCCGTTGTGGGAACCGCCGGTGCGGCGGCTGCAGTCGGGCTGGCGGCCACTGCGGGCGTCGCATTGCTGTCTTTGCTGGCGGAATCGACTGAATTTGACGATGCCGCCGGCGCTGCCGGTGTCGCTTGCGCCGGGGTGGGTGCCGCAATTGCCGGAGCGGCGCTGACGGGCGCTGCGCTTACGGGCTGGTCGCCGACGGAGATTGCCGGATCGGCCAAGGCGGCGGAAGCACAAAAGAGCAGGGCAACGGCGGTCGAGGCCAACAACCGATCGGCACGGATCCCGGACATTACTTTATTCTCCTTCGCGGCCGCGTGGGCCGGAAAACGCATACGCATTGGGATGAAGCGCCCCCAATTGTGGCATGAGCCGCGGAATCTCCCCCGCCGCGGCGGCACCTTACGTGAGCCGTGCAACTTTGTCCTGTGATGAGTAGGGACCGTTCACCCGAATTTCTACCGCTGTCGCTCTGCCGCAACGGCCTCGCTGGTTCCTTCGCCACGCTCGTTATTTAGGCCGAGCGCTTCGAGCTTGCGGTACAGCGTCGAGCGTCCAATTTGCAGCCGCCGCGCCACTTCCGACATCTGTCCCCGATAATGGGTAATGGCGTATTTGATGACATCGGCTTCGATCTCATCGAGCGGCCTGAATTTCGCCTGCGGCATCAAGCACCGGCAGCGCCTCGCCGGGCAGCGCCGGCGCCAGCACGCCGTCAGGCGACGCCGCCTGCGGCATCGCAAATGTGACGGTCTCGAATTCGTCCGTCGGCGCGACCGGCGGCGCTTCGCCTGATTGCGCCTCCGGCTCGACCGCGGCCGAAGAAGTGCGGTCGAACGTGCCGAGATGCGCCGTCACTTGCGGGAATTCGTCGACACCGACGGTGTCGCCCTCGGCCAGCACCACGGCACGGAACACGGCGTTTTCCAGTTGCCGGATATTGCCGGGCCACTGATGGCCCACCAGCATGCGCAACGCCTCCGGCGTCAGAAGGCGGATACGCTTGCCTTCCTCGGCGGCAAAGCGCGCCAGAAAATGTCGCGCCAGCGCCGGAATGTCGGCAGGGCGCTCGCGCAGTGGCGGCACCGCGATCGGGAACACGTGCAGCCGGTAGAACAGGTCTTCGCGAAATCGTCCGGCTTTGACGTCGGCGATCAGATCGCGATTGGTGGCCGAGATCAGCCGCACGTCGACCTTCATCGGCTTGCGCGCGCCGACCGGCTCGACTTCGCCTTCCTGGACGGCGCGCAGGAGCTTCACCTGTGCCGCCGCCGGCAATTCGCCGACCTCATCCAGAAATAGCGTGCCGCCGGACGCCTCGACGAATTTGCCGACATGCCGTTCTGTCGCGCCGGTGAACGAGCCTTTCTCGTGGCCGAACAAAATCGACTCGACCAGATTTTCCGGCATGGCGCCGCAATTCACCGCGATGAACGGCTTGGTCCGCCGCTCCGAGGAGCCGTGAATGGCGCGCGCGATCAGCTCCTTGCCGACGCCGGATTCGCCTGAGATCGACACCGGAATGGCCGAGGCCGCGGCCTTTTCCGCGATGCGGATGACCGCATGCATGTTGGCGCTTTTGGTGATGATGTCGGCAAAGCCGAGCGTGCCGGCCTGGCTTTTCTTCATCCGCGCCAACTCGCCTTCGAGCGCGCTGGCGTTGAGCGCGTTGCGCAGGCTCACCGCCAAGCGCTCGGCGCCGACCGGCTTGACCACGAAATCGACGGCGCCGGCGCGCATCGCCGACACAACATTGTCGATGCCGCCATGCGCGGTTTGTACGATCACCGGCACGTTGATTGCCGCCTGGCGCAATTTGGCCAGCACGCCCATGCCGTCAAGGTTCGGCATGACGAGATCGAGGATGACGCAATCGATCGCCGCGCCGTCGGAGCTGGTGAGCAAAGCCAGTGCCGCGTCGCCGGCATCGCGCACGATCGTCTCGTATTCGAACTTGTGCAGCACCGCCTCAAGCAGCCGGCACTGCACCGGATCGTCGTCGACAATGAGTATGGCCATGCGTTCCCCGGCGGCGGGATAGCGCAGCGCTGTCCCGTTTCGGGTCACTTTGCGGCAGGAGGTTTAAGGGGGTGTTAAGTCGAACAGGCACCCGTCCTCGTGAAGCCGGGGAGGGGCATGGCGCCGGTAATGCAGGCGGAATTTGCGGCGATCCCTGGATCAGCGGTGCACCGCTGCGCGCCGCCTTGATTCACATCGGCCGACGCCGTTGAATGCCGGCTTCATTGTGCGGCCTTGAAAAATGTCCGCTCCCGATTCGAACATATTGCTCGCCACGCTCTGGCGCGATGCCGGGCAGGATGCTGCAGCGCTTGGCCAAATCGCTTTCACCGGCGCCGAGCCGGTGCTGCCGTCGTCGTTTGCGGTCGGCACCGCGGCGCAGGTGACGATCGGCGCTGCCGCGCTCGCCGCCGCCGAACTGTGGCGGCTGCGGACGGGACGCGGGCAGGACGTCGGCGTCGCCATGCGTCATGCCGGAATCGAATTTCGCAGCGAGCGCTATCTGCGCGTCGACGGCAGAGCGCCGGACGAATATCACGACGACATTGCCGGGCTATATCGCTGCGGCGATGGACGTTGGGCGCGGCTGCACACCAACTTGCCGCATCATTGCGCGGGCGTGCTTAAACTGCTCGGCGTGCCGCACGACAAGGCGGCGGTGGCGCGCGCGCTTGAAAATTGGCAAGCCGAGGCGCTGGAGACGGTCGCCGCCGAAGCCGGCCTGGTCGTCACCGCCTGCCGTTCCTTCGTCGAATGGGATGAACACCCGCAAGGCCGCGCGGTAGCGACGCTGCCGCTGTTCTCAATCGATAAAATCGGCGAGGCGCCGCCAAACAACCGCGATGCCGGCGAGCGTCCCCTGTCGGGTGTCAGAGTGCTCGATCTCACCCGCATCATCGCCGGCCCAGTGTGTGGCCGCACGCTTGCCGCGCATGGCGCCGATGTTTTGTTGGTCACCGCCAAGCATCTGGCGTCAATGCTGCCCTTGGTGATCGACACCGGCCGGGGAAAGCTGTCGGCGTCGATCGATCTGCGCGAAAGGCAAGGGCGCGCCGCGCTGGCGGCGCTGGTGCCGCAGGCCGACGTCTTTGTGCAAGGCTACCGGCCCGGCGCCATTGCCGCCCACGGCTTTTCTCCGCAAGACGTCGCGTCGATGCGGCCCGGCATCGTCTATGCCTCGCTCTGCGCCTACGGGCATGCGGGGCCGTGGGCCAACCGCCGCGGTTTCGATTCGCTGGTGCAGACCGCGAGCGGCTTCAACATCGCCGAGGCGGAAGCCTTTGGTTCGCCAAGACCGAAAGAATTGCCGGCGCAAGCGCTCGATCACGCGACCGGCTATCTTCTCGCATTTGCGGCGATGACGGCGCTCAAGCGTCAGGCGGAGGAGGGCGGTTCGTGGCGGGTGCGGGTCTCGCTGGCGCAAACCGGGGCTTGGCTGCGCCGGCTCGGCCGCATTGACGGCATGAACTGTCCCGATCCCAACTTCGACGACGTGCGCGATTGTCTGGAGGAGACGCCTAGCGGATTTGGCCGGCTCACCGCGGTGCGTCACGCAGCAGTCATGTCGGGCACGCCGCCGTGCTGGCCGCGGCCAAGCGTGCCGCTCGGCGCCGATCCGCCGGCGTGGCCGAAATAACGCCGCGGTTACCGCCTTTGAATTGCGGCAGCGCGGCCTTGCGGCGGCCTTAACGCTGCGCCACATGAACTGCGGTGAGATCAGGTCAAATCATGCCCAAAACGTCGAACAAGGCGCGCCCTCGCCGCACCGCGGGGCGGCTCCACGGCAGTGCCAAGAAGGGGCCCAAAAAGGATCCCCCGAAGGATTTCAAGACAGGCCTCGGCGCGTTGCCGGAATGGAATCTCGGCGACCTTTATTCCAGCCTCGACGATCCCGCCATCAAGCGCGATCTCGACCGGGTCGACGTCGAATGTGCCGACTTCGAGACGGCGTTTAAGGGAAAGCTCGCCGCGCTTGCCGCCGGCGGCGGCGCTGCGCTGGCGGAAGCGGTGCGGCGTTACGAGGCGATTGACGATTTGATGGGCCGGCTCGGCTCCTATGCCGGGCTCCTTCATGCCGGCAACACACTCGATCCCGCGCGCGCCAAATTCTATGGCGACATGGCGGAGCGGATGACGGCGGCGTCCACGCATCTGCTGTTTTTCACGCTCGAGCTCAACCGCATCGACGACGAAGCACTCGACGGCTGCGATGGCCGATCCGGCGCTCGGCCACTATCGGCCGTGGCTCGAAGACGTGCGCCGCTACAAGCCCTATCAGCTCGAGGATCGCGTCGAGCAGCTGTTTCACGAAAAATCGATCACCACCTATTCCGCCTGGAACCGGCATTTCGATGCCACCATCGCCAGGCTGCGTTTCAAGGTGGCAGGCAAGGCGCTCGCCATCGAGCCTACGCTCAATCTGATGCAAGACCGCTCAGGGCAGAAGCGCAAGGCGGCGGCGCAGGCGCTGGCGCAGACGTTTGCGGATAACGCCGATGGCTTCGCGCTGATCACCAACACGCTCGCCAAGGACAAGGAAATCTCCGACCGCTGGCGCGGCTTTGCCGACATCGCCGATGCGCGCCATCTCGACAACCGCGTCGAGCGCGAAGTGGTCGACGCGCTGGTCGCGGCCGTGCGCGCCGCCTATCCGCGGCTGTCGCATCGCTATTATGCGCTCAAGGCCAAATGGTTCGGCAAGAAGCGTCTGCCGCATTGGGACCGCAATGCGCCGCTGCCGAAGGTCGCCCAGCGCAACGTGAGCTGGAGCGAGGCGATGGATACGGTGCTCACCGCCTATGGCGCCTTCTCGCCGAAGATGGCGGCGATCGCCGAGCGCTTCTTCGCCGAACGCTGGATCGACGCGCCGGTGCGGCCGGGCAAGGCGCCCGGCGCGTTCGCGCATCCGACCACGCCGTCGGCGCATCCTTATGTGCTGCTCAATTACCAGGGCAAGCCGCGCGACGTGATGACGCTGGCGCACGAGCTCGGCCACGGCGTGCATCAGGTGCTGGCCGCACCGAACGGCGCGCTGATGGCGCCGACGCCGCTGACGCTCGCCGAGACCGCGAGCGTATTCGGCGAGATGCTCACGTTCCGCAAGCTTCTAGCCAACACCCGCGACGCCAAAGAGCGCAAGGCGATGCTCGCCGCCAAGGTCGAGGACATGATCAACACGGTGGTGCGGCAGATCGCGTTCTACAGCTTCGAGCGCGCCGTCCACACCGAGCGTAAGAGCGGCGAACTCACCGCCGACGCGCATCGGCGAGTTATGGCTCGATGTGCAGCGCGAGAGCCTCGGGCCGGCGATCGAACTGAAGCCCGGTTACGAGAACTTCTGGGCCTACATCCCGCATTTCATCCATTCGCCGTTCTACGTCTACGCTTATGCGTTCGGCGATTGCCTGGTGAATTCGCTCTATGCGGTCTACGAGCACGCGGCAGAAGGTTTCGCCGAACGCTATCTGGCCATGCTCTCGGCCGGCGGCACCAAGCATTATTCCGAGCTGTTCGCCCCGTTTGGCCTCGATGCCCGCGATCCCGGCTTCTGGCAGGGCGGACTGGGCGTCATCGAGCGGATGATCGAGGAGTTGGAAAGCCTGGACTGAAGGTAGCCATTCAAGTTGTACACTCCGTATAACTATGTTATACAATTGGTACAACGGAGTGAGTCATGACCGCGCGCAAAAAAATCTCTGCTGAATCCCAACATGTCGGTTCGGTAACCCTGAAAAAAATCGGCAACTCAACCGGTTTTATCCTGCCAAAGGAAATGATGGCCCGTCTCAATATTGCGACGGGCGATACGTTCTACGCCACGGTCACTCCTGAGGGTGGAATTAGGCTTAATCCCTACGATCCGAAATTCGAGGAGGCGATGAAAGTCGCGCGTCGCGGAATGAAGATTTATCGCAACGCCCTCGCCGAACTTGCGAAGTGACGAAAGAAATCGACTGGCTCTCGCTGCCAATCGTGCTCGCCATCCATGACGAGCAATTGGTTATGCATGGCGGTTCCGGCGGTGTTCGCGATGCGGGGACTGCTTGAATCGGCGCTTAATCGTCCGCTGAATAAGTGGCAATTACGAGGATGCCGAACTCCCCGAATTGGCGGCCGCTTATGCGTACGGCATTGCGCGGAATCATCCATTCGTGGACGGCAACAAACGGACTGCACTTCTCGCCATCTATACCTTTTTGGGCATGAACGGCGTGGATTTCATTGTTCCTGAGGCCGATGCAGCAGCGATGATACTTGGCGCTCGCCGCCGGCGAAGTGAGCGAAGAGAGTCTTGCCCGCTGGATCCGCGACAACTGGCCGAAAGAGTAAAAAGAGCAATGGTGGACCGTCCGAAAACCGACCGCGAAAAGAACCGCTTCTCCGCCCGCGCCGCGCGTTATGCGCGCGTCGGCGCCAATGTCGGCGGCGTGGCGGCGCGCTATGCCGGACGGCGCGTGTTCGGCGGTGCCGCCGAACCGCGCCGGCGAGGCGGCCGCGCTGGCGTCGGCGCTCGGCCGGCTCAAAGGGCCGCTGATGAAGGTCGCGCAATTGATGGCGACCATCCCCGATCTGCTGCCGCCGGAATATGCCACCGAATTGCAGAAGCTGCAGAGCGAGGCGCCGCCGATGGGCTGGGCCTTCGTCAAGCGGCGCATGATGGCGAAGCTTGGCGCCGACTGGGAGCAGAAATTCAAAAGCTTCGAGCATCAGTCCGACGGCCGCGGCGTCGCTTGGCCAGGTGCATCGCGCCCGTTCGCTCGACGGCGCGCCGCTCGCCTGCAAGCTGCAATATCCCGACATGCAGTCGGCCGTCGAAGCCGACCTGCGGCAACTGGAATGGCTGCTGGCGATCCGCCGCCGTTTCGATTCCGCGATCGACACTTCGGAGATCGGCAAGGAGATCGGCGCGCGCGTGCGCGAAGAACTCGACTACCGCCGCGAGGCCAAGCATGTCGGCGCTCTATCGCGAAATGCTCGACGGCGCCGATAGCGTGCGGGTGCCCCGCGCCTGGCCGGAGCTATCCACCGGGCGGCTGCTGACGCTCGATTGGCTCGACGGCACGAAAATGCTCACGCACATGGACGATCCGCTCGCCGCGCGCAATCGGCTGGCGACCGCGATGTTCACCGCTTGGTGGTTTCCGTTCAGCCGGTTCGGCGTCATCCACGGCGATCCGCATCTCGGCAATTACACGGTCTTCGCGCACGACGGCGAGCCGGGCGGCATCAATCTGCTCGACTACGGCTGCATCCGCATCTTTGCGCCGAAATTCGTCGGCGGCGTGGTCGATCTCTATCACGGGCTCCTGCATGGCAAGGACGACCTTATCGTCAGCGCTTACGAGACCTGGGGCTTCCGCAATCTGTCGCGCGACGTTATCGCCACGCTCAATATCTGGGCGCGTTTCATCTATGCGCCGCTCTTGGACGATCGCGTGCGCACCGTCGCCGACGGCGTGGCGCCCGGCGAATACGGCCGCCGCGAGGCGTTCCGCGTGCATCAGGCGCTTAAGCCAAGGGTCCGGTCAACGGTGCCGCGCGAATTCGTCTTCATGGACCGCGCCGCGATCGGGCTCGGCGCGGTGTTTCTGCATCTGCGCGCGGAGCTGAATTTCTATCAACTGTTCAACGAGGCGATCGAGAACTTCTCGCATCGAGCGCGTCGGCAAGCGGCAGGCCGCGGCGCTTGAAAAGGGCGGGGCTTGTTCCCGATTCCGCGAATTGACGACGGCTCAGCAGCATGCGCACTCTTCGTCGTCGAGTGCGAGCAGCGCCTTCTTCAGAACGCCGGCGGCAGGTCGTCCTCGACCACCTCGGCGAGCGGCTTGAAGACCTTGAAATGATGCCGCCGGCCGCCGTCCAGAACACGATATGGGTTTCGATCGGCGGGCAGCCCGGCACCGCGCAGGCGATTTCCGAGACCATGACGGTTTCGTCGGCGCCGAGTGCGAAGCGCGCCCGCGCCCAGTCGCGCACGCGGTCGAGCGTTCCGGCGTCGCCGGGGCTTTTCCTGGTCAAGCCAAGCATGGCACAACAACACTCAGGACGTGGGCGGCCCGGTCAAGCCCGCCATGAGCAAGAATTGGGAGTTAGTGCAGTGGCCGAAAAAGTATCTGGCGGCGGTGCGCACCGGGCCGAGCAAGACCGAAATCCGCGAATATCCGATGCCGGACATTCCGGAGGACGCGGCGCTGATGAAGATGGAGGTCGGCGGCATCTGCGGCACCGACGTCAAGCTCTACAAGCACCCGCCGACCGCCGCGCCGGTCATCATGGGGCACGAAAATATCGGCATCATCGCCAAGGCCGGCCGCGAATTCGTAAGACGCAAAGGGTTTAAAGAAGGCGACCTCGTCTTCGTCGAGCATTATGTCTCTTGCGGCAAATGCGAATGGTGCCATGCCGGTCAATACCGGCATTGCGAGAACACCAATTGGCGCACCAACCCCGACGCCATCCGCTACGGCTATACCTCGGCGGAAAAGGCGCCGCATCTGTGGGGCGGCTTCGCGCAATATGTCTATCTGCCGTGGAACGCCGTGGTGCATCACGTGCCGAAGGGCGTGTCGGCGGAGCTAGCCGGCCTGGTGACGCCGATGGCGAACGGCGTCGAGTGGTCGCTGTTCGACGGCGGCGTCGGCTACAATTCGACGGTGCTGATCCAGGGCCCGGGTCAGCAGGGCCTGTCGCAGACCGTGATCTGCAAGCAGGCCGGCGCCTCGCTGATCATCGTCACCGGCACCGCCAAGGACCGAGCGCGCATGGAGGTCGCCAAGAAACTCGGCGCCGACCATGTCATCGACGTGCAGAAGGAAGACCCGCTTGCGCGCATCATGGAGATCACCGGCGGCAAGGGCGTCGACGTTTCGCTCGATTGCACCGCCGGTGCCGGCACCATCCCCATGCTGCTCGGCATCGAGGCGCTCAAAAGGAAGGGCGGCGTCATCGTCGCGCAAGGCGAAATGGCGCAGTTCCCGAATTTCCCGCTGGAGAAATTCACGGTGAAGTTCATCACCATGAAAAGCGCGCGCGGCCACAGCTACAAGGCCTGCGAGCTGGCTCTGGCGCAGCTCGCGTCGAAACGCTTTCCGCTGGAACTCGTCACCACGCACCGTTTCGGATTAAACGACGTCGATCGCGCCATCCGCTCGGTCGGCGGCGAGGGCGTGCCGGACGTCATCCACGCCTCGCTGATGCCGTGGCTGTGAGGGAAAAATTCTGCGCTGAACCCGGACCTCTTTCGCTCGTTGCCTCTCGTTATGACGGGAATTTTTGTCCGCAAATCGATTGCCGACTTGCAGGCGGAAGTAAGCGATCCGGAAATCCAGGCGTTGACCGGGCACGACGGGGTGCCGCTCAAAAGAAGCCTGTCGGCGACCGCGCTCGTGGCGCTCGGCATCGGTGTCATCATCGGTGCCGGCATTTTCGTTCTCACCGGCCATGCCGCGGCGGCCAATGCGGGGCCAGCCATCACGTTGTCCTTTATGCTCGGCGCTATCGTCTGCGGCTGCGCCGGGCTCTGTTATGCCGAGATGGCCTCGACCGTGCCGGTCGCCGGCAGCGCCTATACTTACGCCTATGCGACACTCGGCGAGATCGTCGCCTGGATCATCGGCTGGGATCTGCTGCTGGAATACGCGTTGGGCACCACCACGGTGGCGATCGGCTGGTCCGGCTATGTCGCGAGTTTTCTCAAGGACTTCGGCATCACCGTTCCCGCGGGATTTGCCAGCTCGCCGTTCGCCTACGACGCTACTCGCCACGCCTGGCACCTTACCGGCGCCATCATCAATGTACCGGCGATGGCCGTGGTCGCCGGGCTGACCATATTGCTGGTCATCGGCGTCTATGAATCGTCGCGGGTCAACAACGTCATCGTTGCCATCAAGCTCGTGATCATCGTGCTGTTCATCGCCGCGGCCGCACCGTTCGTCACGACGGCGCACTGGGTCACTCCGCACAACCCCGCCGGAGATTTCATTCCGCCCAATCTCGGGCCGGGCGAGTTCGGCTGGAGCGGTGTCGTGCGCGGCGCCGCGGTGGTATTCTTCGCCTATCTCGGTTTTGATGCGGTCTCGACCGCGGCCCAGGAGGCCAATAATCCGCAGCGCGACATGCCGATCGGCATTCTCGGCTCGCTCGCGATTTGCACGGTTCTCTATCTCGTGGTCGGCTTCGTGCTCACGGGCATCGTCGGCTATGACAAGCTCAATGTCGCCGACCCGATTGCGGTCGGTATCGACGCCATCGGGCTCACTTGGCTGTCGCCCATCATCAAGCTCGGCATCATTCTCGGCCTCACCTCCGTCATTCTGGTCGGCATGCTGGGCCAGCCGCGGATTCTCTATTCGATGGCTCATGACGGCTTGATGCCGCCGATCGCGGCGAGGGTGCACCGGCGCTTTCGCACGCCCTATGTAACGACCATCTTCAATGGCAGCATCGTCAGCGTTCTCTCAGGGCTCCTGCCGATCGGACTGGTTGGCGAACTTGTCTCCATCGGCACGCTATTCGCCTTCGCTATCGTCTGCCTTGGCGTTCTCGCCTTGCGCATCAAACAGCCGAATTTGCAGCGGCCATTCAAGACGCCTGCAGTCTTTATCGTGGCACCGCTCGGCGCGGTCTCAGCGGTGTTCCTGATGTGCGGGCTGCCGCTCGAGACTTGGCTGCGGCTCGGCGCCTGGTTCGGCATCGGCATCTGCCTTTATTTCTTTTATGGCGTTCGCCACAGCCGGGTACGGACGGAGGGCGCGGCGAACGTCCGCTGACTACGCCCCGCTCGCCGAAGCAGAGCTGCATCGCGAGGCCGCGGCGTGGCTCACGCTGTCCGCCGTACCGTCTGGCGGATGCGCAATGCCAGCCGGCCCTTGAGCGTGGCGCGGAATTGTCCGTTGCCGTAGGGCCGCACCATGCCCCGCGCTTCCAGACGGCGCGCTTGCTCGGGAGTGAGGCCGTCAGGTCGCGTGCCGGCGGCGACTTCAATGAGGGAGTAAAGATCGCCGCGCTTGAGGCCGCGAGACACCCAGTTGCCGGCGTCGAAAGTTGTCAGCTTGACGATGACGAACAGAGCCGCCAAGCCAACCATGAAATAGGCGTACGCAATCCCCGACATGACGCACCTGCTAAATTCCAGCTCGATCCTATTACGGAGCGCAATTAATGCAATCGTGCAGTGCATTTTGCACAGAGAGAGAGTTACACAACCATGAGATGCCGCCCGTTGCGCATTGCCCGCACGAGCGGCGTTTTCTAAAGTTTGGGTCCGCAATCGGGAAAAAATCGCAATGACGGATGCTGTGCTGCTACCATCGCGCGAAATTAAAGTCCGGGTGCACGATGGAGTGGAGATCGCGGTCGCGCTCTACATGCCGGACGGGGTTGGTCCTTTCCCCGTCGTGTTGGCGCCTTCGCCATATCGGTACGACAACAATTCGCTGCCGGCCGGACCGCAATTCCTCTGGCGCGAAACTGGCCCGATCGAGCTTTACGTCGAGCGCGGCTATGTCTACGCCCACATGGATATTCGCGGCTGCGGTAAATCGGGAGGCGAATTTCGCCTGCTCGACCGCAATGAGCAGCAGGACCTTTACGACGTGGTCGAATGGCTCGGCCGGCAGGAATGGTCGAGCGGCAAAGTCGGCGGCATCGGCCAGTCCTACTTCTGCATGTCGCAATGGTGGATGGCGATTCAAAAGCCGCCATCGCTGGCGTGCATCTGCGCCTTCGACGGATTGAATGACCCGTATCGCGCCAGTGTCTATCAGGGCGGCATGCTGGGCGATTTCTTCGGCTCTTATTGGTGGAATCAAAATCGCATCATCAATCGCCATCCCGCCAACGGCGAGTATCCGCGCGAGCAGCCCTATGACTTAAATTTGCACATCCAGGAGCATCCCACCTATGACGACTTCTGGCGCCAACGCAGCGCCGCCGAGCGCCTGAGCGAGATCGAGGTGCCGCTCTACTCGGTCGGCGTCTGGGGCAAGGTTGACCTGCACACCCGCGGCAATATCGACGGCTTCCGCCGCGCCAAGGGACCGAAGAAGCTGAAGATGATCGGCCCGGTCAATGCTTTCGTCGCCAACCGTGAGTTCAACAGCCGCGAGCTGCACGAAAAAATGCTGCTGCCGTTCTACGAGCATTATCTCAAGGGGATAAAGACCGACTACGCCGACCGCCCCGCGGTCGAATATTTCGTGCGCGGCGCCGACGCGGTGCGCGCCTGCGAATCCTGGCCACCGCCCGGCGTGCGCTACGTGACCTGGCATTTGAGCGGACAGAAATCCGCCAGCGTCAACTCGCTCAACGACGGCACGCTCAGCCGCAACCCGGCCAGCGGTGAGGACAAGACCTCATATGCGTATCCCGATCCGGGCTGGATGATGGGCGTGGTCGGTTTCGGCCCCAACAATGCGCCCGATCCGGCGCGCCGCGTGCTGACGTTCACCACCGCGCCGCTCGAACGCGATCTCGAAATCGCCGGACCGATCAAGCTCACGCTTTACGCATCGTCGACGCGCGACGACATGGATTTCTTCGTCAAGCTATCGGAGCAGATGCCGCAGGCGACCGAGGAGCGCGGCAAGACCCTCAATCCGGCGTCATACTGGATCACCAAGGGCTGGCTGCGTGCCTCGCATCGTGCGCTCGATCCACATAAATCGACGGAAATGGAGCCCTATCACAGCCACGCCGAGCCGCAGCCGATCGAGCCGGGAAAGATTTATCGCTTCGACATCAGCGTCGAGCCGATGGCGCACCGCTTCAAAAAGGGCAACCGCATGCGGCTGGAGATCGTCAACGGTGACTCGGTTGTCACCGACGTGCTGTGGACGCATTACTACGTGCCGAGCAAAATCGGCACCGATACAATTCATCACTCGGCCGAGCATCCTTCCGCGTTGACACTTCCGGTAATGGAAGGCGATTAAGCGCGAAACCATCCTTGACGGTGGGAATGATGGCCAAGGAAGTGTCGGAGGTGAGCAGGCGCTCACGTAACCTTCACGACGCTATCGCGTTCGAGGGAAACTCATGAATCTCGGATTTTTCATCATGCCGGTCCATCCGCCGGCGCGAAGTTATGCGGAAACGCTGCGCGAAGACCGCGAAGCTTTTATTCTTGCCGACCGGCTGGGCTACAGTGAAGGTTATTGCGGCGAGCATTTGACCGATCTCGCCGAAAACATTCCTAGCAGCCTGACCTTTTGCGCCTCGCTCGCCGGCTACACCTCGTCGATCAAGCTCGGCACAGCGGTCGCCAATCTCCCGTTCAGCCATCCGCTGCTGGTCGCCACCCAGGCCGCGCTCGTGGACAATCTCTTGCAGGGTCGCTTTCTGTTCGGCATCGGCGCCGGGATCTTGCCGTCGGACGCCGAAGCGCTCGGATTGCTCTCGGCCGACCGCGGCGCGATGTTCGCCGAGGCCATCGATCATATTCTGGCGCTATGGGCGGGCGAGCCGCCGTATGATCTGCGCGGAAAATACTGGACCGTGTCAACGATGAAGACGGTATGGCCTGAGATTGGCATCGGCGGGGTCGTCAAACCCTATCAGAAGCCGCATCCGCCCATTCTCGGCACATCGAGCGATCCGAACTCGAAAGGCCTCGTGGCGCTCGGCCGCCGGGGCTGGTGGCCGATCTCGTCGCATTTTTTGCACGCCGAACATTTGCCCGGCCAATGGAACAATTATGCCCAAGGCTGTGTCGAAGGCGGGCACAAGCCGGATCGCGCGAATTGGCGCGTCGCACGAACGATCTTTGTCGCTGACGACGATGCCGTTGCGCGCACCTATGGCGGTGGCGATGCGAACAGCCCCTACCGCTTTTACATGAGCCAGCTCACCTCGAAGCTGAAAAAGGGAAAACAACTCGGTGGCTTCAAGTCTCGGCGGGATATGACCGACGATGAGGTCACGCTCGATTATATTTTCGACAACCTGGTCATTCGCGGCAGCGTCAACCGGGTCGTCGACGGTATTCTGGCGCTGCACGCAAGGGCCGGCGATTTCGGCACGCTGCTCTATTGCGGAGTCGATTGGGCGGACCCGGCGCTGTCTAAACGATCCATGGAATTGATGGCTGAGAAGGTGATGCCGGCGGTCAATGCCGCGCTCGGCAAACGCGCCGCGGCCGAATAGCGCGCGGGCAACATCGTCCCCATATTGGCGGTTGCTGGTTTGCATCGGAGCCATTCATGTCGCAGCCGCTGACCGTTTCCATTCCGCATCGCCTCGGCAAGGAGGAGGCGGTGCGGCGCCTGCAATCGGGCCTGGGCAAAGTGCGCGCCAATTACGGGCATTTGCTCGCCGTGCAGGAGGAAACCTGGACCGACAATCATCTGCAATTTCGCGTCAGTGCGCTCGGCCAAGCGGCAAGCGGCACGCTTGAGGTTTCAGAAGACCGCGTCGATTTGCAGGTCCATTTGCCGTGGCTGTTGGCGCGCCTCGCTGGCGCAATCCAGCCCCTTGTGCGCAAGGAAGGCACGCTGCTGCTGGAGAAGAAGTAAGGCGAGGCGGTGTGTTAAAGCCTTTCGGCCAAGAACCGCAGTAGCCGCGGCGCCAGAAAGGCGGAAAAGCTGCCCGGCTCATCGATCGGATCGCTCATCCAATAATGCGGTGCGCCAGCAACGATCACGGGGCGCACGAAAAAGCCGGCCTGCTTGAGCGCGAGCTCGAACGGATCGGTCTGCGTCCGGCGGTCGACGAGCGCGTCTTCGGTGCCGGTCACTAACAGGACGCCGATGGCATTGTTGGCCAAGGTCGCGTAGCTGATCGGCGAGGCGTCGAAATAAAGCTGGCGATTTTCCATGGGGGAGGCGCCGATGAACTTCTGGAAGTTGTTGTCGCGACCGCCCTGCAGCTGATAATTGGTCCACATCGCCACCGCGTCATAGATGCCGTAGACGCCGACCAGCGCTTTCACGCCGGCATCGATCGAAGCGAAGGCATCTTGCGGATAGCCACCGGTAAATTTTTTGCCGGACAGCGCCGCCAGCGCCGCAAGATGCGCGCCGGCAGACGCGCCGAGAAGGCCGATACGTGCCGGATCGATACCGAAGCTGCCGGCCTTGCCGCGCAAGAATTGCACGCCGGCGAGTACATCCTGCACGCTTTGCGGAAACGTCTTGCCTTTGGTCGCGAGCCGATAGCTGACGGCGAACATCGCGATGCCGCGCGCCGCGAGATAGGGTCCCCAATATTGGAAGGCGTCGCGCGCGCCGGCGACCCAGCCGCCGCCGTGAACGGCGACCAGCGCCGGTGCCGCTTTCGCGCCCTTCGGCAAATAAAGATCGCCGGCGAGCTCGACGCCGTCGTGATTGGCGTAGGCGACGCTGTTGTGGATGGTGACGTTGTCGTCCGTCATTTTGTCGCCTTCCGCGCAATGGCAAATGTCCGCTTGCGTGGTAGAACAATAGAGACGAGACTTGAAAAGTCGCAGGGGAATCAGGACGTATTGCACGAAGACTGCAGAGACCGCGACGGGGTCGCTTGTCGTCGCCGGCACGCGCATCGATCTGATCGACCGCGGCGCGGGGCCGCCGCTGTTGTTTCTCCATGCCGAAAATGGCATCGAGCCCGCCGCCGCAGCCATTGGCGTGCTGGCCTCGGGCGCTCATGTCATTGCGCCCACCCATCCCGGCTTCGGCCGTTCGGAGGTGCCGGCGGGCATGCGGACCGTCGACGATTTGTCCTATTTTTATCTCGATCTCCTCGACCAGCTGGACCTTCGTGACGCCATCGTGGTCGGCGTTTCGTTCGGCGCCTGGATTGCCGCGGAAATAGCGGTGAAATCGACCGCGCGGATGTCGTGCCTGGTCATGGCCAATGCGGTCGGCGTCAAGGTTGGCGATCGCGAAACCCGCGACATCGCCGATATCTTCGCGCTCACCGAGGAGGAATATCTCGACATTGCCTACGCCGATCCGGAAGCAGGACGGCGCGATTACAAGGCGTTGCCGGATGCCGATGTGCTGGCGGCTGCGCGTGCGCGCGAAGCCACGGCGCGTTTTGCCTGGAATCCCTATTTCCATAATCCGCGGCTCAAGAGCCGGCTGCACCGCATCGACGTCCCGACGCTGTTTTTATGGGGCAGCCACGACCGTATGCTTAGTGAAGCCTACGGCCGCGCTTACTGCGCCATGATTCCCGGCGCCCGTTTCGAGCCGATCGACCGCGCCGGACACTTTCCGCATCAGGAAAAGCCGAAGGTTTTCGCCGAGCGTGTTCTGGCCTTCGCGGCCGACAAATGAGAATATCGCGATAAAGGGAGCACCGGCGTGATGCGAGTCTACCAGTTCAGCGAGCAGGCCTATTTCCCGACCTGGAACGACCACTCCGGCTCGCTGCGCGTGATCCTGCCCAACCGCAAATGCGATCCGCGCGTCGCCGCCGATCTGTTTCACCGCTATTACGACGAGTACCAGCTCTGCGACGAGCTCGCTCTCGACATCATGCTCAACGAGCATCACCAGACCGCGACCTGCATGTCGTCGTCGGTCGTCATCGGCTTGGCGGTTCTGGCGCGCGCCACCAAAAAATCGCGGCTTCTGGTGCTCGGCTATCCGATCGGCCACCGGCCCGATCCGCTGCGCGCGGCCGAAGAGCTGTCCACCATCGACGTGATTTCGCGCGGCCGCCTCGACATGGGATTCATCAAGGGCATTCCGTACGAAATTCCCGCCTCAAACCGCAATCCGACCGAGCTGATGGAGCGCTTCTGGGAGGCGCACGATTTCATCATCAAGGCGATGACCACGCATGATGCGACGTTCAATTGGGAAGGCGAGTTCTTTCATTACCGGCAGGTCAATGTCTGGCCGCGGGTGTGGCAGGAACCGCATCCGCCGGTCTGGTCGACCACGGGCTCGTGCGGCCCAGGCGCGCATCCTCGGCGAGCGCGGTTACGTCATGGCGACGCTCGGCACCGGCTTTGGCACGCGCAAGCTCTATGACGCCTATCGCCAGGCCCATATCGCGAAATTCGGTCGTGCTGCCGGCGCCGACCGCTTCGCCTATCTGGGGCTGGTCGCGGTCGCTCACGACAAAGCGGAAGCGCGCAAGCGCGGCGATCTGATCGCCGGCTATTTGCGCACCAGCGCCATCGTTCATGTGCCATTCCGCAATCCGCCGGGTTACGTGCCGGCGGAGGATAATGCGCGGATGCTGCGCGGCGAGACGCCGCCGCGCGGTTTCACCAAAGACGGCAGGCCGATCAATATTCACGCCACCAGCGTCGACGATCTGATCGATGCCGGCATTCTGTTTTGCGGCACGCCCGACGAGGTCTATGAGCAAATCGTCGCATTCTGCGAGCACTGCGGCGGCATGGGTAATCTGTTGATGATGGGGCAGGCCGGCTTTCTCACCCATGAGCAGACGGTGGACAATCTCACGCTGTTTTCCCGCGAAGTATTGCCGCGGCTCAAGGCCTACAAGCAGCCGGACGCCGAGGCGGCGGCCGAAGCGGCGATCAAAGCGGGGACAAAGCCGGTGGCAGCCTAAAGAACGAGTCTTGATTGCGGGATGAAGCCGGTTCATCTAGGTCTTGAACGAAGGACCGGCCTAAGGGTCCGCGGCGCAATCTCAAGCGGCGCAATGAACCTCCATGAATGGCGACTTTATGCGATGACCTCGGACCATGCGGGCAAATTGAGATCATGACCACGCGTATCACCATCCGCCGGCCCGACGACTGGCACCTGCACGTGCGTGACGGCGAAATGCTCAAAGCCGCGCTGCCATATACCGCGAAAAATTTCGCCCGTGCCATCCTGATGCCGAACCTGGTTCCGCCGGTGCGGACCACGGCCGATTGCATAGCCTACCGCGAGCGAGTGATGGCGGCGCTGCCGCCGAGCTCGAAGTTCAGGCCGCTGATGACCTGCTACCTGACCGACGACACCGACCCCGACGACGTCGAGCGCGGCTTTCGGGACGGCGTTTTTGCTGGCGTCAAACTTTATCCCGCCAATGCGACCACCAACTCGGCGGCTGGCGTGACCGACTATGGCAAGGTGATGCGCGTTTTGGAGCGCATGGAAAAGATCGACATGCCGTTCCTCATGCACGGTGAGGATACCGATCCCGATGTCGATATTTTCGATCGTGAGAAGGCGTTTATCGATCGGTATCTGTCGAAATGGATCAAGCAATTTCCCAAGCTGCGCTTCATTCTCGAACACTTGTCGTCAAAGGACGGCGTCGATTTCGTCAAAAGCGCCGCGCCGCAAGTCGGCGGCACCATCACGCCCTACCACATGATGCTGACGCGTAACGACTGGTTCGGCCACGGGCTCAAGCCCTACATGTATGTGATGCCAGTCATAAAGACCGCGCGCGACCGCGCCGCGCTGCGCCAGGCGGCGACGTCGGGTGAGGCCTGTTATTTTCTTGGCACCGATTCCGCACCGCATCCCTATGCCAGGAAGGTGTCGACCAATGGCGTGCCGGGCATGTTCAACGCGCCGGTGGCGATCGAGACTTACGCCCAAGTCTTCGACGAAGAAGGCGCGCTCGATAAGCTAGAGGCCTTTGCGTCGCTCAACGGACCCAAGCACTATCGCATGCCGCCGAACGGGGAGACGATCACGCTCGAAAAAATGTCGTGGACGGCTCCAGCGGAGATTGCGGTCGCAGGGCCCGACGAGCGGGCCATCGTTTACCGGGGCGGCGAGACAATTTCGTGGAAAGTAGTGGCGAGTTGATACCGAGCTAGCAATTTTGAACGATGAGTCGATCGATGGCAGGTTTTCCCGACAAAGAGGTAATCGCCGAGCTGACGGCAAAGATGCTGCTCGAGGTCGATGCCGTCCGTTTCATGGACGAGAAACCCTTTATCTATACGTCCGGCTGGGCGAGCCCGGTCTACACCGACTGCCGCCGGCTTATCTCGTTTCCGCGCGTGCGCAGAACCCTATCGATTTCGGCGTTAGCACGGTCATGCGCGATATCGGCTTCGAAGAATTCGACTCCGTCGCTGGCGGCGAGACCGCCGGCATTCCGTTCGCCGCATGGATGGCCGACCGCCTGATGCTGCCGATGCAATATGTGCGCAAGAAGCCGAAGGGCTTTGGCCGCAACGCCCAGATCGAAGGGCAGCTTGAAGAAGGCGATCGCGTGTTGCTGGTCGAAGATATGACCACCGACGGCCGCAGCAAGGTCAACTTCTGTCAGGCGCTGCGCGGCGCCGGCGCGGTGGTCGACCATGTCTTTGTGTTTTTCTTTTACGACATTTTCCCCGAGGGCAAGAAAATCCTGAGCGACCTCGGCGTCAAGCTGCACGCGCTTGCCACCTGGTGGGATGTGCTGGAGGTGGCGAAGAAAAGCGGCAAGTTCGACAAAGCCAAGCTCAAAGAAGTGGAAAAATTCATGAAGGACCCCGCCGCATGGTCCAAGGCGCACGGTGGCGCTGCGCAGGCGGCGGAATAAGGATAGGAAGAAATGGCAAATCAGGTTGCGGATGTGATCGTCATTGGCGCGGGCAATGCGGCTTTTTGCGCGGCGCTGGCGGCGCAAGAGCAGGGCGCCAAGGTCATCATGTGCGAGGCCGCGCCGGAGGACGAGTCCGGCGGCAATAGCCGCTTCACGGCGGGCTCTATCCGGGTCGTCTACAACGGCATCGACGATATCAAGACGCTGGTTCCCGATCTGACGCCGGCGGAAATCGAGACCACCGATTTCGGCACCTACACCGCCGAGCAGTTCTTCGACGACATGGCGCGGGTCACGCAAAACCGCGCCGATCCCGATCTGGTCGAGCTTCTCGTCACCAAGAGCTTCGATTCGCTGAACTGGATGCGGGAAAAAGGCGTGCGGCTCATTCCGATCTACGGCCGGCAGGCTTTCAAGATCGACGGCAAGTTCAAATTTTGGGGCGGGCTGACCGTTGAGTCGGTTGGCGGCGGTCCCGGCCTCGTCGACCAGCTCACCGCCGCGGCGAAAAAGCGCGGCATCGAGGTCCGCTACTCGACCCGCGGTATCGATCTGTTGTTCGACGGCAGCCGCGTCGAAGGCGTGCGCGTGCGGCAAGAGGGCGAGGTGCGCGAATTGCGCGCCAAATCCGTGGTGCTTGCTTGCGGCGGCTTCGAGGCCAATCCGGAATGGCGCACCCGCTATCTCGGGCCCGGCTGGGACCTCGCCAAGGTGCGCGGCAGCCGGTTCAACACCGGCGACGGTATCCGCATGGCGATCGATATCGGCGCGGCGCCGCGCGGCAACTGGTCGGGCTGCCACGCCGTGCAATGGGAAATGAACGCGCCGGAATTCGGCGACCTCGCGGTCGGCGATCAATTCCAGAAACATTCCTATCCGTTTTCCATCATGGTCAACGCCACCGGCAAGCGCTTCGTCGATGAGGGCGCCGATTTCCGCAATTACACTTATGCCAAATATGGACGCGTGGTGCTGGAGCAGCCGGGCCAATTCGCCTGGCAGATTTTCGATCAGAAGACCAAGCATCTGCAGCGCGACGAATACCGCATCCGGCAGATCACCAAGGTGACGGCGAATACCATCGAGGAGTTCGCGCAAAAGCTCGAAGGCGTGAATGCGGCCGAGTTCGTCAAGACGATCAAGGAATACAACGCCGCGGTGAAGACCGACGTGCCGTTCAATCCGAACGTCAAGGACGGCCGCGGCACGAGCGGGCTTGCCGTCAACAAGAGCAACTGGGCCAACACCATCGATACGCCGCCGTTCGAAGGCTACGCCGTGACCTGCGGCGTGACCTTCACCTTCGGCGGATTGCGCATCAATACCGACGGCGAGGTGCTCAATACCGACTACCAGCCGATCCGCGGACTTTATGCCGCCGGCGAACTGGTCGGCGGGTTGTTCTATTTCAACTATCCGGGCGGTTCCGGCCTGATCTCCGGCACCGTGTTCGGCAAGATTGCCGGCACCACCGCCGGCCGCGCCAAGAACTGACCGGCGCGGTCATGGACACGAAGGCCGCGCATTCGCTCAACGCGCTTTCGGCTACTGAAATTGCCGACGCGATCGCCGCTGGGAGGACCACTTGCGAGGCCGTCGTGCGCGACTGCGTTTCGCGCACTGCCGCCCGTGACGGCACCGTCAAGGCCTGGGTCGGTTTCGATCCGGAGCGCGCGCTCGATCAGGCACGTGCACTCGATCGCGGCCCGCGGCGCGGACCGCTGCACGGCATTCCCGTCGGTCTGAAAGACACGATCGATACCAGCGACCTGCCGACCGAGATGGGATCGCCGATTTATCGCGGCAACCGGCCGCATGCCGACGCGTCCTGCGTCGCGCTGTTGCGCCGCGCCGGCGCGATCATTCTCGGCAAGACCGCGACCTGCGAGTTCGCCGGCAGCGCGCCGCCGGACACCACCAACCCGCACAACGCCGCGCATACGCCCGGCGGCTCGTCGAGCGGCTCGGCCGCGGCCGTCGCCGATTTCATGGTGCCGGCGGCGCTCGGCACGCAGACCGGTGGCTCGGTGCTGCGGCCGTCCTCGTTCTGCGGCGTGTTCGGCTACAAGCCGACCTATAATACCATCAACGAAGCCGGCGTCTGGCCGGCCGCGGCTTCGGTCGACACCATCGGCTGGCTCACGCGCTCGATCGAAGACATCGCGCTTTTGACCGCCGTGCTGCGCATGGAAGAACCGAAGCCGATCCTGGCCATGAGCTCTGCGCCGCGCATCGGCGTTTGGCGCACCGATTTATGGGATACGGCGCAACCGGAAACCACGGCCGCGCTGGCCGACGCGGCCGCCAAACTCGGCAAGCTCGGCGCAACGGTGTCCGACGTCGACTTGCCCGGCGCCTTTTCCGGTGTGCACGCGATTGCGCGATCTAGCATCGGCTTCTATGAGCGGGCCGCCTGCATGGCCTATTTCTGGGATAACGAGCGCGAGCGGCTATCGCCGCAGATGCGGCGCTATATCGAGAACGGGCATATGATTTCGCGGGACGAGTATGTTGCCGGGATGCGGCGCCTCGATGAGTGCCGCGCGCTGTTGGGACCGGTCTTCGAGCGCTTCGACGTGCTGCTGGTGCCGTGCGTGCCGGGCGAGGCGCCGAAGGGCCTCGGCGCGACCGGTGATCCCTCGATGCAGGCGATCTGGACGGCCTTGCACACCCCGACCATGACGCTGCCGACACATCGCGGTCCGAATAATCTGCCGGTCGGCATCCAGCTTGTGGCCCAGCGCTACGATGACGATCGCTTGTTCGCCTGTGCCGCATGGATATGGGACAAGATCGGTGCGCCGGAACTGGTCGGTGTAGGCTGATCGGCCCAAGTGCGGCTTGCCGGCGCTGTTTAGGCCGAACGAAACTTGAGTTATCATCCCCGGCGGCTGTAAACGCGGCGAGCGGGGCTTCGAGTGTCGATCAGTGACTGAAGTCATCGGTGCGCGTATCCCGCGCCTGGAAGACCGGGCGCTTTTGACCGGCCAGGGGCGTTTCGTCGACGACATTGCCGCGCCGGGGGCGCTTACCGCCGCCTTTGTGCGCAGTCCGCACCCGCACGCTTTGATCGGCGGTCTCGACGCCGGCGCGGCACGGGCGCTGCCGGGCGTCGTCGCGGTGCTCACGCTCGACGATCTTGCGCCGGTGCTGAAGCAACGCCGCATGGTGCGGACGTCGAATTCCGGCACCAAGCTCGACCAAAGCTGGCCGTTTGCGCTGGCCGATGGCGAGGTCTCCTTCGTCGGCGAGCCGGTGGCGATCGTGATCGCCGAGGACCGCTATATCGCCGAGGATGCCGCCGCTCTCGTTATCGTCGATTACGACGTGCTGCCGGCGGCGGTCGACTGCGGCGTCGAGCAGGCGCCGCCGGTGCGCCGCGAGCTCGCGACGAATGCGGTGATTGCCTACAAGGTCGCTTATGGCGATACCGATGCGGCCTTCGCCAAGGCGGCTCACGTGGTGCGCGACGATCTGTGGATGCATCGCGGTGCCGGACATTCGATGGAAGGGCGCGGCATTTTTGCGCAAATCTCCGATCGCGAAACCGTCGTGTGGGCTTCCACCCAGAAGGCGCACGATCTGCGCACCGCGTTCGCCGACTACGTCGAACTCGACGAAAGCCGGCTGCGCGTGGCGACGCCCGACGTCGGCGGCGGCTTCGGGCCGAAACTCTGCGTGTATCCTGAGGACGTGGCGGTGGTTGCCGCAGCGACATTGCTTGGCCGCTCGGTCAAATGGATCGAAGACCGCCGCGAGCATTTCACCAATGCGGCGCAGGAGCGCGACCAATACTGGTCGATCGAGCTGGCCGCCGATGCCGACGGCCGCGTGCGGGGCGTGCGCGGCCGGCTCATTCACGACATCGGCGCTTATGCCCTGCAGGACGTCAACATTCCGTATAATTCGGCCACCACGCTGAGCGGGCCTTATATCGTGCCGGCGCTGGCGATCGGCGTGGTCGCGGCCCACAGCAACAAGACGCCGGTTTCGTCGGTGCGCGGCGCCGGCTATCCGCAGGCCGCGTTCGCGATGGAACGTATGCTGGATTTGCTGGCCGCCAAGCTCGATATGGACCGCGCCGAATTGCGCCGCCGCAATCTCATTCCGGCGGAAAAGATGCCGTATACGAAACCGCTGAAAGCGCGCTCCGGCGAGCAGGTGCAATATGACAGCGGCGACTATCCTGGCTGCCAGGCCGAGATTCTGTCTGCCGCAGGCTGGGATGACTTTCCGCGCCGCCAGGCCGAAGCCCGCGCGGAGCGACGCTATATCGGCATCGGCCTGGCGCACGGCATCAAGGGCACCGGCCGCGGCCCGTTCGAGTTCGGCAATGTCCGCGTGTCGCCGACCGGACACATCACGGTGTCGACGGGCGCCGCGCCGATGGGGCAGGGGCTCGCCACCGCGCTGGCGCAGATTTGCGCCGAAGCTTTCGGCGTCAAGGCGCAGGATGTCAGCGTCATTGCCGGCGACACGGCAGCGGCGCCGCTCGGGCTTGGCGGCTTTGCCAGCCGGCAAACGGTGACGGCCGGCTCTTCGGTGCAAATCGCCGCGCAAGCGGTCGCGGCCAAGGCGCGCAAGCTCGCCAGCCATATGCTGGAAGCGGCGGAAGAGGACCTCGAAATCGTCGACGGCGAAGTGCGCGTCGCCGGCGCGCCGCAGCTTGCCGTCAAGCTCGGCGAATTGGCGCGTGTGCTCAAAGGCGCGCCGGGTTACGGCTTTCCGCCGGGCATCGATCCCGGCCTTGAAGCAAGCGCCACCTTTCGCATCGACCAGTTGGCTTATACGAACGCCTGCCATGTCGTCGAAGTCGAGGTCGATATCGAGACCGGCGGCGTACGCATTTTGCGCTATCTCGCACTTTCGGATGCCGGCCGCCTGGTTAATCCGCTGATCGTCGAGGGCCAGGTGCACGGCGGCATTGCCCATGGCATTGGCAATGCCATCCTGGAATGGATGGGTTACGACGCCGGCGGCCAGCCCGTGACTACGACGTTTGCCGACTACATGATGGCGACCGCGACCGAACTGCCCAGTTTCGAAACGCTGTATAAGCAATCGCCGTCGCCGCATAATCCGCTTGGCGTCAAGGGTGTCGGCGAGGTCGGCGTCATTCCCGCCGCCGCGGCGGTGGTCTCGGCAATCGAGAATGCGCTATCGCCGTTCAAGGTCCGCATTTCGCAAATGCCGGTCATGCCGCATGAACTTGTTGGACTGATCGGCAAAGCTAGGACAAGATAGAGACGTGAAACGGAGTTCCAAAAATGAATCGCCTGATATCGGCTGCGGGACGCGTTGCGCTTTGGTCGTTGCTCCTTTTTGCTGCCTATGTGCCGGCTTATGCGCAAGGCTTTCCCGACCGGCCCGTGCATCTGATCGTTCCGTATGGCCCCGGCGGCATTACCGATTTTGCCGGCCGCACGGTCGGCCAAAAGCTCAGCGAAGCTTTGGGACAAACAGTGGTTGTCGAGAACAAGCCGGGCGCCGGCGGCATCGTCGGCGTCGACTACGTGGCGCATTCGGCACCCGACGGCTACTATATGGCGATCATGGATCCCGCAATCGTCATCAATCCGACGCTGCAGAAGTCCATGCCCTACGACATATTCAAGAACCTGGTCACGTTGTCGGTCGTCTGCGATTCCCCCGAAGTTCTGGTGGTGGCGCCGCAGCTCGGCATCAAGACTTATGCGCAGCTCGTGGCTTACGGCAAAGCCAATCCGGGCAAGCTCAATTATGCGTCTGCCGGGGTCGGCACGACGCCGCATCTTGCCGCCGCGATGTGGGAACTGGGCACCGGGATCAAGGCGGTCCATGTGCCGTACAAAGGCATCGGCGGGTCGTTCACCGACATGATGAGCAACAAAGTGCAGATGTCGTTCTCTAGTATCGCCGGTGCCCTGCCTTTCACCGGCAAAGGCAGCGTCATTCCGCTGGCGACCACCGGCACGGTCCGCTCGCCGGTCTATCCCGATCTGCCGACGGTGGCTGAGGCGGGCTTGCCTGGCTACAGCGTCGATCTCTGGCTTGCTCTTTATGGCACCGCCGGCACGCCGCCCGACGTTCTGGCCAAGCTCAATGCCGGCATCGCCAAAGCGCTGAAGGATCCTCAGCTCATACAGGCCTTTGCCAAATTCGGCCTTACTCCGCGCAGCACCAGCCTTCCCGAGGGCGCGGCTTTCACCAAAGCGGAATATGAAAAATGGAAAAAGGTCATCACCGACGGTCACATCACGCTCGATTGAGGCCGGCATGAACGCGCTTGCCGCGCCGGGCCCCTGGCCGACCGAATTGCGACTGCACAAGGATCGCAAGACGCTCACCGTCGCTTTTGACGGCGGTGAGCGCTTCGATCTCGCCGCCGAGTATTTGCGCGTTCGCAGCCCGAGCGCGGAGGTGCAGGGTCATTCGCCGAGCGAGCGGCGTACCGTTGGCGGCAAGCAAAATGTGCAAATCCTGGAATTGCATCCGGTTGGCAACTACGCGGTACGGATCGCGTTCGACGATATGCACTCCACCGGAATTTTTAGTTGGGATTATTTGTTCGAGCTTGGCCGCAACCGCGAGAGCTATTGGCAAGCCTATCTCGACGAGCTTCAAGACAAAAAGCTGTCGCGCGCGCCGCAGCCGCATTAAGCGCGACACCAGCACGTCGGTGTCGGTAGATTTGCTTACGTGCTCGTCGCGGCACGGCTCCACCCAGGCCATCACGATTGGTCAACTTCCAATGGGCATGATCGGGACAGTGTCGGGGTTGGGCTTTCCCTCGGAACCGGGCCTTTCGTTTTTGCGGACTTCACGCCCTCGTGGCGCGGTTTTGCCTCAAATCGCAGGCTTGCGACTCTTTCGTTCTTAGCCGGCATGGTCGACGGAAAGTTTTGATTTGCCGACTGCCCGGCAGCGCGGCCCATGCCTGAGGCTGCGGCCAAAAGCAGCCTTGCCGGCTCGGCGCTGGCGCTGGTCCGCTCTCTTCGTCTAAGATCGAGAGGCGGCCGAAAGTGCCGCCGATGAGGGAGGTATCCGATGAAGTTGCGTAGTTTGACTGCGATAGCGTTGGCTGCAGGCTTGCTCGCCGGGGGCGCGGCCTACGGCCAGCAACAGCCCGCTGCGGGCGCGCCCAATCTCGATGCGATCCCCGACAAAATGCCGTTCAACCTGCCGTTCGGCACGCCAATCGGCCTGGAGAAAGCCCAAGCCCTGGTTCAGGCGGCGGTAGCCGAGGCCAATAAGCGCGGTTGGCCGGAGGACTTCGCGGTGGTCGATTGGGGCGGCGATCTGGTGGCCTTTGCGCGGATGGACGGCGCTCAGCTCGCTTCCATCGCCATCGCCGAACACAAGGCGCGTACTGCTGCCCGGTATCGCCGGCCGACGGCTGCATTCGAGAATGGCGTGCAAAAAGCCGGCTTGAATTATCTCATGACGCTCGACGACGTGATCGCCTCGCGGGGCGGTATTCCGCTGGTCGACGACGGCAAGATCATCGGTGCGATCGGCTGTTCCGGCGGCACCGGCTCGCAGGATGCGGCACTGTGCGAGGCTGCGGTCGCTGCGGTGATGAAGTAACGCTCGTAGCGAGCTCGGTCTTTCGCGTTACAGGACCCTGAGGCGTCCTCAAGGGCGGCGGCAACGCCGCCCTTGTTGTGTCACAGAATCGGCTATGAAGGAGACTGATCGAATCGGTTTGGCACAGGCCGGCGAAGCATGACGATCAGTTCGACATACCGCGGCGTGCTTTTTTTGCTCGCCATTGGACTGGTCCTTGCGCCAATGGGGTTTGCTGCCGCTCAATCCAATTCGCCCATGCCTGAATCGGCGAATCCGGCGGCGGCGATCGAACAATACCGCCAGGCGCTGGATGATTATGAGCGCGCGCACGCGATGTATGCAGCGGCAGCGAGTGCCTATTGGCATGAGGTCGCGGCCAAGCGGCAATTGCGCAACGCCAAGCGCGCCCGCGGTGAACCGCTGTCGATTGACGATTATGTGCTGGCGCAACCCCCCGCCTATAGCGGACCGCCAAAGCCGCGTAATCCACTGGCGCCTGCGGCTCCGCTGCGTCCGGTCTATGTGCCGGTCGTCGCCGATTTTCTTGCGGCGGCGGCGCGCGAGTTCAAATTTGTTCCGCAAATGCCGCAGAGCGACGATCAGTTCAAACGCGCTTATGCGCGGGTGGCGCTAACGGCGGGCCTGACCGCGGATCAGATCGTGCGCATCTACAGCTTCGAGGCGACCGGCAACGGCAGCTATGATGTCGAGGCCGGCCGCGAATTCAATAAGCACGCCCGCGCCATCACCACCGCACTCGGCTACAATCAGCTGCTGGCGACCAATAGCGTGGAAATCGTCGCCGAAGACGGCAATCGCTTCGTCGCCGGGCTGCAAAACCAAGCCGCGCAAATGGCATCCGATCGGAAATGGGCGCTGATGAGCAAGATCGGAGTTCTGCGGCGGATGATCGCCTTCGCCAGAAGCGTGCCGGATGCGTGGGGCCAGCATGAGATGCTGGCCAATACCGAAAAGGGTCTCGCCGTTCACGCGCTCAATCTCGATCTCGACGTCGGTCCGTTGTTGCAGACGCAAAAGCTCCTCGACTCGGTCGTCTTTGCGCGGCGCAAGGGTGTTGAGCGGACCTTGAGTGCCGCAGAATTGGAAATGATGAACCTGACCGGCGACGGCACCGGCTTCGACATGGTGACGATGCCGCTGCAATGGCGGGAGCGGGTGCCGACCGCAAACTTCTTTCAGCCGAGCGGCTACGGCGACAATCCCGTTGCTCGGCGCAATAACGTCGTCGCCAGGCTCTTGGCGGCAACCAACGCGCGCATGGACGAAGAGTGCAGAAAGCCGGGTGCGGAAGAATTGGCGGCTTTGTTGCACTGATCGTCAGGGGCAATGGTGTCCCGGTATGGCAAGATTTGGGGAAGCGTGATCTTATCGGGGCACCAGCGTCCGGCCTCGGCCCAAGTCTGTGGCCGGATATGTTCGGGATCGTGCTTTGAGCCATTGCGATGCCATGGTGAGCCGGTACGATGCCGGTTCGATATGTCGGATTTCCTTTGTGATCGGGTCCTTGTGAGGCGGCGAGACTTCATAACATTGTTAGCCGGCACCCTCTCGGCCTGGCGGTCGCTGTGGCCGGGCAAGGCGCGCGCGCAATATCAGCCGGCGTCGCCGTATTTTGCGCCGGCCTATCAGCCGCCGCAAACTCAGGCGCCAGCCGCCGCCCCCGCCGACACCTCGGTCGGACAAGTGGCCACCATGCAGGGCAGCGCCACCGTCACGCGCGGCAATGCCGCCGCGACCGCGCTCAATGTGGCCGATCCCATCTTCAAGAACGATACGCTTGCCACCGGCACCGACTCCGCGCTCGGTATCACCTTCGACGATGAGACCACATTCAGCCTCTCGGCCGATACCCGCATCGTCGTCAACGAATTCGTCTATCAGCAAAACGGCACTGGCAACGCCGCCACGTTCAATGTCGCGGTCGGCACCGCCGCCTTTGTCGCGAGCCTTGTCGCCAAAACCGGCGACATGAAGATAACGACGCCGGAAGCCGCGATCGGGATTCGCGGCACCACCGGCGTCGTCGAGGTGCCGGCGGGCGGTGGCACTGCGGCTCCGACCGTAAAGCTTTATCCCGATACCGATGGTCATGTTGGGCAGATCGACGTGTTCGATCGCCAAGGCAACCGGCTTGGCGCGTTGACGCAGGGCGCCAGCGCTTTCCAGCTCCGCGCCGGCCCCGGTGGACGAATGTCCGCCGTGCCCTATCGGATTCCGCCGCAGGAGGCGGCACGCGATCGCGGCAGATTGCAACGCCTCAATATGGCGCACACGCTCGGCCGGCGCATGATCGAGCAGCGAAGGCTCAATCGGCAGCGGCCGAACAATCAGCGCCCGGGACGGCAGAATTTCCGCGGTCCGCCCAATGGGCGGCCGCGCGGCCCCGGTCAGCCGGGGCGCGGCCCACGCGACAACCGAAATCGGTAATAAGCCCGCGGCGGCTGGCACGACCAAAAACGAGGAAACCAATGCGTGCTTATCAGATACCCAAGGGTGGCGCCGGCATCGAGTCGGTGGTGCAGGTCGAACGTCCGGAACCCAAGCCCGGACATCGCCAGGTTTTGGTCAAGGTTAAAGCCTGCTCGCTCAATTTCCGCGACCTCGGCATCGTGCGCGGCACGTACCGCGTGCCGGTGCGCGAGAACGTCATTCCGCTGTCGGACGGCGCCGGCGAAGTCGTCGCGGTTGGACCGGACGTCGTTCGCGTCAAGCCGGGCGATCGCGTTGCCGGCAATTTCTTTCAGCGCTGGCCGGGCGGCGAGGCGATGCCGGATGCGCACGCCAGCGCGCTCGGCGGCGGCATCGATGGCATGCTCGCCGAATACGCCGTGCTCGAGGAAGATGGCGTGGTGAAAATTCCATCGCATTTATCGCTGGAGGAGGGCGCGACGCTGCCCTGCGCCGGCGTCACCGCATGGCATGCGATGATGGAACACGCCCGGCTCAGGGCCGGCGACACCGTCTTGCTGCAAGGCACCGGCGGCGTCTCGATTTTCGGCCTGCAGTTCGCACAAGCCGCGGGCATTCGCGCCATCATCACCTCGTCGAGCGACGAAAAACTGGCGCGCGCCAAAAAGCTCGGCGCCGCGTTCGGCATCAACTACAAGACGACGCCGGACTGGGACAAAGCGGCGCTGGAATTCACCGGCGGTGTTGGCGTCGACCATGTCATCGAAGTGGGGGGCGCCGCGACACTGGCGCGCTCGTTCGGCGCCATCCGGGTCGGCGGCAAGGTCTCGATGATCGGCGGGTTAAGCGGCGGCGCGACCGAGCTTAATCCCGGGCTGATTTTCTCGCGCCGCGCCAACGTCCAGGGCATATCGGTCGGTTCGACGCAAATGTTTCTGGCGCTCAATCGCGCCGTCGAAGCCAACGCGATCAAGCCGGTGATCGACAAGGTGTTCGCCTTCGCCGATGCGCAGGCGGCCTACAAACATATGGCCTCCGGCGCGCATTTCGGGAAAATCGTCATCGGCGTCGGGTGATCCGACGTCGTCCAGATAAAACAGAGGCTTTTAGCTGGCGCGTTCCAATGCCTTGCGGTCCCATTGCGCCAGATCGGCGGCGGCGGCGTAGGTCTCCTGCAGAAAGCCGAGCAGCATGGCGTCCGGATCGGCTGCCTGTCGCACCACGTCGTATGGCAAAATGAACTGGCCGACGGTCTTGTCGTAAAATCCGCCGGCCGTTTTTAGCGGCGTGTCGCCATAACCGGCCGGCTCGGGATAGGCATAGACATAGAAGGCGGCGCGGCCGTAACCGCCATTGCCCGGCCAAAAGCCGCAGCTCGACACTTCATGGGAATAGGCCTCGGCCATGACCCAGCGGGCCACGTTGGGCGTAACGCTCTGCGGCGGCGCCGCGGTGCGGCCGCAGAAGCGTGACGCCGCCAGATCGAAGCTGCCCCAGAAGAAATGCACCGGGCTTGCCTTGCCGATGAACCGGCTGCGAAAAATCTTCATCACCCGGTCGGCCTGGCCCAAAGCTTGCCAGAATGCATGCGCGTAGTGCGGGTCGTATTGCGCGTGGGTGCGGTCGCGATCGAACGGGATGGCGTGCTCGATCTCGCTCGGCATGGTCCAGATGCGGACCTCGATGCCAAGCTTGCGCAGGGCGGCCATGAATGCGGCATAGAAGTCGGCGACCGTCATCGGCGCGAGCGCAAAGCTCTCGGTTCGGCCGTCACTGGTTGCAATGACAAGACGATGGCCGGCGAGATCGAAGACGATGTCGAAAGTGCCGTCGCGGAAGGGCATCGACGGCGCGGCAAGCCCGCGCGCGGTCACGAAGAACGTTGCATTCCACCAATGATTGACCAGCGGCGTGAGCGCGACACGCACCTTGCCGGCGATCTGCGTCCACAAATGCAGCGTATTGCAGGTGCCGCTCCACGCCGAAAACGGTAGCTCGGGCCATTGAGAGTTATGCGTCATTGCGTCGTTCATTCTGTCTTGCCAGCCGAAACTGCGGAGAAGTGGAAGCTGGTGGGCGCTGTAGGGATTGAACCTACGCCTTCTCCGGCGTGAAGGATTTTAATGGCCGCTTGCTATCTGAAGGCGAGCCGCCACCAAAACATCAGTGAATAGACCACGTACGGGATCGCCAGGATCGGCAAAATCCAGAGCAGCGCGAGCGGGTATTTCCTGATAATGCGCTCCGGCAGGAACATGGCGATGATGCCGAGTCCGCCCGATACCAGAATGGTCGTCAGCGTAAATCCGTACCACAGCATGTTCAGGCCAGTGCCGGGATGCATGTCTGCGGCGCCCCAGACGAGCCGATGGATCGCCGGAAAATAGGTCACGAGCGGCAGCTTCAGAAACACGACAAGGCAATAGACTACGGGGCCGGTGATCGAAAAGGTGGTGGCGAAGGCCCTGAACTTGCTTGATGCCGCCAATGACGATCGCGGTGCCGCTTCTTTGCCGGTCACGGTCGCGGCGCCCGCGCTCGCGGATGTCGTTGTCATGGTTTGGCTCATGATCCAAATCCTCGCGCGTTGTTGAGGAAGTGGCCAACGAGGAAGAGGAACCAGCAGAACGAGGCGAGCACGATGGTCACCCCCTTGCGCGCATTGTCATATTCCGGGTTGTCGACGTTCTTCCACAAATACCAATAGGCCGGCAGCAGCAACAGGCCGAGCGACGCCACATGCTCCTTGAAATCGAAGAAGGCTCCCGTCTTGAAATAATGCTCCTCGATAAGCGGAACCTTTATGTAAACGGTATAGGCGGTGTAGATGTAGGAGCCGACGAAGAAGGTAAGCACCCAAAGCGTGCACACCGCCGTAGCATAGCCGGCGGCGCCCACCGAGCGGTAACGGGTAATAATGCCGCCGCCGCTCGCTTGACGCGCCGGCAATGCGACAGCCACGGCCTGATGGGTGAGCGCGCCGAGTAGCCCGAGCGCCAAAATCAGATGGACGAACAGCAATGTCGTCCAGAACGATTCCACCGACAGGAACCCGCTCATGAGCCCTCCCTCTTTTCTGCCGCGCACACTGCGGCGCGCGGATTTTTCTGCGGCAGTTTAGTCCGGCCAAACGGCTTGTCGAGCATCGACATCGCCTATCTTCTTCGCAGCCGGTCAACCTTATCGTCGCGCAAGCCGCATGGGCTCCGACCGGCGCCGCCGGTCAAATTGATCGCAAATCGGCGCGGGCCGAGCAGGCATTGTTGCAGATGCTCACGGCAGAAGTTGGCAGAACTCGGAAGCCGCGCGATGCCCGGCTTAAGTCTGCAATGCGTGGCAAAGCGGACACGTGAGAGGAGGGAAGTGGTGGGCGCTGTAGGGATTGAACCTACGACCTCTCCCGTGTGAAGGGAACGCTCTCCCGCTGAGCTAAGCGCCCGTACCAGTGGAGCCGGGATTTAAGGTGACCGCCGCGGGGTGTCAAGGAAGCTCCGATGTGCGGCGCTTGCTAATTGGTCGACGAAGCCACCCGCGAGGCGGTGGTTTGCAGCGCGCGGATGCGATCGGCGAGCGTGTTCTTGTTTTCGCGCGCGTTGCCGTGTCTCGGCGGCCGCGCTCGCGTCGTGACCGGCCGTGGCGCGGCCGCGACTGGTCGGCCGCCTCGACCAGCATGGATTCGATCGGCGATCCGGGCCTTCGAGCGCCGCGGTCAGGCGCGCCACCTCGGCGGCGACGTCGTTGATGCGCTCGCGCAAGCAGCGCGTTCTCGACGCGCTCGGCCGCCCAGGTCGAATTCGGCGTCGCGCTTCATGCGTGCCGACTTCGCGCTGCAGCTTGGCGCGCTCGTCGATCGCGGCGGCAAGCTGCGCTTCGAGCTGGGTGATGTCGGCGCGGAATCGATCGACCGCGGTGCTCGCTGCGGCTGCCGGCGGTCGCCAATTCGCTGCGCAGATCGGCTTCGGTCTTGCGCGCGTCTTCGAGCTCGCTGCGCATGCGTTCGAGCTGATAATCGCGCTCGGCGAGCACGCGGCCTTGATCGCCGAGCCGGATTTCGAGGTCTTGGACGCGGCGATTGAAGCAGCTTCGGCCTCGCGTCTGTATGCACGAAAAGCTGCCGCTCGAGTTCGGTCGGTGCGCGTACCGAGATCGCCGAGCTTGCCGCGCGCGGCGGTCAATTCATCGGTCGCGGTTGCGGCTCGTCGCGCTCGCGTGCCAGCCGGCGCTCGGTTTCCTCCACCGCGCGCTCGTAGTCGGCGACGCTGATCTTCATCGCCTCGACCTGGGTACGGAACGCCGCGATCTCGGTCCGTTGGCTGTCGGCGACAGCGAGCGCTCGCCCAGCTCGCCGAGCAGCTTGATCAGTTCCGCTTCCTTGTCGGCAAGCGTGCCGCTCGGCCTCGCGCAGCGAACTCGCACTTGATCTCGAATTCCTCCTCGGTGGCGCGCAATTGCTCGCGCAAGCGTCTTGTCGCGCGCTTCCAGCGCAAAGATCGTCGCGGTCTTCTCGCCGAGCTCCTTCTTGAGCTGGTTGATGGCGTCGGTCTTCTTGCCGAGCTCGGCAAGCTGCGTCGTCGTCCTGGTCTTCATCTTCTCGACGCTCATTTCCAGCCGGCGGGTCGACATCGCGAATTCGGCGCGGAGCTGGTCCTTGTCGGCGCGGATTTCGGCGATCGAGAGCGGCGTCGCCGCTTCCAGCCGCTTCATGGTCAGCCGGACGGCGCGATTATGAACGAGCGGAATGAACAGCAGACAAAGCAGCGCCGCAACCAGAAACCCGATACCGAAATACATGACCGGTTCGATCATGACGCTACGCCTCCGCTACGCCGCTGCCACCCACCGCTGCCAAGCCGTTATGCATGACCATGCCAAGCATTGACCATGCCATGCGGGTGCATACCGCACCACATTGACGAGCCGTTAACCTAAACCGACTTCGTCCGCCGCGCCAATTGTTTCGATAATTGTGCGCCGCTCCGGCCGCGTAACGACGGAGTCAAAACGGATTCCAGGTCGGGCGCTAGGTGAATTTCAGGTAGCCGAGATTGGCGCCAAGCCGCAGTCCGACGCCGGAGCGGATCGGCACCAGCACGATGTTATTGGCGGTCAAGCGCGGTCATGCCGAAACCGCCGATAAAATAGGCCGAGCCGTTGACGCCGCCGAAGCGGTCGAAAATCGCCTGCGGTCGCGGCAGGTTGTAGACCAGCATCATGGTCCGGGCGCCGTCGGCGCCGGCGTCAAAGCCGATGCTCGGGCCCTTGCCAGAACACGCGCAAATCGCCGGCATTCTTGGTATAGAGCGTGCCGTCGCCATAGCGCAGGCCGCCGACAAAGGCGCCGCTGGCCTCTTCGCCGAGGATATAGCCGTTCGGCTCGCCCCATTGGCTGAAGGCTTTCTGACGATCATGGCGAGCCCGCGCGACACGCCGCCGAAGAAATGGTGACCGGCTTCGACCAATTCGTCCGGCGGAGAATTGGTCACTGTGCGGCGGTGGCGGTGGCGGCTGCGGGGAGCGGCCGCAGGCGGTGGCCGCTTGCGGCGGCATGGTCTGCGCGCCGGCCGGCGCGGCAGCCAAGCACGCGATGCCGGCAATCAGACCGGCAATTCGCCAAATGTGCGTCGCCAAGCTTCGTCCGCAGGGCTTGCGTCCGCAAGGTGGAATTCATCGGCAGCTCCCCGCTTAACCCCTTGCTCACGCGATCGGTTCTAAGTGCGGAACTCGACTGCAAATCAGCCTAGCTTTTGCCAAGACTATGACGACAGCACGGCGGAAACGGAAGCAATACCGCGGCGCCGCCGGGGCATGCGCCGGGTTGGCGGTCTTGCGCGGCCTGGTTCTTCGCGCTGGCGGCCAGCCTGCCGATGGCGTCTGCCGCTCACCACCGAGCGGTTCGTGGTCGATTGGCATACCGGGCTTGCGATCGACGGCTACGACCCGGTGGCATTCTTCACCGACGGCAAGCCGTGTCGCGGGCAGCGCCGATTACGAATTACATTACGGCGGCGTGGTCTGGCGGTTCGCAATATCGGCAACCGCGCAGCTTTCGCCGCGCGGCCCGATGTCTACATGCCGCAATATGGCGGCTACGACCCGATCGGCGTCGCCCGCGGGATCGCGGTCGCCGGGAAATCCGAATGCCTGGCTGATCATCGGCGAACGGCTGTTCCTGTTCTACGACGACGACCGGCGCGAGAAATTCGCCGCCAATCCTGACCGGGTCATCGACGCCGGCAGATGCGCAATGGCCGGCCGTTGCCGGCAGCCTCATGCCCTGAGTTGCCTGACCGCGAGGCGACGAAAGCCGGGGATCAAGAGCTCGTCCGTTGCCGTAGCGCAGCGGCGATGCCGTCCGGCGCGGTGACTGCGCCGCCCGCGGCGGCGAGGATGGCATGGCCGGCCGCAATGTCCCAGTCGTGGGTCGGGGCCAGCCGCGGATAAAGGTCGGCCGCACCTTCGGCCAGACGGCAAAATTTCATCGACGAGCCGCATGGCAGCAGCTCGGCCTGCGGAAAGCGCTCGACATAGGCCTGGGTTCGCGGGTCGAAGATGCGAACGGCTGACCATGATGACCGGCGCGGCTTGCGGGCGCGGCCGGACGTGGATGCGGTGACTGGGCTTGCAGCCGATCGATCGGCGAAGTCGCTCGGCACTGCGGCCGACGACGCCGCGCCACATCGCCGCGTGCCGGCGCCCCAATGACACCGAGGAGCGGAACGCCGTCGGTCAAGAGTGCGATATTGACGGTGTATTCGTCTCGGCCGGCGATGAATTCACGCGTGCCGTCGAGCGGATCGACCAGAAAATAACTGCCGCGTTCGATCCGTCTTGCGGCTTTTCCTGCGATGCCCGCTCCTCGGAGATGATCGGCACGGCTGGCGCCAGCCGCGCCAAGGCCTCGCAGATCACAGTCTCGGCGGCTTCGTCGGCTGCGGTCACCGGCGAGCCGTCGGCCTTGCTGCGCACCTGGGCCGTGGCCGCCAGGTCCAAGATGGTTCGTGACGCGTCGCACGGCAATCGCCGTCAGCGCTTCGATGAGCGCTAAACAGTCGGCGGCATTTAAGCTTGGCACGAGAAATGGTCCTCAGGGCGGGTCTGCGATCTAGCATGGGCCGCAACAGGAGGGCACGATTGCCGAATCGGCCGCGCTGTGACAGGACGGGGCCAGTCCCTCGCCGCGGAGCCGCCAATGTCCGCCCCAATTACCGGTCCTATCTCCATCGGCGCCCTCGATCTTGCGGCGCTGCTGTGTTCGCGGGTCTGCCACGACCTGATCAGTCCGGTCGGCGCCATCGTCAATGGGCTGGAGGTCTTGGAGGAGGACAAGGACGAGGAAACCAGGACGTTTGCGCTCGACCTGATCAAGAAAAGCGCGCAGCAGGCCTCCGCCAAGCTGCAATTCTGCCGGCTGGCGTTCGGCGCCGCCGGTTCGGCCGGCGCGCAGATCGATCTCGGCGACGCCGAAAAGGTGGCGCGCGGCCTGCTCGAGGACGGCAAGACCACGATCGTTTGGAACCTGCCGCGGGAACTGGCGGCCGAAAAACCGCGTAAAGCTCTTGCTGAATATGCTGCTCGATCGGCGGCGGCGGCGATCCCGCGGGGCGGCAGCTTGACGGTCGATCGGCCGCCGACGGCGGGCTTTCGGGTCACCGCGACCGGCCTCAATGCCCGGTTGACGCCAGCGACGGCCGAACTCCTCGCCGGCAGCCCGGCCCAGACGGTCGATGCCCACGCCATCCAGCCGCTTTATACCGGAATTCTGGCCCGGGATTGCGGGCTGACGCATATCGGCCGTCGATCGAGGGCGAAGCGGTGGTCGTAACGGCCCGCTGAGCGCCTTTTGCAGCTTCTCGCGTGCCGGTTATTCGGGCGCCGTCTCGCAACCGAAATTAAACTCTTTGGCAACAGACTGAGGCTGCCCGCCCAGGCGTCGACGCCTGGCGAGGACGGCGCGCGCCTTGCGCGCCGGAGGTGTGAGCTGCACGCTCTGCGTGTGCCGGCCGGTGCCCTGGCGGCGACGAGGCGCCGGGTATGGACGACCTGTTGCGTGAATTCCTGACCGAGACCGGCGAGAGTCTCGACCGGGTCGACGCCGAACTCGTGCGTTTCGAGCAGGAGCCGAATAACGCGCCAGATCCTCGGCAATATTTTTCGCCTGGTTCATACCATCAAAGGCACCTGCGGCTTTCTCGGGCTGTCGCGGCTCGAAAGGCTGACGCATGCCGCCGAAACGCTGATGGGCAAATTCCGCGACGGCATGCCGGTTACGGCGCGACGCGGTCACGCTCATTCTTCGACCATCGACCGCATCAAGGCGATTCTTGATGAGCATCGAGGACGAGCGAGCAGGAACCGGAGGGCGACGACGCCGATCTGATCGACCACCTCGGATAGCATGGCGCGCCAGCGAGACGGCGCCACCACCGCCTCCGGTCATCGAAAAGATACTGCCTGCCGAGACCGTGCAGCCCCCGGCCTGACGTAGCGCAAGGCGAGGCCGTCGGCGTCCCGGGCGGCGACAAAGCCGCCAACGACGTCGCCCGAGCGGCCCGCGGACGAAGCGCGGCGACCGGCTCGCCAACCATTCGATCCGCGTCAACGTCGAGACGCTCGATCACCTGATGACCACGGTTTCCGAACTGGTGCTGACCCGCAACCAGCTTCTCGAGATCGTCCGCCGGCACGAGGATTCCGACTTCAAGGTGCCGCTGCAGCGGCTGTCGAACGTCACCGCCGAGCTGCAGGAAGGCGTGATGAAGACGCGCATGCAGCCGATCGGCAATGCCTGGCAGAAGCTGCCGCGCATCGTGCGCGATCTCTGCGCCGAGCTCGGCAAGGATATCGAGCTCGAAATGCACGGCGCCGAAACCGAGCTCGACCGCCAGGTGCTCGAACTGGTCAAGGATCCGCTCACCCATCTGGTGCGCAACTGCGCCGATCACGGCATCGAAACGCCCGCGGCGCGGCTTGCCGCCGGCAAGCCGCGCAGCGGCACGATCCGGCTGTCGCGCCTGCCATCAGGGCGGCCACATCATCATCGAGATCGCCGACGACGGCCGCGGCCTCGATATTGCGCGCATCCGCGCCAAGGCGATCGAGAAGTGGCTTGCCAGCGAAGCCGAGCTGGCCGGCCAAATCCGATGCCGAAATCTGCAATTTCATCTTCGCAGCCGGATTTTCCACCGCCGCGCGGGTGACCAGCATTTCCGGCCGCGGCGTCGGCATGGACGTCGTGCGCAGCAATATCGAGCAGATCGGCGGCACCGTCGATTTGAAGTCGGTCGCCGGCGCCGGCACGACCTTCACCATCAAAATTCCGCTCACGCTGGCGATCGTCTCGGCGCTGATCGTCGAGGCCGGCGGCGAGCGCTTCGCCATCCCGCAGCTCGCCGTGCTCGAACTGGTTCGCGCCAGCGGCCGGCAGCGGCGAGCATCGCATCGAACGCATCAAGGACACGCCGGTGCTGCGGCTGCGCAACAAGCTGTTGCCGCTGTGTCATCTCAAGGAGTTCTGCAGCTCGGCGATGCCGACGGCGACGAGCGGCTTTGTCGTGGTCATCGCAGGTCGGCAACCAGGTGTTCGGCACCGTCGTCGACGGCGTGTTCCACACCGAGGAAATCGTCATCAAGCCGATGTCGTCGAAGCTGCGGCACATCGCGGTATTTTCCGGCACCACCATCCTCGGCGACGGCTCGGTCATCATGATCATCGATCCGAATGGCGTCGCGCAAGCGCTCGGCCGCGCCGCGCCAGGCGCCACGGCAGAGGCGACCAGAATCGAAAGCAAAGCGAAGAGACCGCGGCAGACGAGACGGTCGCGCTGCTCGTGTTCCGCGCCGGCTCGCAGCAGCCGAAGGCGGTGCCGCTGTCGCTGGTGACGCGGCTCGAGGAGATCGATTGCCGCCGGATCGAAATCTCCGACGGCCGCCATCTGGTGCAATATCGCGATCAGCTCATGCCGCTGTTGCGCATCGATACCGACGCCGAGCTCAAGCAGGAGGGCGCCCAGCCGATCCTGGTGTTTTCCGATCACGGCCGCTCCATGGGCCTCGTGGTCGATGAGATCGTCGACATCGTCGAGGACAAGCTCGACATCGAAGTCGGCGAGCGACCGCCCCGGCATGCTCGGCTATGCCGTGGTCAAGGGCGCTACCACCGAGATCATCGATGTCGGCCACTTCCTGCCGCAGGCATTCGAAGACTGGTTCCGCCGCCGCGATGCGGCGAGCGGCGCGGCCGCGCGCAGCGTTCTGCTGGTCGACGACTCGCGCCTTCTTCCGCGACATGCTGGCGCCGCTGATCAAGGCGGCCGGCTATCAGGTCGTCGCCGTGAGCTCCGCCGCGGATGCGCTGGCGGCGCTCAAATCCGGCAATGCGCTTCGATCTCGTCGTCACCGACATCGAGATGCCGGAGATGGACGGCTTCGCGCTCGCCGAAGCGTTGCGCGCCATGCCGAGCACCGCCGACATTCCGATCATCGGGCTTTCCGCCATGGTCTCCGCCTGAGGCGATCGAGCGCGGCCGCGCCGTCGGCTTCCACGATTTCGTCGCCAAGTTCGATCGCGCCGGGCTGATCGCGGCGATCAAGGAACAGAGCGCCGAAGTCGATCAGGGCGGCGTGACCGCCATGAACGACAACGCCAGACGCTCACCGATTACGTCACCTTCACCACCGCCGGCCAGCTGTTCGGGCTGCCGATCGAGCGCGTGCAGGACGTCTTCAAGCCGGCGCGCATCACGCGCGTGCCGCTCGCCGGACCGGAGATCGCCGGCGTGCTCAATCTGCGCGGCCGCATCGTCACCGCGATCGATCTGCGCAGCCGGCTCGACCTTGCAGTCGCGCGCGAAGACGGCGAGGCGCCGATGGCGATCGGCATCGAATCCGGCGGCGAATCGTTCGGCCTTCTGGTCGATGCGGTCGGCGAGGTGCTCAAGCTGCCGGATGGCGAGCGCGAGCCCAACCCGGTCAATCTCGACCGCAAGCTCGCGCGCGTATCGGCCGGCGTATTCCGGCTCGACGGCCAGCTTCTGGTCGTGCTCGACATCGATCGCGTGCTCGATCTTGGCGTCGAAGCGGCGGCGGCGTGAACGTGCAGGCTGAACGCGGTTATGCGAACGGAAATCGAAGCGGCTGCGGCCCGCAGAGCGTGGAGTGAGGACACTATGAAGACGTGTTTGGTTGTCGACGACTCCAGCGTCATCCGCAAGGTGGCGCGGCGAATTCTCGAAGGCCTCGAATTCCAGATCGTCGGAAGCCGAGAACGGCGAAGAGGCGATCGAGATCTGCCAGCAAGCAATTGCCGGACGCGATCCTGCTCGACTGGAACATGCCGAAAATGGACGGCTATGATTTCCTGCGCGCGCTGCGCCGGCTGCCCGGCGGCGACAAGCCCAAAGTGGTGTTCTGCACCACCGAGAACGACGTCGCCCACATCGCGCGCGCGCTTCATGCCGGCGCCAACGAATACATCATGAAGCCGTTCGACAAGGACATCGTCGAAGCCAAGTTCCAGGAAGTCGGGCTGATCTGAGCGACGCTGGCGAACGTGCGCGCTGGTGAAGTTCGTGCGCGTAAAGTCGAGTGCGAAGTCGCGTTCATGAGTACCGTCCTCGCTGCCGCCAGCCGCGCGCGCTGCCGGCCGACAAGCCGATCCGCGTCATGGTCGTCGACGACGCCGTCGTCGTGCGCAGCCTGTTGGCGCGCTGGGTCGACGCCGAGCCCGACATGCAGGTCGTCGGCTTCGCTGCGCACCGGGCGCGAGGCCGTCGCGCGGATCGAGCAGAGCGACCCCGACGTCGTCGTGCTCGACGTCGACATGCCGGAGCTCGACGGCATTTCGGCGCTGCCGCTGCTGTTGCAGAAGAAGCGCGACCTCGTCGTCATCATGGTGTCGACCCTGACGCGCCGCAGCGCCGAGATCAGCTTGCGCGCGCTGTCGCTCGGCGCCGCCGACTACATTCCGAAGCCGGAGACCACGCGCGAGGCGACGACCTCGGTCGCGTTTCGCCGCGAACTGATCGAGAAAATCCGCACTCTCGGCCGCCGCCGACCGCGCACCGGCGCGGTGCTATGCCAGCCCGGCGCCGGCTGCGCGCGCCGCTGCGCAGAGCAGGCCGGCGCCGGCGCCGCGCGCCGCGCAAGCCGGCTGCCGACCGAGCGCCACGTCGATTTCAGCTGCGGCCGTTTCGCCGCGTGCCGCCGCGCGCGTCCTGCTGATCGGCTCCTCGACCGGCGGACCGCAGGCGCTCACGGCGCTTGATCGAAAAGCTGCCGGCCGCAATCGACCGCGCGCCGGTGCTGATCACCCAGCATATGCCGCCGACCTTCACCACGGTCCTGGCCGAGCATCTGTCGCGCGTCGGCGGCCGCGGCGCGCACGAAGCCGAGCACGGCGAGCCGGTGCTGGCCGGCGGCATTTATGTGGCGCCCGGGCGGCCGCCACATGCGCGTCGTGCGCGACGACGACGGCATCCGGATCGCGCTCGGCGACGATCCGCCGATCAATTTCTGCAAGCCGGCGGTCGATGCGCTGTTCTGCGTCGGCGGCCGCGGTCTGGGGCGCGGCGACGCCTGGCGCTGGTGCTCACCGGCATGGGCAGCCGACGGCACCCGCGGCGCCGCCGATATCGTCGCCGCCGGCGGCAGCGTCATCGCGCAGGACGAAGCGACCAGCGTGGTCTGGGGCATGCCGCGCTCGGTGGCGCAAGCGGGCTTGTGCTCGGCCGTGCTGCCGCTCGATCAGATCGCGCCGAAAGTCATTCGGCTGTTCGTCGGGGGCACGCTCGTGACGCCGCGGCGATTACGATTTCCTGCGCAACTGCCTCAAGGACCGCTCCGGCCTCGTGCTGTCGGCCGACAAGCAGTATCTGGTCGAGAGCCGGCTGCTGCCGGTCGCCCGCAAGGCCGGCCTCGCCAATCTCGGCGAACTGGTCGGCCGCATCTGCGGCATGCCCAGGATCGCCTGCTGATGACCGCGGTCGTCGAAGCGATGACGACCAACGAGTCGTTCTTCTTTCGCGACAAGATGCCGTTCGAGCATTTCCGCTCGACCATCATGCCGGCGCTGATCGCGGCGCGGCGAATCGTCGCGCACGCATCCGCATCTGGTGCGCGGCGGCCTCCACCGGCCAGGAGCCCTATTCGCTGGCGATGTGCCTGAAGGAGATGGAGCGCGAGATCGCCGGCTGGCGCATCGAATTGTTGGCGACCGACCTTTCGGGCGAGGTGCTGGAGAAGGCGCGGCAGCGGCATCTACAGCCAGTTCGAGGTGCAGCGCGGCCTGCCGATCCAGCTCTTGATCAAGCATTTCACGCAAAGTCGGCGAGCTCTGGCAGATCGCGCCGGAAATCCGCGCCATGGTCAGATACCGGCAGCTCAATCTGCTGGCCGATTTCTCCCAGCTCGGCACGTTCGACCTGGTCTTCTGCCGCAACGTGCTGATCTATTTCGATCAGGAGACCAAGATCGACGTGCTCGACCGGCTGGCCCGTGTCACCGCGAGCGACGGCTATCTCGTGCTCGGCGCGGCCGAGACGGTGGTCGGGCTGACCGACCGCTTCAAGATGGTGCCGGACAAGCGCGGCCTATACGTGCCGAATGCTGCGCAGCCAATCGTCGCGCAAGCGGTGACATCAAGTTCGGTCCGCGGCTCGTCGCCGTCAATGGCGGCCGCTAGGGCATGTCCGCGGGCTAAAGCGTGCGGCAAACAAAAACCCCGGCCGGTGAGCCGGGGTTTTGCAGTCTCAGCTTACCGTGTGGTTAGACGGGATCTAGGCCGGAATCTTGGCCTCGTCCTCGGCCGGCTCGCGCAGCACGTAGCCGCGGCCCCACACCGTCTCGATGTAGTTCTTGCCGTTCGAGGCATTGGCGAGCTTCTTGCGCAGCTTGCAGATGAAGACGTCGATGATCTTCAGCTCCGGCTCGTCCATGCCGCCATAGAGGTGATTGAGGAACATTTCCTTGGTCAGCGTCGTGCCCTTGCGCAGGCTCAGGAGCTCCAGCATCTGGTACTCCTTGCCGGTCAGATGCACGCGGGCGCCGCTGACCTCGACCGTCTTGGTATCGAGATTGACACAAAGATCGCCGGTATTGATGACCGATTGAGCGTGGCCCTTGGAGCGGCGCACGATGGCGTGGATCCGCGCGACCAGTTCATCCTTGTGGAATGGCTTGGTCATATAGTCGTCGGCGCCGAAGCCGAGACCCCTGACCTTGTCCTCGATACCGGCAAGTCCGGAGAGGATCAGGATCGGCGTCTTGACCTTCGACACCCGAAGGCTGCGAAGCACTTCGAATCCCGACATGTCCGGCAAGTTCAGATCGAGCAGGATGATGTCGTAATCGTAGATTTTGCCGAGATCGATGCCTTCTTCGCCGAGATCCGTCGTGTAGACGTTGAAGCTCTCGGATTTGAGCATCAGCTCGATCGATTGCGCGGTGGCGCTATCGTCTTCAATTAGCAAAACGCGCATGCAAGTCCCCTTCTTCGCCGCGCGGGCTCAAGGTCGGCACGCCGCAGGGCGGCCCCGGAAAACGCCTTGCACAAACTGATTCGGGACACTAACGGCACTATGGTTAACAAAACCTGATTCCGCGTATGCAAGCATCCCGTAGGCAAATTCTGTCGAATCGCCTTAAGATGTTGCCCAGTAGTGGTTTTTTAGCCACGTTTGCGTTCATGTCCCAGATTAAGTTTTGGCGCTAACCGACTCAATCGACTCAACCCTCCGTCCTGGAGGGTGAGCTGGCCGGTTAGGTTTCCTTAGCCCTAAGGACGACGCGCAATGATTAACGGCCCGGGTAAACAAGCCATTAAGAAGGTGGCCTCCGAGGTAACCATTCTTTTGCCGACGCGAGCGCCGGATACCGGGGCCATGAAGGCCCTCGCCGAGCAAATCAACGAACTCGACGGCATCGAGATCTATGGCCGGGTCGTGGGGGTACGCGGTCTGATGGTCGAGGTGGCCGGTCCGCTGCACGCGATGTCGGTCGGCGCACGTGTGGTCATCGAGACCGGCAAGAATATCCCGTGCGAGGTGGTTGGCTTTTCCGGCACCAACGCGCTGTTGATGCCGTTTGCTCCGCTCGAAGGCGTGCGCCGCGGCTGTCGGGCGCTGGTCACATCGGTTGCCGGTGCCGTCCGGCCGTCGTCCGGCTGGCTCGGCAGGGTGGTCAATGCGCTCGGCGAGCCGATCGACGGCAAGGGGGCGCTGTTGCTTGGGCCATCGCCCTATCCGTTCCGCAATACGCCGCCGCTCGCCCATGCGCGGCGCCGTGTCGGCTCGCCGTTCGACCTTGGCGTGCGGGCGCTCAATACTTTCATAACCTGCTGCCGCGGCCAGCGCATGGGCATTTTCTCGGGCTCCGGCGTCGGCAAATCGGTGCTGCTGTCGATGCTGGCGCGCAACGTCCTGGCCGACGTCACGGTGATTGGGCTGATCGGTGAACGCGGCCGCGAGGTTCAGGAATTCTTGCAGGACGATCTGGGCGAGGCCGGCCTGGCCAGGTCGGTGGTCGTGGTCTCGACCTCCGATGAACCGGCATTGATGCGCCGGCAGGCCGGGCACGTCACGCTCGCCATCGCCGAATATTTTCGCGATGAAGGCAAGGACGTCCTGGTGCTCATGGATTCGGTCACCCGTTTCGCCATGGCGCAGCGCGAGATCGGCTTGTCGGCCGGAGAGCCGCCCACCGCCAAGGGCTATACGCCAACGGTCTTTACCGAATTGCCGCGCCTTCTGGAGCGGGCGGGGCCCGGCACCGAGCAGGGCACCATCACCGGCATATTTACGGTCCTGGTCGACGGCGACGACCATAACGAGCCGATCGCCGACGCGGTGCGGGGCATCCTCGACGGGCACATTGTCATGGAGCGGGCCATCGCCGAACGCGGGCGCTACCCGGCCATCAATGTCCTCAAGTCGGTGTCACGCACGATGCCGAAGGCAGCCGACCCGGCCTATCTGCCGGCTTTGTCGCGCGCCAAGCAGTTGATGGCGACTTACGCGGATATGGAGGAACTCATCCGGCTTGGAGCTTATCGGGCCGGAACCAGCCCCGAGGTCGACGAAGCCATCCGGCTGCACAACCCACTCGAGGACTTTTTGGCCCAAAGTAAGGAAGAAGCAACCAGCTTGGCCGAAGGATATGCCCGTTTGGCGCAGATTGTGGCTGGGGAAGAAACCGAACGCTAACGTTATCCGTGCCACAATCCATCGTTCGGGACCGCCGCGCACCGGGTTTTCGCTCGGAAACTATGTCCCAAATGGTTTGGAATGGCTTCGGGGGAGTAAGAGTCGATGAAGTCGCGAGAGACGCTCATTCGCCTGAAGAAATTTCAGGTCGACGAAAAGCGGCGCAAAGTCGCGCAGATCGAGGCCATGATCGCCGAGTTCGAGCGCATGGCCGGCGATCTTGAGCGCGAAATCCGCGCCGAGCAGGATCGCGCCGGCATCCATGATCCGGGCCATTTTGCTTATCCGACCTATGCCAAGGCAGCCATTGCGCGGCGGGAAAATCTCAAGCGTTCCGCTGATGAACTGCGCGTTCAGCTCGATGACGCCAAGGGGGCGCTTGGCGAGGCCTTTGACGACCTCAAGAAGGTCGAACTGCTCGACGAGCGCGACCAGATGCGGGAGCGCGAGGCCGAAGACGCCGCCGAGCAGATGGAGCTTGATGGCATCGCGCTCATGCGCGCCCGGGGCATCGCCCCGGCGTAAATTCCGGCGTCAAACACGGCCCCGGCCTTCCGACCCCGTGCCCAACGCCATGCGGGAGCCGGGTGGTGGCGTATTGGCGCCGCTGCGGAAAGACGAAAAGCCCCCCTTTCGCTCTCGACGAAGGCTATGATCCGCGGCGATAATTAGGCCCCGGGGGAAGGGCTCATCCGAGCTTTACCGGACGCGCTGTTACGGCCTGTTGGGGGCCAGAGGCTGTCATGGTGATGCAGACCGAACTTGTCTGGCTGCTCGGCGCCGTCGCCAGGGGCGACGAGACGGCGTTTGAGCAACTCTACAGCGAAACCCGCGCGAAACTTTACGGGGTCCTGCTGCGTATCTTGGGCAGACCGGCATTGGCCGACGAGGTCATGCAGGAGACCTATCTCAAGGTATGGCGGATGGCCGATCGTTTCGATCCTACATTAGCGAGTCCCATCACCTGGATGGTGGCGATCGCCCGCAATCGCGCCATCGATATCGTGCGCAAGCGCGGCGATGTGTCGATCGAGGAGGAGCCGGAGGCGCTTGAGGCGGCGTCGGAGGCTCCGGCCCCGCTGGCACGCCGCGAGATGACCGAGGAGCTGAGACAGCTTTTATTCTGCCTCGGCAAGCTCGATCCGGAAAAGCAGCGCATCGTGCTGCTCGCCTATTACAGTGGCTGGAGCCGCGATCAACTCGCACAAAAACTCGACATTCCGGTCAACACGATCAAGACTTGGCTTCGCCGCAGTCTGCTCGAAATTCGCGAGTGTATGGGAGCCTGAGAAACTCAAGGCCTTGGAGTGGAAATGTACGACGACGATCGCGATGCTCTTGCCGCCGAATATGTTTTGGGAACGCTCTCCGCCGACGAGCGCGAACAGGCCGAAGCGTTGCTGCTGATCGACCCGGGCTTTGCCGAGGTCGTGCGTGCATGGGAGCATCGACTTGGCGAACTCAACGTCATGGTCGAAGCTGTCGAACCGCCGCCGGAGATTTGGGAACGGGTAAAGACCGATATCGACGGCGCCGAGCGCCGCATCGCCGCCGAAACGGAAGAAAACAAAGCGCTTGAAAATGAAACAAGCCTGCTGCCGACAATCGAGGAGCCCGCGCCGCAAACCGTGCCCGAGCCGACCATTGACGTGACTCCGGAAGTGACTCCGGAAGTGACTTCGGAAGTGACTTCGGAAGTGACTTCGGAAGTGACTTCGGAAGTGACGCCGGAAGTGATACCGGAAACGGCCGCTGAGCCGTCGCCGCAGCCGGCCGCGGAGGATTTGCTGGCGACGCCAGCCGAGGATTTGGATGCCTCGTCGTTGGACGATGCGGGCGATAGTGCTGCGGTCGCGGCGCTGGCATCGAGTTTGCTGTCGCCGCAGCCGGCCAATGACGCGCAAATGCCGGCGCCGGCCCCCCCGGCAGCCGCAGAGTCTCCGAAGATCGAGCGCGGCGCCGACGTGGTCTATCTGGCGCGCCGGGTCCGGCGCTGGCGGAGCCTGACCGTCGTCATGAGTGCGGTCGCGGCACTTCTGGCGGTGTATGTCGCCGTCTCTCAGTTGGCGCCCGGGCTTCTTCCGGCGGCCCGCTTGCCGCAAACCGCAGCGCTGGCGCCGCCTCCGGCTTCACGCCTCGTGGCCGTGCTGCAGCAGGAACCGACCGCCCCGGCCTTTCTGCTCACGGTCGATCCGCACGGCCGTACCATGACGGTTCGTCGCTTGACGTCGAGTGTCGATCCCGGCCGAAGCTACGAGCTTTGGCTGATTTCCGGCAAAGACTCCAAGCCGCAATCACTGGGTCTGGTCGGCGCGAGCGAATTCACGACCCGGCCTCTGCCTGCCGGGTTCGTGGCGGCGCAAATGCGCGCGGCAAGTTACGCGGTCTCGCTCGAGCCGGCCGGTGGGTCACCGAGTGGCGTCCCGACCGGACCGGTGCTGTTTACCGGCAAGATGGTGGAAGCGGTGCCGACTGCTGCGGCGCCGAAGAGTTGAGGCCGAAACTCGGACATTGGACGTTCAAGACGAAGACGCAAAAATTATCGGATCGTCGGCAATTGGCCGCTGAGTGTTATTGGCTGACCGGCCTTCACCAAAACTTCAGTCCCGAGGTTTACGCCGCTGCCGACGTTCGCGAAAATGCCGACGGCTGCCACTACAGTCGCGGACACGAGGCCGATGAGTACGATCTTCAAATGGGTGGCGCGGTCGGCGCTATACATCGAATGGTTCATGGCATCCTCCCGCTTCTGCGCGTAAGTCACCGCAGCCGGGTCGAAGGTTGGTTCAGTTACAAGAGGTAAGCGGTGATCACGGTCACAAAAACAGGCCTTCACCGAACAGTGAAGACGCGTGATAAACCGGTGAGGGCGGCAATGGTTCCTGGCCGCGTCCTCTTTTCCTCATCAGGTAAACCACCTAAACCCATGCCGAATCAGTGGAATTTGCGAAAGGTTAGACCGTGAACCAGATCAAGTCCGAGCTTGCCCCAACAGGCGTTCTGCGCGCCGGCATCAATATGAGCAATTTCCTGCTGGTCACCGGCAAAACCGCCGCGGGCGATCCAGCGGGCGTGGCGCCGGATATGGCGGCTGAGATTGCGCGGCGGCTCGAGGTGCCGGTCGCCTACGTGAAGTTCGACCGGCCATCCCATTTGGCCGACGCAGCCGGAACCAATGTCTGGGATATCGGGCTGATCGGCGCCGAGCCGCAACGGGCCGAAAAGATCGCGTTCACGCCGGCCTATTGCGAAATCGAAGCCACTTATCTGGTGCCCGACGGCTCGCCGATTGCGAGCCTCGCCGAGGTGGATCGACCCGGCGTCCGCATCACGGTCCGGCGCGGTGCAGCCTACTGCCTGTGGCTGGAGCGCAATATCAAACAAGCCAAGCTCGTTCTCTCCGACAGCGCCGAAGGCCCGTTCAATCAATTCGTTGCCGAAAAGCTCGAGGCCTACGCCTCGCTGAAACCGCAATTATTGACGGACGCGGACAAGCTTCCGGGCGCGAAAATTCTGCCGGGAAATTTCATGACGGTGCAGCAGGCGATTGGCACCGCGAAAGCCAATACCGCCGGCGGCGCATTCCTGCGCGATTTCGTCGCCGAAGCAAAAAAAACGGGTCTGGTGGCGCGGCTGATCGAGAAGCACCACGCCAAAGGCCTGTCGGTCGCGTCTTAGAGCATGTCCCGCAAAAGTGGAAACCGGTTTTGCGAAAAGGACATGCTCAAACAAACAGCTAGGAGCGTATTCTGATAATCGCGATACGCTCCTCGCTCAAATACTGGCGACGGTCTTCAGCCGCGCCCGCGGGTGGATTTCCGACTGCGCCAGCACGGCGGTCTGCGCGCGGAACCGCTCGACGATGCTGCGCACGAACGGCCTGATCCCCGGCGAAGTCACCAGCACCGGCGCTTCGCCTTCTTTTGCCGCATGTTCGAATTTCTCGCGGACCAGATTTATGAATTCGGTCAGTTTCGACGGCTGCATGGCGAGGCTGCGCTCGTCGCCCTGGCCGATGATCGATTCGGCAAACGCCTGTTCCCATTTGGCGGTCAGCGCGATGATCGGAAGCGTGCCGGCCGCGGTGACGTGCTGGGCGCAAAGCTGGCGCGCCAGCCGAGCACGGACGTGCTCGGCGAGCATCGTGGCATTGCGTGTCGACGGCAGGCCGTCGGCGATGCCTTCGAGGATGGTCGACAGGTCCCGGATCGACACCCGCTCGGCGAGCAGGATTTGCAGGACGCGCTGAATGCCGGAAATGGTGATTTGCGCCGGCACGATATCCTTGATCAGCTCGCTCTGCTCCTTGGGCAATTCCTTGATCAATTTTTGCACTTCGCCATAGGAGAGAAGCTCCGCCATATTGCCCTTGATTAGCTCGGTCAGGTGCGTGGCGAGAACGGTCGCGGCGTCGACGACGGTATAGCCCTTGACCGAGGCTTCTTCTTTCAGCGAGGCATCGATCCAGGTCGCGGGCAGGCCGAAGGTCGGCTCGGTGGTGTGCGTGCCGGGCAGCGTGACCTGATTGCCCGACGGATCCATGACCATGTACTGGTTGTGCCAGACCTTGCCGGAGCCGGCCTCCACCTCTTTGATCTTGATGACATAGCTGTTGGCGTCGAGTTGCACGTTGTCGAGGATGCGAACCGCCGGCATGACAAAGCCCATCTCGCTCGCCAGCGACCGGCGCAGCGCCTTGATCTGCTCGGTGAGCCGGTCGGAACCGTCGGGCGCATTGACCATCGGCAACAGCGCATAGCCGAGCTCGACCTTGAGATCGTCCATCTTCAGCGACGCGGCAATCGGCTCCTCGACCGGCACCGCTTTCGCCTCCTCAACCTTCTTGGCATCGTCGGTGACGACCTTCTTGGCGCGGCGGTCGATCATAAAAGCCAAAGCCGCCGTGCCGCCGCCCAGCGCCAGGAACGGAATCATCGGGATGCCGGGTAAAAGCGACATCACCAGCATCACCGCGCCCGACATGCCGAGCGCCTTCGGATAGCTGGAGAACTGGCCGAGCAGGGCCTTGTCGGCGGCGCCCGATACCCCGGCCTTGGACACGAGGAGGCCGGCGGCGGTCGAGACGATCAGCGCCGGTATTTGCGTCACCAAGCCGTCGCCAACGGTGAGCAGCGTGTAATCGTGCGCCGCGTCGGTGAAGCTCAAGCCCTGCTGGACGATGCCGATGATCATGCCGCCGATGACGTTGATCATAACGACCAGAAGCCCGGCGATGGCGTCGCCGCGCACGAATTTCGAGGCGCCGTCCATGGCACCGTAAAAGCCGGACTCGTCTTCCAGAGTTCTTGCGCCGCCGCCGCGCCTCCTTCTCGTCGATCAGGCCGGCGTTGAGATCGGCGTCGATCGCCATCTGCTTGCCGGGCATGGAGTCGAGATGGAAGCGCGCGGCCACTTCGGCGATGCGGCCGGAGCCCTTGGTGATGACGACGAAATTCACGATGACCAGGATCGTGAACACGATGATGCCGATGACGAAATTGCCGCCCATGACGAAATTGCCGAACGCCTGGATGACATGGCCGGCAGCGGCGGTGCCTTCGTGGCCGTGAGCGAGAATGAGCCGCGTCGAGGCCAGATTGAGCGCAAGCCGCAGCATGGTCGAGATCAAGAGGACGGTGGGAAAAGCCGAGAATTCGAGCGGCGCGTGAATGAACAGCGCCGTCATCAAGATCAGCACCGAGAAAGTGATCGATACGGCGAGCGAGAAATCGAGCAGGAACGGCGGCAGCGGCAGGATGAGGATGACGAGGATCGTCATCATGCCGAGCGCCAGAGCGATGTCGCTGCGCCGAAGCATGGTGCCGAAATCGGCGAGCCGCCCCAGGGCCGTCTCGCTGCCTTGCGCCGTCGTCGTGTCGCTCATGCCGTCCGATCGGGCGCGTCTGCGTTCGCGCGAGTTCAAAGCTTTGCGCGGCGGCCGTTAGGCCACCGACGTGAAGAAGCGGAGCCGCGCTCGAGTCCAAGGCTGTCCCCGAAGAGCGTTAGAGTGGGATGGAAACGCTTTAGCCTCCCAGGCAAAATGTGCCGGGTATATGGTTACTGAGCGGTTAACGCGAGGCGGTCCCGCCGCCGCAAAAGGCCTTTGGGCCGAGATATCGGGAGAATAATCAGCTGTGACTTATCGCCTTATGCTGGCCGCCGCGATGTCGATCGTTTTCGCCTCGGCGGCCTATGCCGACGGCATCGCGCCCGGACTATGGACGATCATCGACCGGGTCGAAAATGGCGGTGTGACCGGTCCGCCGCATATTTCCTCGAAATGCCTCACATCCGAGCAGACCGGCGATCTCGCCACGGCGTTTTCGCCGGTGACGGCCACGATCAATTCGGACTGTGCGCCGATCGACCGCAGCCTCAAGGGTCCGCTCTTGACCTGGCACCTGGTGTGCAAGGGCCAGCTCAACATGGATCTGAACGGGGCGTTCAATTTCGACAGTCCGCATCACTATACCGGTACGGTGCACACCAAGGCGGAAATGCCGAGCATGCCGCCGGTCGATTCGCAAAATACGATCGAAGGGCATTGGGTGTCGGCGTGCCCGCAATGAGGGCGAATGGCGAGGGGCGAACGGCCAAGATGAAAGCGAATAGAAAGTGGCGAATGGCGAATAGGTTCGTTTCTTCGCTATTCGCCATTCGCTGCTCGCTGTTCGCCGGTCTGGCATTTTACGCGCAAGCCGCAGCCGCCCAGCAGCAGCCGGCCGATTTCGTCAATGCCGCCACGGTCGTGCCAGGACTGGTGGTCGAGATGCGCTACGCCGGGTCGCATAACTTTACCGCTCGGCCGGTCGATGGCTATGATGCGCCGCATTGCCTGTTGACCCGAGAAGCCGCCAATGCGCTGGCGGAAGTCGCGCGCGATCTCGCTCCCCGCGGTCTCGTTATCAAGGTTTTCGACTGCTACCGGCCGGTCCGCGCGGTGGCTAATTTCGTGCGCTGGGCACGCGACTTCAACGATCAGGCGGCCAAAGCCGAGTTCTATCCCGATGTCGATAAGCGTACGCTGTTTCGCGACGGCTATATCGCTTCGCATTCGCGCCATTCGTCCGGCTCCACCATGGATTTGACCTTGGCCAAGACCGACGGCGCCGAGTTGGACATGGGCACGCATTTTGATTTTTTCAGTCCGAGATCGTGGACCGCCGATCCAACGATCACCCCGGCGCAGCATGCCAATCGCATGCTGCTGGCGGCGGCAATGAGCCGGCGCGGCTTTCGCGGCTATGACAAGGAGTGGTGGCACTTCACGCTGCGCGGCGAGCCGTACCCCAAGACATATTTCGATTTCCCGGTGCAGTAGAGCATGATCCGGAAAATGAGCATGGCGGCAGACTGCGTCCTGCCGCCACCGCTCGCAATTCGACACTGGTGAATAGTTCCTTCGGCGGGGGAGGAGGCTCGATCCGCTACAGACCCAAATAGAACTTCTTGATCAAATCGTTGTTGTTGAGCTCATCGGTCGAGCGCCCCTCGAAGGCGATTTTGCCGTGCACGATGACGTAGCCGCGATCGGCGATGCGGATGGCCTGGGTGAAATTCTGCTCGGCCATCAGCACTGTGAGCGAGTAGCGCTGTTTCATTTCCGCTATGGCGTCGATGGTGCGTCTGACCAGGATCGGCGCCAGCCCGACCGAGGGCTCGTCGACCAGAAGAATCTTGGGCGCCAGCATTAGCGCGCGCCCAAGCGCCAGCATCTGCTGCTCGCCGCCGGACATGCTGCCGGCGAGCTGGTGACGACGCTCCGCGAGGCGCGGAAACGTCTCGAAACAGACCGCCAGATTGCGATTGAGTTCGCGGCGAGCCGTGGGCCGATAGGCGCCCAGCAACAGGTTTTCTTCCACCGTCAATTTAGGAAACAGCCGCCGGCCCTCCGGCACCAAGGCGATGCCGAGATCGACGATCTGTTCGGTTGTGGAACCGACGAGATCGTGATGAATGCCGTCGATCTCGGCGACGATCGAACCAACGCTCGGACGCACCATGCCCATGATGCACTTCATCAGCGTCGACTTGCCGTTGCCGTTGGTGCCGAGCAGCACCACGGTCTCGCCGCCATTGACCGTGAGCGAAACGTCGTCGATGACGCGCACGGCGCCATAGGCGGCGTTAATGCCGGCAATGGTGATGCTACTGGCCAAGATACGCCCTCTCGACTTCGGGATCGCGCATCACCGCGTCCGGCGCGCCGTCGGCGATTTTTCGCCCCGAAACCAGGACGACAAGCCGGCGAGAAAAGCTCATGACCGCGCGCATGATATGTTCGATGAGGATGACGGTGACGCCTTGCTCATTGAGGCGAACGAGCAGCGTCAGAATGTCCTCCACCTCGGAATGCGTCAGCCCCGCCATGGCCTCGTCGGCGATCAACAGCTTCGGTTCCGCCGCCATGGCGCGGGCAAGCTCGAGCTTGCGCATTTCGACTTGAGTCAGATCGCGGGGCCGGTGTCGCGCCTTGGCTTCGAGACCCACTTCACGCAGCAGGCCGACGCAGCGGTCTTCGAGCTCGTCGGCGGAATGCTGGCGGCCGCGTCTGGCGACGGTATAGAGCAATGGGATGCGGATGTTGTCGAACAGGCTCAAGCTGACGAACGGCCGCGGCAGTTGAAAGCTGCGCGACAGGCCAAGATGGGTGCGTTGATGGGCCTCGAGGCCGTCGAGCTTGCGGCCGTCGAAGTGAACCGTGCCCGCCTCGTTCCGCAGAGTGCCGCAAATGCAGTTGACCAGGGTCGACTTGCCTGAGCCGTTCGGGCCGATCAGGCCGAGCCGCTCGCCGGCCGGGACCGACAGCGAGATGTTCTCCAGCGCGACGAATCCTCCGAAGCGCTTGCCGAGATTATCGATCCGCAGCAGGCCCGAGGCGTCCGCTGTACCCGTCGCCGCGCCGCTCATTGTACCAATCATGGCACCGCACCCGGCGCATCGGCGTCGACGTGACGGCGGCCGACGAAATCTTCTTCTCCGCGCCGCTCCAGGTAAGTATGGACCAATCCGATGATGCCATTCGGCGCGACAATGACAAAGCCGACCAGAAGACAGCCGACGATCAAAAGATTGACCGCGGAGGAGATGGTCACCGTGGCGACTTGCTGCAGCGTACCGAGGAGAATGCTGCCGATCAGCGGACCAACCCAGCTGGTGGTGCCGCCGATCAGCGGCATGGCGATGGAATTGACCGCGTAATCCAGCGCGAACGTCGAATCCGGCTGCAGATAACCGATGTAAAACGGAAACGGCGCGCCGGCCATTCCCATGAGCGCGCCCGAGATCGTCGTGGCGACGAGCTTCAATCGCAGCGTCGGCACGCCGGAGGCTTCCGCCGCCAGTTCGTCGTCGCGGATGGTGGCGAAGCCGTAACCGAGCTTCGAACGTTCTATCATCCGCGCTATCGCGATTCCCGCGATCGCCAGCAGCAACATCATTAAGAACAGGTATCTGACGTAGTTGCCGAGGAACGGTATTTCCTCGGGACGGATAACGTAGGCGCCGCGTGACCCGCCGACAAAGTCCCAATTGACCACCAGCGTCTCCAGCACGACGGCGAGCGCCAGCGTGGCGATCGAAAAAAATGCGCCGCGTAGCCGCAGCGTCAGATATCCCATGCCCAGGCCGACGATTCCCGATACCACGCCGCCAACGAGCATCAGGATCGGCATCGGAATAATGTGCGGGAAGTCATTGTCACCGATCAATTTGTAGATCGCGACGGTCGAATAGGCGCCGAGCGCAAAGAATGCACCGGTGCCAAAATTCACGTAGCCGCAATAGCCGCCCAGAATATTCCATGCCGTCGACAACACGACATATTGCAGAATGACGTACCCGGCGAAGAACACGTAATCGTTGCCGATGGCGATGGCGAGGCCGAAAACCGCCGCGCCGACGACCAAGCAGATGATAAGGAAGGCGGGCGTGCGCATCGTCAACGCCCCATCAAGCCCGCCGGGCGAACCGCCAGCGTCAGAAGCAGGAAGCCGAATGACACCGCGGGTGCCCAGGACGGGCCGTAGAACGTCGAGGTGAGGCTCTCGACGATGCCGACCAGCATGGCGGCAATCACCACGCCCGGCATGCTGCCTAGGCCGCCAAGTACGCAAATCGCGAACACGCGGCCGATATATTGCCGACCGACCGAAGGCTCGACCGGCTGAATAATGATAAGCAGCGCGCCGGCCAGCGACGCGGTGGCAATGGAAATGCCAAAGGCGATCCGCTTGATCCGGATCGGATCGATCGCCAGCAGTCGCAGAGCCGTTTGATCCTGCGCCACCGCCATGATGGCCTTGCCGACGAAAGTACGGGTCAAAATAAGCTGCAGTACGCCGATCATGACCAGCGACATGACGCACGGCACCAGCATGCGTAACGGCACGTCGACGTCGCCGAAGTGCCAGGTCGGTCCGATATAGGCTGCGTTGACGTAGCGGTAGTCGACGCCGAAATACAAGACCAGCGTCACTTCGGTGATGAACAAAAGGCCGAAGAAGAAGGCCAGCCCGCGCAACAATTCCTGGCCGCGCTTCTCGAACGACAAATAGTAGACTTGATAGATGCCGGCGCCGAGAACGTAGAATAGCGGCGTGACGAGGATGGCGGTCAGGATCGGATCGATGCCGAATGTCGTGTTGATGATATAGGCGACGTAAGAGCCGAGGATGATGAAGGCGGGGTGGGCGATATTGACGATGTCGAGAATGCCGAACGCCAACGATACGCCCGACGTTACGGCCGCGTAGAAGCCGCCGATGAGGATGCCGGAAACGATGGCGTTGATGAGAAGATCGAACGAAAAAATCATTCCTCGGCCACTTTAGCCCTCGGCATTGCGCGCGAGGGCTCCCCCCTTTGGCTAACCGTTTTTATTGTCATCATCCGCAACTGCGGTTGATGCCTTTGTCCCGTCCGGTGTGGGCCTCCCCCGGGCCCATGATAGTGGATGCCCCGCTATCGCGGGGCATAACTACAACGATCCGCCAGGACATTACGCCGCGGCGCGCACCTTGTCCGGAATAGGAAGCGCTTTGTTGGCGCTATTGAGGAATTCGATGGTCATGAAGACCATGTCCTTGTCGCCGAGATTTTCGAGGTCGTGGACCTTGTATTCGCCGGGTCCGTAAACCTCATGCCGGGTTTCGCCAGGCTGGTAGCTATATTCGACGGTCGTGCCGTCGTGGATATGCTGGCGGCCCCGGCCGCCGGACACCGCGGTCCAGAAGTAATCGAGCACGTGGCGATGAAATCCGATGCGCTCTCCGGGAGCGAGGCGGATGATCCAGACCCGCACCCGTTCGCTTTCGGATAAAAGCGTCGAGCCGACGCAGCCGTTATTGTTGCGCTTCTCCTGCTCGAATTCCGCCGCGATGGCGGCCGGCCAAGCCGACTTCTCGGAGCGGTCGGTCGACTTGTCCAACATGGTCAAACCCATGGTGTTCCTCCAAACGTTAGGGGCGCAATATAGGAAACCTTTGCGGCTTGGGAAAGCTTTGGAATTGTCGGCTTTTGGGCGAAAAAGCCGACTGGGGTTTGGGAGGCGATCAGCGCATGTCCGGTAAGCGCCGCGCGGTCATTATCGGCGGCTCGATGAGCGGCTTATTGACCGGCATCATGCTCAGTCGGCACGGCTGGGACGTCGACATCTACGAGCGGGTGGAAAAGGAACTTGCCGGCCGCGGTGCCGGCATTGTCGCCCAGGCCGAGTTGATTGCGCGACTGGACAAGCTCGGACTCGACACCCGCGAGCTGGGCGTCGCCATGACGCGACGGCGCATTCTCGACCGATCCGGACGCGCCGCATCGACGCTTGAATGCCCCCAGGTGCTGACCGCGTGGGAACGGGTCTATCGCCTGCTGCGGGATGCTTTTCCGCCCGAGCGCTACCATCGTGCCACCGGCCTGCGGGCGTTTGAGCAAAGCGCGGCCGGAGTGACGGCGCATTTCAATGACGGCAGCACCGTCGCGGCCGAAGTGCTCATCGGCGCCGACGGCTTGCGCTCGACCGTGCGCCAGCAATGCGCCCCGGACGTGGTGCCGCTTTATGCCGGCTATGTCGCGTGGCGCGCCCTTCTGTCCGAAGGCGACATTCCACGCCCGATCCACGATGAGCTTTTTATGGACATGACGTTCTGCCTGCCGCCGGGCGAACAGTGTCTCGGCTATCCCGTCGCCGGGCCGGACAACGAGCTGCGCCCGGGCCAGCGCCGTTACAATGTCGTGTGGTACCGGCCGGCCGACGAAACGACCGAGTTGCCGGCGCTATTGACCGACAAGGCCGGCGTGGCTCACTCGATCTCCATTCCGCCGCCGCTTATTCGCACCGAGCCGATCGCGGCGATGCGCGCCGATGCCGAGCGCCTGTTGGCGCCGCAATTTCGCGCCATCGTGCGCTTAATCGACGAGCCGATTCTGCAGCCGATCTACGATCTCGAAAGCGAACATCTTGCCTTTGGACGCGTCGCGATCGTCGGCGATGCGGCATTCGTCGCGCGGCCGCATGTCGCTGCCGGCGTCTCCAAGGCGGCCGACGACGCCGCTGCACTCGCCGAAGCGCTCGATGCCGAGGATGTCGAGGCGGCCTTGCGCCGCTTCGAGGCGGCCCGCTTGCCGGAAAACGCCAGGATCATCGAGCGCGCGCGTCATCTCGGCGCCTATCTGCAGGCGACCCAGACCGCCGAAGAGCGCGCCCGCTCGGCGCGCCACAGCATTCCCGAGGCGGTATTGGCGGAAACTGCCGTGCTCGATTTTTTGCACGCTTGAGGCGCGTGACATTTTCCCGTTAAAGCACGCGCCGCGATGTCGCGTGAATAAAACGGAACACCATATCGATGGTGGGCAGGCTCGACGTTTTTCGGAAAATGATCACCGGCGGAGCAATGAACAACGCAAGCGTCAACGCCATCACGCCCAGCATGACCGGGTAACCGATGATCCCCTGGTAGACCCAGACGCTGCAGCGGATGTAAGTGACGGCAGTAAAGGCGAAGGCCGCCACCACATAAGTCAGGTCGAATAACATTGTGCCGAGCGAACTGGGCGCTGTGCCCAGGGCCGATGGCGCCTTCCTCTTGTTGCGGTCGTCACTCGCCACGATTGCCCCGCTTTCCAGTGCGGGGCTAAGCGCGGTTGCGCCATTGATGGCTTTCTGCTGCGGCGCGGCGGCGGACTGCGTGTCCTCCGATTGGACGGCGTGAAGAATTTTCGACAACGATCGCGCGGTATTTTCGACCCGTCGTTCGGCGGGCGCGATCGCTATCCGCCGGCCGGCCTTCGGGGCGGGAGTTTTTCCATTCAAGGGACGCGGGGCGGGTCGCGCTTCCGCCTCGATGCGGCCGATAGCGGCCTCCAAAGCCGCTTGCTCGCGCAAAACCTCGGCTGCGGCTTCGTGGCCGCCGTTACGCAGTTGCTCGGTGACGATCGTTCGCGCGCGGGCATAGAGGGCGCGGCGCGCCTGCGGGTCATCGCTCGGCAAACCCGAAATCGCGCGCGCCAAGACCGGGTAATAATCAGCCATGGTCGCCAGCCTCGCCCCTGCGACTTGCACGATACTACGCGGCTCGGCCGAAGAAAGCCACGCCCTACAAGTAGCCGGTGCCCATTTCCGCCGCGAACGCCGCGGGCGCGCCTTCCCAAACGATCTGTGCGTGCTCCAGCACGTAGACACGATCGGCGTGAGGCAGCGCAAACGTCACGTTTTGCTCGCCCAGAAGCACGGTGATCGGGGTCGTCTGGCGCAGGCGCTCCAGCGCCTTGGAAATCTGCTCGAGAATGACCGGCGCCAATCCGAGGGTCGGCTCGTCGAGGATCAGCAGCTTTGGCTTCATCATCAATGCGCGGGCAATGGTCAGCATCTGCTGCTCGCCGCCCGAGAGCGTGCCGGCGGCCTGCTTCTGGCGATCGCGCAGGATCGGGAATAGCTCAAACAGCCAGGCGATCTGCGTCTCGTTCTCGCCGGGCGCAAGATGATGGCCGCCCATGTCGAGATTCTCGCGCACCGTCATATCGATGAACAGTTCGCGGCCTTCGGGCGACTGCACGATGCCGCTGCGGGCGATCATCGCGGCCGTTTGCCCACGCAGCGAGGCGCCTTCGTAGCGGACGTTGCCGGCATAGGGCAATAAGCCCGAGATCGTATTGAACAGCGTGGTCTTGCCCGCGCCATTGAGCCCCACGACGGAAACGAATTCACCAGCATGAACGTAAATCGACACATTTGCCAGCGCCTGCGCCTTGCCGTAATGCACCGTGACGTTCTCGACGGCAAGGAACGGGACCGCGGCGTCGCGAAACGAGGATTCCGGACGCGCCGCCGTTTCGATGCTGCCACCGAGGTAGACGCGGCGCACGGTTTCGTCACGCATGACCTCGTCGGCGGTCCCTTCGGCGATGCGCTCGCCGACATACATCGCCAGCACGCGATCGACCAGACGCGATACGCTTTTGACGTTGTGATCGACCAGCAGAACGGCGCGTCCATCGTCGCGCAGCTCGCAAATAAGGTCGGAAAATGCCCCGGTCTCGGTCGACGTCAGACCGGCGAAAGGCTCGTCGACGAGCAAAACCTTCGGATCGCGGGCAATCGCCTTGGCTATCTCCATTCTGCGTAGGTCGGCGAACGGCAACGTAGCCGGACGCCGGTCAATCACCCCGACTAAGCCCACCCGCGCCGCGATGGCGCGGGCGCGCTCGTCGGTTTGCGGGTCCGCGATCAGCTGGGTGAGCTTGTCGGGCAATAGTGCCAGCTTGATATTCTCGAGCACCGTCTGACGGTGCAGCGGACGCGAATGCTGGAACACGATGCCGGCGCCCATCCGCGCGATCTTGTGTGAAGGCCAGCCGGCGACATCGGTGCCGTCGATGCGCACCGAGCCGGAATCCGGCCGCTCGATGCCCATGATGAGCTTCATCACCGTCGATTTTCCCGAGCCGTTCGGTCCGATCAGGCCGAGGATTTTGCCCGCATGAACCTCGAAACTCATATTCTTGACCGCGACCAGACCGCCGAAGCGCTTGGTCAGACCGCTGACTTGGAGCTGGGTAGGCGCAGCGCTGGTCACGAGAATCCCCGCGATCGCGTCAGCAGGCCGAAGAAGCCGCTCGGGAACACCAGGATGACGATAAGCGCCATGGCAAAGACGACGAAATTGGAGAGATCACCGATCGGGCGAAGCGCCTCGCTCATGGCGATGAGGAAAACGGCGCCCAGCACCCCGCCGAGGATGGTGCGGCGGCCGCCGAGCACCGCGGCGATGATCACCTGAACGCTGACTGTGATGTCGATGAACGTTCCGACCGAGGCCGAGCCCAGATAAAACACCATCAGCGCGCCGGCGAGGCCGGAGAACAATGCGCTAATAATGAATGCGGCGAGCTTGTGCTTAACGACGTTGAAGCCCAGCGCGCCGGCCTGTACGGCATCCTGTCCGCTCGCCTGCAGGATAAGGCCGACAGGCGAACGCGACAGCGCAAACAGGATCGCGGCACTCGCCGCCATGAACCACAGCGCAATTTCGTAATTCACCGCATCGCTGATCGTAATGACGTCCGGTACAGTCAGCCCGATCTCGCCGCCGGTCAAATGCGCGTCGACCACGATGAAGTTCTGAAGGATGAGCACGGCGACAAGCGTTGTGAGGCCGAAATAAGGACCGCGCAAGCGCAGTGCCGGTAAGGCGAGCACGACGCCTCCAATCACCGCGGCGAGTGCGCCCGCAGCGATGCAAAGCCAGATCGGCGGCTGATAGACATTATCCAGGATGCCCGCGGTATAGGCGCCGGTGCCGATCAGAAACGTTGGCCCGAAATTAACTTCGCCGGCAAAGCCGAACAGCAAGTCCCAGGCCATTGCGAAGACGCCGAAATAATAGGCGACGGTGAGCAGGCCGAGGATGTAGCCGGAGAAGCCGAGCGGAAGAAACGACACCGCCACGACTGCGGCGAGCGCGATCAGCAGAATGCGAACCGTGGAAATATCGCGCATCTAGCGGCGCCCCAATAGTCCGCGCGGCCGGACATACATTACCGCGATCAGCAACAGCAGCGCTGGGATGGTGCGATAAGCCGGTGAAATCAGATAGGCGGTGATGGTTTCGAGGTAGCCCACGACATAGGCGGCGATCAGCGCGCCCGAGACGCTGCCGAGGCCGCCGAGGACGACAATCGAGAAGGCGCTCGCCGTCAACGGGCCGACGCTATAGGACGAGACGCCGAGGAACATTCCGAGCAATACGCCAGCGATACCGACAAGCACGCCGTAGATCGCCCAAATCGCAATATAAACTCGCGACAGTTCTATTCCGAGCAGCGTTACACCACGCGGATTCATCGAGGCGGCAAGCACGGCCTTGCCGGCGCGGGTGCGATTGACCAGGAGCCAGAGCGCGACGATCACCAGCCAGCACATGATCGCGGTGAAAATCTCATTCGACGGCGTGCGCACGCCGGCGATTGAGACGACGCCCTGCACGATCGGCGCCACGGTCTTGGCGTTGTTGGTATAGAGGTAGGCAATCAGCTCCTGCAGCATGATGCCCCACAAGAGCGTGGTGGTCAGGATGAAAATCTCTTTTTCTTCTTCGCGGATTTTGCGCGTCTGCTGCAGCGGTCGAACGACAAAGAAATAAGTGAGCATGGTGACGACGAAACCGACCGCCACGCCGATCGACGCTCCGGTATAGGGACCGACGTGCAATTGATCGCCGGCGGCCCAAGCCGCGACCACAGCCGCCACCATCAATGCGCCATGCGACAGATTGAGGACGCCGGAAACGCCGAAAATCAGGGCGAAGCCGGTCGCCCCGAGCGCGTAGAGCGAACTGATGGCGAAGCCGTCAATTAGGATTTGCCAGAACAACGTCACTCAAAGGAACTCCACTCAAACATCGCCCCCGCGTGCGGACGCAGGCGGGGGCGATTTGGCGCAGTCGATCAGACTTCCGTCAGTTGGCGGAGCCGACTTTGATGAACTTCGGAAATTTCAGCTTGCCATTGGCAACATTCGCCGGCCACAGATTGACCTGTTTGCCGTCCTGCCATTGCAGCATCAGTCCGGGAATCGTCGTTCCGCCGATCTTGAGAGCATGCGGATTGGCCGTATCCTTACCCTTGAACTGGATGCGGCCGATGGTGCCGACCCAGTCGGTCTTTTCCATCGCATCGACAAGCTTGTCGGGATCGGTCGAGCCGGCGCGCTTGATTGCATCGGCAATGTAATAAACCTCGTCATAGGCGGTATAGCCGCAATAGGACGGGTTATTGCCGAATCGCTTGTTGAAGGCCGCCACGAACGGCAGCGTCTTCGGCGTCACGGCAACGCCGGGTCCAGAGACGGCTTGGAACAGCACGCCTTCCGTGGCGCCGTTGGTGTCGTTCCAGAAGGTCGAATTGGTCGCCTGCGACGAAATTCCGAACATCGGAATCGGCACTTCCTGCTGCTTCCACTGCACCGTGGGCTGCGTGCCGACATGCGAGATGCCGGTGATCATGACGTCGGCCTTTTCACCCTCGATCTTGTTGAAGATCGGCGTGAAATCCGTGGTGTCAGGCGAGAAGCGGATATGGTCGACCACCTTGAGCCCGATCGACGGCAGACATTTCAGATATTCGGCATCGAGCGGCGTGGTCCAGGCAGCGTCCTCGCTCATGACGACTGCGGTTTTCATATGCAGTTGATTGACGAGAATATCCTTGGCGGCGTCGCAGACTTGGTCGGCGAGACTGGTAGAGGTCAGATAGCCATGGAACGTATATTTGAGGTGGTCGTAGTCCTTGGCGATATTCTGCGTGATGACGTCGGACGCAGCGCCCGGGGTTACCATCACCGTCTTCAGGCGACCGGTCCAGGGTTCGAGCGCGAGCACGACCTCGCTGATATAGCTTGCGATCACTGCATTGACATGATCCTCAGTGGCGGCGCGCTGGAATGCGCGTACCGATTCCGCGGCGGAGGAGTGATTGTCGTAAGTGATGATTTGGATCTTACGGCCATTAACGCCGCCCGCCGCATTGATTTCGTCGGCGGCAAGTTGCGCGGCCTGAGGAATCGAGGACCCGGCCACCGACTGTGCCTCGGCGATGACCCCGATCTTGATCGGTTCATTCGATTGCGCATGGCCGGGCGTTGCCAACGCAAGCGCGAACAAAGCCGCGCCCGCCGATAGCAGCGCCGCCGTGCCGCGGCCCATAAACTTACTCATAACTTACCTCCCTAAACTACGCCATCATTCAGCGAAATGGCGATATGAGATCAGTCTATCTCATCGGGCAATCGCGGCAAGCCTCGCCGGCCGATGTTTCCGGCCTTTCGCGATAGCTCGGCCGCACTTTGTGGCGGATCGGCGAGGCGGTTATAGTTATGCTAGTGGCAATTCGGGCTCGAACGGCCCGGGAGGAAAAACTCAAATGAAGGCTGCATATATCGAGCGGTTCGGCGGACCGGACGTATTGCAATACGGCGACTTGCCCGACCCAGCGGCAGGTGCTGGCGAGGTCGTGGTCGATGTGGTTGCGGCTAGCGTCAACGCGGCCGATTGGAAATTTCGTGCCGGCCAATATGGGCGGCACTCCGACGTCAAATTTCCGCAAATTCCCGGCCGCGATTTTTCCGGCATGGTGAGCGCCGCCGGCAGCGGCGCCGATCTTGCTATCGGCGACGCAGTTTTCGGCGTGCTCGATGCCGGCCGGGAAGGAACCTACTGCGAAAAAATAGCCATCAAGGCGTCGCTCATCGCCAAGAAGCCGGACGGGCTATCGCATGTGAACGCCGCCGCCTTGGCGCTCACCGGCCTCACCGCGGTCAACGCGATCGAGGACACGTTGAAACTCAAGCGCGGCGAGACCGTGTTGATTCAAGGCGGCGCCGGCGGTGTCGCCGGCTTCGCCATTCAAGTCGCCAAGCATCTCGGCGCGCGCGTCATCACGACGACAAGCGCGGCGAACCGCGATTATGTGAAGGCTCTCGGCGCCGATGAAGTCATCGATTACAACAAAGATGATTTCACCACGATCGTCAGCGGCTGCGATGCCGTCTTCGACACGGTTGGCGGCGAGGTGGCGGAGAAATCCTTCGCAGTGCTCAAGCCCGGCGGCCGTGCCGCTTTTATCGCGTCGGGAGCGCAGGCGCCGAAACCGGAGCGATCCGACGTAACGGCCTTGCGGCCTCCGGTCCCGCGCTCGCGCGCGGCGATGGAGCGGGTCGCGCAACTCATCAGCACAGGCGCGGTGCGGCCGCCCGAGATCAAGCTCTACCGTCTTTCGCAAGCCGCCGAGGCGCATCGCTTGAGCGAGAGCCGTCACTTCCGCGGCAAGCTCGTGTTTCAGGTGCGGTAGGAGCGGTATTCATTAACCCAGGCGCTGTCCGCTCTCGGGACATTCGACAATTCGACCGCGATGCGCGCGATTGACCCAAGCCGGAAATCAACCATCTCTATCCCCTGAACTTGCTGTCGTTCCCATTCCGTCGACAGCACGCCGCTTTTGACTGAGGATAACACGTGAGACGCGATCAATAATGGATGCACAATGTCAGTGTGGCATTTATGCCACCATTCACAGCTCAATGGTTTGAAATCGATTTTTCACTTCCTCACAGGCGAAATCGATGCTGATCTTCGCAAGCTGGCGACGAACGGTTTCAAGCCGGCGTTATTTCATGGGGCACTCGATGAAAATTCTCGGCATTTGCTCGGCTGCGTCACGGAGCGCAGGCGCGAAGACAGCGACTTTGCGAATCGTTCCCTGGATTGTCGGCGTTGCGGCGGTGCTGTCCGCGTCGGGCGCATGGGCGCAGAGCGCCCCTGGCGTCTCGGTCATCGGCACGATGGGTGCTATGAATTATAACGGCACCGGCTCGATGTCCGGCACCGATATCACGGCGGTGCCGCCTACCACGACGCAATCGCAATCGCTCAACCACACGACTGCCGCCGGCGGTGCGGCGATAGATTTTGACGCCTCTGATATTGTTGCATCTTGGGCAAATTATCAGCAGTGCGCCCAAAATGTCGGCCCGACCGCATGCGCGCGGGCAGCCCAAACCGACTTATTCGATCCCATAGAAAGCCTATATATTGAACTCGGCTTGACCGATCCAGGTCAAGCCAGCGCCTCGTTCTCAGGCCTCAGCGCCATCCCGTTGGGAACCGGCACGTCCACTCTCAAAGAAACGTGGTCGATCCCGCTCCAGCTGGGCTATCGCCTTCCGGCTCGTTACTTGGGCATCAATTCACCCGCCCTCGAATTCCTTGTCCATGGCGGCGTCGATTTCGACCGCTGGAAAGCGGGCTTCAATCTGACCGAGGCTGGCGCTCCCGGCGGCCCGGGCACGTCGGCCAGCAAAACTTGGTGGTCGGCCGATCCCGCGGTCGGCGTCGGCGCGCGTTACCACTTATCGCGCAACTGGTTCGTCGGCGTGGATTCGACCTGGGCCTTCGCCCGCTCGCAGAGCATCAGCGCACCATCGGCGAACTTCGCGCCGCTTCAAAGTTACACGCTGGCAACCGGGCGTCATACCATGACTACGGTGCTGTTCGAGCTCGGCTATACGTTCGGTGGGCCGTCCGCGTCATCGGCTCCTATGGTTGCGAAAGCGCGATAAGCGCGTGTCGGCCCGAAGGCGAACGGGATCACCTTTGTCGCTTACCCCGTACTAGGCGGAAGTCGCCGTCGTGCGAATCTCCCGCTTTTGAGAGAGAAGCGGTCATCTCAAAACCGGCACGGATGGGCCAATATAAGCGCGCGCCTCGCTCACACGTGCTGGCCGCCGTTGATGTGGATCTCGGCGCCGTTCACGTAGGACGATGTGTCCGTGCACAAGACGTAGATGATCTTCGCCACCTCGTCCGGCGTGCCCAGCCGGTGCAGCGGAATATTCTCGACGATCTTGTCGGTGCCCGGCGACAGCATGGCCGTGTCGATCTCGCCCGGCGCGATGGCGTTGACGCGAACGCCGCGCGGCGCCGAAATCGGCCGCCATTTCGCGGGTCAGCGCGGCGAGCGCCGCTTTCGACGTGGCTATAGGCGGCGCCGGCGAAACGGATGCACGCGCGAGCCCGCAATCGAGGTGACGTTGACCACCGAGCCCTTGGCTGCTTGCAGTTCGTCGAGCAGCCCGCGCGCCAGCATGATCGGGGCGAAGAAATTCACCTGGAACACGTGATGCCAGTCCTCGCGCGAGGTTTCGATCGAGCCGAGCCGCTTGCCGCCCTCGGCCTTGGGCGAGATCGCGGCATTGTTGACCAGCGCATGCAGTTCGCCATTGAGCCGCCGCTTGGTCTCGGCGATGGCGGCTTCGGTATTTTCCGGATCGGATAAGATCGACCTGAATGTGGTCTTCCGGTCCCGCCTCCCACGGGCAATTTTCCGGGAAGGGATGGCGCGAGCAGGTGATGACGCGCCAGCCGGCCGCGGAAAACCGCTTCACCGTCGCGTGGCCGATGCCGCGGCTGGCTCCGGTCAGGAGCAGCGTTCGGCGCGGCTGGTTGCTGGTTGGCATGTTCACATCCTAGCTGTCATTGCGAGCCAACGGGTCCGCGCGAAGCGCGCGGCCCGATGACAGGCTCCGCGAAGCAATCAAGGGCGGCGTGAAAAAACTGCGAGACTGCTCTTGATTGCTTCGTCGCTCTCGCTCCTCGCAATGACGAGTCATGGATAATGACGAGGGTCATGGATAGAGCCGCGTCTTGGTCCACGGCGCGGTCACGGCTTCGCGCTTAAACACGACACGGTCGTGCAGCCGGAACGGCCGCTCTTGCCAAAATTCGATCTCCGCCGGCACGACCCGATAGCCGACCCAGTGCGGCGGCCGCGGCACGGTTCCGACCGCGAATTTCGCGGCGTAAAGCGGGCCATCGGCCTTTTCGAACGCGAGCCGGCTTTCCAGCGCCGCCGACTGTTTTGCGCCCAGGCGCCAATCTGGGCCATCCGCGAGCGTGTCGCGAAGTAGGCGTCCGCTTCTTCGTTCGACACCGCTTCGACGTCGCCGCGCAGCCGAACCTGGCGCTGCAACGACTTCCAGTAAAACGCCAGCGCCGCTTTCGGTGCGGCGGCAAGCTCGTGGCCCTTGATGCTCTCGGCGTTCGTGTAGAAGACGAAGCCGCGCTCGTCGAAGCCTTTCAGCAGCACCATGCGCGCATTGGGCAGGCCGGCGGCGTCGACCGTGGCGAGCGTCATGGCTTCGGGATTGACCGGTTCGGAGCTCTTGGCTTCGGCGAACCATGCGGCGAACAGGCGCAACGGCTCGTCGGCGGCGGTGAAATCACCGCCTGTTAACCCCGCCGGGTATTCTATGGACGCCGCGTCGGACATTCTCGGAGTACCTGGTGCTCGCGTGCGGCGATCGCAAACGGTGCCGCCGGTCTCCAATATAGTGGAACGGCGGGCTTGCGCCTATCTCGTGGCGCTGCGCTGCGGGACGGTTATTGCCGCCCTCGTGAGCGCCCTGGCCGTCTCCGGCTGCTCCTATCGGCTTGCCTCGCTGGTCGCAACCGACGACACCGGCGGCCTGGCCACGCGGCTCGATCGCAGCCGCGGCGGCAGGCCGATCCGGGGATTAGCTCGGCAAGCGGCCTGCCGCGAACGGATCTTGCCTATGCGCGGGCGGCTGCTTCCGATGTTCTCGCTTATGCACGGCAAGGACGCGAGCGTGCCCTGGCAAAACCCGCAGACCGGCGCCCGCGGCAATATCACTGCCGCTGGATACGTCCTATCAGCGAAGACGGTCTGCCCTGCCGCGATTTCCTGGCCAGCTACCTGCACGGTGCGACGCAGGACTGGCTGCAGGGCGCCGCCTGCCGGACCGCCGGCGGCAGTTGGGAGGTGACGCGGCTAACGCCTCTCAAGTCGAGCTAAGGCCGTATCATCGGTGGCGGCGGTCCCGATTCGGCATGCTGCATTGCGTGGCGAGCGATTTAATCCCACATTGGAATCGGTGGGCAGGCGGGGCCGGCCCGAAATTGCGCGGAGTTCTTGCGGGGATGCGTGATCCCTATGAGGTGTTGGGCATCAATCGCAAGGCAAGCGCCGGCGATATCAAAAGCGCCTATCGGCAGCTGGCCAAGAAGCTTCATCCCGACGCCAATAAAAACGACCCAAAGGCGGCGTCGCGCTTCGCCGAGCTTAATGCTGCCCATGAGCTTCTTGGCGACGAGGACAAGCGCAAGGCGTTCGATCGCGGCGAGATCGATGCGGAAGGCAAACCGCGCTTTCAGGGCTTTGGCGGCTTTGGCGGGGGTGCCCGCCCGGGTGGCAGCCAGGGCCCAGGCTTCGGTCCCGACGTGAACTTCGAGAATTTCAATTTCGGCCCGGAAGGCTTTACCCGGGCAACGGCGGCGGCGGCCGGCGGTGGCGCGCGGCTTTGAGGATATCCTCAAAGAGGCGTTCGGCGCGCGGTGCTCGCGGCGCCGAAGCCCGACTTCGAGCCGGAAGACTTCGGCGTCGGCGCCGACGTGCAGGCCGAAATGTCGGTATCGCTGCCGGACGCGGCCAACGGCATCGACGCAGCGGCTCCATCTGCCGAATGGCAAGAATGTCGACGTCAAAATTCCCGCCGGGCATCCTCGACGGCCAGCATATCCGGCTGCACGGGCAGGGCATGCCCGGACAGAACGGCGCCGGCGACTTGATGATCACCGTTTCCATTGCGCCGCACCCGGTCTTCAAGCTGGAGGGCCTCGATGTGCGGCTCGATCTGCCGATCACGGTTTATGAGGCGGCGCTCGGCGCCAAGGTGCGCGTGCCGACGCTCGATAAGCCGGTCGAGATCGCGATCCCGCCGTGGACGTCGAGCGGGCGTACCTTCCGGCTCAAGGGCAAGGGGTTTCCCGCCAAAGCCGGCCGCGGCGATCTTCTCGCCACGGTCCGCATCGTGCTGCCCGAAAACGGCGACCCCGAGTTCGAAGAGCTGATGAAAAAGTGGCAGTCCGACAAGCCTTACGACCCACGCAAAAGCGATATTGATCTCGTTTTAGCCCGCCCTCCTGACGGGGTCGGGCTGCCGCCGATCGATCTGCTCGTAGGCGGCTTGCGCGATTTCGCGCAATTTGTCGCGTTCGCGCCGGACCGCAGAGCACATAAGCGAGGTCGCCGTCGACCCAATAATAGGCGCGCATTCTGCTCGCCGGTCCTGTAACGCAGCGCCGTCTCGCGATCGCTGGTGCGGCCGCAATAGAGCGTGAAGCGCTCGCCGGACGGCGTCTCGTACATGAAGAAGGCGGTCGCGCCAGTCGGCCCGGGCAATAGCCGGCCGCCGACCAGCTTTAATCCGATCTTGTCGAGATCGGGGGCGCGCAGCGGCGATCCCACCCGCTTCGACAGCCATTGATTGAGATGCGGCCGCTGATCGCCCGGCACTTCGACCGGGTGACGGACCTCGACGACGTAAAGCCGGTAGGCGTCAAGCGCGTCGCTGGTAAACAATGCAAGATCGGTCGGGCGTGCAGTCTCAACGCCGCGAGCGGTCCAGCCGACGCGCCGCCGATCAGGAAGGCCGCAACGGCCGCGGCGACGGCCGCCGCCAGCGCTCCGTAACGCCGGCGCGTCAGGCGGCCGATATTGAACCGCTGCGGCGGAGTCTCGTCGGCAACCGCGCCATAGCGCGCGTGGATTAATTCGGCCTGTTGGCGCCAGGCGGCGACTCGCGCCGCATCGTCTGGATGCGCGCGCAAGCCAGGCTTCCACGGCCATGCGGCGATCGGCCGGCAATTCGCCATCGACGTAGGCATTGAGTTCGTCTTCGCCGACAATGTGGTCTCGATCAATCATAGTTCCGCTCTCTCTTTAGATCATTTTACGCGGCGCAATGCGCGGGCGTTCGCCGTCGAGATACGTTCTTATCTGACGCGCGAGCCCGCGCCAGCCGCGACATGACCGTGCCGATGGGTACGCCTTGGATTTCGGCGACCTCGCGATAGGTCAGGCCCTCGAGCACGACGAGCAATAATGCGGAGCGCTGCTCCTCGGCGAGTTCATCGCAGCGCGCGCGTCGATGTCGCGGCCGCCCGCTTCCGGTCCGCCGGTCGCCGCGTCGCTGTCCTTGATCGGCGTCAGCACCGGTCGCCGCGACAAAGCGCGCAGCCGGTTGCGGTTGAGATTGGTCAAGATCGTGTAGAGCCATGCCCGCGTATCGCCGCCGTGAAACAGGTGCTCGGACCGCAACGCCCGCACCAGCGTGTCCTGAACGATGTCGTCGGCCGTCTCGGCGTCGCGGGTCAGCGCGCGGGCATAGCGGCGCAGCGCCGGGATCGCCGCCTTGATTTGCTCGTGGAACTCGCTCAAGCAGACCCCTTTTGGCGGTGTCGGGAACGTCGGCGTGTCAGGCAGACCGGCAGGGACTACCTGCCTTCAACAACACCACCCGGCTCATCGCTATTCCAACACCGCGGGTTTTGGCTGTATCGCGAGGCAGCGCGATGCTTGATGGTGCCTAGGCCCTATGCCATAGGAGGCTGGGGCTGAAATCGCGATATGGGGTCGGAAAGATGGCCGAAAGTCTCGGGCCTCATGCGCGGCAAACGCGGCCTGATCATGGGGGTCGCGAACAATCGTTCGCTCGCCTGGGGTATCGCCAAGGCCTGCCGCGGGCACGGCGCCGAGCTCGCATTCACCTATCAGGGTGATGCGCTCAAGAAACGCGTCGAGCCGCTGGCGCAGGAGATCGGCGGCATTGTCGTCGGCCATTGCGACGTGACCGAGCCGAAGACCATCGATGCGGTGTTCGCGGCCGTGCAGTCGGCCTGGGGCAGCGCTCGACTTCCTGGTCCACGCCATGGCCTTTTCCGACAAGGACCAGCTCGACGGCCGCTATGTCGACACCACGGAGGACAATTTCACCAAGACCATGCTGGTCAGCTGCTATTCGCTGACCGCCGATCGCGCAGCGCGCCGAGAAGCTGATGCCGAACGGCGGGCGCCATGCTGACGCTGACCTATTACGGCGCGGAGAAATGGATGCCGCATTATAACGTCATGGGCGTCGCCAAGGCCGCGCTGGAAGCCTCGGTGCGGTATCTCGCCGCCGATCTCGGCGCAAAGAATATCCGCGTCAATGCCATCTCGTCGGGGCCGATCAAGACGCTGGCCGCCGTCCGGCATCGGCGATTTGCGCTATATCCTCAAATGGAATGAATACAACGCGCCGCTGCGGCGCGAACGTGACCATCGAGGATGTCGGCGAGGCCGGCGCCTATCTTCTCTCCGACATGTCGCGCGGCGTCACCGGCGAGATGCATCATGTCGATGCCGGCTACCACATCGTCGGCATGAAGCATCCCGACGCGCCGGATATCGCCGTCGGCAAGGACTAGACGGCCGAGCGGCCGAACCGCCATGCCGGCCCATCCTCTATTTCGTCCGTCACGGCGAGACCGATTTCAACGTCGAAGGCCGCCTGCAGGGCCGCCGCGATATCGCGCTCAATGCGCGCGGCCGCGAGCAGGCGCCGAGCATGCGGCGAATTGCTGCGCGATCTGTTCGCGCGGGACGGGCGCGAGGCGACCGACTTTGCCTATGTGGCAAGCCCGCTGCGGCGGGCGCGCGAGACCATGGAAATCATCCGCGCCACGCTCGGCCTCGATCCGCACGCCTACGCGCCGGACGACCGCCTGATGGAAATCTCATACGGCGGATGGGAGGGCTTGACACTGCCGGAAATCGAATCGCCGCACGCCGGGCGTGCTGGCCGAACGCGAGCGCGACAAGTGGGACTTTGCGCCGCCGGGCGGCGAGAGCTATCGCGTCCTGACCCGGCGCATCGGCGAATGGTACGAGGGGCTGACGCGCGACACGGTGGTCGCGGCGCATGGCGGCGGAGTGCCGCGCGCTGATGGCGCATGTTCGGGCTATTGCCGCGCGAGGACGCCACGCATGCGCAAATCGGCGCAGGGCGTCGTCTATGTGTTCGCCGACGGCAAGATGGCGCGCTACGGATGAGTCTGCACGAATGGCTGTCGTTAAAGCAATAGCTGTTGTCCGAGAATGCTCGTCCAGCGCTCAGAACGAAAGCGGCCGAACGCTGTCCGGCCGCTTTGCAGGATCGATGATCCCGCGAAATCCGAAATCGGTAGCGTGGCCCAATACGAGGCCTGCGCATTCACGATTTGGGTTTACTTGGTCTTCTTCTTCGTCTTCTTCTTTTTCTTCGTGGCCATGATGATCCCTTGGTGTGTTTGTGATGAACCTACGGCAGGGTTGGTTCAGTCGCAGGATGTGATTGGTCCCCGGGTCCGCGCCCCCTTACCGCGAGAACATGCCATAGCCGGTTCGGGCTCGCAATCTAAAAATCGAAAATAATCTATATTTTCCGTAGCTTAACGGACATTCAGGTTTTCATTAACCGTCGTTCAGCGACATGAATAGCGCATGAACATTTGTTGCGATGCGGAATCCAGCGCCGCGCATTTTGCCGACTGAAATGGCAGCGGCGTCGGCGTTGAACGGCGAGTTGCGAGCGCCGTTTCGCTGACGTTGCGCGCGATGGCATCGACGAGGGCCTCATTTGACCCGCCGCAGGGCGCGGGCTACCAACCCGACGACCAAGCCCCGCTTGCCTTTATTCCAATATTCAGCGTCATCGGCGCGTCATGTCATTCAATACGTTCGGCCATTTATTCCGGGTCACGACCTTCGGCGAAAGCCATGGGCCGGCGATTGGCTGCGTCGTCGACGGCTGTCCGCCGCGCATTCCGCTGACCGAAAGCGATATTCAGCCCTATCTCGATCGCCGCCGGCCTGGCCAATCGCGTTTCACGACGCAGCGCCAGGAGCCGGACACGGTCAAAATCCTTTCCGGCGTGTTCGCCGACGAAGCCGAGCGGCTGCAGTCGACCACCGGCACGCCGATCGCGCTCCTGATCGATAATGTCGATCAGCGCTCGAAAGACTACTCCGACATCAAGGACAAATATCGTCCGGGCCATGCCGATTATACCTATGATGCGAAATACGGCCTGCGCGACTATCGCGGCGGCGGCCGCCAGTCGGCGCGCGAGACCGCGATGCGGGTTGCGGCGGGCGCGATCGCGCGCAAGGTCGTGCCCGGCCTCAACGTGCGCGGCGCGCTGGTGCAGATGGGGCCGCATCGTATCGACCGCGCGCGCTGGGACTGGGCCGAAGTCGAGCGCAATCCGTTCTTCTGCCCGGATGCCAAGCTCGCGGGCTCGCTCGGGGACTATCTCGATGGGTTGCGCAAGAGCGGCTCTTCGATCGGCGCGGTGATCGAGGTTGTCGCCGAAGGCGTGCCGGCGGGGCTTGGCGCGCCGATCTACGGCAAGCTCGACGGCGATCTCGCCGCAGCCCTCATGAGCATCAACGCCGTCAAAGGCGTCGAGATCGGCGCCGGCTTTGCGGCCGCCGAGCTCAGCGGCGAGGACAACGGCGACGAGATGCGGATGGGCAACGACGGCAAGCCGCTGTTTCTCTCCAACAATGCGGGCGGCATCCTTGGCGGCATTTCCACCGGGCAGCCGGTGGTGGCGCGCTTTGCCGTCAAGCCGACGTCGTCGATCCTGACGCCGCGCCGCACCGTCGACCGCTACGGCCATGAGACCGAAATTTCTACCAACGGCCGTCACGATCCATGCGTCGGCATCCGCGCGGTGCCGATCGGCGAAGCCATGGTGGCGTGCGTGATCGCCGATCATTATTTACGCCAGCGCGGCGCAGGTCGGCGAAACGCCGGCGTGGCCGTTTTCAACCGAAACGTGAGCGAGGAGTACCGATGGACGAAATCCATCAACGTCTCGAAACTGCCGTCGCCGCTTTTGCCCGCGGTGAAATCATCATTGTCGCCGATGACGACGACCGCGAGAACGAGGGCGATCTGTTCGTCGCGGCGAGCCTGTGCACGCCCGAGAAGATGGCGTTCATCATTCGCAACACGTCCGGGATCGTCTGCGCGCCGCTGGCGCCGCGAGGAGGCGCGGCGGCTGCGGCTCGATCCGATGGTGGCGCTGAACGATGCGCCGCTCGGCACCGCGTTCACCGTCTCGGTCGATGTCCGCCACGGTCTCACCACCGGCATTTCCGCCGAGGAGCGCAACAATACGGTGCGGGCGCTGGCCAACGGCAATCAGCGGCGCCGCCGATTTCGTGCGGCCCGGCCATGTCTTTCCGCTGGTGGCCAAGGAGGGCGGCGTGCTGATGCGCTCGGGGCATACCGAGGCCTGCGTCGATCTCTGCCGGCTCGCCGGCCTGCCGCCGGTCGGCGTGCTTGCCGAAACTGATGAACGACGACGGCACGGTGATGCGCGGGCCGGAGCTCGCCGCCTTCGCGGAACGCCACAAGCTGCAGCGCATCACCATCGCCGAACTGATCGCCTACCGGCAGGCGCGCGATAAGCTGATCGAGCGCGTCGGAGAATTCCCGGTCGAGTCCGAAATCGGCACGTTGACCGGCTACGCTTTCGTCACGCCGTTCGATGCGGTACATCACATGGCCTTCGTCTACGGCCGCGTCGGCGACGGCAATAACGTGCTGACGCGGCTGCATCGCGCCGACATCATCGCCGACGTGTTCGGCGGCGCCAAGTCGATCCATGGGGCCCTTGCGCGTTTCAAGGCGGAGGGCAGGGGCGTTCTGATCCTGTTGCGCGACGGCACCGCCGGCGTGCCGGTGATTTCAATTCCGAAATCGTCCGATACCGCGTCCGGCGAGGCGCGGACCCAGCAATGGCGCGAGATCGGTCTTGGCGCGCAAATCCTCAAGGACCTTGGCGTCCAATCGATCAAGCTCATCACCTCCTCGCGGCCGATGACCTATGTCGGGCTGTCCGGCTTCGGCATCGAAATCACCGGAACCGAGCCGCTCGACGGTTGACGAACCTTATCGCTGCGTGCGCTTATGAAGCTATATTCGTCGAAGGCTGGCCGTCGTTGCCCAACGTTTTAAAATGGCGATTGAAGCTGGGGAGGGGACCATGAGCGCTACCGCCGCCGCACCCGCCGCACCGGGGAATACCCCGACGACAAGCCAGATCTATAAAGTCGCGCTTGCAAGCATCATCGGCTCGGTCATCGAGCAGTACGACTTTTTGGTCACCGGGGTGATCGCGGCGACTGTGTGGGGCGGCATTTTCTTCAAACTGCCGGGTCTTGCCGCGGTCGCAGCGGCGATCGGCGTCTATGGCCTCGGCATTATCATCCGTCCCGTCGGGGCTTTTATCTTCGGCCACATCGCCGACACCTATGGCCGTAAGGACGCGATGGTCTATGCGCTGGTCCTCATGGGCCTCGCGACGCTGTTGATCGGGCTGACACCGACCTACGACACGATCGGCGTTGCGGCGCCGATCCTGCTGATCGTATTCCGCTTGTGCCAGGGCATCAGTTCGGCGCCGAATTCGGCACCGCCTCGACCTGGGTGGTCGAGCAGGCGGCGCGCTCGAAGTATCCGCGCCTTCTGGGGCGCCTGGGTCGGATTCGCCATTCCGATCGGATTGTTGCTCGGCTTCGGCTCGGTGATTTTGGTGAAATCGCTGATGAGCCCGGAGGATTTCATCGCCTGGGGCTGGCGAATCTTCTTCTTCATCGGCTTTCTGGTGGCGATCGTCGGGCTCATCATCCGCACCCGCACCATGGACAGCTTCGTGTTCGAGCAGCACAAGGCGCAAATGGTCCTGAAACACCCGGCAAGTCAGGTCTGGCGCGAAATGCCGTGGACCATCCTGCGCACCTCATTGGTGAACGCCATGTTCGGCGGCGCATTCTTTCTCTATTTCGTGTTCGGCACTGGCTACATGAAGGCGGTCGGATTTACCGGCAACCAGCCCGAGGAGATCGGGCTCATCGCCGCGGGCTTCATGCTGATCTTCATGATCGTCGGTTCGTTCCTCGCCGACTACATCAATCGCCGGACCATCCTGTTGATCGCCGCCGTCGTGCTTTTGGCGTTCGCGCTGCCGTATTTTCACTTCGTCAATACCGGCAGCTTTCTCTGGGCGACGGTCGCGGAGGTCATCGGCTTTGGTTTCGTCTTCGGCTTCGGCTACGGCGCGATCCCGACGTTCTATACCGAGAATTTTCCGACCCGCTATCGCGCGTCCGGCGCCAGCGCGGGTTACCAGATCGCGCAGGTCTATGGCGGCGGCCTTATACCGATCGTGGCCGGGCTAATCCTGCGCGCCTACGGCGTCAAGGACGCGTATCTGTATATCGGACTGCTGATCATGTGCTACGCGGTGGCAGCCATTATCGCGATCATCCGCACGCCGGAGACCAAGGGCGTCAACCTCGAAAGCTAAAGCATGATCCGGAAAATGCCTGCCCTCGGACTTGATCCGAGGGTGGAAACCGGTTTTCCGAAAAGATCATGCTTTTATAAAAAACTTATGGAGCGCAATCAATTCAATCCGAAACGATTGCGCTCCAAGGCTCACGCGATCGGCCGCCCATTCGGGAAGAGTTGCGGCCGCAGTTTTGGATTGCAGCCCGCCATTTTCGGCGCATAGGGCGTCTCGGCGCCGAGCTCTTGTGCGGCATGCCAGGCCCAGCGCGGATCCCACATCGCGCCACGCGCGAGGCAGACCATGTCGGCCTTGCCCGACGCCACGATGTCCTCGGCCTGCCGGTAGCCGGCGATCAAGCCGACCGTCATGGTGGTCAAGCCGGTTTCTTTCTTCACCTTTTCGGAGAACGGCACCTGATAGCCCGGCGCCAGCGGAATTTTTTGCTTCGGATCGAGGCCGCCCGTCGAGACGTCCATATAATCCAGGCCGCGCTTCTTCAGTTCTTTGGCGAGCAGCACGGTTTCCTCCGGAGTCCAGCCGCCATCGACCCAATCGGTGGCGGAGACGCGCATGCCGATCGGTTTGTTCTCCGGCCACACCGCGCGCACCGCCTCGTACATCTCGATGGCAAAGCGCATGCGGTTCTCGGTCGAGCCGCCATATTCGTCGGTGCGCTGGTTGGACAGCGGCGATAGGAACTGATGCGCCAGATAGCCGTGCGCGCCGTGCAGCTCGACGAGGTCGTAGCCGATGCGGTCGACGCGCTTGGCGGCGGCGGCGAACTCGCCGATGCAGCGCTTGATATCGTCCTTGGTCATGGCGTGCGGCATCGGCCAGCCGGTGTCGTAGGGAATGGCCGAAGGCGCCTCCGGCGTCCAGGCGTCCGGGCCGTCGAGGATCGGCTTGCCGCCCGCGCCTGGCGGCGTGGTCGGTCCCTTGCGCCCGGCATGCGCCAATTGCACGCCGAGCTTGGCGACGCCGTAGGTCCGGCAGAAATCGTGCACCCGCTTGAGTGCCGCCTCGTTGTCGTCCGACCACATGCCGGCGCATTTCGGCGTAATCCGCCCTTGCGGATTGACGTCGGTCATCTCGCACATCACCAGGCCAGCGCAGCCGAGCGACATATTGCCGAGATGCATCAGATGCCAATCGTTGGCCGAGCCGTTGTTGGAGTTGTACTGGCACATCGGCGAAACCACGACGCGGTTGGGCAGCGTAAGCCCGCGCAACGTGATGGGGGAAAACAGAACGCTAGCCATTTCCGAAGGTCCTTTGGTGCTGAGATTTTGAGTGATGCGGCTCTGCAATATCACGAATTCGGCCGGCGCTATACGTCCGCAAGTCGGGCCATTGAAGGCGATATCCGCCGGTACGGCCGGATCAATCGGTCGCAACCCGCGGCTATTTCCGCCCTGCGGACCTAGGATAAGCTACCCTTAGGGAGCCAAGGGGGGACAGCACGCGTGAATGCGCAGTTCTGGCTGATTCAGACCTTTAACGGCATTTCCTATGGCGCGCTGCTGTTCCTGGTGGGCAGCCGGGCTGTCGCTGATTTTTGGCGTCATGCGCATCGTCAACCTGGCGCATGGCGCCTATTTTCTCTGGGGCGGCTATATTGCACTGTCGGTGATCTGGCGCGACCGGCTCATGGGCGCTGTCGCTGCCGCTGGCCGCGCTCGCGGTAGCGCTGATCGGCCTGGTGATGGAGCGCGTGTTCCTGCGGCCGCTCGGCTTCGATCCGCTCCGCCAGGTCCTGCTTGACGGTCGGTTTTGCCTATCTGTTTCAGCAAGGCGCGCTCGACATCTGGGGCGGCAACAACCTGGAGATCAATCCTCCAGATGTGCTGGAACACAGCATCGTGATTGGCGGCCTGTATCTGCCGCTGTACCGGTTTTCATGATCGCAACGGCGCTCGCCATCGGCATCGCGATATGGCTGGTGATGGAGAAGACCCGCATGGGCGCCGCCGTGCGCGCCACCGTCGACGACGCGCAAATGGCGCGCGGCGTCGGCATCGATACCAATCGCATTTCCATGCTGATCTTCGCGCTCGGCGCTTTTCTGGCCGCGCTTGGCGGCGTGATCGGCGGCGCTTTCCTCGGCGTCTATCCGGGCCTCGATTTTGAAATTCTGCCGCTCGCTTTCGCGGTCGTCATCATCGGCGGCATGGGCTCGCTCGGTGGCGCCGCCATCGGCGCGATGCTGGTTGGACTTGCCGACAATTTCGGCAAGGCGCTGTTTCCCGAACTGGCCTATTTCACGCTCTATGCGCCGATGGTGCTGATCCTGGCGATCAAGCCGACCGGCCTGTTCGGGCGCGAGTGAGATGGCCGGGCGATGAGCCAGAGAGCTGAACATCATCGTCGTCGCCGTCGCGCTTGCTGGCGCTCGCCTGGATCGTTCCGCACTCGACGCCTCTTCGTGGTGCTGCTGGCGACCCGCGCGCTGGTCTTCGCGATTCTGGCGATGAGTGTCGACATTCTGCTCGGATTTGCCGGCCTCGCCTCGCTCGGCCAGGCGGCTTATTTCAGCGTCGGCGCCTATCTCACGGCGATCCTCGCCACCAAGTTATCACATTCGGGCTTGGGCTGGGATTTCTGGCTGGTGGTGCTGCTGGGCATGTTGCTTGGCGCGGCGACCGCGGCGTTTTTCGGGCTGTTCGCCGTTCGCGCCACCGGCGTCTATTTCCTGATGATCACGCTGGCGCTCGGCCAATGCGTCTGGGGGCTGGCCTATCGCTGGAATTCGCTCACCGGCGGCGACAACGGCATCAATGTCGCCGCGCGCCCGAATTTCGGACTCGACCTGAGCAACGAGCGGACGTTCTTCTTTCTGGTTTTTGCGTTCTTCGCCGCCACTTTGCTGGCGCTCTACATTCTCGTGCGATCGCCGTTCGGCCGCAGCCTGGAAGGCATCCGCGAGCGCGAACTGCGCATGCGAATTCTTGGCTACAATACCTGGCTGCACAAATACATCGCCTTTATCATTGCCGGCGCCGTCGGCGGCCTGTCCGGCGTGCTGTGGGCGTTCACCAACGGGCTGGTCAGTCCGGATACCGTGGTACTGACGACGTCGGTGGACGCGCTGCTGATGGTGGTGCTCGGCGGCGCCGGCACGCTGGTTGGCGGCGCCGTCGGCTCGGCGATCGTGTTCGGCCTGCGCGAATATCTCTGACGCTGGTGCCGTGGTGGCAGTATGTGCTGGGCGGCGTCTACGTGCTGACGATCCTGTATCTTGCCGATGGGCTTGATGGGACTTCCGGCGCGATTTTGGAAACGCCGCACCGTGCCTGACACAGCGGCAAAAGCGGCGAGGTCGGAGAAACTAGCAGCCTGTCTTCCGCGTCGTGAACGGAAGGCAATCACAAGAGAGGGAGGAAACGACATGTCAATCACAATGCCACGACCGGTGCTTCCGGCGCTGTTGGGCGGTCTGTCTTGGCGCTGCGGCTTGAGCATTGGCGTGCCGGCGGCGGCGCAGAGGAACTTGCGCATCGGCTTGCTGTCGCCGATGACCGGTTTTCTCTCGCAGACCGGCCAGGACATGACGCACGGCTTTCAGCTCTATCTCGACCAGCACAACGGCATGCTCGGCGGCGCCAAAGTCAACCTGATCGTCGAAGACACGGCGGGCAAGCCCGACGAAGCGGTGACCAAGGCCAAGAAGCTGGTGCTGCAGGATCACGTGGATATGTTCATCGGCGGCGTGCTGGCCTCGGCCGGCTACGCGCTGGCGCCGGTGAGCACCGAAGAGAAGACGGTCTATATTTCTTCCATCGCCGCGGCCGACGATCTGACCCAACGTCAGCTCAGCAAATATCCCTATTTCATCCGAACCACCTGGACGAGCTCACTGCCCAATCATCCGCTTGGCCAATGGGCCTGCGACCAGGGCTACAAGAAGGCCGTGATCATCGCCACCGATTATGCCTTCGGCTATGAATCGGCGGGCGGTTTCCAGAAGGCGTTCGAGGATTGCGGCGGCAAGGTCATTCAGAAAATCTGGCCGCCGCTCGGCAACAAGGATTTCGGCCCTTTCATCCCGACGATCAAGAGCGATGCCGACGTCATCTATTCGCTGCAGGTCGGTCCTGCGGCGCCGCAATTTCCCAAGCAATTGCGCGAGGCCGGCGTCAAGCTGCCGATCATCGCCGGCGGCACCAGCTATGACGACTACAATCTGCCGTTCGACAGCGACGTGGTCATTGGCGACGTTTCGGCGTTGATGTACAGCGCCGCGCTGCAAACGCCGAAGAACGAGGCCTTCGTCAAGGCATTCCGCTCCAAATACAAGCAGATTCCCGGCTACTATGCGGAAGCGAACTACACGACGGCGCAGATGGTCGACGAGGCCATCGCACAAGAGCGACGGCAAATTCCCCGGGCGCGGAGCAATTCCTCAAAACCATGCTGAGCCTGAAGATCGACGCGGCGCGCGGGCCGGTCTCCTTTGACGACATGCGCAACCCGGTCGAGAACGTCTATATCCGCAAGGTCGAGAAAGACGACGCTGTTCGGCGACGCCAAGCCGGCGCTGTGGAACGTCGTCATCAAGACCTATCCGAACGTCGGCCAGTTCTGGACCTACGGCAAGGACAAGTTCTTGCAGCAGCCGGTCTACAGCCGCGACTTCCCGCCCTGCAAATACTGCGAATAATGGCATCGCGCCGGGGCCGGAGTCGGTCCCCGGTGCGTTCGCTTTGCAGGTGTGGGCGCGTGACTGAGTCTCAGGCGAACGGTCGGCCAGAGCGAAGGCCCGTTGCCGGTGCTTGAGCTCGAGAGCCTGTCGAAGACGTTCGGCGGCCTGCAAGCCGTACGCGGCGTGTCGCTGAAAATCATGCCCGGCGACCGCAAGGCCATTATCGGCCCGAACGGCGCCGGCAAGACGACGCTGTTCAATCTCATCAGCGGCATTTTTCCGGCGACGTCGGGGCAGGTGCTGCTGTTCGGCCATGATGTGACCCGCTGGCCGAGCCATCGCCGCGCCGCGCTCGGCATGGCGCGCACGTTTCAGGTCACCAGCCTGTTTCCCGGACTGACCGTGCTCGACAATGTGCTGCTGGCCATCAAGGGGCGGCGCGCGTCGAAATTCGTGATGTGGCGGTTCCTGTCGTCCTATCGCGAGGTCTACGACAAAGCTCATGAGTTATTGGAGCGCGCCGCGTTCCTCGACCGCAAGGATGTCGAGGTGCGCTATCTGTCGCATGGCGAGCAACGCCAGCTCGAAATCGTGCTTGGGTCTTGCCGGCGATCCCGATATCCTGTTGCTCGACGAGCCGGCGGCCGGCCTGTCGTCCGGCGAAGTCAGCGGAGATGGCGCAATTTCTCCAGAGGCTCGACGCGCAGCATGGCCATGCTGCTGATCGAGCACGACATGGACATCGTGTTCGACGTCGCCGACGAAATCTCGGTGCTGCATTTCGGCGAAGTGCTGGAAAGCGGACCGGCTGCACGTATCCGCTCCAGCGCCAAGGTGCAGGAAATCTATCTGGGAACCGGCTGACGGCAGGGTCCGCATATGGCCATTCTCGAGGTTCAAGACATCCACACCTATTACGGCGACGCCTATGTGCTGCAAGGCCTGTCGCTGCAGCTCGAACAAGGCCAGATCCTCGGGCTGCTCGGCCGCAATGGCGTCGGCAAAACCACGCTGGTCAATTCGATCGTGGGTTTCGTGCCGCCGCGCCGCGGCAAAATCTTTTTCAAGGGCGCCGATATCACCGGCCAGGCATCGTTTCGCGATCGTGCGCGGCGGCATGGGGCTGGTGCCGCAGGGCCGCCGGGTGTTCCCGACCTTGAGCGTCGAGGACAATCTGCTGGTCGCCGAGCACAATGCCGAACGGCATGGCTGGAGTCTGCAGCGGGTCTATGCGCTGTTCCCGCGGCTGCGCGAACGCCGCAGCCAGCGCGCCAAGACGCTCTCGGGCGGCGAGCAGCAGATGCTGGCGATCGGCCGCGGCCTGATGACCAATCCCGACTGCCTGATCATGGACGAGCCGTCGGAGGGGCTTGCGCCGATCATCATCCAGGGCCTGTGGGAAGCCATCGCCAAGCTCAAGCAGGAAGGCTTGTCCATTCTCCTGGTCGAGCAGAACGCGGCGCTGGCGCTCAAAGCTCGTCGACTTCGTCCACGTGATGAGCAAGGGCCGCCTGGTCTATTCGGCGCGACCGGAGGAACTGTGGGCGAATGAGGAGGTGAAGTCGCGGTTTTTGGGAATTTGAAGTCGCGGTTTTGGCAATCTGATGTGCGCTTAAGGCCGCCAGTTGAGCTGAACGACCTTATTGCCGCTGGCTTGATTGAACTTGATGGCCTGGGATTTCATGGTCGTGATCGATTGAGCGTTGCCGCGCGGACATTGGACGGCGTCGTGCTGCAACAGCGCATGGTCGAGGGCTTGGGCGAATTCACCCTCGGTCGTTTCCATCGATTGATCGTCGGCAAAGGGCGGCGACATATAGACGGTGTGGCGCGCAGGCGAGACCGCGAGGCAATATCGCCAGTCCGCGGCCAAGGCCGCTGGTGCGTGCAGGACGCCGATAAAGGCGGCCCCGGCCAACAGTCTCAGCGGCAGGCGTCGTCGCATAGTCGTCGTCGCATAGTCATCGTCGCATAGCCATGGCTCGCAGCGAATCAATGGGCGAAGCTTAGCCAAGGGTCCGCCGTTTGGCACCGTGATTTTACCATTGGGCGGAGCAAATCGTGAGCCGGGGCAGACTTAAGCGCGGGGTTGAGAACCAAAGGCTGGGGTGCGGTGTTAGGGGAATAGGGCAACCGCCGTGCAAGGAGTTCCTATGAGAGCAGCACTATTCGTCGTGGCGATTTTGGCGGCGGGTGTCGCTTTGGGTCCCCGTGCGCAGGCGCAAAATTATCCATGGTGCGCGTCTTACGATACCGGGGATCAGGCGACAAATTGCGGTTTTGTCAGCCGCGAACAGTGCATGGCGACGGTGAGCGGCATCGGCGGTTTCTGCACGCCCAACAATACCTACCAGAAGCTCAGGCCGTCCAGGCGTCGCTGACGGCAGCGAGTGCGCTAAGCCCCGGCTTCTATCCGGGCTTCGCTGGCGTCCGGCAACGGATCGCCGGTTGTTCTTGACTCCGCCGCAAAGCCGTTCCCGAATAGGGCGGGGTAGGAACACATGATCAAGAAATTCCACGTCCTTTATGTAGGCCAGATCGAACTCGACAATGTCGGCTTGAGCGGCACGCCGGCGAACGAACGCCGCTATTCCGACCAACGTCTGCGGGAGGCGTTTTTTACCGCCCGCGACGTCGCCCAGCTCATGGACGAGCTCGGCTTCGAGACGCTGTGGACCGCCGAGCATCATTTCCAGCGCGAGGGCTATGAGGTCTTTCCCAACCTGATCCAGCTCGGGCTCTGGCTTGCCACCCAGACCAAGCGCCTGAAGTTCGGTTGCGCCTTCAACGTGCTGCCGATGTGGCATCCGATCCGCATGGCTGAGGATTACGCCATGGCCGACATCGTCACCGACGGCCGCGTCGTGCTCGGCGTCGGCCGCGGCTATCACAGCCGCGAGGTGGAATTGTTCGGCGCACCGCTTCTTGACGCGGATAAGAATCGGGAATTCTTCGAGGAACAGCTGCGGTTGCTGCTGACCTGCTTCAACCAGCAATCGTTCCATTTCAAGGGCAAATATTACGAGGCACCGCCGCCGGTCGATTACCGCGGTTACACCTTGAAGGACATCACGCTGGTGCCCCGGCCGAAGCATCTTCCGGTGGAGATTTGGATGCCGGTAGCCAGCGGCAAGACCATCGAGATGATTGCCCAATACGGTCTCAAGGCGATGGTGACGCTCAACGGCGAGAAAATTCTCGACGACGTGCTGCGTGCCTATCACGCCGCCTGTCTCAAGCACGGCCACAACAAGCAATTGGGCGAGGACGTAATCTGGGGCGCCGGCGTCTATCTCGCCGACAGCCGCGACGAAGCGATCAAGAAACTTGAGCCGGCGCACGACGAGCGCTTCAAATGGTTCGCGCCGTTCGGCTTCGTGCGCTATGCCGACGAGCAAGGCCGCACCTGGGGCACGCCGGGCGCGCCGTCGCGCACGCCGCTTCTCAAAGACGGCGTGGCGCAGAAAGCGTGGTTCTGCGGCCCGCCGGCCGAAGTGATCGACGGCATCAAGTCGATCGAGGCGAAATACCCGGGGCTGGAGCATTTCATGATTCATTGGGCCGAAGGTCTTCCGCCCAAGGAATTCAAGGAGCAGCTCCGCTGGTTCGCCAAGGACGTGATGCCGGCGTTCAAATAGCGGCGCGGTTATTTCTCCAGCCGCGCGACGATCTCGACATGCGGCGAGTAGAGAAATTGATCCACCGGCGTGACGGCGGCGAGCCGGTAGCCGCCGTCGACGAGAATGCGCAGGTCGCGCGCAAACGTCGCCGGATTGCACGACACCGCGACGACGCGCGGCACGCGGCTTGACGCCAATTGCATCGATTGCGCCTGGGCGCCTTGGCGCGGCGGGTCGAACACGACGGCGTCGAACGCCTTGAGCTCGGCGGCGAGGAGCGGATTTTTGAATAAGTCGCGTCGCTCGGCCGCGATAGGCTTCAGCCCGGAGGTGCTCGCTGCGGCGCGCTTGAGCGCGCCGACCGCCGCCTCATCGTTATCGATCGCGTAAACACGCGCCCGTTGCGCAAGCCGCAGCGCAAACGGCCCGACGCCGGCAAATAAATCGGCGGCGTGCTTCGCATCGGCACAGTGCCGCAGCACGAGATCAGCTAGCGCCGTCTCGCCTTGTGCGGTCGCTTGCAAGAAGGCTGCCGGCGGTAGGGCAACGGTCGCGGCGCCCATTCGCAGCGTTGGCGGCCGCGCTTGCGCAATGAGTTCGTCATGCCGGGTGAGGCGCGCCAGATCATGCCGGGCGGCGATGCGCACCAGCGCCGTAGTCAAGGCCGCGGGCAGTTGACCCGAGCCGCGGACATCGACGTCAAGCCCGGCATCGGTCGCCGTCACCTGAATATCCAGCGGCTTGTCCGCCGGCGTCACCGCTTCCGCAATCGCCCATGCAGCTTTCAGCGCGCCGTCGAGGCTCTTGGCCAGAATCGGGCAGCGGTCGATGGCAACGACGTGATGGGCGCGCATCCGGGCAAAGCCGACCGCAAGCACATCATGCGTGCCGCGCCGGGCGTGGAAAACCGCGCGCCGGCGGCCGTCGCCGTGGGCGTCGACGAGATCGGCGACCGGCGCGTCGATGCCGGCCTGACGCAACGCTGTTGCGACCAGATCGCGCTTCCAGGCTTGATAGGGAGCGCTCTGCCAATGCTGCAAGGCGCAGCCGCCGCAAATGCCGAAATGCGGACAAATCGCTCCGATGCGATCCGGGCTCGCCCGTTCGACGGCAAGGAGCCGCCGCCGGTCGGGATGGCCAGGCACCGGTTCGACCTCGACGGTCTCGCCGGGAAGCGTGCCGGAAACGAAAAGCGGGCCGTCGGGCGTGTCGGCCACGCCGTCACCACGATGGCCGAGCTGCGTAACGGCGAGGCGTTCAACCACGTTTGCAACCACGCTCGGCGGCGATGAAAAACTCGCGGTTACCGTCGCCGCCATGGATCGCCGATGGCACCACGCCGGCAACGCGCCAGCCGAGCGAAGTCGTGTGCGCGGTAATATCGGCGCAGATCGTCGCATGCACCGTTTCGTCGCGGACGATGCCTTTCTTGCCGGAACGGCGGCCGGCTTCGAATTGCGGCTTGATCAGCGCCAAAATCGCCGCGTCGCTGGCAAGCAAACGGCCAACCGCAGGCAAAACCAGCTTCAGCGAGATGAAGCTCACATCGATCGCCGCGAAGTCGGGAGTTTCCGGCAACTGCATGGGATCGAGTTTGCGAATGTCGGTCTGTTCCAGGCTGACGACATCGGCGCGGCCGCGCAGCCGGGGATGTAATTGATTGCTGCCGACATCGATCGCGTAGACGCGCTTGGCGCCGCGCTGTAGCAGCACTTCGGTGAAGCCGCCGGTCGAGGCGCCGACGTCGAGGCAAATGCGGCCCGTTACGTCGAGCGCAAAGCGGTCGAGCGCCGCGGCGAGCTTGAGGGCGCCGCGCGACACGTAAGGGTGTTCGGCCTGGGCCTCGATGACGGCGGCGGCGGAAATGTGATCGGCGGCCTTACGCAGGACGATGCCATCCACCGTCACCCGGCCGGCGGCGATGGCCGCCTGCGCCCGGGCGCGGCTTTCGAAGAAGCCGCGCGCGACCAATAAACGGTCGGCTCGCTCTCGCGTTGTCATGGTCAGGGTTCACCGTCATCCTGAGGTGGCCGCGAAGCGGCCCTCGAAGGATGCACGGCCGAGGCGCCCAGGCCGTCGCCCTTCGAGGCTCGCTAGCTCGCACCTCAGGGTGACGGAAATTAGCTATTTCAGGCGAGCTTGACCACTTCGCCGCGCATGTTCTGGCCGAGCGCCTCGAAGGCCTTGGTGACGATGCCCTTGGCGTCGAGACCAGCCTTGGCGTACATCGCGTTCGGCGAATCCTGGTCGATGAAGAAGTCCGGCAACACCATCGAGCGCACTTTGAGGCCGCGGTCGAGCGCGCCGTGCTCCGCCAGGTTCTGCAACACGAAAGAGCCGAATCCGCCGATCGAGCCTTCCTCGACGGTGAGCAGCACTTCGTGCTCGCGGGCGAGCCGCAGCAAAAGGTCGACGTCGAGCGGCTTGGCGAAACGCGCATCGGCGACCGTGGTCGGCAGCCCGTAGCCGGCCAATTCGTCGGCGGCCTTGAGGCATTCGCCAAGCCTCGCGCCGTAAGAGAACAGTGCGATCTTGGTGCCCTCGCGCAGAATGCGGCCCTTGCCGATCTCGAGGGGCTTACCCTCTTCCGGCATGGGAACGCCTCGTCCCTCGCCGCGCGGATAGCGCAGCGCCGAGGGGCGATCGTCGATCGCCACCGCGGTCGCGACCATATGCACGAGGTCGGCCTCGTCGCCGGCCGCCATCAGCACGAAACCGGGCAGGCAGCCGAGATAAGCGACATCGAAGGCGCCGGCATGGGTCGGCCCGTCGGCGCCGACCAGACCGGCGCGATCCATGGCAAAACGCACCGGCAACCGCTGGATGGCGACATCGTGCACCACCTGGTCATAGGCGCGCTGCAGGAACGTCGAATAGATCGTCGCGAACGGCTTGAAGCCTTCGGTCGCCAAGCCGGCGGCAAACGTCACGCCATGCTGCTCGGCGATGCCGACGTCGAAGGTGCGGTTGGGGAATTCCTTCTGGAACAGATCGACGCCGGTGCCTGACGGCATCGCCGCGGTGATGGCGACGATCTTGTCGTCCTTGCGCGCTTCCTTGATCAGGCTTTCGCCGTAGACCTTCTGATAGGCGGGAGCTGCCGCTTTCGCTTTCTGCTGCGCGCCGGTGGCGACATCGAATTTGACGACGCCGTGGTATTTGTCCGCGGATTTCTCCGCCGGCGCGTAGCCCTTGCCTTTTTGCGTGACGACATGAACCAGAATGGGTCCATTCTTCATGTCGCGCACGTTTTCCAGCACCGGCAAGAGATGATCGATGTTGTGCCCATCGATCGGGCCGACATAGAAAAAACCGAGCTCGTCAAACAGCGTGCCGCCGGTCAACAGGCCGCGCGCATATTCCTCCATCGCCATCGCCCGCTGCTCGAGCATTTTGCTCGGCATGTGCTTGGCGACATTGCTGATCAATTTGCGCAGGCGGTGATAGCCGCGCCCCGAAACCCGCCGTGCCAGATAGGCCGACAGCGCGCCCACCGGCGGCGCGATCGACATGTCGTTGTCGTTGAGCACGACGATGAGCCGCGAATTCATCGCGCCCGCATTGTTCATCGCCTCATAAGCCATGCCGGCCGACATCGCGCCGTCGCCGATGACGGCGACGACATTGTTCTGCTTGTTCTGCAGATCGCGGGCGACGGCCATGCCAAGGCCCGCCGAAATCGACGTCGAGGAATGCGCGGCGCCGAACGGGTCGTATTCGCTCTCGGCGCGCTTGGTGAAGCCCGACAGTCCGCCGCCTTGGCGCAGCGTGCGAATGCGTTCGCGGCGGTTGGTCAGAATCTTGTGCGGATAGGCCTGATGGCCCACGTCCCAGATCAGCCGGTCATTGGGGGTGTCGAACACATAATGCAGCGCCACGGTCAGCTCGATCACGCCCAAGCCGGCGCCGAGATGCCCGCCGGTGACCGCGACAACGTCGATGGTCTCGCGACGCAGCTCGTCGGCAAATTGCCGCAGTTGGGCGGGCGCCAGGCGCCTTAACTCCTGCGGGGTCTTGATTTGGTCGAGCAATGGGGTCTTTGACGAAACCGTCACGCTACGCTCCTTATTTCAGACCAATACGTTGTTTCGGCCCAATGCCGATTTATTGGGGCTGCTGAGAGGCCCGGCTCATGGTTCATGCAGATTTAGGTTGCTTACACCATTCCGCGCCGACTACGCAATTCAAGCAGGGTTGCGGCCAAAGCGCGGCTTGGAGGGAACTCCCAGCCTTTCCAAGGCCTTATACCTGCGGTCAGGGACTACCCTAACAACCCCGTCCCATATGTATGGTTCAACCTATGTCGCGTTCAAAAATTTACCAGAGTGCCGCGGCCAATTTGCTGGGATTTCAGCCTGTTAACGAAGCTTAAGCAAAGCCAGCGAGACAGTCCGTGGCCCTCGAAACCTACCGCAAAAAACGAAAATTTGATGTCACCGCCGAGCCGCGCGGCCGCAAAGAGCGTCGCGGGGGCAACCGCTACGTAATCCAGAAGCACGATGCGACGCGGCTGCATTACGATCTGCGGCTGGAGCTCGATGGCGTCATGAAGAGCTGGGCCGTCACGCGCGGCCCGAGCCTCGATCCAAACGACAAGCGGCTCGCCGTTCACGTCGAAGATCATCCGGTCGAATACAACAGCTTCGAAGGCACCATTCCCGAAGGCGAATACGGCGGCGGCACGGTCATGATCTGGGACCGCGGCACCTGGGCGCCCGATGGCGATCCGCATCGCGGCTACGCCAAAGGTCACCTCGATTTCGAGCTTGAAGGCGAAAAGCTGCACGGCCGCTGGCACCTCGTGCGCATGCGAGGGCGGCAAGGCGACAAGCACGAGAACTGGCTCCTGATCAAAGGCAAGGATGAAGAGTTGCGAAGCGGACGCAACGCCGACATCCTGAAGCAACAGCCGCTCTCGGTCGCGACCGGGCGCTCGATGGACGAAATCGCGGCCGGCAAAGGCAAGAAGCGGGTCTGGCACAGCAACCGCAAATCCGCGAATAGCTCCGACGGTCCATCGGACGGTAAGCCCGAAAAGCGGTCGGTAGTTGCTCGGACACAAACCCAGCGCGATTTCAAAGCCGAATTGCGTGCGGCAGCCAATCCGCGGGCCAAGCAATCGTCGCCGTCGCCGGGCAAAAAGAAAGGTGCCAAGAAAATAGCCAAGAAAGCTGCCAAGAAAGCAGCGGCTCAAGAAACGCGCCGTGCCGCACCGGCACGAAGCAGGGCAAAACCCGCGGTGGCGGCCATTGCCCGCAAGCGCTCCGCCGGAAAGTCGCGCGGCACGGAAAGCCATCGCCTGCCCGACTTCATTCCGCCGAGCCTGGCGACGCTGCGCGATACCGCGCCGAGCGGTGCGCAATGGATTCACGAGATCAAGTTCGACGGCTATCGTATCGAAGCGCGGCTCGATCGCGGCAAAGTCAGGCTGCTGACCCGGAAAGCTCTCGACTGGACCAACCGCTTCGAGCGGATCGCCGACGCCGTCGCGGCGCTGCCGGCGCAGACGGCGGTCTTGGACGGCGAACTGGTGGTCGAGGATGAACACGGCGTTTCCAGCTTTTCGCTCCTGCAAACCGATCTCAAGGACGGCCGCGGCAACCGCTTCGTCTACTGGGTTTTCGATCTCTTGTATCTCGACGGCCGCGATCTGACCGGTATGCCGCTGGTCGAACGCAAAGCGGCGCTCCAGCGTCTGTTGAAGGGCGCCGGCCGCGGCGGCGCGATCCGCTATGCCGAAGATTTCGAGGGCAACGGCCCGGCGATCTTCAAGAGCGCCTGCGAAATGAATCTCGAAGGCATCATCTCGAAGCTGCGCGACGCGCCTTATCGGTCCGGGCGGTCGGATAATTTCGTCAAAACCAAGTGCCACAATGAGCAGGAATTCGTCGTTGCCGGCTTTTCGCCCTCGAACGCGGCGCCGAAATCCGTCGGCGCTCTGACCGTGGCTTTCCACGAAAACGGCGAGCTGCGCTACGCGGGGCGCGTCGGCACCGGTTACACGCGCGCAACCGCGCGCGATTTATGGAAACGCCTCGAGCCGCTGCGCGTCGACCGGCCGCCGGTGAGTTTGCCTGCCGACGAGCGGCGCAAAAACGTCATCTGGGTGAAGCCGCAAGTCGTCGTCGAGGCCGAGTTTCGCGGTGTCACGCACGACGGCCTGTTGCGGCAGGCGGCCTATAAGGGTTTGCGCGAGGACAAGCCGGCGCGCGAAGTGGTGCGCGAGACGCCGCAGCCGGCGGCGGCCGCCCGGCGTCAAGCGGTGCGGAAATCGCCGGCGGCAAAACCGGCAAAGACCGCTTCTCCGGCGCGTTCGGGCAATAAAGCTGCCGAAGTCGCCAATGTCCGATTGACCCATCCCGACAAAATCTACTGGCCCGACTCGGCGTCACCAAACAGGACCTGGCGGAGTATTACGTCGGCGTCTGGCGCCATATGGCGCCGCATGTCGTCGACCGGCCGCTGGCGGTGGTGCGTGCGCCCGAGGGCATCACGGGCGAGACCTTCTTTCAGAAGCACATCGCCTCCACCATCAAGGAATTGCGGCTGCGGCATGTCGTGGATGCCAAGGAGCACGATGTCATCGCGGTGGAGACGCTCGACGATCTGATCGCGCTGGTGCAGTCCGGCGCGCTTGAAATCCACACCCGCGGCTCGCGGCTTGGCCGGCTGGAAATCTGCGACCGCATCGTCTTCGATCTCGATCCGGGGGAGGGCGTCGCCTGGAAGGCGATTGTCGCCGGGGCGCAAGAGGTGCGCGATCGGCTCAAGGCGCTGAAGCTGACAAGCTTCGTCAAGCTGTCCGGCGGCAAGGGCCTGCACGTCGTGCTGCCGATCGGCGGCGCCGATTGGGACACCACCAAGACCTTCGCGTCGACGATCGCCAATGCGATGGCGGCAGATTTGCCGGACCTCTATCTCGCGAAAATGACCAAGGCGCTGCGTCACGACAAAATCTTCATCGACTATTTCCGCAACTCGCGCGAGGCGACGGCGGTGGCGGCTTATTCGTCCCGCGCGCGTCCCGGCGCGCCGGTATCGATGCCGGTGACCTGGCAGGCGCTGGCCCGCACGAGCGCCGCCAACCAGTTCACCGTGCGCAACGTGAAGAAGCTGCTCAAAGCCGACGCCTGGGCCGACATGGGAAAGGTCAAGCAGAAGCTGCCGGACCTTTCTCGTCACCGCCGGGCTTGACCCCATCGTCACCACCGGGCTTGACCCCATCGTCACCACCGGGCTTGACCCCATCGTCACCACCGGGCTTGACCCGGTGGTCCATGCTGATGGTTGGATTGTGAGAGCATTTCAGTCAACGCACGATGTCGTCCCATAGATCGCGCCAGCCAGGATTTATTGAGCGAATTAGATCGATCTTCCACTTGCGCGACCAGTGCTTGATATTTTTCTCGCGTTGAATTGCTGTCGCGGCCGTTGCGTGTTGCTCGTAATAGACGAGCATTTTGACCGTGTATGAGTTGGTAAACCCTTCAACCACGCCTTCGCGGTGTTCGTAAACACGGCGAACGAGGTCGCGGGTGACGCCGACGTACAGCGTTCCGCGTGGTCTGCTCGCCAAAATGTAAACCCAATAGCTTCTCATGCCGGCAGTCAGCATGGATTGCCGGGTCAAGCCCGGCAATGACGAAGAAAATCAGCCAGCGAGCTTATCGCCCACTCTCGTCGTCACCACCGGGCTTGACCCGGTGGTCCATGCCGCGATGAAGCGTGCGCCATGCGGTCCTCTGAAACGTGGGGCGTCAGCATGGATTGCCGGGTCAAGCCCGGCAATGACGAAGAAAATCAGCCAGCGAGCTTATCGCCCACTCTCGTCGTCGCCACCGGGCTTGACCCGGTGGTCCATGCTGCGACGAAGCGTGCGCAATGCGGTCCGCTGAAATGGGGGGCGTCAGCATGGATGCGCGGGTCGAGCCCGTGCATGACGAAGCGATTATCCCGCCAGCCGAAACTGCTCGCCCTTCGGCTCGAACCGCGAGCGGAAAATCTCCGCGTCCAGCGGATCGGCAAAGCAGTAGCGCACGAAGGCGGCGTAGTCGTCCTCGACATACATGTCGAATTTCTCGACATATTCGATGAGGAAATCCAAAATCTCGCTGTCGTCGGCCAACTGCCGCCGCGGCAGCACGACCTGATAAGGGCATTCCTCGTCGAGCTGGCGCAGCCATGCGCTTTTCTGGTCCGAATCCATGATCCCTACCCGAATCTCTTATCCGCCTCGGCTTGATCCGAACCGGCGAGTGTTCCCTATTTGTTCTAAGGAGTTAAGGGCCGTGCTTCAGCGCGTAGGATGGGTAGAGCACTTGCGAAACCCATCACTAAACCTCACCGCACCATGACGGGTATCGCTTCCGCCTTCGACTTCCGGCGCTTCGGCGCTTCGGCGCAAGAGTTGCTCCACCCATCCTGCGGGCTGTTCTTCGAAACGTCGATTATACTCGCTCCCGCTAAATAGCTCGACCAGCGGCTCAGTGGCCGCGTTGCGGAGTAGGCGCAATGACTGAATGTTTGATCCGCGGTCAAAATAGCGACGCATTCACCTTCCGCCCGCTGTCGCTCTTACTACCCGTCTCGATCTTGGAAGTTATGTTGTTAATTTTTGAGCCGGGTGGCTTGCTTGGCTCGCCGCTGTTTTGGCTTGCGATGCTGATGTTGTTTTTGTCAACTTTGGTTTTGCTGATCGGGATATTGATTGCTCTATTCCGCGCACGTTGGAAACGCCTCCTCTCAATTATCCTGGCTGGATTGGTCTCGTTCGCTGCCATGTCCTTGTGTCTTTTTTTCCAAGACGAAATACATTTCCAAATCATGCGGCCATTTTATCTTCACGAAATCGCGCAGTCCAAAGACGTCACCAGAATGACCTGGGAATGGAAGGGCGGCTCTGGCTGGGAGGACCGTCTCGTCTTTGATCGGTCCGGAGAGGGTCTCGGCAAAGGCATTAAGGGTCAGGATAACTGCAAAATATCAATACGACAAATGGGCGAGCACTTTTATTTGCAATCCGTGACGTGCTGAGGGCGAGCGGCAGCGCGTAGGATGGGTAGAGCACTTGCGAAACCCATCACTAAATCTCACCGCCCCATGATGGGTATCGCTTCGCTCCACCCATCCTACGAGTTGCGGCGCGTTTCGCAAAAAGACAGTGCGTAGGATGGGTAGAGCACTTGCGAAACCCATCACTAAACCTCACCGCCCCATGATGGGTATCGCTTTGCTCCACCCATCTTACGATCTGACGCTTAAGGCCGCGCCGACCAAGCCGACGCAGACGCCGGCGCGACGTCGTAAGTCATTCCAGGTAATTCAAGGGGACCTTTTCGATTGTTTTGGTCCGTTGGTCGGGGGTGGCAGCGCGTCCAACTACTGCCTATCCTTTGCGGATGCGGTTCGAGATCGAATTTTTTCGCAGTGCCCCGGACGGAGGGGAAGCTATCGTGCGCCGGAACTCGGGCCAGTTCGCCAGCGAGAGGGATGTGGAAATATACGGTCTCACCAAGCGGCCCGAAGACGCCAATGGATTCCGCATTATGAAGGATGGGGTTGTGAAGAAGACCGTCTCCATCCGATCAGAGACACCCGACACCTAAAGATCAGCCATATAGTCCCTTTTCAAATTAAGGCTGGTCCTTTTGACCCTAAAGGGCCAGCCCGCAGGATGGGTAGAGCCCTTGCCAAACCCATCGCTGAACCTCATCGCCCCATGATGGGTTTCGCTGCGCTCTACCCATCCTACGCTCGTCTCCAATACAGCGACATTGCTCTTGACATCGTCCCCGTTATAATTACATACGCCCCAGTCCGCCCATCGAAGGGACGTCGACCGGTGACAGCCGATCGATGGGGCGGGTGCGGTTCCTGCGGGCGGGCTTGTAACCCGCTCCCGGGCGGCCTGGGCATCGACCCCGCCGATATTACGATCGGCGTGCGAGGTGCCTCGCTTAAGCGCCGCCGACGGCGTGGGTAACGCCCGCGTGTCGGGGCGGCGTGAAGCGCGGCCTGGGCCGAGCCGGGGGTAAAACCCCGGCAAGAGCCGCGGTGGAGCGCCGGAAGGCGAGCGCGCCCGAGGCGCTGAGCGAGTGGTAACGTTCGCTCAGCGTGGCGCGCGCCGCAGCCGCTGCTGCGGGCTCTCAGTACGCGCCTTTCGGCGCTTCGCCTCCCTTCTTTCAAGGGAGGCCGTTGGGACGGGCTTACTTATCGTGGCGTGACCAAACTCGGATGCAAAGGCGCATCGCGAGAACGGGGAAAGTTTGCCGTCATCCTGAGGTGCCCGCGCGTAGCGCGGGCCTCGAAGGATGTGGCTCAGGCGCCTGGGCCGTCGTCCTTCGAGGCTCGCTTGCGCTCGCACCTCAGGATGACGGAACGATGCGATGGAGACTCAAGATTGAACGGCAGAGTTCAGCGCAAACGGCGGCGCGAAAGCGGAAAGCTACTCGCCGTCGAGCGGCTCGGCGCCGGTTGGCTTGCCGCCAGCATCGAGCGTGATTTTCTCGACGCGTGCTTCGGCTTGGCGCAGCAGAGTCTCGCAACGCGCTTTCAGCGCTTCGCCGCGCTCATAGATCGCGACCGATTCTTCCAGCGGCACCTTGCCCTCTTCGAGCCGCTTGACGATCGATTCGAGTTCTTCGATCGCTCGCTCGAAAGGCATTTTGCCGATATCGCCGTTGCTGTCCTGGTTGCTGCCTTGCGCCATCATCCGCCCAAACGTAGCCCGGATTACGCCGTGCGTAATCCGGGAAAGTCATGCTCCCGGATTGCGCTTTGCGCAATCCGGGCTACGGAATTATCCCCGCATCAGGGCGGTAACGTGCGCCGCGACCGAGTTGCCGAGCGCCTGGAGATCATAGCCGCCCTCGAGGAGCGAAACGACGCGGCCGCCGGCATGGCGGTCGGCAACGTCCATTATTTTCTGCGTCGCCCAGGCGAAGTCGGCCTCTTCCAGATTGATATTGGCGAGCGGGTCGCGGTAGTGGGCGTCGAATCCGGCCGAGATGATGACGAGCTCAGGTTGATATTCGGCCAGCCGCGGCAGAATGCGGCTCTCGAAAGCATCGCGAAATTTCTCGGCGCCGTCGCCCGGCCGCAGCGGCGCGTTGACGACGGTGTTGAAGTCGCCGCTCTCGCTGACGGCGCCGGTGCCTGGAAACAGCGGCATCTGGTGGGTCGAGCAATACATCACGGTCTTGTCCGACCAGAAAATCTCCTGCGAGCCGTTACCGTGATGCACGTCGAAATCGACGATCGCGGCGCGGGCGATGCCGTAGCGTTTCTGCGCGTGGCGGGCCGCAATGCCGGCGTTGTCGAAATAGCAGAAGCCCATAGGTCGCGCCGTCTCGGCGTGATGGCCGGGCGGTCGCGTAGCAACGAAGGCGTTGATGGCTTTTTTGGCGAACACTTCGTCGACGGCGAAGATCGCGCCGCCCGCCGCGCGCAAGATCGCCTCGAAGCTGCCGGGCGACATCGAGGTATCGGCGTCGAGCTGGATGATGCCTTCTTCGGGCGACGCATCGCGCAGCGCCTCGATGTAATCCATCGGGTGACACAGCGCGATGGTCTCGAGCGGCGCGCGCGGGGCCTGCGCCCGCGCCAGCATCTGGAATTTCTCCGCCTCGAGCGCGCTCTCGACCGCGCGCAGGCGGTCGGGCCGCTCCGGATGGCCGGCGGGGGTCAAATGCTCAAGGCAGGCGGGATGGCTGATGATCAACGTGGACATTATGCCAATGTAAGATGGCTTACGCCCGGGCGAAACCCGGCATTTGCGGTCGGGTTAAGGCAAAACCAGCGCCGCGTCGGCCGCCAGTACGCTTGGCGCGGATTCCACCACGGCGCGTTCGAGGCCCGCGGCTTGGACGGCAAAGTTTTCCGCCAAAAACCGTGCCACCGCGAGGGGACCGGCCGCATCGACGCCGAGCCGCATCGCCGCCAGCGCCTCTTTGGCAAGCAGGCACCCCCCGGTCGCGATGCCGAACAGCCGCAGATACGGGCTTGCCCCGGCGAGCGCCGCGTCGGGCTCCTTGTCGAGCCGCGCGATCAGCCACGTCGTCGCCCGCGACAAGCTCTCGACCGCATCGTCGAGCCGCACCGCCGTCCAGCCGAACGCCGGGTCGTTGCTGGCCTCCACGTCGCGGACGATGCCGCGCAGCTCATCGCAATGCGCCGCCACCGCGGCGCCGCCGGCAAGCGGCAGCTTGCGGGTGACGAGATCGATCGCCTGAATGCCGTTGGTGCCCTCGTAGATCGGCGCGATCCGGGCATCGCGGAAAATCTGCGCCGCACCGGTTTCCTCGATGTAGCCCATGCCGCCATGCACCTGGACACCCAGCGAGGCGACTTCGTTGCCGATATCGGTGGAGAACGCCTTGGCGACCGGGGTGAGGAGCGAGGCGCGCGCGAATGCGGCCTGGCGCGCGGCCTCGTTGTCGCTGCGCTCGCTGCGGTCGATCGCCAGCGCCGTTTCGTAGCAAATGGCGCGCGCGGCTTGGGTGAGTGCACGCATCGTCAGCAGCATGCGCCGCACGTCGGGATGCGCGATGATCGGCGAGGATTCCGAGGATTTCACGCCGGCGATGCGGCCTTGCCGCCGCTCGCGCGCGTAAGCGATCGCCTGCTGCGTGGCGCTCTCGGCCAAGCCGACGCCTTGCAGGCCGACGGCGAGACGGGCGCGGTTCATCATGGTGAACATGCAGGCCATGCCGGCGTTTTCTTCGCCGATCAAAAACCCTATGGCGCCGGCATTGTCGCCGAGGATCATGGTGCAGGTCGGCGAACCGTGAATGCCAAGCTTGTGCTCGATCGAATGGGCGCGGATGTCATTGCGGGCGCCCAGCGAACCGTCGGGTTTCAGCAAAAACTTGGGCACCAGAAACAGCGAGATGCCGCGCGTGCCGGGCGGCGCGTCGGGCAACCGCGCGAGCACGAAGTGAATGATGTTGTCGGTGAAATCGTGCTCGCCATAGGTGATGAAAATCTTTTGGCCCTTGAGGCGATAACTGCCGTCGCCGGCCCGCTCGGCGCGGGTGCGCAAAGCGCCGACGTCGGAGCCGGCCTGCGGCTCGGTGAGCTGCATCGTGCCCATCCATTCGCCGGACACGAGCTTGTCCAGATAGGTTTTTTTGAGCGTATCGCTGCCATGGGCGTTGAGCGCATCGATCGCCGCCATGGTCAGCATCGGCCCGTTGGCGAAACCGACGGAAGCCCCATGCCACATTTCGGTGCAGGCGGCGTTGACGATCTGCGGCAGCGCCTGGCCGCCCCATTGCGCTGGGGCCGTCACCGCATTCCACCCGCCAAGCCGCCAGTCGCGATAGGCTTCCTTCCAGCCGGGCGCCGTGATGACCGCGCCATCCTCGAACTTCGCGCCAAACGTATCGCCGACCCGATTAAGCGGCGCGATGACTTCGCCGGCAAAGCGGCCGGCCTCGGCGATGACCGCCTCGATATCGTCGACGGTGAGGTCGCCGAACAGGCCTTGCTCGACGGCGGCCGTCAGTCCGGTGGCGTATTTGAGCGCAAAGCCGATATCGGCGAGCGGCGCGCGGTAGGTCATCGGCGTCCCCAGTGTGAAACGAGTGGTCCAATTCTAACATTCGCATTCCGGTTCGGCACGCTAGGCGACGGCAACGCCCGGCGGCGGCGGCTTATCGTCGGGCACGAAAAAGTCCGCCGCGAGCGGTTGGGTCGGGTCGACGCGATAGGCTTCGAAGTCGCTGATGCCGCTCTGGGCGAGAAAACTGTCGTCGATCAGAAACTGGCCGGTGAAGCTTTGCGCCGGTTTTACGAAAACAGCGTAGGCCGCATCCGCCATGATCTCGGGCTTGCGGCCGCGCCGCGCCATTTCCTCGCCGCCCAACAGGTTGCGAACCGCGGCGGTGGCGATCAGCGTGCGCGGCCACAAGGCGTTGACGGCGATGCCCGCCGGCCGCAACTCGCCGGCAAGCCCGAGCACGACGAGGCTCATGCCGAATTTGGCCATGCTGTAAGCGGTGTGCGGCGCGAACCATTTCTCTTTCATATCGAGCGGCGGCGAGATCATCAGGATATGCGGGTTGGCCGCCTTCGTCAGATAAGGAATGGCGAATTTCGACACCATGAAAGTGCCGCGCGCGTTGATCTGGTGCATGAGATCGAAGCGCTTCATGTCGATGTCGGCCGTGCGCGTGAGCGCGATGGCGCTGGCATTGTTGACCACGATATCGATGCCGCCGAATTCTTTCGCCGTCTGGTCGAGTGCCTCGCGCACCGCGGCTTCATCGCGCACGTCGACGACGAGCGGGAGCGCCTTGCCGCCGGCGCGTTCGATGTCCTGCGCGGCCGTATAGATGGTGCCGGCGAGCTTCGGGTGCGGCGTCGTGGTCTTCGCCGCGATCGCGATATTGGCGCCGTCGCGGGCGGCACGCAGCGCGATCGCCAGTCCGATGCCGCGCGAGGCGCCGGTAATGAATAATGTCTTGTTGGCAAGCGTCTTGGCGGAAAGCGGCATGCGGGCGCTACTTTTTGCGCGACAGGAAGGCGGCGAAAGCCGCGCGCGCTTCTTCCGACTGCAAACGCTCGCGGAATTGCATGAGTTCGGTATCGATCTGCCGGTCGACGTCGTCAAGCCGGCCGCGCATCAGCGCTCGCGAGACCGCCACGGCGCCGGCCGGCAGCGCCGCGATCTCGCGCGCGGCTTGGAGCGCCGCGTCGTCGACCGCCGCGGCCTCGACGATGGTGTTGACGATGCCGGCTTCCTTGGCCTCGGCGGCGGAAAGCGGGCGGCCCATGACCAGCATCGAAAACGCGCGTGCGTAGCCCATGCGCATCGGCGCCAACAGGCTCGACGCCGCTTCGGGGATCAGGGCCAGTTTGAGGAACGGCGTGGTGAAGGTGGCGTCGCGCGACGCAACGACGTGATCGCAGTGAAACAGCATGGTCACGCCAATGCCCACGGCAAGGCCGCCCACCGCCGCGACCAGAGGCTTTCGGTTGCGTGCGATCGCCTTGAGAAAGTTTACCGTAGCCGGCCGCAACGCGCCGGTTTGCGCCGATTTGAGAAATTCGCGGATATCGGCGCCGGCCGAGAAAGCGCCCGGCGCCCCGGCGACGATGATGCAGCGGATGGCGTCATTGTCCTGGGCCTCGGCGAGCGCGCCGGTCATTGCGGCGTACATCGGCTGCGTCAGCGCGTTCTTCTTTTCCGGGCGGGCCATGCGGATGACGCGGATGGCGCCGTCGTCGCGCACCTCGATGGACTCGGGCATTGGGGGCCTTTCTTTTCGCCGATAGGCAGGCGACTGCCGACGCCAGACATTATAATAGACCCGTGGGAACGCGGGGCGGAGTATAGTGCGGCGGGCCGGGGGGATCGCCGCTGCATCATTGATCCCCGATGGGGCCGCCATTATGGTCCGCCGGGCCCTGGGCGATCCCTACGGCGCCATCCCGGATTGGGGCGTAGCCAAGTGGTAAGGCAGCGGATTTTGATTCCGCCATTCGGAGGTTCGAATCCTCCCGCCCCAGCCAGCCAGTGCCCTCTCTCCGGGCCGTTTCCGTTCCTGGTAGAAGCCTTTGACATTTGGGGCATTAGCTGTCGGTCAGCGCGTCCGCGCGCCGCGTCTTGCACCGTTCCACGGCCGAGATTCGTCAATTTTAGCGGCGAGTCTCCAGTCGCGGTTTTTCGATATCCTGTACCCTATAGGAGTTCTACGTGAACATGCATTTGGACATCGTCAAATCCAGACCGCCGTTTCGTGCCGAACATATCGGCAGCCTGTTGCGCCCTCCGGCGTTAATGGTCGAGCGTGCTCGCTTCGCCCGTGGTGAGATCGATCAAGCTGCACTGAAGGCGGCGGAAGATGGGGCCATTCGCGATGTGATTCGGCTGCAGGAGAATCTCGGCTTCAAATTTGTTACCGATGGCGAATTCCGGCGCCGCTCCTATCACAGCTTTTTCTACCGGCAGCTCGGCGAGCTTGCCATCGACACGATCGGCGGCACGGAGGCCAAAGGCGCCCAAAACGGCAACGGCCGAGGCGCGCAACCGACTGCGATCATCAATAGCCGTGTGCAATGGACGCATCCGATTAATGGCGCAGATGTGTCATTTCTGAAAGTGAATTCGGATCGGCTGCCGAAAATCACAATCCCCGGCCCCTGCGCGTTGCATTTTCGCGGTGGCAATGCCGCGGTCCTGGCCGGTGCCTATAGCGATGTAGATCAATTCTGGTCGGATACGGTGGACGCGTTTAGCAAAGAGCTTCGCGCTCTTGCCGACGCAGGGTGTCGCTACGTTCAAATCGACGAGACGGCTTTTGCGAAATTCGGCGATCCCGACGTGCAGGCCATGCTCGCCGCACGTGGCGACGATTGGAGCCGGCTAATCGACACTTACGTCGCCATCACCAACCGCGTGTTGCGCGCGGCGCCGCCCGAATTACACATCGGCATGCATCTGTGCCGTGGCAATCGCGGAGGCCATTGGCATTCGGAAGGCAGCTACGAAGATGTCGCCGAGCGGTTGTTCAATGCACTTGAAATCCCGTTTTATTTCCTTGAATACGATACACCGCGGGCCGGCAATTTCACTCCACTGCGCTTCGTGCCGCGTCATAAGATGGTGGTGCTTGGCTTGGTTTCCACTAAAGTGTCGGAAGTCGAGGACATGGGGGCACTGCGAAAGCGGCTCGACAACGCGACAAAGTTCCTGCCGATTGATCGGCTTGCCGTCAGCCCGCAATGCGGCTTCGCTAGCGTCGATACCGGCAATCCAGTGACGCCCGAGGCGCAGTGGCGCAAGCTCACGCTCATCTGCGATTTAGCCCGTGAGGTGTGGGGCGAAACCTGACCTGACGGTTTAACAACCGCAAAAAACATTGGGGGAGAGAATGCTGCTAAGGATATTTGGGCGCGCTGCGGGTGCGGCAGTCCTTTCGCTTTCGATGTTCGTCAGTGCCGCCGTCGCTGATGATGCGAGTTATCCGAATCACCCGGTTCGCATTTTGGCGGCGTCCGCCGCCGGCGGTAACCCAGACGTGATGGCGCGGCTTCTCTCCGCAGGGCTGAGCAAAGTCTTTAACGAGCCGTTTGTTGTCGAAGACGTGCCGGGCGTGGGCGGCGTCATCGCGGCCAAAGAAACCGTCGAGGCGCCTGCGGATGGTTACACGCTCTCAATCAACGATTCCGGCGCGCTCGCTATCAATCCGGCGATGAATCCCGAGGTCAAGTATACGCTGAAGGATTTCACCCCGATTACAGCACTGGCGACACTGCCTACGGTTCTGGTGATCAAACCGGCAGTGCCGGCAAATACGCTTGCAGAATTTGTGGCGCTCGCCAAATCCAAGCCCAATGCGATGAGCTTCGGCTCTGCAGGCATCGGCTCGATCCATCAGCTCACCATGTTGATCTTCGAGCAGCAAGCGGGCATTCAATTGCTGCACGTTCCCTATCGCGGTGGCACCGGACTCGTGAACGCCCTCCTGACCGGCGAAGTCGATGCTGGCTGGTCGGGAATTTCAAACGTGCTGGCCTTGATCAGGACCGGCAAACTGCGCGCGCTATGCTTGAGCGTCTTGGAACGCGACGCTTCATTGCCCGACGTGCCGACCTGCGCCGAGCTTGGTTACAAGGACTTCAACATCGCGACCATGCTCGGTCTGCAATCCTCGGCCGGCGTTCCCCCGGCCATTGTCGCCAAGCTGCAGTCGGCGGTCGCCAAAGTTCTGCGGCAACCGGAAATGGCGGAGCGGATGAAGACGCTCGGCATTCACATGGCCGAGAACGGCACCGCGGCCTACGCCAAATTCATGCAGGACGACCTCAAGCGCTACACCGATGTCGTCAACGCGTTTCACCTTCGGATTAAATGAATGCGTAATCGTATCAGGTGTTTCCTGTCGCTCTCGCGATGGGCTTTTCCGTGCGTGGATTCGAGGTGCTGATGGAGCGAAACCATTTACACGGATGACAATAAAAGCGCCGTGAGGAGCGCGCCACGTCTCGGCGTGCGCCTCGCGCGTGCGTGAGCTGCGCTCTCGCAAAATCGCTTGCCTGGTATGCCACACGACCTGTGCGTGAACTCGTGTGGATTTTTGCGCGGAAAAATCGGATTTTGTTTGCAACTTAAAGTGTTCTCACTACGATGCAATCATAGCGCGTTACGTTGGGCCAAGACGACAAAAGCCAACCACAAAAACTAGCGATCGGAATTGGGGAGGGCGAGTAGGGGGCGTTTCAAAATTATCTCAGACTAGCCGCCGTCTTGTTCGTCGGCCCTTGATGTCGATGTGTGTTGTGCGTTGCGTGTCTTGCGTGTGTGGCTTCGCGTTTCTGCGCAAAGTCGTGGGGCGAGTGCGTGAACACAAGCTGTTTGCTCTTTTCCGGTCAATCGCGGGCGACTTTCAGGTCGATGCCATCGATGCATGGCATCAACGATCTTTCAAGATTGCAGCGTGGCGCTAGTGTCCCGCTAACCACAGTGTCAGCGTGCCATCGGCATGCGGCTTTCTATTCGCAAGCGAAGGGCGGCACAATGCGCGGCAACGCGGCCGCGCCTTGGCTGGCCGCTCATGAGGGCGCCATGCGCAAGCCTGGAATCATCGTTCTGATGTTGGTGGTCATTATCGGCGTGCCTCTTGTTTTTTGGGCCGTCAGCTTTATTGATTCTGCTCCTGCCCAGAATAATTGTCCGCTCAAGTCGGTGAGCCACGACGAGTATCTTCGTCTGATGGCGCAAGCAAAGGCGCAGGACTGGACCGTGTGGCCTGGCCTTTCCAAGGGAATATTCTGGCCCTCGGACGGTTGGTTGGCATCCCCGCCGAGCGACCAATCGTTTGAACATTCAATTGGCGAACGACTGCTTCAGTCTATCGAGGCTCTTTCGTTCGACCACAATTCAGCCGAGGCTCAACTGGCCGCAGCACACGCGGTGATGCGGAGCATGCATGCGGAGTTCGTGAGTACCCTCAAGGCCGGTGCGTGTAAAGGTTGTTACCCGCCGGAGCCCGCTCGCGTTTGGTTCACATATTTCATCCCGCAACGCCGCTTCGCACCGCTCTGCCTTCCTTGTCTGGTGTGGTGGTACACGACAATTCGAGTTTTTTTCTCCGACGAATTGAATAACGGCAGATATTCGCTTGAGCAGATCGTCGTTCTAAATGCCGACTTGAAATACGATCCGCAGAAGGAACAAGAACGAAACGCTGCATGTCCTGAACTGCCAACACGGCGGCCATCATAGGGGGGACAGATGGAAATTTATCTCGAGGCGAAGCCAGTATACGAGCTAGGCATCAACACGGGATACTGGCATCTATATCTGGTTGAGCGACCTGCACCGCAAAGCGACTCGGAGTTCAATAGCCTTGCTTGGCGCAATGAAGGAAACGTCCTTCGCGGCGGCTCTACCATTTCGAGTGACACTTTATCGGTACAAAGCGGCGCACTCGCCACATCTTCGGATGCATACAATTCCTCCTCGGATATTTCCAATCGACTTATTTGGAACATTACGGATTTAGTGGGCGGCGATTCCGGATGGGCGACTATGTCGAGCATGCTCGCGGGAATTGGCGCCGCGGATTATCCTTACGAACTGCCCTTTGGTAGAACTTATAGTAATTATTACGTTGCCAACTCAGACGCCGTTGTTACCTCGCTCTTGAATGCAGTGGGCGTCGATGTCCGCTCAATCATCGGAAGTCTCGATGCGCCAGGTGCTGGGACCGGCGTACAACCGACCTTGCTTGGCGATGCCAACTCGACCGTAATTCAGGCTTCGCCGGCTCTTCAAGGCGGTGTCACGCTTCTCGCTAGCCCTAATGTCAACGATACCCTCATTGGTAACGGCAATGGCGACAACTATTTCGGCTATTATAATAGCTATCCGATCAATTTCCAGCCCAAGACGATTGATACGGTCAGTTACCAAAATTCGACCGTTCCCGTGGTGATGACCATAAACGGACAATCGGCGACGCCGGTGACGGTGCAAGTCGCGAACGGCACCGATCAGATGTTCGGCATCGAGAAGGTAATTTTATCCCCTTATAACGATACGGTTCTCGTCACAGGTCTCCCACCGCAGGGACTCCAAGAAGTTGATGGCGGCGGTACACAAGGAGGTGGGAGCGATACGTTGGATCTAACTGCGCTCGGCCATATTATTTTTAACGACAATAAAATCGTTGGTACGAACACAGTATTTGAGGGCTTTAACCGTCTCCTCGCCGATCCCGGAAATGTGAACATAACCCTCGATGGGTCTGACGAGGATTCTTATAACCTGGTCGACCTCGGTAACGGCAACGATACGATCACCAGCACCGTTCCCGGCCTGACAATCGATCTCGGTAACGGAAACAACCTCGTCGGCTCAGTCGGACCAGGCACCATCGTCAACGTGCAAAGTAACGGCGTCGATCAATTCATCCCGTCGGCCGATGTATTGATCAACGGCTCGACCGCGAGCGATCAGCTTATCGGCGGCAACGGCGTGCTGCACGGGGCGGTGGGAGAAGTCGGCTCCCAAGACCCGTGGGTCGTCGGTCCGAACCAGGCGCGCTATAGCATTAATGTCGACGGCGATCTGGTGGTGCAGACGCCATTCGAGGCTGCCATGAACAATGGCATGACCTTCATATCGGGCTATGTCGGCGGTCCCGATGTGCCCTTGTCCGAACAGACCGACGGCATTTTCGTCGGCCTGGCGAAGATCGAGGTGTCGCTCCTGGTCGATCTGACCCGTCCGTTCAATGAGGATATTCCGACTTGGTTCAAGCTTGGCAACGAGCTGTATTACACTTCGACTGGTACGACCATCTTCAACGCCGATCCGCTCGTCTTCGATCTCACCGGCGGCGGCATCAATCTCACCGCCCTGTCGAGCGTGGCGCCGATGCTTGACGTGGAGGATACCGGCTGAGGGGGCGCGACACAGATGCAGCATGACCGCCGATATGCTAGATAGCCCAATGAGCTTGTGGAGACTTTGTTTCCCGCCATTCGGAGGTTCGAATCCTCCCGCCCCGCCAGGTCGTTCCAACCCGCGGCTGCGCTAGGCCAAACGCGTCTCCAGATGACGCAGTGCTTTGTGCTACCACGCACTCTTAACCCGGCAGGCTCGGGTTTCGGTGACGCCGCTATCGCAATGTCAGGACAGGCCTCGGGTCTGGCTCGGCGTTCCGGATCTCGGCGGTCGCCGGTCGAGAAGCCAGCCGCCTCGCGATTGCCCAGGCCGCCGCTACGGAAAGTCCTGCAATGGCGATGCCGGCCAGTACATCGGCGAAGTAATGCGATCCATCGATTGGAGTGGCCGCGACCACGAGGCAATTGATGAAGACCGCGAACCAGCGCATGGCGGGTACCGGCCAAAACGTTGCAATGAGAATGGCGGCCAGCGCCGCATGCAGGCTCGGAAAGGTGATGATACCCTCGGCGCCGATGCCGACCAGCTGTCGGAAACTACCGTCGCGGATGCCAAAGAAAACCGGCCAACTCGTATGGCTAAGGGGCAGTACCTCGGAGCCGGTGATGCCGTAATGAAGCCAGGCGCCTTCAGCCGGAACGACGGTCGATATCGCGATTGTAACAAGCGCGGCAAAAATGAAGGAAAGCATGTAAACGCGCAACCAAAACAGCCGCCCGGTAAACCCGAGCACCAGCACGGCCGCGATCATCTGCAGACTTAACGAGAGGTAGGCGAGGTGCATCAATTTAAAGGTATTCGGCCAGCGGTGCATACACGCCAGCAATCCTTTCCAGTCGAAGCCGAGCAGAGTGTCTACGTGAGCCAAGGCTGCGTCCTGCAATGGCAGCGCGGCGCTCGCAGCGACGTAAGACAGTGGCGCCCCTACAGCGGCGAAGGCTACGAGTTGCGTCGTGCTTTCAAGGGACGACGCAAGATTGAGGTCGTTGCGCCAGTCGCGATAGTAGAAGGCGCCGACTTTCAGCAGCAAACAGCAGCCGGCAGGCGCGATAAAGCTTCTTAGACTGACAGTGAAGCCGCTGAATGCAGCGGCGGACAGTACGAACGCGGCGACGAGCCCAATGACGGCCCATATTGTGGCGTCCAACCGGCGCAGTCCGACTGCATGACAGTTCATAAATGTCGATCCGCTGGGCAAGCCGCTCCGACGACCGGTAGCATCTCGAACTTGCCGGCCAGTTAAAGCAGTCGTCGTACGGTGCGGTTTAACGATTCATGAACCAAACGTCGCGCGGGCTCGCCGAATGGCTGCAGGTGGTCACACCTCAGCGAAATTCGCACATATGAGGACCTTTCGCTCCCGACCGTGGTGAAATGAACGGCTTTTTAGCGATCAATCGATAGGCTTTCACCTATGGCCATTGCGCTCCTTTCACCTGCGAACGTCTTTGACAGCGAGGCGCGACTCGAACAGCTGTATGCAAAGTGCACGTTCGGCGCGGGCGTGTTTTTCCTGGTTGTTGAGATTGCTTATTTCGGCGCGTGGCAACATCCCTCCCTGTGGGTTCCAACGCCGGACGCGATCGACGCGGTGATTGGGCGGGACTTCCTCAACATCTGGATGGGGGGGCGTGCCGCACTCGCAGGCGGGCCGGCTGCTTGGTTCGACGCAGATACGTACAACGCCGTGATCCGCGGAATTCTCCAACCGAATGCTCTAACCGATTACCGTTATTACTGGTCTTATCCTCCCGATATCGTTCTATTCACCTGGCCGTTCGGCCTTATGCCGTTTCTTGTTGCCTACTTGGCGTGGTGTGTGCTGGGCGTTGCGGCATTTGTTGCAGTGGCGAAGGCGTGCGGCGTTGAGCATCGGAATTTGCTTTTCATTACGCTGGCGCCCGCGGTCATGGTGACTGTGTTCTTCGGTCAAAACGGACTTGTCACCGCGGCTTTGTTGGTGGGAGCACTTACGGCGCTTGATCGAAGGCCGGTGCTCGCTGGAGTGCTGCTCGGTATCCTTACCATCAAACCGCAGCTCGGGGTTCTATTGCCGGTTATGCTGGTGTTCACCGGACGCTGGCGAACGATCGCTGCCGCCGCGGCGACGGCGGCCGTGTTGGTCATAATCACCGCGGCGCTTTATGGCGCCGATGTCTGGGTGCAGTTTTTCGCTAAAGTGGGGGAGCAACAGGCGTGGGTGCTCGCTCACGCCGGGGGAAATCTTGTGCCGTCGGCGCTTTATGCTGCGCGTGAGTTGGGATTATCGGCTTCCGTTGCATGGGCCGCTCAGGCCATCGAGTTGGCGTTCGCGCTCAGCGCTGTTGTGTGGACTTTCTACCGACGGCGCGATCACGTGCTTTCGCTGTGCCTCTTGGTGACTGCTATATTTCTCTTCACGCCGTATTCGTATTGTTACGACATGGTCGTGCTTGTGTGGGTGATCGCATTGCTGCGCCAGCGCAATGACAATGCGCCGCTCGATCATTGTCTGATCTTGTTGGTGTGGGCGCTTCCCGTGGCGATGATGCTGATCGGCGTTACACTACACATCCCGTTGGGGATTATTGTGCTTCCGGCATTTGCCGGTCGGCTGCTGTGGCGGCTGGCGCGCGCACCGGCCGCGAGCCAATCGAGCATCGAAAGCGGTGGTTCGCTCGTCTATGCACGTCCCTGACCTTGTAGAAGGCGAGCCAGCGTGCACTCGCACTCAAGGCGCTGCTGTGCAGCTGTCGATCGCGGGAGCTAAAGATGACGGTCAAGTCCGCCTTTGCACCTGCAACGCCCAGGTCAGATAGCTTTCGTGTCGCCTGTTTTGCACTGACGGTTACGAGTGCAGCCTTTGTCGTTGGGGCGTTGCTCGCGAACAATTGGGTCGTCAACGCTGCCGGTCAACCGATTCACACGGACTTCACCAACGTCTACGCCGCAGGTCAGCTTGTACGCAACGGCGAGCCCGCAGCGGCTTATGATTGGACCTTACACCGTCGTGCCGAAAACGCCTTGATCGGCCATGATTTGGTCCGGTATTTCGGGTGGCTCTATCCGCCGTCGTTCTTGATAATAGCCGGACTGCTGGCTTTCCTACCTTATGCCGCAGCATTCGTGGTTTGGATCGCCGGGACGCTCCTGCTTTATCTCTCGACCATACGCGCCATTATCGGCAACAATATCGGCTGGCTTTGCGCTGGAGCATTTCCTTGCCTTCTGCCGAATATCATTGTCGGGCAAAACGGTTTTTTCACCGCTTCACTCGTCGGCGGCTTTTTGATCCTGGTTGAGCGGCAACCGATCCTGGCCGGAGCATGCCTTGGGCTTCTTACCTACAAGCCGCAGTTTTTGATTCTGTTTCCGGTGGTGCTTCTTGCGGGAAGATTTTGGAGCGTCATCATCGCCGCGGCATTCACCTTTGCCGCGCTGACGCTTGCCACGGTCGCATTGTTCGGATTCTCGCCATGGCTCGCTTTTTTCCATTGGCTACCGCTGACGTCGCAGGCTCTTTTGGCGCAGGATCATGCCGAATGGTACAAGCTCCAGAGCCTATTCGCCTTGATACGAATGCTGGGGGGCGGTTCGAAGCTTGCCTGGGCGCTGCAACTCGCTCTCACGGCGGCTGCCGCCGGCTTGGTCGGTGCGATGTGGTGGAACAAACGCATCAGCTTTGAACTGAAGGCCGCGGCTCTAGCGGCGGCCGTGCCAATGGCGACTCCTTATGTTTATCTCTACGATCTGAGCGTGCTGGGAGTATCCGCCGCCTTCCTGGTTCGCATTGCGCTTGCGAGCGGCTTTATCGCCGGCGAAGTCATCGGCCTGGCTGCCATTGCGGCGCTACTTTTGGTCATGCCGTTCTTCAATGTGCCGGTCGGATTGATCACGTCGGCGATTCTCGGGCTTTTGATCCTCCGGCGCGTCGTCCTCAATCGCGCTACATCAGGATTGCTTGTGCCTAGCGTCGTTCCCGGTAACGCCTAGGTCCGCGTTCGACGGTGGCCCTATGGCAGCGGGCTGACGCTGGCCGGCCTGTCCTATTGCTGGATTTGCGCATGGAACTCAAGGGCTGCTTCCTTGTTCTGCTCTTGTCAGCACACAGGGGACCAGATGGACGCGCGCACCGGCATCGATGCGGCACAGATCATGCGGAAGGCTCGGCTAGGGGAGGGATTTGCATTTCCGTTAGGCGCCAGGTGGACGGGACTGGGAGTTAATTTCGCGCTGTTCTCGGCCAATGCAACGAAGGTCGAACTCTGTCTATTTGACGAGCAGGGCACGCGTGAGCTGGAGCGGATCGCCCTTCCCGAGTTTACAGATGAAGTATGGCACGGCTTTTTGCCGGACGCCCGGCCGGGGACGGTCTACGGCTATCGGGTCCACGGGCCTTACGAGCCCGTCAATGGCCACCGTTTCAATCCGAATAAGTTGCTGCTCGATCCTTACGCCAAGGCGGTCGTCGGTAATCTTGATTGGAATCCGGCCGTGTTCGGCTACCAAATGGAGACCGGTGACGACCTGACGTTTGACGAGCGCGACAGTGCGCCCTTCATGCCGCGTTGCCGGGTGATCGATCCGGCCTTTACCTGGGGTGAAGAGCACGCCCCTCGCGTTCCCTGGGAGCGCACGGTCATCTACGAATTGCATGTACGCGGTTACACCAAGCTGCATCCTTCGGTTCCGCAAGAACTGCGGGGGACTTACCGCGGACTTAGTCATCCCGATGTTCTCGATCATCTCAAGAATATCGGCGTTACCTCGGTCGAACTTCTGCCGATTCACACCTTCGTCAACGACAGCTATCTGAGCGAGAAAGGCTTGACCAACTACTGGGGCTACAACACGATTGCCTTCTTTGCTCCAACCCGGCGGTACGCTCACGTTCCGGATTTTGCCTTCGCTGAATTCAAGGAAATGGTGGCGCGCTTTCACGATGCCGGCATCGAGGTCATTCTCGACGTGGTTTATAACCATACCGCCGAGGGCAATCAGCTTGGGCCGACGCTGTCATTCAAGGGTATCGACAACGCGTCCTATTACCGGTTGTTGCCAGACAAAAAACGTTATTACATCAACGATACCGGCACCGGGAACACCTTCAATCTTTCGCACCCGCGCGTGCTGCAGATGGTCACCGACTCATTGCGTTACTGGGTCGGCGAGATGCACGTCGACGGGTTTCGCTTCGATCTCGGCACGATTTTGGCACGAGAGACGTACGGATTCGATCAAGGCGGCGGTTTTCTCGATTCCTGCCGGCAAGACCCCGTGCTGTCGTCGGTCAAGCTTATTGCCGAGCCCTGGGACTGCGGGCCGGGCGGTTATCAGGTCGGCCGCTTTCAGCCGGGCTGGGCTGAGTGGAACGATCGCTACCGCGACACAATGCGGTCCTACTGGAAAGGCGAAGACAATAAGCTTGCCGATTTCGCGGCGCGGATTTCGGCCTCCGCCGATCTCTTCAATCACCGCGGTCGCAAGCCGTGGGCGAGCGTCAATTTTATCACGGCGCACGATGGCTATACGCTCAACGATCTCGTTTCGTATGAAGCCAAGCATAACGAGGCGAATGGCGAAGAGAATCGAGACGGCAGCTCCGATAACCGGTCTTGCAATTATGGTGTAGAGGGGCCGACGGCCGATGCCGCCATCACCGAACTGCGCGAGCGACAAAAACGAAATTTTCTGAGCACGTTGCTGCTGTCGCAGGGCACTCCCATGATTCTGGCCGGCGACGAATTCGGCCGCACGCAGGGAGGCAATAACAATGCTTATTGCCAAGACAATGAGATTTCCTGGGTCAATTGGGATCACGACGACAACGCAACCCTGATGACTCGCTTCGTCGCCCGTCTCACAGCACTCCGTCGTCAGTATCCGGTCTTGCGCCAGAGCCGCTTTTTGTCAGGGGCGTGGAATGACGAGCTTGGCGTCAAGGATTTCAATGTGGCTCACGCCTGCGGGCGATGAAATGACGGCCGCCCATTGGCAGGATGGCGCAGCCCGCTGTTGCGGCCTTCTGCTCGAAGGTCGTGCCCAGACCAGCGGCGTCCGCAAACGCGGCAGCGAGGCGACATTGCTTTTGATCGTCAACGCGCATCACGACGTCGTCGTTTTCACCCTGCCTAAAGCACCGGGCGGCAGGGACTGGCGGCGGCTTGTCGACACAAATTTACCGCAGGAGGACGAAGAATTTGATAGCGCGGCGATGTTCAAATGCGGCCATCGCTACGAGGTCACCGGCCGCTCGTCGCTGCTCTTTTTATTGCGGCCAACCAAGCCTCGGGGGCCAGTACGCGGTAAGGCGACCCCCAACCGGCAGTAGGCCTCGAACCGCGACCAAAGCGGCCTTTCAAATTTTCGCCCTGGGGCGTTCCATCGATGGAACTTTTGCCAGTTCAAGCTGATTAACCCCAACACGGACCTCGTTGTTTTGGGCCGACAGGGGAGCTATGCCAGTTCGGCGTTCTGAGGCGATGTACTCAAAAGCGGCTCAACCAGAGAAGTTGTTTGCCCCCAAAATCTACTACTTCGACCCGATGCAGGCGGGGTCCGCGCCGTCATGGGCGGCCCAATTTAGCCGCTGCCGGGAGAACGGTTTCGATCACGTCTTGGTAGCGCCTCTTTTCGCGCCGAGCGAAACTGGCGATATTTTTCTCACCGCCAATCACGATTTGATTAACCCGGCCTTTTTCGGAACGGCGGCGCCCGCGCTTGCCGACGACGCTTATAGGGACTTGGCCGGCCTGTGCCGGCAAAGTCATCTTAGCCTCCTCGCGGACATTGTTATCGGACGCATCGATCCAGATGCCCCTCTCGCAAGATCGAATCCGGGCTGGTTTCTCGTCGACGAGCCCGTCCTCGAGCGGGTCGATCCGCGCTCTTCGCTAAATCGACCGCGCGCCGCCTATTGCCGGTTCGACGATCCGGCTGCAGCCGAAGCCCTCGCCGAGTGGTGGGCCGGCCGGCTGTTGCGGTTGGCCCACGCGGGGGTCGCAGGGTTCCGTTGTCTCGAGCCGCATCTCGTCCCGCCTGACCTCTGGCGCACCATCATCGGCATCGTCGAACAAGGCGCACCGGACTGCCGCTTCGTGGCATGGACGCCGGGCGTTCATTGGACCGCCGTCGCCCATTTACGCGACGCCGGCTTCGCGGCGGCATTTTCATCGCTGCCATGGTGGGACGGACGCGAAAGCTGGTTTGTCGAAGAGCATGAGTTGCTCCGCGGATTTAACTCCGTCATCGCCTGCCCCGAAGCGCCGTTCGGGGCCCGCCTGGCACGTAAATCGGCAGGACACGGCAACCTACCGGCTGTCTATCGCCATCACCTTCGACGCGCTGCCGCAATCGGGAACGGGTTATTGGTCCCGATGGGATTTGAATACGCATCGGCTGAAGACATGGAAAGCCATACGCCTTCGGGCCACGCGCCTTCAGGCCAAGCGCGTTCGGGCGATGCCGCGCCGGTTTTGCCAAATGGCAACAATCTCGACCTGTCCGCCGATATTCGCGAAGCCAACGCTCTGTGCGATCGACTCGCCGGCTACGGCGGCGAATTGCGGTTGCTGAATAGCCCCGATGGCAGCATTACCACTCTGCTGCGCTCCGATGGCCGGCAGGGAGCCGATCCAGTCGTGATCATGATCAATCCAGACTTCGCACGCGGGCAGGCCATGCCAATCACGCTGAACCCTCTGCCGCCCACCGCGGGTGCGAGCCTATCGGCGGTCGAGGCGATCTCCTCCGATAACGATGCGGCCGCGCCGCTCTGTCCCGGCGAAGTCCGGGTTCTTCGCACCCGGCGCAATGAGACGGTAAAAGCTCGCCGCACCGACGCTCGGCCGCCGGCGCCAAGCACCGCGCCGCGAATCATCATCGAGCGCGTCTCTCCCAGCGTCGACGGCGGCCGTTTCTCCGCCAAGCGGGTTATCGGTGAAACGATAGCGATCGAAGCCGATGTCTTCACCGATGGCCACGACGTCGTCATTGTCGAGTGTTTGTGGCGGGGCGCCGATAAAAGCGAATGGCGCCATGAGCCGATGCGGCTCATCGGCAACGATCGGTGGCAAGCCGCGATTCTGCCGGACCGTATTGGCCGCTATGAATTCACCATCGAGTCCTGGATCGACCGATACGGTTCGCTTTGTCGCGATCTCGAGCTCAAACGCGCCACCGGCGCCGATATCTCGGTCGAGATCGCGGAAGCACGGCGGCTTTTGTCGAATGCCCGCGAGCGAACGGCCGGCGATGCCAAGGACGTGGTGGCTTCGGCGCTTGATTGGCTGAATGAGGCCGGCGGCGATACGGCGGCCGATATCCTGCTCACGCCGGACTTGCGCGAGGTGATGCGTGAAGTCGAAGAGCCCGATTTCCGCGGCCGGCGCAATTCGGCCTTCCCGTTGGAGGTGGAAAGGCCGCAAGCCGGCTTCGGTGCTTGGTATGAGCTATTTCCGCGCTCAACCTCCGAACACCCGACGCGCCACGGTACCTTCGCCGACGTCATCGGCCGCTTGCCGGCGATCCGCGACATGGGTTTCGACGTGCTCTATCTCCCACCGATCCATCCCATCGGTCAAACCAATCGCAAGGGCAAAAACAACGCACTGCATGCGGCCGATGATGACGTCGGCAGCCCGTATGCGATCGGCGGCAGCGAGGGCGGCCACGACGCAATCCATCCCGCGCTCGGCGGCATCGACGACTTTCGGCGATTGCGCGATGCGGCCGCCGCCCACGGTATCGAAATTGCGCTCGACTTCGCCATCCAGTGTTCGCCGGACCATCCGTGGCTCAAGGATCATCCCGAATGGTTCAACTGGCGTCCCGATGGCTCCGTGCGCTACGCGGAAAATCCGCCGAAAAAATACGAAGACATCGTCAATGTCGATTTTTACGCCAAGGGCGCGTTTCCGAGCCTATGGACGGCGCTACGCGACATCGTCCTGTTCTGGGCCAATGAGGGCGTGCGCATGTTTCGCGTCGACAACCCGCACACCAAGCCGCTGCCGTTTTGGGACTGGATGATTGCGCAGGTGAGGGTGCGTTATCCGGACGTGATCTTCTTGTCCGAGGCCTTCACGCGTCCCAAGATTATGAATCGGCTCGCCAAGGCGGGTTTTTCGCAATCCTACACCTATTTCACCTGGCGGAATTCCAAGAAGGAGCTGAGCGACTATTTCACCGAGCTCACAACGACGGAGGTCAAGGAATTTTTTCGCCCGCATCTTTTCGTCAACACGCCGGACATCAATCCTTATTTCCTGCAGACATCGGGTCGCCCGGGTTTTCTCATCCGCGCGGCGCTCGCCGCCACGCTGTCGGGCTTGTGGGGTCTTTATTCGGGGTTCGAGCTTTGTGAGGCGGCGCCATTGCCGGGCAAAGAGGAATATCTCGATTCCGAAAAATACGAAATCCGGGTTCGCCGGTACGACGCGCCCGGCAATATCATGCCGGAAATCTCGAAACTCAACCGCATCCGCAAAAGCAATCCGGCGCTGCAAAGCCATCTCGGGCTGCGCTTTTACCCCGCGCACAACGATCAGATAATTTTTTATGGCAAGCCGCTGCCGGCAGGGGGCAGCATGATTATCGTCGCCGTCAGCCTTGATCCCTTTCACGTTCAGGAGGCCACCATCGAGGTGCCGCTTTGGGAATGGCAGCTTCCCGACAGCGCAGCGGTGACCGTGCATGATCTGATGCGGGACACGAGCTTCGTCTGGCACGGCAAACTTCAGCGCATCCGGCTCGATCCGAATGATTTTCCATTCGCGATTTGGCGGATCGCGCCGCGACCGGAGGTGTGACCGTGGACGCGCGCGCCAAATCGGCGACGGTTGCGGCTGGGGAGCTGTGGTACAAAGATGCCATCATCTACCAGCTCCATGTGAAATCCTTCTGCGACAGCAACGGCGACGGCATCGGCGATTTTCAGGGCCTGATCTCGAAGCTCGACTACATCGCGGATCTCGGCGTCAATGCCATCTGGCTGTTGCCGTTCTATCCGTCCCCGCTGTTGGACGATGGCTACGACATCAGCGAGTATCGCGCCGTCCATCCGGACTACGGCACGCTTGCCGACTTCCGCCAATTCGTGCGCGAGGCTCACGCCCGTCAGCATCCGCGTCATCACTGAGCTCGTCGTCAATCATACCTCGGACCAGCATCCCTGGTTTCAGCGCGCCCGCAAGGCGAAGCCGAGTTCAACATGGCGCGATTTCTATGTGTGGTCGGACACCGACCAGAAATACGCCGGCACGCGCATTATCTTCATCGACAGCGAGCGCTCGAACTGGACCTGGGATCCGGTGGCCGGCGCCTATTATTGGCACCGCTTCTATTCGCATCAGCCCGATCTGAATTTTGACAATCCGCACGTGCTCAAGGCTGTGCTTGGCATTATGCGATTCTGGCTGCAACTCGGCGTTGACGGGCTGCGCCTTGATGCCGTGCCTTATCTCGTCGAACGCGAGGGCACCAACAACGAGAACCTCCCCGAGACCCACAAAATCCTCAAGCGGATTCGCGCCGAGGTAGACGCGACTTTTCCCGGCCGCATGCTGCTAGCGGAGGTCAATCAATGGCCAGAGGACTGCAAGGACTATTTCGGCGACGGTGACGAATGCCATATGGCGTTCCATTTCCCGCTGATGCCGCGGATGTATATGGCCATCGCCCGCGAAGATCGCTTTCCGATCAGCGACATACTGCGGCAGACCCCGGAAATTCCCGAGACCTGCCAATGGGCTGTCTTCCTGCGCAATCATGACGAACTGACGCTCGAAATGGTGACCGACAGCGAGCGCGATTATCTATGGGAGACCTATGCCGCGGATCGTCGCGCTCGCATCAATCTCGGCATCCGGCGGCGGCTTGCTCCGCTGTTGGAACGCGACCGCCGGCGTATCGAATTGATGAACAGCTTATTGCTCTCCATGCCGGGTACGCCAGTAATTTATTACGGCGATGAAATCGGCATGGGCGACAATTTCCATCTCGGCGATCGCAACGGCGTGCGTACGCCGATGCAATGGTCGCCCGATCGAAACGGCGGCTTCTCCCTTGCCGATCCCGCAACTCTGGTGCTGCCGCCCTTGATGGATCCGCTTTATGGCTACGGCGCCGTCAACGTCGAGGCGCAGACCCGCGACCCGCATTCTATTCTCAATTGGATGCGGCGGATGCTGGCGGTACGGCGGCGGCACCCGGCGCTTGGCCGCGGCACACTGACGTTTCTCTATCCGGGCAACCGCAAAATTCTCGCTTATTTGCGTCAATACGGCGACGAGACGCTGCTTTGCGTCGCCAATGTCGCGCACAGTCCGCAGGCGGTGGAGCTCGACCTGTCCGCGTTCGCCGGCCGCGTTCCGGTGGAACTGAATGCCGGTACGGTCTTTCCCCCTATAGGAGAGCTTACGTACCTGCTGACCTTGCCGCCGTTCGGGTTCTATTGGTTCGTCCTGGGCAAGGCGAGCGACTGGCCGGCCTGGCACACGCCGGCTCCCGAACCGCTTCCGGAGTTTGTCACCGTGGTGCTTCGTAACAGCCTTGCACAGGCCCTGGCGACCAATGCGCAAGAGCTCATCGAAAGAGACACGCTGCCGCAGTATATCCTTAAGCGGCGTTGGTTCGGCATGAAGGATCGGAAAATCGAGGCGGTGCGGCTCGCCAGCGTTATCGACATCGGCGACGGGGACCAGGAGCTTTTGGTCAGCGAAGTCGAGGTGAAGTCCGGCGACGCGACGAGCCGATGGCTGCTGCCGATGTCGATCTGGTGGGACGACGAACTCAGGCGCCGCGCTGCCCAATCGGCTGGCGCTCGCCCGGGTACGGCGTGGCCGGCGTCTCGGCCTGCTGACGGACGCGTTTTCCCTGCCGGCGTTCGCGCATCGCTTCGTCGATTGCCTTGTTGAGGGTAAATCCTACAAAGACGACTTCGGCAGCCTGGTGTTCAGGCCGACGGATGCAGGACGCGCGCAGCTCGAGGCGGCGAAGGGCGCCAGTGTGAACTGGCTTGCGGCCGAGCAGTCCAACAGTTCGCTGACCGTCGGCGACGTACTGATGCTGAAAATTTATCGCCGAATATCACCCGGGATCCATCCCGAGGCCGAGATGAGCCGTTTCTTGACCGAACGGGGCTTCGCCAATTCGCCGCAACTCTTCGGCGACGTTGTCCGCATTGCGCAAGACGGCACGCAAGCGACGATCGCTGTGGCGCTCGGCTTTGTTCGTCATCAGGGCGACGCCTGGACTTGGACGTTGGACCATTTGACGCGCGCGCTGGACGGTATGGTGCAGGCTGAGCCGGCCAAGGATAACGAGGTCGAACTCCTGGCCGATTGCAACATCGTTGCCGCGGCGATCGGGCGGCGGCTTGGGGAAATGCACCGGATTTTGGCCGGCGCCGCAGGCGAAAGCGCGTTTGCTCCCGAAACGGCAACGGCGGCGGATGTGACGCAGTGGGTCGAAAAAATCGAAACCAGAGTTGCAAAGGCCATCGATGCGGTTGCCGGCCATAAGACGTGGGAGCGTGAACAGGATGGCGAGCGTGCCAAGGCTCTCTTGGACAGACACGACGCGATCGTCGCCTCAGTACGTAATCTCGCGAAGTTCGGCGTCGACACGTTGAAGACCCGCATCCATGGCGATTTCCATCTCGGTCAAGTCCTGGTGGCGAGCGGCGATGCCTTCATCATAGACTTCGAGGGCGAGCCGGGAACCTCGGTCGACGCCCGCCGCGCCAAGGATAGTCCATTGCGCGACGTTGCCGGACTCCTACGCTCCATTCATTATGCCGGCGCCACACTCACCGATCGCAAAGGGGTCGGCGCCATTCCGGTCGACGACACTTGGCGCGACAAGCTGATCGCTGAATTCCGCCGGCAAGCTGCGGAGGCGTTTTTGCGCGGCTATTGGGAAACATCGGTATTGAAACGGGACAAGGCCTCGCGGGCCCTCCTCAGTCTGTTCCTCATTGAAAAGGCCGCCTACGAGATCTCCTACGAGGCAGCCAATCGTCCGACTTGGCTTGGCGTGCCGCTGGCCGGTCTGTTGTCGGTGGTCGAGCACATCAACAAAGAGAGCTCCGGAGGCCAGAATGGCTGAAGCTCGGCTCAAGCCGTCTTGGCGTCTCGACCCGCAATCGGCGCAAGCACTGGCGCACGGATCCTATGATAATCCATTCGCCGTCCTTGGGCCGCACGATGTCGAAGGCGGACGCATCGTGCGCGCCTTCCTGCCAGGCGCGGCGCGGGTCGAGGTGCTGCGTCAGTCCGACGGTGCAGTGTTGGCCCAGCTCGTGGCCGGCGCGGAAGAAGGCCTGTTCGAGAACTTCCTTCGCGACCGTTCGCCGTATCGCTTTCGGATCGTCTGGCCCAATGCAGTACAGGAAATCGAGGATCCTTATTCGTTCGGCGTGTTGCTCGGCGATCTCGATCTGCATCTGTTCAACGAGGGCCGGCATTTCGAGCTTGCAAACTGTTTGGGCGCGCAAAGCGTGACGATCGAGGGGATCAACGGCGTGCGCTTTGCCGTCTGGGCGCCGAACGCAGTGCGCGTCGCCGTCGTCGGCGATTTCAATTCCTGGGATTCCCGCCGTCATCCCATGCGCCTTCGCCACCGCGCCGGCATCTGGGAACTGTTCATTCCGCGGGTCGCACCCGGCTCAACATACAAATTCGACATTCGCGGGCCCGGCGGCTTCGCGGTGCCCTGGAAGGCCGATCCGGTGGCCCTGCAGACCGAGCCGCCGCCGCAAACCGCTTCGATCGTGTCGTCTCCGGATACCTACCGTTGGCACGACGACGCCTGGATGAGGGAGCGCGGCGCGCGCCAGGCGGTCGATGCGCCGATCAGCATCTATGAAGTGCATCTCGGCTCATGGCTCAATGAGAGCGACCACGCCCAGGAAGGCAGCCTCTGGGACGTCGCCGCGGCGCGGCTGATCCCTTACGTGCGCGAGATGGGCTTCACCCATCTGGAACTTTTACCGATCACCGAATATCCGTTCGGCGGCTCCTGGGGATATCAGCCGCTCAGTATGTTCGCGCCGAGCGGCAGATTCGGGCCGCCGCAGGGCTTGGCCCGTTTCGTCGACGAGCTTCACGCCGCCGGCATCGGCATCATCCTCGACTGGGTTCCGGCCCACTTTCCGACCGATCCGCATGGCTTGGCGCGCTTTGACGGCACGGCCTTGTACGAGCATCTCGATCCTCGCGAAGGCTTCCATCAAGACTGGAATACGTTCATTTATAATTTCGGCCGCCGCGAAGTGCAGGGCTTTTTGATCGCCAGCGCGCTTTATTGGCTCGAACATTTCCACGTCGATGGGCTGCGGGTCGATGCGGTGGCGTCGATGCTTTACCGCGATTACAGCCGGCGCGAAGGCGAGTGGATCCCCAACATTTACGGCGGCCGTGAAAATCTTGAAGCGATCGGGTTCATCCGCCATCTCAATGCGGTGGTGGCGGAGCGTTGCCCGAGCGCGATGATGATTGCCGAGGAATCGACCGCCTGGGGCGGCGTCAGCCGGCCGATCTCATCCGGCGGTCTTGGATTTTCCTACAAATGGAACATGGGATGGATGCACGATACCTTGAATTACATGTCCAAGGAATCGATTCATCGGCAATATCATCATCACGACATGACGTTCGGTCTGCTTTACGCATTCAGCGAGAATTTTATTCTGCCGCTGTCGCACGACGAAGTGGTGCACGGCAAAGGGTCGCTGATTGGCAAGATGCCCGGCGACCGCTGGCAGCGTTTCGCCAATTTGCGGGCATACTATGGCTTCATGTGGGGCCATCCGGGCAAGAAGCTTCTCTTCATGGGCGATGAATTCGCGCAGGAGCGCGAATGGAGTCACGATCGCGATCTCGATTGGCCGTCACTCGATGATCCCCTGCACGCCGGCGTGCAACGCGCCGTCCGTGACCTCAACCGCGTCTATGCCAGCGAGCCGGCCTTGCACCGGCGCGACTGCGACGGCCGCGGTTTCATGTGGGCGGTCGGCGACGACCGCGCCAATTCGGTCTATGCCTTCCTTCGGCTCGCGCCGGACGTGCCGTCCGTTCTGGTGGTCAGCAATATGACGCCAGTGCCGCGCTACAATTACCGCGTCGGCGTGCCGGAAGCCGGCTCGTGGCAGGAGATATTCAACAGCGATTCCAGCTATTACGGCGGCTCAAACGTCGGCAATGCCGGGACCGTGGAAGCGGCTGCCGTCACTGCGCATGGACAACCGCAGTCCGTCGAGCTGATATTGCCGCCGTTGGCGACGATTTTTCTGCGGCACGACCGTTAAATCATGGCGGCGTCACCGGCAAAGCTTGATAGCGGCTTGCCATATCCGCTCGGCGCCACCTGGGACGGGCTCGGCACGAATTTCGCGGTGTTTTCCGGCAATGCCGAGCGCATCCAATTATGCCTGTTCGATGCTGCGGGCCGCCGCGAGGTCGCTCGGCTCGATCTGCCGGAATGCACGGACGAAATCTGGCACGGCTATCTGCCCAATGCGCGGATCGGCTTGATCTACGGCTACCGCGCCCATGGACCTTACGATCCGCAGAACGGCCATCGCTTCAATCCGCACAAGCTGTTGCTCGATCCTTACGCCAAGCAGATCGCCGGAAGCTTGCGCTGGGCCGATCCGTTGTTCGGCTATCGTATCCATTCGTCACGCGCGGATATGTCGGTCGATCGGCGTGACAGCGCGCCGTTTATGCCCAAGGCAGTCGTCGGCGACGACATGTTCGATTGGGGCAACGACCGGCCGCCGAATGTCGCTTGGTCCGACACCGTCATATACGAAGCTCATCTGCGCGGGATGACCATGCTCCGGCAGGATATCCCCGCCGAAGAGCGCGGCACCTTCGCCGCTTTGGCCGACCCCGGCGTCATCGATTATCTGCGGACGCTGGGCATTACCGCGATCGAGCTTATGCCAATTCATGCTTTCGTCAGCGAGCGCTCGCTGATCGATCGGGGCCTGAAGAACTACTGGGGCTACAATTCGCTCGGTTTTTTTGCCGTCGAACCGCAATATCTCTCGGAGAGTGGCCGCAACGAGATGCGCGTGGCCGTTCGCCGCTTGCATGCCGCCGGCATCGAGGTGATTCTCGATGTCGTCTACAATCACACCGCCGAGGGCAGCGAGCTCGGTCCGACCCTGTGCTATCGCGGGCTGGACAATTCCAGCTATTACCGGCTGGTGCCGGACAACAAGCGTTATTGCATCGACGAAACCGGCACCGGCAACACCCTCAATCTGTCGCATCCGCGCGTTTTGCAGATGGTGATGGACTCGATGCGGTACTGGGTCGGCTCGTTTCACGTCGACGGCTTTCGCTTTGATCTCGGCGTGACGCTCGGGCGGGAGGCCAACGGCTTCGACCCTGGCTCGGGGTTCTTCGACGCGCTCCGACAAGACCCGCTTTTGGCGGGAGTGAAATTGATCTCCGAGCCCTGGGATCTCGGGCCGGGCGGCTACCAGCTCGGTCATCACCCGACCGGATTTGCCGAATGGAACGACCGGTTTCGCGACAGCACTCGGCGGTTTTGGCGCGGCGATGCCGGCGAGCGTCCGGAGATCGCCGCGCGGCTCGCCGGGTCGAGCGATCTGTTCGATCGGCGCGCGCGCCGGCCTTGGGCCTCGATCAATTATGCCGCCTGCCACGATGGCTTCACGCTTGCCGATGTCGTCAGCTACAGCAAACGACATAACGAGGCCAACGGTGAGGATAATAAGGACGGCGCCGCGGAGAACTATTCGGCCAATTGGGGCGTTGAGGGAGCGACCGCGGATAAAGCCATTGCGGCGACGCGGCTGCGTATTCAGCGGGCCATGCTTGCGACAGTGATGTTTTCCCACGGCACTCCGATGCTGCTCGGCGGCGACGAATTCGGCCGCAGCCAGCGCGGCAACAACAATCCCTATTGTCAGGACGACGACATAAGCTGGTGGGACTGGAACTTGGCGCATTCGGAGCCTGGACGGACGCTGCACGGCTTCGTCGCCAAGCTGATCGCGTTGCGCAAAACGCATCCGGCGCTGCGCGCGCGTCGTTTTTTTCACGGCCAGGTGGAGCTGGCGCCCGCGATTTTCGATATCGAGTGGTTCGATGCGGCGGCACAGAAAATTCCCGACGCCGATTGGCGCAACCCGGAGCTACGTTTGCTGTGCCTGCGGCGCGCCACCCGCAATGCCGATTCCTCGATCTCGCTGTTGAGCCTTTTATTGAACCCAACCTCCGAAGATCGGGAATTTCGCCTGTCGCCGCCCGATCTTCCCCGCCGCATTCTTGTCGATACCGCCGTGCCAGATGCCGAGGAGCGCGACGTCGCGGGTAATGCGATCGGGGTAGCTGCCCATAGCGCCACTCTGGTCTATTCGCGGCTGGCAGGCTCGCCGCAGCCATGACGATGGCGGGCTGGCAACTGTCGTTTGGTGCAAATCTCGTCGACCGGAATCGGACGCGATTTCGCCTTTGGGCGCCGGCGCAAAATGCGGTAGCGGTCGCCATTGAGGGCGGGACGCATGAACCGATGCGGCGGAGCGCCGACGGCTGGTTCGAGGCGGAAGCAAATTGCGGCCCCGGCACGCATTATCGCTACGTTCTGCAGGACGGCACGGTGGTGCCCGATCCGGCATCGCGGGCCCAGAACGGCGATATTCACGGCTTTAGCGTCGTCGTCGATCCGTCCGGTTACCGCTGGCGCCATCCCGAATGGCGCGGCAGGCCTTGGAGCGAGGCAATCATCTACGAGCTTCATGTCGGCCTTCTCGGCGGCTACGCCGGTGTGGCGCGCGAACTGCCGCGCCTCGCCGCACTGGGCGTCACCGCGATCGAATTGATGCCGATTGCCGAATTTCCGGGCGCGCGCAACTGGGGTTACGACGGGGCGCTCCCGTTTGCCCCGGAATGCAGTTATGGCACGCCCGACGATCTCAAGGCCCTGGTCGACGCCGCCCACGATCACGAGCTCAGTATTTTTCTCGATGTCGTCTATAACCACTTCGGTCCTGACGGGAATTACCTTTCGCTCTATGCGCCGCAGTTCTTCCGCGATGACGTGACGACGCCGTGGGGCCCGGCAATCGACTTCCGGCGCAATGAAGTTCGCCGCTTCTTCACCGACAATGCGCTGTACTGGCTCAACGAATATCGCTTCGACGGCCTGCGCTTCGACGCCGTTCACGCCATTACGGAAAGAGACTGGCTCGAGGAGATGGCCGCGGCAGTGCGCAAGACCGTCGCGCCCGGCCGGCAGGTCCATCTGGTGCTTGAGAACGACAACAATGACGCAGCGCTTCTCGCCGGCCGGTTCGACGCGCAATGGAACGATGACGGTCATCACGTCCTGCATGTCCTGCTGGCCGGCGAGCATGACGGTTATTATGAGGACTATGTGCCCGATGCCGCACCGCGTCTGGCGCGCTGTCTCAAGGACGGATTTGTCTATCAGGGCGAGGCCTCAAAGCACCGCGGCGGCAAGGCGCGAGGGACGCCGAGCGGCAATCTGCCGCCAACGGCTTTCGTCTTGTTCCTGCAGAATCACGATCAGGTCGGCAATCGCGCTTTCGGCGAGCGGTTGACCGTTCTCGCCGATCCGAAGGCGCTGGAGGCCGCCATCGCTTTGCAACTGCTCTGCCCGCAAATCCCGCTTTTGTTCATGGGCGAGGAGGTCGCGTCGGTCTCGCCGTTTTTGTTCTTCACCGATCATAATCGCGAACTGGCCGAAGCGGTCCGCGAAGGACGCCGCCGCGAGTTTGCCGGCTTTTCCCAGTTCTCCGATCCGGCGCTGTTGGCAAAACTTCCCGATCCTAACGAGGTCTCGACGTTCGAACGCTCGAAGCCCGTGGCTGATGCGGTCCACGGAGAAGAGCGTGAGGCGCTCTACCGCACACTAATCGGCATCCGCCGCGCCGAAATCGTGCCCCGGCTCAAGGGTGCCCGTGCCGTCAATGCGCGCGCCGTGGGCGACAGCGCGGTCGTGGCGCACTGGCGGATGGGCGACAATGCGCTCTTGACCATTGGCACCAATCTCGGCGCCGAAAATGTCGCGATGCCGGTGCACCAGGGGCGGCTGCTTTTCGCCTCGTCGCCGGCCGCTGCAGAAGCGTGCAATTCCGGCCGGCTCGAGCCCTATGCAACCGTTGTGGTTCTCGCCGCATGAACGAGGCCGCTATTCACGCGCTGGCTCGCCGCGTGGGCATTGACGCGGAATGGACGGACTACGCCAACAAGCCGCATCAAGTCGCAACCCAATCCCTTGCGCGCATTCTTGAGGCGCTCGGCCTGCCGTGCCGAACGCCCGACGAAATCGCCCAGAGCGAAACGATCCTGGCGCCCGGCAGGCAGCCTCCGTTGCTCACCGCAACGGTCGGCGAACCGATCCATCTTCCCGCCGCCGATCCTTTGCCGGGCAGCGTCAAGCTCACTTTGGAGGACGGCACTGCCGCCGAACCGAAAGTAGCCGCGGCGCAAAATGGCATCGCGCTGCCGGGTATTGCCGTGCCCGGCTATCACACGGTCGATATTGGCGAGACGCGCCTGACACTCGCCGTGGCGCCCCGGCGTTGCGTGACCGTGGCCGATCTCACGGCGTGCCAACGGACCTGGGGCATTGCCGCGCAGCTCTATGGACTGCGCCGGTCCGGCGATTGCGGAATCGGCGATGCATCGGCCGTGGCGGCGCTCGCCGAGGCGGCCGCCGCCGCGAAAGCGGATGCACTGGCGCTCAGTCCGATCCACGCCATGTTCTCCGCCGACCCGCACCATTTCAGTCCGTACTCGCCGTCGAGCCGCCTTTTCTACAATCCGCTCTACGCTGATCCGGCAATCGTGTTCGGCGCTGCGCGCGTGGCAAAGGCCGCTGAGCAAGCCGGGCTTGCTTCGCAATGCGCGGCGCTCGAACAAGAGGCGCTGATCGACTGGACGCAGTCCGGGCGCGTTAAGCTTGCGATCTTCCGCAGCCTGTTCGAGGACTTTTCCGCGACCGATCTCGCCGCCAACCCGACGCCACTGGCCGCCGATTTCGCGCAATTCCGCGCGTCCGGAGGAAAGCTTCTTGAGAATCACGCTCGCTTCGAGGCGCTGCAGGCTCAGATGCGCCAAGGCGATCCTTCACGCTTTAGTTGGACCGACTGGCCGCACGAGTGGCGCGATCCGAACGGTGCATCGGTTCGGGAATTCGCGGACAAGAATGAGAATGAAATTGCATTTCATTGCTTCCTGCAATGGCTGGTCGATCGGTCGTTCGCTTCCGCGCAGCGAGCGGCGAAACATGCCGGAATGCGAATTGGCTTGATCGGCGATCTTGCCGTTGGAATGAGCGGAGCCGGAAGTCACGCGTGGTCCAGCCAGCAGGATATCCTGACCGGTCTGGAGATCGGCGCGCCGCCGGATCTTTACAACGCCAAGGGGCAAAATTGGGGGCTGACGACCTTTTCGCCGCGCGCTCTGATCGAGGGGGGCTTTGCGCCCTTCATCGCCACCTTGCGGGCCGGCCTGCGTCACGCCGGTGGTTTGCGGATTGACCATGCGATGGGGCTGTTGCGTCTGTGGGTCGTGCCGTGCGGCGCCGATGCGCAGGACGGCGCTTATCTGCATTACCCGATCACCGATCTATTGCGGCTGACCGCGCTGGAATCGCATCGCCATCGGGCGATCGTCATCGGGGAGGATTTGGGCACCGTGCCGGACGGTTTTCGCGACACCCTCACCACGGCCGGCATTTACGGCATGCGGGTGCTGTGGTTCGAGCGCAGCAGCGAAGGCTTCGCGCCGCCGCGGGCCTGGCGCAAGGACACAGTGGCGATGGCCTCGACTCACGATCTGCCGACGGTCGCCGGCTGGTGGAGTGGCAAGGATATCGACACCCGCGCGGCGCTGGGCATGGCCGCTGCCGAAACCGAGCGCGAGGACCGCGGGCGTGATCGTGCTCTGCTCTGGCGTGCGTTCCGCCGCGCCAAGGCGGCGGCAGGGGACGAGCCTGCGCCGGACGACACAGCGACCATTGTCCACGGCGCGCTTCGCTTTGTGGCAAAGGCGTCCTCGGAACTTGCACTGCTGCCGATGGAGGATGTCCTCGGCCTCGACGAGCAGCCTAATCTTCCCGGCACCATCGACCAACATCCAAATTGGCGGCGCCGTTATCCCGGCGAGGCTGCCACGGTGTTAAAAACGAAAATGGTAGGTCGCAGGCTCGCGTCCTTGCAGCGGCGGGGCCGCACATGACGCCGCGCGCAACCATGCGGCTGCAATTCCACAAGGGATTTACCTTCGCCGATGCCGTCGGACTGGTCCCGTATTTGTCCGCTCTCGGCATCAGTCATGTTTATGCCTCGCCGATCATGACGGCACGGCCCGGCTCGCTGCACGGCTACGACGTGATCGATCCGACCCGCATCAATCCCGAACTGGGCGGCGAAGAGGAATTTCGACGCCTCGTTGCCGAACTGCGGCACAACGAGATGGGGATCGTCATCGACATCGTTCCCAATCACATGGCGACCGCTGCCGGTAATCCGTGGTGGATGGACGTGCTAGCCGGAGGCCGAACCAGCCGCTACGCCAAATATTTCGACATTGACTGGAAACCGGTCGATCTGCATCTGCGCGGCAAGGTGCTGCTGCCGGTGCTCGGCCGGCAATATGGCGAAGCGCTTGCGGCAGGCGAAATCAAGATCGAAGTGGAAAACGGCAAGGCGCAAGTGCGCTATTTCGAGCACATTTTCCCTCTGAGCGACGGCGTTGCGCACGCGGCCGCTCAGGCGGCGCCCGACGCCTATGATTCAGCGACGCGCCAAGGCCGCGATCGGTTGCATGAGATTTCTGGAGGATCAATATTATCGTCTCGCTTGGTGGCGGCTGGCAAATGACGAAATCAATTGGCGGCGCTTTTTCGACATCAACGATCTGGTCGCACTCCGCGTCGAGGTCGACGAAGTGTTCGATGCCGTGCACGCAACCGCCTTCCGGCTCTATGCGCAGGGATTGATCGACGGCCTGCGTGTCGATCACGTCGATGGGCTGGCGCAGCCGGGGGCCTACTGCCGGAAGCTGCGCGCCCGGCTCAGCAGCCTTGAAGCCGAGCGGCCGCCGGCTGCCCCGAAGGGCCCGGCTTATTTCATCGTCGAGAAAATCCTGGCGCGAAACGAAGAAATGCGCCGGCAGTGGCAGACCGACGGCACGACTGGTTACGATTTCATGGACGAAATCGACGCGCTCCAGCACGCCGTCTCGGGAGAGGAGCCATTGACCCGGGCGTGGCGGCGCATCAGCGGCCGTTCCGGTAATTTCGACGATGAAGAGCAGTTGGCCCGCCGGCTGATGCTCGACCGGAGCTTTTCGGCCCAACGTGAGAGTGCGGTACGTGCATTCTATGCGCTGTTGCAAAGCGAACTTTTACTGCGCGATATTTCCTGGTCAGCGCTGCGGCGTTGCTTGACGGAAATCCTGGCGCATTTCCCGGTCTACCGTATCTATTCCCGCATCGAGCAGTCATTGCCGCCTGACATTGATGTACTTGCCCACGCCGTAACGCGAGCGAAGCAGACGTGTTCGCTCGCCGATACCTGGCTGGTCGATCTTCTCGGTGAGTGGCTTGGCGGTAAGCCGATCCGCCAGGGCAACGAGCCCTTGCAAAATGTGGCGCTGGTCAAATTTCAGCAGTTGAGCGCGTCGCTTTGTGCCAAGGCCGTCGAGGATACCGCTTTCTATCGCTATGGGCGGTTGATATCGCGCAACGATGTGGGTTTCGATGTCCGGCGCTTTGCTGCATCGCCTGCACAATTCCACGACGCCATGGCAACGCGCGTGGCGCAATATCCACATTCGCTGTTGACGACGGCGACGCACGATCACAAGCGTGGCGAGGACGTGCGAAGCAGGCTTGCGGTCTTAAGCGAATTCGCCGACGAGTGGGTCGAGACCGTGGCGCGCTGGGTCGATGCCGCGCTGCGGGGTTGCGCGGCGAAGGCCGGACCCGCCAGTCCCATGCCGGGCGATCTCGCGATCCTATTCCAAACTATCGTCGGCGCCTGGCCGATGTCACTTGGGCTTGGTGACCAAGCGGGGCTCTCGGTCTTTGCGAACAGAATTGCGGCGTGGCAGCAAAAGGCGGTGCGAGAAGCCAAGCTGCGAAGCGACTGGTCGGCTCCGAACGATGCCTACGAAGGGGCTCTCGCGAATTTTATCAGTCGGCTGTTTTCCGTGCCGAACGATCTGTTGACGGAACTGCACAGCTTCGCGGCACGGATCATGGCGCCGGGCGCGGTCAACGGTCTCGCTCAGATGCTCGTCAAGCTCACCGCGCCAGGCGTGCCGGACATTTATCAAGGCACCGAGTATTGGGACTTGAGTTTGGTCGACCCCGATAATCGCGCGCCGGTCGATTTTGCTATGCGAGAGCGCTCGCTGAACGCAGCTAGCCTCGACGAGGTCGTGGCCGAATGGCCCGACGGACGCATCAAGCAGCGGCTGATGGCCAATGTTTTTGCAGTGCGAAAGAAAATTCCCTCGATCTTTTCGAGCGGCGCCTACATTCCGCTCACCGCCGCCGGGCCACAGGCCGAGCGGATCGTCGCTTTCGCGCGCACCGCGGAGAGCGGGACGACGATCACCGTCGTTTGCAAAAGCGTCGCTTCGGCCTTGAAAGACACGACAATCGCTATTCCGGCCTCATTTTGGCGAGGGACTTGCCTAATAATTCCGGAGCACCTGCGCGTGCCCATTGCGGATGCACTGGCGCCGCCGCGGTCATTGGTGTTGGCCGAAAAGGTCGATCTTGGGACCATTCTTGATCGGCTGCCGGTGGCATTTCTCGTTCATGACGCAACTGCGAGATAGCCCGCGAACGTGTTGGATTGTGCAAAATCCGGCATTGGCGTGGCTGACGGCTTATGCGATTCTTACTGCGCAATTAGTTGATTCGTTTTCATCGCGGCGGCGTGGAAATGCAGACACGCAGCACGGAACGCACGGGAGCCGGGGGCTTCTGAGGTGAGGGGCACCCAAAGCGGAAATCCGAAGCGCAGCGGCCACTACCTCACGGTGCGTAGGTAGCGAAGCAAAGTGGCCAGCCGGGGTGGCGACCGGCCCGCGATATCTTCTTCCATCTCCGATTGTTCAAACGCGTTTGCCGGCCTGCTTCCAGGCCGGCATTGCGCCGCGCGTGTGGCCCCGGAGTTGGACAGGCTAGGGATGCCTTGTCTCCGAGGACCACCCGGCGCGACCAGAAAGGAATAGGGTCCGCTTCAGTTAACCCTGGCATTTGACTTGCGTTCCTTTGCTTGCGTTCGCCTGAGATTGCCGGACCGAACTGAATTGCCGCTCGCTCGATTGGGCGCATAAGCCGCCGCTTCAAAACCGAACCATCCGGTGTCACCCCTCCTTCACAGAAGTTTTCGTTCCATTTTCTTTCACAAGCATGATCTGCATCGGTGGAGGTGGAACGGTCACCCGATCGCGCCAATTAGCCGCGTGAGGGCAGACATCCGAAGGTAGAGGTCGAAGATGAAAATTATCCCCACCGCGCTCGCGCTCGTCGGCATGGTCATGATCGGACCCACAATGGCAGCGGCTCGAAACGACGGCAGTTCCGTCAAGATGAAGCCTGGCGCGATCTACAATTATGTTCCTGGCGTCCTCAATATCGGTCCCAACGACTCCGCCGTAGCGAGAGATCAGGCCATTCACGACTGCAGCACGCAGGCATCAAAGTGGAGCTTCAGCACGTGGCAAACAAAGCAGTTTGCCGTCTATGGAACCTGCATGGCCGATCACGGACAAGTACCGTAAGTGGCTGCTGTTACCCCACGTCGCCGCGCACCTCCCGCCGGTGCGCGGCGCAAACATTTTGCAATGCACCGGTTTGCAATAGGCCCGGGTGCTTCATGAATTTTTCATGACGCGGCAACCGAAGTTAACAGCCGCCGTTGCCGAAAGTCAGCAGACGATAATCGAGGAGTTGGTATGGCGGGGACGGTGGCGCCGACAGGACACAGAACAATTGCGGGCGGACACGAGGTTCTGCAGCAGCTGGACGAGGCGCAGATCACGCCGCTGCACTTGAAGATCATGTTCATTTCCGGCATGGGGTTTTTTACCGATGCCTATGATTTGTTCATCATCGGCGTCGTCATGTCGCTGCTAAAGGAACAGTGGCAAATTTCGCCAACGGCCGAAGGCCTTGTTACTTCGACAGCGTTGCTCGCGTCGGCGGTGGGCGCGCTTTTGTTTGGCCGCATCGCCGACATGCTCGGCCGCAAGCGGATTTATGGTTACGAGGTCCTGGTATTGGCGGCCGGCGCCATCGCCTCAGCGCTGGCGCCGAGTATCTGGTGGCTGATCGCGTTTCGCGTCGTGCTCGGCATCGGCATCGGTGGCGATTATCCGGTCAGCTCAACCATCATGAGCGAATATGCCGGCAAGGCAACCCGCGGCTTTTTGGTCACGCTGGTCTTTACCATGCAGGCTGCCGGCTTGATCGTCGGGCCGCTTCTGGCCGCCGCGCTCTTGGTCACGCCGCTGTCGCACGATATGGTCTGGCGGCTGCTTCTCGCCTTCGGCTGCGTGCCCGCGCTTGCCGTATTCTGGATGCGACGGCAGATGGCGGAGACGCCGCGCTATCTGCTCGCCAGCGGTCAGCATCAGGCTTTCCACGCCGCTGCCGCCACGGTCCTTGGCGGTCCAGGGGCAACGGGGAGCCCGGAGCAGAAAGCCCAGAAGCGTGACGAGACCTTCTGGAAAGGCTTCTCGGTCATCACCGGCAACCGAGTTTTTCTGGTGCGCCTGATCGGCGCCAGCGTGGCCTGGTTCCTGATGGATTTTGCCTATTACGGCAACACGGTTTCGAGTCCGATGGTGCTGTCGGTGATTACGCCGGACAAAAGCCTTCTGACCAAGACGCTTATCCAGCTCGGCGTCTTCGCCGTTGCCGCCGCGCCGGGCTATCTGATCGCGGCGGCGATGATGGATCGCCTTGGCCGCAAATCCATCCAGATTCTCGGCTTCGCCATGATGGCCATCACCTTCGCCATGATCGCGCTCATTCCGGATGTCACCAAACTCGTCATCCCGTTCCTTCTGGTTTACGGCATCAGCTACTTTTTCACCGAATTCGGACCGAATTCCACGACCTTCGTCTATCCAGCCGAAATCTTTCCGGTGAAAGGCCGCACCAGCGGCCACGGCATTGCTGCCGCGTCCGGCAAGCTGGGCGGCTTTATCGGCGTTTTTCTGTTCCCGATCCTAATGCACTGGCATGGCTTGCTCGCCGCGGAATCCGCGGCCGCAATCGTCAGCCTGATTGGCATCGTGGTGACCTTGACGATGCTGCCGGAGACCAAAGGTGAGAGTCTTGAGGAGCTTAGTTCCGATCGGCGCGAACCGCTGGCGCGCGCCGCCTAAGGCTTATCTCGGCGCGCGCGATGCTTTTATTATCGGCTCTATTCGCCGCTCAGGCCGGCTCATAGCGCGTGCCGATTGAGGGCTTGCTCCGCCCGAGGCCGGGCAATTCCCAAATGCCGGCGCCGGCCGGATTGATGTCAGCGCCGATATCGACATCGATCAGATAGGGTTTGTTGGCGGCGATACCCTTGCGCACGGCCTCGGCGAGATCGGCGGCGCGGTCGACGCGCACGCCCTCAACGCCGGCGGACCGTGCCATCGCCGCGAAGTCCGGATTGTAACGCTGACCGGTCTTCGGATGGTGGAAGTCGGTTGCCAGTTCGCGGCCTTCCAGATAGCCGCGCTGCAAGCCGCGGATCGAGGCATAGGCGTAGTTGTTCCACACCACCCAGACCACCGGCAGATCGTATTCGACCGCGGTGCCGAGCACGCTGGCATGCATGAAAAACGCGCCATCGCCGCACACCGAGACGCAGGGGCGGTCGGGGGCGGCGAATTTGGCGCCGAGCACGCCGGCGACGCCAAAACCCATGGCGCCGAAGCCCATGCAGCCGATCAGCGAATCCGGACGACGCGGCTTGCAATAGCCGAGCAGCCAATTGTGATGCACGCCAATGTCGCTGACCAGGATGGCGTCGTCCGGCAGGCCCTTGTCGATTTCGGCCGCCGCGCGCTGCGGATTGATCGGCTGGCTGTCGTCGGTAAATCCGGGCGCGACCAGTCTGTCCCATTCCTTGCGGTAGCCGTCGATCATGCCCAGCCACTTTTTGCGCGCGTCGAGTTTCTTTTCCGCGTCCTTGCGGCGGTCGAGCTCGGCATGAACCTGCCGTAGGAAGGTGCGCACGTCGGCCATGAGACCGAGCGCGACCGGATAATTGCGGCCGATCTCTTCGGGATCGATGTCGACATGAATGAGCTTGGTCGGCGGGATGGTGAAGGAGTAACCCGGGATCCACGAGCTTGAGGTGCGATCGTCGAAGCGGACGCCGAGCGCCAGCAAGACGTCGGCTTGGCGCGTTGCATGATTGGCCTGATAGTGTCCGCCGCGCGCCACCAGCCCGAGCGCCAGCGGATGATGGGTGTCGATCGCGCCGAGCCCGCTCATCGAGGCCGCGACTGGAATTTGCAGGCGTTCGGCCAGCTTCACAAGCTCCTCGCTGGCGCCGCCATAGCGTACGCCCTGGCCGACCAGGATGCAGGGCCGTTCGGCGCCCAACAGCATGTCGACGGCCTTCACAACGCCTTCGGGATCGGCGCCGCAGCGGCTGGAAATATTTGCGCTCCATTCCTGAGGGTTCGGTGTTTCTTCCGCGGCCGCTTCCAGGAACACGTCGAACGGCACATCCAGCACCACCGGGCCGGGACGCCCGGTGACCATGGTCTTCCATGCCTGTCGAATGGCGAGCGGCACCATTTCGCCACGCGTCGGCTGAAAGACCTTTTTGCAGCAGGGGCGCACCATCGACGGAAAGTCGGCCTGATACTGGCGATACATTTCCTGGAACGCGCCGCGGTTGAATTGGCTGGTCGGCACATTGCCGGTCACCGCGAGAAACGGCACCGAGTCGAGATAGGCCGTGGTGAGCGAGATCGGCAGATTGGCCGAGCCGGGACCGCAGGACGTGAACGTGGCGGTCGGCTTGCCCGAGACGCGGTAATAAACGTCGGCCATGAAGCCGGCGACGCTTTCGTGGTGCACCGAGACGGTCTTGATATCGCTGCTGCGTTCGTAGAGTGCGTCGATAAACTGGATATTGCCGTGCCCGCACAGGCCGAAAACAGAAGGAACCTTCTCCTGGATCAGATAATCGACAATGACTTGTGCTCCATTCAGCTTGTTCGTCGACACCTGATAAACCTCCATTTGACGGGCTTAACGCACGCCGCGCGAAGCTATGTCCCGGATCGCGGCAGGTCAATTGATATCGGGTGTTTGCCGTAGCGGCGCGGTGTCGCCCAGGCCGTCTCCGCCCGCCGCCACAAGCTGGCTCATCCGGATCATGGCGCCTCTCTTTGAGCGGTCAAGCTCGTCTTTGCACCGGCGGTCATTGCGACTTGTACCGGTGGATGGCGCGCGGCAAAGTATCGATCTGCGCAATCTGGCACACCCCTGCAGGGTAGGGGCAGACGCGGTAGGGGTAGGGTAGGGGTGAGAGAAAAAAAAGAAGGCCGCTCTGCGCGGATCGGGGTGGACGTCGGCGGGACTTTCACGGATGTCGTTTTAGCGCTGCCCGACGGGCGCATTTATGTGAACAAGACGACGACAACGCCCGCCGACCCCGGTGAGGGGGTTGCGACCGGCATCGCCGCGGTATTGGCGGACGCCGCTGTCGATCCGCGCGATATCGCCGAGATCGTTCACGGTACCACGGTCGCTTCGAATACGATCCTGCAAAAGACCGGCGCACGAACCGGACTGCTCACGACCGAGGGATTTCGCGACGTGCTGGAGATCGGCCGCATTCGAACCCCCGGCATGTTCAATCTGGCTTGGCGCAAGCCCGAGCCGCTGGTGCCGCGAAGGTGGCGTCTCGAGGCGTCGGAACGCATGGCAGCCGATGGCGGCGTCGTGACGCCGCTCGACGAAGCTTCGGTCCGGCGTGCGGCGGCAATCTTCGTCGCGGAAAAGGTGGAGGCCGTCGCGCTCTGCTTTATCAATTCCTATGCCAACGATGCGCACGAGCGTCGTGCCACCGCCATCATGCGCGAGTGCGCGCCGTCGCTGCTTCTGACGGCATCCTGCGATGTCTTGCAGGAGATCAAGGAATATGAGCGCACGTCGACGGCGGTCGTGAACGCTTATCTTCTCCCCGCCATGCGCGGCTATCTCTCAAATCTGGCCGAGCGCCTGGCGGCACTGGGTGGGACGGCGCCGATTCAGGTGATGGCTTCTAACGGCGGAATGATTGGAATTCGAACCGCATGCGATCGGCCGGTCTTTGCCGTCGGCTCAGGGCCCGCCGGCGGCGTCGCCGGCGCGGCGCGATTGGGGCTTCATGCCGGCGCCGAGAATCTGATCGTCTTCGACATGGGAGGGACGACCGCCAAGGCCGCAATCGTGGAAGGCGGCGAACCGCAGATCGTCACCGAATACGAATTCCGCGATGGAATTTCCGCACCGTCTCGCTTTGTCAAAGGCGCGGGCTACATGCTCAAAGCGCCGACGATCGATATTGCCGAGGTCGGCTCCGGCGGCGGCTCGATCGCGCGGATTGATGCCGGCGGTCTGTTGGTCGTCGGGCCGGAGAGCGCCGGAGGCGATCCAGGACCGGCGTGCTATAATCTCGGTACCGAGCGGCCGACCGTGACCGACGCCAATATGGTCCTCGGCTTCCTCAACCCGCAGTCGCTTGCCGGCGGATCGCTCAAGGTCGACGCCGGTCTTTCGCATCGCGCGATAGAGACGCACGTTGCCGGGCCGCTTCGGCTGAGCGTGGAAGAAGCAGCGCATGGCATTCGGCAGGTTGCCAACGTCAATATGGCTCGCGCCATCCGCGCGGTGACGGTCGAGCGCGGCAAGGACCCGCGTGACCTGACATTGATGGCGTTCGGCGGCGGCGGACCGCTGCATGCGGTCGATGTCGCGCGGCTTCTCGGCATCCGGCGGGTGCTGATCAGTCCGGTGTCGGGAGTGTTCTCGGCCGCCGGCATGCTGGCCGCGGAGACGATACACGAATTCGTCCGGCCGCTTTTAATTCCGCTCGACGCCGTGCCGGCAAGCGCCGTGCAGGGCGCGCTCGCCAGCATGGCGGCCGACGGCCGAGCCGCGCTCACGCAGGAAGGTTACGCGGAATCCGACGTGCAATTCCGCTACAGCGCCGATGTGCGATATGCCGGCCAATCGTCGCAGCTGACCGTGCCGATGCCGGGAGGCTTCGACGCAGCCGCATTGCATATTGCCTTCGAACGTCTTTATCTTGAGACCTTCGGTTATACCGCTGCGGGTGAACTCACCGAACTGGTCAATGTGCGGCTTGCGGCCATCGGCACGGCGACCGAGCGATTGGATTTTCGCAAGCTGCGGCTCGATGCGCGCGCCCTTGCCGGCGAAACCGGACAGCGCCTGGTCTCGTTCGCTCGCGGTGCGCCGCGCATAGCGTCGCGGCTGATCGCGCGCGCCGCACTGCAGGATGAGCCGGTCGCCGGCCCCGCTATCATCGAGAGCTACGATACCACGATCGTCGTTCCCCCGCATTGCACCGCGAGCGCGATCGGCTGCGGCTGTATCGCCATCGAAATGGAGCAGATGGATGACTGAAGCCGTAAATCTGCTCGACGATCCCATCACCTTCGCCGTCGTCAAGAATGCGATGGACGCCATCGTCGACGAGGTTGCCTATACGGTGATCCGCACCGCGCGCTCGGAGATCGTCAAGGATGTCATGGACTACTCGGCGGCGATCTGCGACGCCAAAGGCGAGATGGTGGCGCAGGCCAAGACCATCGCGCAGCATCTCGGCGCCATTCCCGAAGCGATGGCCGCCGTGCGCGCCAAATGGGACGGACAGCTCAACAGCGGCGACGCCGTCATCGTCAACGATCCCTATTCGGGCGGCATGCATCTGCCCGATATTTTCATGTTTTTTCCGATCTTCGATGGCGGCGAGATTCTCGCCTGGTCGGTTGTGATCTGCCATCATACGGACGTTGGCGGCAGGGTGCCTGGATCGAACGCGGCCGACAGTACGGAGATCTATCAGGAAGGACTGCGCATCCCGCCGCTCAGGCTTTTCGATGCCGGCGTCATGGATGAGGCGCTGCAAGACTTGATCGCGCTGAATGTTCGTGTTCCTGACCGGGTCATCGGCGATCTGCATGCGCAATACGCGGCTTGCCTGGTCGGCGCGCGCGAGATCGGCCGGTTGGTGGCTCGCCATGGTGGGCAACGGATAAGAGCGTATTTCGACGCCTTGCTCGATTATGCGGAACGCATGACCCGCGCCGAGATCGCGACCTGGCCGGCGGGCACCTACCGCTTTACCGACCAGATCGACAATGATGGTTTCTCCGACGAGCCGGTGCCGCTTACGGTGGCCGTGACGGTGCGCCAAGACGGCTCGTTGAAAGTAGATTGGGACGGCAGCTCGAAACAGGTCAAAGCGGCGATCAATTCCACGCTTTCCTTTACCAAATCCAACACGTTCCTCAGCGTTCGCTGTGCGCTCAAGGGCGACATTCCGAGCAATGCCGGCGTCTTTCGCTGCATCGAAGTTTCGGCGCCGCAAGGCACCGTGCTCAATCCTTATCCGCCGGCGGCCGTGGCCGCTCGGGCGCTGACCGGCTATCGGGTCATGGACACGATGTTTGGCGCACTTGCGCAAATCGTGCCACACATAATTCCTGCCGCCGGCGAAGGCGGCAACACCGTTGTTTGTATTGGCGGACGCAATCCCGACAATCGCCCGTTCATAATCGTCGACATGATCAGCGGCTGCTGGGGAGGCAGGCCGGATCAGGATGGCATCGAAGCCATCACCAATCCATCGCAGAACTTGTCGAACACGCCCGTCGAAGTTCTCGAACGGCAGCATCCGGTGCGGATCGAGGAATATGGTCTCGTGCCGGACTCCGGCGGCGCCGGAAAATTCCGCGGCGGACTGGGCCTGCGGCGCTCGTACCGGCTGCTCGCCGACGAAGCTATTCTACAGCTGCGATCGGATCGGCTGCGCTTTGCGCCTTACGGGCTCAATGGCGGCGGCGAGGGCGGTGTAGCCAAAAATTGGCTCGTGCAGGGCAATGAGAAACGGGCGATCCCCGGCAAGATCACAACGACGATGCGGCGCGGCGACTTGCTTATTCATCACCAGGCGGGAGGCGGCGGTCACGGCGATGCCCTCACGCGCACGCCGGATGCGGTGGCGCGCGACGTGCGTAATGGGAAGGTCAGCGTTTCGGCAGCGCAGTTGCATTACGGCGTGGCGGTGGACGCAGACGGCGTCGTGGATCGCGGAAAAACCGCTCGGCTGCGCGCGCCATCTCCGGCGATTACGCGCGACACTTGATCTCCGACGGCGCGGGGCGCAATCTTTCGGCAAACGGAGGATACGCCTTTGAGCATCGCCGAACTGCGCTCGGCGTCCGCGCCGGATGTTCCGAGTGCCGAGGAGTTGGTAGCGCGAGCCCGCGCGCTGGCGCCACGCTTGCGCGAACGGGCCGTGCGGACCGAGCGCGACCGCAACGTCCCGCAGCAATCGGTCGATGAATTCATCGATGCCGGCCTCATTCATACGCTGCAGCCCAAGCGTTGGGGCGGTTACGAGCAAGACCATGGGGTGGCCTTCGCTGTCGCCGTCGAACTCGGCAAATCGACCTGCGGCTCGTCGGCCTGGTGCCTGAATTATCTGGCCGATCACGCCTGCATGCTGGCGCTGTTCCCGGACGAGGCGCAGCACGACGTCTGGAGCCGCAACAAAGCCGCCTGCATTGCCACCTCGGCGGCGCCGACCGGCAAGGTAGCGCCGGCGCCGGGAGGCTATCGCCTCGACGGCCGCTGGTCGTGGTGCTCGGGCTTGTGCCATTCGCAGTGGATCATGATTGGCGGATTGGTGCAGCGCGACGGTGAAGATCATCCCGACATGCGGCTTTATCTGGTGCCGGTCTCCGAGCTCAAGCAAGACGACACCTGGTATTGCGCCGGCCTGCGCGGCAGCGGCTCGAACACCGCCGTGCTCGACAACGTATTCGTTCCCGAACACCGCAGCGTGTCGTTTTCGGCGCTGCGCGAGGGTTCCTCGCCGGGGTCGAAGGTCAATGCCAATCCGATCTACCGTGCGCCGTTCATCGCCCTGCACAGCTATGCGCTGCTTGGGCCGGTGCTCGGCCTGGCGCGCGGCGCTTACGCGGAATTCGTGCAATGGACGCGGCGGCGCTATTTGACCTATACCCAGCTCGCTATCGCGCAGCATGTGCCGGTGCAGATGCGGATTGCCGAAATTGCCGCGCAGATCGATGCCGCCGAGCTGCTGGCGCGGCGGGCGCTCGTCACAGCGCGCGCCGATTATGCCGGCATGCCGCTCGAAACCCGCACGCTGTTACGGCGCGATTTCACTTATGCGGTGCGCAGCCTGCGCGAGGCGCTCGACGATCTGGTCAAAATCTCCGGATCGAGCGGCTTGATGGAGGACAACCCGATACAGCGCTGCTGGCGCGACGCTCACGCCATCTCTTCGCATGTGGTGATGAACTGGGACGTGCCGGCGGAGAATTTCGGCCGCAGCGAATTCGGCTTGCCGCTCAACCCCGCCTATCCGATGTTTTAATTCCAGCGCCAGACGCCGTAGGCATGGCCGTTCTGCATCTGCGGCGCGATGTAAGCGGGTTTGCGGTCGCCGATGGCGCCGAGCATGGCGATCCAGTTCAACAGCTCACCGCCGACATTGCCGGCTTTGAGGAGTTGGTGCTCGGTCGCTTCGCCGATCAGCCGGTCGATCTTCTGTTCCTCGAGCGATTCGATCACGCGCATCGCCCAACCTGGATCGGGCACGCCGTCGGATCGGCCCGGCGCCATGCGCGGGCCGCCGACTTCGAGCGAGAAGCTTCCCGATCCCATAATCGCGACGCGCAGGCTTTGCGGCCAGGATTCGATGGCGCGCGCCACCGCCTTGCCGAGCTCGTAGCATCGCCGCGCCGAGGGCAGCGGCGGTAGATGGCCGCTGATGAAGAACGGAATCACCGGAACCTGCATGTCGGGCGTGAGAAAGTGCAACGGCACGGTGATCGAGTGATCGACCGAGAAATTCTGCGTCATGCCGACGTCATAGCCCGCACCGATCGCGGCGGCGCGAATATGCGCGGCGAGGCTCGGCAGCGATTTGACCACGTAGTTCGGCACGTCCCGCGGTTCGTCGTTCGGTGCCTTGAAATCCTTGTCGACGCCGACGGCGAATATCGGCAGATCGTTGAGGAAGAACGTGTTGAGATGATCGGTGTCGAACATCACGATTGCATCCGGCCGCACGGCCGCGAGCTGCTCTTTCTGGGCGCCGAACAGCTTGGCGATTTCGCAATCCGGCCCATCGCGTTTGACGAAAAACGGAAACACCGGGGTGTGCGGCACGCCGAAACCGGCAACGATCTGCGCCATCTATTATGCCTCCCGTTGCCTACCGCGGCCTCACGCCACCGGCTGGCCGATTTCGTCGACCTTCACCGCGCGCATCCGTTCGTTATAGTTTTGGACGTTCAGGCCGCAAACTTCGAACCGTGCCAGATAGCCCATGAGAAAGCCGTTGACGCCCATGCGGAACAGCATGCCGACGTCGCCGGCAAGCAGCGCCCGGCGTTCGTCTTCGCTGAGATCGAGGCCGGACAGCGCTTTCGCCGGATCGGCCTTCATGGCGGCGCGAAAGGCATGATCGCGCAAGAGTTCGCGGCACAGATAGTTCACGGCAAAGACTGACATAACTCGGCTCCGGACCTTCCGCCCTCATGCGGCACGCGCGACTTTTGCATGGCGGCGCGGCGATTGCCACAGTGGCGTCAGGTTCGTAAGCTTCGAATTCAGTCCGGGAGAAAATGCCATGGATGCAGCGGTGGACGCGCGGCGGGACCGCCGCTTGACCAACCCGGTCTTCAATGACCGCAAGCTCAAGCTCGGCACGTTCGGCACCAATCTCGACCGCGGCTGCGCCATCTCCACCATCGACGGCGTGCTCGAGATCGATTGGCCGAATACGTTGGAACTGGCCAAGACGTCGGAGGAGATGGAATTCGAGGCGTTGGTGCCGATCGGCCGCTGGCACGGCTTCGGCGGCGTGACCAATTTCAACGGTCCCGGTTTCGAATGCTTCTCCTGGGCCTCGGCGATCGGCGCCTCGACGCGTTATTCCGGCATTTTTGCCACCTCGCATGTGCCGACCATTCATCCGGTGATGGCGGCAAAGCAGGCGGCGACCATCGATCACGTTACCGGCGGCCGCTTTGCGCTCAATATCGTCACCGGCTGGAACCGGCCCGAGATCGAGATGTTCGGCACACCGCTGCTGGAGCACAACGACCGTTATGATTGTGCCGCCGAATGGCTGCAGGTCGTGAAGGAGCTGTGGACCCGCGATGAGGCGTTCGATTTCGATGGCCGCTTCTATCAGATCAAGAAGGGCTACCTGGAGCCGAAGCCGATCCAGCGACCGTTTCCCGCGGTGATGAACGCCGGCGGCTCGGAGAAAGGCCAGCACTTCGCGGCCAAGTATTGCGACATGGTGTATGTCGTTTTCGGCTCGCACGACTTCGACGACTGCAAGGCCAAGATCGATTCCTACCGCAGTCTCGCGCGCAAGGAATACGGCCGGGAAATCCAAGTCTGGAGCTACGCCTATGTCGTGCAGGGCGAGACCGAGAAAGAGGCGAGGGACTATTTTACCGATTACGTCCAGGACAAGGGCGATTGGCAGGCGGCGACCAATCTCGTCGACACCATGATCGCCAACGCCAAAACGCTGCCGTCGGACGTTTTGGCGGAAATGAAAAAGCACTTCATCGCCGGCTGGGGCGGCTATCCGCTGATCGGCACGCCGGAGCAGATCGTCGATGGGTTGATCCGCATGTCGAAAATGGGGCTGGACGGCACGCTGTTGAACTGGCCGCGCTATATCGAAGACCAGCACTGGTTCAAGAACCGCGTCTATCCGCTGGTGGTGCAGGCGGGATTGCGCTGAGGCCCGGTGCTAGAAATATCGGCTGGTGGATTCCGGACCGAGCCCGAGCTGCAAACGGCCGTAATGGGCAAAATTTGTCTCGACGTTCAAGCTGATATGCATGGACATGAAGTGGATATCGCGCCACGCCCGCTGCAGCGGATGGGTTGAGGCAAATCCGGCCGTGCCGCTCAAAGCGATGAGCGTGTCGATGGCGCCGATCATCAATTCGGACACGCGGGTGTAGTCCCGAATCGAGCGCGCCAAAAGTTCCGGCGAAAAGGCGTCCGGCGCCTCGGTCACGCGCACGGCGCGGCGCATCAACAGATCGGCGGCGTCGATGTCGGCCGCGACGCGCGCCATCCGCACTTGAACCGAGGTTTTTTCCGCGAGCGGCGTGCCGTCCAGCGTTTTTCGCGTCTTGGTCCAGTCGCGAAATAGCTCATAGGCGCCTTGGGCCGCGCCGAGCATCGGCGACGCAAAGGAAATCGGCGCGTAATAGAAAAACGGCGTGCGATAGTTGATGTCGTCATAAAGGCGGCTGCCGGGGGTTTTGCCGGCGCGCAGGTCGGCGAGGCTCAATACGCGGCTCTCGGGCACGAAGGCACTGTCGACGACGATGGTCTTGCTGCCGGTGCCGCGCATGCCGGCGGTGAACCATGTGTCGCGGATCGCGTATTCGCCGGACGGGATGAGAAAGAATTTCCACTCCGGCTCCGGGCCGTCGTGCGTCATGCCGCCGAGCATGACCCAGGAGCAATGATCCACGCCGCTGGCGAACGGCGAGCCGGCGCTTGAGATGCGGTAGCCGCCATCCTCGCGCACAGCTTTCGCAACCGGCGCGAACGAAGCGGCGATGGGTACGTCGGCGTCCGCCGACCAGACCGCTTCCTGACCCGTCCGCGGAAACTGCGCGATCAGGTGGGCATGGTGGACGATGAGGCTGGCGCACCAGCCATGCGAGGCATCGGCCTTGCTGAGCTCCCGCGTGACTTCGTGCCAGGTCTCCAAGTCGAGGCCGTAGCCGCCGATCTCGCGCGGCAGGAGGATGCGGGCGAAACCTGCATCGAGCATATCCTTGACGGAAGCTTCGGGGATGCGTCGCCCTTCCTCTGCGGCCTCGGCGCGCTTGCCAAAGCGCGGGGCAAGCGCCCGCGCGCGCTCGATAACGTCTTGGGCGGTCACGTTGGGACGGGACGACGGGGAAGACGGCATGTCGCTTTCCTATCGCTTGGATTGGTCCGGCTTGAGCGTCAGCCGCCGGCCGACCGGGAAAAGCTGCAGGTCGAAGCGATGAACGACCCAGCCCCAAAGTCCCATCGGCGCTTTGAGCATGATCACGATGGCAATGACGCCCAGCAGGATCAAATAATATGTGCCGTAATTGGCCAGAAGCTCGCGCAGGACGATAAAGACCAGCATGCCTATAAACGGACCTTCCAGCGTGCCTATCCCGCCGATCACGACCATGAAAATCACCACGACCGTCCAGTCGTTGACGCTAAATCCGGCCTCTGGCGAGATGCGCAGCTTTTGCAAGAAAATCAGGGCGCCGATCAGACCGGTGCAGGCGGCGGTGGCGACATAGATGATAAATTTGGTCCGAAACGTGTTGACGCCGAGGCTTGCGGACGCCGGCTCGGAATTCCGGATGGCGGTGAGCGCCAGGCCGTGCCGCGAGCGCAACAGCAAATAGACGATGCCGAACACGAACAGCGAAACGGCAAGCGTCATCAGGTACAGCATGGTGTCGCGCACGTCGCGGTCGGGCGATATCTCTTTGAGGATCGGCACCGTCAATGACAGACCGGAGCCGGCTCCGAGCACCAATATCAGGCCGGCGAACAGGGAGAAGACCTCGGAAACGACCCATGTGCCGATGGCGAAATAGGCGCCGCGCAGGCGAAAGACCGCAAACGAGACCGGGATGGACACCAGCCCCGCGAATGGGCCGGCGAGGAGAATCGCGACATAGACATTCACGTTCCACACGCCGGTCAGGTAGAACAGCATGTAGCCGCCGAGACCGACGTAAGCCTGTTGACCGACCGAGACCAGGCCCGCATAGCCCGCGAGCAAGTTCCAGAGCTGCGCCAGCGCCACATAATAGGCCATCTCGGCAATGAGCCGCAGCCAGCCGGGATCGCCCCACCACGGCAACGAAATCAGCGCTGCGAGAACGACGGCCGCCAGGCCGGCGAAAATTCGGCTGGCTTTGGTGGCGCGCTCGACGCGCACCGGTTCGGGATCGGCGGCGATGTCGGTCACGCGTTCAATCCCTGGTGCGCGGAAACAGCCCGTTCGGGCGGACGATGAGGATAGTCAGAAACGCCAGGTGGCCAGCGAGAATCTGCCAGGTTGGGTCAAAAGCCGCGCCAACCGATTGGGCGAGGCCGAGCACAATGCCGCCGATCAGGGTACCCCACATGCTCCCCAGACCGCCGATGATCACCGCCTCGAAGGCCAGGATCAAGCGGATGGGTCCGGCAGCGGGATCGAAAATGGTGCGGATTCCGAACAACACGCCGGCAATCGCCGTAAAGACCATCGCGATGCCCAGCGCCAGTGCGTAGAGCTTGCGGTTGTCGATGCCCATCAGCTCTGCAGTGTAGGTATCGTCGGATACCGCGCGAAAAGCGCGGCCAAGCCCTGTGCGGTAGAACAGGAATTGCAGGCTGGCGATGGAAAACACGGCTACGGCGAATGTCAGCAGCGGAAAGACGCCGATGTCGATGCCGCCAGGCAAATGCAGGCTCGCAGTCTCGATCGAACCCTCCTGGAGCCGGTGGTCATAGGCGCCGAAGCCCTGCAGCAAGCCGTTCTGGATGATGATCGAGATGCCGAAGGTGACTAGCAGGGGCGGCAACAGCCCGCCGCTGAGCGTCTGGTTGAGCAAGCCGCGCTGCAGCGCGTAGCCGAGCGCGAACATCACCGGCACGACGATCAGTAGACTCAAGAACGGATCGAGCCCCGTACCCCAGATCACGACCAGCGCTACGTAGCCGGACAGCACGATGAAATCGCCGTGAGCAATGTTGACCAGCCGCATGATGCCGAACGACAGCGATAGGCCGATGGCAAACAGCGCGTAGATGCCGCCGAGCAGGCTTCCCTGGATGATGATGTTGAGCCATTCCATGGCAGATGCCCGCGCTACATGCCGAAATACGCCGCGGTCAGCGCGGCGCGATCGAAATTCTTGGTCGGCGCGGTCAACGCCAAACGGCCCTCTTGCAAACAGTAGAACCGCGTCGAGGCATCGAGCGCGCGATTGATGTCCTGCTCGACCAGCACGACCGTGGTGCCCTCGCCGGTAATGGCGCCGAGGCACTGATAGATGTCGCGGATGACGACCGGCGCCAGGCCGAGCGACAGCTCATCGCAGAGCAAGAGCCGCGGATTCGACATCAAGGCGCGGCCGACGGCCGTCATTTGCTGTTGTCCGCCCGAGAGCGACGTGGAGGGCAAACGGCGCAATTCGCGCAGCCGTGGAAACAGCTCATAGACGCGCATGAGATTCCACGGTCCGGGACGCTGGCTATGGCCGCCGAGCAACAGATTTTCTTCGACCGAGAGGCTCGGAAACAGCCGGCGTCCTTCCGGCACCATGGCGACCCCAAGCCGCACGATTTCATGCGGGGTCTTGTGTCCGACCGGCTCGCCGTCCAGCAAAACAGAGGCCGGCGCGGTCGGCAAGGCACCGGCGATCGTGCGCAGAAGCGTGGTTTTGCCGGCGCCGTTGGCGCCGATGATCGCCACGGTCTCGCCTTGCTCGACGGTCACGTCGACCCCGAACAGCGCCTGGAAGTCGCCGTAAAAGGCCGACAGGTTCTGCGTGCGCAACAGCGTCATGATACCGGTATGCCCATATAGACTTCGCGCACACGCGTATCCGCCATCACCTCATGCGGATTTCCCTGCGCCAAAATCTGGCCGAAATCCATGACGATCAGCCGGCTCGCGACCGAAACAAGCGCGTGCACGATATGCTCGATCCAAACGATCGTCGTGCCGCCTGCGTGAATGTGCTTGATGGTCTCGACCAATTGGCCGCATTCGAATTCGGTGAGGCCGCCGGCAATCTCATCGAGCAGCAAGAGCTTGGGCCGCATGGCCAACGCGCGCGCCATTTCGAGCCGCTTACGCTGCAAGAGCGTCAGCGTGCGCGCCGGCATATTGGCCCGCTCGTAAAGGCCGGTGACTTTGAGTACATCGCTGCAGCGCTGATAGCTCTGCCGCTCGTTGACGCCGCCGCCGAAAATGGCTCCGACCAGGAGATTCTCGAATACACTCATATTCGCGAACGGATGCGGTATCTGGTACGACCGGCCGACGCCCAGACGCGATCGCGCATGCGGCGGCATCGCCGTCACGTCCATTCCATCGAAGGTAATGCGTCCCTTGGTCGGCGCGACATCGCCGGTAATCAGATTGAATAAGGTCGTCTTGCCGGCGCCGTTCGGCCCGATGACGGCCAATGCCTCGCCGGCGGCAACGGCGACGTTGACGCCGTCCACCGCTTTCAGCGCGCCGTAATGCTTGGATACTGTTTGCAGTTCGAGGAGGGCCATGAACGACTTCTGGCTGCGGCCGCCGCAGTTCGTCGCGGCGGCCGCTTTGCTCTCTTAATGGGCTGGAGCTTGTTTCCGTAGTTGTATCAGGAATAGGAAATCGCCGAAAACGCCCGGTCGAGGGGGATTTCAGGCGCGGACTTGTTGAACACGATATTGAGATCGTATTTCCACTTCGTGCCCTTTTCCCATTGACCGCCGACCAGCGGCGTCGTGCACACATTCGGCACGGGGTTGGTCGGGCCGCCTTTCCAGGTGATCGGTCCGACGATCGACTGGTAATCGGTCTGGGCGATCGAGTCACGGATAGAGGCGGCATCGAGCTTCTTGGCCCGCTTGAGCACATCGATGGCAACGCCGAGATTGGCGAGCTTGAAACCAAGCGGCTGGGTCCACTGCTTGCCGCTCGCTTTTTCGTAGGCGTCGCAATATTCCTGTGCCGTCTGGCCGGTAAGACCCGACTTGAACGGATGGTGATGCGACCACCAGACTTCAGTCGAGGTGCCGGCGCCGCGATTGCCTAAAGCCTCGACTGCAGTCGGAAACAATAGCGCTTTGGGTGGGGTGGCGATTTTCGGCTGGTAGCCCTGCTGAGCGCATTGCGTCCAGAAAATCGCGAATTGCGGCGGATTGAAAATGCCGCAGACAATATCGGCGTTCATCTTCTTCAACTGCCCAATCTGCGCCGTGAAGTCGTCGGACAACGGCGGATAAAGCCCGAGATAATTCACGTCGAAGCCATGGCTCTTTACGGTCGCCGGCAGACCGTGCACCGGATCGCTGGCGGCGATGCCATCCGGGTCATTGGTCAGCATGATGCCGGCTTTTTTGTTGGTCGGGATCGACAGCCACATCTCGGCGTACATGTTCGCGACTTGGTCGAAACCCCAGAAGAAGTGGTAGGTCCACTCGAAGCCTTTCTTGGGGTCGCCCTTGCGGCCGAAGAACCAGGACTGCCATGGATCGTCCGAGGTAACACAGGGCACGCCATTGAGCTCGCACTGGTCGGCGACCGGATTGGTGGTGTCGCCGGTCGACGAGGCGATCATAATGTCAACTCTGTCTTTGTTGATCAGATCGGCCGCGACGTCGGAGGCCCGGTTCGGGTTCGACTGGCTGTCGCGGTTGAGGATCTGGACCGGATATTTCTGGCCTCCGACCGTGATGCCGTCGCCCAGAAACTTGCTCACGCCCTCGGCGACCCATTTCGAGGGCTCGCCGAATGCAGCGATCGGCCCGGTCTCCGGCGTGATCATGCCGATCTTGATCGTGCGGGCCGCGGCGTGCCCCGTTTCGATCAGCCACGGCGACGTGATGAGACCGGCGCTTCCGGCGGCGGCAAGCTTGAGCAGCTTGCGCCGTTGCCGATCGATCTTGTCGGGGCGTTTGGTATCTGCCCCCCCTTTGGTGGTCATGGTTTTTTCCTCCCAGTTTGATTTCTTCGGCGTAGCATAACCCGGTGGGCACAGTCCCCCAAGCGCCCCATCATCGCAGGCCAAGTCGCACTTTGCCAATCGCTACAATGTTCTTCCGGAGCGTGGTTTGAGGGAAAATCCTGCTTGCGTCACCGGGACGCGGCCGCCGTTCCGGCTAGACTGCCGCCCAATGTTTCGGCAATCCAATCGCATATGGCTTCCCGGGTCGGGGCGACGTTGTCGACCCCGCAATGCTCGGCGCCGCCGTCGGCCAGCGTCTGGACGTGAAGCTCGGCTTTTGGGCTCGCAGTGCAGTCGGCGATAAGCTGTTGCGCCTGGCTCAGTGGAATTTGGCGATCGTTCTCGCCGTGAATGCACAGGATCGGGCATTTGATCCGGTGCAATATTCCCCGCAGCGACAGCTTCTCCGAAACAGCGACGATGTCTTCGACCGAAGATTTGCCGAATACCCAGCCGACGTGATCCCAATAATGCGGCACCGGCAGGCGTTGATCCTTGGATTCATAGCGCCGCCGTTGCGTCTCTCCCCAATCGTAATTCGCCCCCCAGGCGACGCAGCATTTCAATCGCGGCTCGAAGGCTGCGGCGCGCGGCGCATGATAGCCGCCGAGCGACAACGCCATGATGCCGATCCGCTCGCGATCGATGCCGGCGGTGGTTTGCAGAAAGTCGGCACAGGCCTTGGCTGGAGCCTCAGCCTCGGGACCGTTGTGCAGCTTGCGCAGGCGCAGTGCTTCCCCGACGCCCGGGTTGTCGACGACGAGCGTGGCAATGCCGCGCTCGGCAAGCGCGCCGGGCACGCCAATCAGATAGATAATCTCCTTGGTGACGTCGAGGCCGTCGAAATGGACCATGCACGGCACATCACCCGAGGCTCCAGGCGGTATGACCAAAAGCGCGGGGAGTGTGGTGTTGAGATATGGCACCTCGACCCGTCGGCAATTCTGCCGTGTCAGCGACACAAACCGCGAAAAACAATCGAGTGCATCCCGGTAGGCCTGTTCGCGGGCGGGGAAGTCCGGCCGCTGCATCCGTTCCGCCTGAATGAAGCCGATGAAGGCGCGGCGATATTTTGCTCCGGCGCTCAGCCGCCGCCCGCGGGCCTCATCGGCCGCCGCTTGCCGTTTGAGCTTGGCGGCAAGTGCGGTCCAGGATTCGAAGAACTTTTCCGCGGCGGCATCGTCGCGATTTTTCGACAACGGACGCAACGCGCGCGAGGCGTCGTCGATGTCGCCGATGCTCGCACCCATGCCGAGTGCGAGGTTGACCGCCATATTCCAGGTGTAGTTGTCGTCGAAATATTCGAACATACTTTGTGCGGCGCGGCTCGTAGCGTGCGGCGCCATTCCCTCCCTGTGGACCGCAGTCCCAACATCCGAAGATGACGGTCGCGATTAGCAATCGACTATAAAGCTCCGTGCCCGTTTGACCAGCGACCGGTGCGCGAGCGCCCACCGCTGGTTTGCTAGTGGTTTTTCACCGCCCCTTTGCTAGGGTTGTCATTGGAAATCGGCATGGGTCCTTCCGATGCTAGCAATGCTCTTGGAGCGAACCGGCGAACCGCTCAAAGCCGTCGAGCGTCCCGATCCCGCGCCGGCCGACGGCGAGGTCAGGGTGCGGGTCGCTGCCTGCGGCGTCTGCCGCACCGACCTTCATGTCGTTGACGGCGAATTGCCGAACCCGAAGCTTCCGATCGTGCCCGGCCACGAGATCGTGGGCCGTGTCGATGCCGTCGGTGCCGGCGCCGGCGCGCTCGCGGTCGGCATGCGCGTCGGCATTCCCTGGCTCGGCAAGACCTGCGGCCATTGCCGTTATTGCCGCGATGGCCAGGAAAACCTCTGCGATCATCCGCTGTTCACCGGCTATACGCGCGACGGCGGCTACGCCAGCCACGTCGTGGCCGATGCGCGATTTGTTTTCCAACTGCCGAACGACGGCGACGATGTCGCGACGGCGCCGCTGCTTTGCGCCGGGCTGATCGGCTGGCGTTCGCTGCGCCTGGCGGGTGCGGGCAAGAAGATCGGACTCTACGGCTTCGGCGCCGCGGCTCACATCATCGCGCAGGTGGCCCGCTGGCAGGGGCGTGAGGTCTATGCGTTTAGCCGTCCGGGCGATGCGGCCGCGCAGGCTTTTGCGCGCGAGCTCGGCGCCAGTTGGGCCGGCAGTTCAGACGATGCGCCGCCCGACGAACTCGACTGCGCCATCATCTATGCGCCGGTTGGGCCGCTGGTGCCGGCGGCGCTACGTGCGGTGCGCAAGGGCGGCCGCGTCGTCTGCGCCGGAATTCATATGAGCGATATTCCGAGCTTCCCCTACAGCATTCTGTGGGAAGAGCGGGAGTTGAAATCGGTCGCCAATCTGACGCGCGACGACGGCGTGGAATTTTTTTCCATCGTGCCGAAGGCTGGCATCGTGACCCGGACCACGCCTTATCCGCTGTCGCGCGCCAACGAGGCCTTGGCGGATTTGCGCAGCGGCCGTTTGCAGGGGGCGGCGGTGCTGGTTCCTTAAAATGCCGATACTGCTTGGTCGCTCGATCGCACCAGCTATTTCTGGCCCTGCGAGCCGTGGCCGTCCGAGCCGTGGCCGGCCGGCTCCGGGTCGGCAGGTGCATCGGCGTCCACTCGTTCGAGTTGATCGGCCATTCTGAGCCAATCCTTGGCCATATGCAGGAGGAAAACCCTACGGTCCAATTCGCAAACCTGCTCCGCCAACTCGATGCAATTTACCGCATAGAGCCGGTAACAAGCCGCCGTCTCGCGACTGCCTGACATTTGCCGAAATGGAACCCCGATACGTCTTAAGACACTCCAACAAATGGCGCCAATCGCTTTTGTTCCCCCGCGACCCCAAAGATGCGGTTTCCCTCGGTTCCAGCAATAATGTCGTCCGGTGAGGCGATTATCCCTTAAGGAATTTTTCACATTCCCGGCTTTTTCCCGGAACCAATCCCCCGCGGGAGCGTTCGCGGTCAAGGCATAGAAGGTTGAGACCGATCGTGAGGGGGTTCCGAGATCGGCTGACACGTATTCCGTCGCGGGCCTTTGCTCCGCCTGGCGGCTTTTTGCATATCCACCTTGCCCCCCCTTGCCGCGTCATGTTCCGTGAGGTTTGAAAACCCCGGTTGTGGAGAGAATTATGCAGACCGCTGAAACCGTCGTTGGCCCGGCCTCCGCCAATGGAGCGGCGCCTGGTCCAGCCCAGGCCACGGAATTCCATGCCAACGGCGATGCCAACGCCGAGGCCGCCGGGCTGACCGAACTCCTCCACGCGCTGCAGGCGATGAGGGTCGGCGATTTCTCGGTGCGCATGGCCGGCGACCGCGTCGGCATCATCGGCAAGATCGCCGACACCTTCAACGAGATCGTCGCCACCAACCAGCGCATGGCCAAGCAGCTCGAACGGGTCGGCCAAGTGGTCGGCCGCGAGGGCCGTACCCGCCAGCGCGTCCGGTTCGGCCTTTCCGACGGCGCCTGGGGCGAGATGGAGGCGTCGGTCAATTCGCTGATCGACGATCTGCTGTGGCCGACCACCGAAGTGACCCGCGCCATCGCCGCGGTGGCGCAGGGCGACCTTCTGCGCACGGTGCCCCTCGACGTCGACGGCCGGCCGCTGAAAGGCGAGTTCCTGCGCTCCGCCGAGATCGTCAACACGATGATCAAGCAGCTCAACGTGTTCACCTCGGAGGTGACGCGCGTCGCGCGCGAGGTCGGCACCGAGGGCAAGCTCGGCGGCCAGGCCCAGGTCGGCGGCGTGACCGGCGTGTGGAAGGACCTGACCGAGAGCGTCAACTCGATGGCGTCGAACCTCACCGCGCAGGTCCGCAACATCGCCGAGGTGACGATCGCGGTGGCCAACGGCGACTTGTCGAAGAAGATCACGGTCGACGTGCGCGGCGAAATCCTGCAGCTCAAGGAAGCCATCAACACGATGGTCGATCAGTTGCGCTCGTTCGCCTCGGAGGTGACCCGCGTCGCCCGCGAGGTCGGCACCGACGGCAAGCTCGGCGGCCAGGCCATCGTGCCGGGCGTCGCCGGCACCTGGAAGGATTTGACCGACTCGGTGAACGCCATGTGCGGCAACCTCACCGACCAGGTCCGCAACATCGCCCATGTGACCACCGCGGTGGCGCGCGGCGACTTGTCGCGCAAGATCACCGTCGACGTGCGCGGCGAAATTCTCGAGCTCAAGGACACCATCAACACCATGGTGGACCAGCTCAACTCCTTCGCCTCGGAAGTCACGCGCGTCGCCCGCGAGGTCGGCACCGAAGGCAAGCTCGGCGGCCAGGCGCAGGTGCCGGGCGTCGCCGGCACCTGGAAGGATTTGACCGACAGCGTCAACTTCATGGCCGTCGAACCTGACCGCGCAGGTCCGCAACATCGCCGACGTCGCCACCGCCATCGCCGGCGGCGACCTGTCGAAGAAGATCACCGTCAACGTCTCCGGCGAAATCCTGCAGCTCAAGGAAACCATCAACACGATGGTCGACCAGCTCAACGCCTTCGCCGGCGAGGTGACGCGCGTCGCCCGCGAGGTCGGCACCGACGGCCGGCTCGGCGGCCAGGCCAACGTGCTCGGCGTCGCCGGCACCTGGAAGGACTTGACCGACTCGGTCAACTCGATGGCGTCGAACCTCACCGCGCAGGTCCGCAACATCGCCGAAGTCTCGACCGCCATCGCCAACGGCGACTTGTCGAAGAAGATCACGGTCGACGTGCGCGGTGAAATCCTCGAGCTGAAAGACACCATCAACACGATGGTGGACCAGCTCAACGCCTTCGCCGGCGAAGTGACGCGCGTGGCGCGCGAGGTCGGCACCGAAGGCAAGCTCGGCGGCCAGGCCACTGGTGCGCGGCGTCGCCGGCACCTGGAAGGATCTTGACCGACTCGGTCAACTCGATGGCCTCGAACCTGACCGGCCAGGTCCGCAACATCGCCGAAGTCGCGACCGCCGTGGCGCGCGGCGACTTGAGCCGCAAGATCACGGTCGACGTGCGCGGCGAAATTCTCGAGCTGAAAGACACGCTCAACACCATGGTCGATCAGCTCAACGCCTTCGCCGCCGAAGTGACGCGCGTGGCGCGCGAGGTCGGCACCGAAGGCAAGCTCGGCGGCCAGGCCAACGTGCCGGGCGTCGGCGGCACCTGGAAGGACTTGACCGACTCGGTCAACTCGATGGCTCGGAACCTGACCGGCCAGGTCCGCAACATCGCCGAAGTGGCGACCGCCATCGCCGGCGGCGACCTTTCGCGCAAGATCACCGTCGACGTGCGCGGCGAAATCCTGCAGCTGAAGGAAACGCTCAACACGATGGTCGATCAGCTCAACCGCTTCGCCGGCGAAGTGACGCGCGTCGCCCGCGAGGTCGGCACCGAAGGCCGGCTCGGCGGCCAGGCCAACGTGCCCGGCGTCGCCGGCACCTGGAAGGACTTGACCGACAGCGTCAACTCGATGGCCGGCAACCTGACCGCGCAGGTCCGCAACATCGCCGAGGTGACCACCGCCGTGGCCCGCGGCGACCTCGGCCGCAAGATCACCGTCGACGTGAAGGGCGAAATCCTGGAGCTGAAGAACACCATCAACACCATGGTGGACCAGCTCAACGCCTTCGCCTCGGAAGTCACCCGCGTCGCCCGCGAGGTCGGCACCGAAGGCAAGCTCGGCGGCCAGGCGCAGGTGCCCGGCGTCGCCGGCACCTGGAAGGACTTGACCGACAACGTCAACTTCATGGCGTCGAACCTGACCGCGCAGGTCCGCAACATCGCCGAGGTCGCGACCGCGATCGCCGGCGGCGACCTGTCGAAGAAGATCACCGTCGACGTGCGCGGCGAGATGCTGCTGCTCAAAGACACGCTCAACACCATGGTCGAGCAGCTGCGCTCGTTCGCCGCCGAAGTGACGCGCGTCGCGCGCGAGGTCGGCACCGACGGCCGGCTCGGCGGCCAGGCGGTGGTGCCGGGCGTCGCCGGCACCTGGAAGGACCTGACCGACAACGTCAACCTGCTGGCGGCGAACCTCACCACGCAGGTCCGCAACATCGCCGAGGTGACCACCGCGGTGGCGCGCGGCGACTTGTGCCGCAAGATCACGGTCGACGTGAAGGGCGAAATCCTCGAGCTGAAGAACACCATCAACACCATGGTGGACCAGCTCAACGGCTTCGCCTCGGAAGTCACCCGCGTCGCGCGCGAAGTCGGCACCGAAGGCCTGCTCGGCGGCCAGGCGCAGGTGCCCGGCGTCGCCGGCACCTGGAAGGACCTGACCGACACCGTCAACGTCATGGCCGCCAACCTGACCGAACAGGTGCGCGGCATCGTCAAGGTGGTGACCGCGGTCGCCAACGGCGACCTCAAGCAGAACCTCGCGGTGAAATCGAAAGGCGAGGTGGCGGCGCTCGCCGAGACCATCAACAACATGACCGACACGCTGGCGACCTTCGCCGATCAGGTGACGACGGTGGCGCGCGAAGTCGGCGTCGAAGGCCGCCTCGGCGGCCAGGCCAACGTGCCCGGCGCCGCCGGCACCTGGAAGGACCTGACCGGCAACGTCAACCTGCTGGCCGCCAACCTGACCACGCAGGTGCGCGCCATCGCCGAGGTGGCGACCGCCGTGACCAAGGGCGACCTGACGCGCTCGATCCAGGTGGAAGCGCGCGGCGAGGTGGCCGAGCTGAAAGACAACATCAACACGATGATCGACAACTTGCGGCTCACCACCGACCGCAACACCGAGCAGGATTGGCTGAAGACCAACCTGGCGAAATTCACCAACATGCTGCAGGGCCAGCGCGATCTCACCACGGTCGGCCGGCTGCTGCTTTCCGAGCTGACGCCGCTGGTCAACGCCCATCAGGGCGTCATCTATCAGATCGAGGGCGAGGAGAAGAACGGCACGCTCAATCTGCTGTCGGCCTATGCCGACGACGGCGCCAACGGCCATCCGCAGGCGCTGACGTTCGGCGAAGGCCTGATCGGCCAATGCGCGGTCGACAAGCGGCGCATGCTGATCACCGACATGCCGGACAAGCGCGGTGCCGATCAGCTCGGCGCTGTTCAAGGTGGCGCCGCGCAACAACATCGTGCTGCCGGTGCTGTTCGAGAACCAGGTCAAGGCGGTGATCGAGCTTGCCTCGATCCACGAGTTCACCACGCTGCAGACCATGTTCCTCGAGCAGCTCACCACCTCGATCGGCATCGTGCTCAACTCGATCGAAGCGACGATGCAGACCGAAGGCCTGCTCAAGCAGTCGCAGCAGCTTGCCGGCGAATTGCAGGCGCAGCAGAGGGAGCTGCAGCAGACCAACGAGCAGCTCGAGCAGAAGGCGCAGCAGCTCGCCGAGCGCAACGTCGAAGTCGAGCGCAAGAACCAGGAAATCGAGCAGGCCCGCCGCGCGCTGGAAGAAAAGGCGACCGAGCTGGCGCTGACCTCGAAGTACAAGTCGGAATTCCTGGCCAACATGTCGCACGAGCTGCGCACGCCGCTCAACTCGATCCTGATCCTCGGCCAGCAGCTCACCGACAATCCGGAAGGCAATCTGAGCCGCGAAGCAGGTCGAGTTCGCCCGCACCATTCACGGCGCCGGCACCGACCTGCTCAACCTCATCAGCGACATTCTCGACCTGTCGAAGATCGAGTCCGGCACGGTCACGGTCGACGCCGAGGACGTGTTCTTCTCCAACCTGCTCGACATGGTGGCGCGGCCGTTCCGCCACGAGGCGGAAACGCGGCAGCTTTCGTTCGAGGTCCATGTCGATCCGAATCTCGGCCGCAGCATCACCACCGACACCAAGCGGCTGCAGCAGGTGCTCAAGAACCTGCTGTCGAACGCGTTCAAGTTCACCGCGCAGGGCGGCGTGCGGCTCAACGTCAGTCGGCGCCGTCGGCGGCTGGAGCGCCGAGCATCCGGTGCTCAGCCAGGCGCCGGCGGTGGTCGCCTTCGAAGTCACCGACACCGGCATCGGCATTCCGCCGGAGAAGCAGAAGATCATCTTCGAGGCGTTCCAGCAGGCCGATGCCTCGACCAGCCGCAAATACGGCGGCACCGGTCTCGGCCTCGCCATCAGCCGCGAACTGGCGAGCCTGCTCGGCGGCGAAATCCATCTGCGCAGCACGCCGGGCACCGGCTCGACCTTCACGCTCTATCTGCCGATCAAATATGTCGGCCCGAGCGCCTCGCTGCATGCCGGAGCGGCATCCGCCGCGGCGGCGCCGCTGCCGCAGCATCGGCCGGGCTTCCATATCGCTCCCGAGCGCACCGTCGAGCCGATCCCGGACGACCGCATGGACATCCAGCCCGGCGATGCCATCCTGCTCATCGTCGAGGACGATCCGCATTATGCCCGCATCCTGGTCGATCTCGCGCGCGACAAGGGCTTCAAGGTGCTGCTGGCGATGCGCGGCGACGATGCGCTCAATCTCGCCAAGCAATATCAGCCGACGGCGGTGTCGCTCGACGTGTTCCTGCCCGACATGCTGGGCTGGAACGTGCTCAGCCAGCTCAAGCAGAATCCGCTGACCCGGCACATTCCGGTGCAGATCGTCACGCTCGACGAGGATCGCCAGCACGGTCTGGCGCGCGGCGCCTTCTCCTTCGTCACCAAGCCGACCACGCCGCGAAGGCATCGCCGAGGCGCTGTCCCGAATCAAGGAGTTCGCGCAGCCGCGCCGCAAGCGCCTGCTGGTCGTCGAGGACAATCAGGTCGAGCAGATGAGCATCCGCGAACTGCTCGGCCACGACGACATCGAGATCGTCAACGCCGCGACCGGCGACGAGGCGCTTGAGCGCCCTGAAGCAGAACCCGTGCGACTGCGTGGTGCTCGATCTGCGGCTGCCCGACATGTCGGGCTTCGAGGTGCTGGAGCGCATGCGCGCCGACACCGCGCTCGCCGATGTTCCGGTCGTGGTCTTCACCGGCCGCGAACTGTCGGCCGAGGAGGACGCGCAGCTTGCACACCATGGCGCGCAGCATCGTGGTCAAGGGCGTCGAATTGCCGGAGCGGCTGCTCAACGAGACGGCGCTGTTCCTGCACCGGGTCATCACCGATCTGCCGGCCGAGAAGCAGAGCATGCTGGAGCGGCTCAACTAGCTCGGACGAGGATCTGGTCGGCCGCACCGTGCTGCTGGTCGACGACGATCCGCGCAACATCTTCGCGCTGTCGAGCGTGCTGGAACGCCGCGGCATGAACGTGCTGACGGCGACGACCGGTGCCGAGGCGATCGAGCTCATCGAGGAGACGCCGTCGCTGGCCATCGTGCTGATGGACATCATGATGCCGGAGATGGATGGCTATCAGACCATCGAGAAGATTCGGCAGAACAAGGCCTATCGCCGCCTGCCGATCATCGCCTTGACCGCCAAGGCGATGAAAGGCGACCGCGAGAAGTGCCTCGAGGCCGGCGCTTCGGATTATCTCGCCAAGCCGGTCAATACCGAACAGCTCCTGTCCGCGCTGCGGATGTGGCTGCATCGCTAGGCGGAACATCATGACTGGAAAAATCATGGCTGAAACGGTCATGAATGAAAAAGTCAACGTCCTTCTTGGTCGACGATCAGCCGGACAAGCTGCTGGCCTATGAAGTGATCCTGGGCGAGCTCGGGGAAAATCTGGTCAAGACCTCGTCGGCGCGCGAGGCGCTGCAGTTTCTGCTCAAGAACGATGTCGCCGTCGTCCTGATCGACGTCTGCATGCCGGAGCTCGACGGCTTCCAGCTGGCGGCGATGATCCGCGAGCATCCGCGGTTCCGCAAGACGGCGATCATTTTCATCTCCGCGATCCATCTGACCGACGTCGATCGGCTGCGCGGCTATGAGATGGGCGCGGTCGACTATGTGCCGGTTCCGGTCGTTCCCGAAGTGCTGCGCGCCAAGGTCAGGGTTTTCGCCGAGCTGTTCCGCAAGACGCGCGAGCTCGAGCAGTTGAACGCCAAGCTCGAAGCGCCATGTCGCCGAGCGCACGGCGGCATTGGAAGCCTCCAACGCGCGGCTCAGCAGAGCGAGCAGGGGCGCAGCTTGGCGCTGGCCGCCGGCCAGATGGGATCGTGGGACTGGGACGTCGGCGCCAACGAATGGCGATGGGACGAGGGCCAGCACCGCATTTTCGGCGTCGATCCGGAAGACTTTGCCGTCAATGCTCGTCAACATCCGCGCTCTGATCCATCCCGACGACTGGCTTCGCTGCACCACATCGCCAGGGCCATGGCGGAGGGCACGCGCACGCAGCAGACCGAGTTCCGCGTGCTGCGGCCGAACGGCGAAATCCGCTGGTGCATCGGCACCGCGGCCGCGACCGTCGACGCCGCCGGCAACATCGTGCGCATCACCGGCGTCACCGTCGACATTACCGACCGCAAGGAAGCCGACGAACGGCAGATCCTGCTGGCGCGCGAAGTCGATCATCGCGCCCGCAATGCGCTCGCCGTGATCCAATCGATCATTCGGCTGACGCGCGCCAAAGATGTCGATGACTACGTCCAGGCGATCGAAGGCCGCATCAAGGCGTTGGCGCGCGCGCATACGCTGCTGTCGGATTCGCGCTGGCACGGCGCCGATCTCGCTACGCTGGTCACCGAAGAACTGGCGCCCTATCGCGCGGGCGACAAGATCAATTTCAGCGGCCCGGATATTTCGCTGCAGCCGGCGACCGCGCAGGGCTTGGCGTTGGCATTGCATGAGCTTGCAACCAATGCGGCCAAGCACGGCGCGTTGTCCTCGCCGAGCGGAAAAATCACCCTGAATTGGCAATTGCGGGACGACGGATTGATCCTGCATTGGAGCGAAACCGGCGGCCCTGCCATTTTGCAACCGTCGTCGCGCAGTTTCGGCCTGAAAGTCATCGTCGCCAGCATCGAGCAGCAGCTCGGCGGCAAGGCTGTGTTCGACTGGAACGCAAAGGGCCTGCGCGGCGAGTTTTTCATACCGCGCAGCGAACCGACGAAATCCCGTTCGCTGAAAGACGTGCGCGACGGCGCCGCTGTGGCCGGCGCGACGATCGGCCTTGACCGGACCGCGAAGCCGCGCGTTCTTCTGGTCGAGGACGAGGCGCTGGTGGCAATGATGATCCAGGAAACGCTGAGCGAATTCGGCTTCCAGGTGATCGGCCCGGTGTCGACGGCTTCGGAAGCTCTGGCGTCGGCCCGCAACAACCACTTCGACGCCGCCGTGCTCGACATCAATCTCGGCGACGGCCTCGTCTATACGGTCGCCGAGATTTTGGGCAAACGCGGCGTGCCGTTCGTGTTTGTCACCGGCTATGACGCCGACAGCGTCGACGCCAGGTTCAGCGGCGTTCCCGTTCTGCAAAAGCCGATCGAGCGCGACATGCTGCAGAAGATTTTTCTACTCGGCGCCGATCAGGCCGCGGAAGCCGAAATGCCGCGGTCGGCCGCGGCAACCGCCTGATCTATCCGTTCTTGTCCTCGTCGAGGACGGCTCGCACTTTGGCGGCCAGTTGGTCGAGCGTGAACGGCTTGGTGATGAAGTTGACGCCAGAGTCGAGAACGCCGCCGTGTACGACGGCGTTGGCAGTGTAGCCGGTGGTGAACAGCACCTTGAGACCGGGCCGCCGGCGCAGCGCCTTCGTCAGCGAGCTTCTTGCCGTTGATGTCGGGCATGACGACGTCGGTGAACAAGAGCTTGACGTCGCCGACGCGGTCGAGCGTCGCCAGCGCATTCGCGGCGCTGTCGCAATCGAACACCGTATAGCCGAGTTCGTGCAGCGCTTCGGAGGCCAGCCGCCGCATGAGCGGGTCGTCGTCGACCACCAGGATGATTTCGCTGCGCTCGCCGGTGCGCGTCGGCGCGGCTGTGATGCGCTTGATTTCTTGGGCGTCGCCGACCAACCGCGGCAGGTAGAGTTTCACCGTCGTACCGGCGCCGGGCTCGCTGTAGACCTTGATGTGGCCGCTCGATTGCTTGATGAAGCCGTAGACTTGGCTCAAGCCCAAGCCCGGTGCCCTTGCCGGCGGCCTTGGTGGTGAAGAATGGATCGAACGCGCGCGCGACAATGTCGGGCGTCATGCCGACGCCGGTATCGGTGATCGCGATCATCGCGAATTGCCCCGGCTCGATCTCCGGGTTCTGTGCGCAATAGGCCTCGTCGAGATAGGCGTTGGCGGTCTCCAGCGTCAGCTTGCCCCCCTCCGGCATGGCGTCACGGCTATTGATGGCGATGTTGAGGAGCGCGTGCTCGAGCTGCTGCGAATCGACATTCACCGTCCACAAGCCGGCGGCGGTCACGGTCTCGATATGAATATGCTCGCCCAGGGTCGACTGCAGCAGGTCCGTCATGTTGGCGATCATCTTGTTGGCATCGAGCGGCTGCGGCGATAATGGCTGCTGGCGCGCGAAGGCGAGCAGCCGCTGCGTCAGCGTGGCGGCGCGCTCGCTGGCGATGGTGGCGGCGTCGATGAAGCGCTCGATGCCGTAATCGCCCTTGGCGACGCGGCGCTTGACCAGTTCGAGCGCGCCCATGATCACGCCAAGCATATTGTTGAAATCGTGCGCGATGCCGCCGGTGAGCTGCCCAAGCGCCTCCATCTTCTGAGCTTGGCGCAATTGGCCTTCGGCCATTTCCCGCCGCGCGATCTGATCGAGGAGTTGCCGATTGGCGGCCGCCAGCCTGTCGCGCGCCTCGGCCAAGACGCCGAAGGACCCGCGGGTGAAGCGCGCGATCAGAAATCCGATGCTGCAGATCAGCAGGAAGGCGAGCGCAACGGCGGCTTGCAGGAGCATTTCCGAACGGGCCGCTTGCCGTTGCCGGTCCGCGAGCAAGCGGTCTTCCTTCGCCTGCATGTCCTCCGCGGCGCGGCGAACATCCTGCATGAGCTGGAGGCCTTTGTCGCTGTTGACGATGGCCAGGGCCGCGTCCTTGCCGCCGGCGTTATAGGCGTCCAAGGTCGACTGCAGCTCAGCGAGCTTTTGCCCGATCAGATCGCTCAGGCGATCGAGCGGCCGTTCCTGTTCCGGATTATCGCTCGTCAGGTCTTTGGTGTGTTGCAGAGCCACCGGTAGTTGCGTAAGCGCCAGCCTGTATGGGCGCAGATAAATGTCCTGACCGGTCAAGAGGTAGCCGCGCTGGCCGGTCTCCGCGCTTTGCACCAGGCCTAGAACCTGCGTGAGCTGGGCGCGCACGTCGAGCGAGTGCCGTACCCACGCATCGTCGCTTTTGCTGCGCGCGCCGAGCCAGAACACGGCGGCGACGATCAAGGCCGCCAGCACGGTCGTAACCGCCAGGCTCCGGTTCAGCAAAGCCAGCGGCCGGGATTCACGGTTTGGTTCGGTCAAGATCACGCCCGAGTCAATGAATGGCGCGCATCCGTAGCGGCGGCAGGCGGCCAAGGAAAGCAAGGCTAAAGCGAAGTCAAAGCGGTCCCGGCTTTGGGCGCCTTGGGAGCGACCCAAACTAGCTTACCCCGGACGCGACTGACTACAGCAAAAGGACCGGGCGGCCTGTGAATTGGAACTCGCTGTCCTGCGCGGCGTTTTAAATTGCGGGGCAAAGTTCATCTACCGGTCGTAAGTGTCCAATGTCCGGTACCGAACATTCGCTTTTTTAATGCGCGAGGTCTGCGATGCAGTTGAGCTGCTTCGAATGTGCATTGCGTCCATGTGAGGTGTTCAAGCCGGTGACCCCGGACGAACTGGCTACGATTAATGACATCAAGAAACAGCACCTGCGCTTGTCGGCGGGCGCCGTAATCATTCGCGCCGGCGAGGCGGCGCCGCAGCTCTATACGCTGTATTCGGGCTGGGCGTTCCGCTTTAAGACGCTCCCCGACGGGCGCCGCCAGATTCTGAATTTCCTGCTGCCCGGCGATCTGCTCGGCCTGCAAGCGGCGATGTTTGACACGGCATTGCACGGGATCGAGGCGCTGACCGACGTCCAGCTTTGCATGCTGCCGCGCCGCGACGTGTGGGACCTGTTCGGCACAATGCCCGGCCTCGCCTTTGACGTCACCTGGCTTGGTGCGCGGGAGGAAAGCATCGTCGACGAGAACCTGACCAGCGTCGGCCGACGCACCGCCGCCGAACGCGTTGCCGCGCTGATCGTCTCGCTTTACAAGCGGGCCAAGCTGTTGGGCCTGGTCGCGGAGGGCGACAGCTTTACGTTTCCGCCGACCCAGCAGCACATCGCCGACGCGCTCGGCCTTTCGCTCGTTCATACCAACAAGACGCTGGCGAAGCTGCGCCGGATGGGCATGTTCACCACGAATAACGGCACGCTGACGCTGACCAATCCGCGGGTCTTCGAACGGGTGGCGCTGTATTTTGACGAGGACATCCCGCAACGGCCGCTGATCTAGCTCCCTGTTTTTAATCCGGCAACAAAAAAGGCCCCGGTCAAGCCGGGGCCTTAATCAGCATGCCGCAATGGCTATTTGCTGGAATTATCGGGGACCCAAGTGGTCTTGTCGCTGTCGTATTTGAAGCCGGGCGCCTTCTTCAGCGCGTCCTTGCTGGTGTCCAGCGTCAGGTAGAGCTTGTGATCCTTCATGGTCGACTTGATGGCGTCGAAGCTAACCGCGACGTCCTTCTCGCCGGCGCCGAGGAAGCCGCCCACGCCGACAATGGCGGCATCGACCTGGCCGCTCTTGTTGACCAGCACGTCCATGATCTCGCCGATCTTGTTGTTCTGACGATCGTAGACGTCCTGCTTGTACCAGTCGGTGACCGTCATGCTCGACGAGGGTACGGTGGACATGAGGCCGCTGCCGCCTGCCGCCATCGGTTGAGCGAACGCAGCGGTAGAGGCGACCAGTCCAGCCGCAGTCAAAGCGATTAACGTCTTCATTGGGAATAACCTCCGGAAGGGTTGTTGATAGATAGACCCCAACGCTCCACCCGCAACTTTGGTCCACAAGTTAGCGGAAAAATTTTCCGCCGCTTGGCTTTTCGGGAGGCCTCCGTAGCGAGAACTAAACGCCCTTTAGAACATTGTGCTATTTTGAATATATCTCTTGTCTGAACAGCCGGTCGGGCTCGATCCACAAGCCGGCAGGCCCGCCCGGGCAGAGCGGGGATTTTTGGCCACAAGACCCTTAAGCTTGCCCAAGAGGGAGGAACGATTTGCCTGGCGACGTAGTCCACGGCATTCCGTTGGCAATGAGTTCCATTCTTGTTGCCTGCCTTTGGTGCCTGCCTTTGTTGCTTGGCGCTCGTTGCTTTGCACGCGTCTGCATGTCGGCGGCCTCTGACGGCCGCGAAACCCGGAAACACGATGAAGCTTTTCAAGTGCCAGCACTGCGAGCAGATGCTTTATTTCGAGAACACCGTGTGCGAGCGGTGTTCGCATCGACTTGGCTTTATTCCCGAAATCATGAACCTGTCCGCGCTGGAGCCGCAGGGGCAAGCCTCGCAGGGGCAAGCCTCGCTTGAGGTCTGGCGCGCGCTGGCGGTCGACAAGAAGCTGTATCGGTTTTGCGCCAACGCCGCGTTCGACGTTTGCAACTGGATGATCGAGGCCGAAAAGCCGGATCGTTATTGCGCGGCCTGCCGCCATAACCGCACCGTTCCCAACACCGGCATTGCCGATAACGTCGTCGCCTGGCGCAAGATTGAGATCGCCAAGCACCGGCTGTTCTACACGCTGATGAAGCTCAATCTGCCGCTCGACGAGCGCAATGCGGACGGCAGCATGCGGCTGGCCTTCGATTTCCTGGCAAGCCCCGCCCAGGCCGGCGGTTCGCGCGTCATGACCGGGCACGACAACGGCCTGATCACGCTGGCGCTGGAGGAAGCCGACGACGCCGAGCGCGAGAAGCGGCGCACCCAGATGCACGAGCCCTATCGCACGCTGCTCGGACACTTCCGCCACGAGGTTGGCCACTATTTCTGGGATGTGCTGGTCCGCGACGGCGGCCGCATCGAGCCCTGCCGCAAGATCTTCGGCGACGAGAGGATGGATTACGGCGCCGCCCTGCAGGCCTATTATGCCAACGGCGCGCCGCCGAACTGGCAGGACAATTTCATCAGCGCTTACGCGACCTCGCATCCATGGGAGGACTTCGCCGAGACCTGGGCGCATTACCTGCACATCGTCGACACCTTGGAGATGGCGCGCGCCGTGGGCATGTATGTCCATCCGCGGCTTGCTCGCCCCGGCGAACTCGATGCCCAGGTCGATTTCGACCCCTATACCGTGCGCGATCCATCGCCGCTGATCCAGACGTGGATTCCGTTGAGCAATGCGCTCAACAGCCTCAACCGCACCATGGGGCTGCTCGATATCTACCCGTTCATTCTCTCGCCCCACGTGGGCGAAAAGCTTTCCGCCATTCACCATCTGGTTCACGGCAATCCGCTTTCGGTCTCGGCGGAGCAGGCCGCTTAGGCTACTGCCGCCCGCGTTGCGCGCCGCCGATCTTTCCGCTTGAGGCCGGGTCAATTCCCTGTTCTTTTGCCCAGGCACACGGAACAACGGCAACCGGACAAGGGAAAATGGCCAAAGCCAAAACGAAAAAAGCGCCTCGCGAATCCGCGGCGCATCGCGACATCAAGCGGCAATTGATCATGGCCGGCCGCGTGCTGGTCGCGCAGGGCCAGGACGATTTCACCCGCGGTCATATCTCGTTCCGGCTCCCCGATGAGCCCGGCCTGTTCTTCATGAAGGCGCATAGTCTCGGGCTTGACGAGATCACGCCGCAAAACATCCTCACCATCGATCTCGACGGTAACGTCGTCGCCGGCACCGCGCGCCGCCACAGCGAGGTTTTTATTCATTCCGAGGTTTTCAAGGCGCGTGCCGACGTTAATTGCGTGATCCATACCCATCCGACCTACGCGATCGCGCTTTCGTCGTCCGGACGGCCGCTCAAATGCTACAGCCAGCCTGGCGCGCTGTTCTATGAGGCGCTCGGCAGCTACACCGACACCATCAATCTGATCCGCACCGCGGCGATGGGCGAGGGCGTTGCCCGGGCGCTTGGCGATGGCCGCGGCGTGTTGTTGAAGAACCATGGCGTCGTCGTCACTGGCGCGACCATCGCCGAGGCGGTGATCGGCACCATCATGCTGGAGAACGGCGCCATGGTGCAGCTTCTGGCGGAAGCCGCCGGCGATGTGGCGCCGGAATTCCCGCCCGCCGACATCGAGAAGCTGAAAAACGACATCAGCCGGCCGGATCAATTCCAGATCAATTACGATTATCTGGTGCGGCGGGTGGCGCGTGCGGCGCGCTGATCAACGCCCATACCGCTTACGCAGCTCGGTCTTGAGCACCTTGCCGTAATTGTTTTTCGGCAGCGCCGGCAGGAAAACATAATCGCGCGGCCGCTTGAAACGCGCGATGGCGGCAAGACAGAGACTATCGAGATCGGCCGGCGCGGGATTACGCTGCGGCCGCGCCACCACGCAGGCGACGACTTCCTCGCCCCAGTCGGGGTGGGCGCGGCCGATCACCGAGACTTCCAGCACGTCGGGATGGCGCAGCAGCACTTCCTCGACCTCGCGCGGATAGATATTGCTGCCGCCGGAAATGATCAGATCCTTGGAGCGGTCTTTCAAGGTCAGATAGCCCGCATCGTCAAGCACGCCGACGTCGCCGGTATGCAGCCAGCCGCCGCGCAGCGTCGCCGCGCTTGCCGCCGCGTCGCGCCAATAGCCGGGCATCACCACGTCGCCGCGCGCCAGCACCTCGCCGATCTCGCCGGCGGGCAGCGCGCGATCCTCGGCGTCGGCGACGCGGACCTCGACATTGCTGCGCGGCAGCCCGACCGAGCCGATGATGTCGCGCCAGCGCGGGTGCGCGCGGTCGGCATGCAGCGCCTTTGACAGACCGGTGATGGTCATCGGCGCCTCGCCCTGGCCGTAGATTTGCGCGAATTTCGGGCCCAGCAAATCCATGGCGCCAAGGAGCGTCTCGCTATGCATCGGGCCGCCGCCATAGACGATGGTGCGCAGACCGGAATGGTCGGCGCTGGCAAAGCCTGGGTGGTTGACCAGCCGGCTCACCATGGTCGGCGCGGCAAAAAGACTGACCCGCTTATGCGCGGCGAGAAGCGACGCTATCTCGTCCGGCTCGAAGCCGCCCGATTCCGGCACGACATTTTTGGCGCCCGTCGCAACAAAGGGCAGGGCGTATAGGCCGGAGCCATGCGACAGCGGCGCCGGATGGATTTTGGCGTCGCCCGCGCCGACCGGCTCGATGTCGGACAGATACGCCAGCGTCATCGCCATTAGGTTTCGATGCGTCAGCATCGCGCCCTTGGGCCGGCCGGTGGTGCCGCTGGTGTAAAACAGCCAAGCCAGATCGTCGCCTTGCCGCGCGACGATATCGATGCCATCGCCTTGCTCAAGGCGCCCCCATTCCGTGCCGCCGGTGACAATGGTGCGGCCGTGCGGCGCCACGGCGTCGGCAAGATCGGGGCTCGCCAGGATCAGCGCGGCCTCGGCGTGGGCGACGATGTAGCCGAGTTCGTCGCTGTGCAGCTTGGCGTTCATCGGCACCGCGACCAGGCCCGCATGCCAGATGGCGAACAGCGCTTCGAGGAATTCCGGGCGATTGCTCATGGCGATCGCGACGCGATCCTCGGGCGCGCATAAGGCGCGCAAATTGCCGGCAAGGCTGCGCGTGCGGCCGGCCCATTGCCGGTAGGTCGCATGCACTGCCGTGCCGCGCGCAATCGCCGTGCGCTCGCCCTCGGCGCGGCCCCACTTTTCCACCCAGCTCGCGAGATTCACGGTCTTATCGTCTTTCCCGTTTTCCTGGTCTTGCCACGGTCCGACGTCCTCGTATTCTATGGATTGAATGGCGAATTCGCAGCCGAGTAAAGCGCGCGTGCGGTCGAACCGATGCTAGGCAGAACCCAGCAGAAAGACCGCCGCAACACCAATCCGGCGCTTGGCCGCCGCAAGCTCAAGCTCGGCACGTTTCAGACCAATCTCGATTCGGGCTGCGTCATGTCGCAGCTGGACGGCCGGCTGGAGTTGACCTGGCCGAACACCGTGACGCTGGCGCAGCTTGCCGACGCCATGGACTTCGAGGCGCTGGTGCCGGTGGCGCGCTGGCGCGGTTTTGGCGGCGCGACCGATCCGCAGGGCCCCGGCTTCGAGACCTTCACCTGGGCGGCGGGCATTGCCGGCGCCACCAAAAACTCCGGCGTGATCTCGACCTCGCATGTGGCGCTCAATCACCCGATCGCCGCCGCCAAGCAATCCACCGTGATCGATCACATTTCCAACGGCCGCTACACGCTCAACATCGTCAACGGCTGGAATTATCCGGAAATGGAAATGTTCGGCGTGGCGCTCCTCGAGCACGAGGCGCGCTATGCCTGCGCCGAGGAATGGCTGACGATCGTCAAGCGGCTGTGGACCGAGGACGAGACTTTCGACTTCGACGGCAAGTTCTACCGCATCAAGGGCGGCTATCTGCAGCCGAAGCCGATCCAAAAACCTCATCCGGCGATCATGAATGCCGGCTCGTCGGAGCGCGGCCGCCACTTCGCCTGCCGGCACTGCGATCTCGTCTTCACCAATATCCGTAGCCACGACCTCGTCGTTAACACCGCCCACGTCGCCGCCTATCGCACGCTGGCGCGCGAGACTTACGGCCGCGAGGTCAAGGTGTGGAGCAATGCCACCGTCGTGCAGGCCGAGACCGAACAGGAAGCCCGCGACTTTTACCGCTATTATGTGCACGAGAAGGGCGACTGGGCAGCGGCGCGCAACGTCATCGACACGATGGCGGCCGAGATCAACCAGCGCGACTACCCGGAAGAGCGGCGCAAGGCGATGGCCGAGATGATGATCTCCGGCTGGGGCGGCTTTCCTTTGATCGGCACCAAGGAGCAGATCGTCGACGGCTTGGCGACTTTGTCGAAGATCGGCCTCGACGGCGTGCTCTTGTCCTGGCCGCGCTACATTGAAGGCATGCGCGAATTCCGCGACGTCACCTATCCGCTGGTCGTGCAGGCGGGGTTGCGGGATGAGCTGTAGGGTGGGCAAAGGCGGAAAGCGCCGTGCCCGCCAAGTGGGTGACCAATGCTCAGTTGTTCCGCTATACGTCCAGTAGAGATCGAAGCTGGCGCGTTTTTGGGAAACTCTGGTGAACGCGTGGGCACGGTGCTGCGCGCCTTTGCCCGCCCTACACTCACTAATATGTATCTAACCCGAATAATGTTGTCCAAATTTTTGAAAGAGCGCTTTGCTGATTGGCTCCGTTCTAATCGAATCTCGGTCCCAGGCCCCCGCGATGCCGTCAACTATTTTGACTGCTTTAAGAAATAGAGTTTCAACAGCAGCATCGCCCTTCATCTTTTCTATCATTGCATTGCAACGCTTCGTCATATCATTGGAATTCATTTTTGGCAGCGGCTTGTCGTCCAATAAAAACCGGACTGCCAATAAAATCTGGAAGCGTGCCGCCTTATATTTAGCATCGATCGTCTTGTTTTTAAATAATTGTTCGAGCCGATAAAGTGCCCATGCGGCCACGTAGTACGGCTCGGGCTTGTCCGTATCCACGAACATCTCCCTACCAACCTTCGCTATTAGCTGACGGAAAGTCTTGGTGGTTATGTGGGGAAGCCCCAGAAACATCGCCCCTACGGAACGAACTAGGTTCTGATGTGTAATAATGCGGAGTTTTTCAATGTCTTGACTGTCATATTGGTGCGGCCTTCGTTCATAGAACAATCGCGCGCTCACAGGGAATGTCTTAAAATATGCTTCGAGTTTTTTGGCGAAGTCCTTCATCGCGTAGAACTGATCTTCCTTCACCTCCGTCTGTCTATTCGTGGCCCGGATAATCGATTCGATTACATTCTCATCCTGTGTATGTATCAACCGAAACGGAACCCTAATGGTCGGAGACAATTTGTCTTTACAGGCGTGCAATACGTGACTGGTCTGACAACCATTTACGATATGAAAATCCGAGATTGAAAACTTGTCACCGGTAGTTTGCAAACTACGAGCGATCATGGTGACACCATTGTTCATGATGATGAACCTATCGCTGTCACCTGATTCTAGCGTATCGAGTATTTCCCCATTGACGTCGTTGAGGCCGACAAAGTCCCTGACGTTTTCGTAGAACAGAGATTTAATTATCGAATTATCTTCATCACATACAAGTTTCAAATAATCCGTTGCCGGAAGAAATCCGAGATAGGCGGCCGTCACCCCAGACACTTCCGGGACGACAACCTTCTTCTCGAAGACGAAATCTCGGCTGATCGAATTTTTTGCCTGTCTGTAGAGGCGGTGAATTTGGCTTGCGCCGATTGCATGAAACTGAACATCGCTAAATAGCTCAGTTTTCATCAAATCTCCGGTCTCGGCTTGCGTGCGGACGACTAAATCCTTCTCCGCATTCCAGGTTCCAGTTGTTACGTAATACAGATGGCACACTGGGTTCCTCGGTTTAAATTTACCGCTCTTTTCATAAAGGGCATCCATAATTTCGGCGAAGTGTTTGATGGCGTCATTACGCGGTAACTTTCCTTCGCCGAAGAAATCCTTTATGCCAAAACCGAGCTTTCCAATTTTGGCGCTGTCAAAATGAGGCGTGCGTTCGGCTTGGACAAATACGAACGTAACATCGAGATAGCCGTTCAAGGCCAGCAGGTCTTCGACCATATCGACATCGGTGACGAGATTGTTATTTGCAATGATCGCAATAGCATCGATACCGGTGTCGCCTCCGCTCCCGGTCACCAAGTCTGCTGGTGCGAAGGTGGAATCGCTGTAGTGGCGCCGGACGGTGAGCCACGCCGCAAAATGCTCAAATCGATCTTTTTCGGGAAGCGCTTCAATGCCAAATTGGGCGCTAAACTCCGATAGAAATCCCTCGGTGACCTTGTCCATAGTCGCGGCCCTTTTCTCTAGAAGGTAGAAGCCTCCCAAATTATATCCTAAAAGGACGTGTTCCGGTCAAAGTGATATTTTCCTGCAGCGGGAAGGGTCGCGCCGTTAGGCGCGCGGGATGGGTGGGCGGCGCCAAAAAGATTGCAGCGTTTTCATCCGATAATGATCACTCCCCATGAGCAAGTAGCCCGCTCCATGCGGGCTACCGATTTGGCGGAATTCAGTGGCCACTTGCGGGTGTCTCCACTATAGCGACTCCTCCTTGACATTGGTCACTGCGGAAGTTACATGGCTATTCATCCCGTTCACGGAGGGGCCTTTCGCGAGGGTACTTTCGAAAGTGGAACGGGAGCGGTTCCTGCGCGCGGGGTTACGACCCGCGCCCGGGCGGCTCTGGGCATCATTCACGCCGGTACTACGGCCGGCGCGGGAGGTGCAGTCCCTGGACTGGGATAGGTGAAGGCGGGTAACGCCCGCTGGAGCCGCGTCCCAGGAAGCATGGCCTGGAGCTGAGCCGACGGCCTTCGGGTCCCGGCCAGCGCCGCGGTGGAGCGCCGAAAGGCGAGCGCGCCCGAGGCGTCCGCGAATGGCAACATTCGTGGGCGTGGCGCGCGCCGCATCCGTCGATGCGGCCTTAAGACCACGCGCCTTTCGGCGCTTCGCCTCCCTCCATTTTAGGAGAGAGGAGTGGGACGGGCTTTTCTTATCGTGGCGTGACGGCAAACTCGGATGCAAAGGCGCATCGCGAGAACGGAGAAGCTTGCATCCTCCCCCGCGATCGCGGGGAAGGGGGAACCATGATCAAGGCTCAGGGCGGTATTTTCGGCTCGATAACGGGCGCCGGCCAATTGCTGGGAGCGCTGGCGGGCGTGGCAGGAAAAGATCGCTTAAAAAGGGTCTCTAGGCCGTTCGTCGCTTCGCGGCACTATGTTCACCGTCGTGCGTTATGACGTGCGTGTGAGCGGTGAGGCGGTTGGCCGATGGTGGAGCAAGACAGCGAATCCGAAAAATCCCCGGCGCCGTCGCTGCTGACGGCCTGCGGCCGCTTCGTGCTGGGCCGGCCGCTTGCCAATCGCGAAGGCAAAACCAACCAGATCGGCCTGCTCGAGGGTGTTCCCGCGCTTGGCCTCGACGGGCTGAGCTCCACGGCTTACGGGCCGGAGGCGGCGCTGACCATCCTGACCGCGGCCGGCGCTGCGGGGCTTGCCGCGCTCGGTCCGATCATGCTGCTGATTCTGGCGCTGCTCGCGATCCTCTTCGTCTCCTATTGGCAGACCATCGCGGCCTATCCGAAGAGCGGCGGCGCCTACTCCGTGGCACAGGCCAATCTCGGCGTGAACGCCAGCCTTCTTGCCGTTGCGGCCTTGATGATCGATTACGTGCTCACCGTCGCCGTCGGTATTTCCGCCGGCGTCGCCGCCCTCGTCTCGGCGGTACCGATGCTGCACCCCTATACGCTTGCGCTCTGCCTGGGCATTCTCGCGCTGTTGACGCTGGCCAATTTGCGTGGCCTTGCCGATGCCAGCCGGTTGTTCGCGCTGCCGACCTATCTGTTCATTCTCTGCTTTTTGATCGTGATCGCCGTCGGCGGTTACGCCGCGCTGAGCGGCGGCGGCCATCCGCATCCGGTGACGGCGCCGCCGCATCCGCCCAAAGCTGCCGAGGCGCTCGGCTGGTGGCTCCTGTTGCGCGCCTTTGCTTCCGGCTGCACGGCAATGACCGGCGTCGAGGCGGTGTCGAATGGAGTCAATGCCTTTCGCGAACCGCAAGTCACCTATGCGCGCATCACACTGAGCGCCATCGTCGGTACGCTCATCGTGCTGCTCGCCGGCGTGGCTTATCTGGCCACGAGCTACGGCGTCATGGCGATGGATCAAACGCAGCCGGGCTATCAGAGCGTGTTGTCGCAGATCGTCGGCGCGGTGATGGGACGCGGTGTGTTCTACTATGTGGCGATCGCCAGCACGATTGTCCTTCTTTGCCTGTCGTCCGATACCAGTTTTGTCGGTCTGCCGCGGCTGTGCCGCGCGGTGGCACAGGATAAGTTTCTGCCGGCGCCGTTCGCGCTCGTCGGCCGGCGTCTCGTCGAATCGGTCGGCATTCTTTATCTGACGATCACTGCCGGTGTTTTGCTGATCCTATTCGGAGGCATCACCGACCGCCTGATCCCGCTGTACGCCATCGGCGCGTTTCTGACTTTTACCATTTCGCAGACCGGGATGGTGGCGCATTGGCGGAAGAAACTTGGCGAGGCGAAGGGCGGCGAGCGCCGGCGCATCATCGGCAAGCTCTGCATCAACGCGGTCGGCGCCACGGCGACCGCGGCGGCACTCGCGATTATTGTCGTTGCCAAATTCATCGAAGGCGGTTGGATCACGATCGTCGCGATCCCTTGCGTGATCTGGCTTCTCAAGGCCATTCACGGCTATTACGCCAAGCGCGAACAGGCGTTGCGCGACGACGAGCAATTGCAGGCCTGCAGCATCAAGCCCCCCCTCGTCCTGGTCATGACGCGCCAGTGGAGCAAGCTGACCGACAAGGCGCTGTGCTTCGCCATGGAGATATCGCCGGACGTCATCGCCGTGCATCTCGCCGCGCTTGAGGGTCCCGATGTGCAGACGGAGGAGAAGCGTCTGCGCGACCGTTGGACCAAGGATGTCGATAAGTCGGCGGTGGTGGAGCAGACCGGCCGCAAGCCGGGCTTGGTTTTCTTAAGCGCACCGTTTCGGCGCATTCACGCTCCGCTTCTCAAGCTGATCCAGGAGCTGACCGAAAAACATCCCGACCGCTCCGTCGCGGTGCTGATCCCCGAACTGGTCAAAACGCATTGGTGGGAATATCTCCTGAGCAATCGGCGCGCCCAGCGGCTGCGCCGCGCGGTGCTCGAATACGGCGGCCCGCGCGTCGTCGTCATCATGGTGCCGTGGTATCTGACGACGCCGAAGGTCGCCGATGCCCTGACTGAAGAAGAGGCTAGGGAGCCGCTCCGTCTGCGCAACATATTGCGGCGGCGGCGCAAGCGCGCCACGCGGACGGCGTGAGCCGCCATGGGCCGCGTGCCGCGATCAAGCGGCCGGGCGGATCAGCGGCAGTCCGGAGTTCTCGTCCATCACTTTGCGCAAATGAGCCGGATTTTCGGTCACGATGACTTCCAATGTCGGCCGCACATGGGCTTCGCCGAGGTGGCCGGCCATGGCGCTGCCGTCGCGCTTACCGACGACAAGATGGATGTGCAGCGAAGGCTTGCCGTCAGCCCCGGTGGCAACGTCGCCGATCAGCGACGCGACCTCGACTTGCTCGCGCACCGGAATGCGCAAATAGGCTTTCTTTTCCCAATCGAAATACATCAGCACAAGGTCACTGAAGGCGCCGATAGCCGTGAGCTGCGCCGCGCCGATCCGTTCCGCGGCGACGAAGCGGTTGAGGCATTGCACCGCTTCTTCGCCGGTTTCCAGCACTACGGCGTAAGTGCGCTGCCCGTCGTCGCTTCGGTGGATTTGTTTGTGCTGCATCGGCAAAATCCCTAATTCCACGCCCGCCTGCGTCAATCTGTCAACCGCGAAGCGCCGCGCCCGTTCCGCGCCGTAACCGGCCTGCAGCGGGCGAAATGTTGCTCCAGCGACCAAGCTTTCCTCGAATTAATCTCACCTTCAGGTCGCCGTAACGCGCGATTGCCCATTTATGCGTTCTAGATGAAACGGCCCATTTTGGAGGGCTCTCAAAGGAGATCGCGTCATGAACCAAACAAATCCCCCTCAGCCAGGAAAAATGACGGCAAAAATGAGAGCCCTGTCGGGGCGCCGCCTCGTGCTTCTGGCATCCGTCGCCGCGGTCGGTGGCGCGCTCTTGATCGCCGGACCCGGCGGCTATTGGAACGGCGCTTTCGGAACTCCGTCCGCCAATGCCGCGGAAACCGCGCCGGTGGCGCAGGGCCCGATCGCCCACCCGCAAGGCTTCGCCGATCTGGTCGCCAAGGTAACGCCCGCGGTGATTTCCGTGCGGGTTAAAATCCCCGCTTCCGCCGATCCGGCGATGGCCGAGCAATTGAACGGCGACAACGACCAGCAGCAAATTCCCGCGGAACCCGGTTCACCGCTTTACAAGTTCTTTCAGCAATTCGGCAACCAATTCGGCCAGCAAATGAACGCCCCCAATTCGCATGAGACCATCATCGGCGAAGGCTCGGGCTTCTTTATTTCGCCGGACGGCTACGCGGTGACCAACAACCACGTGGTCAATCATGCCAAATCGGTGCAGGTGACGACCTCCGACGGCACGATCCACACCGCGAAGGTGGTGGGCACCGATCCGAAGACCGATCTCGCTTTGATCAAGGTCGACGGCAAAGGTGATTTCCCCTATGTGCAGTTCGCCTCGCAACGGCCCAAGGTCGGCGACTGGGTGGTCGCGGTCGGCAATCCGTTTGGCCTCGGCGGCACGGTGACGGCGGGCATCGTCTCGGCGGAGGGGCGCGATATCGGCTCCGGGCCCTATGACGATTACATTCAGATCGATGCGCCGATCAACAAAGGCAATTCCGGCGGTCCGGCCTTCGACGTCAACGGCAACGTCATCGGCATCAACACCGCCATCTATTCGCCGTCCGGCGGCTCGGTTGGCATCGGCTTCGATATTCCGGCCGCTACGGCCAAGCGCGTAGTGGCGGAATTGCAGAAGGATGGGCATGTCACGCGCGGTTGGCTCGGCGTGCAGATTCAGCCTGTGACCACCGGGATCGCCGACAGCCTGGGGCTGAAAAAGGCCGAGGGTGCCATGGTCGACCAGCCGCAGAGCGGCAGCCCGGCGGCCAAGGCCGGCATCCAGTCCGGCGACGTGATCACCGCGGTCAACGGCACCCAGGTGAAGGATGCCCGCGACCTCGCCCGCACCATTGGCATGATGGCGCCGGACGCCACGGTGAAACTCGACATCATCCGTCAGGGCAAGCCGCAAACCGTGTCGGTGGCGCTGGCGCAGATGCCGAACAACGAACAGGTCGCCAGCAACGACAGCGGGCAGAATGCGGAGCCGAACGGCGTGCCGCATCTCGGCCTGCAAGTGGCGCCGGCCAAGGATGTGTCCGGCGCCGGCGATAAGGGCGTCGTCGTCATGGGTGTCGATCCCGACGGCCCGGCGGCCGAAGCCGGCTTTCAAACCGGCGCGGTGATCCTCGATGTCGGCGGCAAGTCGGTGACCAACGCCCACGATGTCGTCCAGGCACTCGTCGAAGCCAAGGCGCAGGGCAAGCACGATGTTCTGATGCGGGTGAAGATGGCCGATGGCACCCGTTTCGTCGCTTTGCCCCTCGGCAAGGCGTAACGGATGGGACGAGACAGCCGGCGGAAGTGATCGACTCGCGGCGGTGCTGCCGTCGTCTCCCGGCAACCGTCAGTCGATCCCATGGGGACGGGTCTATCCCGTCCCCATTCGCTTTCTATCTAACGCATGAGCCGCTTGCCCCCGGACTTGGTCCAGGCGGAAAGCGGTTTTCCGAAAAGGCTGGCTAAGACAAGCGGTTCAGGCGGCGCGGGTCAACCGGTCGCTGTTGGCATGTACGCAGTCGGCCAATGGCGTATAGGCGCGTTCGGCGGCAGCATAAAAGCCAAGTCCCTGTTCCAGCGCGTGTTCGGCGGCCAATCCAGCCTTGGCGAAGGCGAGGAATTTTTCGGTCACCATGCGCGCCGTTTCCTCCACCGCAGCGTCCGGCGCCGCCGACGCCAAGAGCATCATCCGCGCCGAAATCACGCTTTGCGCCTCGCAAGTAAAGCGCACGGCTTCCAGCCAATTATCCCAGAAATTTTCCATAGCGCTCAGTGTCGCGCAAATTATCTAAAATTGTCGCGTCGGATTGGATAAAGTTGTCCGAAAACTGCGATGGATCATGAGTGGGAGCGCCGCGGAAGGCCGGAAAATGCGAATGGTCTCAATTTTCCTGCGGGCATTTTTTGAAGAATTTGTAGATTTCCGGCGCCTGCAGCCACAATAGCGAATGGGTCAGCCCGCCTTTTTGCGTGATCCAGGTTTGGATGTCCGGCGGATAGTCCTTCCACAGGGTTGACGTCACAAACGTCGGGATCGCCTGGTGGAATCCAAGCGAACCCTTTGGCGTCACGCAAATGTCCTCGCGCGGAATGAACTTGGCGACGACGGTGCAGGCGGACACGCAAGGCCCGGCGATTCGGACATCGGCATGCTCGGCGGCGAGTTTGGCGAATTTCGCTTCATAGGCCACCAGGAAGCCACCGTAATCGCCAGCGATTTCTACGGTCTTGGCGTACGCGATCAAGCTTGTCAGGCACAGTATAATGACGGCGAGGGCAGCTCTCATCGTCCGTTCCAGGGAAGATTGACGTTTGCTGTCAATGTCCGCGCCGCGCATTTAACATAAAATCATCGGGGAAGACGAGTAGCCCCGGCGCTATTTGGGCGCCATCGCCATTAATTCGTCGTCATCGCGTGCTTGTTCGGCGGCTGCATGGGCTTGGGCATCAAACTTACGCATTCGATCGCTTACGCCGCGCATTCGCGCCACCGGCTCGATATTTGCCGGCCGGCCCGCGCGACCGCGGCGCCGGTCGTGGTGTTTTTCTATGGCGGCGCTTGGCGCAGCGGCAACAAGAAGCTTTACCGCTACGTCGCCAAGGCGCTGGCGCGCCGCGGCTATGTCGCCGTGCTGCCGGACTATCGCATCTATCCGGAAGTGCGTTATCCGGAGTTTCTGGAAGACGGCGCGCAGGTCGTGCGCTGGGTCAAGGATAACATCGCCGGTTTCGGCGGCGATCCCGGCAAGGTGTTTTTGAAGGGCCATTCGGCCGGCGCCCACATTGCGGCCATGCTGTCGCTCGATGCACGCTGGCTGCGTAACGTCGGGCTCGACCCCGGCCGCGACATTGCCGGCTTGATCGGCCTTGCCGGTCCTTACGATTACATGCCGCTGCGCGACGAAGTCTTGAAAGTGATTTTCGGCGGCGCCGACCGGCCCGACACACAGCCGATTTTCCACGTCACCCCGGGAGCGCCCCCGTCCTTGCTGATCACCGGCGGCCGCGACCGGTTGGTGGAGCCGGGCAATTCGGTGCGGCTTGCGGCGCGGCTTGCCGCCGACGGCAATACCGCCACGGTGAAGACCTACCGCCGCGTCGGACATTATATTGTCGTCGCCGCAATCGCGCCGTTCCTGCGCCTTTTCGCTCCAGTGTTGCGCGATGTCGATGAATTCATCGCCAAAACGCTGCAGACACCGCTTCCCGCATCGCTGCCGGAAGTATCCGTCGCGCCCGCGCTGGTGGATTGAGCGGGGCGCTTCCTGCGGGCGCACTTAACCAGCCATCAGATAACCATCAGATCCTTGGCGACGATGATCTCGCCCTTGAAGGTTTTCGCCGCGGGCGCCCGCCAAGTGTCGTCGCTGATGCTGTCGATCGCCGGCGTGAGATGCGACAGCACGAGCGTCTTCACCCCAGCTTCGGCGGCGATGCGGCCGACGTCTTCCACCGGCGAATGGTCGGCTTTCATATGCGCCATAAACGCCTCAACGCTGACCGGCCGCCCGGCGGCGACCTGCGCTTTGACGTAAGCCTCGACCGCCGGGACATACATTGCCTCGTGCACCAGCACGTCGGCCCCCTTGGCCATTTGCGCCACCGCTTCGAGCGGCGTGGTATCGCCGGAAAACGCGATCGAGCGGTCGTGAAAGTCGAAGCGGTAGCCCAAGGCCGGCTTGACGGGTGGGTGATTGACCACGACCGAGGATACTTTGACGTTGTCGTCCGCCATGACAGGTCCAGCGCCCGGGACCTCGGTGACGTCAATCGTTTCCAGCGGTTTCATCTTCAGGTCTTCGGCCCAGAAGCCGATCGTGGTCCGCATCGAACGAATATAATCCGCGGTCATCTCTTTCAACGGCGGCGGCCCGTAGGCCTTCACCGTCAGCGGCATGCCTTGCACCCAGCCGATCGAAAGCAACGGCCCGTATTCCACGTTGTGGTCGAAGTGATGATGGGTAATGAAAATGCCGCGCAAGGCGCTAAAGGCAATGCCGGTTTCGGCGTAACGGTCGGTGACCCCGAGCCCGCAGTCGAGCACGTATGCGGCGCCGTTGCTCAACATGACGTGCGACGTCATCTTGCGGGTGCGGCCGGGGACGGGACCCGCTGCGGTACCGAGGATCACGAGCTTGGTGCCCTTGGCGCCTTTGAGCGCGGTTTTCGCTTGCGCCGACGCTGTCGGCGTCGGGATTTGTGCGGCGGCGGGAACGAAGCCGAGCGCCGGCGTGGCGGCTAGACCTGCAACCATGGTCCGGCGGGAGAATTGTCCAGTGTCTGAAGTCCTTGCCATCGCTGCTCTCGTTGTGCGTTTCCCAAAAGTTGCCGACCATAGCGGCGGGCGCCGAGTGTGAGAAGCCTTGTGCTCGCCGCATGAAAACCCGACCACGGCGGAAGGCGGTGAACGGCGTCGGTCACCTTATGTTGCAGCGCACGCCTGCTGGCTTGCTAAGCCGCGGCAATAGGTAAAGGCTCGAAGCCTGCGAGTATTGTGTTGCGGCTCCTTGCGTGGCGGCGATGCGGCTCGCTTGGAGCATGATGCGGAAAAGGTCTGCCCTCGGCTTTGCGCCGAGGCTGGAAGCCGGTTGACCGAAAGGTCATGCTTCAAAAAACGGCAAAGCCGTCAAGAAAAACAACACTGCAAGAAAGCAATCCTGCACTCTGCGAAGGGACGTTTCAATCGAGGGAGGATATCTAATGATCGTCATCGGGACGCTTATCATGCTTGCTGCGGTCTGGGCCGCGGTGCTGTGGGGCTCAATTTATTTCAACAGAAACGTCATCTGACCGCTGACAGGTTAATGCCCACCGCCGATCAGCACGGTCGAGATCGCCGGCACATAGGTGATGACCAACAACGCCAAAAAATTCAGCACCACGAACGGCAGCACGCCGCGGTAGATGACACCCATCGGCACGTCGAAGACGGCGCGCGCGGCGAATAGGTTCAGCCCGAACGGCGGCATGTAAAGACCGATCGACAGATTGACGGCCATGATGATGCCGAAGTGGATGGCATCGATGCCGGCCGCCTCCACGATCGGCAGCAAAAGCGGCGTCAGCACCAGGATCGCTGGCGCCGGCTCGAGAAAGCTGCCCGCCAGGAGCAGGCCGGCATTGACGGCGAGCAGCGTCTGCCAGTGCGGCAGGTGCATCGTCTCGATGCCGTGGATGAGGCGTTGCGGAATGCCGCTCGTTGTCATTAGCCAGGAATAGACACCGGCCGAAGTGACGATGATCAGGATCTGGCCGATCAGCACCACCGAACTGACGATGATCTGCCACAGCTCGGTCAGGCCGACGGTGCGGTAGACCACCATCGCCACGAATAGCGAATAGACCACGGCCACGCCGGCGGCTTCCGTCGGCGTGAAGACGCCGCCGTAAATGCCCCCGAAAATCACGACCAGCGTGCCGATCGCCCAGCTCGCGTCCTTGGTCGAGGCCCAGATATTCCTCCAGCGCGCCGGTGCCGACAGCGGCACCATTTTGATCTTGGCGTAGACCATGACGTAGACGGCGTCGACGATGCCGATCAAAAGGCTCGGCAGAATGCCAGCGGTAAACAGCTTGATCGCCGAGACCTCCGCGGTCATGGCGTAGAGGATCATCGCGATCGACGGCGGGATGATCACCGCAACCGCGCCCGAGGAGGTGATCAGGCTGATGGCGAAGCGCTCGCTATAGCCGTGCTTGGTCAGGGAGGGAAACAACAGCCGCCCAATGGCGACCACGGTGCCGACCGAAGTATGCGCCATGGCGCCGAACAGCTCGGACGAGGCGACCGTGGTCACCGCCAGCGAACCGCGCACCCCGCCGATGATCGAGACCACCCAGTTGACGACGCGGTCGGCGATGCCGCCCTTGCCCATGATCTCGCCGGCCAGCACGAAGTACGGCACCGCCAAAAGCGGAAAATTGTCGAGGCTGCCGAACATATAGGTCTGCACGGCGTCGGTCGGCACATGGGCGACGAAAACGATGGCGGCAAACGATGTCAGCAGCAACACGACGAAGATCGGCAGGCCGAGCATCAGCAAAATCAGCGGCAGGATGAAATAGACGAAGGTCGTCATGTCAGTGCTCAAGATCCCGGGCCGCGACGACGTCGTCGTGACGCGCGCCGACGGCGATGAGCCGCGCCGCGATCAACAGCGCCATCAGAATGACGCCGATCGGCACGGCGGACTGCGGAATGATGAGCGGGATATTGGCGGTCTCGCTGCGCTGATCGAGTTCGTAGAACATGGTCATCACCGGCCACGCGAACACGGCGATGGCGATGCAGGTAGCGATGGTGATGAGATCGGCCAGCACGTCGAAAACCTTGCGCGTCCGCGGCGGCAGCAGCGAGATCATCACGTCCATGCGGATATGACGGCCGAGCCAGCCGGCGTAGCTGGCGCCGAAAAAGACGCAGCCGATCATCAGAAACAGCATCGCTTCCTCGGCCCAATACAGCGACACGGAGAACACGTAGCGGCCGATAATATTGGCGAAATTGATGCCGACACTGAGCATCAGCATGGTGCCGGCGGCGACGCGAAGCACGGCAGTGAGCGCGTTCGCCACGCGCTTGATGACAACGATCATGGGTCGATCCGTCGGCGGCGATGCCGCCCGATCTAGTGTTTGGCGACGGCCGCGCGCACCGTCTGCAACATGTCATGCACGGCGGGCTGATTCTTGGTCGCCTGGTCGGCGACCGGATCGAGCAGCGTCTTCATCTTGGCGAGATCGTCGTCCGGCAGCGTATGCACGGTGCCACCCTGCTTGGTCCAATTCGCCACCAGGGTCTTGGTGAGGTCGACTTCCCAGGCTTGAGTCTTCGCTTGGATGGCGGCGCCGCTATCGATCACGATCTTCTGCAGATCGGCCGGCAGCGTGTCGAGCCATGGCTTCGAAATCACCGCGATCGAGATGATGAAAGTATCGTTGGTGACGGTGATCACCTTGATCAGATCGTTCATCTTCATCGACGAAAACACCGAGAGGCCGGAAATAGCGCCGTCGATGGTGCCCTGGTCGAGGGCGGGCACCACGTCGGACAGCGGCATGCCGATGCCGGTGGCGCCGAGCTTGGCCATTTTCTCGCGCTCCAACTCGGTGCCGTTGATGCGCAGTTTTTTACCTTGGAAATCGGCGAGCCGCATAATCGCTTTCTTCGCGCCGTAGTCCGCGGCGCCGAGATTGAAGGTGGCAATGCCGACCATGCGCTTGGTCGCAGCCATGTCGTACATCGATTTTTGAATCGCCGGGTCCTCCACCGTGGCGACCGCGTTCGCATCGCTCTTAAACAGCATCGGCGACGAGAACACGCCGAAGCGCGGATCGACGCCGACGAAAAAATCGACCGGACCGATATAGCCCTGCACGGTGCCGAGCTGCACGCCCTGGATTTCGGCTGGGATCGGCCCGAGCTGGCTCGCCGGATAGACTTGCACCTCGATGCGGCCGCCGGAGGCTTTCTCGACCTGTTCCTTGTAGAACTTGATGAACTGGTGCTGCGTCTCGTTAATCGTCGCGGTGCCGAACTTTAAGACGAAGTCGGCCGCGTTGGCCGGAACGGCCAGCGCGAAGAAACCGAGAGCGATGGCCGTGCCGAATGCAAGCTTTTTTCCGGCGCGGAATCCAATTGTGCGTGCAGACATTGTCCCATCCCCTGTTCAACCCCAACGCGTCTTCTGGCAGCAAATTCCCTCTGCTGCCCGCGCGCTTGCGGCGCCGACTATAATGCAGCAGGCAGGCTTGCCAAGCATGTTCCGGGAGCCTCGAGGGTACATGGTGTCGCGCGTGCCGGCGCTGCCGCCTGCAGCGAAGCGCAACGGTGTACTGCTGATCCGGAAGCCGATCAGCGGTCGCGCATGCGATCCATCAGCACTTTGTCCTGGCCGCCGTCGATTTCGATCATGGTGCCGTTGACGAAGAAGGCGAGGTCGGAGGCGAGATAGGTGACTAGATTGGCAACCTCCTCGCACTCGGCGATGCGGCCGAGCGGGATCGAGGCCGGCGCCAGCTTGTCGGCCTCCTCGTACGAAAGCTTCATGTCGCGCGCCATCGCCTTGACCAGCCCGGCCCAGCGTTCGGTGCGCACCGGCCCTGGATTGACCACGACGAAGCTGATATTGTCCTTGCCATATTGACTGGCGAGCGATTTGGTCAAGTTCTGCCCGGCGGCATTGGCGGCGCCCGGCGCAATTTCCCAATAGGAGACCTTGACGCCGTCATTTCCGATCAGGTTGACCACGCGGCCCTTTTTCTGCTTCTGCATGATCGGCAGCACGTGCTTCATGCAGCGCACATAACCCATGAATTTGAGCTGAAGCGACTGCGCCCAATCCGCCTCGCTCAAGTGATCGAGTACGCCGCCCGGCGACGAGCCGGCATTGTTGACCAGGATATCGATCCGGCCCAAGGCGGTATGCGCTTGCCGGACGAGATTCTCCGCGTCCTCGGGCTTGGTGAGATCGGCCGGGATGGCGACGATCTTGCGGCCGGACTCCCTGGCGATCTCGGCGGCGGTTTCTTCCAGCGGAGCTTTGCGGCGGGCGCAAATCGCGACGTCGACGCCTTCGCGGGCCAAGGCGCGCGCGATCGACTTTCCGATGCCCTCGCTTGCTCCGGTGACGAGCGCCGTTTTGCCGGTCATCCCCAGGATCCCATTGCGGCGTCTCCCCTTCTATGGCGATGCGCGGGCGGCCGTTCGCCTACTTGTTTGAATAATCTACTGCTTGGCCGTGCCGTATTGAAGGACCTGAACCTTTTCCATGGTAATTAGCCCGCTGGTCATCATGCCGTCGAGGACCGGCAGGAAGGCGTCGATTTTTTCCTGCGAATCCACCAGTTCGACTATGACCGGCAAATCCTGCGACAGCCGGAGAATCTTGGCGGTATGGATATGGCTGGAGTGGCCGAAGCCGATATGGCCGCGCAGCACGGTCGCGCCGGCGAGGTGCATTGCACGCGCTTTCAGAACGATTGCCTCGTGCAACGGTTTGTGTTCGAACTTGTCGTCCTCGCCGAAATAGATGCGGAGCAGGACGGCGTCGCGGGGAACTTCCATGGTCATGCCCATTTTAGCGCGTTGATTGCCCCGGCCAACAGAGCGCCGGTCCATACGGCAATCAGACATAGAAGCACCGACAATACGATATTGCCGCCGGCCCGGAACCACTCCCCCTCATTCATGAGATTAAGGGTCTGCAGGCTGAACGACGAGAACGTTGTGTAACCGCCGCAAATGCCGATCATCACTAATTGGCGAGCGGTTGAGCCGACATAAACCCTGCCGTCCGGTCCCGTGAGTATGGCAAAAAAACCAATGATGAAGGAGCCGGTGACGTTGATGAGAAGAGTCCCCCACGGAAACGTCTCGCCAATGTGCCGCGCCACGAGGCCTGATAGCCAATAACGACCGGTCGTCCCGATGGCGCCGCCGAGTGCGACCCAGATATAGATTGTCATCGAGCCCATGATCTGAGTCCTCGCGCCTTGCATATAACGCGAAGGCCGGTGCTCATGTCCGCCGCCATCGACAGTCCTCCTTTAGTGCCGTCCAGTGAACGCCTTTACGTTCGCCGCAACGACCGCACTACAACCAGACTGGAGACAGGGGGAGCAAAAAGAAAACTCCCACCGACGCCAAAGCGCCTGGCAGGAGTCATCGGCCTCTTCGGCGGTTAAAGGGGGACCCCATCCCCGACAGCAACCGCAATATTACCTGGGAATCGGTCGATGACAAGCCGACGGCGCTTGCCCGGTTCAGCTGGCGCAGCGTTCCAGCGGGTGCGAGGCCGGCTCTGGAAAAAGCCGGTCCGACATGGAGCCAATATTGGCGCCGCCATAGCGGAATTCGCTTTGCGCGATTTTTGCGTCGTTTTTCTCGCGCAGCGCCGCATCAGCCTCGCTGTAAAGAAAGGCGAGGAAGGCATAGCGTGTGCCGCGCGTCACCGGCGTCACCTGATGCAGGGCGCCACAGGAGAACACGATCGCGCCGCCCGCCGGCGCGCGATAGGTGCGACGGCCGAATTCGGGAAACACGAGATCGCAGCCGTCATAATCCTTGTTGAGATTGACGGTGACGGCGAAGCGACGATGCTGCGCGCCGATATTGACGTTGTCGCGGTGGCGATAGAAATGCCCGCCGATGGCGCTGTCGTAGCAGGCGACGATATAGCGATCCATCCGCGTCGGCGAAAACTGAAAGAACCGGTCGATTGCCGGAACGAGACGGCGCACGATCTGATCGCGGATCCGGTCGCGCACCTCGGGCACCAGGATGCTCAGGTCATTGCGCCGCTTGACCCGGTAGTCGACCACGGTGGATGTGGCGCCGTTATTGTCGAGCAGGAAGCCCGAATCCTTGCCGCCAAGCTTGTCATAGATATTGATGAGAAAGTCGCAAAGTTCGAAGTCGAAGACTCGCGGCACGATCAGCGCCGGCGCCATGAGCGGCACGCCGGCGGAATCGTCGACGGCGGGCAGGCCCTGCAGAACCGCGAGTACGGTCGCGGCATGGCCGCCGGCGTGATCCCACGCGATGTCGGCGACCGCGCGCAGCATCGGGTCGAGCACGATCGTGCGCGGCATCGTCGCCGCGCCGAACTGACGGCTGATGGCGCCGTCGTAATCGGCGAGAAACGAAATCGCCGAGCCGCTCATCGCGATATAGGGCGCCGCATCGGCGGGCGGCGTGGTAAAGAGGCCGCAGAATATGACTTTGTCCTCGTCGAAGCTTTGCGTATCGGCGAGGAGCTGCGTCAACTCGCGCTCGACCCGCGGATTTTCTGGCGAGCCGAGAAAGCTCAGCACGATCCAGCGCCCGGCTGCGACTTGAAGATTGAAGGCGCCATCGCCGACGAGTGGCGCGCCGAACCAAGGGACCGGATCGCCCAGAACGATGGTCTTTTCGACGGCTGCAGTGGGCACGAATGTCGGCATGGGGAAATCCGGCTTGTCCAATTAGACCGGCCGGGATCGTCCTCCGGTATGGTAAATATTGTTCTAATTCGGCGGTCCGGCCAACCGGACGATCCTGTTATCCTGGTTTACGGGCGTGGCCCTGCCGCGCCGCCCGGGTCAATGGCGCGAGGACGCGTGCACCACCGGTCTTTGGCGTTCTGCCGCCAAATAATGTGCACCGATTTCGAACATCATAATTTCTGCGATAGCCCGACATAGTAGCCGCGGCGCGCGCCATATTGCGGGGCGAACACGCCGATGCCGGAGCCGTCACGAAGCTCGTAGATCTGATCGAACAAATTGACGACGTCGAAACGCACAGTGAGCGGTTTGTAGTCTGGCGACCATTTGAAGTCGTGTGCAATGCCGGTATTGACGACGGCATAGGGTGTCGTGTGCTCCGAATTGGGGTCGACGCCATCGGATAAATCTCCGGTGCGCAAACCGCTACCGTAAATCAAGTCGGCGGTCAGCGTCGTATCGTAGATACGGTACGACACGCCGGCCGATCCGGTCATGCGCTGCATGTCGTCGGTATAGTGATAATTGTTTTGAAGATAAGCGTAAGTCGCGGCATCGAACAGGTATTGGTTGGATTCCACGTCGATTGCGCGGGTTATATTATAGGCGAAGTTCGCATAGGCGTTGAAATTGCCGTTGGTGTATTTGAGCTTGAACTCGCCGCCTTCGCTGTAGCCGCGGGCATAATTGAACTGCGTCAAGACCACAGCCGCGCCGAACTGGCCGTCGTCGATCATGTCGCGTGCCATTTTATAGTAAGCGTCGAGCCCCATGGTGAGGCCGGGCAACACCGTCTGGTCGACCCCGGCATCGAAGTAGTGCGAGCGTTCAGGTTTGACCGGATCGGCAATAGGAATATCCGGCTGGTTGGTCGTGTTGGCAAACAGGGCGATATTCGATTGCGTCGCTTGCGCTTGGTATGGGGGTGTGAAGTAGCGCGCATAGCCGGCGTGGATGGTGGTGCCATCGAATGGCTTGTAGATGATGGCGAACCGCGGGCTGAGTTGGTTGGCGTCGACAAACTGGTACAGTTGATCGAAGCGCAGGCCCATGTTTATCGTCAGTTGATTGCTGAGCTTCCATTCGTCTTGAATGTAAGTGCCGATGTTCCAGCCGAGCAGTGAAGTTTGATCGGTGACGAGGAACGGCACCCCGCTTACTGCCCCGACAGCACCGGGCATAACAGTTGAAGCATTTGTGACGTTGGTTTGCTCGCCACTCACGGCGAAGCCGCCGCGCAAAGTGTGCTGATCGTTGACGATGTAGGAGCCGTCGCCCTGCATGCCGGTCAGGGTGCTCTGCCGGATCACGTCGGAGGCAACGTCGTTGAATACAAGATCGCCGAAGACGTCGGGAACGAAGTGAACTTCAGCGTAACGGGAGAACGCCGCGATTTGCGCGTCACCATCAGTGCCGTGCTTTTGCAACGCCGCCATAGTCATGTAGTAGGAGTCGATATTCGTTTTCGTTGAGCGTCGTGGAATCGTAGGTCGCCGGACCGAAGTCGCCGAGCGGCGCCTGATTGGGGTTATTTGGAATCTGGAACGCGCTGTAGGATGCGGCCGAGATCACGCTGAAGCGGGTCGACTCATCGAGCAGCGTCGAGGCGTAGCCGAAGAGCTTGCCCTGTTGGGTTTCGTCATGGATGGCATTGAGCCCCGGCGTCGGGTTCTCTAGCCCGAGACCGTTCCAGTCGCCACGCGCGCTGACGAAATACTCCGAGTTGCCAACCCCGCCGCCATAATCGAAGCTCGGCGTGAAGGTTTGCCGGCTGCCGCCATAAAGACTGATTTCGCCGCCCGGCGCGGCAAAGGCGCGGCTGGTGATGTCGAGTACGCCGGCGGTGCGCAAACCGTATTCGGCCGGCAATGCTCCGGTGAGGAGCGACATGCTGCCGATGAAATTGGTGTCGAGAAACGCACCGAGAGCCGAAACGCCTTCAGGCACCACGACGCCATTGATCCTGGTTTGGACGTTGGCGTATTCGCCGCGAACGTGAAAATTGGGGTTGGAGACGGCCGAATTGTAGGACACGCCCGGCAGTTGGAGGATAACCTTGTCGATCGGCGTGTTGTCACCTTGCGGCAGTCTTTCGATCGCGCCGCGACTGATGGTGGATGTGGACGCGCCAATATCGGGCAGCAGATTGTTGCGCGCCTGATCGAGCCCGGTCATCTTGGCGTCGAGCGCCCTTTCGGCGGCCGTCGTCGGATTAATTGTTGCCGCTGCAGTCGCCGGTGCCGACGGCGTGCGCCGTTGTACTGTCCTTGGCTTTTGTTTTGGCGCGTTGACCGTGATTTGCGGCAGCTGGGTTCGACGAGCGGCGGGCGCAGTCGGCGTTGCGGTCGCCGCAGCCGGGGCAGGAGTTTGCGGTGCGGTGGATGCCGTCGGCGGCGATTGTGGTGTCAGTGGCTGCGCAGGAGCTTTTTGATCCTGCGAAGTGGACGGCTGCTGCGCCTGCGCATGGACTTTATTGCCGCCGCCCAAGCCGATCGCGACGACAAGCGCGAAGATCGCCGTCTCATGGCGAAACCTACGCCGGCGCGATGCGATTTGCGCACTGAACAATTGCGGCCAAGAGAACCAATTGGGCACAGTTTAGAACCATGAAAAACTATAGATATTTCAATAATTTGCTAGCAAGCCAAAATTCGCGCGCCAAGCGAAAAATGCATCGTGGCCGCCGAAGATAATTCTTCCAATTCTAAACTGGAGCAATCTCACCGGGTCGAAACTCTCAACTTCGCGCTTTCAAGCGTTGGAGAGCCGCCGATAGGGGGCATAGAGCGGCTCCCACATTTTGTTGCGCACCGCTGTGGACAGGATTTCATCCGGCGTCGGATTGGCGAGCCCCTCGGCTTGCGCCTGTTTCGCGACGGCGAGCGCCACGCGAAACGAGAGCCTGCGGATGTCGACAAGCGGTGGCAAGAGATTGGCATTCGCATCTTGCGCCGCCGGCGAAAACTCCGCGATGGTTCTGGCGGCGGCGAGGAACATGCCGTCGGAAATACGCCGCGCGTCGGCGACTATGGCGCCAAGGCCGATGCCCGGATAGACGTAGGCGTTATTGGTCTGATCGACGCGGAAGCTCCTGCCGTTCCGCATCAGCGGCGGAAACGGGCTGCCCGTGCCGATGACGGCGCGTCCTTGCGTCCACGCGTCGAGATCGTGTGGATTAGCCTCGGCGCGGTCCGTCGGATTGGACAGCGGGAAGATGACGGGCCGGTGCACATTCTCGGCCATGGCGCGCACAACGCTTTGCGAAAATGCGCCGGGCTGGCCCGAGGTGCCGATGAGCACAGTCGGCCGGGCATTGGCGACGACATCGGCAATGCCGATCCAGCCGGAAGATTCGAGCGTCCAATCGGCGATGCCATCGCGGCTTTGCGCGAACTGCGCTTGAAACGATTGCAGATCGGGCATGCCCTCGACCAGCAATCCCTGCCGGTCGACGATGTAAAAGCGGCTGCGGGCCTCGCGTTCGCTCAAGCCGGCCTCGACCATGGCGCGCTTGAGCAGCGCGCAGATGCCGGTGCCGGCGGAACCCCCGCCAAGTATGGCGATACGCTGGTCGCGTAACGCAACGCCGGTCACGTTGATGGCGCTCAACAGCGTTCCGACGGCGATCGCCGCCGTGCCCTGAATGTCGTCATTGAAGGTGCAGAGGCTGTCGCGATAGCGCGCCAACAGGCGGTTGGCGTTGCGCAGCGCGAAATCCTCCCAGTGCAGCAGAACGTGCGGCCAGCGCTCGCGAACCGCGGTCACGAAAGTCTCGATAAAGTCGTCGTATGCATCGCCGCGCACGCGCTCATGCTGCCAGCCGATATAAATCGGATCGGCTAGGTGGTGCTCATTGTCGGTGCCGACGTCCAGAAGGATCGGCAGCGTCGTCGAGGGATGCAATCCGGCGCAGCCTGTGTAGAGTGACAGCTTGCCTATCGGAATTCCCATGCCGCCGGCGCCCTGGTCGCCCAGCCCGAGAATGCGTTCGCCGTCGCTGACGACAATTGCTTCGACGGCGTCGAAACGGGGATGATCGAGGATGCGGCGAATGAGCTTCTTGTGGGGCAGGCTCAAAAACAGGCCGCGCGGCTTGCGAAAAATGTGGCTGAACACCTCGCAGCCGAGGCCGACCGTCGGCGTATAGACGATCGGCATCACCTCTTCGATATTTCGGGTCAAGAGCGCGTAGAACAGGGTTTCGTTGGAATCCTGCAGGCCGCGCAGGAACACATAGCGCTGGATGTCGCTGCCAAGGGTGCGGAAGGCATCGGCGCGGCGTTTAACCTGATAGTCGAGTTCCGCAACATGCGGTGGCAAAAGCCCGTGCAGGTCGAAGGCATCGCGCTCCTCTTCGCTGAACGCGGTGCCTTTATTAAGCAGTGGATCGTTGAGCAACTCGTAGCCGCTCAGCGCCGTCTCGACGTATCGGGGGTCTTTTCAATTCATGCTCCGGTCCCAGCCGACGATACGATACAAGCCAACCGGACCGTTCAACAGGACTTTTGCGACAGCCTCGTCACAACGCGGGATTTGGGACGGTGCGACCGCCGCTGGGGTCGCCGCGTCCGAATGCCACGCCTTTCGCTTCAGTGCCGACGGCGCTGAGAACCACGATCGCCACTGCGACCGTGCCGGCGACGGCCGCAAGTGCGATGGCATAGTTGCCGCCGTAATGTGTGGCAATTTCGGCCTGCAACGTGGCGTTGACCGAAGCGATGAGATTGCCGAGCTGGTAGACGAAGCCCGGAAACGTGCCGCGCGCTTCGTCGGGCGACAATTCATTCAAATGCGCGGGGATAACGCCCCAGGCGCCTTGGACCATGACCTGCATCAGGAACGCGCCCACCGCGAGCCAGATCGCGGTCGTAGCAAAGGCCCACAGCGGCAGCACGAAGAGCGAAAGCACAGCGGCGATAATAATCATGCGCCGCCGTCCGAACCGCTCCGACATCGAACCGAACGACAATCCGCCGACGATGGCGCCGATGTTGTAAATCACCGCGATCAGGCTCGTTTCATGCGGCGACATATGGTGCTGGACCTGCAGGAAGGTCGGATAAAGATCCTGGGTTCCGTGGCTGAAGAAGTTGAATGCCGTCATCAACAGCACGGCATAGATGCCGAGCTGCCAATGCGAGCGGATGACGGCAAGCGTATTGCTCCGCGCCGTTGTGGGGCGCCAGGTCGGCGATTCCGGAACGCTGCGGCGGATGTAGAACACCAGCAGCGCCGGTACGACGCCGACCATGAACATGCCGCGCCAGCCGATATACTGAAAAAACAGGCCGTAAATGATCGAGGCGAGGAAATAGCCCGTTGGATAGCCTGATTGCAGCAATCCCGATACGAAGCCGCGCGCTTTCGGCGGAATCGATTCCATGGTGAGCGACGCGCCGACGCCCCATTCGCCTCCCATGGCGATGCCGAAGACGGCGCGCAGGATGAGAAGCGTTATCAGGTTCGGCGCGAATCCGGATGCAAATTCGATCGCCGAGTACAGCAGCACGTCGACCATTAGGGTCGGCCTTCGGCCCCAACGATCGGCGGCGCGGCCGAAAATGTAGGCACCAATCGGCCGCATCGCCAAGGTCAGCAGGATAGCAATGGTGACATCGGTGATCTGAGTGCTGAACTCATGGGCGATATCTTTGAGCACGAACACCATGAGGAAGAAGTCGAAGGCATCGAGCGTCCAGCCCAGGAAGGTCGCAGCGACGACGTGCTTTTGCTCTTTGGTCCATCCTGACAAGGCGTCAAGCATTGTCGCTTCCCGTCGGTGTGTTCAGCCTTCTACGTCAGTGTCGGGCCGGTCGTCACCGCGCGCCGTCTCTTCGTGCCATTTGCCGTTCTCGTCTTCCCACGAGATCGTGCGGGTGTCGCCCGGCACATGTTGCTCCTGAGCGGCCTCTTGCGCGGCTTTGCGGGCCGCTTCGTGGGTTGGAAATGCTTCGGAAAACACCCCGTCGACCTGATAGGCCCAGCCGTCCTCGTGCGGGACGACACGATAAGTAACTTTGACCATTTTCCGCTCTCCTGATGCGGAATAATAATGGGTCGGCGCGAAAGTTCCAATCATGTTGCCGATGGGGCGGCGCTTTCGCGCCGACGCCGCTGCTCGTAGGCTTTTAAATGGGCATAGGCGACGCGCAGGAGCGGGAACTCCTTGCCGGCGCTCGCGCCGCGCTGCAGCAAATCGCCGACAATGTGGTCGGCCTCGATTGGCGCGCCGTGCTCGATGTCCCGTAGCATCGAGGCTGCCAGCTTGGAGCCCGGCGTGGTCAGCATGGTCAGAGACCGTATGCGGCTTGCTTCGCGCGGTTCAAACCCGTGCGCCGCGGCGATCGCCGCGCATTCGTCGAATAATCGTTGCGGCAGATCGACGGCATTGACGGCAACGATGTCACCCACCGTGGCGCGCATCAGGCAGGTTGCCGCCGCAGTTGCCGCGATGAACACCCACTTTTCCCACATTTCCTGGAGGATCGCTGCGCTGAGCTTGGGTTCGAATTTGGCGCCCGTAAAGTCTTTGGCGATCGCTTCGACGCGGGGCGAGACGGTGCCATTCAATTCGCCAAAGGAGAGGCTGTGCGTCTCCAACAGATGAAGAACGCGGCCCTCGTCGTCGAGTGTGACCGATATCACGCATTGACCGCCAAGCACTTTGTCGTCGCCGAACCGTCGCTTGAGGTAATCCAGATGCGCCATGCCGTTGAGCAACGGCAAAATGGCGCTGCCCGGTCCAAGCGCCGGTGCGAAAGAGTCGGCAGCTCCCGCGAGGTCATAGGCCTTGCTGCTGAGAAGGATGAGATCGTAGGGCGCGGAAATCGCGTCCGCCATGACTATGGATGGATCGGGCAGGGTGACGTCGCCGACCGGACTACGGATAGCGAGACCGGTTTTCGCCAACTGCGCCGCCCGACGCGGCCGCACCAGGAACGTCACGTCGCGGCCGGCCTGTAACAGCCTGCCGCCGAAATAGCCGCCGATCGCGCCGGCGCCGACCACGAGAATACGCATCAGCCTTGTCCTTGTTCGGACGGCGCCGGCCGTTTCGGCACTAAAAGATTGCCGGTGAACATCATGACTGCCTCGTCGTTCTGGTTGAACGTGGTGGTGCGAACGCGGAGCAAGCCGCGGTCGGGACGCGACTTCGACGGCCGCACGGCGATGATTTCGCTTGCGGCGTGCAGCTCGTCGCCGGGCCGCACCGCGCGCGGCCAGCTCAGTTCGTCAAATCCGACACCGAGAATGCCGCCAGCCGGTTTGAACTCGCCGTCGACCATCAGCCGCATGGTCAGCGCCGCGGTGTGCCAGCCGCTGGCCGCGAGGCCCTGGAACGGCGAGTTGCGCGCCGCCGCTTCGTCGATATGGAACGGCTGCGGATCGAATTGCCGCGCAAAAGCGAATATCTGCTCCTTGTCCACGCGGATTGTGCCGGTCTTGAACACTTGTCCCGGAGCGAAGTCGTCCAAATAGCGTACAATCATTGTTTCAAATGCTCCGGTGACGGCACGGGAGAGAAGTGACGGTGACCATCCTTGAACCACACGCCGCGTGCAACGGCGGCCGCGTTGATCAGGCCGAACGCGGCGAGCGCTACGGCGAGCGCCGCGAATACGCCGGTCAGATTACCGGTCAGGCGCAATGCGATAAAGCCGCCGCCGGCCGCGATCACAAGCCTGGCCATATTGGCGATGAGCGGCCACAATAGGCGGCCGGCGCCCTGCGAAGCGAAATAAAGCGCCATGCCGAGACCGAATAGCCCATAAACTGGCCCGACCGTGTGCAGGTAGCGCGACCCGGCGTCGATCATCGCCGGTGCAGTGCCGAACAGCGACAGCCACGCGCTTGGTGCGGCCGCCGCCGCAAAGCCGATCACCTCGCAAAGTCCGGCGGCGATTGCGGCGCCGATCCAAGCCACGCGCATGGCGCGATCGCGTTTTCCAGCGCCAATATTTGTTCCGACCATGGCGACCAGCGGGCCGCCCATTCCGAACACGAGCGGGATCAAGAGATATTCGAGCCGCGACCCGGTGCCGTAGCCGGCGATCGCCGCGGGGCCGAAAGAGCCGACAAATCCGGTGGCAATTGCGATGGTTAGATTGGTCTGAACGGTGATCAAGGCCGCGACCAAGCCTACCCGCAATATGTCGGCAAACAGCGGCCAGCGAAATGTGATGCCGCCAAACGCCAATTGCACGACGCTGCGGCCCGATCGCAGATAGCCGGCGAGAACCAGGCTTCCCGCGGCGTAATAGAGCACGACCGCGACGGCGCCGCCGGCGACGCCCAATCGCGGAAACGGACCCAAGCCGAAGATGAGGCACGGCGACAGCGGAATAAGCACGATCACGCCGGCGCAGGTCACGAGCGCCGGCACGATCATGTTGCCGGTGCCGCGGATCACATTGCTCAGCGTGTTGAACAGCCACACCAGGATCGCGCCGGTAAACACGACGGACGAGTAGGTATTCGCCGCCTGCAATGTTGCGCCGCTGCCGCCCATCGCCCTATAGAGCCAGCTGCCGCCTCCCAGCATCGCTGTCATGAATGTCAGCCCGAAGACAAGCGCGATGACCAGCGCGTGCCAAACCAGCGCGTCCGCATCAGCTCGGCGGCCGGAGCCGAGCGCGCGGGCGATCGACGAGGATATGCCGCCGCCCACGGCGCCCGCCGACATCATCTGCATGAGCATCAACAACGGGAAGACCAGGGCGACACCGGCCAAAGCGTCGGTGCCGAGCTTGCCGACGAAATAGGTCTCGACCAGGCCGACCGAACTGTGTGCCAGCATCACCAGCATGTTCGGCGCGGCAAGGCGAATAAGCGTCGCGGCAATCGGTCCATCGAGCAAAACGCGGGTGCGGGGATCGAAACCGGCCTTCGTCGCAGGGGCGGATTCGGCCGCCGCCGATGGCAATGCCTCGGACGATGCGATGCTGTGCACGGACATCGGGAACTCCGGACCGAACCGCCAGCCGGCGGCTATTGAACGACTGCCGATATAGGCGTATATGCACCTATATGAAAGACCACAGTCCTGCAATGGTGGGAACGGCGATACCTTCGACTAACCCCGCGGCCTGCAATTGCCTGGCGTTACGTCAGGCAACGCGGCATCTCACGCAAATCTATGATCAATTCCTGGCGCCGAATGGCTTGCGGTCGACCCAGTATTCCATTCTTGCAAGGCTGCAGCGCAAAGGGCCGATGACGATCAATGCGCTCGCCGCCGAGTTAGTGATGGATCGGACGACGCTTGGCCGCAATATTCTACCGCTGCAGCGCGACGGCTTGATCGAGATCGGCAGCGGCAGTTCCGATCGGCGCAGCAAGGAAATGCGGTTGACCACCGCCGGCACGGCGCGACTTCGGCAGGCAAGCAAAGCTTGGCAGGCGGCGCAGGCGCACTTCGAGAATTCCTTTGGTATCGAGCGCGCCGAAGAGTTGCGGGCGCTCCTGCAAAACGTCGTCGGCAGTGAAGCGCCGGCCGCTGGACGAAATCGGCGGTTAGGCCGTCACGCATAACGGGAAAAGTCGCGTCCCTCTTTGACCATGAACTCAAGCAGAAACGGCGCGCCCTTTTCGGTCGTGTCGACGGCCTCTTTGAGGGCGCCGACGATATCGTCCGGCTTCTCTACGCGCCGTGCCGCGACGTTGAGCCCTTCGGCTACTTTGGTGTAGTTGCCGCCGACCGTCATGGCGCCATATTTTGCATCCGAGATCGTCAGCACGTCGCGCTCGGCACCCATGACGCCGTTATTGAATACCACGGTGAGGATCGCGATACGGTTGCGTGATGCCGTTTCGATGTCCATGCCGGTCATGCCGAATGAGGCGTCGCCCATGACGTTGATACAAAATTTCTTCGGTGCCGCGAGCTTGGCGCCCATGGTGATGCCAAGTCCGTAGCCGAGCTGGGTCGACTTCCCCCAGCCCATGTAAGAGCCGGCCGCCGTGGTTTCCCAGAACGGGATCATCTGCTCGCGCGGGCTACCGGAATCGTGCGTGATAATGATGTCTTCGCGCGGCAGCGTCCGCATCATGTCGCGGATGACCCGATATTGATTGAGCGGCATCTCGTCCGAATTGAGAAACTTCGCCCATTCGTCGAGCCAAGCCTTTTTGCCGGCGGCAATTTCTTCTTTCAGTGAAATGAGCGCGTTGCCGCCGCCGGGCCCCTTCTGCCTGGAGAGTTCGGCGATCATCGCTTCGATGACGAGGCGGGCGTCGCCGACGACCGCTTGATCGGCGCGATATTCCTTGTTGATATCGCCCGCATCGTTGGTGGAGTGGATGATGGTTTTTCCCGGCGGCACCGCGGGACCGAACGGGGTAATCGTGAGGCTCGATCCGATCGCCATCACGACGTCGGACTTGTTGAGGAAATCGGCAAATACTTTCGAACGCGAGCGCGTCGAACCGCCGAGTGCCAGCGGGTGGTTGTCGGAGATCGCGCTTTTGCCCGGATTGGTGGCGACAACCGGCGCCGGCAGCATTTCGGCCAGGGCCGCGAGCTGTTCGGCCGCCTCCGCGTAATGCACGCCTTGCCCGGCCCAGAGCAGGGGATGCTTGGCCGCGAGCAGCATCTCGACAGCCTTTTTTATCGCTGCGGGATCGGGTGCTGTGCGTTGCAGCGGCACCGGCCGATAATCGAGCGCGCCTTGGAATTCCGCCTCGAACACCTCATCCGAGACTTCAAGCAACACTGGTCCGGGTTTGCCCGAGCGCATGGCCTGGTAGGCGCGCCGCATCAAATCCGGCAACTCCTGCACATTGTGCGCTAGCGCCGACCATTTCGTCACCGCACGATAGACTTCCGCGGCCCGGAACACCGGACGGACATATTGCCGATGCAGCGGCAGCCCGCCGGAAACGACCAGCAGCGGTACGTTCTCGGCAAACGCCTGGGCGATGCCGGGGAAGGCGTTTTCGATGCCTGGGCCGGCTTGGGCGGCGAATACGCCGTTTTTCTTGCCACGCTTGATCCGCGAATAGCCGTCCGCGATGCCGACCCCGACCCGTTCCTGGCGGCACAGAACCGGACGGATGTCGATGGCGGCGCAGGGCTCGATTACGGGATTGCGCGGGTAGCACGACAGAAACTCGGTCTCCTCACGCTTGAGAATTTCCGCAACAACCTCGGCGCCCTTCATGCCAATTCACTCCCCAGTCCGATCTTGCTTATGTTTGCCATAATAGGCGTTATTGCAGCACACACGCTACCGCGCCGAGGGCCGATCCAGCCGAGACGGCATTTCGTTCCCGCGCCAATTCGGCTATGGTCACGGTTGGAGAACCCAGTGAAAATTGCTCTCGCAACCCGTTCCTTGATTGTATCCTTGGTTCTAACGCTGGGCGGACTTGCAGCCTCGCTCGGCGTTGCGGCGCCAGCCGTTGCCGGCGATTACGGCCAGGTCGGGTATCCCTGCTACGAATGCCTTCGCGATGCCATCTATGCCGACATTACGTTGATCGACCGGTTGGAGGCCGATCCATACGTCGACGACGGCATAAAGGGTCCGCAAATCAGCGCGGCGCGGGTCGAGATTAACCGCCTGCGCAAAATCCTCGGTCCGGTGGAGGATGAAGGCGCCTTTCCGTGTTGTTACACGCGGCCGCCAATTTACGTTCGCTGAAGCGCCGCTGGATTTGCCGGGCAGCTTGGTGTCATTCCGCCGGCGTCATTCCGCTGACGTCATGGGCGGCGCACCGAACAGGCCGGGGAACAGCCGCGCGCGTGTCTGCAGCGACCATTGGCCGAGCCGGTCCATATACAGGTAAACCACCGGGGTTGTGTACAGCGTCAGCAATTGGCTGATCAAAAGTCCGCCGACGATCGAAATGCCGAGCGGCCGGCGAATCTCCCCGCCATTGCCGAAGCTCACCGCTAACGGGATGGCGCCGAGGATGGCGGCCGAGGTGGTCATCATGATTGGCCGGAACCGTAACAGGCAGGCCTGAAAGATCGCATCGTACGAGCTCAAGTTCCGAGAGCGTTTTGCCTCGACGGCGAAATCGATCATCATGATCGCGTTCTTCTTAACGATGCCAATGAGCAGGATCACGCCGATCAACGCAATGATGCTGAACTCGGTGTGGAACAGCATCAGCGCGAGAATGGCGCCGACGCCTGCCGACGGCAGCGTCGAGAGGATCGTAATCGGGTGGATGTAGCTCTCGTACAATACCCCCAAAAGAATATAGACGGCGGCAATTGCTGTAGCGATCAGCACCGGTTCATTGGCGAGTGATTGCGCGAACACTTGTGCGGTGCCGGCGAGGTTGCCGTGAATCGAAGCCGGCATGCGGATTTGCTTGACCGCGTCGTCGATCTCTCTGGCGGCATCGCCGAGCGCGGCGCCCGGCCGAAGATTGAAGGAAATCGTGCCGGCGACGAACAGCCCCTGATGACTGACCGACAATGGTGCGTTTCCCGGCCTGTAATGGCTAACTGCCGCGAGCGGGACCATCGTTTCCTGCGCCGTGGAAACCGCGGCGCCCGAGGATGTCGAGCCCTTGCCGGAATTAGCCAGCGCATTGATGGCGGCATTGCGCGCCGAATTGTTATTGGCGGTGGCGGCGGCCTTCGCGCTGGTCGAAGCGGCCGCAGCGCTCTGGACCGGCGTCACGGCGCCGGCCGGGGCGTTGCTAAGCTGAGTGCCCGAGGCACCGCCGCCAGAGGTCGCCACGTAAATATCCCGCAGCGACTCCGGATATTGAGTATAGCGCGGGTCTATTTCCATGACGACATGGTACTGATTGATCGCGCTGTAAATCACCGAGACTTGGCGCTGCCCAAAAGCGTCGTAAAGCGTGTTGTCGATCTGTGCCGGCGTAATTCCCAGGCGCGATGCGGTCGGCCGGTCGATGATGAGATCGGATTCCAGCCCCCGTTGCTGCTGATCTGAGTTCACGTCGGCCATGACCTTCGAATGCTCAAGCGCGTTAACCAGCAGGGGAGTCCATTTGGCCAGTAAATCCGGGTCGTCGGCCTGGAGGGTATATTGATATTCTGCATTGCTTTGCCGGCCGCCGGCGCGAATGTCCTGGACGCCGAACAGAAACAACCGGCCGCCCGGCACTTTCGCCAGCTTAGGCCGCAACCGCGCGATCACCTGATCCATCGGCGGCCGTTGTTCGATCGGTTTTAGCGAGACGAACACGGAACCGGTGTTGATCTGGCCGAAGCCGCCGCCGGACCCCACGCCGGTATAGCCGACCACGTGTTCAACCGCCGGGTCTTGCTGCACGATGGCCATCATCTGCCGCAGTTTCTGCGTCATTAGCTGAAATGAAACGCTTTGGTCGGCCTGCAGCGAGCCGATCATGCGGCCGGTATCTTCTTCGGGAAAGAATCCCTTCGGCACGAAGTAGAACAAGACGACGTTGAGAATGATCGCGCCGAAGAAGACGACGAGAACAACGCGACTGTGCCGCAAGGCCCAGGTCAGCGAATGCCCGTAACCGGCGAGCACGCGGTCGAACAGATTGCGCCGTCTTGGCGTTTCGCGCGGCGGCTGGCTGCGCAGGAAAAGCGCGCACATCATGGGCGTGGTGGTGAGCGAAATCACCAACGAGATCATGATCGCCAGAGACAGCGTCATGGTGAATTCGCGAAACAGCCGGCCCAATATGCCGCCCATCAGCAAAATCGGCAGAAACACCGCGATCAACGACAGGCTGATCGACAGCACGGTGAATCCGACCTCCCGGGCCCCCAGAAAAGCAGCCTCCACCCGTGGCACGCCGGCTTCGATATGCCGGGAAATGTTTTCCAGGACCACGATGGCGTCGTCGACCACGAAGCCGGTGGCAATGGTCAGCGCCATCAGTGAAAGGATATCCAGGCTGTAACCAAGCAGGTACATCGCGCCGAACGTGCCGAGAATCGAAACCGGCACCGCCACTGACGGGATCGTGGTGGCGCGAATATTGCGCAAGAACAGATAGACCACGATCGTTACCAGGGTGATGGCGATCACGAGCGTCAATTCGGTGTCGTGCAGCGATTGGCGGATCGTGGTCGAGCGATCGATGGCGATGGTCACATTGACGTCGGCCGGCATGGCGGCTTCGAGATGCGGCAGCTCCGCCTTCACACTGTCGATGGTATCGATGATGTTGGCGCCGGGCTGGCGGAACAAAATGACCAGCACCGAGGGCTGGCCGTTGGACAAGCCGAGATTGCGCACATCTTCGACCGAGTCGCTGACCTCCGCGACGTCCGACAATTTGACCGCTGAGCCGTTGCGATAAGCGATGATGAGCGGCGCGTAATCCACAGCCTTGGTCGATTGATCGTTGGTGTAGATTTGGAATCGTCGTCCGCCGTCGTCGATGGTGCCTTTCGGACTGTTGGCGTTGGCGGAGGCCAACGCGGCGCGCACGTCTTCAAGGCCGATGCCGTATTTGAACAGAGCTTGCGGATTGAGCTCGACGCGCACGGCCGGCAGCGCCGCGCCGCCAAGGATGACCTGTCCGATACCGGTGATCTGCGACAATTGTTGCTGAAAAACGTTGCTGGCGGCGTCGTAAATCTGGCCCTGGGTGAGGGTCTTCGACGTTATCGCCAGGATGAGGATCGGTGCATCCGCCGGATTTACCTTGCGATAAGTCGGGTTGCTTTTGAGGCTTGCCGGCAGATCGGCGCGGGCGGCATTGATCGCCGCCTGCACGTCGCGCGCGGCTCCGTCGATGTCGCGGTTGAGGTCGAATTGCAGCGTGATACGGGTCTGTCCGATACCGCTTTTCGAGGTCATCTCGCTGACGTCGGCGATCTGGCCGAGATGGCGCTCGAGCGGCTCGGCAACGCTGGTCGCCACGGTTTCCGGGCTGGCGCCCGGAAGCTGGGCATTGACCGAAATGGTGGGATAGTCGACCTGGGGCAGCGGCGCCACGGGAAGCTTCGAGAAGGCGAGAATGCCAGCGATGGCGATGCCGAGCGTGAGCAGCGTGGTGGCCACCGGCCGGTTGATGAATGGCGCGGATATATTCATTCCGCCGGCGCTTCAGGAACGATCGGAGCCGACGGCCGGCGGCCCATGAGACGGACCGCCAGCCGGTCGAAATAAAGGTAAATCACCGGCGTGGTGAACAGCGTCAGCGCCTGGCTCACGATCAGGCCGCCGATGATGGCGACTCCGAGGGGCTGGCGCAATTCCGAGCCGGTTCCAGTGCCGAGCATCAGCGGCAGCGCGCCGAGCATGGCGGCAAACGTCGTCATCATGATAGGCCGGAAGCGCAGCAGGCAGGCCTGATAGATGGCATCGCGCGGGGCCATCCCTTCGGCGCGCTCGGCATCGAGCGCAAAGTCGATCATCATGATGGCGTTTTTCTTGACGATGCCGATCAGAAGGATGATGCCGATGATGGCGATCACGTCGAGGTCGTAGTGCAGCAGCATCAGCGACAGCAGCGCGCCGACTCCGGCGGAGGGCAGCGTCGACAGGATGGTGATCGGATGAACGAAGCTCTCGTAGAGAACGCCGAGCACGATGTACATCGCCACCACCGCGGCAATGATCAAGAAGACTTCATTGGCGAGAGACGCCTGGAAGGCGGCGGCGGTGCCCTGGAACGCGGTGATGAAGCTAATCGGCAGTCCGACCTTGCTCTCGGTTTGCTGGATCGCGGTGACGGCGGCACCCAGCGAATAGCCCGGCGCGGTGTTGAATGAAATCGTTGTCGCTGGAAATTGACCGTAATGCGTGATCAAAAGCGGCGCGGCGTGTTCCTCGATATGCGCAATCGCGGTCAACGGTACCTGACCGTTGGTCGATGACGAGGATGACGGAAAATACAGCGATTTCAGCGCGGTCAGCGACTGTTGCAGATCGGGCTCGACTTCCAAAATGACCCGATACTGGTTGGATTGCGTATAGATGGTGGAGACAATGCGCTGGCCGAAGGCGTCGTAGAGCACGTTATCGATCGTTGCCGGCGTAATGCCGAACCGGCTCGCCGTGGCGCGGTCGATCACGATATCGGCCGCCAAGCCCTGTTCCTGCAGGTCGCTCGCCACATCGGTGACTTGCGGCAGCTGGCTGAGCCGTTGCATCAACTTCGGCACCCAGGTGCTGAATTCCGCGGCATTGGCGTCTTCGAGCACGAAATGATACGGCGCGCGGCTGATGGTCGAATCGATCGTCAAGTCTTGCACCGGCTGCATGTACAGGGCGATGCCGACGACACCCGCGACCTCGCTCTGCAGGCGCCGGATGATGTCGCTGGCGCTCAGATTGCGCTGATCGTGCGGCTTGAGACTGATCAGAAAGCGACCGGTGTTGAGGGTCTGGTTGGTGCCGTCGACGCCGACGAAAGAGCTTAAATTGACGACGTCGGGGTCCTTGAGGACGGCCTCGGCGAGATCGCCCTGCAGTTTTGCCATCTGGTCATACGAGACGCTCTGCGACGCCTCGGTTATGGCCTGGATCTCGCCGGTGTCCTGGACCGGAAAAAATCCCTTCGGGATGAGCAGATAGAGCCCGACTGTCAAAGCCAGCGTCAGCACGGCGACCAGCAATGTCGCCGGCTGACGGTCGAGCACCCAATTCAGCGCCTGGCCGTAACGCGCGATGACCGCATTAAAGACCTCCTCGGCCTTGAGATCGAAATTGCTGCGTTCGCCCTCGCCACGATGGCGAATGAGCTTGGCGCACATCATTGGCACCAGCGTCAGCGATACGATGGCGGAGATGACGATGGTGACCGCCAGCGTGATGGAAAACTCGTGAAACAGACGGCCGACCACGTCGCCCATGAACAACAGCGGAATCAGCACGGCGATCAGTGAGATCGTGAGCGATATGATGGTGAAGCCGATTTGCTCGGAACCGCGCAGCGCCGCTTCGACGGGGTTCATGCCGCCTTCGACATAGCGGGCGATGTTCTCGATCATGACGATGGCGTCGTCGACGACGAAGCCGGTGGCGATCGTCAGCGCCATCAGCGACAGATTGTCGAGCGAGAAGCCCAAGAGATACATCGCCCCGAACGTGCCGACCAGCGACAGCGGCACCGACAGGCTCGGGATGATCGTGCCCGGTAGCGTGCGCAGGAACACGAAGATCACCAGCACAACCAGCACGACGGCAAGGCCGAGCTCGAATTCGACGTCGGACACCGAGGCGCGGATCGTCACCGTGCGGTCGCTCAACACGCGGACATCCATGGCTTGCGGCAGCGTCGACATGATCTGCGGCAGCAGCGCCTGAATGCGGTCGACGACTTGAATGATATTGGCGCCGGGCTGGCGTTGCACGTTGACGATGATCGCCGGCGTTGTGTTCGCCCAGGCGCCGAGCTTGGTGTTTTCCGGACCGCTGACGATGCTGGCGACGTCGGTGAGCTTGACCGGCGCGCCGTTACGATAGGCCACGATGAGATTGCGATATTGATCGGCGCTGGTGAGTTGATCGTTGGCGTTGATCGTCATGGCCTGCGTTGGGCCGTCGAAATTGCCTTTCGGTGTATTGACGTTGAGATTGCCGATGAGGTGCGCACGTCGTCGAGGTTGAGACCGTAGGCGGCGAGCGAATCCGGATTGAGCTGAATGCGAACCGCCGGCCGCTGTCCGCCGCTGATGCTCACGAGGCCCACGCCGGTCAGCTGCGAGATTTTCTGCGCTAGTCGGGTCTCGCTGTAATTCTCCAAGTCGGTGAGCGCCAGCGTGTCCGACGTCACCGCCAGCGTGAGGATCGGCGCATCCGCGGGATTGACCTTCGAATAGATCGGCGGCGCCGGCAGGTCGGCCGGCAACAGATTGCCCGCGGCGTTGATGGAAGCCTGCACCTCCTGTTCGGCGATATCGAGCGACAGATCGAGGCCAAACTGCAGTGTGATCACCGAAGCGCCGGCGGAACTCGCCGACGTCATCTGATTCAGGCCGGGCATTTGCCCCAATTGCCGCTCGAGCGGCGCCGTGACCGAAGAGGTCATGACCTCCGGGCTGGCGCCGGGATAGAGCGTTTGCACCTGAATTGTCGGATAATCCACTTCCGGCAGGGTGGACAGCGGCAGAAAGTTGTAAGCCACCATGCCGGACAGCAGGATCGCCGCCATCAGGAGCGTCGTGCCCACCGGGCGAAGGATAAATGGCTCGGAGACGTTCATCGTACCGCTTTTCGCCGCGCGCCAGCCGCCGCGGCGGTCCTACTGGCCGCCGCCTGGAGGCTTAGCCTGCGGCTGGCCGGAATTATGGCCTTGTCTATCCCCCGGCTTGCGGGTGGGCGCCGGGGGAGCGCCGGCGGCGGCCGGCTGGCCGCTTTCGGCGGCGACTGAAACCTTCAGTCCGTCGCGTAGCCGATCGGTGCCGTCGATAACGACGCGCTCGCCGGCAGTGAGGCCGGACGTCACTTGGGTGAGATTGTCGTCGACGACGCCGGTCTTGATCTGCCGAACCGAGACCGTGCTGTTGGAATTGATGACGTAAACGTAAGTGCCCGGGGCGCCGCGCTGGATCGCCGGGGTCGGGACGGTGACGACGTTGGCCAGCGTTTTCACCAGCAGCCGCGCATTGACGAACTGATTGGGAAACAGCGCGTTGTCAGGGTTGTCGAATTGCGCCCGCACCTTGACCGTGCCGGTCGTGGTGTCGATCTGGCTGTCGACGGCGGACACTTTGCCGGTCGCCAGCAAATGAATATTGGCGCGGTCGTAGGCGGTGACGACCAACGGCGTGCCGGCATTAAGTTGCGGCATGATCTCCGGCAGATCGTCTTCGGGGACGGAGAAGATCACGGTGATCGGGTGCATTTGAGTGATGACGGCGATGCCGGTGGCGCTCGTTGCCTGCACGTAATTTCCTGGATCGACCAGGCGCAGGCCGACGCGCCCGTCAACCGGTGAGACGATACGGCAATAGGCAATGTTCAGCGCCTGGGAGTCGACCAATCCCTGATCCTGCTTAACCGTGCCCTTATATTGCTGGACGATGAAAACCTGATCTTCAGATTGCTGTTTGGCGATCGAGTTTTGCTGCGCGAGTGTCTGATAGCGTGTCAGGTCCATTTGCGCTTGGGCAAGCAAGCCCTCGTCGTGCGCAAGTTGACCTTCGTATTGCTCCTTCAATATCAGATACGGCCGCGGATCGATCTGAGCGAGGAAGTCCCCCTTCTTGACGTCCTGGCCTTCGGTGAATCCGACATCCGTAAGCTGGCCATTGATCTGCGTCTGCACGGTCACCGTCGCGACCGGCGTCACCGTGCCCAGGGCGTTGACGATTTCGCGGACGTTGCCGGTGGTGACGGTCGAAGCGCCGACCGATTGCAGTCCGCCTTGAGGAAAACGTCCGCCGCCCGACGGCGTGGATTTGATCCAGTGAACGGCCTCGTAACCCGCCAGTGCGAGCAGGATCACGACCAGCCCGGCGCCGATCCAGCTTCGCCAATGGGATCGCGTCGGAACGTCCGGTGCCCGCCTTAAGTCGTCACCAATTCTGCGCGTCCGCTCGTCCATGATGGGCGTTCATCGATCTCAAGCTATCTGCTTGCGTGAACTTATAAAATGCGTTGCCCGAGGCCGCTAATGAATAATCGCTAATTTGCCCGGCGTCTATGAAATCTACGAGATATCAAGCACTTGCGGAGGTGCCCGGTCATTGCGTCGGTCCGACCGGAGCGGCCGGCGGATTGGACGGGCTCTGGATCGTCGGCATCAACTCGACGGCCAGCGGCTTGTTCGATTCGAGCTGCGGCGTGAATGTGAAGTCCTTGAGGAGCTGGGATTGATCCGGCAGCAGGCTCGCATCCCAGCCGCCGCCGAGGTCTTCGATCAGGCTGACGCTGGCCAGATACAGGTTCTGCCGCGCGGTCAGTTCCGATTCTTCATCCGCCAGCAGTGCGATTTCGGCGGTCACGACGGTGGTGAAGGCGACCGTGCCGGCCTGGAATTGGTTCGTATATACCGTGACCGCTTGACGCTCGTCGGCGACGGCCTTGCGTTCGGCGGCCACTTGCCCGGCGTAGTAATGCATGGCGGCGAGCTCGTCTTCGACCCCCTGAAAGGCGGTCAGTAACGTCTGCCGGTAATTGGCGACGCTTTGCCAGTACACCGCACGCGCGGCGTCGACTTGCGCCGAGGTCAGTCCGCCGTTGAACAAGGTCTGAGTGCCGCTCGCCCCGATCGAGCCGATGGAGCGCGCAGCCGAAAACGGCAGAGGGATCGGGCCGATGAATTCGAGCATCGAGGACAGCGAAATATCCGGAAAGTAAGCGGCTTCTTGCACGCCGATCAGCGCGTTTTCCTCCTGCATGGTGCGCTCGGCGGCGGCGATGTCGGGCCGCCGCTCCAGCAGCGCAGACGGAACGCTGACCGGAACGTTTGGCGGCGCCGGGCCCAGCAAGTGCGGTCTCATCGTGAGTTCGGCGGGGGGCCGGCCGATCAGCATGGCGATCGCATGTTCGAATTGCGCGCGTTGCACGCGCGTGGCGTAAAGCTGCGCTTCGGTCGTCCGGACGTTGGCGTCCGCGGTGGCGACATCGCCGCCGGTGACCGAAAAGCCGGCTTTGAATTGGTTGTTCACGATGTTGTAGGTCTTTTTGTATTCGGCGATCGTGCGGGTGAGCAGGTCGATCAGCGAATCCGAAGCGCGCAGGTTGAAATAAGCGGTCGCCAGCATGGCCTGCTGCGACAGCTTGGCATTGTCGAGGTCAGCCGCGCTTGCTTGGGCTTCTGCCGTATTGCTTTCGACCTGCCGGCGCAGTCTGCCCCAGACGTCGATGTCCCAGCTGCCGTTTATGGGAGCGGTGTATTGGGTCGTATAGCGAGTGCCCAATCCAGTGCCGACGGCACTGCCGCCGGTCGTGCCGGCGAGCGCTCCGGTCCGCGTTCGGGTAGCCGTGTATTGTGCGGTTGCGGTGGGGAACAGGGCGGCCTGCGCCTCGCGGATCAGCGCCTTGGCTTGCTCATAGGCTGCGGCGTCGGCCGCGACCGTCTGGTTGGATATTTCGACCTGAGGCAGCAGTTCGTTCAGCGCGCGATCTCGATAGACCTTCCACCAATCGCCGTGCCGGAGATCGTCGCTCGGACGAGCGAGCTTCCAGCCCTTCAATTCCTTGAATTGAGTCGGAACCGGCGCGGGCGCCCGTGAGTAATTCGGTCCGACCGCACAGCCGGCCAGCGCCAGGCCGAGGGTCACGGATGCGATGCGGCATACCGAAGTCCGGCCGCAGACTCGCACAGGACGATAAGCTCTGCGTCGCACCCAACCACCCCGATGCCTAATAGCGTGGGTCAACGCAAAAACCCCAAACCCATTGCTGTAAGCTTCAAAAACCCAACCAAACGCACGTCCCGAACAAAGCAAAACATCCGTGCCGGACGCCTCCGGCGACGGAGTGGTACTGCGCTCGCTGCCGCGGTGATCCCCCAGCGAACCCGGTTAACTATAATCCTGCTCGGCGCAGGGGTGAATATCAGCGCTCTTCGACGGCCGCCGCACGGTGCGTTATTGGGATCGTTGTGATATTCGGGCGACAGTTGCGCCGCCGAGCGGCGGTCATCCGGCGTCATGCCGTTTGCGGTGAAGGCTCCGATGCCGGGCGATGCTGGCGGCCTGAACCGAGCCGGTTATTGAGCCGGTCCAGGTAGAGATAAATGATCGGCGTCGTAAACAGCGTAAGGAATTGCGACACAAGAAGGCCGCCGACAATGGCAATGCCAAGCGGTCGCCGCAATTCCGAGCCCGCGCCGTGACCCAGCGCCAGTGGCAACCCGGCGACGATGGCGCACATCGTCGTCATCATGATTGGCCGGAAGCGCAACAGGCAGGCTTGGTGGATGGCCTCTTCGGGCGATTTTCCTTCGTGCCTTTCCGCTTCGAGGGCAAAGTCGATCATCATGATGGCATTTTTCTTGACTATACCGATCAGCAAGATGATGCCGACAAATGCGATCAAGCTCAGATCGTAATGAAAAATCATCAGTATGAGGAGCGCGCCGACGCCGGCCGATGGCAAACACGAGAAAATCGTGATCGGATGGATGAAGCTTTCGTAGAGCATTCCGAGCACCGCATAGATGACGAGGATCGCGGCGAGGACCAAAAGCGGCGTTGACGTGAGCGACGCCTGGAAGGCCTGAGCCGTGCCTTGGAACGAGCCGTGCAATGTATCGGGTGCGTGAAGCTCGGAGTTCAACGCCGTGATGGCGTCGACCGCTTGGCTCAGCGCAGTGCCGGGCGCGAGATTGAATGACAGCGTCACCGCCGGAAAGACGCCCTGATGATTGATCGTAAGCGGTTCCACCTTGCTGGTGAAGTGCGCGACGGCCGAGAGTGGCACCTGTGTGCCGTTGGTGCCGGCGACATAGATGTCGGACAGGGCGTTCGGTCCAAGCTGAAATTTCGGCTCGACTTCCAAGATGACTTTGGTTTGCTGGGTAGCCGAATAGATTGTCGCCACTTGCTGCTGGCCAAAGGCCGCATAGAGCGTCGCATCGATCGCGGACAGCGACACGCCGAGGCGTGAAGCGGCGTCGCGGTCCACCTCGATGGGAATATGCGGCGAGGCGATCTGCTGATCGGATGCGACGTCCGTCACGCCTTTCATCTCCTGCATCTTGGCCAACAGGATCGGCGCCCAGTGATTCAGTTCGTCGGAGTCGGTATCGGTCAACGTGTATTGATACTCCGCTTGCGTAAGCCGGCCGCCAACGGTCACATCCTGGCCTGCCTGCATGAAGAACTTGGCGCCGACCACCTGAGCCACTTTGCGGCCGCAGCCGCGCCATCACCTGCTGGATGCCTGGCCGCTCACTGAACGGTTTGAGCTGGATGAACATGCGGTCGGTATTCTCGCTCGCATTGCCGCCGGTGGCGCCGGCGAAGCTGACCACGCCGGAGACTGCCGGGTCCTGGACGATAATCTTTGAAAACTCTGCGTTGATCTTTGAAATGCCCTCAAAGGAAATATCCTGGCGCGCTTCTACCTCGCCGAACAGGAATCCCGTGTCCTGTTCCGGGAAAAAGCCCTTTGGGATGATCACGTAGAGGTAACCCGTCAGAACGATGAGCGCGATGGTGCCGAGGAGCATTGGCAAACGATGGCGAAACACCCAATCGAGCCCCGTACCGTAGGCTGCCAACATGTGATCGAAGAGCGACTCAAATATTCGATTGATCCGGCCGCGCGGCCCGTCCTGCTCGCGCGTAAGAAACAGCGAACACATCATGGGCGTGAGCGTAAGCGCGATAAACGCGGACGCCACCACAGCGAGGGTCACTGTCATGGCAAATTCATGGAACAGGCGGCCGACGATACCCGACATAAAGAGCAACGGAATGAAAACCGCGATCAGTGAGATTGTAATCGATATGATGGTGAAGCCGATCTGCCCGGCGCCTTTGATCGCGGCTTCGAACGCACCGTCGCCGGCCTCGATATAGCGCACGATGTTTTCGATCATGACGATGGCGTCGTCGACCACGAAGCCGACGGCGATGGTCAGTCCCATCAGCGACAGGTTGTCGATGCTGTAGCCGAACAGATACATGGCGCCGAAAGTGGCTACCAGCGAAAGCGGGACGGTGATGCTCGGAATAGCCGTCGCCCACGGCTTACGCAGAAACGCGAAGATGATCAGGACCACGAGAACGATCGTGATAAGCAGCGTCATTTCTACGTCTTCGACGGAATCGCTGATATTTTGGGAACGGTCGCTCATCAAGTCGACGTGTACGGACCGCGGGATAGACGCCATCAGGCTCGGCAATGCCGTTTCGATCTGATTGACCACCTGGACGGTATTGGCGCCGACTTCGCGCTTGATGAGCAATAATTCGGATGGGTTGCCGTCGTACCAGCCGGCGGTACGAGGATTGACCGAAGAATTGATGACCTTGCCGACGTCCCCCACGGTGACCGGCGCGCCCTTCTGATAGGCCAGGATGACATTGCGAAAACCGTCGGCGTCGAAGAGTTGATCGTTGGTGTCGAGCGTGAATTGCTGGTTCGGCCCCTCCAGATTGCCCTTGGGCGAATCGAGCGTCGCAGTCGTGAGTGCGGTCTGCACTTGAGAAAAGCTCAATCCGCGGGAAGCCAGAGCCTCGGGGTCTAGTTGTACGTGGATTGCCGGCTGTTGTTGGCCCGCGACGACGACTTGCCCGACGCCGGGCACGGTCGACAGCGACTGCGCCAGGATCGTGTTGGCATAGGTATCGATCATGTATGTCGGCATCGCGTCCGAGTGGACGGCGTAGATGAGGATCGATCGTTCCGCCGGGTTGGTTTTGCGATAATTCGGGGGGTTCGGCAGATTCTTGGGCAATAGTCCGCTTGCTGCGTTGATCGCCGTCTGCACATCGCCCGCCGCGCCGTCGATATTGCGGTTCAAGTCGAATTGCAGCGTGATCGTGGTTTGCCCGAGTCCGCTGGTCGATGTCATCTGCGCGAGGCCCGGTATTGCCGTGAACTGATCTTCGAGCGGCGTTGCGACCGTAGCGGCCATCGTGTCGGGACTAGCGCCGGGCAATTGCGCGGTAACCGAAATGGTCGGGAAATCGATATTGGGTAGCGCTGCGACGGGCAGGAATTCGTAGCAGACGATGCCGAAGAGCAGAATGCCGGCCATGAGCAACGTCGTGGCAATCGGCCGCCGTATGAAAATCTCGGAGACGTTCACAGGCTGCTTGCCTCGGCGGTGTCGCGCACCTTGATTTTGACGCCTTCGGCAAGCCGGTACTGGCCGTCGACCACGACATGTTCGCCGCCTGACAGGCCTTTGCCTATGATGGCCGTGCCGCCTTGGCGGTCGGTCACTTCGACGTTGACGCGGCGCACCGTGTCACCGGGACTGATCACATAGACGTAGGAGCCGCTTGGACCGGGCATCACGGCTTGCGCCGGCACTGTCACGACGTTTCTGCGCATTGAGACGACGAGACGCGCCCGCACGAACTCTCCAGGCCAAAGCCCCTCATCGGCATTGGCGAACGTGGCCTGCATCAGCACGGTGCCGGTGCCTGTGTTCACCGTATTGTCGATCAGGGTGAGCGTTCCCGTCTCGAGCAGCTTGCTGTCCTGCGAATAAGCCTGAACCTCAAGGGGTGCGGCGGCTTGATTGCGCTTGATCTCGTCAAGCCGATTTTGCGGGACGCTGAAGCTCACATAGATTGGCTTAATCTGCGCGATCACAACCATTGCATTGTTCGAGGACTGACTGCTGCCGTTGGTTGCCGTCGAGCCACTGCTTGATGACCCTTGGCTCGACGTTGGCCCGACGAGGTTGCCGAGATCGGCCAGCAAGACCCCGGCGCGTCCCGCGATCGGTGAAGTCACGTGACAATATGCAAGATTAAGCTGAGCATTTTCGATGTTTGCCTGGTCGAGCTGGACGGTGCCTTTGTCCTGTTCCACGACATAGGCCTGATCCTGCGCTTGCTGCTTTGCAATCGAGTTTTGCTGTGCCAAAAGCTGGTAGCGAGTCAGATCGAGCTCGGCTTCCGCGAGCAGACCTTGATCGTGCGCCAGCTGCGCCTTCGCCATATCGAGCGCCGCTTGGTACGGGCGTGGGTCGATCAAGAAAAGTTCTTGGTTCTGCTTCACGTCCTGGCCGGGAGTGAACTCGATCTTCTCGATCGTGCCGCCGACCCGTGGCTGCACGGAAACGCTGTCAATCGACTGGATGGTGCCGAGGGCGTTGACGACGTCGGGTACATCGGCGCGAGTGGCCACGCCCGTGGTCACCGGGATCACGTCATTATTGGCATTGTGCGCCGGTGCGGTTTTGCCGCTCAGATAGCTCGTCGTGATGGCGATGGCAGCCACGACGATTGCGGCGCTGACCCCATAAATCGCGCGTCTTGAAGGGAGCGGGATGGGAATTCTCATGAGCGGTCGATACTATAGTAGTGACCGCCCGCGAATGCGGAAGTCCGATGAAGTGGCAAAGCGTTTTTGCGGCACGGCCCGATCATGATTTTCAATTCATGGGCAATGCGGCCATTGTTTCGGCCATTATGAGACGCTGCGTCGGTTTCTAGTCGCAAGCACGAAGGTCTTTTTGTATTACGGTCAATCGGACCCACTTTGTACACCGTATTGGAATTCAAACAAGCGTTCCAAGCCCGCGGTGGCGAAGGCCCGGAACGAAAGCGCTCCAGCATACCTTGGCCGGTCAAGCCGCGGAAGAAATTGCTGTGTGGGGGAGTGGCTGTGGGCGAGTATCAGAAATTACCGCTCGCCTGACATGCGCCATTTCCGCGTAGATGCGAATTTACTGGTGTGAATAGGGTCCGGCGCCAAACGTTGCCCGCAACGGATCTGAGGTCCTGCGGCTCAAGAGAGCCATATCGAGCGGGCGGCGGAAATTGAGCCTTCGGCCACTGGGGGATGCACGTTGGCGGCAGCTTATAAACAATCACAGTCACGGAGGCAGAGGAACAGAGCGGACGGCCAAGCGTTTGGGTGACGCGATGGAAGGAAGTCTAATGTCCAGATTGGCGAGCAAGATTACAAATTGGAAAGCTGCCACCACTTTTGCCTCGGTGAGTTTTTTGCTCTGCAGCGTAACGGGTGCTGCGTTGGCGGCAAAGCCCGCTCCCGCCCACGGCGGAGGGCACCCACCACCGCCGCATGCCGCCGCCCCCCACATTGCCGCACCGCGTGCGGTGCCTCATTTCGCTCCTCGCGCCGCGGTACCTCATTTCACACCGCATGTCAGCGCCGTTCGCCCGCATTTCACGCCGCACGCCAGCGCCGTTCGCCCGCATTTTACGCCGCATGTCAGCGCCATCCGCCCGCATACCCGGGTAGCCCACCCTAACCTCAACACCGCACACCGCATGGCGCACGTTCCCGGTCTCCATGGCCGGCATCAGGCAAACTCTTCGCTACACACCAACGCCGCTTCGCAGCTTGCGCATGACCACAATCGCCTTGACCGCAGCCATAACCATAATGGGCGCACTCCCAGCACAGCCGGCGCGTTGAAGGCGAACAACCGCGCTTTGACCAATGCCCGTGTGAGGCCGCTCGCCAACGCCGCCAGCCCAAATGGATTCAGGGATCGCCGCCGGCTGGCCTCCAACGCCGCGTTCCGGCCGTTCTGGGGCCAGGACTGGCGGCACCACGGCTGGCATCCTTATTACCACCTGGGCTGGGTTGGCCCGCTGTTCTGGCCGTACGCTTATGGCGACTTTTTCTATTATTCGTTGTGGCCCGACGACTATGAATACGCCGATCCGTTCTGGGTTTACGGCTATGGCGACCTCTATGAAGCGGTCTTCTCGCCGTACGATTACAGCGACTACGTCCAGGGCTCCGGCGCGCCGGCGCGCATGGCGACGCTGACAGAGGGTATGGCGCAAAGCTGCAATGACGAGGCGGCCGAGGTGACCGGCTGGCCGATCGACCAGATCCAAAACGCCGTTCAGCCAAATCAGCAGCAAACGGCACTCCTCGATGATCTCGGCAATGCCATCGTCGAGGCGAGCCATCAGATCAGGATGAACTGTCCGACCAGCGTGGCCTTCACGCCGACGGACCGGCTCGACCAAATGCATGAGCAACTGCAGACGCTCGTTAACGCGGTGAATATCATCAGTCCGCCGCTGACAAAGTTTTACGACTCGCTCTCCGACGAACAAAAAGCCCGTTTCAACGACATTGCGCCGCCAGCCGCGCAAAACAACGCGAAACCGGCAAATGCGCAGGCTGCGCCCAATCTCCAGGCGCAATGCGACGCCAAAGTCATGGCCTGGCCGACCGATCGGATCGACAGCGCCCTACAACCGAGCGATGCGCAGCGCAGCAAGCTCGACGCTCTGCAATCCGCCCTGTCGCAAGCCGGCGACACGATCAAGGCGGCGTGCCCAAGCGAGCCGCCAGCGACACCCCCCGGGCGGCTTGCCGCCGTCGGCAAACGGCTGCAAGCGATGCTCCAGGCGGTTGAGACCGTGCAGCCGGCACTGGCGAATTTCTACAGTTCGCTCAGCGACGACCAGAAGGCACGCTTCAACACCATGGGCCGGCAGCTGTTCGCGCAAAATCAGCAGTAGTGATTGCGCCGGAGTAACCGGCGCTCCGCCCGGATTTTGCCTCGCCGGAGTCCGGGCGGCTGTCGGCAGATTTCCGCGTTTTCCGGTTTGAAGGCCTGCCGCGGGTCGTGCGGCTTTGCTACGATGACCCGCAACATTTGACCTGCGAACCTTTGAAATCCGGAGTCCTTCGTGAGCATCCCCAAGCCAAATTACAATCCGCCGTTCAATATCACGCGCGCCAGTCACTCGGTGCTGCACGTAAAAGACCTCGGCAAGAGCCGCGCCTTCTACGTCGATCTCATCGGCTTCATTGTCAGCGCGGAGGACAACGATGCGATCTATCTGCGCGGCGTTGCCGAGGCCAGCCATCACTCGCTGGTGCTCAAGCGTGCCGATACCGCGCGCGCCGAGCGCGTCGGCATGCGGTGCTTCTCCGAGGAAGACCTGGAAAAAGCGAGATTTTATTTCGAAAAAGCCGGGCTGCCAGCGCAATGGGTCGAGCGGCCGCATCAGGACCGCACTCTTCATGTTGCCGATCCGCTCGGCGCACCGCTCGAGTTTTGCGCGACGATGGAGCGCAAGCCGCGGCTCGTCGTTTCATTTAAGGATCACCACGGCGCGGTGCCGCAACGGATCGATCATTTCCAGCTTCTGGTGCCGGACGTGGCGCGCGCGCTCGAGTTCTATGCCGCGATGGGTTTTCGGCTGTCGGAATATATCGCCGCGGACGGCAGCGATGTGCCGATGTTCGTGTTCCTGCAACGCAAGGGCAATCCGCACGACATCGTATTTGCCAATGGCGCCGGCCCGCGGCTGCACCATGCCGCCTTCAGCATCCCGGAATCCTATCTGTTCTTTTATGTCTGCGACCTCGCCGCGCAAATGGGATTTGCCGACAATATCGAATTCGGCCCAGGCCGGCACGGCCCTGGCCATGCGCTGTTCGTCTATATGCGCGACCCCGACGGCCACCGCATTGAATTGTTCAACACGCATTACCAATGCATGGACATCGACGACGAGCCGGTGCGCTGGGACGCCTCCTATGCCGGGCGGCGCAATTGGCAACTGCCGGCGCGGGCGCAGTGGTTTGCCGAGGCGAGCCGCTTTGCCGGCGTCGAGCCGCGCGAGCCGGCGAAGAAAGGCAGCCCGATGACGCTGGAGAAATTTGTCGGGGCGGCAAGTTAGGTACGCGTCTCATGCGGCCCAGATGGAAAGCGCGACGGCTTGCCGTGTTCGCGGCGTTGCCCGTTGCGCTGCTCGGCGATGTTGCGGTCGCGCATGCGCAAAATCCGAATGCGCTCTGGCAGATCGTCCACAACCAATGCGTCCTGGAACAGCAACAGCATCGCGATCTGACGTCGCCGTGCGTCGCGGTTGATCTGCGCGAAGGATACGCCGTCATCAAGGATCGCAACGGCACCACGCAGTTCCTGCTGATCCCGACCGAACGAATACCCGGCATCGAAAGCCGGGCGCTTTTGGCGCCGCACGCCGTTAATTATTTCGCCAAAGCGTGGCAGGCGCGGCGTTTCGTCGACCATGTCCTTGAGCATGAGATGCCGCGCGCAGCGCTCAGTCTTGCGGTGAATTCCGAACCTGCGCGGTCGCAGAACCAGTTGCATATTCACATCGACTGTGTCCGTGCCGACGTGCGCGATGCGCTTTTGCGCCAACGCGCGAATATCGGCGGGCGCTGGGTGCGGCTTAAGACGCCGTTCGGCGGTCATGATTATCGCGCCCTCCGCGTGAGGGGGGCGTCGCTTGCCGGCCACGATCCATTCAAGCTTTTGGCCTCCGGCATGCCGGGAGCCCGCGCGGCCATGGGACAATACACTTTGGTCGTCGTCGGCATGCGCCTAGCCGGCAACGTGCCCGGCTTCGTTGTGCTGGAGGATCGCGCCGATCCGGCGCGCGGCGATAAGGCCGGCGGCGAGGAATTGCAGGATCATGCCTGCGCGTTGGCCCAGCAGGCCGGCCAAGCCCGGTGATTAAGCCGATGTTTGATGTGGAAACGGGCACAACAGCGGACTCCCGCCGGGGTTAAATTTAATCCGTGGCTCACGCTTTGGCGCAGCCCACAAGGATACCATTCGTCCATGCCTTCAGTGGTAGAATCACCCATGATGCCGTGGATGCCATCGACGCATTCGCCGGGGGCCACATGACGCTGACAACGCCGGGCGAGGCGTCGCCCGCCAGCACCGCCGGGACCGGTCCCATCTGGCTCGCGTCCTACCCGGCCGGCGTGCCGGCGACCATTGATCCGGACATCTATCCGTCATTGCCGGCGATGTTGATCGAGGCCTGCCGGCAGCACGCGCCGCGCCCCGCCTTCGAATGCCTGGGCGCGCAAATGACTTATGCGCAATGGGAGCGCGACAGCCGCGACTTTGCCGCCTATCTGACAGAGGAGGCCGGCTGCCGCCGCGGCGACCGTGTCGCGATCATGCTGCCCAACATGCTAGCCTATCCGGTCGCCTTCCTGGGCGCCTTGCGCGCCGGGATGACGGTCGTCAACGTTAATCCGCTCTACACGCCGCGCGAATTGCACGGGCAGCTTGCCGACTCCGGCGCCACGGTCATCGTGATCATGGAAAACTTTGCCCACAAGCTGCAGAGCATCATCGGCGAGACCAAAATACGTCATGTCGTCGTCGCCCGCCTTGGCGATTTCGTGCCAACGCTCAAGCGCTGGGCTTTCAATTTCGCCAACTCCTATATTGCGCACGCTGTGCCGGCCTACAGCTTCGACAAATTCAGCATGCTACAGGAGGCGTGCGATCGGCCGCCGAGCGAACGTTACCAGGACGCGCCGGTGGGACCGGCCGACATCGCGCTCCTGCAATACACCGGCGGCACGACCGGCGTGCCGAAAGGCGCGATGATCTCCAATCGCAATCTCGTCGCCAACACGTTGCAATGCCTGGCATGGACCGGCGCCGGCGCACAGATCGAGCACGAGCGGGTGCTCACGCCGCTGCCGCTCTATCATATCTTCTCGCTGACGGCGAACCTGTTGACCTTCGCGCTATTGGGCGGATTGGACTATCTCATTCCGGACCCGCGCGACCTGCATCGTCTCATCCGCATCATGCGGCGCGCCAAGATCACTTGGATGTCGGGCGTCAACACGCTGTTCAACGCGCTGGTCAACGCGCCGGAATTCGCCACGCTCGATTTCAGCGCACTGCGTGTCTCGGTGGCCGGCGGGGCGGCGGTGCAGAGCGAAGTGGCGCGTCGCTGGCGCGAAATCACCGGCAGCGAACTGGTCGAGGGCTATGGCCTGACCGAAGCGTCGCCGGTTGTCTGCATCAATCCGTTTTTCAAGCCGAAGATCGGCACGGTCGGCCTCCCGGTGCCGTCGACCGAAGTGACCATCCGCGACGACGCTGGAAAGGTGCTTGCCAGCGGCGAGGGCGAGGTTTGGGTGCGCGGCCCGCAGGTGATGCTGGGCTATTGGGGTCGGCCCGAGGAATTGGCGCAGGTTCTGACCGCCGATCGCTGGTTGAAAACCGGCGACATCGGCGTGTTCGACGCGCAAGGCTTCCTGACGTTGCTCGACCGCAAGAAGGACATGATCAATGTCTCCGGCTTCAAGGTCTTTCCCAATGAGGTTGAGGATGTCGCCGTGCAGAATCCCGGGGTGCTGGAGGCCGCCGTCATTGGCGTGCCGGATTTGCGCACCGGACAGGCGGTGAAGCTGTTCGTGGTCAGGCGCGATCCTGCCCTTACCAAGATCGATCTCAGCAAATTCCTGCATGACCGGCTCGCCGGCTATAAGCGCCCCACCATCATCGAATTCCGCGACGATCTGCCTAAAAGCAATATCGGCAAAATTTTGCGCAAAGAGCTGCGCTGACGAACTGCTGTCGTGTGCCGGCCTTCCTGATTCCCCGCGGTCCGTGCTAACCGTACCCCGCGGAAAAGATCGGGAGGCCGTCATCCTATGTCCACATTACAGTTGTCGTTCGCCTGCGGACTCTACGACCGGATGCAGCCGCTTTATACCGGCGAGGTGAAACCGGCCGGCATCGATCTCAATTTCATCGCCATCGATCAGCCGCGACCGATCTTCGACCGCATGTCGGGTGGCGAGGAATTCGACATTTCGGAATATTCGAGTTCGGAATACGTCCAGCGCTTTGCCAACAAGGAATGTCCGTTCGTCGCCATTCCGGTATTCCCTTCAATCGCCTTCCGCCTCGGCTTTATCGCCGTCAACCGCAAATCCGGAATCAAGTCGCCGAAGGACCTGGAGGGCAAACGCGTCGGCCTGCCGCTTTATACGATGACGGCGGCCATCTTCATCAACGGCATCCTGCACCGCGAATTCGGCGTCGACCTGTCGAAAATCCATTGGGTGCAGAGCGCGATGAATGCCGCGGGCGCTCATGGCAGCCCGACCGTATTGCCGCTGCTTAAGAATATCTCGATCGAGAACAACAAGACCGGCAAGACACTCGGCGGGCTGCTCGCCGAAGGCGCAATCGACGCGACGCTGGGCACGAGCCTGCCGGAGGAAATCCGCACCAATCCCGACATCGTGCGGCTGTTTCCAGACTATGTCGCGCGCGACATCGATCTCTACAAACGCAAGAGAATCTATCCAATCATGCATTTGGTCGCGATCAAGAAGAGCGTTTACGAGCGCTATCCGTTCGTCGCCACCAGTCTGTACGACGCTTTTGTCAGGTCGAAGAAAATCGCCCTGGACAAGCTCTTCAATTTGCGCGCTGTGCGCTACATGACGCCGTTTCTGATGCGCGAGATCGACGATATCTGGGAAGTGTTCAACGGCGATCCATGGCCCTACGGCATCGAGCCGAATCGGCAAACGCTGGAGGCGCTGATCCAATACCAGCAGGATTTAGGCCTGATTGCCGCGCCGGTGAAGGTCGACGATCTATTCGTGCCGACCTATGGGTAGGCAATTGCGCCAGCCGCTATACTCCGCTCGTCGCCGCGAAGGCGGGACGTAGCATTGGATTCCGGCCTGCGCGGGAATGAGCGGGAAAAATATCCTCGTTGAAAAGGACTACCCCATGAGCCAACTCGACGATCTATTGCGTGACCTCGTTGTCGCCAACCGCATTCTGTCCAATGAAGACGTGGTCGATGCCTATGGTCATATCAGCGTGCGCCATCCCGACGATCCCAGACGGTTCTTTCTATCGCGCTCACGCGCGCCGGAACTGGTGGAACGTCATGATCTCATCGAATTCGACCAGGAAGGCGAGCCGGTCAGCGACAAGCGCCAGCCTTATCTGGAACGCTTCATCCATGCGGCGATTTTCGAGGCGAGGCCCGACGTCACGGCGGTGGTTCACGCCCACGCCGAAGACACGCTGCCGTTTGGACTGATCAGCAAGCCACTGGAACCGGTGATCCATTCCGGCAGCTTCATCGGCGGCAAAGTACCGGTATGGGACATCCGCAAGAAGTTCGGCGACACCAATATGCTGGTGACCAACATGGCCCAGGGCCGCGATCTGGCCAAATGCATGGGCAAGGGCTACGTCGCGTTGATGCGCGGCCACGGCTTCGCTTCGGCAGGGCGCTCGATCGTCGACGTGGTGCGGCTGTCGGTCTATCTGCCGCGCAATGCGCGGGTGCAGATGAACGCGCTGCGCATGGGCGGTAAGCCAAAGCCGCTGTCGAAGGGCGAGATCGCTTCCCGGAGCAAAGGCGAGAGCTATAGGCCGGATTCGCCGACAACATGGCGCGCCTGGGAATATTGGGCGAACCGCGCCGGCTGCGGGGACATGATTGGCGAGCCGCACGGTCACGCGCACGCGCCGAAGCAATAAGGCGCCAGGTCGCGCCGAAATTGCGTGATCGCCGGCTTTCCGTCGGCCCGGACGCGTGGCAGACTTGCGCCGCACATCACCGCCGATACATTCCGCCGTTTGTAGAAAGGATTCCAAGTATGAAATATTCTATCGCAGTCGTGCTCGCGCTCGGAATGGGAGCCGCTTTCGCGCAGACGCCACCGCCGGCTCCCGCACCGGCAGCTTCATCTGTCCAATCGGCCGCGCCGGCGGCCGCCGCTGGTAAGGCAGATAAGAAGGCGATCTCAAAATCTTGCACCGATCAGGCCAATGCCAAAGCCTTGCATGGCAAAGCCCGCAAGAAATTCAGATCGGACTGCAAGAAGAACGGCGGCAAGGCTTCCTGACCCGCCGCGTGAATGGCCAAAAAAACGGAGCGCGGCAACCGCGCTCCGTTTATGTCTTTAAGCCATGCCGTCGCGCGCTGCCGCTTAATGCAGCACCAGTTCCGTGACCTCGCCGCCCTTGGCGCGGCCTTGCGCATAATACTGGCCGATATTGCGCATCAGCGCGGCGTCCGACACCGAATAGATTACGGCGTCGGTCTTGCCGGTATTGATGTGCCGGCGCCATAGGAAGTTCGGCGCCACGAACAGGTCGTTGTGGCTCCATTCAAAGCGCTTGCCGCCGACTTCGGTGACGCCGGAGCCTTCGATGCAGACGTAATACGTGCCGGCAGTTTCGCGCTTCCATTCCGTCTCTTCGCCGGGACGCAGCAGCTGCGCCGAGTAATTCAGCGTTTTGAACACCGGCTCGCCGGTCACCGGGTTGACGAAGTCGACCTTGATGCCCTCGTACGGGTCGCCCTTTTCCTTGCGCAGCGCATGCAGCATTTCCAGCACGTTCTCGCCGCGGAAATGAAACAGCGGCGCGGGGGCATGGCCGACGCCGCGCTGATGACTGACGAAAGTCGGCTTGAGGCCGCCGTAGCCGTAGAGATGGCGCGAATAGCCGTCCTCGACGGTGACGGCCTGCACATTGGTGTTGCCTTGGGCGCCGGGCATGTTGTGATCGACCCAGGCAGCGTCGAGGAATTCCATCAGCGGCCAGTCCAGCGTATCGATCCAGATCACCGGCTCGCCGGAATCGTTGCCGTGGTCGTGCCAGGTGCCGTTCGGCGTAAGAATGAGATCGCCGTAATTTGCCGTGACCTTCTCGCCTTCGACGACGGTGTAGCCGCCGTTTTTGGAAAGGATGGTGCGGCTGGCGTTTGGCGAGTGCAGATGCACCGGAGCGACATCGCCCGGATTGTAGATCGAGATGGCGCAGCGGATGGTGTTGGTCACCTGCAGGCGCCCGTTCAGTCCGGGGTTGAGCAGCAAAATGCTCTGGCGGTCGGCGAATTCGATCGGCGATACGTCGGCCTTGCTGGCGATCTCGGATATCTGTTTGAGGTAGCCGTTATATTCGTTCCACTTCCACATATAAGGGGCGGTCTTCATCTGGTTGACCGCGACCCGGCCGGTGGCGAGCTGGCCGGAACCCTCGCCGCTCGTCTCGCTGAACCAGGGCCGCTGTGCCGGTGAGTTGGCTTGGGTGCGGACCCAGATATTGTGCTTGCCGGCGTCCGTATTGATGGCCTCCATCAATTCGCGCGCCTTGTTGGAAAGCCCGGCCGGGGCAGGGGCCTTCATCGTTACGGTTGCCATGACGTTTTCTCCTTAACGGGGCAGCTACAGCCTTGCCGTAGCGCCGCTTCGGGCCTGTTGCGCCCGTTTTCGTCCGTTACCGGAGGTATAGTGGCTCGGCTAGCCTTTGCAAAGGCATTGGGGCCGTCGTGCTGCGCGAGGCGGTCATGCGTGTCGATTGGCACAGGGCCGAAAATTTCGGTTGCCGTGAACTCAGCCGGCGCTGAGGAAATCGCGGATGGCTTTGGTAAAGTCGTCCGGCCGATCCATGTTGCAGATATGACCGGCGCCAGGAATTTCGACATAGCGCGAGCCTGGAAGCTTCTGGTTGAGCTTGCGCATGGCGGGCGCCGGTGCGTCTTTCTCGCCCACCAGGAACAGCACCGGGCGCGTCACGCCGGCCACCGCGGATGCGTAATCGTGATCGGCCAACGCGGCGGCGCAGCCGACGAAGCCATTGACCGGCGTAGTCCGGATCATGGCGCGGATTTTGTCGACATGCGGCGGATTTTTGGCCAGGATTTCCGGCGGCACCCAGCGTGAAACCGTCGGCTCGATCAGCGCCTCGATTCCCTGTCTTTGCGCGATCGCGATGCGCTCCTCCCATTGCTGGCTCGACTGCGGGGTCGACTGGCACGGCAAGTCGCAGACGATGATCCGGTCGAACCGCTCGGGATGACGCTCGGCCAATCCGAGCGCGGCGGCGCCGCCCATCGACAGCCCGGCAAAATGCGCTTTCTTGATCGACAGTGCATCGAGCAGGCCGAGCACGTCGGCCAAGAGCGTGTCGTAGCTGTAGCGGCCGGCCGGCGCGTCGGTTGCGCCGTGGCCGCGCTGGTCGTAGCGCAGAACGCGATAGGAGTCCTTCAGCGCCGCCGCCTGCTCGTCCCACATTGCCAAACTGGTCGCGAGCGAGTTGGAGAACACGAGGCATGGGGCGTCGTCGGAGCCGTCGATCTGATAATTGATGGTGATGCCGTTGGCTTTGATCTTCATTTCGGGTCCCTGGCTGGTTTGTTTTAACGTGGCAGGAAATCTTCGAGCAGCGCGGCTAACGGCTGCGGCGCCTGTGTCGGCATGAAGTGGCCGGCCTCGTCGAGAAGTTCGAAGCGCGCGCCGGGAATTTTCTTCGCCAGCTCCGCGGTGCCGGCATGCGGCCGCACCGTGTCGTGGCGGCCGGCGACGACCATGACCGGACAGCGGATCTTGCGGCAGCATATGCAGCATGTTGGTGCGCGCGAGGCAGCGAAAGGCGAGGCCGAAGCAGACCGGATCGTTGGCGAGATAGCGGCCGAGATAGGCCTCGTAGGCGGCGTGTTCGCCGAGATTTTGCGGATAGGACAGCGCCAGCGTTGTCGGCAGCGAGGCGCGCATGCCTTCGCGCGCGGCGAAGGCGGCCCGCTCGTCGAGCGCCGCTGCCCGGCTGGATCGACGCCGGGCGCCGGATTGCACAGGACCAAGGCGCCGACCCGATCTGGATATTTTTCCAGAAAGCGCAGCGCCTGAGTCGCCGCCGCGGCGACGGTGACAAAATGCATAAGGCGGCTCGAGGCCGGTCTTAGCCGCCAGCGCCTCGAAGTCCTCGACCAGGATGTCGTTGGTAAAATCCTGGCGCACCTTTTCCGAAAGGCCGGCGCCGCGCTGATCGTAGCGCAGCACGCGAAAGCGGCTCGCCAAGCGCGGCACGACGCCGTCCCAGGACTTGAGCGTGCCGCCGAGCTCATGCAGCAGCACAACGAACCGCCCGCGATTCGCCGGCCAGTTCGTAATGCAGACTCACGCCATTGGCGTCGCTGAAAGGCAACGCCGCCTCCTAAAAGTGCCAGCCGATGAGGCGATCGAGCGAATAAGCACCGCCGCCGTGGACCAGCACATAGAACATGGCGATGGTCCACATCAGCGTATATTCCAAACCAAGCTTATTCCAAAAATATTTCCCGACGCGCCAGCGCTCGACATTGGCGACCAGGAGAAAGATCAGAACAACGGCGGCCACCGGGCGGGTGAACAGTCCGAGCGCCAAAAGCGGGCCGCCGACAAGCTGGGTGATCGAAATCGCCGTCGCCCAGAGCCGGCCGGGCCGATAGCCGCTTTGATCGAGCTGTTTCGCCAGTTCGCCAAGATTGAGCGCGCGCACGCCGGTGTTCGGAAAAAAACCGAATGTGTTGCGCAAGCCATGCGGCACGAGCGCCAGCCCGACCCAGGCGCGCAACAGCGCGAAGGCGAACGGCAGCAACGCCGGGACGTGCGAGATGGCCTGCAATTGCAACGCGACCTCAATGCGCCATCAGCACCGGCAACTTGGCATTGGCGAGAATGTGCCGGGTGGTGCCCCCGAAGATCATCTGGCGCAGGCGGCTTTGCGTGTAGGCGCCCTTGACGATGAGATCGCAGCCAAGCTCTTCGGCCTTGGCGAGGATGACTTCGCCGGCATTGCGCTTTGCCGGCGGTTTCAGCGTGATAGGCTCGGCGGCGATCCCGTTCAGATGCAGCGAGCGGGCCATCTGCTCCCCGCTTGGTCCGGCAACGGTCGCCCCCTCGACGGTGAGAATGGTGACGCGCTCAGCAAGCCGCAAAAGCGGCATGGCATCGGCCATGGTGCGCGCTTGCTCGGTGCTATTGTTCCACGAGACGAGCACATGGGTGCCCAGCGACCGCGGCGAAGCCGGCGGCGCGATCAGCACCGGGCGCCCGCTTTCGAACAACGCCGATTCCAGCGTGATCATCGACGGGCTCTGCCACTCGTCACCTGGGCGCGCCAGCACGATCATGTCGAAGACGCGGCCGTAGCTGCCGACGAAATCGTGGCCGCTCGGGGCGTCCTTGAGCCAAGACCATGACAGCGCGGCGAGCGCCTCGCCGGTCCGCTCCGCAAGCTGGTGATTGTCCATGAAGGAGCGGAACAGCGTTTCCGCCTGCCGGATCATCTCGGCGTCGTTCTCCTTCACGGCGACCATGGTCAGACCGCTGTCCGGATCCATGGCAACCAGATCGGCGACGGCTGGGCGCAGCGGGAAGCCCTCAATGCAGCTGTCGAATTTTTGCGCCAAGAGCAGCGCGGTATCCAGCGCCGAGACCATGGTGGAACCGTGCTCGGTCGGAACAAGAATGGTTTTCATGCGCGCGCCCCAGACAATGTCGGCACAACCGTGGTCGTTTCACCTGCGGAAGGCGCCCCTTAAGGGGTCTTGGATTACCGTCATACTGCCGCGCCGGCGTGCGGCCGACAAGACTCCTAACAGCGGCTTTTCGTCAGTTGGTTTCGTTCATGCCCTGGAAGTCGGCGAGAACGTCGATGAGCGCCCTGGGTTCGACTTTGACCGGGCCGGTAAATGGCCGGTCGATGGCGATGATGGTGAGCAGTTCGCCGAATATGATCAGGGCCAAAAGTCCGGTCATGAGCACCTGCACGCGCAGGTTACGCGTGCCGAAAAAGAAGGTGAAACCGATGGTGATGATCGCGCCGCCGAACAAAACCAGCCAGATGACCCCAGGTACCGCGCCGTCCGAGGCGATCAACCTGGTCCGGCGCGCCTGGGTCATCTGGTCGAGTTGATGCAGCACCTCGGCTATGACGGGATTTCCGATGTTTCGTGAGACGTCGGACTTCAGCAGCGTCGCGTAGATGGCGGTGAGTGCCTTGCGCCCGGCAGGGCTTTGCTGCGGGGTGCCTCGACCCATGGCGGGCCAGTCGTCCTCGATGGCGGCCTTGAGATAGGCGGTGACGGCGGCCCGCAGGTCCGCGCCGGCCTGGTCCTCCATGCCCTGCGACAACCGGTAGATTGTGGTTGCTGCGCCGGCCTCCTGCACGACGCTGGCTTCGGCGTCGCTGAATTTTTGCCAGACCACGATTATGGCAAAGGCCAACAGCACCGCATAGAGCACCCCGAGCACGGCATATTTGAACCCGGCGATCTCATTGTTGGCAGTCAGCCGTTCGAGCGTGACATGGCGGCGGACCACAATCGGGCCGAGCATGGCGAGCGCCGTACCCAGGCCGATAAGGATCGTGCCCGAAAGCCAGAGCGAGTGACTGGTGAGAAAGAAAATCATGCTGCGCTCGTTTGCGACGCCCCGGCGGGATCGCCTTGGTCTGATCGAATTCGGCCCCGGCGCGAGACGCCTAAGATTTGAGAATAATTGCCTGAATTAGCGGCGTCACAGCAATGTTCAATTCGAAACCTTTGCTAGACTATGCTTGATTCGAGCCGCGAATTGGCAAGAGCGCTCTCGGCGAACCGCTATGCGCAACTATGGCATCCCGCAAGATCAATCGACGACGGCGCGGATTCTGCTGATTTGCCCGGATTGCGGTCATGAGAATTCCGAATTCGCCGATACGCTTCGCGGCATGGGTACGTTCTACTGTAGCGGCGAGGAATGCGATTATCTCTTCGATCTGGCACCGAACCGGCGCATGGATTTCGGCAAGGGATTTGTCGACGCCTGCCGGCGCTTCTACGCCGCGTTTTATGCGGTACGCGGGCAGAAGGCGCGCTAGCGGCGTCATTTAACCGCTTGCGCAGCCGCTTTGACGAGTTCGACCGGATCGGTGAAGGCAGCGACGCCGAAGGCACGCAATTTCGCGATCGCCTCCTCGACGCTCATCTTGCGGGTTGCCTCGTGGCCTGCGGCCAGCCCGACGAACAGAGGCTTCGGCAGCGGCTCGGCAGTCATCCATGCGATGAGTGCGTCGACGCGCTCGGCCAGCGAGCGTGACGCGATGACGGTCTGAAACACGATCGCCTTGATGGTCTTGCGCTCCGCCAGTGCGCGGGCGATTTGCAGCCGCTGGGTCATCGTCTCGTCGGGCGCGCCGCGCAGATTGTCCATGAAGCTCGCGGCCGAGAGTCCGTGGTCCGCCAATAGGTCCATCATCATCATCGCCAGTCCCGCGCCCGAGGTGACGAGGACGACCTCGCCGCCGGTCTCGACGAGCTGGAAACCGAGCTCCCGCGCGGAGCGCTCGAGCGCGGTCATGGCGCGCGCGGCAAGGCCGCGGCTCACCGCAAACGCGTCCGGATCGTGGCGGAAGGACGCGGAATTCGTCGCAGACGAGCTTGGCGTCGCAGGCGATGAATTGGCCATGCTCGGTCAGCGCCAGCGGGTTGATCTCTAACAGCTCCAAATCCTCCTGGCGCGCGATCTGCGGCAACCGCGCGGCGTAGCGCGCTAGCCGCGCCGCCAGTTCGCGCGGCAGAAATCGGGCGATGGCCGGGTAGATCGTTTCCGGCGTCGTGCCGTCGTCGACCGCGATGCGCGCGAGCTTGGCCGATTGTTCGACGTTTTCGCCGCCCTGAGGCGCGACCAGCAATTCGAGCCGCTGCTGCGTGCCGTCGATCCGCACGGCAACGAAAATCTCGCGCGCGATCGGCACCGCTTCTTCGAGGAGAAGCGGTGTATCGGCATCGTCCAGCGTGGCGAGAATCAGCCGGCGCGCTTCGCGGAAGCCGGCGACGGCGTCAAAGCGCCGGACCAGCCCGCGCTTGCCGCGGCCGCCTTCGAGAATTTGCGCCTTCAACACGAATCCCGGCCAGTTGCCTACCTCGCCAGGCGGGGTGTCGCCGGGACCGAGCAGGATGCCGCGCGGCACCGCGATACCGTGGCGGCGCAGCAAAGCTTTTCCGTCGACCTCGGCAAGACGCATAATGAGTATGATCCCCGCGCCGCCCGGCGCAGCCTTCGCAAGCCTATTTCAAAAGTCTACCGCATGACCGCCCCGTTGCATCTTCCATTTCTCGATCCGGAACCCTGGCGGGTGGCGGTGCTGAGCCCGACCGGGCGCTACGCGCGTCATCAGGTTGCCGGCATGCTTGCCGCCGGCACACGTCTTATCGGCGGGGTCGCGCTCGGCCGCGGCGGCGGCGTCATGGAGGGCCAGGCGGAAGGCTTGATCGACGGCGTGCCGCTTTACGATCGCATCGCGGAGTTGCCGGAGCGGCCGAACATCGCGCTGATCTACACCCCGGCCGAAGGCGTGCGCGACGCGATCGCGCAGTGCGCGAGCGCAGGCGTCGCGACCATCGTGGCCGCGGCCGAATACGTCCCGGTGCACGACGCGCTGGCGGCGGCAAAACTCGCACGGGCGGCGGGAAGCTGGCTTATTGGCCCGAACACGCTCGGCATTTTTGTGCCCGGCCGCGGGCTCCTTGGCTCCATCGCGCCGAGCTTCTGCGCGCCCGGCCGGCTTGCGGTGATTGTCCGTAGCGGCACGGTGGCGCTGACCTTGGCGCGGCAATTGACCCTTGCCGGTATCGGCCAGCGTCTGGTCGCCCACATCGGCGGTGATAGTGTGATCGGGCGCAATCCGCACGAATATTTGCAGGCCCTGGCGGACGACGCGGCAACCGCCGCCGTGCTGTTCTGCGGCGAGATCGGCGGCGACAAGGAATATGCCTTTGCCGAGGTCGCACGCGGTTATGCCAAGCCCATTGTCGCCATGGTGGTCGGCCGTCATGCTCCGGCCGAGAAGCAGATGGGCCACGCCGGCGCGCTGATCGGTAGCGCGCGCGAGAGTGCACAATCGAAGCTCGACGCGCTGGCCGCCGCCGGCTGCCTGATCGCCAAGGGACTCGAAGACGCCGTCGCGATACTGTCAAAGCTGAGATTGTAGGCTTGGCCCATGAAGCTGCATTGGTCGCCGCGCTCGCCGTTCGTCCGCAAGGTCATGATCGTCGCGCATGAGCGCGGCGTTGCCGGCCGCTTGACCTGCGTGCGCACCGTGGCGGCGACAGCCAAGCCGCATGCCGAACTGATGGCCGACAATCCGCTGTCCAAAATTCCGACACTTGTTCTCGACGACGGCACGGTGCTCTACGACTCGCGGGTCATCAGCGAGTATCTCGATGCGCTCGACGGGACGCCGAAGCTGTTTCCGCGCGAGCCCAGGGCGCGGATGACGGCCCTGCGCCGGCAGGCGCTAGGGGACGGTTTTCTCGACATGATGGTGCTACTGCGCGACGAGCGCATGCGCGCCCATCCCTCCGAACTGCATGTCGCCAGCACGGCGGCGCGCAAGTCAGCCGTGCTGGCAAGTCTGGAGAGCGAGGCCGAGTCGCTGACGACGACGCCGTTCGGCATCGGCCATGTCGCGATCGGTTGCGCCTTGTCCTATCTCGACTTCCGGTTTGCCGATGATCATTGGCGCAAGGGCCATTTGCGGCTCGCCAATTGGCACGCCGCGTTCGCGGCGCGGCCGTCGGTGCGCGCCACGCAGCCGGTGGACGATTCCTGAAAGCCAATAAGGCAATTCGGAACGCCGCTTACCGCAGCGTCGGATCGAGCACGATCTTGCCCTGACCTTCATGCCGTTCGACCAGGCGGTGGGCTTCGGCGGCCTGCGCCAGCGGCAGCACCCGTTCGATTTGCGGGACGACTTTGCCTTGCGCGGCGGCGGCGAGGCAGTGCGGCAAATCGGACGGCGTGTAGCCGGGCATGCCCTTGATGGTGATGCGCTTGTGATAAAGGTGCGAGAAGTCGATCGCCACATTGGGCCCGGCGTGCGCGCCGGCGGTGACGAGGCGGCCGTTCATGCCGATGGCGTGGAACGCTGACGGCAGCACGGCCGGGTTGGCGATATTGTCGTAAAGCACGTCGACGCCCTTGCCGCCGGTGATCTTCATCACCTCGTCGCGGATATCGTGGGTCGAATAATTGACCGCGTGGTCGGCGCCGAGCTTCTTGCCTAACGTCGCACGGGCGTCCGAGCCGGCCGCGGCGATCACCCGCGCCCCGATCACGTTTTTCGCGATTTGAATGCCGATGCTGCCGAGATTGCCGCCAGCACCCATGACCAATACCGTCTCGTCGAATTTGAGGTCGGCGACATGGACCAGAAGATTCCACGCCGTCGGCACATGACGCAGCACGACGGCGGCGCGATGGAAATCGAGATCCGCGGGCAGCGCAACCGCGGCACACGCCGGCACGGCGACTTTTTCGGCAAAGCCGCCAGGGCGCTTAATGCCCATCATGCCGCGCGGGCCGTCATAGCCGGAACCGTCTTCGGCGCAGATTTCGAGTGGCATGAAGCCCGCCGCGGCGACGCGGTCGCCGACGCGCCAGCGCGTGACCTGCGGCCCGACAGCATCGACAATGCCGGCGCAATCGACGCCGGGAATGAGCGGCAACACAACGCCGCGCGCCGTTTCCCTGCCGGCGCGCACGCTGACGTCGAGGACGCGGTTGACGGTCGCCGCGTGCACGGCGATCCGGATTTCGCCGGCACGTGGCGCCGGATCGGGCACGTCTTCGTAGCGCAAAACGTCGGGCGGACCGAATTCGTGGATAACGATGGCTTTCATTCTCGCGACTGCTCGGCTTCGATTATGATGGTGGTTTCGGGCGGTCCGAAATGACGTTTCCGGGGTCAGCCGTCAATGGAAATCGATGACAAGCTTGCCATCGCCGAACTGATTCAGTCTTGGGGTGTCTATCGCGATCAGGGCAGGTGGGACGAACTGCGTTCGACCTTCGCGCCTGACGGCCTTATTTCGATCTCCTGGTTTCGCGGGCCGTTCGAGCAGTTCGTCGAGCGCTGCACGGCGAATTTCGCCGCCGGCCATACCTGGTCGCGCCATCATTTGTTCACGCCGACCGTCAGGCTCAACCGCGACCGCGCGGTGGCGGAGACGCCGGTGATCATCCGCGTGCGCCAGAAATTCAAGGACGTGCCGGTCGATCTTACCTCGTGCTCGCGCTTTCTCGATCGCTTCGAACGCCATGCCGAAGGCTGGCTGATCGCGGAGCGGGCAGCGATCTATGAGCGCGACCGGCTCGATCCGGTCGAGCCGTCGGCGGAATTCGACAAGTTGTTTCTGGCCGGCGGCGCCGCGAGGTTTCCCGAACAATACCGCTATATGGCGTTTCGCTTGGCCCATTCGGAAGGCCGCACGCTTGCTCCCATCGTTTACCGCGATGGCGCTGTCGAGACCACCGACCTTCACGCGCGCTTTTCGGGTTGGCTCGGTGGCGGCGGTGCTTGACGCGCCCGCGCGCGGCCGGTAGCGGCGATGGAGTTTGGAGCCCTTCATGGCCGTTTACACCGATGTTTCGGCAGAGGACCTTGGTCGCTTTTTGGCCGGCTACGACGTCGGCGAGCTGTTGTCCTATAAGGGCATCGCCGAAGGGGTCGAGAATTCCAATTTTCTGGTCCACGCCGGCGGCGGCCACTTCATCCTGACGCTCTATGAGCGGCGCGTCGCCGAGCGCGATTTGCCGTTTTTCCTGGGTCTGATGGAGCATCTGGCGAGCCGCGGCATTACTTGTCCGCAGCCGGTGAAAAATCGCGACGGCGCGGTGCTCGGCAGACTTGCCGGCCGTCCCGCGGCCGTCGTCACCTTCCTTGACGGCATGTGGATTCGCCGCCCGAGCGCGGCACATTGCTCGGCGTTGGGCGAAGCGCTGGCGCGATTGCATCTTGCCGGCGCCGATTTTCCGATGCGGCGCGATAATGCGTTATCGGTCGGCGGCTGGCGGCAACTCTACGAAACCTGTCGGGCCAGCGCCCACAAAGTGGAAGGCACTATCGAGTCCCTGGTCGCCGCCGAGCTCGACGGGCTGGAGCGCGACTGGCCGCAAGGGTTGCCGCAGGGCGTCATTCATGCCGATCTTTTTCCCGACAATGTCTTCTTTCTCGGCGACAGGCTTTCGGGGCTGATCGATTTCTATTTCGCCTGCACCGACACGCTGATGTATGACGTCGCCATCTGCCTCAACGCCTGGTGCTTCGAGCCGGATCATTCCTACAACGTCACCAAAGGACGTGCGCTTCTGGCCGGATATGCCAAGACGCGCGCGCCGACCGATGCGGAATGGCAAATGCTGCCACTCTTGGCCCGCGGTGCCGCGGTGCGTTTCCTCTTGACCCGGCTGGTCGACTGGCTCGACGTGCCGCCCGGCGCCCTGGTGCGGCCAAAGGATCCGCGCGAATATGCCCGCAAGCTGCGCTTCCATCAGAAGGTCACGAGCGTCGGTGATTACGGAGTAGATGGCCTGTGAATGGCGAACCGTCGCCAACGCTGCCGCATGTGGTCGTTCACACTGACGGCGCTTGCTCCGGCAACCCGGGTCCCGGCGGCTGGGGCGCGATCCTCGGCTTCGGCGATCGCGAAAAGGAGCTAAAGGGCGGCGAGGCCAACACCACCAATAATCGCATGGAGCTGATGGCGGCGATTGCCGCGCTGGAAGCGCTCAAGCGGCCGTGCCGGGTGGATTTACATACCGATAGCCAGTATCTGCGCAACGGCATCATGTCCTGGATCGCGAAGTGGAAACAGAACGGCTGGCGCACGGCAGACAAGAAGCCGGTCAAGAATGTCGATCTGTGGACGCGGCTGGAGGCTGCGCTCGGCCAGCATCAGATCCGGTGGCATTGGGTCAAAGGCCACGCCGGTCACGACATGAACGAGCGCGCCGACGTGCTTGCCCGCCAGGCAATTGCGGAAATCAGGGCAGGGAAGGCCTGACCGTCATTGCGGATGATAACCGCAGGTCGAGCGGAAATTGCCCGTTCGAAATGATCGATTGCGGGGCGCGGACTTTCGTCCGCGCCCCGGAATGACCAGATCACAGCATCGTCATCAGATTGTCGGCGCCGGAGACGTCGGCCTTGCCGGGTGTCTCCTCGACGTTGAGCGTTTTCACCACGCCGTCATCGACCACCATGGCATAGCGCTGCGAGCGCACGCCGAGACCGCGTTCGGTCAAGTCGGCGGTTAGGCCGAGCGCCTTGGCCCAGTTGCCGCTGCCGTCGGCCAGAAATTCGATCGCCTCGCCGCCCGAAGCCTTCTTCCATGCGTCCATCACGAACACGTCGTTGACGCCGGTGACCGCGATGGTGTCGATGCCCTTGCTCTTGATCGAGGCGGCGTTCTTCACAAATCCCGGCAAATGGTTCTTGTGGCAGGTCGGCGTGAAGGCGCCGGGCACCGCGAACAGCACCACTTTCTTGCCTTTGAACAATTCGTCCGTGGTTTTCGGCTTGGGTCCTTCGGCCGTCATAGTCATGAAAGTGCCGTTCGGTACGCGGTCGCCAACCTTAATCGTCATGGTTTGTCCTCTCGATTAAAAATGAAAACCCCTCCGCCGCTCTATATTGGCGCAGCGGCGCCATAACCTAGCGTCCCGGGTGAATTAGTCGAGACGGGCGGGAACCTCAATGGCGTCGTCGGCCGAAACCGCGGTGAAGGTGAGCGTTGCTCCCTTGGCCTGCGCGCCGGACGGCAGCCCGTCGAGATCGAAGCTGAAATGCCGGGTCGTACCGTCGCCGCCCGCCGATTGCGGCTGCGGCAGCGACCAATCCGGGGTCGGCCCCTCGACGAACATTTGCACCGGGGTCTGCGCCGGCGCGGTGAGGTCGACGACGACGCGGTCATGGGGCTGACCCGGCTCAAGATGGATGCCGGTGATCGCCAGGCCATTCGCCGGCCCGCTATTGGGACCGACCGCCGCGTGCCGCGGCACCCGGATTTCCGCCTTGCGGATCGCCGCGCTCTCGGCGCCGTCGCCGTCGAGCGCAAGCTGCAAATTGGCGTCGACGGGAATGCACAAACTGCCGCACACCGCATACCCGAGTTTCAAATGCAGGACGGATTGTTTTTCAGGATGTTGCGGCGTGACCCGTAGCGGCAAGATGACATGGTCGACATAACCGATCGACGTGCCGCCGGCGCCGTCCGGGAAGGAGTTCTGGCGCCGGCCACTCCACCGCGGTCGACTTCACATTGGTCGAGCCGGAAAAATCGAAAGTCGGCGGTACTCCGGTATCGCCGGGATCGCGCCAATAAGTATGCCAGCCGGGGTCGAGCTTGATCTCGATTCCGGCACGAATGATCGTCGTCGCCGACGTCTTTATGGCGTCGCCGGCGATCATACGTGCGGCGGTATGCAACTGTGTCATCCAGTCCGAGGCGTCTTGCGCCTGGGCAGCAGAAGACATGGCGGTCGCCAGAAGCGGCATTTCGGCAAAGCCGACAAGCAGGGCTGCCACAAGTGTTAATCGTGATTGTGTCATCGCGCGCTGTTTAGGGCGAACGAACCGCCCGCGCCACTGACATGATCGTGACCGCACGTCCAAAGAGGTATGCCAAAGGCGGAAGTCTGTGCTGCCAGCAAATATATGATGCGAGTGCGGTTTTTGGATTTCACGTTTTTTTCACCGTGGCGGCCGGTCGATCTTCCAAATCCCCCGCGCTGGCGTGCCGCAATTGCCGGTAGGCAGTTGGCCATCGGGGCACATTATGAACTTTTCGGCCGCTCGTTCGTTTGCAAATTCGGATCGATGGGCTAACCTTTCCATATGAAATTGCCGCGCGGCACATCCGGGAAATCGAGGCGACGAGGCTATCTCGACGGCCAGATGCTGATTGCAATGCCGACGATGGGCGACGAACGCTTCTCACGCTCGCTCATTTATATCTGTGCCCATTCGGCCGAAGGCGCCATGGGCATTACCGTCAATCATCCGGCGCCGAATATCGACTTCTCCGATCTCTTGGTGAAGCTCAACGTCATTGCGACCGCGGAAGCGATTCAATTGCCGCAACGCAGCGGCGCGGTCAAAGTCATGCGCGGCGGCCCGGTCGAGACCGAGCGCGGCTTCGTGTTGCACTCGGCGGATTTCTACATCGAGAATTCGACGCTGCCGATCGACGAGGGAATTAGCCTCACCGCGACCATCGACATCCTCAAGGCGATCGCGAGCGGCGCCGGACCGGCCAGCGCCATCCTGGCGCTCGGTTATGCGGGCTGGGCCCCCGGTCAGCTCGAGAATGAAATCCAGGGCAACGGCTGGCTGCATTGTGCCCCCGATCCGGAATTGATCTTCGGCGCCGACATCGGCGGCAAGTATCAAATGGCGCTGAAGAAGATCGGCATCAATCTCGGCATGCTATCGAGTGAAGCAGGACACGCTTAACACACACGCGGGCGATCGCCGGCTCCAACTCAGGAGCCGAAGACTTTGATCCTGATGCCGGTTTCCTCTTTCCGGATTCTCTGCGCGTCGGGCTCCAGCAGGCTTCGCGCCTGCTCGGCGCTCATCGGTTCGCCGAACACGAACCCCTGCGCGTATTCGCAGCCGAGCTGGAATAGCTCGACCGCATCGGAATTGGTTTCGGCGCCTTCAGCCACCACGTCCATGCCGAGATCATGGGCCAGCGTGATGATCGAGCGCAGAATGACCGGACGCGTGCCTTTGGGGGTCGTCCGCACGAACGACTGATCGATCTTGATGGTGTCGAACGGGAAGCGTTGCAGATAGGACAGTGACGAGTAGCCGGTGCCGAAATCGTCAAGCGCCAGCCCAGCGCCGAGCTCGCGGATCCGGTGCAGCATCTGCGCGGCGTGTTCCGGATTCTCCATGACGACGGACTTGGTGATCTCGAGCTTGAGCGAGCCGCGGGCCAACGGCGCGCGGGCCAGCACCGTGCGCAGATCCTGGATCAAATCGTGACGCAGCAATTGCCGCGACGAGACGTTGACGCTGGCGAATATCGGCTCGCGCTGACGCAGCGAGCGCTGCCAGTTGGACAGCTGCCGCGCCGTGCGATCGAGGACGAACAGGCCGAGCTCGACGATCAGTCCGGTCTCCTCGGCAATAGCGATGAACTCGACCGGCGATACGCGGCCGAGTTTGGGGTGGTTCCATCGGGCCAAGGCTTCGAAGCCGGCGATGGAGCGATCCTCGAGCCGCACGATCGGCTGATACAGGATGGAGATTTCATCGCGCTCGAGGGCGCGGCGCAAGTCGGATTCGATCGACAGCCGATCGGATTTGCGCGCGCGCATGGCGACCTTGAAAACATCGATGCGATCGCCGCCACCGCGCTTGGCGTGATACATCGCGAGTTCGGCATCCTTGAGAATTTCGTCTGCCCGCGGCGCCTCGCTGTCGGCGAGCGCCAACCCGATCGACGCTGTGATGAATATTTCTCGATCGCGGAAGTTGATCGGCGCGCGCAACGTCTTGCGAATGGTCTCGGCCAGTCCGGTGATGCGCGCCGCCTCCTTTTCGGATAATACGATCAGCCCGAACTCATCGCCCGACAAGCGCGCCAAAGTGTCCTGCGGCTTGATCAGGCGTCCGAGCCGGCGCGCCAATGTCAGCAGGATGGAGTTGCCGACCGCCAGCCCGACCGAGTTGTTGACCTGCTTAAAGCGGTCGAGGTCGATGATCATGACGGTCGGACGTATCCCGGCATCGGCTTGGCCGAGGCCGAGCACGGCCTGCAGGCGATCGAGGAAGAGTTCGCGGTTGGGCAGGCCGGTAAGGTTGTCGTGCACGGCGTCGTGCAGCAGCCGTTCCTCGGCGGTTTTGGACTCGGTGACGTCGGTAAGCGTGCCGACGAGGCGCACTACTTCGCCGTCCGAGCCGACGACCGGCCGGGCGCGCAGCGCGAACCAAAGATAATGCCCGTCGGCGGTGCGCATGCGGAAGTCCTGCGCCACCCGGCCGCGCCGCTGTTCAAGCACGCTATCGAGCGTGGCGCGGAAACGGTCGCGATCGAGCTGATGCAGATTTTCCAACCATTTTGCCGCCGAGCCTTCGAGCGATCCGTGCTTGAGCCCGAGCGCGGTTTCGGTCTCCGGGCTGGTGAAAACCTTGTCGGACGACACGTCCCAATCCCAGATCATGTCGCCCGCGCCGGTCAGCGCCAGCGCGCGCCGCTCGACGTCGGAGACAATGCCGCTCGCCATGCCGCCGGCAAAAGCGTGCTGCATGACGGTAAAGCCGATCAGCATGACGATGAGAACGAGGCCGCCAAGCAGAGCCGGACCGACGATGTCGTTGGTGACAAAGCCAAGCACGGTAGCCGCTGCGCCGATCACCCAGACCACGAGCAAGAGCCATGTCGGAATCAGCATCACCGCCCGGTCGTAGTCGTGCGTGGCGAGATAGATGACGAGCATGAAACCCAGCACCGCGACCAGGAACAGCGAGATGCGCGCGATCCCGGAGGCGACGGCCGGCGAGAACAGCGCGACGGCCACCAGCGCGCCGAGGAAGGCGAGCCAGGCGACGGTAATATGCGCATAGCGCACGTGCCAGCGGTTGAGATTGAGGTAGGCGAACAGAAACACCAATAGCGTGGCGGCAAGTATCGCCTCGCCCGAAGCCCGCCAGATCCGTTCGGCGGACGCCGACATATCGAACACTTTCGGCCAAAACCCGAAATCGATGCCGATATAGATCAGCACCGCCCAGCCGAGCGCGGCAGCCGCCGGAAACATCACGCTGCCCTTGACCACGAACAGGATGGTCAGGAACAGCGCCAACAGGCCGGCAATGCCGATCACGATACCTTGGTAAAGCGTGAGCGAATTGAGCTTGTCTTTGTAGGCATCCGGCTCCCACAGATAAAGCTGCGGGAGTTTTTCGGTGCGCAGTTCAGCGACAAAAGTGATCACCGTGCCGGGGTCGAGCGTGACGCGGTAGACATCGGCGTCGGCGCTGTCCTGCCGCTCGGGCGGGTCGCCCGAGGACGGCGTAATGTAGACGATGCGCGACTCTCCGAGGTCGGGCCAAAACAGCCCGGAGCCGACCATGCGGTAATGCGGCGCAACGATCAGCCGGTCGATCTGCTCGTCGCCGTTGTTGGCGAGCGCGAACACCGCCCAGTTTTTTCCGGCTTCGCGCCCGCGCACTTCGATGCGCCGGATAATGCCGTCGTCGCCGGGCGGGGTGGAGACTTGGATGCGGTCGCCGTCGGTATGCTCGAACTGAACCGCGTTGGTCAGATCGATGGCGGCAGCGTCGGTGCGGACGTTGACCGCTTCCAGGGCGTGCGCAGCCGCTATGTCAAAAAAGGTGACACAGGCGAGCGCCAAAAGGCCGCAGAGCAGAATGCCGAAGGGCTTCGCGCAAATCGGACCCGCGCGCGAAATCGTCGTGCCGCAGCTTTGCCGGCCGAAGCCGGTGGCGCGCAGAAATGCCAAGAAACCCCTCCGAGAGCGGCAGCCGGCGCCGTTCGCGCCACGATAAAGACCCCGGGATGACTACCTCCCGGGCTTTGCGCCGAATTCGCGACCGTCCGGCCCTCTTGCGCCCGATCCGGATGCGGCCGCTTACGCCTGAGCCATTCTTAGTAGCGGCTGGTGAATTACAGGGCAAGAATATTTCCCGTTTAGATTCAAGGGGTCACGGCCATATTCTGGTGGGTCGGTTACCGGCTCGGCCAAGTTGATCTGGCTTTTGTCGCCCCGTGTGACAAGCGCTATGACGCTGGTACATTTCGGCCTGGAGAGACGAAATGCCGGCGATCGACGAGGACGATAAACCGAAGAAGAAAATCGCCCACGAGATCGGGCAGGACTTAACCTTGTTGTCGGCCGGGGAATTGACCGATCGCATCGCGCTCCTGAAGGACGAAATCGCGCGGCTGGAGGCCGACCGGGGGCGCAAGCAGGCGGTGAAATCCGCAGCCGACAGCTTTTTTAAAAAATGAAATGCTCCAATGGCTTGGCGGCCGAACTGTCGGCCGCTTGCGCGAAACTTCAGGAAGAATTCGCCAAGCATTCTGAAATTCCTTAACCTTCCATTAAGCTTTCTCGTTCATTACAAAGCATGTCCATCTTCTGGACATTGAGTGGCTCCTGTCCACTCTGTTTGACGCCTCCCTGTTATCACCTTGAGCCGCCGGCAACGGCGGCTCTTTTTTGTTAACCGATGTGGCGGCGAAGGCTGCCCGGCCGCGGCGGAAGTCCTCGTTCGCCGCGTTCGGCAACTATGTCTGCAAGTTGCCGGTTCGCGCGCTTTACAGCGCGCGCCCGCCGCGCGATGCTGCCGCGGTGGCGTGAGGCGTAAATGTCCGATAAGCGTGCGATGGAAGCCGGCGCGGTCTCCTTCAGTGAACGGCTGGCAAATTCCCCGGTTTTTGCCGCGTTGTTCCGCGACGGCATGGCGCTGGTCGAAGAGACCGCGGGCTATCTCGACGGCGCCGGCCGCCAGGACTCCAAGAAACTCGAACGCAGCGCCAGCCTGGTTTACGCCACCGAAAGCATGCGGCTGACGACGCGGCTGATGCAGCTTGCCTCCTGGCTGTTGCTGCATCGGGCGGTCAAAGAGGGCGAGATGACGCTCGCCCAGGCCAATAAGGAAAAAAGCAAGGTGAGGTTGGCGGCGTGCGAGCCGGGCGATGCCAAGTCGCTGGAACTGTTGCCGTCCAAGCTGCAGGAGCTGATCGCGCGTTCGACCAAGCTGCAAACGGAAATTCGCCGCCTCGACAATACGATGCACGCGGTAGCGCCGGCCAAAGCTGCGGTCGACAACCCCGTCGAGCGCCAATGGGGACTTTTAAAAGCGGCGTTCGAATCCGAAGCCTGAAAGCCCCCGATAGGCGGCGCGCCGTGCCGGCCGACGCTTAAGCCTTCAAGAAACCCGAATACTTCTTCTGGAACCGCGACAATCGGCCGCCTCGGTCGAGCAGATGCTGCTGGCCGCCGGTCCAAGCCGGGTGCGATTTCGGGTCGATATCGAGGTGCAGCGTGTCGCCGGGCTTGCCCCAGGTCGAGCGCGTGGTGAATTCGGTGCCATCGGTCATCAGCACCTTGATGGTGTGATAATTCGGGTGGGTTTCGGTTTTCATGGCTTTGATCGTCCAGCTTGAATTCTTTGACCAATTTGGCCGGCTCTATATCGCGGCGGCGTGGCGGCGGCAAGCCGCCGCAATTGACCGGCGGCGCGCGGGCAGGGCATTACCCCTGCGGGCGGCCACGATCGGGGCCTTGGAGCGATGGAAAAGCAGGAATTGCGCGCGGCCGGCTCGCTTGCGGCGGTATTCTCCGTCCGGCTGCTCGGCCTGTTCATGGTCTATCCGGTATTCGCCGCCTATGCGGGCGGGCTTGCCGGCGCCAATCCGTACCTGATCGGCGAGGCGCTCGGCATTTACGGGCTGACCCAGGGGCTGTTGCAGATTCCGTTCGGGCTTCTGTCCGACAAGATCGGCCGCAAGGTCATGATCGTGCTTGGTCTCTTGCTGTTTGCCGCCGGCAGCGCGGTGGCCGCGCTGTCGACCTCGATCGACGGCATGATCGTCGGCCGCGCGCTGCAAGGCACCGGCGCGGTCGGCTCGGTGATCCTGGCGCTGGTCGCCGATCTCACCCGCGAGGACAACCGCACCAAGGCGATGGCGCTGGTCGGCATCACCATCGGCGCCTCGTTCATGGTTGCGCTGGTGGCCGGCCCGATGCTTGCCGCCGTGATCGGCGTGCCCGGCATTTTCTGGCTGATGGTCGGCCTCGGCGGCCTCGGCATCGCCATCGTCGCAATTCGCGGTGCCGAGCCCGCGGCAGTTGCGCGTGCATCGCGACGCTGAAGCGGTGCCGGCTCTCATCGGGGCCGTGCTGCGCAACCCCGAGCTGCTGCGGCTCGACATCGGCATATTCGCGCTGCATGCCATGTTGACGGCGAGCTTTCTGGTGGTGCCCGGGCTCCTGCAAGGCACGCTCGGCCTCGTCGTCCACGATCAATGGATGGTCTATCTGCCGGTGTTGATCGTCTCCGTCGCGGTGATGGTGCCGGCGATTATCGTCGCGGAGAAATACCGCCGCATGAAGGGCGTCTTTGTCGGCGCGGTCGCGGCGCTGCTGTCGAGCCAGCTCATGCTCTGCTTCGGCGCCGGCAATCTCTACATGCTGCTCGCCGCCTTGGTCGTGTTCTTCTCCGCCTTTAACGTGATGGAGGCGAGCCTGCCGTCGCTGATCACCAAAACCGCGCCGGCGGAAGCCAAAGGCACGGCGACCGGGCTTTATTCCAGCCTGCAGTTTCTTGGGCATTTTCGCCGGCGGCGTCATCGGCGGCTTCGCCCAGCAGCGCGGCGGCGACGGCGCGGTGTTTGTGCTCACCACGGTACTGGCGCTCCTCTGGCTGCTCGCCGCTGCGACCATGGCGCAGCCAAGCTACCTGACGACGCGGCTTTTGCCGCTCGGCGGCGACAAGGCCGGCGAGGGTGCAGCCCTGATCAAAAAGCTGCGCCAGGTGCCAGGCGTGGCCGAAGCCGTGATCATCGCCGACGAAAACATGGCCTATCTGAAGGTCGATTCCAAAATCTTCGACGCGGCCAAGGCGGCGGCGCTCGTCGGCGCCTGACGTCACGCGCATTTATTTTTCTGGCGCATGATCTTGCCCGAAACCGCAAGTCCATTTTTCGGGATCATGCGCGCCACCGGAGATGATGGATGGGCCGGCCGGAAAACGCATTGACGCCGTCGCCGGTCACGACGAACCCGTGCTTGCGATAAAAGCCGAGGGCGCGCGCATTGTCGGTGTTGACGTCGAGGTCGATGAAGTCGGACGACAGCCGCTTGGCTTCGTCCATGAGCGCGCCGCCGACGGCTTTGCCCCAATAATCCGGCGCCACTACGAGCTGATCGAGATAATGCGTCGCCGGCTCGATGGTGACAAAGCCGATCGGGGTTTCGCGCGCATCTGCGGCGACCACGACCTTGGCCGCTTGCGTCAGTTTCCGCCAATGCTCGCGCCACCAGGACAGCCGCGCGGCGAAATCGAACTGCGGATAGGTCTTCTGCCAGGTGACAAGCCACAGCGCGATCGCTGCGTCCGCGTCGGCGGCGGTGTAAGGCCGCAAAGTGAATATACCTTCGTCATTGCCGGGCTTGACCCGGCAATCCATGCGGCGCTTGGGCAAATCGGACTCTTGGCTCAATTTTAGCGCCTCCTTTCAGATGGATGCGCGGGGTCAAGCCCGCGCATGACGATGAGAGAGTCATTTCTCCGCGGTGCCCGATGCGGCCGCCTCTTTGGCCGCCTCTTGCGTCGCCGGCTTGCCCGCTTCCTTCAACAGCCGCAGCAATTCACGGTGCATGGTGTCGTTGCCGGCGACGATTTCGCCTTTGCTCAGGATCGCCTCATGGCCGTCGCAATCGCTGACAAAACCACCGGCCTCGCGCACGAGCAATAAGCCCGCCGCGATATCCCACGGCGCCAGATCGCGCTCCCAGTAGCAATCGAGCCGTCCGGCGGCGACCCAGGCGAGATCGAGCGCGGCGGCGCCGTAGCGGCGCAGGCCGGCGAAATTCTGCTGCGCCACGAAGATTTCCGCCCGCGCGCGCGCCAGGTCGCCGCGGCCGTAATGCGGCAGGCCGCAGGCGACCACCGCCTCGGCAAGCCGGGCCCGCGCCGCCACCCGAATCCGTCGGTCGTTGAGGAAGGCGCCCTTGCCGCGCTCGGCGACGAACAGGTCCTCATTGGCCGGATTGTAGACGAGGCCGGCGACGATGGCGCCGTCGCGCTCGAGCGCGATCGACACCGCGAAATGCGGAATGCCGTGCAGGAAATTGGTGGTGCCGTCGAGCGGATCGACGATCCAGCGATGCGATTTGTCGGCGCCGGAATGCGCGCCGCTTTCCTCGCCGAGAAAGCCGTAATCCGGCCGCGCCTTGGCGAGCTCGGTGCGCAAAATCTCCTCGGCCTTGCGGTCGGCGGCGGTGACGAAATTGCGCGGGCCTTTGAGCGACACCTGCAAATGCTCAACCTCGCCGAGATCGCGCTTGAGGTTGCGGCCGGCGCGGTGCGCGGCCTTGGTCATGACATTGAGAAGGGCGGAGTGCTGCATGGGTGTCTCGTTAGCGCATGTTACTCGTTCCCGCCACCCGCCATCTCAGCCGCTTGCGTTTCTTCCGTCATCCTGAGGTGCGAGCCAACGGGTCCGCGCGAAGCGCGCGGCCCGATGACAGGCTCCGCGAGCCTCGAAGGGCGACGGCCCGGGCGTCTCGGCTGCATCCTTCGAGGCCCGCGCTAACGCGCGGGCACCTCAGGATGACGACGATCCTTGTTCCTGTCCTGCATCTGTCCCATCCGTCCTCTCCCATTCGTTCTCCCCCCATCACCCTTTCTTCCTATAAAAATCCTCCGGCAGGTTCTGCCGCGCCTTGCGCTCGGGGGCGCTGATATTGCGCGGCACGGCTTTGTTGAGCGCGTTGCGCGCCTTGACATGGGCGGGCCCCGGCACGGCGCCGAACGCGCGCTTGAGGCAATCGGTGACATAACCGAGGCAGCGCCGCGCCCGGCGGCAGCGGTTCTTGCGGCAGCCCCGCCACAGCGCAAAGGCGTCGCAATAGCGCCGCTGCTGTGCCGCCGCTTCGCGCCCATAGCGCCGCGCGAATTCCGCCGGCGACAGTTTCGGCTTCCTCGCCTTGAAGCCGGCGTGGAGCATGGCGCCGAACACCGCGGCATTCTCGTTGATACGGTCATCGTCTTTTCGCTTCATGGCATCTCCTTTGTTTCATCCCGCCCCGCGAAAGCGGGGAGGGGGGACCGCGAAGCGCGGTGGGCGGGGCGTCGCTTTGCTTGCGCTTCTTCCGTCACCCTGAGGTGCGAGCGCAGCGAGCCTCGAAGGGCGACGGCCCCAGCGCCTGAGCCACATCCTTCGAGGCCCGCGCTACGCGCGGGCACCTCAGGATGACGGCAAACTTTTTCCGTCGCCGCACGCGCCTTCGCCTGCGAGCCTCCTGATTTCAGTGACGTGAAGCGCGAAACCGGAGCAAAGAAGAGGCCGAGCGGTGGTGCTTCGGTGTTTCTCTTTGCCTTTTCGGTTTCGCAAAAAAAGGAATATGGAACGCCGGAAAACGCAGGGCCGCAACCTCCGCACCTGGCGCAGACCGTTTGCGCGAAGTCCGCGCAAACCATCTGCAGTGCGGCGCTGCCTCCACCGCGACCCTCATCAGCGCGCGAGGGCCGGGGAGGAGGCAGCTCGCCTTCCGGCGTTCCACCACGGCTCTTCCCAAGGGGTGTTGTTGTCCCTTGGTGCGATCCGGGCCAGGCTTCGTGGCAGGACCCGTCAAAAGGGGCGGGGGTATCCCGCCGACGGGCACTGCCACTTCCAGCGACGCACCTCGCACGCCGGTCGTAATGCCGGCGGGCATGATGCCCGGACCGCCCGGGAGCGAGGTAGCAAGCCCCGCCCGCGGGCTCCGCCTCTCGCCCCGCCGCCGCGATTTGCCTTCGCGACGCCGTCCTTTTACCGGGCGAGATGATTCTTTGATCTGTACCGGAAAGAGGGACGAATGTCAAGGGCGCGTCGCTAAGTCGGGGACGCTGCTCCCAGCCGTCATGGCCGGACTTGTTCCGGCCATCCACGTCTTTGGCTCGCCCCGGCCCTTAGGACCTGCAGATTTCTTCGCGCAGGCCATGCTATATTCGCTGCGGCCTATGGAGCGGACGATGATTGCCGATATTGCCACTCATCGCGACGAATTGCGGGAGCTTTGCCGCCGCTTCCATGTGCGCCGCCTCGACGTGTTCGGCTCGGCGGCACGGGCGGTGGATTTCGATCCGGCGCGCAGCGATCTCGATTTTTTGGTCGAGTTTGAGCTCGTCGAACTTGCCGCTTACTTCGATGTTTTTTTTGGCCTGAAAGAATTGCTTGAAACCCTTTTCGGCCGCAAAGTTGACCTTGTAGAAGCCGGCGCGGTCCGTAACTCTTATATGAAAGCGAGCATCGAGCGTTCGCGGGAATGGGTCTATTAGGCCGCCTCGCCAATTTCGAGGCGCACGGACAGACCCGCCGGCCGCGCCAGATTCATCAAGGCATCGAGACTGAATTTGTCGACCCGGCCCCGCATAAGATCGTTCAAGCGCGGCTGGGTCAGGCCGAGCCGCCGCGCCGCATCGGACTGACTGACCTTCCAGCCTTCGACCTTAGTACGCACCGCGATCATCAGCGCCGACCGCGCCCGCATATTGGCGGCTTCCGTGTCTTCCAGGGCGTCCCACACGCTAGCGAATTTTTTGCGCATGCGTCTCTTCGGTGCCGTGTCGCAGCCTTAGGCCGCTCCCGACAGTTTAAACTAGCTTTTCGGGCCTCGCGGCCGGGCCTTTCATACACCCGACCATGTGACATGGAAACGGTTGTAGGAAAGCAACGAGTTTAGTAACGCTAGTACGACGCCGTGAGCCGAAAATCCATGCCCGACAGTAATATCTTCGATCGCTATCTTCTGGCACTCCGGAAAAATCCGGTCGATGAGAAAACCGAGCACATGGACCGGGCCGCACTTGAGGCACTCCTTCAGGCATTGGCAGACGAGACCCAAAAGGGCGTCAACGTCCAGCATGAGCCGAAGCGCGTTGCCGATAAGGGCGCGCCGGATTTCAAGATCAGCAAAGGCGCTCTTATTCTCGGCTACGTCGAGAATAAGAAGATCGGCGAGAGCCTCGATAAAGTTCTGAAGTCCGATCAGATCAAGCGTTATAGGACCCTCTCACAAAATATCATCGTCACGGACTATCTGCATTTTGCCTGGATCAATAAGGACAGTATCCAGCGGGAAGTTTTTGTGTCACGAGACCGATCTTGAGAACCGCAAATTTCGCTTGCGCGAGGATCGCGTCGAGGCCGTGTGCAAGCTACTTCGCGGCTTCTTTTCGACGGCGCCGGAAGGGATCGATGATTCCGAAAAACTCGCACTTGCGCTCGCTACTCGCAGCAGGTTCTTGCGCGACTACTTGAACGACGAGTTGATGAGGCAGGAAAAGGAACATAAGGGGGCGAAGCTTTATGGGCTCTATGAGGTGTTTCAAAAGCAAGTATTTCATGAGCTGCAACTTAAGGAGTTTGCTGATGCCTTTGCTCAAATGCTCGCATACGGACTTTTTCTTGCGCGGTTAAATTCTAATTCGGAAGCGGTCACCCTTCGCAATGCCGATGAATTCATTCCGGGCTCATTCCAGCTGATTCAGAACTTGTCGGGTTCCTTCCCGAACTGGAGAAGCCCGAATATCGCGACGTGCGCTGGGTGATCGAGGAGGTGCTGTCGATCGTCAATGGTCTTGACCTGCTGGCGATCCATGAGGATTTGTCGTTTCGACAACGGAAGGCGATCAGCCGTCGGGTGCGCGCTGCCGACGAAGAGGAGCACCGCCTGTTTGAGCGGGACCCCTTCATCTATTTCTACGAAGATTATTTGAAGGCTTACGATAAAGACACACGCAAAAGCCGCGGGGTCTATTACACCCCGCCGCCTATCGTGAATTTCATCGTCCGCGCGGTCGATGACATCCTGAAAGCAAATTTCGGAATTTCCGAAGGGCTCGCTAACCACAAGCGCGTCACCGTGCTCGATTTCGCGTGCGGGACGGGCACCTTCCTGCTGGAAGTGTTTCAACGTGCATTTGAGAATCTTGGAGGCTCGGATACAGGGCGCGCCAATCTTATCGTCCGTGAGCATTTTCTCAAAAATATCTTCGGGTTCGAATACCTCATTGCGCCATACACGATCGCACATTTGAAGCTGTCACAATATCTCAAGGATCAAGGTCATCCTCTTAACGATCGTGAGCGCCTGCAAGTGTTCCTTACGAACACCTTGGAGCCAATTGAACCGGAGCCGAATTTCCTCTTGCCGGCGGTAAGTGCAGAAGTTGAAGCAGCGCAAAAAGTGAAAGACCGGGAAATTCTGGTCATCACCGGCAATCCGCCATACTCGGGTCACTCAAAGAACAAGGGCGCTTGGATAACCGCGAAAATGGAGAGCTATAGGAGGGTTAATGGAAAGCCGCTTGGCGAGAAAAACCCCAAATGGCTCCAAGATGACTATGTTAAATTTATTCGCTTCGCACAGCTAAAAATGGATGCCGTTGATGAGGGAGTTGTGGGGATCATTACCAATCACTCCTATCTAGACAATCCAACCTTTTGAGGAATGCGCCAATCGCTGACACAAACATTCAATCAAATCTACATACTGGACTTACATGGAAGCACGAAGCCAAAGGAGCTGACGCCTCCTAATACGGAAAACGCGAACGTTTTCGACATCCAAAAAGGCGTTGCAGTTGCTCTTTTTGTGAAAAAGCCAGAGTTGGTGCGCACCATTTCCTACGCCGAGTTTTGGGGCACGCGATTACAAAAATACAAAAGTGCAGCCGACGCACAGTTTTCTGAAATTGGCTGGCGGGAGGTTGGGCACTTCTATCCTTATTATATGTTTCGGCCCCTCGATTGGAGCGGCTGGGATGATTACAAACTAGGTCAGTCGATAGCAGATAGCTTGAGTCCTGCGGGCAAAAAGAGCCAGGTTTTTGCTTTGGACGTACTTGGATTTCAGACGCATCGTGATGACTTCGCGATTGGGTTTGAAAGGAAAGAAATTGAAAAACGCATACGCGACCTAAGAGATGAATTTATAGGCGATGATGTTATTGCAGACCGATATTTTCCACCGTCTTCGAACGAAACGAGTGCGAGTTGAAAAAGTCGGATTGGAGCCGCTTCCAAGTTGCGGTCTGATGCGCGTTCAATATCAAGTTGGCAGCGGCCCATTATCAGCTGTGCATTTCGACCGTTTGACCACCGGTGGTGCTATTTCGCGAATGGCATCATGGATCGCCCACGACGGGAGCTGCTTGATCACGTCGCAGGAAAAAAGAATATCTGTCTCGTCGTATCGAGACAAATAGGCACCGCGGAGTGGCGGCATGCGTTCATAGCGGACGGCCCTCCTAATGATTGCCTTATCTCAGATCAATCTAGTGAGGCCAACTACGTTTTCCCCCTGTGGCGTTTTGACGACCAAAACCGAACTCCAACGGAAAACTTCAGTAAAGAGTTTCGTGATTTGATCGACGAGCGCTACGAGCACCACTATACCCCGGAAGAAGTGCTCGGCTACGTTTACGCCATCCTTTATAGCTCGACATACCGGTCCTGCTACGTTGAATTTCTGCGAATCGATTTTCCTCGCATCGCGCTCCCCAAAAAGGCTAGCGATTTCGAGATCCTTTCTGAATTGGGTTGGGAGCTCGTTGAGGCGCATTTGTTACGTAATGTGCCGCGCAAGGGACTCGCCAAATATCCCGTCGCGGGTGACCACAGCGTGGTCGCGGTTCGCTATTCATCGAAGGATCGGTCCATTGCAATCAACAAGATGCAATTCTTCAAGCCGGTTCCGGAGGCTGTGTGGGATTTCCACATCGGCGGGTATCAGGTGCTCGATAAGTACCTAAAGTCGCGGAAGGGACGAAAGCTCTCCCTTGACGAGATCGATCACCTTGCCGCTATCGCCGACAGCCTCGCGTTCACCATCGAGCAGATGGCAAAAATCGACGAAGCTTACAAGAAGGCTTTTGGGCAGCGGGGATAACTCGCGCACGGCCCTCGTGCCGCCAGAATGCTTCGCGCATGATGCTTTCCGATTCGTATGATGGCATAGGCACGGCATGTCTGACTTCGACGAACCGGAGCATTCCGACGACGAGATGCAGCCGGACTTGTTCGGCGCCGAGCCGGTTCCGGCCTATCGGCCGGACCCCGACAAAGTGCGCGCGCGACTGCACAAAATCCTTGCCGAGGCGCGGGCGGCGCAGACTTTCCCGTGGGGACCGGGGCGCGTGTCGCTCTATCGCACTATCTTTCCGCAGATGACCAATTACCTGCCGGAAGACGAAGGCACACAGTTGCGTTTCGAATTCGAAACGGAATTGGCGCGACTTGAGGCCGCGTAGGGTTTTCTCTCGGATTTCGCTTCCGCCTTCGCGCGAGGCTTCGGCGAACGGGCCGCTCTATCCAGGCTACGTTTCGGTAAAGACGTGGATGGCCGGAACAAGTCCGGCCATGACGCCGGGGAGGCCGGGGAGGGAAGGGTGAGTCACTTCCCCAACGCGCCCCGCCCCGCCGGCCCCGGCGACGGCGCCGCTTGCTCGGCTGCGGTCTCGGCCATCTGCGCCGCTTGCTTCGCCTTGATGGCGGCGAGCCAGGGTTGCGCCTGTTTGGTGCCTTCGGCGACGGTGGCGGGGTCGAGCTTTGACATGAAATCGTCGAGCGTGATGTCGGTCTCGCCGCCGGCGCGCGAGACGAGATGCCATTTCACCGCCTTGATCGGATTGCGCGGCGCGCCGAGGCCAGAGGCGAGAATGCGCGCGTAGCGGTCCTGCGCGATGGGGCTGCCAAGCTTGGCCGCCGTGAAGAAGATTTGCGCGGCGGCGTCCTCGTCGCGGTTAACGCCGTCGCCGTTATAGAGCGCGATGGCGTATTCGACCTCGGCGTCGGAGTTGCCGGCGAGCGCGGCTTTGGCCCACAGCGTCGCGGCCTCGTGCATGTCTTTCGGCACGCCGCGGCCGTCTTTGTAGAATGTGCCGAGCGCATATTGCGCGTCGGCGCTGCCGGCATCGGCGGCGACGCGCAAGAGCGCCGCGGCCTGCTTGAAATCCTGCGGGAACAGTTGCCCCTCGACATAGAGCAGTGCGAGATCGTAAGCGGCCTCGGGATGGCCGAGCTTGGCCGCGGCGGCGAGCCATTTGGCGCCCAGTTCGCGGTCGCGCGGGCCGGCGCGGCCGTTGATGGCGAACATGGCGAGCGCGAACATGGCATTGGCATCGCCGCGCGCGGCGGCGAGGCGGTACCAGTCGACGGCTTTCTGGTCGTCCTTCGGCACGCCGAGCCCGTTGGCGTAAAGCTCGCCGAGAAGCGTCATCGATTTGGCGTTGCCCTTCTCCGCATCGTCGGTGGCGTAGCGGAAGGCGGTGAGGAAATAGCCGCGCTGGAAGGCGCCGAAGGCGAGGTCGGCTGGCGGCTGGCCGGGCTTGCGCGGTATCACGGTATCCGGCGCGGAGTAGCTTTGATCGGTCGGAGCTTGAAAGGTAAACGGCGCCTGTGCCAGCTGCGCCACGGCGGGGCCGGCGAAGAGGAGCGTCAAGGCGAAGGCGCAAAGCATCGTTTCCCGGACGCGGTGTAGCGCGCAGCGTAGCGCAGCGGTGCACCGCTGATCCGGGATCGTTCCATAGGCCGGGCTTGTGACGATCCCGGGTCTGCAGCGCATCATTGCGTTGCACTCCATGCTGCGCTGCGCCCGGGACGCGACGGAGTGATCACGCGGGGGAGGATGCGAGTTGCTCGACCGCTGCGGCGATTGTTGCGGCTGCGCTGTTGGTCGCCCCTTGCGGCTCGGTCCATATCCACTCACCCAGCGCGATGAAGTCGGCTTTCGTGTGCCCGAGCGCGGCGATTTCGTCCATGGCCGCGGCATAGCCGACGCACGGCACTTCGAACAGGTCGGCCCACCAGGTCAGGCGCTCCACGGTCTCATCGAACGGCGCGCGGCGGGCATCCGGGAACAATTTGCCCGGCTCGCCGAACATCACGTAATCCGCCCCAGTTTCGGCCGCGAGCATGGCATCATGACGGCTGCGCAGGCCGGCCGCGCCGGCGATGCGGTCGGGCTTGAGCAAAGCCAGCGCCGCGGCGAAGGCCTCGACGCCGGACACATGCGCGCCGTCGGCGCCGGCGCGCGCGGCAAGCTCAGGCCTGCCGTCGAGAATGAGTGCGACATCGCGCCGCTGCACCACCTGTGCAAGCGCCTTGATGCGGGTGATCAGCGTGCGCTCGTCGGCGGGCGCGAGGCGGAGCAAAACCGCGGCGACGTCGCCGGCGGCGAGCGCTTGTTCAAGCGCCGGCACGAACGCGGCAGTCTCCTCGACCGCGGGCGTGATCAGATAGAGGCGGGGGGTGGGAGGAGCGTGCTGCGTCATTCGGTTATGCCTAGGTTCCGTCACCCTGAGGTGCGAGCGAAGCGAGCCTCGAAGGGCGACGGCCCATGCGCTGCGGCTAGCATCCTTCGAGGCCCGCGCTGCGCGCGGGCACCTCAGGATGAGGTAACCACATTTCAAGCGAGCCTCGAAGGGCGACGGCCCATGCGCTGCGGCTAGCATCCTTCGAGGCCCGCGCTAGGCGCGGGCACCTCAGGATGAGGTAACCACATTTCAAGCGAGCCTCGAAGGGCGACGGCCCATGCGCCGCGGCTAGCATCCTTCGAGGCCCGCGCTGCGCGCGGGCACCTCAGGATGAGGTAACCACATTTCAAGCGAGCCTCGAAGGGCGACGGCCCATGCGCTGCGGCCAGCATCCTTCGAGGCCCGCGCTACGCGCGGGCACCTCAGGATGACGGTTTCGGTTTGCCGGCTCGTCGTTTCGCATAAGACTTGAGATTGACCCAGTCACTTTTAATGAGCGCCTCTTTTTTGGCGCGGCTCCAGCCTTTGATTTGACGTTCGGTTCCTATCGCATCGGTAATGCGATCGAAATGCTCCGACCAGACGAGCCGCACCGGGCGGCGCCTGGACGTGTAGCCGCGATAAGCACCCGTTTCATGCTCCGCAATGCGCTTCCACAGGTCGTCACCTGTCGTAATTCCAACGTAATAAGATTTGTCCGCGCATCTGAGCATATAGACGTATGCTCCCATCGGGTGCCAAATCTATTCACGCCGCTTTGCGCTCGAGGTCGGCCTGCCATTGGCCGCTGGCGGCGAGGCTGTTCATCGTGGCGCGGTGGCCGAAGGCGCGCTGGGCGGCGGCGACGTTTTCCGTCTTTCCCGACCACGTCGTCTGCGGCGCGTGCTGCAGCGCGCGGCCGTAGGAAAATGTCACGCGCCACGGCAGCGGACCCATCCGGTTGATGGCGTCGAGATGCGCGGTCGCCTCTTCGTCGCTCTGGCCGCCGGAGAGAAACGCGATGCCGGGCACCGCGGCCGGCACGCAGGCCTTGAGCACGCGCAGTGTTTTGTCGGCGACGTCTTCCACCGAGGCGCGCTTGCCGGATTTTTTGCCGGGCACCACCATGTTGGGCTTGAGCACCATGCCTTCGAGCGCGACGCCCTGATAATAAAGCTGCTCGAAGAGGGTTCTTGAGCACCCATTCGCTGGTCTCGGCGCAGCGGTCGATGTCGTGATCGCCGTCCATCAGCACTTCCGGCTCGACGATCGGCACGATGCCTTCGTCCTGGCAGAGCGCGGCGTAGCGTGCGAGCGCATGCGCATTGGTCAGTACGCCGGCATAGCTCGGCATACTCGGCCCGATATCGATCACCGCGCGCCATTTGGCGAATTTGGCGCCGAGCGCGCGATACTCGACGAGCCGCTCGCGCAAGCCGTCAAGTCCCTCGGTGATGACTTCGCCGGGGCAGAAGGGCAGCGGCTTGGTGCCCTTGTCGACCTTGATGCCCGGCAGCGCGCCTGCCTTCTCGATCAGCTTGACGAGCGGCGTGCCATCCTTGGCGTTCTGGCGGATGGTCTCGTCATAAAGAATGACGCCGGAAATATATTTCGACATCGCGTCGGTGGAGCGGAACAGCATTTCGCGATAGTCGCGGCGGCTGTCGGGCGTGGATGGCACGCCGAGCACGTCGAAGCGCTTCTTGATGGTGCCGGTGGATTCGTCGGCGGCGAGAATGCCGCGGCCGGGCGCCACCATGGCTTCCGCTACCGTGTTCAGTTCGGAAAGATTCATCGCGTCCTCCACATCTTGCGGCGCCTGCGGTCCGGCGGTTTGCGGTCATGTTCCCGGATGCGGTGCAGCGCGAAGCAGTGCGCCGCCGATCCGGGATCGTAGCAATCGCCGTGTCTGTAACGGTCCCGGTTCTGCAGTGCATCACTTCGCTCCGCTGCGTGCTGCACTGCGCCCGGGAAACGCACTTCAATACGCCAATTTAACGTCCATCCGCCTCCGCCGGGACACTCTGTGTCTCCATCAGAACTTTTACCCCCGGCAACAGCTTGCCTTCGAGCAATTCCAGGAACGCTCCGCCGGCGGTGGACACATGCGTCAGCCGGCCCATCACGCCGGCGGCGTTGAGCGCCGCCACCGTGTCGCCGCCGCCGGCAAAACTGACAAGCCGGCCGGCTTCAGTGAGTTCCGCCACGGCTTCCGCAACCTCGATGGTGCCGTTATCGAACGGTTCCACCTCGAAGGCGCCGAACGGTCCGTTCCACACCAGCGTCTTCGAGCGGCCCAGCACCGAGACCACCTGTTCGATCGAGCGCGGCCCGATATCGAGGATCATGTCAGTTTCGCCGACCGCGTCGACGTCGACAACGCGGGTCGGCACATGGGCGGCGAGCTTTTGCGCCACCACGGCGTCGACCGGCAGCACCACGTCGCGCTTGAGCGCCTTGGCCTTGGCCAGGATGTCGCGGGCGTTACCGATGAGATCGGTCTCGCACAGCGATTTGCCGATCGGCTTGCCTTGCGCGGCGAGGAAGGTGTTGGCCATGCCGCCGCCGATGATCAGCGTCTCCACCTTTGCCAGCATGTGGCCGAGCAGATCGAGCTTGGTCGATATCTTGGCGCCGCCGACGATCGCGGCCACCGGATGCTCGGGACGCTCGAAGGCGCGCGCCAGCGCCTGCAATTCGGCGTGCATGGCGTAACCGGGATAAGCCGGCAGGTGCGACGCCGTGACAATGCCGGCGATCGAGGCGTGCTCGCGATGCGCCGCCGAGAACGCCTCCTCGACGAACATGTCGCCGAGCGCGGCCAGCTTTTTGGCGAAGGCCGTGTCGTTATTCTCTTCCTCGGGATGAAACCGGGTGTTTTCCAGGCACAGAACGTCGCTGTTTTGCATCGCCGCGACCGCCTTTTCCGCGGCCGGACCGACGCAATCTGACGCGAAGGCTACCGGACGCCGCAGGATTTCGGCCACCGCGGCGGCCACCGGCTTGAGCGAATATTTCGGATCGCGGGCGCCCTTGGGCCGGCCGAAATGCGACAGCAGGATCACCTTGCCGCCGCGGCCGGCGAGCGCGGTGATGGTCGGCGCGACCTCCTCGATGCGGGTTGCGTCGGTGACCTTGCCGTCTTGCATCGGCACGTTGAGGTCAACGCGCAATAATATGCGCTTGCCTTTGACCTGGGCGTCGTCGAGTGAGCGAAAGGGCTGCATGGATGGGTGCGGATCAGGTCTCGTTACACTCAACCGAGCTTGCCCATCGCCACCGCGGTGTCGACCATGCGATTGGAGAAGCCCCACTCATTATCGTACCACGACATCACCCGCACCAGCGTGCCGTCCATGACCTTGGTCTGGTCCATGTGGAAAACGCTCGAATGCGGGTCATGGTTGAAGTCGCTCGACACATTGGGCGCATCGGTGAAGCCGAGGATGCCCTTGAGCTCTTGCCCGGCCGCGCGGCTTGCACCGCGCCGTTGATCTCGTCCTTGGTGGTTGCTCGCTTGGCGACGAATTTGAAATCGATCACCGAGACGTTCGGCGTCGGCACGCGGATGGCGACGCCGTCGAGCTTGCCGGCGAGCTCCGGCAGCACGAGGCCCACCGCCTTGGCCGCCCCGGTCGAGGTCGGGATCATGTTGAGCGCCGCGGCGCGGGCCCGGTAGAGGTCCTTATGCACCTGGTCGAGCGAGGGCTGGTCGTTGGTGTAGGAATGCACCGTGGTCATGAAGCCCTTGTCGATGCCGACGGCGTCGTTGAGCACCTTGACGACCGGCGCCAGGCAATTGGTGGTGCAGGAGGCGTTGGAAACGACGGTGTGGGATTTGTCGAGCTTGTCGTGGTTGACGCCGTAGACCACGGTGAGGTCGACACCGTCGGCCGGCGCCGAGATCAGAACGCGCTTGGCGCCGGCGGTCAGATGCGCCGCAGCCTTGTCCTTCGAGGTGAAAATGCCGGTGCATTCCAGCGCCACGTCGATGCCGAGCTCCTTCCACGGCAGTTGCGCAGGGTCCCGCACCGCGGTGACCTTGATGGCGCCGTTGCCGACGCTGATGGTGTCGCCCTTGACCGTCACCTCGCCGGGAAAGCGGCCGTGAATGGAATCGAAGCGCAGCAGATGCGCATTGGTCTCGACCGGGGCGAGGTCGTTGATGGCGACGATTTCGATGTCGTGGCGTCCCGCCTCGACCGCGGCGCGCAGAATATTGCGGCCGATGCGGCCAAATCCGTTAATCGCAACGCGAACCGACATTCCCGGTCTCCCAACATTGAGCGCCTTGTAGTCGTCTTGCAGTCATCTTGCCGTCTTCTTGTAATCTTCTTGGGCCGTCGCCGGCGCGGCTCGTTTTATTCAGGCGCCCGGCGCCGCATCCTTAATATTATGTCTTCGTCTCGCTCTCGCCAATTTATAGCCGCGCCATAGCCGCTTCCGCCACCTTTTGCGCAGTCAATCCGAACTCCTGGTAAAGCTCTTTATAAGGCGCGCTGGCGCCAAAACCCGTCATGCCGACAAAGGTTCCCTCGGAGCCGATGATGGCATCCCAGCCCTGGCGGATGCCGGCCTCGACCGCGACATTGACCGCGGCGCCCCCGATAATCGCCGCCCGCCGATCGGCCGGCAAAGCCAGGAAAAGCTCGAAGCACGGCACCGAGACGACCCGCGCCGAAATTTTGTGCGCAGCGAGGAGCGTCCTCGCCTCGACCGCGATGGACACTTCGGAGCCGGTGGCGAACAGCGACACCGCGGCATCATCGTCAGCGGCGGCGAGGAGTTCATAGGCGCCGGTGGCGCAGACATTGCGCTCGTCGAAGCCTTGGCGCAGTTGCGGCACATTCTGCCGCGTCAGCGCCAACAGGCTCGGCGCGTCGCTGCTTTGCAGCGCGAGCTGCCAGCACTCGAGCGTTTCCACCACGTCGGCCGGGCGAAACACTTTGAGATTCGGTATGGCGCGCAGCGCCGCGAGCTGCTCGACCGGCTGATGGGTCGGGCCGTCCTCGCCGAGCCCGATCGAATCATGCGTCATCACATGGATGACGCGCTGGCCCATCAGGGCGGCGAGCCGGATCGCCGGGCGGCAATAATCGGAGAACACCAGAAACGTGCCGGAATAGGGAACGATGCCGCCATGCAGCGCCATGCCGTTCATCGCCGCGGCCATGCCGTGCTCGCGCACGCCGTAATGGATGAAGGTGCCGGCATAGTCGGACGGCTTCATCGCCTTCATGGCCTTGGCGCGGGTATTGTTGGAGCCGGTGAGATCGGCCGAGCCGCCGACCATCTCGGGCAGCGCCGCGGTGATCGCTTCCAGCGCGAACTCGGATGCCGCGCGGGTGGCGATCTCCTTCGGCGCGGCGGCCAGCGTCTGTTTCAAGTGTTTCACCGCCGTCGCCAGCTTCCCCGAGAGCGTGCCGCCGAGGCGGCGCTCGAACTCCGCGCGTGTGTCGGGATTAAGCGCGGCCAGGCGCGTCTCCCAGGCAAGCCGGCCGGCGCGCCCGCGGGCGCCGGCAGTGCGCCACGTTTGCAGAATCTCCGACGGGATTTCAAATGGCGGAAAGGGCCAGCCGAGCTTTTCGCGCGCCGCCGCGATCTCCTCGGCGCCGAGCGGTGAGCCATGCGTCTTCTCGGTGCCGCCCTTGTTCGGCGCGCCAAAGCCGATGGTAGTGCGGCAGGCGATCATCGCCGGGGAGCCGGATTTTTTCGCCGCTTCGATGGCCGCGGCAATCGCCTCGGGATCGTGGCCGTCGATGCGCGAGGCGGTCCAGCCCGCCGAGCGAAAGCGCTCCACCTGGTCGAGGGAATCGGACAGCGAGGTCGGCCCGTCGATCGAAATGCGATTGTCGTCGTATAGCACGATGAGCTTGTTGAGCTTGAGATGCCCGGCGAGCGCGATTGCTTCCTGGCTGATACCTTCCATCAGATCGCCGTCGGAGGCGAGCACATAAGTCGTGTGATCGACGATGTCGCCAAACACCGCCGCCAGATGGCGTTCGGCGATCGCCATGCCGACGGCATTGCCGAGCCCCTGGCCGAGCGGGCCGGTGGTGGTTTCGACGCCGGGGGTGTGGCCGTGCTCGGGATGGCCTGGAGTGAGCGAGCCGCGCTGGCGGAAGCGCTTGATCTCATCGATGGTCATCGCCTCATAGCCGACGAGATAGAACAGCGCGTAGAGCAGCATCGAGCCATGGCCGGCGGAGAGCACGAAACGATCGCGGTCGGGCCAGTCCGGCGCCGCCGGATCGAATTTGAGAAAGCGCGTGAAAAGGACAGTGGCGACATCCGCCGCGCCCATCGGCAGGCCGGGATGGCCCGACTTCGCTTTTTCGACCGCATCCATCGCCAGCGCGCGGATGGCGTTCGCCATGCGGTCGTGTTCGGCCCGCGAGGCCGGTGGCGCGGCGGCGCCGGAAAAGCGGGGCGAGTGGGCGGGATTTGCGCTCGCCGCGGCGAGAAGGTCCGGATTGCTCATGGGATTGGCCAATTGCGGCGGGAAAGCGCTTAACCGCGCCGACCGGGATAACATGGGGGAACTTCAAATCAAACCCGACGCCGCTCCTGCCTCAAGTCATGCACAGGTCATGCAGAGCGCCGTTGACGGTTTCCCGCGATACGACGTAAGCTTCTTACGATAAATCGTTGCCGGCACACACTTTTCGCAAAAGCCAAAGCTGAGAGGCCATGGCCGCAACCGAGGGGCAAGCGACTGACAGCGGCGCGATCGAGGCCGCGGCCGCACGGCTGTCGTTTGCGCTCGATGCGTTGGAAGCGGCCGCCGAACGCCGCCGCGAAACCGACCGACGGGCACAGGCGCTGTCCGATCAGTTCCATGCCATCGACGGCGACCGCGCGCGCCTCGCCAACGAACTCGACGACGCGGCGGCGCGCGCCAAGGACCTTGAAACCGCCAATCGCGAAGTCGCCGAACGTCTCGGCGCGGCGATTGAAACCATCCGCGGCGTACTGAATTCGCAAGAGTAAGCAGCAGCAAGTGTAGGGATAAAGTGTAAGCCTTGAGCAGGCCCTTGCGAGCATGACTTAGCAATTTGCGTGAGAGTAGGCGCCCATGAGAGTAGGCGCCCATGAGAGTAGGCACATGGCCCAAGTCAGCGTGACGATCAACGGCCGCCAGTTCCGTATGACCTGCGAAGACGGTCAGGAGGAACATCTGATGACACTGGCGCGCGACCTCGATACCCGCATCGGCGGCTTGCGCGCCAAGTTCGGCGAAATCGGCGATACGCGCTTGACGGTGATGGCGGCGATCACCGTCGCCGACGAGCTTGCTGAAACGGCGGTGCGGATCAAACGGCTGGAAGGCGAACTGGCCGCGGCGCAGGCGACCAGCACGGCGGCGTCGGATCGCAACAAAGCGGCGCAGACCTCGATCGCCTCGGCACTGTCGGCTGCCGCCGAGCGCATCGAGAGCATCACCAAGAAACTCAATACGACCGTGACCACGAGCGGCGTCGCGGTGGGATAGGCACATGTCCGAGCGGGCCGGGGTCTATGTCGGCCGCATTTTGGAAGGGGCAAAGTCCGGCCGATTTGCCGGCCGAGCCGCCGACCAAATTCTATCCGGTCCTCAAACGCGAAACCGCGAAAGCATCCGGCTTGACCGTGTCGCCGAACCTGCTCGTGCTTGCTGGCGAGGCGATCGTATGAGGCGGCGAGATTTTCTCACAGTGCTGTGTGGCGCATCGGCTGCGTCCACGCTATCGCCGCTTTTGGCCCGTGCCGGGCGGCTGCGGCGCGTCGCCGTCCTGATGTCGCTTTACCGCTCGACTGACCAGGAGGGGATAGCAAGCGCGGACGCATTTGCCGACACCCTTCACAAGCTCGGCTGGACCGAGGGCGACAATATGCGGATCGATTACCGCTGGGACGCAGGAAATCCGGCGGGTATCAAAGCTTCGGCCGCGGAGGTTGTGAACTCGCAACCGGATGTCATCGTCGCCGCGACCAATCCAGCGGTCGCCGAATTGCAGCGATTGACCCAAAAGATACCCATCGTCTTCACGCGCGTTGCCAACCCTGTTGGCAGCGGTTTCGCGACCAGCCTTGCACGACCTGGAGGCAACATTACCGGCTTTCAGGCATCTGATTCCGGTCTCGGTGGTAAATGGGTCGAGCTATCTGCGGGAGTTCGATCCCGCTATAACCAAGATCGCCATCGTTTATGGCTCCGACTCCACCGGCGATGTAGCCTTTCTGCGAGCGGCGGAGACGGCGGCAAAATCAATTCCCGTATCATTGGCGGTCATCGATATTCACGCCGATACAGCGCTTGACCCGAAACTGGCTGCATTCGCGAGCCAGCCTGGCGGCGGACTGATCGTGGTCCCGCATCCATGGACGACCAGCAACCGGAAAACCATCATTGCTCTTGCGGAGCAGTACCGGCTTCCGGCGATTTACGGCTATCGATTTTTTGTAACCGATGGCGGCCTGATGTCTTATGGACCTGATCAGGTCGCGCAATGGCGAGACGCTGCCGGCTATGCCGACCGCATCCTCAGAGGCGCGAACCCGGGCGATCTGCCGATTCAGGCGCCGACCAAATATACCCTTATCATCAATCGCAAAGCGGCGGCGAGCATTGGCCTGAAAATTTCGCCCGCATTTTCAGTACGCGCCGACGAGGTGATCGAATAGACGCCAACGATGTCGTCTATGGCACCCAAGCCGACAATGAAGCCATGGCCGGCTTGAGTCCGCTTTCGGGGACATAGTGTCTTGCCGTAACCACGGCGACGCAGACCTCGATCGCGTCGGCGCTGTCGGTTGCCGCCGAGGGCATCGAGACCATCACTAAGAAGCTTAACGCGACCGTGTGACCACGAGCGGCGTCGCGGTGCGGTAAGGGGTCTTTACTTTCTGCGGTCTAAGGCAATTCCACATCGGCCCAATGGGCGTCCATGTCTGGCACGGACCGCAGGAAGCTTAGCTATGCCAGCGATAGACGTGCCGCTTGTGAGTGGGCGCGGCGGTGGCTCAATGGCGGATTCCTTCAGCTAATCCGCCCTACACCGCTTGAGCCTTAGGGCTTCTTTTCTGCGGCAGGCACGAAGCCACGCTCATTCCAAACTGTTTGGGCCGCCGGCGTAACCAGACTCGCTATAAACGCTCGTGCGATGTCGGGCGATGAAGCAGATTTCAGCTCGATCGCCGTAAACGGCTCTTCGCTGTCAAACGGAAGTGGCAGGGCGCCTGCGAATTTCAGGCCGGGTGTTGTCACGATGGCGCTCTTGAAGCTGATTGCAAGTGCGGCGTCGCCACGCGATACCGCGTCGACAATCTGCCGGCTGCCACTGACGAGCAAAGCTTTCCGGCGGACTTCCTCCGCCAGTCCCAGCTTGACAAGCGTGCGGTCAAAGCTTTGCCCAAAGGCTCCGCCGCTCTTAGGGTCGGTATAAGCGAGCGAGGGAGTTTGGCGTAACAGGGCTATGAACTTTTCCAAGGACGAGATGTCAGGCGATGCCGCGCCGATCGGCACGCCGACGCCGGCGAGGCTCACCGCAACGGGTGTCTGCGACACCGATAAATCCGCTTCTTCCAGATGCGCTCGCCCGGCCTCCGGCAGTACGACAACATCCGCGGGCTTTCCGCTTTTGATGTCGGCCAGGATCGGTCCCGTCAGCGCGTAGCCGATATCAACTTTATTACCGGTGGTTTTAGTGAATTCCGCGGCCATCCGGGCAAGCGGGTCCTGCACGGCCACGGCTGCGAGGACGTGAATTTCACCCGCAATTGTGCCTGACGTGCCGATGCCGAGCAGGAGGACTCCGGTCATGATGCGGGCGATCGTCGCCCAATAAATCCCTTTCACCCTGCCGATCGGAGCTCGGCGCATGTCATTCTCGCCTCATTCGTCGGCAGATTACCTGTTCGGCTCATCCGACCCACGCTCTACTCCCCGCAATTCCACATCGCTCCGATGGGCGTCCAAGTCCAGCACGGGCCGAAACTGCCGCCGTTATAGCGACCGTGGAAGAATCCCGGATTGCCAAAATAATAATGGTCGCCGTTGTAATACCAGTAGCTCGGGACATAGTCCGGAGCGCGGCGAACTGAACCCTTCAAACGATAATCCGGAATGCTGTTGTTGGGTGGCTGATGGTAACCGGGCAGGAAACCGTAGCCATGCCAGCGATAGATGTGCCGCTTGTGGGCGGGCGCGGCAAACACCATGGCCGGCAGCAGCGACAAAAGAATTGCACTTGATACGGAGAATCTGCGCGACATCGGCGCAATTTACACGGTCCGCTGTTCGAAAGCGACCGGTCATCACGCGCCGCCGCGACGCCCGAGGTTGTGTGTGCTGCCGCGGCGGACGGTCGATTCGCTAATATCCAGCGGATGTGGAATATAACTCTTCCACAGTTCGGTCAGATTGCAGACATGATCACGGCGGAAGCGTGCCATCGGAAAGCGGCGGAGTGGCTGGGCAAAGCCCAGGGCACCTCCGATCCGCAGACAATCGCCGGCGTCAAACGCGCTTCCGACGCCTGGGCGGCGCTGGCTCGCCAAATCGAGCAGGCGGAATTGCGGCGACCGCGGACCCGCGACCCGTTGCGGCGTCCGGCGGACTTGGCGAAATCTTTTGGCTCCTCGCGGGCCGACAGCGTGGAAGTTGCGGACCTCTTGCGCAACCGCCTCCGGCTCGGCGACGACGCTGAGGATTAGCAGGGCGGCGGATCGCCGACGCCGCGACGAATTATTCCATCAGCTTCAGATTGGCCTGGTGGATCACCTTGGCCCATTTGGTGGTTTCGGCGGTGAGGAATTTGCCGAAATCCGCAGGCGAGCCGCCGATCAGCATGCCGCCGAGATCGGCGAATTTCTTTTTCATGCCCGGATCGGCGAGCGCTGAGTTGACCGTTTTATTGAGGAGGTCGATGATGTCCGCCGGCGTGCCTTTCGGCGCGTTGAGTCCGTAAAAGGCGCTGACCTCGTAGCCTGGCAAAAAGTCGGCAATGCTCGGCGTGTCCGGCAATGCGTCCGAGCGCGTCGTTGTCGTGACGCCAAGCGCGCGGAACTGGCCGTTGCGGATATAGCCGATCGAGCCCGGCAGATTGTCGAAGGCGGCCTGCACCCGCCCGCTCATCAGGTCGGCATAGGCGCCGCCGTTCATGCCGCGATAGGTGATAGCGTTGAGCTGGATATTCGCCATCAGCTTGAACATTTCCATCGACATATTCGGCGAGGTGCCGTTGCCCGGCGAGGCGTAATAGACCTTGCCGGCGTTGGCTTTGGCGTAGGCGATGAATTCGGGAACGGTGTGCGCCGGCACCGCCGATCCCACCATCAGCACATTGGGCACCCGCATGATGCCCGCGACCGGCTCGCTGTCGCGCAGGAAATCGTAGTTGAGATGCGCGTAATAGGTCGCGTTGATGGCGTTGGTTGGATTGGTGAGGAGCAGCGTATAGCCGTCGGCCGGCGAGCGGATCATCGCTTCGGTGGCGATATTGTTGGCGGCGCCGGGCCGGTCCTCGACCAGAAACTCGCTGCCAAGACGCCGCGACAGCCAATCGCCGATCAGCCGGGCGACCACGTCGACGGCGCCGCCGGCGGAAAATCCGACCAGGATTTTGACCGGCCGGCTCGGATAGTTGAGCGCGAAGGCGCCGCGCGAGAGAACCGGAAGTACGGCAGCGCCGGCTGCCAGATGCAGGAGTTTGCGGCGGGGAAATTGCATTGGCATGCCCCCAACGGTTTGCACGTGGTGATGCCGCCTTCGGTAGAATTATTCATGGAGCATGATCTTTTCGGAAAACCGTATCCAGCCTCGGACGAAGTCCGAGGGCAGGCCTTTTCCAGATCATGCTCGACGAAGGCGTCCGCGAATCCAATCTCGCTACATTTCCAATTGCCGGCCGCGCGGGGGACACGCGGAATGGTTTTTGGTCTTGCGAAAGACCCGGCCTGTCCCGCGGCGGCGCTGCGGCCGAGCTTACACGGTTTGCGAGGGCCTCTCCAGCCGGTTCCGACGCGCCGATGGGAGTAAGGCGACGATTTGCTGTTGCTAAAACACCCTCCCCTGAGGGGAGGGTGTTGTGTCCTAAAGCGTCGTTCCTAATGCGCCGCCTTCGTGCGCCGCCTTAGTGCGCTTTGGCGGCGACGGGGCCGGTCGGCGGGAAGGCCGGATTGGTCTGCGTGCCGCGCAACAGAGCGAGCGCGCTCTGCAGCGCCTTGTCGTCCTTGGCATCGGGCGGCACGTAGGATTGCGATCCTTCTTCTTCCTTGCCGCTGGCCGCAAGATGACCGGGCAGGTTTGCCTCGCTAAAGCCGAGTGCGTCCTGCGCCTGCATATCCTTCGGCACGACCTCCTCGACCTTGATGTCCGGCGTGATGCCTTCCGCCTGGATCGAGCGGCCGGAGGGGGTGTAGTAGCGCGCGGTGGTCAGACGCAGTGCGCCGTTGTCTTCGCCCAGCGGAATGATCGTCTGCACCGAGCCTTTGCCGAACGAGCGAGTGCCGACGATCGTCGCCCGCTTCTGATCCTGCAGGGCGCCGGCGACGATCTCCGATGCCGAGGCCGAGCCGCCATTGACCAGAACGATCAGCGGCTTGCCGCCGGTGAGGTCGTCCGACTTGGCATAGAAGCGCTGGTTCTCGCCCGGATTGCGGCCGCGGATCGAGACGATCTCGCCGGTCGTGATGAAGGCGTCGGAAACCGCGACCGCCTGATCGAGGAGGCCGCCCGGATTGTTGCGCAGATCGAGAACATAGCCCTTGAGCTGATCGGCCGGAACTTGCCCGGAAATCTGTTTGATGGCGTCCGCCAGTTCGTCACCGGCCAGGTTGTTGAATTCCGTAATCCGCAGGTAGCCGACATTGCCGCCTTCGACACGGGACCGAACCGAGCGGACCTTGATGATTTCGCGCGTCAGGGTTTTTTCGATCGGCTGCGCGCTGGAAGAGCGCTGGATTTCGAGCTTTACCGTGCTGCCCGGGCTGCCGCGCAGCTTGGTGACGACGTCGTTGAGCGGCTGGCCGGTAATGATCTGATCGTCGATGCGGGTGATGACGTCGCCGGCCATGATGCCGGCTTTGGACGCGGGCGTATCGTCGATGGGGGAGACGACCTTGACCCGGCCGTTCTCCATCGTGACCTGCATGCCTAAGCCGCCGAATTGACCGCTCGTCTCCGCCTGCATATCGCCGAAGCTCTTGGCATCCATGTAATTGGAATGCGGATCGAGCCCGCTGACCATGCCGTTGATGGCGGCGGCGATCAGCTTCTTGCTGGCGGGCTTTTCGACGTAATCGCGCCGCACCAGGTCGAAGGCTCTGCCGAACAGTTCGAGCTGGTGGTAGGTCTGGCCGCCGTTGCCGGAGGACGGCGAAGCGGCCGCCCACGACGACAAGTATGGGGTCACCGCCGGGGTGGTAGCGACAAACACGATCGCGGCGCCGGCGATGGCGCCAAGCGAAAGATGGAGGAGCCTTTGCATGAAATCTTCCTGTTCGCGCCGGCGACCGGCGGGTCACTACATTGCCGCTATCGACATTGCCGCTATCGGCTGCGGCGCTCTAAGTCCTTGCAGGCCACCCCTTTCGCCCGGTCGAGGCGCAGCGCAAGGCCAAATTTAAGTCCAAGTTTAAGTCCCCTCGACAAGTTCTGGATGCCAGTGCCGGACACGAGTCCTCGACACGAGCCCTGGACACGAGTCCCAGACTTAAGTCCACTATCATATCAGCGATTACCCGTTAATTTGTCTTCCGTAAGGCGGATTGCATTTTGTCGCATCTTCGAGGGGTCGGGCGGTGATGTGCGGGCTGCAGGCGCGGTCGTCTCCACAGCCGCTGGAACTTTTATCCGGCGATCGAGCGATGCGGTAGCTGGCGTCACCGGGGCGCCGCAACCCGCCGGGTATGTCCCCAGATACCGGGTACGTAACCCGATACCGCGCGACGCAAAGTGGCGTTCGGGTGCGCCGCGCACTATGTTGCCCAAGCGGGGCTGCCCGGTGCGTCAGGAGCCAATTCTCGGGGCCTTATCGATCTTCTAGGGAGCTGTCCCTGGCCGGGCTCCTGGGCTCGGTCACACGGTGCCCACCTACATGTGTAGGGAACCCGGGATCGATGCTCCAACGGCCGGCGCGGCTCCGCACTTTCCGTCATGCTTTTCCCGGGCGCGGCGCAGCACGACGTGACGCGCTGCAGACCCGGGATCGTTTTATGCCGAGTCTGCTAAGGTGCCGGATCAGCGGTGCACTGTTGCACGGTGCATCGCATCCGGGAAACGAGCGTGTCGACATCTGCGCATTCTGTCGAATCCGAAAAATCCGACCTCCGTCTCGCGGCGGCGGCGCGGCGCGACGCTTTGCCGGCAGATGGGCGCAGGGCCGCGGCTGAGGCGATCGCGGCGCGGCCGTTCCCGCTGCCGATTGCGCCTGGGACCATCGTGTCCGGCTTCATGCCGCTCAAGAGCGAAATCAATCCGCTGCCGCTGATGAAAAAGCTCGCCGAGGCCGGTGCAACGCTGGCGCTGCCGAAGATCGCCGGCCGCAACAAGCCGCTGATCATGCGCGCCTGGGCCTGGGGGGCGCCGCTCGATAGCGGGCAATGGGGCATCCGGGAGCCGAAGCCGGACGCTCCCGAAGTCGATCCAGACATCGTGCTGGTGCCGCTCTTGGCCTTCGATCGGTCCGGCCAGCGCATCGGCTATGGCGCCGGCTATTACGACATGACCATCGCGCGCCTGCGTTCGCGCAAAACCGTAACCGCGGTCGGCATCGCCTTCGCCGCGCAGGAGGTTTCCACCGTGCCGGCGACGGATCGCGACGCGCGGCTCGATCTCGTGCTAACGGAGAATGAAGTTATTCGATTTGAAGGTTGAGCATGCGCATTCTATTCGTGGGCGACATTGTCGGACGCAGCGGGCGGACCGTCGTCACCGAGCGCCTGCCCAGGTTGGTGCGCGACTGGAAGCTCGATCTGGTCATTGCCAACGGCGAGAATTCGGCCGGCGGTTTCGGCATCACCGAAGCGATCTATCGCGAATTCACCGAGGCCGGCGTCGACGCGGTCACGCTCGGCAATCACGCCTGGGATCAGAAAGAGGCGCTGGTTTTCATCGAGCGCGCGCCGCGGCTGATCCGGCCGCTCAATTATCCGGCGGGCACGCCCGGGCGCGGCGCCGCCATGATCGAGACCAAGACCGGCGCACGCGTCCTCGTCATCAACGCCATGGGCCGCATCTATATGGATCCGCTCGACGATCCATTCGCGGCCATTGATCGCGAATTGACGGCGTGTCCGCTGGGCCAGGGCGCCGACGCGATCGTTATCGATTTTCATGGCGAGGCGAGCAGCGAAAAGCAGGCGATGGGATTTTTCTGCGACGGCCGCGCCAGCCTCGTGGTCGGCACTCACACCCACGTGCCGACCGCGGATTTGCGCGTGCTGCCGGGCGGCACTGCTTTCATTACCGACGTCGGCATGACCGGCGACTTCGATTCGGTGATCGGCATGACCAAGGACGAGCCGCTGCAGCGGTTCCTGCGCAAGGTCCCGACGCAGCGCTTCGAGCCGGCCACCGGCCCGGCGACGCTGTGCGCGGTCGCCGTCGAGACCGATGCCAGCGGGCTCGCGGTGCGGAGCGCGCCGGTGCGGCTTGGCGGCGGGCTGGATCAGGCCAAGCCTTCGTTCTGGCTGGCAAGCGCCTGATCGCGCGGGCTTTATTTTCGCAGCCGGTGACTTTATGAAGGCGTCATTGCGAGAAGCTTTGGCGACGGACCTGTGATCCGGCTGCGTCATCGCGCCGGGGCAGTGGTTCGCAAGGACGATTTCGACAAGACGGAAAACGACTTATGGCCGGCCATTCACAGTTCAAGAACATCATGCACCGCAAGGGGCGGCAGGATGCGGCGAAATCCAAGCTGTTCGGCAAGCTTGCCCGCGAAATCACCGTGGCGGCCAAGCTCGGCGCCGCCGACCCGGAGATGAATGCGCGACTGCGCGCGGCGATGCTGGCGGCGCGGGCGGAGAACATGCCCAAGGACAATATCGAGCGCGCCATCAAGAAGGCATCGGGCGGGGAGGGCGAGAGCTACGAGGCGTTCCGCTATGAGGGCTATGGACCGGGCGGCGTCGCCGTCATCGTCGAGGTCTTGACCGACAACCGCAACCGCACCGCCGGCGAAGTGCGTGCGAGCTTCACCAAGTCCGGCGGCAATCTGGCGGAGACCGGCGCGGTGTCGTTCATGTTCGACCACCTAGGCGTTATCGAATACGCGGCCGCAGCGGCGAGCGCGGACGCGATGTTCGAGGCGGCGCTGGACGCCGGCGCGGACGACGTGGTGTCGAGCGCGGATACGCACGAGGTCTACGCGAGCCAAGATCATTTCGGCTCGGTCGCCAAGGCGCTGGAAGCCAAGTTCGGCGAGCCGCGCAAGGCGTCGCTCACCTGGCGGCCGCAGAACACGGTCGCCGTCGACGACGAGCAGGGCGAGAAGGTGCTCAAGCTGATCGATAACCTGAACGATCAGGACGACGTGCAGAACGTCTATGCCAATTTCGAGATTTCCGACGCGCTGATGGCGCGGCTGAGCGCGTGACAATTCCCTGCACTTAGCTCACCGCGAACAGCACCAGCGCGACGGCGGCGATGGCGAGGCCAAAGCCCTTGCGCAGATCAAACCGTTCGCCAAACACCGCGATCCCGAACAGCGCGGTGATGACGAAGCTCATTTGCGCCACCGGCACCAGTACGCTCGCCGGCCCGAGCGCCAAGCCGTGCAGCAACATCACGAAGGCGCCGAACAAAGCGAGCGCGGCGAGGCCGGCGTAGTTCCAGCCGCGCCGCGGCACGCGAATGCCGTCATGCCAGAAGGCGGAGATCGTCGCCAGCGGGCAGAACATCCAGGCCTGCGCCGCCACCATGGTTTCCGGCAGGACGCCGTGCTGCAGCCCGATCTTGTAGAACAGATTGGTCAGCGCCATCGCCACGGTCGCGAACAGGACCTGCGCCAGTGCGGCGAATTTGACTTTGCCTCGCTCGGCGCCGGTCTCGGCAAGAAGGAGCCAAACAGCAAGGAGCGCGCAGCCGAGTGCGATCGCTTTCTTCGCCGTCAGCGGCTCGCCCAGGAGGAGGATTGCCAGCGCCGCTGTCAGCGTGAAATTGAGTCGGAAGATCGGCGCATTGGTCGACACCGCGCCGCCATGCAGGCTCTGGGTGAAATTGTAGAGGGCGATGAAGAGAAACAAGCCGGCGAGCGTCCCCCAGACCGCCGTCAAATGCACATCCAGATTTCCGCTCAGCCAAGCATAGAGCGTGATGCCCGGACAAAAGGTCCACGCTTGCGCCATCAGGAAGTCGGTTGAGGCAATGCCGGCCGTGGCGCCGCGCTTATAGATGATGTCGCTGACCCCGAAACAGGCCATGGCGCCGAGCGCGAAACCAAGTCCCGGGGTCATTGAATTTCCGAAAGCGGGTGAGGCCGTTAGGCGGCGTTGCTGACGCTGTCTATCAGCCCCGCCGCGGCCAGGCGAGCGAGCTTTCGGCATTGCCGGCATGCTATGAATGAGGCGGCATGAACCGCCCGATTCGCATCCTCGGCATCGATCCGGGCCTCCGCCGCACCGGCTGGGGCATTGTCGAGATTGACGGCAATCGTCTGGCCTATCTCGGCTGCGGCTCGGTGACGACCAATAACCGCGACGCGCTTGCGGCGCGGCTGCTCGCCATCCACGACGGGCTGATGCGCATTCTCGAACAATTCCGCCCCGATGAGGCGGCGGTAGAGGAGACTTTCGTCAACAAAGACGCCAGGGCGACACTGAAGCTCGGTCAGGCGCGCGGCATCGCCATGGTGGTGCCGGCGCGCGCCGGCGTGCCGGTCGCCGAATATGCGCCGAACCTGATCAAGAAGAGCATCGTCGGCGCCGGACACGGCGACAAGGCGCAGGTGCGCATGATGATCGGCGTTCTGCTGCCGAAGGCCGATCCCGGCTCGGATGATGCCGCCGACGCGCTGGCGATCGCGGTGACGCACGCGCATCATCGGCAGAGCCTGGTGCTGAGGGTGGCTTTGGGATGATCGGCAAGCTCAAGGGCGTGATCGATTCCTACGGCGAGGATAACGTCGTGCTCGACGTCAACGGCGTCGGCTATCTGGTGCATTGCTCGGCGCGCACCTTGCAGGAATTGCCGCGCGCGGGGGAGCCTGCGGTGCTGTCGATCGAGACCTATGTCCGCGAGGATCAGATCAAGCTGTTCGGCTTTCTCACCGACCTCGAGCGCGAATGGTTCCGGCTGCTGCAGACCGTGCAAGGCGTCGGCGCCAAAGTGGCGCTGTCCGTGCTCGGCACGCTCAAACCCGCCGACCTCGCTTCGGCAATAGCCCTGCGCGACAAGGCGATGGTGGCGCGTACGCCGGGCGTCGGGCCGAAAGTCGCCGAGCGCATCGTCACCGAACTCAAGGATAAGGCGCCGGCCTATACCGACGTCGACCCCGCTCTGGTGCGGCTGTCCGGCGCGCTCGACGAGAAACGCGCCCCGGCGCCGGTCGCCGACGCGGTTTCGGCGCTGGTCAATCTCGGCTATGGCCAGCCGCAGGCCGCCGCGGCAATCGCCGCCGCCGCGCGCAGCGCCGGAGAAGCTGCGGAAGTGAGAACCCTGATCCGGCTCGGCCTGAAGGAACTATCGAAGTGAAGAAGCCGGCGGCGCTGAGCAAAGCCGACAAGGAGCTGATCGCGGCGGCAACCGCGGCGATCAAGCAGCGCTATCGCGACGACTGGCAGGAAGTCGGCGCCGCGCTGCGCACCCGCTCCGGAAAAATCTTCACCGGCGTCAATCTCGACGCCTATCTCGGCCGTATGGCGGTGTGCGCCGAAGCCGTCGCGCTGGGCCGTGCCGTGGTCGACCTCGGCGATGCCGGCATCGACACCATCGTCGCGGTGCGCCATCCGCCGCCGCAGGATAAGGATCAAACCATCACCGTGGTCTCGCCCTGTGGCGCCTGCCGCGAATTGATCTTCGATTACGACCGCAATGCGCGGGTGATCGTGCCCAACGCCAAGTCGGCGAAGGCGGTGCCGATCGCCGAGCTGTTGCCGAACAAATATACCCGGGGGCCGGAACGGTGACGACCGCGCCGCGCCCGCTGGTGTCGCCGGAACGTCGCGACGAAGACGCCGCGGACGCGAGCCTGCGCCCGCAACGGCTTGCCGAGTTCATCGGCCAGGAGCAGGCGCGCAAAAATCTCGGCGTATTCATCGCTGCGGCGCGCGCCCGCAAGGAGGCGCTCGATCACGTGCTGTTTGTCGGCCCGCCCGGCTTGGGCAAGACGACGCTGGCGCAAATCGTGGCGCGCGAACTTTCGGTGAATTTCCGCGCCACCTCAGGTCCCGTGATTGCCAAGGCCGGCGATCTCGCGGCACTGCTCACCAATCTCGAAGACCGCGACGTTTTGTTCATCGATGAGATTCACCGGCTCAATCCGACGGTCGAGGAGATCCTCTATCCGGCGATGGAGGATTTTCAGCTCGATCTCATCATCGGCGAGGGGCCGGCGGCGCGCTCGGTGAAGATCGACCTCGCCAAATTCACGCTGATCGGCGCCACTACCCGCGCCGGGCTTCTCACCAATCCGCTGCGCGACCGCTTCGGCATTCCGGTGCGGCTGAATTTTTATACCGAGGCGGAATTGGAACTGATCGTCAATCGCGGCGCGCGCGTGCTCGGCATTGCCATTACCGCCGATGGCGCCAACGAGATCGCCCGCCGCGCGCGCGGCACCCCGCGCATCGCCGGGCGGCTGTTGCGCCGCGTGCGCGATTTCGCCTCCGTCGACGGCGCGCCGGCAATCGATCGCGCGGTGGCCGATAAGGCGCTGGCGGCGCTCGAAGTCGACGGTGTCGGGCTCGACGCCATGGATCGCCGTTACCTTAAGACCATCGTGGAAAATTACGCCGGCGGCCCGGTCGGCGTCGAGACGCTCGCTGCGGCGCTGTCGGAGCCGCGCGACGCCATCGAGGACATCATCGAGCCCTATCTGATTCAGTGCGGGTTATTGCAAAGGACGCCGCGCGGCCGGCTCGTCACCGGCCACGGCTTCCGTCATCTCGGCCTGCCCGAACCCAAGCGCGATGCGGCGCAGTTCGGATTGTTCAATGGCAACGAGAATGAATGATGGCGTCCGCTTTGCTGGAGGAAATGCGGCGTAATTCAGCCAGCGATTGGCGAATAAGCGATATTGAAACGTTGTGCCGGAACTGCGGCGTGAATTTCCGATTCGGCAAGGGCTCGCGTGCCACAGTCCATCACCGGCGGCCCGCGAAATCTTGACGATACCGGCGCGTCGGCCAATCAAGCCGGTCTACATTCGCAAACTCGTACGCTATATTGATACGTACGGAGCCGGTCGATGAAACTCGAATACGCAGTGCGAATTGAGCGTTTGGCGGAGGGCGATGGCGGGGGGTATCTTGCGGTCGTGCCCGATCTGCCTGGCTGTATGTCGGATGGCAGAACGCCGGAAGAGGCATTGAAAAACGTCCAGGAAGCCATCGAAACCTGGATTGAGACCGCCAAGGAATCAAAGCTTGATATTCCACGGCCAACTCCGCCGCTCGAAAAGGTCGGTTGATCGCGTGCCGCAAACCTACCAAGGCGCCTGTCATTGCGGTAAGGTACGTTTCAAAATCACCGCCGATCTCGATCGCGTCACTTATTGCAATTGCTCGATCTGCAGCAAAAAGGGCTTTTTGCATCTGATCGTGCCGCCGGAACAATTTGAATTGGTGAGCGGCAAGGACGCGCTGACCACCTATCGCTTCAACACCGGCACGGCGCAGCATACGTTCTGCGCCACCTGCGGCATTCATCCGTTCTATGTGCCGCGCTCCGATCCCGACAAGATCGACGTCAATGTGCGCTGTCTCGACGGCGTCGATGTGGCCGCGCTAAAACTCCATTCGTTCGATGGCCGGCATTGGGAAGAGGCCATGGGCGAGCGGGTGCCGTGGCGATAGTGCCGATTGGAGCGCTCTCGCTTTCATGATAAGGATTTTGCTGTGAAATCGACCAGTGAAAAGGCGGCCGAAGCGCTTGAACTCCTCCCCGAGGAAATGCGGGAGCCTGCTGTCGCCTATCTGCTCGAGCAGGCGGAAAAATTCCGTGTGCTCAAGGAACAGGTCGCTGAGGGCATGGCGGATATCGCGGTGGGGCGTGTATCGAAGTGGGACTTTGATGATTTCCTGCGCCAAGCGCGGAATTCGACAATCATTTAGCTATCGGAGATGGAACTTTTAATCTCCGACAGGGCTAAGTCTGATCTGCTCCGCATTTATCATTATCTTGCGGAACGCAGCCCGAATGCCGCTGACGCCTTCGGTCGCAGGGTTGATGCAAGTTTCGCTAATTTGGTTCGTTTTCCGTTTATCGGCCGCGAAAGGTCGTGGCTCGCGCCCGGAATCCGGTGCTTGGTGACCGGTCTTTATCTTGTGTTTTACATTGTCAGCGCCGAACAAATCATTGTTGCTCGGGTCATTGATGGACGTATGGATGTCGATGAAGAATTCTATAGATGAATGATCCGCACCACGTTCGTCTCGACGGCGAAATCCGCGATGGCCGCCATGTGCTGACGGTGCGGGTCTATTACGAGGACACCGACTTTACCGGCATCGTCTATCACGCCAATTATCTGCGCTATATGGAGCGCGGGCGGACCAATCACTTGCGGCTACTTGGCGCCGATCACCGCGCGCTGTTCGAAGCGACCGAGAAGGAGACGCCGGGCTTCGCTTTCGTGGTGCGCTCGATGACGCTTGATTTTCTAAAACCTGCGCGGATGGACGACGTGCTCACCGTCATCACCGAGCCGGAAGAGGTGAAAGGCGCTTCGATCACGCTCTTCCAGCGCGTCATGCGCGGCGAGGATTTGTTGGTCGAAGCCCATGTCCGCGTCGCCTTCATTTCCGGCGGTCGCGCGCGGCCGATCCCGAAGCCGCTGCGCGTCGCCATGAAGGCGGATCAGGACGCGGCGCAGGCTTGAACGCCGGTTCAGAAATCGGGTGTCTTCGCCGGCACTGCTTCCTATATTTGCGTCATGAATGATATTTATTTTGCTTTATTCGATACGGCGATCGGCCGCTGCGGCATTGTCTGGAGCGAGCGCGGCGTAGCTTGTGTCGGTTTTCCGGAGAAAAGCGAGCATGCGACGCGCCGTCGTCTGCTTCGCCGCTTTTCTGACGCACGCGAAATAGCGCCGCCGCCAGACATTCGGCGCGCGATCGATGACATCGTCGCGTTACTCGCAGGCGAGCGGCAGGACCTCACCCATGTGCAGATCGACACCGCGGATCTGCCGGAATTCAATCGCCGCGTCTACGCGGTCGCGCGCGGCATTCCGCCCGGTACGACACTGTCCTACGGCGAAATCGCCGAGCGGCTCGGCGACAAGCGTCTGGCCCGGGATGTCGGGCACGCTCTCGGGCAAAATCCGATTCCCATCATCGTGCCGTGCCATCGTGTGCTCGCAGCCGGCGGCAAGATGGGCGGCTTTTCCGCTCCCGGCGGCATCGAGACCAAGCTGCGTTTGCTGCAGATCGAGCGGGCGCTGCCGGGCGGTCCGACCTTGTTCGATCATCTGCCATTGACCGCCTCACCGCCGGCAAAAAGCCGCGCTCGCTAAATCCACTCCTCATGCTCCTCGTACTGCGTCGGGAACATGTTGATATATTGCACCACGCGCGGGCGGTTGGCGCGGTTGGGGCTGGCGCCGTGCGGCAGCGCCTGGTGCCAGATGACGAGATCGCCGGCGCCCTGGTCCAAGGACGGTTCACCAAGGACAAGACCGAGTTCGATCAGTTCATGGCCGAACGGCGCGGTCATCGGACTGAGACCGGGCCGCAAAATCCAGCCCAGAATTGATCGCTTCTCGATCCCTGGACCGCGGTTCCTGTCCCGTCACTCCTGGACCTTGATCCGAATTGGTGGCCGCTCCGTCACCTGACGGACGGCCGTCGCGCTTTGCCGCGCCGGCCGGCGGCCCACGCTTAACTCCCCATTAACGCTAGTCGGGCTTGGTTAGCGCCGTACGACCGGAGTTGCGCCCTAGTTTGGACATGTTTCGCGAGCGATTACGCCCGGCCGGTTAGGGTCCGGCTCGGGTTTTTCGCGAAATTTTGGGTCTTGGTCGGTGCGCGCGAAGCGGCGGCCTATCACGATCCATTCCGTCCCGACGCCAGTGCGTTGCGCCGGTCGTGGCCTGAAGGACTTAAAGCCCGGCACTTCCGGTCTTTGGTCCGAACTTGGTCCGATCTTGGTCCATCTTGGCCCTGGCGCGCTGACGGTTGCGCGAGCCGTCATGGCCGGACCGCCGAAGGGGACGTCTTATGAATCCAACCGACATCGCATCGTCGGTCGCACCGCTGACATCCTCCAACCTTTCACTGTTCCATCTGTTCTTGCACGCCCACTGGGTCGTCGAGACGGTGATGGTCGGCCTGTTGGTGTGCTCGGTCTGGGTTTGGGCCATAGCCATCGACAAAACCCTGCTATTTTCGCGGCTTCGCCGCGCCGCCGACAGCTTCGAGGAAGCCTTCTGGTCGGGCCAGTCGCTCGATGAACTCTATAAGACGCTGTCCGCTCACCCCGGCCATTCGACCGGCATCGTGTTCGTCGCGGCGATGCGCGAGTGGAAACGCAGCATCGAAGGCCAAGCGCGCTCCTTCGCCGGGTTGCAGATGCGTATCGGCAAGGTCATGGATGTCGCCATCGCCCGGGAGATCGAGCATATGGAGCGGCGGCTTCTGGTTCTGGCGACGGTAGGGTCGGCTGGGCCGTTTATCGGGCTGTTCGGAACCGTGGTCGGCATTATGACGAGTTTCCAATCGATCGCGGCCTCGCAGAATACCTCGCTGGCCGTGGTGGCGCCGGGCATCGCGGAATCGCTGTTCGCGACTGCAATCGGCCTCGTTGCCGCCATCCCGGCGACGATTTTCTATAATAAGTTCGTCAGCGAGGCGAACCGGCAGGCGCAGCGGCTCGAAGGCTTTGCCGACGAGTTCACGGCGATCCTGTCGCGACAGATTGACGAGCGGGGCTGAGGGCTTTCGGTCATGGCGGCAGGCACCCTAAACGCGGGTTCGGCCGGCGGTTCCAAGCGCCGCAGGCGCCGGCCGGTCATGAGCGATATCAACGTCACGCCGTTCGTCGACGTCATGCTGGTGTTGCTCATCGTGTTCATGGTGTCGGCGCCGCTACTCACCGTTGGCGTGCCGATCGATCTGCCGCAAAGCCAGGCCAAGGCGCTGCCGCAGGACAACGTGCCATTGACTATTTCGGTCAACACCGACGGCAAGCTGTTTTTGCAAAACGAGCCCGTCGCGATCGACGATCTGGTGACCAAGCTCAAAGCGATCATCGACGCGCGACACGGCAATTCGGACGAAACGATCTATGTCCGCGGCGATCGCAAAGTCGATTACGGCACGATGATGCGGATCATGGGCCGTATTTCCGGCGCCGGCTATCACAAGGTGGCGCTGGTCACCAATGTCGAGCAGGACCAGCAATGAAGACCGGCATGACGATCTCGTGCGTCGGTCACGCCATCGCGCTCGGCTGTGCGCTGTTCGCGCTCTCGGCGACGCCGATGGAGGTGCCGCCGGTCGATTCGCTGCCGGTGTCGTTCATTTCCGACAAGGACTTCACCGCAGCTCACGCAGGGGGTCAAAAACGCCCCGAAGCTGAAGATCGAAATGCCGAAGCCGCTTGCCGACAAGATCGACGCACCGAAGCCGATCGATCAGACTGGCGCCCAAGGCGGCCGACAAACCTGCCATCACCACCGAAACGCGCAAGGCCGAGGCGCAGCCGAAGCCCGACATCAAAAAGCCGGAGCAGAAGCAGGCGCAGAAGGCCGACGCCGCCGCCGCCGCAATACAAGCCGGACCAGATCGCCGATCTGTTGAAGAAGGATGCGCCGAAGTCGCCGAGCAAGCCGGATCAAGCGGCGGCGGCGAAGCCGGACGCGCCGAAATTCGATGCCAATCAGGTCGCCGAATTGCTCGACAAGCGCGATCCGCGGCGGGAATTGGCGTCCAACGCCACCCTCAACAACGTGGCCAATCTCGGTTCCGCCAGCGGCGCGCCGTCGGCGCAGATGTCGCAGAGTGAAATCGACGCGTTACGCGCCCGCATCTCGAGCTGCTGGTCCCGCCGCCGGGGATCGACGCCAACTCCCAAGTTTATGTCGTGCTGCGCGTTTTGTTCAAACCGGACGGCACTTTGGTGCAGGAGCCGGTGCTGGTCGAGGCCACCGCCTCGTCGCTTGGCCCGGCGCTCGCCGACAGCGCCAAGCGCGCGCTCCTGTTGTGCCAACCTTTCACCATGCTGCGGCCCGACCATTACAGTCAGTGGAAAGACCTCGAGCTGAAATTCGATCCGCACGAGTTGCTCGGCGGCTGACAAGGCGGAACCCATCATGACACTTCGGTCCAGCTCCAGCTTCTTCATGACGCGCCGCCGGGCGTTGGCGCTCGGCGCCGCCGCCGGCGGCCTGACGCTTGCGCGCCGCGCTGCCCGCGCGGTGGTCCGGCTCGATATCACGCAAGGCAATTTTCAGCCGATGCCGATCGCCATCTCCGAATTCATCGGCGGCGGGCGGGCGACGACGATACCGCCGCGGGCGTCACCCAGATCATAACGGCGGACCTGCAGCGCAGCGGCCTGTTCGCGCCGATCGATCCGGCGGCCTTCGTCGAGAAGCATCGCCAGTGTCGATGCCGTGCCGCAATTTGCCGATTGGCGCACCGTCAACGCGCAGGCCCTGGTCACCGGCGCGCGTCACCCGCCAGCGCGACGGGCGGCTGCAAGGCCGAATTCCGGCTGTGGGACGTGCTCGCCGGCCAGCAGCTCGCCGGCCAGCAATATTTCACCACGCCGGACAATTGGCGCCGCATCGCCCACATCATCTCGGACGCGATCTACGAGCGGCTCACCGGCAACGGCGGCTATTTCGACAGCCGCGTCGTTTTCGTCGACGAGACCGGCCCGGGACCGCGCGCGTCAAGCGGCTCGCCATCATGGATCAGGACGGCGCCAATGTGCGCTACCTGACTCGCGGCGACGAACTGGTGCTCACGCCGCGGTTTTCGCCGTCGAGCCAGGAGATCACCTACATGGCCTACGGCCAGGGCGATCCGCGCGTCTATCTTCTCAACATCGATACCGGCCAGCGCGAAATCGTTGGCAATTTCCCCGGCATGAGCTTCTCGCCGCGCTTCTCGCCCGACGGCCAGAGCGTCGTCATGAGTCTGCAGGAAGGCGCCAACGCCAACATCTTCGTCATGGATTTGCGCTCCAAGGCGACGACGCGGCTGACCAACACGCAGGCGATCGACACCGTCGCCGTCCTATTCGCCGGACGGCGCGCAAATCTGCTTCGAGTCCGACCGCGGCGGGCAACCGCAGATCTACGTCATGGCGGCGACCGGCGGCCCGGCGCAGCGCATCAGCTTCGGCGACGGCACCTACATCACGCCGGTCTGGTCGCCGCGCGGCGACTACATCGCCTTCACCAACAACCGCAGCAACATGTTCGCGATCGGCGTCATGAAACCGGACGGCAGCGGCGAGCGCATCCTCACCGAAGGCTTCCACAACGAAGGCCCGACCTTCGCGCCGAACGGCCACGTGATCATGTTCTTCCGCGATCCGGCGGCACGCCGGGCCGTCGCTGTTACACGGTGGACATTTCCGGCCGCAACGAGCAGCGGGTGCCGACGCCGAACTACGCCTCCGATCCGGCCTGGTCGCCGCTCCTGTCATAAATCGGCGGTGCGGAGTCCACAGAGTCGCCGCATTGACGCCTCATTAACCATTGCAAAAGCTTTACCCGTATCCGCAAGCTTGCGACATTCTTGCAAGGGGGCATCAAGGTTGACGGAACGTTCGCTTAACGAAGGCGCTGCTAAACCCGCTGACGATGTAGTGGTCCAGTTCTAACGTTCGCATCCGGTCCGCGACCTCATGCGAATCTGGAATCAAAAGGCCACTGGCAAATATCGGTCGTGGTGGAGCTTGGATTTGAAATTTGCTTCACGAGTTGGCGGCGGGCTGGGGATGGCATGTCAAATCCGCTCCACTAGCCTGACCGGTCGAATGGTAAGCATGGAGGCACCGTGATGAACATGGCGAATGCGATGCGTGGCGCCAAGTTCGTCGCCATTATTCTGGCGACGCTTGCGATTGCGGCCTGCGCCAAGAAAGACGATCAGTCGGCGCTGAATGGGCGAATGCAGCGCCCGGCAGCCAGCAGGATTTCGCCGTCAATGTCGGCGATCGCGTCTTCTTCGACACCGATTCCTCGGATCTGTCCGATCAGGCGCGCGCGACGCTCGACAAGCAGGCGCAGTGGCTCAACAGCTACGACAACTATTCCTTCACCATCGAAGGCCATGCCGACGAGCGCGGCACGCGCGAATACAATTTTGCGCTCGGCGCCCGCCGCGCCGAAGACCGTGCGTGAATATCTGATCTCGAGCGGCATCTCGGCAGCGCGCATGCGCACCATTTCCTACGGCAAGGAACGGCCGGTCGCGATCTGCAACGATATTTCCTGCTGGTCGCAAAACCGGCGCGCCGTCACCGTGCTCGATCAGAGTTCTTAACCGGCCAGAGCTTCCAACCGGCACATGTCCCGGCGGGGTTGGGAGCGATCGGCGCCGTCACGGCGCCGATTGCATTTTGGCGGCCGATTTCGCCCGTTGCTGCCTACTTGTTGCCGCCTATCGCGCCGCCTGCATCGGTTTGTGCTCGGCTATTTCGGCAAAGGCTCGATTCTTCCGTAATGGCCGACCGCAAAACGGTATCCACCGGTTCTCATTATGCGTGAGTTTTGCTGTTGCAAAGCCCGCCGGTAAATCGGATCGTAACCGGCCGCTCTCCGGCGCTCATTTGAGTCAAGTTTTCGTACTTCAGGTTTTCGCTTTTCCGCGCATTGACCGAAGGCTTCGGCCATGACCTTCATCGGCGCAACTGCTGCTCGCGTGTCGCTTGCCTGGTTTGCCCGTCTGACACTGGTGCTCGCGGCCGCGGGCGGCGTCGCCGCCTGCGGACAGAACAATCAGTATTCCGCGCCGCCGCCGCCGAAGGTCACCGTCGCCGCGCCGATCGCAGCAGGACGTCACCCGATATTTCGACGCCACCGGCAATACGGCGGCGGTCAACACGGTCGATCTTGTCGCCCGCGTCCAGGGCTTCGTGCAGGCGATCACCTACAAAGACGGCGACTTCGTCAAGAAGGGCGCGCCGCTGTTCACCATCGAGCCGGAGCCGTACAAGCTCAAAGTGGATGCGGCCAAAGCGGCCGTCGTCAGCGCGCAGGCGACGTTGACGCAGGCGCAAGCCGAATTCCAGCGCCAAGCCGATCTGATCACCAGGCAGGTCTCGACCCAAGCCAATTACGATAAGGCTCTGGCGGCGCGCGATTCCGCGCAGGCCGACCTGCAATCGGCAACAGGCCAACGAAAAACAGGCCGAGATCAATCTCGGCTATACCGACGTCGTCGCGCCGTTCGATGGCGTCGTCACCGCGCGGCAGGTCTCCATCGGGCAATTGGTCGGCGCCACTTCGCCGACCACGCTGGCGACGATCGTGCAGCTCGATCCGATCTGGGTGAATTTCAACGCTAGCGAGCGCGACGTGCTTGCGGTCCGCGCCACGCTGGCCAAACGCGGCCAGACCCCCGGCGAGCTCATCGGCCTTCCGGTCGAAGTCTCTCTGCAGAACGAGAGCGGCTATCCGCATAAAGGCAAGCTCGACTACATCGCACCCACCGTCGACCCGTCGACCGGAACGCTGGCGGCGCGCGCGACCTTGGAGAACGCCAATCGAACGCTGTTGCCCGGCTACTTTGTGCGCGTGCGGATTCCGGCGCAGCCGGCGCCGGCTCTGCTGGTGCCCGACGTGGCGATCGGCAGCGATCAGGCCGGCCGTTATGTGCTGGTTGTCAATAAGGACAATGTGGTCGAGCAGCGCAAGGTCGAGCCGGGCCAGCTCGTCGGCGATCTGCGCGTCATCGAATCCGGGCTGAGCAAGGATGACCGCGTCGTGGTCGGCGGCATCATGCGGGCCATCCCAGGCGAGAAGGTCGACGCCGAGCAGCGCTCGGCGTCGGCGGCGAAATAACGCGAGACGATCGCACGATGATCTCGAGATTTTTCATCGAGCGTCCGGTTCTGGCGAATGTGCTCGCCATCCTCATGATCGTGGTCGGCGCGGTGGCGCTCTATGGGCTGCCGATCGCGCAATATCCCGACGTCGTGCCGCCGACGGTGCAGGTATCGACCCGCTATCCCGGCGCCAGCGCGCGCACGCTGCTCGACACTGTGGCGCTGCCGATCGAGCAGCAGGTCAACGGCGTCGACAACATGATCTACATGCAGTCGACCAGCGCCAGCGATGGCTCCTACACGCTCACGGTGACGTTCAAGATCGGCACCGATCTCGATGCGGCGCAGATTTTGGTGCAAAACCGCGTCGCGGCCGCGCTGTCGAGCCTGCCGCAGGCGGTGCAAGCGCAAGGCGTCACGGTGAAGAAGCGCTCGACCGCGATCCTTCTGTTCGTGACGCTGTCGTCGCCGGATCAGCGCTACGACAGTCTCTATATCGCGAACTACGCCACCATCAATCTGCGCGACGAACTGGCGCGGCTGCCCGGCGTCGGCGACGTCCTGGTCTTCGGCGCCGGCCAGTACTCGATGCGCATCTGGCTCGACCCCGACAAATTGAAAGCGCGCAGCCTCGACGCGCAGGACGTGGTGGCGGCGCTGCAGCAGCAAAGCCAGGAGGTGGCGGCGGGGCAGGTCGGCGCGCCGCCGACGCCGCCCGGCGTCGATTTCCAATACACCATCGAGCTGCAGGGCCGGCTGCTCGGACCCCGACGAATTCGCCAATGTCATCGTCAAGACCGGCAACAACGGCCAGGTGACGCGCTTGCGCGACGTCGGCCGCGTCGAGCTCGGGCGCGCAGACCTACGGGCAAAATTTCGATCTCAACGGCAAGCCCGCGGCCGGCATCGGCATCTATCAGTTGCCCGGCGCCAATGCGCTGGAAGTCGAGAAGGCCGTGAAGGCGAAGATGGATGAGCTGGCGCGGACTTCCCGCAGGGCCTGGTTTACACGCTGCCGTTCGATACCACCGTATTCGTCCATGCCTCGATCGAGGAGGTCTACAAGACGCTTGATCGAGGCGGCGGTGCTGGTGCTGGTCGTCATCCTCGTCTTCCTGCAGGACTGGCGCGCCATGCTGGTGCCGATGACGACGGTGCCGGTGACGATCGTCGGCGCCTTCGCCATGATGTGGGCGCTCGGCTTCAGCGTGAATTTCTCCACCCTGTTCGCCATCGTGCTGTCGATCGGCATTGTGGTCGACGACGCCATCGTCGTGGTTGAAGGCGCCTCGCACAATGTCGAGCAGGGCATGAGCGGCCACGATGCCGCGATCAAGGCGATGAACGAGCTGCTCGGCCCGATCATCGGCATCACGCTGGTTTTGATGTCGGTGTTCCTGCCGGCGGCGTTCCTGCCCGGTCTGACCGGACGCATGTATGCGCAGTTCGCGCTGGTGATTGCGGCGACCGCGCTGCTCTCGGCGATCAATGCGATAACGCTCAAGCCGACGCAGGCGGCGATGTGGCTGCGCCCGCCGGTGCCGCCGGAACGCCGCAACGTCTTCTACCGCGGCTTCAACGCCGTCTATGGCCGCATGGAGGCCCGCTATGCCGGTCTGATGCGTCATATGGTGGCGCATGCCGGGCTGATGATGATCGTCGCCTTGGTCATTATCGGCTTCGCGGTCTGGGGCTTGGGCCGGGTGCCGACCGGCTTTCTGCCGATCGAGGATCAGGGCTATATCCTGGCCGCCGTCCAGCTTCCCGACGGCGCCTCGCTCGAGCGGACGCGGCAGGCGATGCAACAGGTCACGGCCATCGCCCGCAAGGACCCGGCGGTCGAAAACGTCATCGCGATCGCCGGCATTTCGGTGCTCGACAACAGCGCCACCCTGGCCAATGCCGGCGTCGCTTATATCGTGCTCAAGGATTGGAGCGCACGCGCCGATCTGCGCACCATCTTCGCCCGCCTGACACCGGCGCTCGACGCGGTGGACGCCCGCGTCGTGGTGCTGCCGCCGCCACCGATCCAGGGCATCGGCAATGCCGGCGGTTTCACCATGCAGGTCGAGCTGCGCGACGGCTCGACCGATTTTGCCAAGCTGCAAAGCATCACTAATGCGATGGTCGCGCACGCGCAGTCGCAGAGCGCTTTGCAACGGGTCTCGACATCGTTTCGCGCCATCGCGCCGCAATTGCGCATCACCGTCGACCGGGTGAAAGCCGAAACTCTGCACGTTCCTGTCGACCAGGTATTTTCGACGCTTGGCGACTTATTCCGGCTCGACCTTTGTCGCGCAATTCAACAAGTTCGGCCGCGTGTTTCAGGTCTATGCGCAAGCCGATGCGAAATTCCGGCTGCGGCCGCGCGATATCGAGAATCTTACGGTGCGCAACCAGCAGGGCGACATGATTCCGCTCGGCACGATCGTCAAGATCGAGCCGATCGTCGGGGCGCCATTGATCAGCCTGTATAATCTTTATCCGTCGTCGAGCATCATCGGATTGCCGTCGGCCGGCTTCTCCTCCGGCGATGCGATCCGCCTGATGGATCAGAATGCGGCGTCGACGCTGCCGGCCGGACACCGGCAGCGAATGGACCGCGATGTCCTATCAGGAGAAGATCGTCGGCAATCAGATGTATTTCGTGTTCGCGATGGCGATGCTGCTGGTCTATCTGGTGCTCGCCGGCGCAATATGAGAGCTGGTACTCGCCGCTCGCGGTCATCCTCTCGGTGCCGCTGGCGCTGACCGGGCCGGTGCTGGTGTCGAAGATGCTGCGCATCGACAACAATCTGTATACCCAGATCGGCATCATTCTTTTGATCGCGCTGTCGGCCAAGAACGCCATCCTGATCGTCGAGGTCGCCCGCGAGCATCGGTATTGACGGCAAGTCCGATCGTCGAAGCGGCCGTCGATGCCGCGCGCGCCCGCTTCCGCGCCATCCTGATGACCTCGTTTGCCTTCATTCTGGGGTGGCCCCGCTGGTCTTGCCAGCGGCGCCGGCGCCAGCGCCCGCAAATCAATCGGCATTACCGTGTTCTCCGGCATGATCGCCTCGACCTGCCTTGCCGTACTATTCGTGCCGTCTTGTTCGTGGTGATTCAGCGCTTCGAGGAGTGGCGCGCCTCGCGCAAGACACCTCAGGCGCAGGCCGGCCCCGGCCGGAACAGCGGCTTGAGCATGATCCGGCGCGTCTGCCGCGCAGTCACAATTTGGACGCAGGACGGCTATGTTAGACGGCGGGCAAATCAGCAAAATGTGAAAGCGATGCGCCGTTCCTCACCCGCTTTGTGTTGGCTCTGGCGTGCCTGCTGTTGGGAGCGGGCGCCGTCCACGCGCAGGACATGCCGAGCGATGTTGTTACCCGCATCGGCCGGCTCGAGGAAACCGTCCGCGATCTCACCGGCCACGTCCAGGAGCTGCAATACCGTAACCAGCAGCTCGAGCAGCAATTGCAGCAGCTGCAAGGCGGCGCCGGCCGGCCGCAGGCGCTGTGGGCCGGTCGGGCACTCAGCCGCCCGTACGCCAATGTGGCGCCGATGGCCGATCAGCGCGCGACCGTGTCGACGTCCTTGCCGCCGCCGAGCGCGACGCAATATTCGGCGCCGCCGCGCTATCCGCAGTCGCCGCGCCTCAGTACTCGGCACCGGCAACCGCGCAATCCGGCACGCCGCAATATGGCGCGGCCGCCAATATGGCGCAGCGGCGGTGGCGCCGGTCAGCGCGGCGGAGCCCGGCGGCTCACGCGACGCGTTCAATCCGGCGATCGATCCCGGCGCGCCCGGCACGCCGCGTCCGCTCGGCGCCAGCACGACCGCGACCGAGCCGCCGCCTGTGGACCCAACGATCGATCCGCCGCGCCAGCCCGGCGCGCCGCTCAATCTCAACCTGCCCCGACAGCAAGCCAATGCGGCGCCGGGCGGTGCTTTGCCGCCGCCGCCGATGACCAATCCCAGCGAGCACCGGCGCCATGCCGGCGGGCAGCGTGCAGGAGGCCTCGCTGCCGCCGAACGCCACGCCGAAGGACGAATTCGACCTCGGCTACGGCTACGTGGCTGCACAAGAATTACGCGCTTGCCGAACAGACGCTTCCGCGACTTCCTGCACAAATTTCCCGGCGACCGGCTGACGCCGGAGGCGCAATATTGGCTCGGCGAAAGCCTGTTCCAAGATCAGAACTATCACGACGCCGCTGAGGCCTTCCTCACCGTCTCGACCAAATATGAGACCAGCGCGCAAGGCGCCCGAGGCGCTGTTGCGGCTCGGCCAATCGCTCGCCGCTTTGGGCGAGAAGGAAGCGGCCTGCGCATCGCTCGGCGAGGTCTTGCACAAATATCCGCACGCCTCGCTCAGCGTGAAGCAGAACGTGGACCGGGAACAAAAGCGTGCGCACTGCTGAACAAGCCGTTCGCGCCGATGAGGCGAATGCGCTGTTCTCCGGTTTGGAAAATTTGCACGGGCTCGTTCTTGCGGTCTCCGGCGGTCCGGATTCCACGGCGCTGATGCTGTTGGCGGCGCGCTGGGCGAAGGCGCGCAAGCGCGCGCCGAAGCTCCTCGCCATCACCGTCGATCACGGATTGCGCGCGCGAATCCGCCGCGCGAAGCGGCCGCGGTCAAACGACTCGCTCGGCGCCTTGGGCTCGCGCATCGTACCTTGAGCTGGCGCGGCACAAAGCCGAAATCCGGATTACAGGAGGCTGCGCGCGGCGCCCGCTATCGGCTTCTGGCGCAGGCCGCGCGGCAGGCCGGCTACGCGCATGTGCTGACCGCCCACACCCTCGACGACCAGGCGGAGACCGTCCTGTTTCGCCTTGCGCGCGGCAGCGGCCTTACCGGCCTCTGCCGGCATGGCGCTGGCGGCGCCATTGCCGGACGGCGAGCGAGAACGCGCTCTTTCTGGTGCGGCCGTTTCTCGGTCTGCCGAAGGCGCGGCTCATTGCGACGCTCAAAGCCGCCGGCATCGCCTATAGCGATGATCCGAGCAATCGCGATCCGCGCTTTACGCCGCGCGCGGCTACGCGTCGTTCATGCCGGCCTTGGCGCAGCGAGGGTCTCGATGCGCGCGGTCTGTCGCGGCTGGCGATGCGCCTGCGGCGCGCCGAAGCGGCGATCGAATTCGCGGTGTCGGTCGCCGGCGCGGCTTTGGCGCCGGAGCCGTGGCCGGCCCGCGGCCCGATTGCATTTGCGACCGCGCAATTTGCCGATCTGCCGGCCGAAGTGGGGCTGCGGTTGCTCGGCCGCGCCGTCGCGCATACCGGCGACGAGGGGCCGGTCGAGCTTGCCAAGCTCGAGGCGCTTTATGACAGCCTGCGCCAAGCGCCGTCGCGGCTGCGGCGGACGCTCGCCGGGGCGGTTGATCACCCTGGATGCCGAGCGTCTGACGGTCGAGCGGGCGCCACCCCGGCGCCGTTAGCCATGCGTAACGACCGCAATAGGCGCTTTACGAAATAGCCCTATAATTGGCCGTGCTTCTGAGCGGGGTTCCCTTGGCAGGGGGCGGGGTCGCGCCTACATTGCCTACGTATCGCAGACGTGAAGCCGCCACGATCTGCAGGCAGCATAGGCTCGCCGAAATACGCTGGACCGGGGGGGCAAGGACACGAAATGAACGCCAATCTGCGCAATTTCGCCCTCTGGGTCATCATCGTCCTGCTGCTGCTGGCGCTGTTCACGCTGTTCCAGAATCCCGGCCAGCACACCACCGTCGCAGGACATCTCGTTCTCGCAGCTCCTCAATGAGGTCGATCAGGGCCGCGTCCGCGACGTGCTGATCCAGGGCCCGGAAATTCACGGCACCTTCACCGACGGCCGCACCTTCCAGACTTATGCGCCGAGCGACCCCGCGCTGGTCGACAAGCTCTACAAGAAGGGCGTTTCGATCACGGCGCGCCCGCTGAGCGACAATGTGCCCTGGTTCGTATCGCTGTTGATCTCCTGGCTGCCGTTCGTCGCGCTGATCGGCGTGTGGATTTTCCTGTCGCGGCAAATGCAAGGCGCCGGCGGCAAAGCGCTCGGCTTCGGCAAGTCGCGCGCCAAGCTTCTCACCGAGGCGCACGGCCGCGTCACCTTCGAGGACGTAGCCGGCGTCGACGAGGCCAAGCAGGATCTGCAGGAGATCGTCGAATTCCTGCGCGATCCGGCCAAATTCCAGCGGCTCGGCGGCCGCATTCCGCGCGGCGTGCTCCTGGTCGGCCCGCCCGGCACCGGCAAGACGCTTGATCGCGCGCGCCGTCGCCGGCGAAGCCAACGTGCCGTTCTTCACCATCTCCGGCTCCGACTTCGTCGAAATGTTCGTCGGCGTCGGCGCCAGCCGCGTGCGCGACATGTTCGAGCAGGCCAAGAAGAACGCGCCCTGCATCATCTTCATCGACGAGATCGACGCCGTCGGCCGCCACCGCGGCGCCGGCCTCGGCGGCGGCAACGACGAGCGCGAGCAGACGCTGAACCAGTTGCTCGTCGAGATGGACGGCTTCGAGGCCAATGAAGGCATCATCCTGATCGCCGCCACCAACCGGCCCGACGTGCTCGATCCGGCGCTGCTGCGCCCCGGCCGCTTCGACCGCCAGGTCGTGGTGCCGAATCCGGACGTGGTCGGCCGCGAGCAAATCCTGAAGGTGCACGTGCGCAAGGTGCCGCTGGCGCCCGACGTGAACCTGAAGACCATCGCGCGCGGCACGCCCGGCTTCTCCGGCGCCGATCTGATGAACCTCGTCAACGAAGCGGCCTGATGGCGGCGCGGCGCAACAAGCGCATGGTCACGCAGGTCGAGTTCGAGGACGCCAAGGACAAGGTGATGATGGGCGCCGAGCGCAAGTCGCTGGTGATGACCGAGGAGGAGAAGCTCCTCACCGCCTATCACGAGGGCGGCCACGCCATCGTCGCGCTCAACGTCAAGGCCACCGATCCGGTGCACAAGGCGACCATCATTCCGCGCGGCCGCGCGCTCGGCATGGTCATGCAGTTGCCGGAGCGCGACAAGCTGTCGATGATCGCTCGAGCAGATGACGTCGCGGCTCGCCATCATGATGGGCGGCCGTGTCGCCGAGGAATTGGTGTTCGGCCGCGAGAAGGTCACCTCCGGCGCGGCTTCCGACATCGAGCAGGCGACCAAGCTCGCGCGCATGATGGTGACGCGCTGGGGCCTGTCCGACGCGCTCGGCACCGTCGCCTATGGCGAGAACCAGGAAGAAGTGTTCCTCGGCTATTCGGTGGCGCGCCAGCAGAACATTTCCGAGGAGACCGCGCAGAAGATCGACGCCGAGATCAGGCGGCTGGTCGAAGCCGGCTATGCCGAGGCGCAGCAGATCCTCACCGAGAAGCGCGCCGATCTCGAGACGCTCGCCAAGGGCCTGCTCGAATTCGAGACGCTGACCGGCGACGAGATCAAGGACCTGCTCATGGGCAAGCGAGCCGAACCGCGAATCGGTGATCGAGCCGCCACGCCGCGCGCCTCGACGGTGCCGACCGCCGGCGCCGGCCGCAACCGGCCGCGCCCCGAGCCCGGCCCGCTGGAGCCGCAGCCGCAGGCGCTGAGCGGTGCCGCGTCTTGCCGAAAAGCGGCCGGGTTTGGCGCATAGTTGCATTCGCACGCATGGCTTATTCGTGCCCGGCGCTGCGCTCGTGGCATACCGGACCGGGAGCCGGTCTGCAGAGCTTGACCTGCGGGACTTAACCAGAACCGTCGGAAGTCTCGCGGCGAATTCGATGCCGGACTGGGAGGGGGCGTTTCGGATGCGGACGATTTCCATTGCCGCGCTGGCGCTGTTTGCCTGAGTCGGGCGGGGCATGCGCTGGCGCAAACGCCGGAAGCCGCGACCGCGCGGCCGGCCGCCATGCCCCGCTTGCGGCGCGCCGCAAGCCGCGTGCGCCGCCCAGCCGCGCCGTCGCCTCGACGCCGGAATCTGCGCTCGGCTGCCGAGCTGGCGCTGTCGTCGGATCCGGTCTTCGACGACGGCACCTATCTGCGCATCAAGCAGACGCTGCTCAGCTATTCCGCTATCCAGGTCCGCGGCGGCTGGCCGACGCTGCCGGCCGACGCCAAGCTCGGGCCGGGCGCGAGCGGCCCCGATGTTGCGCTGCTGCGCCGGCATCTTGTCATCAGCGACGATTTGCCGGCGAACGAGGAGAGCGGGCGACGTCTACGATGCCGCCGTGGCCGAAGGCGGTCAAGCGCTTCCAGTTGCGCCACGGCCTCGACGCCACCGGCACGGTCGGCGCGCAGACGCTCAAGGCGCTCAACGTGCCGGTCGGCGACCGCATCAAGCAGCTCGAAGCCTCGCTCGAGCGCCTCGCTCGGCATCGATTTCATCTTCGCCGAGCGCTACGTCGTGGTGAACATCCCCGCGGCCTTCGTCGAGGCGGTCGCCAACGGCAAGGTGGAGCGGCGCTACCGCGTCATCGTCGGCAAGATCGACAAGCCGTCGCCGACGCTACCGGTCTATATCACCGCCGTCGATCTCAATCCGACCTGGACGGTGCCGCTGTCGATCACCAAGAACGAGATCGTCGCCCGCATGCGCCGCGATCCGAGCTATCTCAGCGCGCATGCATATGCGGCTGCTCGGCGCGCACGACGAAGAGATCGATCCGGCGAGCGTCGACTGGTCGTCCGACCGCTCGCCGAATTTCGTCGTGCGCCAGGACGCCGGCAACTGGAACGCGCTCGGCAATCTCAAGATCGACATGCCGAACCCGTATTCGGTCTATATGCACGACACCGACACGCGCAAGCTGTTCGCCGACGACTACCGCTTCGACTCGCACGGCTGCACCCGCGTCGACAATGTGCGCGACCTCGCCGCCTGGATCCTGCAGGACGGCCCGCCGGGCTGGAATCGCGCCGCGATCGACGCCGGCATTGCCGCCGGGCAGACCAAGATCATCAACCTGCCGCACAAGATCCCGGTGGCCTGGGTCTATCTGACCGGCTGGGTGACGCGCGACGGCACCGTCGAATTCCGCGACGACGTCTATAAGCACGACCAACAGCTCGACCGGAACGGTCTCGCCGAAGCGGCGGCCGGCGGCTTCGTCGCGCCGGTGCCGACCACCAGTCTCAAGCAAGTCTCGATTGACAACCAATAGAGTCGTGGCGCCGGCCGCGACGCGGCGACGATCATTTTGTCTTGGCGCAGAATTCGCTCGGCGTTTTCTTGTCGACCACCTTGATGAGGGCGTCGCCTTTGATCACGAATTCGCTGACGCCGTAGTGGTCGCTCGATGCCGTGCTCCAATCATAGGTCCAGCCCATCCCGGTGAAGGGATAGCCGGTAAACGGATAGTCCCGCGGCGATGCAGTATCGCGATGAAAATCCAGCCGGTAGGACTGCCACATCTGGTTGGTTACGAATCGCATCTGATCGTAGGCGTCGCGCAGCGTCTTGGCGTCCGCGCCCGCGGCCGGTTCCGGCGGAAGATCGAATGTGCAGGTCGGCGGCGGTCCGTCATTGACGACGCCGAGGCATGGCCGGAACAGGCCGTCTTGGGGGACTTCGATCTCTTTTATGACATTGCCCGGCGCCGGTCCTGGCGGCAGTCCGAGGAGCCGTTCCAGCTTGCGCACCGGGTCGGCGGCACCGAGACAGGCATCGTGGAGTTCGGTCCGCAGCGCAACCCAGACCGGAAAGGTCCGGTTTTGCACCGGTAGATCTCTGCTATCGCCAAAGTTGACGACATCGACCGTGCCCTGCGCGGCCGAAGACGCTTCCAGCGCCACCAAAGGTTTTTGGTATGTCGGCCGCTTGACGGCGGCGGCTGCGATCGAATCGTTATACTCACTAAAGGCGGGCGGCACCCTTGGCCGGTACAGCCACGTCGCTGGCGCCACGATAGCCGGCGCCGTGCAAATCGCCGCCGCCAGCACAAAGGCGGCGATCAGCAGGATCAAGCTCCAGTCGAGCGACCGCAGCGTGCCCGAAAAGCTCGTCTGCAATCGCCTGAGGTCGGTTGCGGCGAAGCTCATGGTTCAGCTCACTTGCAACGCCTTGATGAGATCGACATTGCTGAGCCAGCCGAGCATGGGTGCGGTGGCATTGCCGGTTGCCGTGACGATGATGTCCTGCGCGCCGGACACCTTATCGAGCGCCGACTTGGCCTCGGCGAGCGTGTTGTTAGCCGAGACGAACACCAGCTTTGAAATCTGATTGAGGATGCCCGGGTCCTGCAGCATGTCGGCGAAGGTCAATTGGGCCGAATTACCGTCTTTGCCGACCAGGAAGGCATTCAGCGTGCCGATATGCAGGATATATTTGAACACGCTGTTTTCGATGAACAGGATGCGTGTGACACTGTCATTGAATGTGCTCTGCAATGTCGCGATCGAAATTTTGTCCGGCGGATTGGCGCCGAGGTCCTGCACCGCCGAGATTGCCGACAGTGGAATCATTTTTTCCGATGCCAGCGCCGACTGATCCGAACTGCCGCCGGACTGGGCAATCGCCTTGTCGAGCGTCGCGCTGGTCCGCTCCAGGGATGCGGAGGAAAAGTAGAATGCCAGTACCGTGCCGACCCAGCCGGCTAGCACGGGTAGGATGGTGTTGAATGCATTCTTGGCGGCGTCGCTGGCGGCGGTGTTGCTGCCCTGCGCCAGCCCGACGAGCGCAATGACCAGGAGGAACAGCGTGAGGAATGAGCCGAGCACGACCGTGCCGGCAATCCGATCGCGCCCGCGCAAGCGCAGTTGCTCGGCGTTCGGTGCCGGCATAGTTGCCGGCGCGCTGGTGGCAGCAGCCATGTTGAGCCCCCGTGTCGTTTGCCGCAGTTCAAACGGCGCCAGCGCGAGTATAGCGGGTTTCCGCAGATCTGCAACTTATAGGTGTTTTTATTAGACATACACGCTGGTATTGGGCCTGAGCCCCCATTAAAGCGTGGCCCGCCCCTGTCCTCGCAACCACGGTAAATGCTAACTCGGCAGATGATTTTGGTCGGCTTCCTGCAGGCGCAGAACTGCAGCAAGCTGGCGAGCTCGTGGCGCCGTCCGGCCTCGCGCACCGATAGCCGGTCGCCGAATTTCTACCGGCGCATTGGCCGGGTGCTGGAGGAGGGCAAGTTTCACTTGGGCTTCTTCGACGACCGGCTGTCGATGCCGGACATGTTTGGGCGCGACCACGGCCACACCGTCGCCCATGGTTGCGATGCGTGAAGCTCGACGCCGTCACTGTGCCCACCGTCATGGGCATGGCGACGGAACGGCTCGGTCTCGGCGCGACCTATTCGACCAGCTATTACGAGCCGGAAGGAGGTGGCCGATCAGCTCGAGCAATGGTTCGCCGCGCCGGCCTGCGACGGCTTTGTGCTTTCCGCTAACCAGGGTGCCGGGAGCTTACGAGGATTTCGTGCGCTTCGTCGTCCCCGAGTTGCAGCGCCGCGGTCTGTTCCGCAAAGATTTTACCGGCATCACGCTGCGCGAAAATCTGGGATTGCCGGTGCCGGCGTTGGGGCGTGGCGCCGCGCAAATGTGACCATGCGATAGGATAGCCACGACGCCGGCGGTATTAATCGTCGGCGGTTGCCGTTTCGGCGCCGTCGTTCAGCAAATCTTCCTAAAACGCGCCTTCCAGTTAGGCACATTCACTGCGGGAAGAAAGTAGCTTTTACCCTCGGCCGAGATCCTCGACGGCTTTTTGGAATCGAGTATGTCGAGGAGACGATCTTCGAAGGCGTCAGACGCCTTTTCGCTTTCGTTGCTGGTATCCGTCCGGCTGAAACCGTAATTCCACTGTGCGAATTGCGCCGGTATATTTTTGCCGGTCTTCGGCACCGCAATAGATAAGCGGTTTTTGTCGAGGATGGTATTGGTCGGCGGCGTCACGATCACGCCCTTCAGCTCCATGCTGTCCGTGCCGTTGCTGATGGTAATCGACGCATCGCCGGTGTGGTCCGCAGACCCGGGATAGTTGGCATAGATAACAGGCTGGATTCCGCAGCCGAGGAAAAAAGCATCGTTGCCATTCTCGGCATAGACGAGGTCAGGTTGATCTTGTCTGTCGAGCACAAATGTCCAGGTGCCGCCGGCCGCCAAAGCGGACGGGAGGCAGGGGACGGCAATCCCGCAAAGCAAGCTTGCCGCTGCTGCAATCGCACTCTTGCGCATAGCTTGCTCCAGTCTGCTGGGTCATTTCAGTGCCGCGCGGCAACGTTCGGGTCGATCTTTTCCGCGGCGCTGACATCGACGTTGCCGCCAGACGCGTCACCCTTGCGCTGCTTCGCTTTACCGCGCCAGTATAGCGCGGTGGCATATTGCGGGTCGAGCTTGATCGCGGAATCGAAATTGGCAATGGCTTGATCGTAATTCTTACTCATCGCGTATATGTTGCCGCGATTGTAGAAGGCCACGGCGTAGTCCGCATTCAGCCGGATCGCCGTGATGAAGTCGGCGAGCGCGCTATCGGTATTGCCCGTTTCCGTGTAAGCGGCGCCGCGATAGGTGAAGGCCGCGGCGAGGTCCTTCCCGGCAAATACCTTCGACGAAATCGCACTGCTGCATCAAGCGATCTGATCGGCCCATGGGATACCGGAGGTCCCGGTGCATTTGAAATCCTTCAACGTCGGCGCTGGGGCCGCAGATGCCGCCACGGTCAGCGCGGCGAGCGCCAGTGCGGCCGCCGCAGGGAGGACCACGCACCTGAATATGAGGCGATCCATGCCAAAAGCTCATCTCGGCCGATCGGCCTGAACCGGACTGTGTCGTCCGAGAACGGCGGCACGTTCAAATGTCCGAACGAACAGGTGGACCATTCTTCCAGCGTTATCTGGCTACGGCTTAAGCGGCGTCGGATTGTCGGCAGGCGGCTCGATGCCGAAGGTGGCGGCGGTCATGCAGGTCATGGAAAAACTGCCGATCGCGCCGACGAGCGCAACCAGGCTTTCGACGCCCATGGCTTTTTCAGCCGCGGCGTAGCTTTGGTCGCTCAGTCCTTTATTGGTGAGGATTTCACGGGCGACGGCAAAGCAGGTGCGCTCGCGCGGATCGGCAAGACTCGGGATCGCGCTGCGCGTTGATGGCGTCGATCGCGGCCTGGTCGATGCCGACCGAGAGCGAGCGGCGCACTTGCGCGAACCACGGATAGCGCGCATTCCAATGCCGCGCCACGGTGAGGTTGGCGATCTGCTGCTCGCGCTTCGACAGCGGGCCGCCCGAAAGCGATTCCCGCATGGTTTGCGCGGCTTCAAATAATTTCGGCAGCCTGATATAGGCATAATACGGTCCGCCGACGATGCCGGCTCCCGCTTTGGCCGCATCGTAAACGCGCGCCTGTTCGGCATTCATTTGGGCGCGCTCGATGATCGGTATGCGCGGCATGCGTTTCCTCGCTGTGGTTTTGTCCTGCCGCGGCAAGCCTAGCATCCGTCCGTTGCCGGCGCGAGGCGTTTGGAGCGCATCCCGATTTGACGAAATTGGGATACGCTCCTCGCTGTTGGTTTTAGCATGTCCTTTTCGCAAAACCGGTTTCCACTTTTACGGGACGTGCTCTGGGCGGACGTAAAGGGGAGCTTGGAGCCGGCGCATGCCACTGCAAAATCGTGTTGACCCCTTCGGGAACTTGTTCGCTACGCCTTCGCGCGGACTGTTCATGGGCAATCGCGGCGGACGGATTCACACCGATGCCAGGACGCTGACAACGCGGCGCTGGGCGTCGCGGCAATGGATCTGCTGCGTGCGCGATTTCAGGGGCCGCCAGCGCGACGTCTGGGGCCGGTTCTATACCGAGCTGTTTTTTCTCGATGAAGTGACCGCACTCGCCGCCGGCCATCGGCCGTGCTTCGAGTGCCGGCGCGCGGAGGCGCTGGCGTTCGCGGAAGCGTGGCGCCAAGCGCAAAAGCTTCACGCGCCGCCCAAGGCTGGCGAAATGGACACGGTGCTGCATCGCGAGCGCCTCGACGGCGGCGCAAAACGGCGGCACCGCCGCGGCATTGATGGTTTGCCCGACGGCGCCGTTGTCGCGCTGGAGGAGGGCGCCTTCGCCGTGCGCGGCGACGGGCTGTTGCGTTGGACACCGGGCGGCTACGAAACTCCCAAGCCGCGGCCGCGCGGCGTCACTGTGGAGGTGCTCACGCCGCCGGCAATCCTTGCTGCACTGACAGCCGGCTATCGGCCGCACTGGCATCCGAGCGCGGCAGCACGGTCCTGAATACTGCTACCCCCGCGTGGAAAACCCGCCGTCGACCGGCAGCGCAATGCCGGTGACGAAATCCGATGCCGCACTCGACAGGAACACCGCGGCGCCGGCCAGATCGGCGGGCTCGCCCCAGCGCGCGGCCGGAGTGCGCGCCATCACGGCGTCATGCAAGCCTTCGATCTGCTCGCGGGCGCTGCGAGTGAGGTCGGAATTGATCCAGCCGGGCAGGATGGCGTTGACCTGAATATTGTCGGGCGCCCAGGCCGTGGCCAGCGACCGCGTTAGCGCGACCAATCCACCTTTGCTGGCGGCGTAGGGCGCGACCAGCGGCGCGCCGAACAGCGAATACATCGAGCCGATATTGACGATCTTGCCTTGCCCGGCGGACTTCATATGCGGATAGGCCGCTTGCGCGCAGAACACCGCGCCGGAGAGATTGACGTCCAGCACCTCGCGCCAGTCGGCTTCGGTGACATGTTCGGGGCGCTTCCTTCGCGTGGTGCCGGCATTGTTGATGAGAATGTCGCAACGGCCGAAATCGCCGGCGACAGCATCGACCATCTTTGTGCATGAGGTTTTCGACGCAGCCTGCAGCGGATAGAGCCGGCAGCGAACGCCAGCGGCGTTCAGGTCCGCAACCACTTTTTCCGATTTGGCGGTGTCGCGCGCGGCGATGGCGATGGCAGCTCCGGCCGCTGCCAGCCCACGCGCCATGCCCAGCCCAAGCCCGCCATTGCCGCCGGTGACGATGGCAACACGGCCGGAGAGATCGAAAGGGTTCAAGTGATTTCTCCCCAATGGCGCGATGAACAGGCCGCCCGCGGCCGGTGGCATCAGCCGCGAAACGCCGCCTTGATCTCTTCGACGCTGACGCCGGACTTGCGCGGCGGCGATGATGCGGGCTTCCTGCTGCATCAGGCCGTCGAGCGCAGCCTTGCATGGCGTCGATCTTGTCGGCCGGCACGACGACGGCGCCGTGGCGGTCGGCGTGGATGAGATCGCCGCTTTCGCCGCCATGCCGTGGATGCGTGACCGGAACGCCGAACTCGACCGACATGCACGTAGGCATGCGACGGCGCGAACGAGCCGGCCAGCATCTGAAAGCCTTCGGCGACCGCGGAGATGTCGCGGATCGAGCCGTTGGTCACGGTGCCGAGGCAGCCGAGCGCCTTGTGCACGTTGGTCTGCACCTCGCCCCAGAACGCGCCGTAGCCCGCCGGCTCGTCCAGGTCCTGGATCACGCACCACGCTCGGCTGCGGCGCGGCCGCGACGTAATCCAGATAGTCCATGCGCTTTGCATGTAGCTCGGCCCGCTCACTTTGTCGCGGGCGCGGATGGTGACGGTCTTGGCAAAGCCGACCATCGGCGGCAGGTCGGGAAACGGGCAGTGCAGGTGCACGGCGGTGTAGCCGGCGCCGCGGCGCTCCGGCGCCACGATCTCGATCAGATTGCACACCGTCGGCGTATCGATCGACCGCAGGAATTTAAATTGCTTTCTGACACCATGATTTCCTCCAGCTTCGTTCTCATCGTTTCCAGACTCATCCCACGCTGACGCGACGATGACCGCCATGATCGATCTGCATGGCGACGATCACGGCGACGCAACCGCTCCAGCCGGCCAGCGTCCAGGCGAGGCCGGTCAGGAACGCGCCGGCGCTGCCGCCGATATAATAGCTCGTGGCGTAGAGCCCGACCGCCGACGAGCGGCCTTCCTTCGCGGTCGATGGCGACATAGCCGGTCGACACCGCCTGGCACATCATGCCGCACACCGCGCACAGCGTCAGCCCGGCCATGATGACGCCGACCGGCGGCGCCAGCAGCAGCAGCACGCCGACTATCCAACAGCGCGATGCACGCCGAGCACGAACGGCGGCGGCCGAACAGCGCGATGGCGCGGCCGACCCATGGCACCATCGGGCTCGACACCAGATAGGTGAAGAACAGCGCGCCCAGCAGCGTCGGCGAGAAGCAATAGGGCGGTGCCGCCAGATGAAAGCTCACATAGGTGAAGGTGGCGATGAAATTGAACAGCACGCCGAAGCCGATGGCGTAAGTCGCCACCAGCTGCGGCTCGCGCATGTGGCGCAGCATCTGCGCAAGCGACGCCGTGAGCCCGCCGGAGCGCACGAAGCTGCCGCTCGCGCGGCAGCGTCGCGGCGACGATGATCGCGGCGACGAGCGTGATCAGCGCCACCACGGCGAAAGCGAGCCGCCAGCCGACCAGATCGGTCAGCACGCCGGGAATGAAGCGGCCGGAAAAGCCGCCGATGCTGGCGCCGGAAATGTAGATGCCGGCGACGCGCGGCACGTCGGCCGCCGGCCATTCGTCGCCGATATAGGCGACCGCGACGGTGAAGATCGGCGGCAGCAGCAGGCCCTGGACGAAGCGCCAGAACACGAACGCCGGCACGCTCGTGCACCAGCGTCATCAACAGCGTCGGCACCGCGATGGCGAACATCGCCGCGGCGATCAGGCGCTTGCGGCCGAGCACGTCGGCGAGCGCGCCGGTGAATGGCGCGGTCAGCGCGATCGCGGCGGTGCCCGCGGTCATCAGCCAGGAGATTTCGCCCGCGCCGACGCCGAAATCCCTGGCCAGCGCCGGCAACAGCGCCTGCACCGAATAGAGATTGACGAAGGCGCAGAAGCCGGCCGTGGCGATTGCCAGGGTGCGGACATCGAAAGCCATCCGGCCATTATGCGGGACGCGCGCCGGGAAAGCACGCGGCAAGAGGCGACCCTCAGCCGAACGGCTTGATGCTGTCGGCGACCGAATCGGCGATGTGTTCCTTGGAGATGACGCCGACGATTTCCGATGGCCGCCCGCGGCTGCCGGCCTTGACCACCACCGCCATGGCGGCGTTGTGCCGGCGCCATGCGCTGGACCATGTCGAACACGATGTCGCTCTCGCGCGCGAGCGTGAAATTGCGCTGCGCGACGTCGCCAAGGTGGACGCCGCTATAGGCGGCTTCGATGCCGCGGCGCAGCCCGGTGTTGATGCGCACGACGCCGGCGATGTGATTGCCGCGCGTCACCACCACGTGCTTGATAGCCGCTGCGCCGCGCCGTGCTGGCGCAGGAATGCGTCGAAATCGGCGTCCGCGCGGCAGGCACGTCACATCGCGCTCCATGACATCGCGCGGCGCGGCGCACCAGAAACATGTTGGCGTGCATGGCCTTCGGCACGAAATGGCCGCGGCCGACGAGCTTGACGGTGTAGATGTTCTCCGGCCGACAGCAGCCGGCGCACGCCGATGGCGAGCGCGACCGCGACGATGCTCGGCATCACCAGATCGTAGTCGCGCGTCATCTCGAAGATCATCGTGACCGCGGTCATGGCCGCGCCGGTGCCGCCGCCGACCATGGCCGCCATGCCGATCATGGCGCAGGTAGTCACGGTGACGCCGTCCACCGGATGCACGGCCGTGACCAAGGCGCCGAACGCGCCGCCGAGGTCGCGCCCATGAACAGCGAGGGCGAGAAGATGCCGCCCGAGGCGCCGGAGCCGAGGCTGATCGAGGTCGCGAACAGCTTGGCGACGAACAGAAGCAACAGCAGCACCGGGCAGCTGCAGGCCGCCGGTCAGGATGGCCTGGATGGTCGGCATAGCCGACGCCCTCGACGTAGTAATGGCCGGCGGTCCGCAGCAGCGCATACATCAGGACGCCGAGTCGCCAGCATGCCGATGATGTTGCGCAGATAGGGATTGCCGATTCGCTCGAAAACGTCTTCGGCGAAGCTGAGCGCCGCGGATGAAGGCGGTCGCCGGCGAGGCCGATCAGCGCGCCGAGCAGCGCATAAAGCAGCAGCGGCAGTCAGCGACGCCGGCTGCTGCGAGGTGAGCAGCGTCGCGGGGACGGCGAAGGCCGGATGGATGCCGAAAAAGATGCGGCCGACGAAGGTCGCCGTGCCGGTCGCGAGCGCGACCGGCAGGAAGGTGCGCGCGCTCAGTTCCGGCATCATCAGCTCGATGGCGAACATCACGCCGCCGATCGGCGTGTTGAAAGTCGCGGCGATGCCGGCGCCGGCGCCGGCGGCGACCAGCGTGATGCGCTGCCACGGCGCCATGCGCATGATCTGGCCGAGCGTCGAGCCGAAAGCCGCGCCGATCTGGATGATCGGTCCCTCGCGGCCGACCGCGGCGCCGGTGCCGATCGAGAGCGCCGAGGCCAGCGACTTGATCACCGCGACCACCGGCCGGATCACGCCTTCCTTGTAGTAGATCGCGTCCATCACCTCGGGCACGCCGTGGCCGCGCGCTTCGGGCGCGAAATTGGTGATCAGGAACGTGACGATCAGGCCGCCGATGACCGGCACGAGGATGACGAAGGCGCCCCATGGGCTCGGCGGCGTGAAGATGCTGGCGTCGTAAGCGAACGCGAAAACGCCGAGAAAAGCGATGTTGTGGATCAGGCCGATCAGCGCGCGGAAGACCACCGCGCCGAAAGCCGGTCACGACGCCGACGACGATCGCGAGCAGCGATAATCGGACGAGCCCGATCCGCGACGATCTTGGGAGCCTCATAAGCTGCTCACGCGCGGCGCCCAATGCGCTCCGGCAGGAGGTTCAAAGTTGCCGGATCTAGAGCTGCCGGATCGAATCGAAATTCCAGGCCGCGCGCTGGGATCGTTCTCGCCGATCCGCAGCGTCGTGTCGTTGACGAAGCGGTAGGGCGGCACCGGCAGATTGTAGGGCGCCGGCACGCCGGAGAAGACGCGGCCGGCCGGATCGTATTTCGAGCCGTGGCAGGGGCAGAAATAGCCGCCCGGCCAATTCGGTCACCGGCGTGGTCGCGCTCGGCGTGCGGATAGAACATCGGAATGCAGCCGAGATGGGTGCAGATGCCGACCAGGACGCCGAATTCCGGCTTGATCGAGCGGTGCCAGTTGGTGGCGTAGGGCGGCTGCTGCATCTGCTCGGAATTCGGGTCGGACAAGCAGCGAGTCATCTGCTGGCTCCTGCAGCGTATCCAGCGTCTCCTTGCGAGCGATGGAACACGAAGATCGGCCGCTCCCGCCAGCGGATCATGACCTGCTGCGCCTTCCTCGATCTTGCTGACGTCGAGATCGACCGGGCCGCCGGCGGCGAGCGTCGAGGCGTCCGGGTTCATCTGGTCGACCAGCGGGACCAAGGCGGCCGCCGCGCCGACGGCGCCGACCGTGGCGGTGGCGATGAACAGGAAATCGCGCCGGGTGCCTGCGGGTCCGTGGCCGGGTGACGCGGTCGAAGCGGTGCTCGCCATGGTCGGTCCTTCTCGATGATTTGCCGTGTAGTAAGGCAGCTTATGTCGCCTTCGGCAGGGTCTAGTCAATCAGGACAAGCGCGCTAGCCCGCAAGTTTCGGGCATGCGTGTTTTGCGCTATGGAACGGGCCATAACAGGCACGGTCCATACCAGCCGGCGAGCCCGATCGGGGCAGGGCAACCGGGCGTTTTCGGCCGGATGCGGATTTAAGGGAGCTTGAAAATGCGGGGCAAGGACAATCTACGCAGCGCCGCGGAAGTTCTCGTCGCTCAATTGCGAATCCATGGCGTCCAGCACGTCTTTTGCGTGCCGGGTGAAAGCTATCTCGCGGTCCTGGACGCGTTCCATGACAGCGACCTGACGGTCACGGTGTGCCGGCAGGAGGCGGGCGCGTCAATGATGGCTGAGGCCATCGGTAAGGTCACCGGCCGCCCCGGCGTCTGTTTTGTCACCCGCGGTCCCGGCGCCACCAATGGCGCCCACGGTGTCCACATTGCGCAGCAGGATTCGAGCCCGCTGATCATGTTCGTCGGCCAGGTCGGTCGCGACATGCGCGAGCGCGAGGCCTTCCAGGAGCTCGACTATCGCGCCGTGTTCGGTTCGATGACGAAATGGACCACCGAGATCGACGATCCAGCGCGGGTCCCGGAGATCGTGTCGCGGGCCTTCTATACCGCCGCGAACGGCCGGCCGGGACCAGTCGTCATCGCCATTCCCGAGGACATGCTGGTCGAGCGCATCGCGGTCGACGACGCGCCGCCCTACGCGCCGGTCGAGACCTCGCCGGGACCGGTGGAGATGGCCAAATTCGCCGAGATGCTCGGCGCCGCGCGCGCGCCGATCATGCTGCTCGGCGGCAGCCGGTGGTCGCAAGACGCTTGCGACCGCATCGGTCGCTTCGCAGAAAAATGTGCGCTGCCGGTCGCCACGACATTTCGCCGCGGCTCGCTGTTCGATCAAACGCATCCTTGTTACGCCGGCGACCTTGGCATCGGTCCCAATCCGAAGCTGCTTGAGCGCGTAAAATCCTCCGATCTCGTCATTATGGTCGGGGGCCGCCTCGGCGAATTGCCGTCGCAGGGCTATACGCTGTTCGACATACCGCGGCCGCAGGTCCCGTTCGTGCATGTGCATCCCGGCGTCGAGGAACTCGGCCGCGTCTACAGCCCCCATCTGGCGATCCATGCGACGCCGACCGCGTTCGCGGCGGCGCTCGAACAATTGGACTTTGCCAAGGTGGCCAAAGCGCCGGCCGGCGACGCCAAAGCCGCCCATGCCGACTATTTGCAGTGGACCGATGCCGCCACCGCCCAGCCGGGCGGCGTCAATTTCGGTGCGGTGATGGTGTGGCTGCGCGACAATCTTCCGGCCGACGCCATTTTGTGCAACGGCGCCGGCAATTACGCATCCTGGATTCACCGCTTCTTCCGCTTCCGCCGCTTTGGGTCGCACGTCGCGCCGGCCTCCGGCTCGATGGGCTACGGCGTACCGGCGGCGGTGGCGATGAAGCGGCTTTATCCGGATCGGCCGGTGGTTTGCCTCGCCGGCGACGGCGACTTCCTGATGAACGGGCAGGAGTTCGCGACCGCCGTGCAATACGATCTGCCGTTTATCACCATCATTGTCGACAACGGCATGTACGGCACGATTCGCATGCACCAGGAGCGCGAATATCCCGGCCGCGTTTCGGCGACGGCATTGCGCAATCCCGACTTTGCCGCCTATGCGCGGGCCTTCGGCGGGTTCGGCGTGTCGGTCGAGCGCACCGAGGATTTTCCGGCGGCGTTTGCCGCGGCGCAGGGGTCAGGCAAGCCTGCTGATGGTCCGCCTCGCCATCGACCCTGAAGCCATCACGCCGGTCACGACGCTGACCAAGATTCGCGAGAAATCGCAGGCGGCAAGAAGTGGCGGTTAAACTGCGAACAAGATTTTCGTAAAGCGATTGGGAGTTCGACCACACATGAAAGCATTGCTCGGTTGCTTGTCACTGTCCGCGGCATTGGCGCTGGCCGTCGCGCTGAGTACGGAGCCGGCCGACGCCAAGGGCTGCATCAAAGGCGCGGTCGTCGGCGGTATTGCCGGCCATGCCGCGCATCACGGCCTGATCGGCGCGGCGGCCGGCTGCATCATCGGCCATCACGAAGCGGCAAAGCGCGCCAAAGAAGAGCGTCAGCACGAGTTGCAGCAGCAAGAGGGTCAGCAGCAGCCTCCTCCTGCCTCTTCAGGCACCAAGCAATAACGCTCCCCAGCCGCGGGATCGGAGCAAGCAAAGCACCATGCCGGCGAAGCGTAAGCTTCGCCAAGCCTGGCGGAACGAATGCGTGCGCCACGGATTGAAATTGCGACAGACGGAGTTTCCATCCATGAAGGCAGTTTTCGGCAAGGCAATATCCGGCAAGACAATATTCGGCACAACAGCCTTGGCATTGGCGATCGCGCTCTGCGCGGTGCCGGCGAACGCCAAAGGCTGCATCAAGGGCGCGGTCGTCGGCGGTGCGGCCGGCCACGTCGCCGGGCATCATGGTTTCCTCGGCGCGGCCGCGGGCTGCGCCATCGGTCACCACGAAGCCAACAAGAACGCCAAGAAGGATCAGAATCAGCCGCAGCAGTAAGGGCTTCGGGAGCGGCGAGCGCCGGCCGGCGCCGATCGGACCCCGTCAGCGGCTTACTGCGGCTTGATGCCCGCCGATTTGATGATCGGAAACCACTTCTCGACTTCCGATGTTTGAAAGGCGTGGAGTGCCTCCGGTGTTTGCTGGTCGCGCGGGTAGATGATCTGGGCGAGATCTTCGAGCTTCTTTCGGGTTTGCGGGTCGGCAAGCGCACCGACGATGGCGGCGTTGAGCTTGTCGATGATCGGTTTCGGCGTGCCTTTCGGCGCCCACATCGCGTGCCAAAACGAAAAATAGAAGCCCGGCAGTCCCGCTTCATCGGTGGTCGGAATGTCTGGCGCTACCGCGAGGCGCTTCTTGGCGGTGACGGCATAGGTTTTGAGCGCGCCGGACTTCACATAGGGCAACGACACGGCCGGGGTGTCGAGCTGAAGGTCGGTAATGCCGGCGAGCAGGTCCTGCTGCGCCAATCCGGCGCTGCGATAGGCGACCATCTGCCACTTAGCGCCGACCAGTTGCTCCATCAGCACGCCCGCCACATGGCTCGGCGAGCCCACGCCTGAGGTGCCCATGGACGCCTTGCCCGGATTGGCTTTCAGCCAGGCGACCAGCTCCTTCAAATTGTTCGCCGGAAAATTTTTGCGAGCGTCGATCAGGAACGGCTGCGTTGCCACTAGTCCGATCGGTTCGAAGTCTTTCAACAGGTCGAAGCCCAGATCGTAGATGGCGCCGTTAGCGACGTTGGTGCCCCACATTCCCCATAGCACCGTATACCCGTCGGGGGGTGCGCGCTCAGCCCGCGTAACGCCGATCATGCCGGCGGCGCCCGATATGTTTTCGACGACGACCGGCTGGCCAAGCGTCTTGCTGATGGCCTGGGCGATAATCCGGCCGAGCGTGTCGGTCGAGCCGCCGGGCGCCAGCGGCACGATCATCATAATGGGATGATCCGGATAGCTGTCGGCGTAAGCGGGCGCCGCAGAGTCCAAGCGTGATGCCGGCCGCAAGAGCTGCGGCAGAGAGCATTGACCTGATCATGATCGACTTCCCCCATTAAGGCGACGACTTGGTTGACCTTCCTATGCCAGAGGAAACGGCGCCCCCAAAGAACAAAACCAATCTGCGACGCAATAGCCGCGGATTGCGGCCGCGATTGAATCATGGTTCAGTTATTTAGTCGCCTTGGCCTGAGTGCTTTGCGGACATGCCCTATCGCCGTACCGAAAAAGTCGTGCGCCGGCTTGCGGCCCGCCACGCCGCCATCATCGCGGCGGCGCGCGACGCGGCGAGCGAAGGCGGCATGGCGGCGGTCCAGATTGCGCCGGTCGCAAGGCGCGCCGGGATCGCGGCGGGCACGGTCTACCGTTATTTCCCGGGCAAGATCGATCTGGTTGCGGCGCTGGTAACGGAAATTTCCGCGAGCGAAATCGCCGCGCTACGCCGCGCTGCCGATGTCGCACCGGGGCCGCTGTCGGCGCTCTCGGCTGCGATCATGACGTTCGCCACGCGGATGCTGCGCAATTGCCGGCTGTCTTTTGCCGCGGCCGCCGAGCCGGTCGACGGCGCGCTCGATCAAACACAACTCGCGTTTCGCAAAGCTCTGGCCGAAGAGTTTTCCGCGCGCATCGCCACCGCGGTCTCCGGCGGTCATTTGCCGGCGCAGAATACGGGGCTGGCCGCAACGGCCTTGGTCGGTCTCCTGATCGAAACGCTGATCGGACCGCTGGCTCCGGCGTCGGGCGGCCAAGAAAACAAACTGGAGGACGACAAACAACAGCGCGAGCGCGTCCAGTCGCTGACGTTGATCGCGCTACGCGCGCTTGGCGTTGCCGATGCGCGGGCGCGCGGGCTGGTGGTGCAGACCAAGGTGCCGCCGGACGCAGCCGCCTAAGCGGTTGCCTGGGCTTTGCGCAGGTGTGGGAAGCGCTCGGTCAACAGTGACCCGGGATAATAGGTTGGCGCAAATGCCGGATGCGCCCGGATGGTCTCGAACCAGCGCCTGACGCGCGCCAGATCCTGCCAATCGCCTTCGCGGCCGAGATCGGCCATGCGCACCAGCGCCGGCATGACCGAAACATCGGCGAGCGAAATATCGCGGCCAAGGAGCCAAGGGCCGCCGCTGTTTTCGATTTCCGCGTCCATGCGCTCATAGGTGCGGCGAAGCCGAGCCAGCGCCTCGTCCATGTCTTTTTGCGGAAACCCCTTGCGGCCCATCGCCAGCATGAATTCCCGCCGCAGCGGCTTCGACTCGGCAAAGGCCGTGAACTGCTCTTCGCTCATCGCGGCAAAGCGCGGCAGGAAGGCGAGATTGAACGTCGGCACCCGCACCGCGGCCGCCGGCATTTCGTCGATGAAATGCAGCAGCGTGCGCATTCTTGCGCGCCTGACCGGATCGTGCGGTGTGAAATCCGCGGGCCGCGGCGCGATCTCGTCGAGATATTCCATGATCACCGAGGAATCGATGACGATCGCGCCGTCATGGTCGAGCGTCGGCACCACGCCGTTCGGATTGAGCGCCAGATAGTCCGGCTTGAGCTGATCGCCGGCCAGAAGATCGAGTTTAACCTCGGAGAACGGGAGAGCTTTGGCGTTGAGAACGAAACGGACGCGCTGGCTGCACGTCGATTGCGGCGCATTGTAGAGCTTGAATGCCATATTCCCTCGATTGCACTGACGCCTAATCCAACTTTGCGGGTAATCGAACTTTGCTGGTGACGAATATGCCCGCCTAATGCGACATCAGCAGCGGCACCGTCATCGACTTGAAGATCGAGTGGGTGACGCCGCCGAGCACGAATTCGCGCAGCCGCGAGTGGCCGTAGCCGCCCATCACCATAAAGTCGGCGCTCGAGTCGGCGGCGTGCGACAATAGGGCGTCGGCAACGTCGATATTGCCGCCGGTGATGCGGTGGACCTCGACCTTGAGGCCGTGACGGGCGAGGTGCTGGCCCATATCGGCGCCCTCGATCTCCTCCTGCTTGCCGCGCTCATTGGTGATAATGACGATTTCGACGCGGCCAGCTTTGACCAGAAGCGGCATGGAGTTGGCGATGGCGCGTGCCGATTGCCGGCTGCCGTCCCAGCATACCATGACGTTGTCGAGCTTCAGCGGCGCCTTCTGGATATAGGGCACCATGATCACCGGGCGTCCGGATTCGAACAATGTGGTCTCGGCGACGATTTCCTCGACGCTTGATGCCTCCGGCTCGGCCTGTCCGACCACGGCGAGATCGAAGCGGCGAGCGATGCGGCCGAACTGATCGCCGGCGCCGGAGAGGCTCGCCGTCAGCGATAGCGGCTCGGCGGACAGGCCGGCACGGCGTGTCGCCTCGGCGAAGCGATCGAGCGCGGCCTTGGCGGCGGCTTCGTTGTCGGACTGTTGCGACTCGATCACTTCGGCGGGGATGTAACCCGTGCCTGAAATCGGAACGATCGGGTCATACACGAAGGCGATACCGGTCAGATGCGCGCCGCAGGCCGAGGCGAGCGAGATCGCATAGTCGCCGGTCGGGCCGGCTTTTTCGCCGACGCTGAGATTGACGACAATATCCTTGATCATGGCGAAACTCCCCTGTCGATTGGCCTATCGCATGGCCCGCGCCGGCATTCCTTGAGGCAGATCAAGCCGCGCGGCGGCGGCGATTATTTCTTCATATTACCCTGAGCGTCGAACTGACTGATATAGGCCCACAGGTCGTTGACCTCTTGCCGGTTCTTGATGCCGGCAAAGGGCATTTTGGTGCCAGGTATCATCGCGCTCGGGCCCTTGATGTATTGCTTGAATGTCGCCTCGTTCCAGACGATGCCGGAATTCTTATTGGCGTCCGAATAGCTGAAATTGGCCACCGTGCCGGAATGGCGACCGTCGAGGCCGTTGAGCTCGGGGCCGACCTTATTCTGAGCGCCGGGACCGATGGAGTGGCAGGGCGCACACATATTGAACACCTGCTCGCCCTTGGCAGCGTCCTCGGCGGCCTTTTTGCCAGCGTCCTGGGCCGCGGCCGGCAGCACCAAGGCCGTCTGCACCAAAACGACAACCGCCAAGCCCACCGTCGCCAAGCCGACGATGAGCGACAATCTTGCATGCGACATTGCAATTCCCTGGTCAGTCCGGCCATTGTGCCCCTGGCAACCCTTGGCACCCCTTGGCGCCCTTTGCTTCGTTTCAAGCGAGCCTGGCGCAGCCTGTCAACCGGACTCGGCGCCGCGCGGCGCCCCAAGCGACACACATGAAACGCGATGCGCCGACGAGCGGCGTTTTCTTCGTTATAATGCCGGCGGCAAGAGGCGAGGGAGCCGTGGAGCGATCGCAATGCCGATGCTGATGCCGCTGTTCGACGATGCCGTGCTTAAACGCCGCGCCGAGATCGTTGCGGCGCTGCGGGCTATCGTGCCGGGCGAGGGCGTCATCGCGTCCGAGCGCGAAATGCGGCCTTACGAAAGCGACGGGCTGACCGCCTATCGCCAGCTGCCGATGGTCGTGGTGCTGCCCGACACCACCGTGCAGGTCGCCGAAGTGCTCAAATTCTGCCATCGCGAGGGCATCAAAGTGGTGCCGCGCGGCGCCGGCACCTCGCTATCGGGCGGTGCGCTGCCGCTCGGCGACGGCGTGCTGCTCGGCCTCGCCAAATTCAATCGCATCCGCGAAATCGACTACGACAATCGCGTCGCCGTGGTCGAGCCCGGGGTCACCAATCTCGCGGTGTCGCAAGCGGTCGGCGACGCCGGCTTCTATTATGCGCCCGATCCGTCGTCGCAGATCGCCTGCACCATCGGCGGCAATGTCGCGGAAAATTCCGGCGGCGTGCATTGCCTCAAATACGGCATGACCACCAACAATGTACTCGGCTGCGAATTGGTGCTGATGACCGGCGAGACCGTGCGGCTGGGCGGCAAGCATCTGGATTCCGGCGGCTACGATCTGCTTGGTATCGTCACCGGATCGGAAGGGCTTCTTGGCGTCGTCACCGAGATCACGGTGCGCATTTTGAAAAAGCCGCAGACCGCGCGCGCGGCGCTGATCGGCTTTGCCGCCTCCGAAGACGGCGGTGAATGCGTCGCCAAGATCATCGGCGCCGGCATCATTCCGGGCGGCATGGAAATGATGGACCGCCCGGCGATCGCCGCGACCGAGGAATTCGTCCACGCCGGTTATCCGCTCGATGTCGAGGCGCTGTTGATCGTCGAGCTCGACGGCCCGGGGGACGAGGTCGACCACTTGCTCGAGCGCGTCCAGGACATCGCCAAGGCGTGCCGCGCCGTGACCTGCCGCGTCTCCAATTCCGAGGACGAGCGGCTGTTGTTCTGGGCCGGGCGCAAGGCGGCGTTTCCGGCGGTCGGCCGTATCTCGCCGGATTATTTATGCATGGACGGGACTATCCCGCGCGCGCAGTTGCCGCTGGTGCTGCGACGCATGAAAGAGATGTCGGCAAAATACGACCTGCGCGTCGCCAACGTGTTTCATGCCGGCGACGGCAATCTCCATCCGCTTATTCTTTACGACGCCAACAAGCCCGGCGAATTGGACCGCGCCGAACAATTCGGCGCCGACATTTTGCGACTGTGCGTCGAAGTCGGCGGCGTGCTCACCGGCGAGCACGGCGTCGGCGTCGAAAAGCGCGACTTGATGCCGGTGATGTTTTCCGAAATCGATCTCAACGCGCAGCAACGGCTCAAATGCGCCTTCGACGGCAAGAGCCTGCTCAATCCGGGTAAAGTATTTCCGACGCTACACCGCTGCGCGGAGCTCGGCCGCATGCACGTGCATGCCGGCAGGGTGGCGTTTCCGGATATTCCGAGGTTTTGAAAACGCGACGGGTCGCGCTCGCCCATCGCCGTGCCTGACGCAGCCGATGGGCGCTGAGCAGGATTAAGGAAGCGACGCGTGCGTAGGCATCGTCACGGTCGCGCGTGCCAGGATTATTGCGTAAGTTTAATCCGTTCACATGGATGCATGAGTGATGAAATTCGGCATTTTCAGTTCGGCGCAAGCCGACAGTCAGGCGCTCGGTCCGGAAAGCGGACAGGGGTTCCGCGACTATCTCGACTTCAATGTCGAGGCCGAGGCACTTGGCTTTACCTCGAGCTTTCTGGTCGAGCATCATTTCACCGGCTGGAACCAAGTCTCGGCGACGCTGATGCTGTTGATGGCGCTGGCGATGCGAACCAAAACGCTGCGGCTCGGTTCTGCCGTGATGGTGCTCCCCTGGCACAATCCAATCCTGCTCGCCGAACAGGCCGCCACCCTTGATCTCGTTTCCGGCGGCCGTTTCGATTTCGGCATCGGCAAGGGCTACCGGCACAGCGAATTCAAGGGATTCCAGATTGCGCCGGAAGAGGCCGAGGCGCGCTTTGACGAGGCGGTTGAGCTGATGCGGCGCGCCTTCACCAGCCGTCAGCGCTTTTCGCATCGCGGCCGCTTCTGGCATTTCGAGGACATTGTGGTCGAGCCGCCGCCGGCGCAACAGCCGCACCCGCCGTTTTGGGTGGCGGCCGGCAGCGCGGCTTCGATCCGCCGCGCCGCGGCGCGCGGTTTTAATCTGATCCTCGACCAATACGCCGGCTCAGCACAGATCGCCGAGCGCATCGGCATTTACAAGGCCGAACGCCAGGCGCAGGGCCTATCCTTCGATCCGATGCAGATTGCGCTGGCGCGCCAGCTCTACGTCGCCAAGGACGAGGCCGATAGGCGGGCCGCGCTCGTTCGCCAGGCCGCCTATACCAAGCGCACGGTCGACGTGTCGCGCGAGCCGGACAAAGCCGGCGGCTCCCATGTCCTGGCTTATGCCGGTAAAGCTGGCGGCACGGAGGAGAACGCGCTGTTCGGCACTCCGGACCAGATTGGCGCTATGCTCGCGGATCTGCAGCGGGCGGGCGTGTCCTACGTCCTGCTCACGGTCTCCGGCGGCGCCGCGCAGCTCCGCCGCTTCGCGCGAGAGATTATGCCGGCGTTCGTGCGGTCCACGTCCGCGGCCGCCGCCGAGTGACCGACGCAATGACCGACAGCATCCTCAACCCGCGCGACGTCAAGGACGTCGAACAGGCGATTTAATGGGCGCTCGCCAACGGCAAGACGTTCGAAGTTGCCGGGCGCGGTAGCAAGCGGGCCATCGGCCGCGCCGCGCAGTGGGACGCGACGCTCGATCTGTCGGCGCTTGTCGGCGTCACGCTCTACGAGCCGGAAGAGCTCGTGCTCTCCGCCAAGGCCGCTACGCCGCTTGCCGAAATCGAGGCGCTGGTGGCCTCGCGCCATCAACAGCTCGCCTTCGAACCGATGGACTACGCGGTGTTGTTGGGCGGCGAGACCGGTGCCGCCACGATTGGCGGCACAATCGCCGCGAACCTGTCGGGACCGCGCCGCATCAAAGCGGGCGCCGCACGCGACCACTTTCTCGGTTTCAGCGCCGTGTCCGGCCGCGGCGAGACCTTCAAATCCGGCGGCCGGGTGGTCAAGAACGTCACCGGTTATGATCTCTGCAAGCTGCTCGCCGGCTCGTGGGGCACGCTCGCGGCAATGACCGACATCACCATTAAGATCCTGCCCAGGGCTGAAACGGAAGAAACCGTCCTCGTTCTTGGCGCCAGCGATGCTGCTGCGATCCAGCTGATGACGGCGGCGATGGGTTCGTTCGCCGACGTGTCCGGAGCGGCGCATCTGCCGGCGACGGCTGCGGCGCGGATCGCCGAAACTGCGTCCGTCCGGGCGGCGGTGACTGCGTTGCGGCTTGAAGGCGTGGCGCCATCGGTGGCGCAGCGCACGGCTATCCTGCAAAGCCTGGTGGCGCCGTTCGGATCGCTCGGCTCGCTCGACGAACCGGTTTCGCGCACGCTATGGCGCGCCATCCGCGACGTTACGCCTTTCGCCGCTGCGGGACCCGCCGCAAACTGCGATCTGTGGCGGATATCCACGGCGCCGGCACAGGGGGCAGGGCTTGCGGCCGCGCTTGCCCGCGCAACCGACCTGGAACTGGTTTACGATTGGGCCGGTGGTCTGATCTGGGCGGCGCTGCCGGCGAGCGATGACGCGCATGCGCCGCTCGTTCATGCCGCAGCTGCCAATCATGGCGGCCACGCCACGCTGATCCGTGCGCCGGCCGCCGTGCGCGCCAAGGTCGACGTGTTCACGGCGGAAGAGCCGGTGCTCGCGGCGTTGAGCAAACGGGTCCGTGACGGTTTCGATCCGCATGGCGTGCTCAATCCTGGGCGCATGTGGGCGGGGGTCTAAGGGCGAGGCTATATGCAGACCAATTTTACCCTGGCCCAGCTTGCCGATCCGGACACCGCGGAGTTGGAGAAGATTCTGCGCGCCTGCGTGCATTGCGGCTTCTGCACCGCGACATGCCCGACCTACGTGCTCGACGGCAATGAGCTCGATTCGCCGCGCGGACGCATCTACCTGATCAAGGACATGCTGGAACACGACCGGCCGGCGACGGCCGACGTCGTCACGCACATCGACCGCTGTCTGTCCTGCCTGGCCTGCATGACCACCTGTCCCTCCGGCGTGCACTACATGCATCTGGTCGATCACGCGCGCGACCATATCGAGCAGACTTATCGCCGTCCGCTCCCCGAGCGGGCACTGCGCAATCTGCTGGCGCTGCTGATGCCCTATCCCTGGCGATTCCGCGTGGCATTGCAGGTTGCCCGCCTCGGCAAGCCGTTTGCGCCGATCGCCGGGGCGATCGGGCTCAAACGCGTTGCCGCCATGCTGCGTTTGTCGCCATGGCGCACGCCGCATCGTCCCGTTGCGCCGCAAACATTCCCGGCCATCGGCGCGCGGCGTGGGCGCGTCGCGCTTCTCGCCGGCTGCGTCAACGATCTGCTGCTGCCGGAAATCAATGCGGCGACGATCGGCGTGCTGACGCGCTACGGCATTGAGGTGGTGGTGCCGCAGGGCGCTGGCTGCTGCGGCTCGCTCGTGCATCATATGGGCCGCGAGCGCGAATCGCTCCGTCAGGCCCGCGCCAACATCGACGCCTGGGCAGCAATCGACGGCCTCGACGCCATCGTCATCAACGTCTCGGGCTGTGGCACGACGGTCAAGGACTACGGCTTCATGCTGCGAAGCGATCCGGACTATGCCGCTCGCGCCGCTCGCATAGCGAGCTTGGCCAAGGACATTTCGGAGTATCTTGCCGACCTGCCGCTGACGGCGGCAAATGAACGCGTGGCGGGGCTTTCAGTCGCCTACCACGCGGCCTGTTCGCTGCAGCACGGTCAGCGCGTCAACCGTCAGCCGAAGGAGCTTCTCGCCAGACTTGGCTTCAAGGTGAAGGACGTGCCGGACGGCCATCTGTGCTGCGGCTCCGCCGGAACTTACAATATTCTGCAGCCTGACATCGCAAGAAGGTTGCGCGAGCGTAAAGTCGGGACTATCGAGGGATTGCGATCTGATGTGATTGCAGCGGGTAATATCGGCTGCATCACGCAAATCGCAGCGGGCACTGCAATTCCGATCGTCCATACGGTCGAGTTGATCGACTGGGCCACCGGGGGGGCTTGTCCGCCGAAGTTGCGGGAACGTCGACCGCCGGCGGCGGTGCACCCTTGAAGACGATCGCGGGCTAGCGCGGACTTGGGGTTGCAGGCTTGGGGTTGCGGACTTCGGGTTGCGGACTTGGGGTTAGAGTTTAGTTGGACGCAGCGTCTTGGATTGACGGTCTCTCCTGATTGGAATTTCGGGGGGCCGCATGAGATCGAATGGCGATAGCGAGATTGGGAGGTTGATCATGGCGAAGAAGGCAAAGGCGAAATCAAAGAAGAAATTCGCAAAAAAGACCAAGGCCGCTCCGGCCAAGAAGAAGAAAACGCTGAAGGCGAAGGCAAAGAAGACCGTCAAGAAAGCAGCGAAAAAGTCGGCCCCGAAGCCGGTCTCAAAGGAGGCCCCGAAGCGCAAGGCGGCACCGCGGCCGAAGCCCGCGGCGGCAGCCCCGGCGCCCGCACCAGCCTCTGAGCCCGCGCCGGCGCCGGCATGGACTCCGCCGGCAGGTTCCGGCTTCGGTGGTGGCAGCGGTAACTGATCCTGCCGCCGGGTCGAAATAGTTCGCGGCGCCCCGTGCTGCCGCGGCCCCGCATTGCATAGGCGATGCGGGGCCCTTAGCATTAGCAACGATATCCGTTGCACGGGCGTTTCCGGATCGGCGAGCGGCAGCCCGGCCGTGAATTGCGGTCTCAGAATCAGGTTTTGGCCGGCACAAGCTGGCCGTGTGACTATGTACAAGGAGGTATCTTATGGCGACCTACAACATTCTTTTGATGGGCGCATCCTATGGATCGTTGCTCGCCTCGAAGCTTTTGTTCGGCGGCCATTCCATCCATCTGGTTTGTCTTCCTGCCGAAGCCGACCTCATCAACGCCGAGGGCTTTAAGGTCCGCTTGCCGATCCGTGGCCGCAAGGATCCGGTCCTGTTGGAATTCGCGCAAGCTGCCCGGCAAGGTGACGGCGGGCCCGGCGGCCGGGGTCGATCCGAAGCAATACGACCTCATCGGCCTGTGCATGCAGGAGCCGCAATATCGCTCGTCCGGCGTGCGCGAGCTGCTCGACGCGGTCGGCAAGTCGCGGGTTCCCTGCATGTCGATCATGAACATGCCGCCGCTGCCCTATATCAAGCGTATCCCCGGCCTCGACTTCAAGGCACTGGAGGCCGCCTATACCGACCCGCGCGTCTGGGATTCGGTCGATCCCAAGAAGATCACGCTGAACAGCCCGGACCCGCAGGCGATTCGCCCCCCGGACGGCAAAGCCAACGAGCTTCTGGTGACGCTGCCGACGAATTTCAAATGCGCCCGCTTCGAGGACGACAAGGACACCGCGATCATTCGCCAGCTCGAGCGCGACGTCGAAGCGGCACGCTTCGATACACCGGAAGGCAAGATCGAGCTGCCGGTCAAGCTTAAGGTCTATGATTTGATTTTCGTGCCGCTCGCCAAATGGGCGATGCTGTGCGCCGGCAACTATCGCTGCGTGACCAAAGACGGCATGCGTACCGCGCAGGAAGCGGTGCACAGCGACCTTGAGACGTCGCGCTCGGTGTACAATTTCGTCAACGATCTGTGCGTCAAGCTCGGCGCCAAGCCGGAAGACATGGTGCCGTTCGAGAAATACGCCGCCGCCGCCCAGTCGCTGGCGCGGCCGGCGTCAGCCGCCCGCGCGTTGCAAAACGGCGCGCCCAATATCGAGCGTGCCGACAAGCTGGTGCAGCTTTTGGGTAAGCAGAGGGGATTGAGCAATCCCGTGCTCGACGCGACGGTGGCGCTGGTGGACGCGCGACTGGAAGCGAACCGCAAAAAGCAGGCGGCCTAGACTAAAACCCCTGATCCGGGAAATGCCTGCCCTCGGACTTGATCCGAGGGTAGGCCGGTTTTCCGGATCATGCTTCAGAAGCGCCGCCTGTGCCGTAAAGTCCGGCGCGGCGGTTCCGGCTGAACTTGCAATCCAGTGCCTGCTCGCGTTCCGGCTGGCGAGTTTGCCGTTCGCGACTGCAGGACGTCACGTCACTTTCACGTCCTGCCAAAATCCGAATTGGCCGCCGACTGCGTTCATCTCTGGACGTGGCGCTTCATAGCACCAAGCGGCTCGCGCATGCCGGACGCCGCCAACGACGACATCGTAGAACTGCACGCCGTGCGGACAGGCCAAGTCGTCCGCGGTTTTGTCCGTCTTTTCAAGACAGTCCAGGCGCACCGCCGACGGCGGAAAATATTGATATCCCTTGCATTCGACAATTTCATCGCTTTCGGCGACGGTCCGGCCATCGACTTCCGCTTTCATGGGCATGCTCCGTGGGGTCCGTAGACACCTGTAACATAGGGTGGGTGGCCGCGCGCTTCGAGGGAAAAACCCCCGTGGAATGAGTGTAACCGCGTTGCCACACCTTCAAAGAAACAGTGAAGTTGTCCCGCAAACGCATAAAAAGTCAGCATTTGCCGACGTTTTAATCTTGCTCCTTAACAACAAAATTGAAGAATTCATGACGGTTCAAGCCGCGCAAATTCGAGTTAGGCGCGGCAGGAATTGGCTCGGTATCGGATGTCGACGGGGGACGTCGCCCGATTGCGAGCAGGGACAAAAGAAGGGGCTCAGTTATGAAGAAAGTGGCTTTATCGTTGGCTTTGGTGGCTGCGTTGACGACCTCCGCAATGGCCGCGGATATGGCGACCAAAGCTCCTCCGGCACCGCCCGCACCGCCGCCTTCGCCATGGGACGTCGCGATCAGCGCGGCCTTGATGACCGACTATAACTTCCGCGGCATCACGCAGTCGGATCACAAACCGTCAACGCAAGCCGGGTTCGAGCTGCGCTACAATTCGAGCCCGACCCTGCAATGGTATGCGGGCATCTCCGGCGAGAGCATCGATTTCCCGAATCACGCAGCGGCTGAGATCGACTTCTATGGCGGCTTCCGGCCGACCTTCGACAAGCTCGCCCTCGATTTCGGCGTGTGGGAATACTATTACCCGGGCGGCGAATGCTTCAACGGCACTGTCCCTGGCCGATTCTGTGCGCCTCCTGGCACGACGACGTTTACTCCAGGTACCACGGGTCTGAACCTGCCAAACGGCAACGTGGCCAAGGGTAATGCCAGCTTCACCGAAATCTACGGCAAGGCCACCTACACGATTAACGACCAGTGGGCCGCTGGCATTCAGGAATGGTACTCACCGTCAGTTTCCAACACCGGGGCCGATGGCTGGTACACGGTCGGCAACTTGACCTTCACCGCTCCGGGTACTTGGTTCCCGGCGAATAGCGGCATCGGCGGCTACATTTCGGGAGACCTCGGCTACTGGGCACTTGGCACCAGCGACGCTTTCTACGGTACAGCGATTGCCGGCAATCCATTCTTCAACGGCGTCAAGTACACCAGCTACTGGAACTGGGACGCAGGCTTCGGCTGGACCTACAAGGCCTTCACCCTCGATCTGCGCTACTACGACACCAACCTGACCAAGGCGCAGTGTAACGTTTTCACCAGTGATCAAACCGCGAGCTTCGGCGGCGCTGGCGCTGTCACGACGCAAAATCCAGGCGGGCTTGCTTCCAACTGGTGCGGCGCGGCCTATATCGCGAAGCTCTCCTTCGCAGCCAACCTCAGCGGTCTGAAGTAAGACCCTCTGAGCGAAACTCTCTAAGAATGCGGCCGGTGGCGGAAACCCCCCGGCCGTTTTCTTTTGGTCGCCGCACCGCTTGTTCCCGCCGCTCATTCCGGCAAACGCGGGAATCCAGTCTGGCTTAAAAATGCTGAGACGCTAAGCCACACCTGCGGAGACGAACGGAGAGAAGCGGTTCACTCCGCCGCCGAAACCAGCGGCACGTCCCGGGCTTCCGACGCTCCTTCGCCCGTTACCACCTGGACGCGGCGGCGATGGAAGGCGCCGAGTGTGGAGCGGTGGCCGATCGAGATGATCGTCGTGGCTTTCAGACGGTCCTGAAGCAGTCGATACAGCATCGCCTCGGCGGCCTCGTCGAGCGACGCAGTCGCCTCGTCGAGGAACAGATAATCCGGCTCCTGTAAAAGCGCCCGGGCAACGGCGAGTTGCTGCTGCTCGCCCTGCGACAGCATCCGATTCCAGTGGGCTTCTTCGTGCAGTCGCGTACTCCACCCCGGCAACCCGACCGCGGAAATAACTTCGGCAAGGTGGATATTATCGAACGCGCCATCCCGCGCCGGATAGCTGACCGCCGCGGCAAGCGTCGCCACCGGAAAATACGGGCGCTGCGGCAGCAGCATGATCTTGGCATCCTTCGGCACCATGACGCGGCCCGATCCGAACGGCCAGATTCCCGCGACCGCGCGGAACAATGTCGATTTTCCGGCACCCGATGGCCCCGTCACCAGCACGCGCTCGCCCGGCGACAACACGATATGCTCGGCGTTGACCAGCGGTTCCCCGTTCGGCAAGCGCACGCTCAAATTGTCGATCGCAATCACGTTCGGGGTATCGCGCGGCAGGACTTCGACTACCGGCGGCGTCAGCGCGACGTCGCGGCCGGCGACGATGGCCTCCTCGAAGCCGGCCAACCGTGTCACCACCGCGCGATATTGCGCGATCGATTGATATGCGTTGACGAAATAGGACAGCGCCGTCTGCACGCTGTTGAAGGCAGACGCGGTCTGCATCAGGCCGCCGAGCTTCATGGCGCCGGAGAAATAGGCCGGGCTCACCATCAGGTAAGGAAAAATAACCGACGCTTGCGAGTAGCTTTGCGTAAAAAAAGTCAGCTGCTTCTGCCGCTCCATGATGGCAATCCAATTCGACACCACCAGGCCGAAGCGGCCGAGATGCCGCTCGCGCTCGGCCGGTTCGCCGCGCAGCGCCGCAATCTGCTCGGAGTTCTCGCGGGTGCGCACCAGATTGAAGCGGAAGTCGGCCTCGTAGCGCTGTTGCTGGAAATTGAGCGGAATAAGCGGCCAGCCGATCAGATGAGTCAGCGAAGTGCCGGCGATGGCGTAGAGCAGCGCCGCCCAGACCAGATAACCGGGGATGGCGAATGACGTGCCGAACAAATGCAGCGGTGCCGCTTCCGACAGTTTCCACAAGATGACGACGAACGAGCACAGCGTCACGCAGGAGCTCAAGAGCCCGAGCCCGATCGATAATGTATTCTGCACGAACATCTGCAGGTCGTCGGCGATACGCTGGTCTGGATTATCGGCGGCGTCGCCGAGAAGCTGCATGCGGTAGTGGTTCGCCGTATTCAGCCATTGCCGTAGATACGTCTGCGTCAGCCAGCGCCGCCAGCGGATCTGAAGCCACAGATTGAGATAATTCTGATAGACCGCGAGAACCGTGTAGATCGCGGCCAGCGCGCAGAACACCAGGATGTACCAGACAAAGCCGTTCCAATCGTGGCTCTGCAGCGTGTTGTAAAAACCGTTGTACCAGTAATTCAGGATCACGTTGATGGCGACGATCGACAATTCGATTCCCACCACCGCGCCTAAGAGGATGCGCCCGGGCCAACGGTCTTCCGAACGAAAATACGGGATAGCCAATCGCCAGATCGTGGCGAGGGTTGCAGAAAGACGATTTACGAAAGACCTCCGACTTTAAGAAGCTTTTGGGCCCAGTTAAACTGGCCGCTACAGCCAACATCAGGAAAACAAGTCATAACGGCGACCAGACGGCCGGGGAAACAGGCCAACCCAATAGAACTGCAGCAAAAAATCCCGATGGTGCGTGGCAATATCACGTCTGTATCCACAATGCCCGTGTTTCTCAGGCCAATTTCGATAATGCGGTAGCCTCTGGCAACGAATTCGCCTAAATTTGCGGCAGGCTGCCAAAAAAAGGCCTCATCGTCGGCGAAGTGCGCGGTTGCCGCACGCGGACGCGTTTCGGACCGAGATGAGCAGCGGCCAGGGCGGCGCCTGCGGGGGAGAAAACGCCGATGTTCACTCAAATACTGGACCCTACCGGAAATCTTTTTCTGACGTGGTTGGTCGCGCTCATCCCGGTCGCACTGTTGTTATTCTTGCTTGCCGGGTTGCGCATGTCGGCTTGGCTGGCGGTTCTGCTCGGATCGATCGTCACCTTCCTGCTTGGCTTGTGGGTTTGGAAGATGCCGTTTGGCGACGGCGTCCTCGCTTATGTTTACGGCTCCGCCACCGGCATATGGAATGTCGACTGGATCACATTTTGGGGAGTGATGCTGTTCAACACTCTGGTCATGACCGGAGCTTTCGATAAATTGCGGCGCTGGCTCGTGCAGCAGGGAACACGCGATGTGCGCGTGCAAACCATCCTATTCGCTTGGGCCTTCGGCGCACTCCTCGAAGGCTTGGTCGGCTTCGGTTACCCTTGGGCCTTTGTCGCTCCGATTTTGATCGCAATCGGCATCCCTGATCTCGACGCGATACGCGTCGCGGCAATCGCCAATAACGCGCCGGTCTCCTATGGCGCTCTGGGAGCCCCGATCATTGCACTGGCGACGGTGACGGCCGGGACGCTCGGCATGAGCTTCGTCGATCTGTTACCGATCTACTCGGCTTCGGTCGGCAAGATCGTGGCCATATTGGCCTTGCTGCCCCCGTGGATTCTGCTCTACCTCGTTTCCGGCAGCAAAGGCATGTGGTCGGCGTGGCCGCTCGCTATTGTCGGTTCGCTCGGCTACATCGCCGGACAATTGCCGACGGCAGTCTATCTCGGCCCGTATCTGCCCGACGTTATAGGCTCGATAGTGTGCTTCGCGGTGCTGTTGCTGCTGCTCAAAGTATGGCGGCCGGCGGAAGTTCTGGCTTATGGCGGCGGCCCCGTCACGGCGGAGCAGGAGGCGCAAGCCGAAGAGCACGGGCTTACGGCAGGTGAAGCGTTGCAGGGTTGGCTGCCGATCATCATCCTGGTCGCGGTGGTGGTCGCTTGGACCGGGCCTTGGTCGCATCTGCCGGCGATCGTCGTGCTGCATTATGCGGTTGCCGCCCATTCGGCGATCACCCCGGGTGCCACCATCAGCGCCATCTTCAACTGGACCCCATTCGTCGGTGGCACGGCGATTCTCGCCTCTTGGATCATCGCCGCTGTCGTGCTGGGCGTCAGCATGAATCAAATTGGCGAAATTTTCGCCAAGACCTGGTCGCAGATGTGGGGCGCCTGTCTGGTCGGCGTCTTCATCTTTGGACTTGCTTACGTGTTCAACTACTCGGGCATGGCAGGCTCACTCGCCAATGCCTTCGCCAAGATCGGACCGGCCTTCATCATCGTGGCGCCAATCCTGGGCTTCATCGGCGTGGCGCTGTCGGGCAGCAATACCTCGACCAATGCTATGTTCGGCACGTTCCAAGCGCTGGTCGGCAAGGTTCTCGGCTTTCCTGTTCTCTTGTTGCCGACCTTGAACTCCGTCGGTGCCGAAATCGGCAAGCCGATCGCACCGCAGACCGCAAGCGTTGGAGTGTCGACCAGCAAATTCGTACGGAATGAAGGCGAGGTGATTCGGCATAATTTTGGCTGGTGCCTCGTCCTTTTAGGCTACCTCGTGATTATCGGCGTCGCCTGCTACTTGTTCTTTCCGAACATTGCGGCTCTGCCGGGGCATTGACGGACGGCCGGACTTTGGTCTCGTAGACTTTGGTCTTGTACATGGGGCCGCCATTTGGCGGCCCCATTGATTTGCGAGCAGGTATGCCTCCGCAGGACGTCGCCGCTTGACGCCGGGCTGCGGCCCGCGGATTAGATTCGGGCGCGGCCGTCCGGCCGTCGCTTTCCTTTGGCTGCGACCTGTCGCGAGAAACGATGCTGACTTTGTGCCGACGCTTGCCTTGGTTATTCGCTTTATTCATGGCCGCCGCAGCGGTTGTTCCCGCGCACGCCGGCGAGCCGTTTCCGTTTGGCAGCGAACTGATACTCGATGCCTCGCCGAGCGCCGGATCGAAGCGCATTCCGATGCTGGAAATCGAGGATGACGGTTCGGCATCCATAGATTTGTGGTGCACCAGCCTGCACGGCCAAGCCACGGTGACGGACAATTCGATCACGATCGTGCCCGGAGCGCCAATGAGCCTGGTGCCGGGACAAGCCGAGGTGTCGGCGGCGCAATGCGGCCCCGATCGGCAAGCAGAGGACGCCGCGCTCATTTCCACGCTTGCCCAGGTCACCGGGTGGCGACGCAACGGCGACGTCGTCGATCTGACCGGCCCGACCACGCTGCGCTACCGGCTGATGACGAATTGATCGCCGCAACCGAGGGCTATTTCAACTCTCCCGGCAGCTGCGTTTGCTCGCCAAGACTATCGCGAACGTAGAGCTTCTTGACCGCGATAAACACCATGACTGCGATCGGCCCGGCAAAAATCACCGATATGCCGCCGAACAAAAACAGGATGGTGACGAGGCCGAGCAGCATCACCGCCGGCGGAATGTAAACCATGCGACGCTGAATCAGAGGCACGATCAGATTACCCTCGATCTGATGAATCGCCAGATAGGCCAGGATGGTCCAAAAGGCGGCATTGTCGCCTTTGGTGACCGCGACCAGGACGGCCGGCACGGCGGCGATGAGCGGCCCCAAATACGGAATGAACTCGGCAAAGCCCGCAATTACGCCAAGAGCAAGTGGCGACGGCAACCCGATGAGCCAAACGGCCCCGGTCGAGAGCGTTCCGATCAGCACCATTTGAATCAGCACGCCGATCAGCCACAAGTGCAGCGCGCGCCCGATATCATCGATGGTTTCGTCGACATTGCCGCGCCATTCCCGCGGAAAGAGCCGCGCAAGTCCGTTCCGATAAGTATCTGGTTGGGCGGCCAGATAAAATCCGCCGATGAGAGTGACGACGGCCGTCCCCACGAATGTGATGCTGACCGAAAACAGGCCGGTGATAAGTCCGGGAATTGAAAAGCCGGCGCCGCCTTGAATATGCGACAGCACGACCTTGCCCAGATCAGAGCTCTGAAGCTGCGCGGTAATGCTCGCGGCGGCGTTTGTTGCACGCTGAAATACATCGCTCAATTCGGCTTCCATTCGGGTACCGAACAAATAGCCGGTGCCGCCTACGGCGGTGACGATGATGGCTCCCGAAATCGTCAAAGCGATCGGTTGGGGCAGTCTACCCCAGGCCGTGAACGGTTCCGCTACCAACCGGAGCAGGGTGGCGACGACGATGGCGCCAATGACCACCAGGATGACATCGAACAGGAACCACACCAGGACCGGCACGAGTGCAACCAGGAGGACGATGACCGCTCGTTCGAAAAACTCAACCGTGCTCAGTCGCGGCGGCAGGCGGTCCCCATACAAATAAAACGCTCCACTTCGATGGGCTGAGGGCGAGGGCCCAGATGCGCTTAATCGCGCACAAGGGGAACGGAAAAACCGGATCGATGTTCCGCTAGGCTCTGCTGGCAGCGCCGGTCGCATGCGCCTGCAGAAGGCCTGACCGAAGCGCTTGCCGGCAGCGGAACCGCATGGCCGCACCGCGGATTGTGCCCTTGAGGGGTCCCCAATTGCCGGGCGGTCTCTGGTGTAATCGTGGAACTCGTTTTTTTTTCAAGTGCTTGGCTTGCCATCGTGATTTGGCTGATCGTGCGAGCGTTTCATCAGCGCGACATTTTGCCCGTGCTGTCGCCGGCCGAACCGGGGCCGCAGAGCATGTCTCGCGTTGCTGTCGTCATTCCGGCCCGCGACGAGGCGGCCAATATCGGACGTTGCCTGGCCGGCATCGTCGCGCAGAGCTATCCGGGAACGCGACTAAGCGTCGTCGTCGTCGACGACCATTCCGCCGACCGCACGTTTGCAATCGCCGCGGGCGTAGCCGCGAAGCACCGCCATGTTTCCGTGCTGCGCAGTCCGCCTTTACCGCCGGGCTGGGTCGGCAAATCGCACGCCTGTTGGATCGGTGCACGCGCGGTCGGCGAACAAGCCGAGTGGTTATGTTTCATCGATGCCGATGTGTGGGCCGAGCCGGCGCTCATCGCGAGCGCCATGGCCGGGGCTGCCGCCGAAAGCCTCGATCTCTTGTCCTTGGCGCCGCGGCAGGAATTGCAAAGCTTCGCCGAGCGCCTGGTTATGCCGTGCGGGCTTTATCTGCTCGGTTTCTGCCAGGATTTGCGCGGCGTGCAAGCACCGGAAAGCAATGACGCGTTGGCGACCGGACAATTCATGCTGATGCGGCGCAGCGCCTACGAGGCGGTCGGCGGCCATGCCGCTGTTCGACACGCCATTTGCGAAGACGTCGCGCTGGCCCGCGCGGTCAAGCGCTCGGGCCGGCGGGTAGTCCTGCAAGATGGCCGCCGCGTGGTGGCGACGCGCATGTATAGCGGCTGGACCACACTGTGGATCGGCATTTCAAAAAACTTAAGCGAAATGCTCGGCGGCCCACGGCGAACGGCGGGGATTGCCGTCATAGCCGTGACCCTGGCCTGGGCGGCGGTTCTTATCCCCATCGCCGATGCGGCAGCCTGTCACGGCGGCGAAACGCTGGCATGTTGGGCTCTCGCCCCGGCGGCGCTCGGCTCGGCGGCGGCATTTGGCCTGCATATCGCCGGTGCGTCCTATTTCCGCATTCCGTTTTGGTACGGGCTCTTGTTCCCGCTTGGCTATTCGGCCGGCGCCGCCATCGCCGCCGACAGCGTTCGCCGCCGTTGGCGCGGCCGCGTCAGCTGGAAGGGACGCGCTTATCGATGACGGCACCGAATAAGCGATCGATGCTTGTTCGCAGCGATCATGACCACGTTGGCAGAATTTCCACGACGACAACCATTTTCGTCGTGATCGCCATCGCACTGGTGCTGTACGAGATTCAATGGATTCTGCCGCCTTTCGTCTTGGCTGGGTTGCTTGCCTATATCTGCACCCCTTTGATCGAATGGCTCACCGCACGAAGCGGCCTGCCGCGAATAGTGTTCGCGCTCGCGATATTCATGGTGTTTTCGGCGCTGGCGGCGGCGGTCGGTTATCTGGGGCTGCCGCCACTGGCGCAAGAACTGACGCGGGTCTTTACCGACTTCGAAAGCATCGTGCGCGAGATGGCACAACGCATGCTGGGCGGCGCGAAAATAAGCCTGCTGGGCCGACCGATGGATGCCGCGCAATTGGCGCAGGCCGCGGGCGATGGCTTGCGCAACTGGCTCGGTAAGACCGGTAGCGTGCTGGTGATCGGCGGCGTGGCATTCGGCACCATGTTCGGTTTTCTGTTGTCGCTCGTCCTGTTGTTTTATTTTTTGGTAAGCGGGCCAAGCATCGCGCGCGGCTTGCTGCACCTCGTACCGCCGGGCCAGCGGCCCTTGATCCTGCATATCTGGTCGTTGCTCGACCCCGTGCTGAAGCGCTATTTCATCGGCGTGCTGATGGTGGTGGCCTATGCGGCCACGGCCGCCTACGTCGGTCTGGGACTTGTGCTCGGCATTCCGCATGCCGCGGCCTTGGCACTGGTCACCGGCTTTCTTGAGATGATTCCGGTGCTCGGTCCCGGTGCGTCCGCCCTGATTGCCGGCCTCGTCGCCGTGCATTACGCAACCGGCATCGGCCCGATCATCGCTTATGCGGTCTACGCTACCGCGTTGCGAATTTCGATCGACCAGCTGTTCGGCCCGCTGGCGCTCGGCGCCGCCTCGCGGTTGCACCCGGTTATGGTGATATTTTGCTTCCTCGCGGGCGGCTTCTTATTCGGCATGGTCGGGGTCGTATTGTCGATCCCGGTGGCGCTGACGGTCAAAACGACGCTTGCGCTCCTTTATGATGAAATGGACGCCGGCGGGGCCCCCTAAAAGGCGATAAGCGAGGCTCCGCCGTCCGCATTAGTGTCGAATACCGAACGCAACTATTGGAGATTGCAGGCGTTAAATCTTCGGGCGACCAATTGATTTCATGATTGATGCTCATGACCACCGGTAGCGCTTTTCTCCGGGATGGCAGAGGGACCCCCCCAGATCATTCCTGGCTTGAGACCTTGGTCTCAGCTCTCGACGACCGTTTGCGCGTGCGTCAAGGCGTTTTCGAATATACCCATCGTTCCGATTGTCTGTTCCGTATCCAGATCGTCCGTAACGAAGACGATGTGATTCTGTCCGATGGGGTGTCAGTGCGGTCCGGTGCCCGGATCATCAATTTGCATGTTTGGAACGAGCAATTTCCGGCCTTTCCGCCGCAAGGCCCGACTTTGGCCTGGGCCTGCCGGCTCAACCGCGCGTTCGACGCGTCGCTTCGCGAACTTGCAGTTTTTTTGCAGTCCCGGCCGCCGCTCGACGACGTGGTCGCCATTTGTGGCAACATGACCTTCGAACCGACCTGCCGCAATGCGCAACTGACGAAATTTGCCGGCCGTTTTGGCTTCGAGACGGTCGCGGTACGGCGCACGCGTAGCATCGGGCAGCAGGTGCATCGCTTCGGCGAGAATATCTTGATCTCGATGATGGTGCTCGCACGCAATGCCGGTGCGTTGCGGGCCGATACGCTGTGGCGCGACCGTGCGTTGGTATTCCTGTCGCGACGCAAACTGCAAGATCGCTACGGGGCGATGCGGGAGCACGCTGCCTAAGAAAGTGACAGCGAGTAATAGCCAGTATCAGGTCTGCCATGGCGAAGAAGAATTTCCGGTCTGCCTGGTCGCGCCCCGCTTTGTCCCGGTCGTCTTTTTCTTGGCCGACTCTTTCGTCCGCCCCACGCCCCTGGGCCGCGGTTTCGTGGCCGACCTTTTTCAGCACCACGGATTCGCAGTTGCGCTGGTGGCAAGCCTGGGCTGCGATGTTGAGCAGTTGGGGCGGCGCGGTTGACGAAATCGTCGAGGCGAGCGACGGCTCACTGGATGCTGCCGAACCGGAACTTGAGTTCGGCAATTTGCCGGCGAGTTCGGTGATCGCCCTGGTCGGGCTTGCCTTTGAGGCCCGCATTGCCGCCGGGCCGGGTGTACTGGTCATTTGCCGCCGCGGCGAACGCTGCGCTACCGAACTCCTGCCCGGCGCCGTTTCCGGTGGTTGTCGCAGCATCATCAGTTTCGGCGTCGCCGGCGGGCTTTCGCCGGATCTGGAGCCCGGTGACTGTATCGTCGCCTCGTCGATCATCGATTATCCGGCGTTGCGGCCGACCGATCCACTGTGGTCGGACAAACTCCTGGACATGATTCCGCACGCGCGGCACGGGCCGATCATGGGCGTCAATGCCGTGGTCTCCGACCCCGCCGCCAAGCGGAAGCTTCATTCGACGACCGGCGCCATGGCGGTCGACATGGAATCGCATCTGGTCGCCCGGCTGGCGGATTCCCATGGCTTGTCGTTCGCTGCGGTGCGGGTGGTTATCGATCCGGCCGATCGCGCGGTTCCGCCCGCGGCGCTGTTGGCAATGGCACCGGACGGCGGCACTGACATGTCGTCGATGATCTGGGAAATCCTCGCCCGGCCGTCGCAACTCACCGCATTGTTACGCGTCGCCGCCGATGCCTATGCCGCTCGTGCGGCGCTGGTGCGGCTGCGCCGCGCGTTAGGCCCGGATTTTCGCTGCGGACAGCTATGATCCCAAAAATGGCTGTCAAACGCGTTCTGACTGGGGAACGCAAAAAAGTGACCGGCATGCGCCGGTCCCGAATCTCATCTCTTGCCGCTTGATCAGCCTGTCAGCGCTTTTCTCAAGCCCGCGCGGAGTAAACGCGGCGTCGACGCGCCGCATGCCGGATTTTCCCTGTAGCGTGTGCGCACATTCGGTCACGTTATGCGTTGCAATGCGCGGTGGTGTCTGTCCCCGCAGAGGAATTGACCGCGGCGCGCTAGCTTCCCCTCGCCACCAGAAACTGCGCAAACGCAAAAAGGGCGCGGATCGCTCCGCGCCCTTTGCATTTTCTCTGACAGTTGGACTTATTAGAAACCGCCCATACCGCCCATGCCGCCCATACCACCACCGCCCGGCATCGCCGGCATGGCCGGCGCATCCTTCGGCAGTTCCGCGACCATGGCTTCGGTGGTGACCAGGAGGCCGGCGATGGAAGCCGCGTCCTGCAGCGCCGCGCGCACCACCTTGGCCGGATCGACGATGCCCTTTTCCAGCATGTCGACATACTCCTCGTTTTGCGCATCGAAGCCGTAGGTCTCCGATTTGTTTTCGAGGATTTTGTTGACCACGATCGAGCCCTCGACACCGGAATTCTCGGCGATCTGGCGCAGCGGCGCTTCGATCGCCTTGAGCACGATGTTGATGCCGGTCTGGACGTCGGGGTTGTCGTTCTTCAGCTTGCCGATCGCCTTCTTGGCGCGCAGCAAGGCCACGCCGCCGCCCGGTACGATGCCTTCCTCGACCGCGGCGCGGGTGGCGTTGAGCGCGTCTTCGACGCGATCCTTTTTCTCCTTGACCTCGACTTCGGTGGCGCCGCCGACGCGGATCACCGCAACGCCGCCGGCGAGCTTGGCGAGCCGCTCCTGCAGCTTCTCGCGATCGTAGTCGGACGTCGTCTCCTCGATCTGCGCCTTGATCTGATTGACGCGAGCCTCGATGTCCTTCTTCTTGCCGGTGCCGTCGACGATCGTGGTCTTTTCCTTCTCGATCACGATCTTCTTGGCGCGGCCGAGCATCGCCGGTGTCACGCTCTCGAGCTTGATGCCGAGGTCTTCGGCAATGAGCTGGCCGCCGGTGAGGATGGCGATGTCCTCGAGCATGGCCTTGCGGCGGTCGCCGAAGCCCGGCGCTTTGACAGCTGCGACCTTCAGGCCGCCGCGCAGCTTGTTGACCACGAGCGTGGCCAGCGCCTCGCCCTCGATGTCCTCGGCAATGATGAGGAGCGGCTTGCCGGACTGCACGACGCTTTCGAGCACCGGCAACATGGCCTGCAGCTGCGACAGCTTCTTTTCGTGCAGCAGCACGTAGGCGTCTTCGAGCTCCGCCACCATCTTCTCGGCATTGGTGATGAAGTAGGGCGAGAGATAGCCGCGGTCGAACTGCATGCCCTCGACGATCTCGACTTCGGTGTCGAGCGACTTGGCTTCCTCGACGGTGATGACGCCCTCGTTGCCGACCTTCTGCATCGCTTCCGCGATCATCTTGCCGACCGCAGCGTCTCCATTCGACGAAATGGTGCCGACCTGGGCGACCTCGGACGACGAACCGACCTTCTTGGCGCGCTTCTTGATGTCCTCGACCACGGCGGCCACCGCGAGATCGATGCCGCGCTTGAGGTCCATCGGGTTCATGCCGGCGGCCACCGATTTGGCGCCTTCTTTGACGATTGCGGCGGCGAGCACAGTCGCCGTCGTGGTGCCATCGCCGGCGACGTCGTTGGTCTTCGACGCCACTTCGCGCACCATCTGAGCGCCCATATTCTCGAACTTGTCTTCGAGCTCGATCTCCTTGGCGACGGTGACGCCGTCCTTGGTGATGCGGGGCGCGCCGAACGATTTGTCGATGACGACGTTGCGGCCCTTCGGGCCGAGCGTCACCTTTACGGCGTTGGCAAGCGTCTCGACGCCGCGCAGCATGCGGTCACGAGCGTCGCCGGAAAATCTTACGTCTTTAGCTGACATTGTCTGTTTGCTCCTCGAGTTTGGACTCTGAGGTTTCCAAGTCGGCAACCGCCGACTTGGCCGGGCCGCTTCGCGACCGCCTCAGGGCGACGGAATTGGGATTTCAGGCGATCACGCCCATGACATCGGACTCCTTCATGATCAGGAGCTCCTCTCCATCGAGCTTCACCTCGGTGCCCGACCATTTGCCGAACAGCACCCGGTCGCCCGACTTCAGGCCAATCGGAATGAGCTTGCCGGTTTCGTCACGGCCCCCGGGGCCGACGGCGACCACTTCGCCTTCCGACGGCTTTTCCTTGGCGCTGTCGGGAATGATGATGCCACCCTTGGACTTCTCTTCCGCGTCGACACGCTTGACGACCACGCGATCATGTAACGGCCGGAACTTGGTTTTTGCCATGACTTACCCTCGTTGCCGCCGAGCTCAGGCGGCCTTTGGCGTTTTGGAAAATGCTTGTTTTGCAGCATCTTAGCACTCGTAGTTCCGGAGTGCCAAAAGGCATGGCCGAGATATGCCGTTGGCATTGTGCTGTCAAGGCGGCACGGCGAAGCAATGGGCGCCTGGCGCGGGCGAATGGCGAACCGCCGCACCCCATGCCGGTATCGTCTGCGCTACTTTCGCTGCTAATCTTCGCTCCGGCGGTGGCCGCCAAACGGTGGGATATCCGGAAAATGCGTGCGCTGAGCTTGGACGAGGCCAATACCATCATCGCGGCGACCTTTGTCGCGGCAAAGAAGCATAAATGCCGGCCGATGAGCGCAATCGTTCTTGATGCGGGCGGTCGCGTAAAGGCGTTCCAGAAAGAGGACAATGCCTCGATGCTGCGTTTCGAGGTTTGCTACGGCAAGGCCTATGCCTCATTGGCGCTCGGCCGGCCGTCGAAGCTGGTGCTGCAAAAGGCTGACGAAAAGCCGCTCTTCATGCGGTCGGTGGAGAATCTTGCCGACTATCCGCTGTTTCTGGAAGGTGGCGGCCAGCTTATCCGCGACAAATCGGGCGAGGTGGTTGCCGCCATTGGCGTCACCGGCGACGCCAATGAGATGGACGATATATGCGCCATCGCCGGCATTCATGCCGCCGGCTACCGCGCCGATTCAGATTTCTTCAAAGACCCGGAGCGGATGCGCAGTTTGAGCATTCACAAATCGGCGCCGCTGGTCGATCCGCGGCCAAATGCGGCGCGGACGAAAGCAGCGCGCACCGAGCGCCGGGCGGCGGGGCAGGGGGACAACGGCGCACGAGTTCCGGCCAATGGCTCAAGCCGTTCGAGGGGTACATAAATCGCCCCATCCGGGCCGTAATCGTCGCCGACTGGTCTCTCTGTCGGTTAATGCTGGGGGTGGGATTTGAAACCAAGTCGAAAGGTCGGGGCGATACAACAGATACGCTTTTCGTCTCGCGCCGGTCTCGTGAGGGTCTCTGCATGAGCGCGTCCTATCGTCGATTGGCCTACGGCATCGCGATGGCCGGAGTCCTCGCGCTCTCGGCCTGCACTTCGAACACGCCGGCACCGCAAGAAGCGGCGACGCCGGCCGTGCCGGAACAGCCGGCAATTCCATCGAAATACCGGCCGGAGGATGTTGTCGGCCGCTGGGGCTACGGCGCATTTCACCGCGACGAGGATTTGGCGCGTACCGCCGCGGCGGCGCGCCGCAATGCGGGCAGCCGGTCGAGATTACGCGCGGACCGAACGGCGGCGTGATGATGTATCTCGCCGACAGCGCGCAATTGCAGGAGCTGCAGCTCAAAGGCTCGCCAGAACGGCAAGAACTATATCGGGCCGCCCGGGACCGCCGGCGGCATGCAGGATCGCGAGATCGTCTCGTTCGACGGCCGCACCATGGTGCTCACTGGATGGATCCGGAAGTCGCGGGCCGATACGGCACCGGCGTCTATGTGCGCTGCGCGCCTGAAGGCACCGCGCGCGCCGCCGGCCGGCCGGCGATGCGACCGGTGGGACAGTAGGCGCCGACGCCGTTGTGGATCGTCCCACGACGACAAGTTCGGAATCCATAGGCCCGATGCAAAGGTTATAGATTGCGGGCTCTTTGCTTTGCTCGGCCCGGAATGACGAGCTCGAAATGCCCGCCCCTCGCGACTTCGTCTTCGGTCCCTGGCGCGCGGTCAGCGTGCTCGGTGTTACCGAGATTCTAGCCTGGGGCGCGCTGTTCTATCCGCCGGTGCTGACCGTGCCGCTGATTGCGGCCGATCACGGCTGGTCGAGGTCGTTCGCCATGGGCGGCTTTTCGTTGGGCTTGCTCGTCGGCGGATTGTGCTCGCCGCTATGTCGGCGCGCCGATCGACCGCTTCGGCGGCCACTTCGTGATGCCCGTGCGGTTCGCTGCTCGGCGCGGCGGGCTCTGGCGGCCTTGTTGCGGCGCCGGACGCCACCCGCCTATTTCGCGGCATGGATGGTGCTCGGCGTCGCCATGGCGGCGTCGCTCTACGATCCGGCTTTCGCCACGCTCGGCCGCATTTTCGGCACCGGCGCGCGCGGTCGCCGATCACGACGCTGACGCTTGCCGGCGGCTTTGCCTCGACCGTGAGCTGGCCGGCGACGCAATTTCTCATCGACGCGGTCGGCTGGCGCGGCACCTATCTGGTCTATGCCGCATTGCTCGCCGGCGTCGCCGCGCCGCTGCACGCCTTCGCGTTGCCGCGCGAGCGCTTCACCAATCCGGCGCCGCCGCCGCGCTCGCTCCGGAGCAGAAGCCGGTGGCGGTTCTGCCCGCGCGCGGTTTGACGTTTATCCTGGTCGCTGCCGGCGTTTGCCGCCTACGCTTTCGTGCCTTCGGCGTTGTCGGCGCAGCTCCTGGCGATCTTCAAACGCTTCGGGCTTGCGGCCGACACTGTCGTCGCCATCGGCATGCTGTTCGGGCCGGCGCAGGTCGCTGGCGCGCATTGTCGAGCTGACATTCGCGCGGCGGCTGCATCCGTTGTGGATCGCGCGCTCGCCGTCGGGCTTCTGGTCGCGGCCTTCGTGCTGCTGGCGCTTTTGCCGTTCTCGGCGCGCTCGCGGCGCTGTCTTTGCCGTGATGTACGGCATGGCCAATGGGCTTATGACGATCGCGCGCGGCACCGTGCCGCTCGCTTTGTTCGGCGCCGCCGGGTACGGCCGGCTGGTCGGCCGGATCGGCGGACCGTTCCTGGTGGTGCAGGCGCTGGCGCCGGTGGTCGTGACCTATGTCGCCGACCGGGTCTCCGATGCCGGCGGCTTGGCGGTCGTGGCCGGCTTCGCCGTGGCAGCCCTCATCTGCTTCGCGTTCATCCGCAGCGCGGAATGATCGCTTCACGCGCCGAACAGCGCGTCGATCTCGGCTTGCGACACGTGGCCGACATCGCCGTTGAGCCGGGGGCCGTGCAGCGCCGGCGCATCGGCCGTGATCGATACCGGCGGCTCTCCGGTCTGCAGCGTCTTCATCACCTTGCCGACCCGCTGGCCGATGAGGTCCTGAAAATTGCAGGCCTCGAAGATACGCAGGACACTGTCGGCGATGTCTTGCGCCAGTTCCTGCTCCATCCGCCCGTTCAAGGCCGCGGCAAGATTATCGGCGAGCTGATCGATCTCTTCGGCCGCGGCGAGAATCCGCTGCGTCGCCTGCGCGGTGCCGGACACGACCGCATCGAGTTCGTGGGCGATGCGCTCCAAATTACCCGTTTCGACCTGCCGGTCTTTGGCTGCGGCGCCGCCGCTCGATGGGACGAGGCCATGGGGCGCCGAAGCTGGCGGCTCGCTCGCCATCAGGGCCTGCAGCGCAGCGAGCGCCTGCATGACTTCGCCGTGGTACGGCGATGCGGCATCGCTGCCGGCGTGCGGCATGAACCGCGCGGCGGCGGTTTGCTCGATACGAAAAATCTTGCGCGGTGCCGCCATTTCAATCCAACGTCAAATTTCGATCCACCGCCAAATTCGCGACACAACCGATCCGATCCGTTTTGCGGATCGCGCGTGTATTTACCCATACCGGTTCGCCGCTTAATACAGCGTTCACGCGTTGAAAGAGCTGACGTACACCATCCGTTAACCAAGACGCCGCGCTGTTGACGAAAAATAAACTTTAACTTGATGAACAATCTACGAATAAAGCGCCGCTGGAATTTGTTTACCAAACAGTCGAGGTTTGCAGGCGTACTCGTCCTCGGGCGCGCGTCGCGCTCAGCGTGCAATCTCAGTGACGAGTACGAAAATGCGGCATATCTGCGTGTCGGCGTTTGTTCTGAGCACGATCTCAATTGCGGCTTTAAGTTCGGCCTCGGCCGATCCGTTCCAGGTCACTGTCTATCCCTATGGCGGCCAGCCGGCCTATGTCGCGCAGCAGCAGCAGCCGCCGCAGCAGTATTATTACTACGTGCAGCAGCCGCGCTATGTGGCCGCGCCGGCGGATTACGGCCAGCCCCAAGGCTACCCACCGAATTATGCCCCGGACTACGCGCCGCGCTACGCCGTCGCTCCGCAAGGCTATGTCCCCGCGGCGCCGCGCTACGCCGTCGCTCCGCAAGGCTATGTCCCTTCCGCGGCGCCGCGTTACGCCGTTGCTCCGCAGGGTTATGCCCCCGCCGCGCCGCGTTACGCCGTTGCTCCGCAGGGTTATGCCCCCGCCGCGCCGCAGACTTACGCCGCGGTGCCTTCGCAAAACCCGGCAGCCGTCGCTCCGCAGCCTGCGCCGCAATTTACGCCTGCCGCCGGGCCGGCGGACGCCGGCGGTGGCGGGTTTCTGCACGCGATCTTTGGCGGCCCGACCATCAACGTTCCGGCGGCGCAAATCTATCCGTATGAGGCCCCGCAACCGCAGCCGCAGGCCACTGCGCCGGTCCAGCAGGCGTCCTACAATCCGTCCAATCCGATCGACGAGACCAATTATCCTGTCGATCCGCAATTTATGCGCCAGGTCGTCGCCTATAACGGCGACGAGAAGCCCGGCACGATCATCGTCGACACGCCGGACAAATTTCTCTTTTTGATCGAGGACGGCGGCAGGGCGCTGCGCTACGGCATCGGCGTCGGCCGCCCCGGCTTCACCTGGTCGGGCGTGAAGACGATCACCGCAAAGAAAGAGTGGCCGGATTGGACGCCGCCGCCGGAGATGATCGCGCGGCAGCCCGGGATTCCGCATTTCATGCCCGGCGGACTAGGTAATCCACTCGGTTCGCGCGCGCTCTATCTCGGCTCCACGCTTTATCGCATCCACGGCTCCAATGAGCCGTGGACCATCGGCCACAACGTCTCTTCAGGCTGTATCCGCATGCGTAATGCCGACGTCGAAGACCTCTATAACCGCGTGCATATCGGTACCAAGGTCGTCATCATGTAAGCGGCGTGCAGGTCGCGTGCGAGCGGCCGCTTGGAACACTTGGACCACTTGGGCCATGCACGGCGCTACGCGCGAATGACGTCAGGCCAGCGCCAATCCACGCTCCGCCAGCAGCTGCGGAAAATCCTCGCCGAGGAAGTAATCATATTCCCGCTGGCGCAGATCGGTGACCGGATCGAGCCGGCGTAGTTCGCTGTCGACTTTACCCGGGTGGCACATGACCACGCCATCTTCGGGTAGCCCGTCGAGAAAGGTCGGGAACAGCGCGGCGAAGTCGGCGCCGGGCGCGAAGGAATAGGTTCCGGCAAACGCCGGATTGGTGCGCACGTCATAGCGCGCGGCGAGACTTCGCAATCGCGCGCTCAGAGCGTCGAGAATGAAACCCTTGGGATCTGCAAGGCTCTTGCGCGCCGCGCCGGCGCGTCCGCATTGCCGCAGCCACGCCTGCGGCGCGGCATCCTTGAGCGCGCGCAACAGCGCGCTGCGAATTTGCGGAAACACGTGGATGTGCTGGTGGCCGTCGACAAAATCCGGCGGACGGCCGAACGCCTTGCGAAACGCCGCGAACTGGCGTGATATTTCGAGCTCCAACTCTTCAGGTCCGAGCCAACGCGCCAGCGCGCGCCCCGCCATCGCCGCCAGCGGCAGGAACGCGCCATCGCGCGTCGGCGCGAACCCCGCGCTCAACGGGTGAAACGGTGCGGTCAATGTCACATGCAGGCCGATGGCAGCGTGGTTCGCCGCCGCGCGATCCAAAGCTTCGGCTTCGCCGGGTGAAAAGCTCGGCGCCAGCACCATGACGGACGTAGCGTTAATACGCTGGCGTGCGATGAGATCGCGGATGGCAGCGCTGACCGCAGGCGACATGCCGTAATCGTCGGCGCAGATGCGGATAGGGCGGGGCGGCCCGGCTGGCGTGGCGTCGTTCATTCGGCTGCGGTGCGGGCGTCGCCCTCAGCGTCGTTGCGGTGGTCTTGGCCGGCGAGCCTCACCTCATGCTCGGCGACGAAATAGACCGGCCGCGCTTTGATCTCTTCCAGGATTTTGCCGATATATTCGCCGACCACGCCGATCATGATGAGCTGGACGCCGCCAAGCACCATGACGCCGACGAACAATGACGGATAGCCCGGCACGCTGACGCCGTACATCAGTGTCTCATAGACGATCTGCAAGCCATAGATGAAGGCGATCAACGCCAGGACCGTGCCCATCACCGTGGCGAGCCGCAGCGGCGCCACCGAGAACGACGTGACACCGTCGATCGACAACCCGATCAGACGGCGCATATTCCAGGTGGTGCGGCCGTCAAGTCGCGGCGCCGGCTCG
>CAWBOW010000003.1:0-331024 GCA_963790495.1 uncultured Alphaproteobacteria bacterium | reverse complement strand
GGGAATCCTTTTACCTGGGTGAAACGACGCGGCGACCGTTGGACCACGGTCGGCGTCTCCGCCAACATCATCGACGCCTCGTTTCAGGCGCTGATGGACTCCATCATCTACAAGCTGGTGAAATCCGGCGCACCGGCGTAGGCGAAGAGCGAGCTCGCATGATCGACCACGTTTCCATCGCGGTGCGCGACCTGAAAAGCGCCGAAGCGTTCTATGCGGCCGTGCTGGCGCCGCTCGGCATGACTAAATTGCGTGAGTGGCCGGACACCGCGGTCGGTTACGGCAAGAAATATCCGGAGTTCTGGATCAACAAACGCGTTGGGATGGACGAGATCGCCGCCGAGAGCGGCGCGCACATCTGTTTGCGCGCCCCGGATAAGTCGGCCGTTGATGCGTTTCATGCCGCGACGCTCGACAGCGGTGGCGCATCGGACGGGCTCCCGGTCTCCGGCCGGAATATCACGGCGGTTATTACGCCGCCTTCGTCAAGGATCCTGACGGCAACCGCATCGAGGCGGTGACGTTTTTGAAGGATTAGTCACAGCCGCTCGGCCGGCACCGCCATCGTCTTCTCGGCTTCGGCGACTTTGCGCGCACTTTCGCGCAACATCGGCACGATCTCATCGACCTGCTTCGTGGCGAGGAAATCCACGCGGAACTTCGCCGGAATAAACTTGACCTCGCGCATGTGGTCGATCAGCGCCAACAGCGGGCCCCAATAGCCCTGGATATTGGCGATCAGATCGGCTTCTTGTGGCGACCGAGCTGAACCCAGGTAAGTTGCTCGACCAATTCTTCGAGCGTGCCAATCCCGCCCGGCATGGCGACAAAGGCATCGGCGCGCTCAAACATGATGCGCTTGCGCTCATGCATATCGCGCGTGACGATCAATTCCTGGGCCATGCGGCGCGGCCGTTCGCGCCGGGTCAGAAATTCCGGAATGATCCCGGTCACCTCGCCACCATGCTCGAGCACGGACTCGGCGAGCGCGCCCATCAATCCAACGGAGCCGCCGCCGTAAATCAGGCGGATGCGGTTTTCGGCCAGGATTTGCCCCAATTCCTGTGCCGCCTCGACAAACGCCGGCTGGGTCCCCGCACTCGATCCGCAATAGACGCAGATCGCATTGATTTCACTCGTGGAGTCATTCCCATTAGGCAATAGATTTGGCGTCAATTCGGTTCCTCTGCAAGCGCTTTTGGACGAGCGCGCCGAAAGCCAAACTCGCGACCGCCTTGCGTGCAGGACGCACCGAAAAGCTCTATATGACGGAAAATAAGCCGATGGAGGGACGCTGGCGGCGCATCGCCTCCCGTCCGGGACTGCGATGAGCGATTTTCAGCGACCGACGCATACTCTCAAGCGTGAGGCGGCCGGCAACGGTGCCGCGCTGCTGCCGACGCTGATCAGGCTATGGCCCTATACCTGGCCGGCGGACCGGACGGACTTGAAGCTTCGCGTCGTGCTCGCGAGCGTGCTGCTGGTCGTCGCCAATTCGTCACCATCGCCGTGCCTTATACGTTCAAATGGGCCACTGACGCGCTCAGCGGTCACGGTACCGCGCCCGTCGCCGCGGGTAATTGGTTGGCCTGGGCGTTTGCCGCCCCCATCGTGATGACGCTCGCCTACGGCGGCACGCGCGTCATCATGGGGCTCCTCACTCAATGGCGAGACGGCATTTTCGCCAAGGTGGCGATGAACGCGGTGCGGCGGCTCGCCATGCTCACCTTCGAGCACGTGCATCTGTTGTCACTGCGCTTTCATCTCGAGCGCAAGACTGGCGGCCTGACCCGCGTGCTCGAACGCGGCCGCAACGCCATCGAAACCATCGTGCGCATGGTGCTGCTGCAGATCGCGCCGACCGTCGTCGAACTGGTCTTGATCGTCGCCGTTCTGCTCCTCCATTTCGACTGGCGCTACGTCGTCGTCGTCGGCGTTACGGTCGCCGCCTATATGTGGTTTACCTACGCCGCGACGCAGTGGCGGATCGGCATCCGCCGCAAAATGAACGAGAGCGACAACGACGCCAACGCCAAGGCGATCGATTTGCTGCTCAACTACGAAACCGTCAAATATTTTTCCGCCGAAGAGCGTGAGGCCGCGCGCTACGACCGTCCATGGCGCGTTACGAGGATGCCAGCGTCAAGACCTATATTTCGCTCGCCGTCCTCAACGCCGGACAGGCGGTCATCTTCACCGTCGGGCTCTGTGGCACGATGGTGCTGTGCGCCTACGGCATCGAGCGCGGCACTAATACGGTGGGCGACTTCGTCATGATCAACGCCATGATGATCCAGCTTTATACGCCGCTGAACTTCATGGGCTTGGTGTACCGTGAGATCAAGCAGGCGGTGATCGATATCGAGAACATGTTCGCGCTGTTGTCGCGCAAGCCGGAAATTACCGATCGCCCCGGCGCGCCGCCCTTGCAGGTGCGCGCCGGCACCATCCGCTTCGAAAACGTGTCGTTTGCCTACGAGCCGGCGCGCTCCATCCTCAACGGACGTGAGCTTCGACGTCCCCGCTGGGCATACCGTCGCCATCGTCGGCCCGTCGGGCGCCGGCAAATCGACGATCTCCCGGCTGTTGTTCCGCTTCTACGAAGTGACTGGCGGGCGCATCCTGATCGACGGTCAGGATATCCGGGACGTGACCCAGGTATCGCTGCGCGCCGCCATCGGCATGGTGCCGCAGGACACCGTGCTGTTCAACGATACCATCCGTTACAACATCCGGTACGGGCGCTGGGACGCCGACGACGCCGAAGTCGAGGAAGCGGCGCGGCAAGCGCAGATCGACGGCTTCATCCGCCGCGCGCCCAAAGGCTACGAGACCGAGGTCGGCGAGCGCGGCCTGAAGCTTTCCGGCGGCGAGAAGCAGCGTGTCGCCATCGCCCGCACCATCCTCAAGGCGCCGCCGATCCTGTTGCTCGACGAGGCGACCTCGGCGCTCGACAGCCATACCGAGAAAGATATCCAGGACGAGCTTGACCGCGTCGCGAGGAACCGCACCACACTGGTCATCGCCCACCGGCTGTCGACCATCGTCGGCGCTGACGAGATCCTGGTGCTCGATCGACGGCGCGATCGTCGAACGCGGCACGCATCGGTGCTGCTTGCGCGCGGCGGCCTTTATGCCAGTATGTGGAATCGTCAGCGCGAAGCGCAAATGGCGCGCGAGATTTTGGCGGAAGTGGACGCCGAAGCGGAGGCGCCCAATCGCAACCCGCCGAAGCCGAAGGCCAGTCCAACCCGGCGGCAGAACTCGTGCCGGCTGCAGACGCCGCTGAATGATCGAGGCAGTTGTCTCGTGCCGATTGTCGACTTAAATTTTCTCCTCTTCTCGGGCTCTCCTGAAGCATCCGAATGTCCGTCATCAATTCCATCCGCAAGCAATTGGCACCGGTCCACCCGGAGGGCTATCCGTTCGTCGGCGGCTTTGCGCTCGCCAGCCTGGTTCTGTTTTGGCTATGGGCGCCGCTCGGCTGGCTGGCGACGCTGGCGACACTCTGGTGCGCCTATTTCTTCCGGGATCCGCCGCGAGTGACGCCGGTGCGGGACGGTATCGTCGTGGCGCCGGCGGATGGCCGCATCAGCCAAATCATCAATGCCGTTCCGCCGATGGAGCTCGGTCTCGGCGATCGCGCCATGTTGCGGATTTCAGTTTTCATGAGCGTGTTCGATTGTCACGTCAATCGCAGCCCGGTTGCCGGGCGTATCGAGCGGATCGTCTACCGTGCCGGAAAATTCTTCAGTGCCGACCTCGACAAAGCGAGCGAGGACAATGAACGAAATGCCTTCGTCATCGCCCCTGCGACCGGGCCGCGGATCGCGGCGATCCAGATCGCCGGCCTGGTGGCGCGGCGGATCGTGCCGTTTACGCGCGAGGGGGAGACCGTCGGCGCCGGTCAACGCATCGGCATGATCCGTTTCGGCTCACGGGTGGACGTTTATCTGCCCGAGGGCACGCGGCCGTTCGTCGCCGAGGGCCAGACCGCGATCGCCGGCGAAACCGTGCTCGCCGATCTCAAGGTCGCCGACGCCGGGCGAACTTTTCGGGTGGGCTGACGTGCGTTAACGGCAAACGCACGGCCGGTGGCGAGAGCCTGCGCAAACCGCTATATTGCGGTCAAACGAGGTTCGACATTGGCCATGCCACCACCAGGTTTCGGCGGCGCGGGGCGGCGACGGTTCCGCCGGATACCCGTGCGCACGCTGGCGCCAAATCTGGTCACGCTTTTGGCGCTGTGCGCCGGCTTGACCTCGATCCGCATGGCTTTTGAAGACCATTATGTATTGGCGCTCGCGGGCATCGTCTTCGCCGCGTTTCTTGACGGCATTGACGGCCGCCTGGCGCGTTACCTCAAGGGAACGTCGCGCTTCGGCGCCGAACTCGACAGCCTGTCGGACTTCGTCAATTTCGGCGTCGCGCCGGCCTTGATCCTGTATTTCTGGGGCTTGCATGATCTGAAATCGGCGGGCTGGATCGCCGCCATGGTTTTCGCGATTTGTGCCGGGCTTCGGCTCGCCCGCTTCAATGTCATGATTGAGGAACCGGATCGGCCCGCCTGGACCGGCAAATTTCTTCGTCGGCATGCCAGCGCCGGCCGGTGCCATCACGGTGCTATTGCCGATCTATGCCGCGTTTCTCGGCGTGCCGCGCTCCGGATTTCTGACCTGGATCATGCTGTTTTACACGCTCGCGGTGGCCGGCTTGATGGTATCGCGGCTGCCGGTGTTTTCCGGCAAGCGGGTCGGCACCCGGGTGCCACCGGAAATGGTCGGCCCGCTGATCGTCTTGGTCGTGCTCGCGATTGCGCTTTTGATTGCCTATCCGTGGATCGTGCTCACGGCGGCGACCGTCGCCTACCTTGCAAGCCTGCCATTCGGATGGCTGTCGTATTGCCGCTACGAGCAGCGATCGCTTGCGAAACAGGGCAGAGACGGCGGCCGCATCTCCAATGGCATCCGCTTCGCCGACAACAATTCCCGACTTCACGCACGCAACGGATGACGACGAGCGGCCATCGCGCCTGAATTGAGCCGCGCCTGCGCACGGCTGCGGGGGATTCTGCCGATGCGAGTTGCCCGACGCACCTTTTTAGCCTCGGGGCTCGCGTCGTTGGCGGCGCCAGGCGTGTTGCGGCTGGCGCGGGCCGACAACCTTCCCATTGTGCTGAAGCTGCACCACGCATTCTCGGCAGTGTCGAGCGTGCACGACAAATTTCTCTCGCCATGGGCGCGTAAGGTGGCGACGGACTCGGCCGGTCGCCTTCAAATCGATCTGTTTCCGTCGATGGAGCTCGGCGGCGCTCCGGCGCAATTATTCGATCAGGCGCGCGGCGGCGACGCTGACATCGTCTGGACTGCCCCCGGGTTCAACTCCTGGCCGTTTTCCCAAGGCCGAGACTTTTGAATTGCCGTTTCTGCCTTCGTCTCGTGCGCTGGTCAGTTCTAAGGCGCTGCAGGATTTCGCCGGGCTCTATCTCAAAGACGAATTCGGTGAGGTTCATCCGCTCTGCTTCTCCTGTGCGGACCGCAGCGTCATTCATGCCTATGCGCCGGTGCGCTCCATCGAGGACATGAAGAATCTCAAGCTTCATGTGCAAACGCGCCTAGCCGGCGAGGCGGTGCGTATGCTCGGAGCGCAACCAGTGCCGATGCCTGGCGAGGAATTGCCGGCGGCGCTCACCGGCGGCGTAGTCGACGGCTGTGTCGACCCCTGGCACATGGTGCCGACGTTCCGGCTTAACGACGTGCTCAAGAATCACACCGAGTTTTCCGACCTGTCGCTGTCGAGCCGAACCTATGTGCTGGCCATGAACAAAGCCGCGTACGAGCGACTGCCGGGCGATCTGCAGGCCGTGCTCGATCGTAATTCGGGACAGCTCGCGGCCGGTATGGCCGGCACAATGTGGGACCTTCAGGCGCGGTGCTGTCGCCGAGAATGTCGCGCAGACCGGCGACGTGATCGTGACACTGCTGCCGGAGGCGGTAGCGCATTGGCGAAAAGCAACCGAACCTGTCGTCGACGCATGGCTTAAGGATATGAAAGAGCACAAGGCGGACGGCGGCAGAATGATCGCCGGCGCTCATGCGCTGTTGGCCAAGTATGCGAACCTGCCGGAGCCGCAGCCGCCACAAGTGTCCGCATCGCCGCAACAGGCGGCGAGCGAAGCGCCGGCGCGGTCGCCCGGCGTCACCACGGTACCAAATCCCTCTCCGCCCGCGCCTGCGTCGCCGCCAGGCATCAAGTCAGCATCGCCTCAGCCGGCCCATATAACGAGTGCGCCGCAGATCTCGGTTCCCGTCAGACCCGCGCCAGCGCCGGCTGTTGTAAAACCGCCATCAGCGCCGCCGGCCGCAATGCACGCTCCGCCGCCTGCGCCGTCGCCCAAGCCGGTCCCGGCCATGTCAGCAGCGCCTGCGGTCAAGCCCTTGCCGCCGTCCCCAGCGGTGTCGGTGCCTCCGCCCGCGGTAACGCCCGCACCGCCCAAAGGGCTCAATATTCCGTTGTGACGCCCAGCATCTACAAATTCGGCGGATAGCCCGGCATCAGATCGTAGGGGTGAGCCCAGCCCGGTAAGGCCTTCATCCGATCCAGCCACGGGCCGATATTCTTATGCTCTGCCGCGATGTCGAAACCGAATTCCTCGGCCGGGTAGTAAAGATAGCCGCACAATGAAATGTCGGCGATGGTCGGGGTATTCCCGAGGACGAATGGCGCCTTGGCCAGCCGCTTGTCGAGGACCGCGAGACTGCCATCGATGCGGCCCTTGAGAAAAGCCATCACCGTCGGATCGCCCGCCGGCCTGGCGAAATTCTTGAGAAATCGGTAGGGCCCCAAAAAGCCATTGAGCTTCTGATTGTCGAAGATGATCCAGCGCAGCGCCTCGAGCCGCTCGTCCTCGCCGTTTGGCTTAAACCGCCCGGCACGGTCGGCGAGATAGGTCAGGATCACGCCGGACTGGGAGAGCTTCTTGGCGCCATGGACCAGCACCGGCGCCTCGCCCATCTCGTTGACCTCGGTGCGGAATTTAGGCGTGCGCGTCTCGCCGGCCTTGAAAAAATCGACATAGACCGGCTGCCAGTCGGCGCCGATCAGATTGAGCATCAGCGCGGCGCGGTAGGCATTGCCGGATTGGGCGAAACAATAGAGCTGATATTCGGCCATGAGAACTCCAAAGGCGGTTCAAGACGTCATCAGGGTCTAGCGAGCGTGACCGCATCGCCGGAGGAATTTTTGCCTTCGAAATGGCCGTCGGCGAACGACAGTTGCGCCAAAGCTTGGCCCTTGAAGTCCCTAATCGTCAATGCGTCCTTCTCGTACGTCCATTTGCGGCTGGTGAAGAAATTGCCTGGACAACCGCCGGCGGGTGCGATCTTGCCGTTAATTGCGCCAGGCTCTTCGGTCAGCGTCATCAGGCAGGCGCCCGCGGCCGCGGAGAATTTCCATCGGCCGGCGAGATCGACAGGGGTTGGCTGCGCCGTCTCCGGTGCAGGTGCGGCAGCAACAGGCGTCTCTGGCGGCGGCGCGGCTTGCGTCTCGGGCTGACCGCCGAAACGCGCCGTATTGGTGCAGGCGCCGAGCGTGGCGAGCGCGAGTAGAACCGGGGCGATTTGCACCCCGATTGCCCGGCATCCGCTGCGTGTTGCTCCTATCATCGGCAGACTGGCGACATCCTCATCGCATGGTGGGGATGACGAACTCGGCGCCTTCCTTAATGCCCGAAGGCCAGCGCGCGGTTACGGTCTTGGTCTTGGTGTAGAAGCGAATCGAGTCCGGTCCGTGCTGATTAAGGTCGCCGAAGCCGGAGCGCTTCCAGCCGCCGAACGTGTAGTACGACAGCGGCACCGGAATAGCGAAGTTGACGCCGACCATGCCGACTTGCACGCGGTTGGTGAAATCGCGCGCAGTGTCGCCGTCGCGGGTGAAGATGGCGACGCCGTTGCCGTATTCGTGTTCGGACGGCAACCGAATCGCTTCCTCATAGTCCTTGGCGCGCACCACCGAAAGCACCGGTCCGAAAATCTCTTCCTTGTAAATCTTCATGTCCGGCTTCACCTCGTCGAACAGGCAGCCGCCGATGAAGTTTCCGCTCTCGTAACCTTGCAGCTTGAAATTGCGACCATCGACGACAAGCTTGGCGCCTTCCTTGATGCCGGTATCGATGTAGCCGCGCACCTTGTTGAGCAGTTCGCGGGTGACCATCGGGCCGTAATCGGCCTGCTGATCGGTCGACGGGCCGATCTTGAGCCCCTCAACACGCGGAATGAGTTTTTGCAGCAGCACGTCGGCGGTCTTCTGGCCGACTGGCACAGCGACTGAGACGGCCATGCAGCGTTCGCCGGCCGCGCCGTAACCGGCACCGATCAGCGCATCGACCGCTTGATCCATGTCGGCGTCCGGCATCACGATCATGTGGTTCTTGGCGCCGCCGAAGCACTGCACCCGTTTGCCGTGCGCGGTGCCGGTCGCGTAAATATACTCGGCAATGCTGGACGAGCCGACAAAGCCAATCGCCTTGACACGTGCGTCGGTCAACAGCGTGTCGACCGCCTCCTTGTCGCCGTTGACGACATTGAGCACGCCTTCCGGCAGGCCCGCTTTGAAAAACAGCTCGGCGATGCGCATCGGCACCGATGGGTCGCGCTCCGAGGGCTTGAGGATGAAGGCGTTGCCGCAAGCGATAGCCGGCGCGCATTTCCATAACGGGATCATCGCCGGAAAATTGAACGGTGTAATGCCGGCGACGACACCGAGCGGCTGGCGCGTCGAATAAAGATCGATGCCGGGACCCGCGCCTTCGGTGTATTCGCCCTTCATCAAGTGCGGGATGCCGCAGGCAAATTCGACCACTTCAAGCCCGCGCTGGATATCGCCCCTGGCGTCGGGGAAGGTCTTGCCGTGCTCGGCGGATAAAAGCCGGGCCAGATCGTCATATTGGCTTTGGATCAGCTCCAGGAATTTGAACATGACGCGGGCGCGACGCTGCGGATTGGTCGCCGCCCAGCCGGGGAAGGCCGCCTCGGCGTTGGCGATCGCCTTCTCGACCTCGGACTTTCCTGCCAATGCCACTTTGGCCGCCACCTCGCCGGTATTGGGATTGAAAACGTCGCCAAAACGCCCCGAGGCGCCTTTGACCTCTTTGCCGCCGATGAAATGGCCGATTTCACGCATAGTCAGTTCTCCCTAGAGAGGCCCGCCAGAGCCGCAGCTTGTTGGCCTTATCTAGCTGCTTTTTACGGCAGCGGTCATCCCCTCTCTATGGGCTAGTTTTGCCCGCCGGCGGTTGCATCAGTAACCGTCCTTTAAGCGCAGTGACCGTACCTATAGGGCCATTGCCAAGGGCTCGCCGTCGCGGGTTGGGTGCGGTTTCATGGATATTGCAACGGGCTTTGGGCCTGCTGGCCGGCGCCGCGGTCGTCATGACCGTCATGCTTATGGGCGGCGGCCTTGGCATGTTCGTGAGCGATCACGCCGTCATCATTATTTTTGGCGGCTCGTTTGCCGCCACGCTCATCCGCTTTCCGCTGTCGTCGATTTTCCACGGCTTGCCGCTCGGCATGAAGTTCGTGTTCAGCTTGCGCCGCATTTCGCAGCGCGAACTGGTCGACGAGATCGCCGGTCTCGCCGAGATCGCCCGCAAGCAGGGTCCGATCGGCCTGGAGAAGGTCGAGATCGAGGATCCGTTTCTCGCCAAAGGCATCCGCTTCGTCGCCGACGGCTACGATGCCGAATTCATCCGCGACAATCTCGAACGCGATCGCGACAATTTCCTCCAACACCTCGACGAGGGCCAGAAAATCTACCGCGCGATCGGCGATTGCGCCCCGGCCTTCGGCATGATCGGCACGCTGATCGGCATGGTGCAAATGTTCGCCAATATGACCGACCCGTCCAAGCTCGGTCCGTTCATGGCGACGGCCCTGCTGGCGACGCTCTACGGCGCGGTCGTGGCGAACATTCTGACCCTGCCGATCGCCGACAAGCTGCACCTCAAATTGGTCGACGAAGAGATCAATCGCACGCTGATCATCGACGGCATCCTTATGATCCGCGAATCGAAAAGCCCGACCCTGGTGCGCGAAATGCTGATCGCGTATCTGCCGGAAAAACACCGGGACATGGAGCCCGAGCCGGTCCCGGCTTAGCCGTGAAGAACTGAACCATGGCGCGGCGCAAGGAAGCACACGGCGGCGGCCACGGCTGGTTTGTCACCTTCGCCGACCTGATGGGGCTGTTGGTCAGCTTCTTTGTCATGCTGGTCGCGTTCTCCAGTCAGGACCAGCAGAAACTGCAGATTGTTGCCGGCTCGATGCGTGACGCCTTTGGCACGCAGAACAATGTGCGCTATTCCGGCATTATCGAAGTCGATGGCCTGCCGACACGGCCGCGAGCTGAAAAATGCGGCGCATATCAGGCCGGAGGACGCCTCGGCGACGCCCACGCCGGATCAGGGTGACCCATGAGCGCGAATACGGCAGCAAGTTTCAAAGCGACCAGGCCTTCGCGCTCGCCGCAGCCTCGCTGCGCCAGGCGCTGCAGGACATGCCGGAGCTGACGGAAGCAAGTAAACACATCGTGTTCGAGGAGACCAAGGAAGGCCTGAATATCAATATTGTCGACCAGGACGGCCGCTCGATGTTCCCGGAAGGCTCCAAAGACCCATACGAGCGCACGCGGAGCATCATCGAGAAGATTGCCGGTCCGCTGAAGGCAGGTGCCCTACCGCATTTCCATTACCGGGCATACAGCGGCCTCGCAGGAGGCGCCGAAGTCGGATTACGGCCCGTGGGACCTCTCGGTCGATCGCGCCAACGCCGTCCGCCAGATTCTGGAAGAGCAGGGTTATCCATCATCCCGAATTTACGAGGTGGGCGGCAAGGCCGACACAGATCCGCTGTTCCCCGACGATCCGTATATCGCGGCGAACCGCCGCGTCACTATTACTTTGATGCATGAAGCCCCGCCGGTTCCGCCCAATCTGGCGCCCTAGGCCGTAATCTCCCGGCCGGCAGACCGCGGCTGGCGCTATCCGCCCTAAGCCTTTGGCCCATTATAGTAAAATCCTCACGCCGGTAGCGTGTGGTCTTAAAATCGTGCCGTCATGTGCCGCTCCGAGAGTGGCGCAACGGTCGCGGGGCGAATATTTCGGCATCAGGGCCCGATGACTCTCGGATATGAACGGTGTATAGGCGCGGCCCGGCATCAGTCGCGATGCCGCATCAGGAGCAGGGCGGCGTCCTGTCTCGAAAGTTCATGACAGACTAGTGTAAGCGCTCCCGCCGCTGGGAACGATACGACGGCGGACAGCGATGGCGGCCCGTCGTCTCACGCGGGCTTGTGGACGCTGGCGCTTGGCAGCATCGGCGTCGTTTACGGCGATATCGGGACTAGTCCGCTCTATGCCTTTCGCGAAGCCATCACGGCTGCGTCGTCGGGGTCGGATCAGGCCGAGCTCGTCCGCTCTGCCGTGCTCGGCGTTACGTCGCTCATCCTTTGGGCGTTGTTCATCATCGTCACGCTGAAATATGTCGTCATCCTGCTGCGGGCCGACAATAATGGCGAAGGCGGCACGCTCACACTCATGGCGCTGGCATCGCGTGCCGTGGGCCGGATGAGCAGGGCGGCCGGCGTTGTGGCGCTGCTCGGCATTATCAGTGCGGCGCTGTTCTACGGCGACGCGGTGATCACGCCGGCCTTGTCGGTCCTGTCCGCGGTCGAAGGCGTCGACGTCGTGACGCCGGCGCTTCACGAATATGTCGTGCCGCTGACAGTGGTGATCCTGATCATCCTGTTCGCGGTGCAATCGCGCGGCACCGCCAAAGTCGCGGCGCTATTCGGACCGATCATGCTGATCTGGTTCGCGGCGATCGCGTTACCGGGATTGATCTGGATCGTCAAAGTTCCTGGCGTGCTGTGGGCGCTCAATCCTTTCTACGGCATCTATTTTCTGGTCAACCATGGCATGGTCGGACTATTCACGCTCGGCGCCGTGTTCCTTGCGGTGACCGGCGCCGAGGCACTTTATGCCGATCTCGGGCATTTCGGCCGCCGTCCGATACAAGTCGCCTGGATCGCCCTGGTTCTGCCGTCGCTGGCGATCAATTATCTGGGGCAGGGCGCGCTGATCTTCGCCAATCCGAAGGCGATCACGAATCCGTTCTTCCTGCTTTATCCGGACTGGGCACTGATCCCCATGGTGGTACTGGCGACGCTTGCGACTGTGATCGCCAGCCAAGCTGTCATCACCGGGGCCTATTCGCTGACCAGCCAAGCGATTCAACTCGGCTTGTTGCCGCGCTTTGAGGTGCGTCACACCTCCGCCGAGCAAGCGGGTCAAATCTACATGCCCCGCGTCAACGGATTATTGCTGCTCGCTGTGCTGGTTTTGGTCGCGCTGTTTCGTTCGTCGAGTGCGCTGGCGTCCGCTTACGGTATTGCCGTGACCGGCACTATGGTTGTCACCTGCACGATGGCTTTTATTGTCATCTGGCGGATGTGGCGCTGGTCGCCGTTCGCTGCCGCGGCCCTGATGGTGCCGTTTCTGGTAATCGATTTGACATTCTTGTCGGCCAATTTGCTCAAAGTCGTGCAAGGCGGCTGGGTGCCCCTGCTGCTGGGCGGCATCGTCATGGTGGTGATGTACACGTGGCGCCGTGGCAGTCAGAATCCTTTTCACCAAGACGCGGCGGCTTGAAACGCCGCTCGACGATCTGGTGCGCATCTTGGAGAAAAAGCCGCCGCAGCGAGTGCCGGGCACCGCGGTGTTCCTGACCAGCGACCCCAGGAGCGCGCCGACGGCGCTGCTGCACAGTCTCAAGCACTACAAGGTGCTGCACGAAAAGAACGTCATCTTGTCGGTCGAGACCACACACACGCCGCGGGTCGGATCGGACAAGCGGGTGCGCATAGAGCCGGTCGGCTCGACCTTCACGCGTGTGCAGTTGCGCTTCGGTTACATGGAAATGCCAAACATTCCAAAGGCGCTGGCCATCGCGCGGAAGCTCGGCTGGCAGTTCGACATCATGTCGACATCGTTCTTTTTATCCCGGCGCACGCTGCGGCCGGCGCCGCATTCGGGCATGCCGCGCTGGCAAGACCGGCTGTTCATCACGCTGGCACGCTCGGCGAATGATGCCACCGACTATTTCCAGATTCCCACCGATCGCGTGGTCGAAGTCGGCACGCAAGTCACCGTCTAAGCACGCCATCGTCTGAGGTCTGGCGTCGCTGGGGCGTAGGTCGTAAGCTTAATCGAGCCTTCTCGCAGGGAGCCGCCGATGCCTGAGCAAACCGCCAGCGTGCGCGATCTGACGCCGCAAGAGGTGGCGCGTGGGCTTGATGAAGGCCGCATTATCCTGGTCGACGTCCGCGAGCCGAATGAGACCGCGTTGGAGCGAATTCCCGGCTCGGTGCTGATACCGCTGTCGACTTTTGACCCCGCCGAGATACCGGCGCCGGCCGGTCGCGATGTGGTCTTTAGCTGCCGGTCCGGCCGCCGCTCGGTGACGGCTTCGCTGGCGGCCCAGGAGCAGGGCTTTGCCTATGCCAGCCATCTGGCGGGCGGCATTTTGGCCTGGAAAGCCGCCGGACTGCCGACTGAAACCTGATGAAACGCCGGCGGCTATTTATCCTCGCGTCCACAAAAAGCCAAAGCCTGCTCGCCACCTGCACGCGAGCCAGCGGATTTGCGCTGGCGTTCGGTGTCGGCTGGTTTGCGCTTTGGTCGACACCCGCGCGGCCGGCCCAGCGGGTGGTCAACTATTACAACTGGTCGGACTACCAGGACCCCTCGGTGCTCGACGAGTTCACCAAACAGACCGGCATCGCGGTTCGTTACGATACGTTCGATTCCAACGACACGCTCGAGGCGAAATTATTGGCCGGGCAATCCGGCTATGACGTCGTCGTGCCCAGCGCCTATTTTCTCGCCCGGCAAATTAAAGCCGGTATTTTTCAGAAACTGGACAAAACGAGGCTGCCCAACCTTGCTTATGTCTGGCCGGAGATCGCGCGACAACTCGCATTCTACGATCCCGGCAATCAATATGCCGCCGACTACATGTGGGGAACGACGGGTATCGGCTACAACGTCAAGGACGTGAAGCGGATTTTTGGTCCCGATGCGAAAATCGACTCTTGGGACTATGTCTTCAATCCCGACAAGATCAAGAAATTCAAGGATTGCGGCATTCATTTGTTCGATTCGTCGGACGACCTCATGTCGGCGGGGCTGCATTATTTGCATCTCGATCCGAACACCAGCGATCCTGGCGATCTGCAGAAGGTGACCGATCTCCTCCTCAAGATCAGGCCCTATGTGCGCAAGTTCCATTCCTCGGAATACCTCAATGCTCTGGCGACCGGCGAGATTTGCTTCGCCGTCGGTTATTCCGGCGACGTCAAGCAGGCGCAAAGACGGGCGATCGAAGCCAAAGGCGGCATCGAGATCGGCTATTCGATACCGAAAGAGGGCGCGCAATTATGGTTCGATACTCTCGCCATTCCGAAGGATGCGCCGCATCCCGAGGAGGCGCTCGAACTGATCAATTATCTCATCAAGCCAGAGGTCGCGGCGAAGAATACCAATTACGTCTGGTACGCCAACGGCGACAAGCCCGGGCAATTTATTGATCCGTCAATTCTTAACGATCGCACCATCTATCCGGACGCCGCGACGATGGCGAATTTCTACACCATCGTTGCGCACGATCCGAAGACGCAGCGGTTGATCAATCGGATGTGGACCAGGGTCAAGACCGGAGAATAAGCCAGCGATCCTGCGACAATAAAGCGCCGAACAAGCGGATGGCCAAAGCGGCTGGCCGAGTGCTGCGGGTTGAATTTGCGATAATATAGCGGCTGAAAGCGACAAGGTCTCACGGCAATACAGGGGGGATTCATGGGCAGATCGATCGGTACGTCAAAGCCGTCACGGCGCCGCATCATCAAAGGCGCAGCGGCCCTGGCGGCCGGCATTGCTGCGCCGGCGCTGCTTAGGGTCCGCTCGGCCTATGCGGATTATCCGGAGCGGCCGGTGAAATTTGTGGTCGCCAACACACCCGGGGGACCATCCGACATCGTTGCCCGTATAGTGACCGCTGCGCTTCAGCAGTCGACCGGCAAGACCTTCATCGTCGAGAATCGAGGTGGCGCCGGGGGCAATATAGGCATGGAATATGCCGCGCATGCCGATCCCGACGGCTACACGATGCTGCTGGCGACCAACGCCTATTCAGTGAATTACGGGCTTTATAAGCATCTGCCGTATGATCCCTATAAGGATTTCGTCGGCGTAAGTGAGCTGGCAAGCTCGCCAAATACATTCGTCGTGAAGTCCGAGCTGGCCGCGAAATCGATGAATGAGTTCGTGGCGTTGGCGCATGCGAGCCCCGACAAATACAATTGCGCTACGCCTCCGATCGGGACGACTCCGCAGATCGAACTGGAGGTGCTCAAGATCCGCGAAAAATTGCCGACGCTGGCCGACGTAGTGTTCCAGGGAGGCGGCGATGCGATAACGGCGCTCGTCAGCGGCACGGTTCAGTTGAGTTCCGGTTCCCTTGGGCCGGCGCTTCCGCATATCAAGGCCGGAACCTTGCGCTGCCTCGCAGTCTGCGGCGAGGCGCGCTGGCCCGATCTTCCAGACGTGCCTACCATGGAGCAGTCCGGTTTTAAGGACTTTGTTTTCGCCACCGACATGGTTTTGCTGGCGCCGGCAAAAACGCCGCCGGATAAAGTCAAATGGCTGGAGTCGGAAACGTTGAAAGTTCTCAAGACGAGCGAGATGAAGGATAAGCTTTATAAGGCCGGATTTCTGGTTCGTCCCGCAGGGGCTGACGCCGCCTGGGCGCGGGTGACCAAAGAGATCGGGATGTTCAAGCAAATTATCGATCAGGCCGGCATCAAGAAGATGTAGTTGGGCTCATCAAAGACATCGTTGTTGATAGTAAGTAGGGACAACATCTGAATTTCCCGATTTCGCAGCGAAGATCACGGAGAATTCATAACGCTCCGGTAGCTCTCATCGGCTTCGCCCCTGCGAAATTACCGGCCTTGACCGCAACCGTGACGGCAATGCTCGGCAATCCGTCGTCGCATGTGATCTGAGACTAGCGCCAGCGGCGGTGCAGCCAGAGCCACTGCTCCGGATATTGCCGAAATCCACCCTTCGATCACGGATGTAATCGCCTGCATGGTGCCCCTGATGTCGATCCGGCCGCCGGCGTCCCGGATTGGCTCGACCGGTTCCGATATTTCGCCCCAAAAGCTGTTGCCGTCGGGTTTGCGCACCACGCGCATGCCATAAATCGGCAAACCGGTCTGCCGCGCCAGCATCGCGATCAGCGGGTTGGCTAGGCACGGCCGGCCGAAGAACGTGACTTCGACCCCCTTGCTGTAGTGCTGATCCGCAAGCATGCCGACATGGACGCCCGTCTGGAGAAGCCGCGCCAGTTTAACCGGCGCGTCGAGGGCGGTGGGGATGAGTTCCCCCATCAGCGGCTCGCGGAGCTTGACGATAACGTCGTTGACGGCGCCGATATTGGGGCGCCGGTACAGCACCGCCGATTTTACGCCGATGAGTTTCGCCCCGACCCCGGGCAGTTCCCAATTGGCCAGATGCGCGGCAAAGCCTATCGCCGCGGTGCCGGCTTTCATCAGGCTATCGTGGCGCTCCTTTGATTCCACAGGATAGGTGATGACGTCCGCCGTCGGCTTGCCGAAACCCTCGACGGAGAACTCATCAAGATGCGCGAACTCGACGGCGATGCGGCCAAGATTGTCCCAGACACCGCCAAGAATCTTCTCGATTTCGGCGGCAGATTTTTCGGGAAAGGCGAGCCGCAACTGCTCGCGGCCGACGCGATGTTCCCTCATCAGAGGGCCGACTTTGCGCATCAAGGCGCCGGCGAAGTTGGCCGTGCGCCTGCGATTGGTGTGCTTGATCGCGCCGAGCAATCCGACGGTGAGCGCACCTGCTGTCGCATCGAGCAGGTGCTTGAAGCGTCCGCCGCGCATCAGAACATGACGATGATCTTGCCGAAAACCTGCCGGCTTTCGAGCCGCGCCAGGCCGCGCTCAAACTCCGAGAGCGGGACTTCGGTATCAATCACCGGGGTGAGGCCGTCCGCCATCTTGGCAAGGCTCTCGCGGATATTGCGGAGCGAGCAGCCGAACGAGCCAAAGATGCGATATTGCTGCAGATACAGCTGGAACAGGTTCATCGTGATCGATTGGCCGGACGTCGAGCCGCAGGTGACCAGCCGGCCGCCGCGCTTGAGGCAAAGCAGCGAGCCGTTGAAGGTGTCGGGGCCGACATGCTCGAAGGCGACGTCGACGCCCTTTTTGCCGGTGAGCTTGCGTACGATGCTCTCGAAACGATCGGTCTTGTAGTTGATGACGTGATCGGCGCCGAGCGCTTTTGCCTTCTCGGCCTTGGCGTCGTCCCCCACGGTGGTGATGACCGTCGCGCCGATGGCCTTGGCCATCTTGATCGCGGTGGAACCGATGCCCGAGCCGCCGGCCTGCACCAGAATGGTTTCGCCCGGCTCGAGCTTGGCATTGTCGAACAGCATATGCTGCACGGTGCCGAATGCTACCGGCGCACAAGCTGCGTCGCGAAAGCTCACGCCGTCCGGGATCGGCACCACGAGCCGCGCCGGCATGTTGAGCAAATCCCGGGCAAAGCCGTCGACGTGGAAGCCCATGATCGACGCGACATTCTCGCAAAGATTATCGCGGCCTTCGCGGCAGGCCTTGCAGGTTCCGCACGTCAGCGCGCCATAGGTGACGACGCGGTCGCCGGCCTTGCTCGACGTTACGCCGACGCCGACGGCGGCAATTTCGCCCGCTGCCTCGACCCCGACGATCAGCGGCAGCTTGCGCTTGGCAAACGCCATGCCGCGCCAGCCCCAGACGTCGATGTGGTTAAGCCCGATCGCCTTGATGCGGATTTGCACCTCGCCGGGCGCCGGCGGAGGCGGCGACGCGATATCGAGGAGCTCGATCTTGCGGTCGGCGATAAGAGTGAGCGCCCGCATCGTACGGGACGGCGTCTCGCCCGAACGTTCAGTGGTCGCTGCTGCGGTCGCGCCGGTCACGCCGGTTCCCGCGCCAGGACCAGCGAAATGTTTTGGCCGCCGAAGCCGAATGAATTGGAAATCGCCCGTTCGATGCGTGCATCGCGCGCCTCGTTCGGCACCACGTCGAGCGGGATCGCCGGATCGGGTGTGCGATAATTGATCGTCGGTGGGATGCGCTGGTGCTCGAGCGTCAGCGCGGTAACCACGGCCTCGACGGCACCGGCCGCGGTCAGCGTGTGGCCGATCATCGATTTGTTCGATGACATCGGGATGCCGCGAATGCGTTCGCCGAACACGGTGGAGACGCCGAGACATTCCATTTTGTCGTTCTCGGGCGTCGAGGTGCCGTGGGCGTTGATATAGTCGATGTCTTCAGGGCCGACGCCGGCATCGGCGAGCGCGTTGCGCATGCAGGCGATGACCGGCTTGCCGTCGGGGCTCGACCGGGTGCGATGAAACGAATCCGATTTTTCGCCGCAGCCTTCGAGAATGGCGAGCACCTTGGCGCCGCGCGCCACCGCGTGGTCGTAATCTTCAAGCACCAGTGCGGCGGCGCCTTCGGCGAGCACGAAGCCGTCTCGGTTCTTGGAAAACGGCTTTGAGGCCTGCTCCGGCGGGTCGTTTTGCGTCGACAATGCCGACAGCAGCGAGAAGCGCACCAAGGATTCCGGCGTCAGCGACCCGTCGGCGCCGACCGCGAGCACGGCCTGGCATTCGCCGCGGCGGATCGCTTCGACACCGAGCTGGATTGCGGTGCCGCCGGAAGCGCAAGCGGTGGTCAGCGAGATAGGCGAGCCTTCGGTGCCGAAATGCGCGGCGAGATTTTCGCCAATGATGCCGTATTTGATGGTCTCATAGATCGGCGAGAATTGCGGCTTGCGCGCCACCTGCATCAGGTCGGGATAACTCGCATCGCGTCCGGGCGCGGCGTCCTCGGCAAGCTGCACGCGGTAGTGCCACTCGATCTCAAGCGGCGGCAACGCCAAAAACAGCGGGCCCGGGAAACTGCCTTTGGAACCGATGCTGGCCTGTGCGATGGCTTCCTCGCAGGCAATAAACGCGAGACGCTCGGACAATTCGGCAGGCGGCATGTAGTCCTTGTAAACGTCGTTGACGGTGCCGGCGATCGTGGTGCGGAGTGCGTCGAGCGGAAAGCGCGAAATGCGCCGGATACCGGATTTGCCGGCAGAGAGCCTTTCCCAATTATCGGTCTTGCCAACGCCGAGTGAGGTGACAAGGCCCATGCCGGTAACGGCGATCACGGGCCTACCGGCTTTGTCGCGTTTGGCGGTTGCCATGAACTTCTCCCGTCAATTCACCCGTTCGAGCAGCGCCAGCCCCTCGCCCCGCCAGTTGCCGACGCTGGTGACGACGACCTGGGACAGGCCGGGCGGACTTTCGCCCGTGTCACCCGATCCTGCCGGGGCGAACAGCTTGCCGTGCTCGAGCACCGCGCAGCCGATGCCCAGATTGGCCATAAACTGAGTATCGACACCATGGCCGATATACGTACCGGTGTTGCGGATCGGAAGGCCAATATCCTTGAGAACTGACTGCTCGGCGGAAGTCGCCGGCTCGAACCCGGAGGCGCCGGAAATCATGGCGGCATGCGTCCGGTCCACTTGTGGCGCGATCGCGTCCCATTGATGGCGCAACGACATTTCCGCCTGGCCCGGTTTACGTAAGTTGCGGTCGGAAAGCACCCGCGAAATACGCGCCCGCGGTCGCGCACCGCGAGCTTTGGCGTGCTCTTCGCTTTCCAGCACCAGGAACGCCCCTATGGTGGCAAAGGCGATGCCGCCGTCGGGACCGCGGTTCCAAACCGGCGCAAACTTGTCCTTCAAAACCACGCCGCCGAGCTCGAAGGCCAACAGTACGTCCCAGCGGGCGCCGTTATAGGCGCCTCCGACCAGGGTCAGTTCGCTTTGACCCGCGGCGATACGCGCCTGCGCCACCCGGATAGCATCGACGCCGGCTGACTCTTCCCCCATGAAGGTGCGCGAGGAACCGACGACGCCGTGCACCAGCGAGATATTGCCGGCGAGAAGGTTCGGCAGTTGCGCCAGGAACAAAGTCGGACGCAGGTCGCTCATCAACCGCTCGTTGAGGAAAGCGCCGGGCGTATTGGTCTTGAGCACGCCGGCCATGATCGCGGTATCGACTGCGGTGTCGCGCTCGCCGCCGCCGGCGGCCACGATCATGTCGGCGCGGTCAAGCAGTTCCGCATTGCCAGCGACGCCGGCATCGGCGAGAGCCATGCCAGCGGTATAGACGCCGACCCGCTGCCACGTCTCCATCTGGCGCTGATCGCTTTTTTTGGGAATGTATTTGTCGAAGCTCATCGGCGCGAGCGGGTGCACGATGTAAGGCGCAAAGCTCTTGTCGTCGTAGACCGCCGCATCGCCATGCGCGAGGCGATTCCAATTCGCTTCCAGTCCCTCGCCGAGGCAGGTAAGCAGTCCGACGCCGGTGACCCACACCTCGCGGCGTTCGCTCACTTGGCGAACTCCTTAGCCGGGAAATTGATGCGCTCCGCCCATTCCCAAAGTCCGGCACGCAGCTCGGGACTGGGGTAGGGAATGATCCGATAGGTCAGCGTAGCGTCGCAGATAGCAGTACCTTTGCGCCAGCCCTTGGCTTCACCGATGGCGTAGCCTGAACCTTCATGCACAACCTTGCCTTCGAATTCGAGTTCGTCGCCGGGAAAGACTGCGCCGCGAATTTTGCCTTCCTTGACGCCGGCGAGCGCCGGCAGTCCGGTAAATCCGGTGAGGGCGCTGACGAGCCAGCCGGTCGTTTGCGCCATGCATTCGATCAGCAGCACGCCCGGCATCAGGGGGTAGCCGGGAAAGTGCCCCTCGAACACCGGGCTCTGTTTCGGCACCGTGCAGACCGCTCGGGTAACGCGTTCGCTGACGTCGACGCGGACGAAGCGGTCGATCATCTGAAAATATTCAAGGCGCATCGGCGCTCAGGCGCCCTTGGTAGCGATCAGCTCGTCGATCCGCTCGCAAAGGTTCTTCAGTACGAAATACTGATCGGTGGTTGCCTTGCCGTCGTTGACCTCCTGCGTCCACTGTTCGAGCGGAAGCTTGATGCCGAACGCCTTGTCGATGGCAAAGGCGATATCGAGGAAGTCGAGGCTGTCGATCTCGAGATCGTTGATGGCATGGCTTTCCGGCTTGATATTTTCACGCGGGATATCGCAAGTTTCCGCAATGATTTCAGCCACTTTATCGAACGTGGTGGACATCAGGCGCGCTCTTGGTCAGTAGCGGAATAAAAGCGCCGGCCCAGCACCGGCGCGAGTAAGCCCGGATTGCGGCGGGCTCCCTCAATGTGAAGGCCCCGTATAGCGAAGCTGGCCGGTAAGTTCAACGGCGCCCAGCGGCCAAAAATCGGTCGGAGGGGGCCGTGGCGGATGCAGATTCGCACTTTCCGTCAATCGTTTATTCGGCGGCTTTGGCGGCGAAGCGCGGCCGCCGTGCTTGATCGGCCAAGCCATATTACCTATGCAACGCGAAAGACGTCGGCCAAAAGAGATCGGCCCAAAGACATTGGCCACAAGTCCGGCCGGATCGAGCCAGGAGTTGGCGATGCCGCAGGCGCGGGTGCGCAAGCGCTGTTTCGTGCAGATGACCGGTTACGAGCCGGTCGGACCGGACCGCCAGCATCACCGCTTTATTCGCGAAATGGCGCGGTTTCACAAAGCCTGGAACCTGAACGGCAGCGTGTCGCCGCCGCGACTGTCGGCGGATGGGTCGGTGGCGAGCTGGACCGTGGAGACATCCGGCCCGGACTGGCGGGTAACGACGGATTTTCACTGGTTCCGTTGGGACGACTTCGTCACCGCCGACAGCGCCAGAAGCGACTGGCTGCGCTTTCCGCTCGGCATTGCTGCACTAATGGAATTCATCCTGACTGGAACGGTAACCCGGTATTTCGTCATCGCTTGGCGCTATGGCGGGTTCTTCCTTTTCCCGCTGCTCTACCTCGTCGGCATGGCATGGTTATCCATCGGACTCGCACGCTATGCGGTGGGGCATCTCGCTCTGCCTTATCCGCTTGTGACCGCTCCTGTTCTTTGGCTGGCGATCTTTGTCGCTTTGCGGCTTACGTTCGGCCGCTATTTCCATATCGGCTATGCGCTGGACGACTGGCACTTTGCCCGCGACCTAGCGCACCGCGTCCGGCCGCAAATCGACGTCCGGCTCGATCGGCTCGGCGAGCAATTGGTGCGACTCATCCACGAAACCGATGCGGACGAAATCGTCGTCCATGGCCATAGCCTGGGCGCGCCGCTATCGCTGTCTGTCGTCGATCGCGCCTTGCGGCTCGATCCGCAGCTTGGTGCGCGCGGCAAGCCGCTGCATATCGTTTCGACCGGATCGTCGCTGTTGAAGGTGGCGCTTCATCCCGCCGCCGGTTGGTTGCGCGAGGCCGTCGGCCGACTGGCCCAGGCGCCATCGGTCTACTGGGTCGAGTATCAGGCGCTGGTCGATATCATCAACGTCTATAAGGTCGATCCACTGGTTGCCTTGGGAATGGCGGCGACCGGCAAGCCGATCGTCAAAATATTCCGCATACGCAAGATGGTGGAGGAGCATACCTATCGCCGCTTTCGGCTCAATTTTCTTCGCGTTCATCGCCAAGCGGTCATGGGCAATGAACGACGCTATTTCTACGACTATTATATGCTGTGCTGCGGCCCGCTCTGGCTGCGTAACTGGGTGGAGCGCCCAGACCAATCGGTTGCGGCGTTTGCGGACGAGGGCGGATTGATAGAGACGCGATTGTCCGATGAGCCTGTCGCCGCGTTGCCTGTGGCGGCAGCGGATTTTAGTCCATGACGCCGACGCTTTCGAAAATCGTTTGGGTTATCTTCGTTATCGGGTGGGCCCTCCTGCGGCTCGACCCAAATCGGCGCGCCCGCAAGACAGCCGTGCGATACTCCGCTCGGGATGTCCGCGAGTTCCTGCTGCTCGCTATGTCGTTGGCCGGACTAGGCATCCTGCCGGGCATTTATGTGGCAACGCATTTCCCGCGTTTCGCCGACTATCCGTTCTTCCCGGTAGCGAGCTACCTTGGAATCGCTGCCGTTATCGGCAGCCTTTGGTTGTTTTACCGGACGCATCGCGACCTCGGCCACAATTGGTCGGTTAGTCTCGATCTGCGCGAGCGCCACACCCTGGTCACATCGGGGATTTACGCGACAGTCCGGCATCCGATGTATGCCGGATTTTGGCTGATGGCGCTGGCTCAGGCGCTGCTGTTGCCTAATTGGGTGGCCGGGCCGGCCGGCCTGATCGGATTCGGCTTGCTGTTCTTCGGTCGCGTACGACGTGAAGAGGAAATGATGATTACCGCCTTTGGCGAGGAATACCGCGTCTACATGCGCCGAACCGCGCGCGTGGTTCCCTGGCTCTACTGACGGCATGGCTTCAGTGGCATTTTTGCTACAGGTTGGCGTCGTATCGTAAGGCACTGAGGAATTGAGGGGGAAATTCGGCGCGGAATCTGGCAGTGCAATATGAAATGCTTAGAATGGAGTTGCCTGGCTCGGCTGGGGGTCAAGCAGGGTGGGATTCGTGAGGAGGTCATGAGAAACTGGTGGCGTTTTACTGCGATCGGCGCGCTGACGGCTGGCCTGATGCTGGCGTTTGGGTCCACCCCAAGCATGGCGGCGCCGCGTGCTCATGTTTACCTCCTGCGCGGGCTCCTGAATATCTTCTCGCTCGGCATGGACACGCTCGCTGATCAGCTGAACAAGCGCGGCGTCTACGCAACCGTCGACAATCATTCCGATTGGCAGTCGCTAGCGGATAGCGCGGCGGCCAATTACAAGGCCGGTCGAGAAGGACCGATTATCCTGATCGGTCATTCGCTGGGCGCCGATGCGGTCATGGAGATGGCCGCCTATTTGGGACGCCGGGACGTGCCGGTGGCGCTGGTAGTGCCGTTCGACGGGACCGCCGCCTTTCCTGCCTCTGCTAACGTCGCTCGCGTCCTCAATTTGAGCCAACATTATTGGATGACACGAGGGCTGGGCTTCCACGGTTCTTTGGTCAATGTCGATCTGCGCGGTGACCCGAATATCGATCATCTGAATATCGACAAGTCGCCTCGATTGCATGCGCGGGTGATCGCCGAAGTGCTGGCAATTGTCGGCTCGCACCGCGAGCAGCGTACCGCGAGGCCAAAAAATGCCGAGCCGGCCAAAGCGAGTGAAAAGTCGAGTAACAGAGCGGACGAAAAAGTAGGTGACGGCGCCACCGGCGCGGGGGTCAAGCCGTTGGCGGACAGCGGCACACCGGTCATTGCCGCACCGGAGGAAGGCGGCAAAGCAACCGGTCCGGGCCAGCCTGCCGCGGCAAAACCAGCGAGCTTAGCGCGATAAGGGCGGGGTGATTTGGGGAAATGCGCGCCTTCGGACTTGATCCGAGGCTCTGGCGATTTTTCGAAAGAATGCCCAAGCGACGAAGCTTAGACTGTTATACGAGATGGGTTAGGGCTGCACTGGGTTTGGCAATTCGATCGGCGCACAATTGGCGCGGCCCTGAATGATGCAATCCTGATCCCGCTGCATGCCCCCGATGGTGTCGGCCAGCCATACACCAGAGCTCATCAGAAACGTCACGACTGCCAATGCAACGAAGTTCATCAGCATGCGCTGCCTATAGTCGACGACTTCTTCCTGTTCTTCCGGGTCATCGTTTTCGCGTTCCCGCTCATAGCTGGCGAAATCGTCGTCCAATTCGGCAGCCTCGGCAGCCAAGCCGGCATCAGGTCTGAAGCCCTCGGGCAACCGGATGGGTCCCGGCGTCCCCTGCCGCCGAAACGGCAGGACCTGCCCGAAGGGCCCCGGGTCGTGCGAACCGGGCCGGTTTACGGCGGCCTGCGAGCTGCGCTGAGTCATGACTATAAGATACGCCTTCACGATTAAATTTCTAATCCTGGAAATCGGTCATTTCTCTCAGATAATACACCAATTCCCCCGCTCGGTTCCCTGCCATTCCCAATAAGCGGTCGGATGCCCTAGGCTCGGCTTACGGGGGGCCGACCAAGCCATGGCGGGGGCTTGGCGCCCAGAGGGGAGGAGATTCGTGAGGAATTTCAGTGCACGGTCGATCCCTTGTGCCGTCGGCCTGGCGGCGTTGGTTATGCCGGCAATGGCCTTGCCTGCCGCACCGGTCCGGGCAGGGGGCTACAATGTCGGCCCGATGCAAATCGCTCAGCCCTGGGCACGGGCGACGCCGAAAGGCGCGGCGATCGGGGCTGGCTACATGACAATCACTAACAAGGGGCCGGCGGCAGATCGGGTAAGCTGTGTGTCGGACGACGCCAGCGCGCGCTGTCAGATTCACAGCATGACCATGACCGGGGGAATCATGGAAATGCGGCCGGTGGAAGGAGGGCTGGAAATAAAGCCGGGCGAGACGGTCGCCCTCAAGCCTGGCGGCTATCACATCATGTTCGTCGACCTGAAGCATCCGCTGGTCCAGGGCCAAGCGGTCAAGGTCACGCTGAAATTCGACCAAGCGGGCGCCCTCGATATCGACTGTCCGATCGCCGGGATCGGCGCGACTGGCCCCGGGGTCGCCGCTGGAGGCGGGGGCATGATGATGAAAGGCCCCGGCGACACCATGAGCGCACCGGGGGCCGGCCTGCAGATGAACAAGCCATGATCCGCCGCCACGGACCGGCGCAGCCGGTCGCGCGGCGGATCGCTCAGTGTTTCGGCTATTTCGGCTCGGCGAACGGCAGCTTGGTACCTTCCGGCAGCGGCGCCTTGAAGGTGTTGAGCAGCATCGACACCATCGAGTAGTAGCCGAGAAGGCCGACCAGCTCGACGGTCCCGGCGTCGCCCAGGAGTTTTTTCACGCGGTTGAAGACCGGCGTGCTGACGCGCTTCTTGGCGTGAAGCTCTTTGACGAACGCGTAGATCGCCATTTCGTCCTTCGGGGCGGATTTCGGCGGCCGGCCGGCCTGGAGTGCGCGAATGGTTTCCGGCTTGACCCCGGCCTTCTCGCCGAGGACGGCATGCGCCACCCACTCGTACTGGGCCTTCCAATGGGCGGCGACACAGAGCGTCGCCATTTCCAAAAGGCGCGGTGGAATGCTGGTCTTGAACCGCAAATGGCCGCCGAGCGTTTGCGCCAGTTCGCCCAGGACAGGCGAGTGCAAATAGATGGCGAATGGACCCGACAGCTTGAACACGCCGCGCGGACCGGACCTTATGGATTCCGCCAGCGCACGCTGATCGGCGGTGAAAGTTTCCTCTGACAATTCAGGCAGGCGGGGCGATTGCATACTCTTGGGCATGGTTTCCTCGTTAAGCGGCGCGCTGGCCGGGACCGGGATTGTAGCGTTTGCTCAGAACCTGTCAGCGGCCCTCTCGGCTATTTCCTTGCGACGAGATCGATGAGGGCGGACATCCCGACATGCGACGAACCTTCACTGACGACGCTGTCGTGCTCGGAGATTTCAATTTGCGTCATGTCGCCGAAGGCCGCTTCGAGCAGAGCCCGCGTATACATGCGATCCGCCTCCTGCGGGCCGCCGGTGCGAAAGGCCAGCTGCTCGGGTCGATAGCCGTGCAGCAACAGGAGACCGCCGGGCTTGAGCGCGCGCTTGATGTTGGCGAACAGCTCCGATCGCTCCGCCGGCGTGACGAATTGAATGAAGATCGCCGCGATCACGTCGTAAGCGGCCGCCGGCCACCGCCAGGTGGTAACGTCCGCCAATTCGCTAGCAAGCGTTACGCCGCGTTCGGCGGCGAGAGCCCGGGATTTTTGCAGGCCGGTGGGCGAGAGGTCGATGGCAAGCACGTCGAGGCCGCGTTCGGCGAGCCAGACGCCGTTGCGGCCTTCGCCGTCGGCGATCGATAGTGCCTTGCCGGAGGTGGGGAGGCGGTGCGCCTGCGCGTTCAAAAATGCCGCAGGCTCCTTGCCGAAGGCGTAGCCGGGCGAGCTGAAACGCGCCTCCCAGCGATCCAGTTCTGACATTGCATTTCCTTCGCGAGATCTGGTCGGCAGGTAGGACGGCTGTTTTGGCATTCCACGGCGGCGTGCGCTAGACCTGTAGCATGGGAGCCCAAGTCAAAAGCGCAGTCAAAAGCCCAGTTGGAAGGGAAGTCAAAGCCTTGTTCTTCGACGTGTTCGGCACGCTGGTCGATTGGCGCACATCCATTGCGCGCGAGGCCGAGGCGATCCTCAAGCCGCATGGCGTCACGCTCGACTGGCCACTTTTCGCCGACGCCTGGCGCGGCGAATATCAGGGCGCCATGGAAGAGGTGCGTTCGGGCCGCATTGCGTTTTGCAAGCTCGACGTGCTGCACCGCCGCAACCTCGATATCACGCTGAAGCGCTTCGGCGTCACGGCTTTGAGCGAGGACGACAAAAACAATCTCAATCTGGCTTGGCACCGGCTCGACGCCTGGGCCGACGTGGCGAGCGGCCTTACACGCCTCAAGCGCAGCCACCTGCTGGCGCCGGTGTCGAACGGCAATATTTCCCTGATGGTCGATCTCGCCCGCCGCAACAATCTGCCGTGGGACGCCATCCTCGGCGCCGAGGTTGCCGGCGATTACAAGCCGAAGCCGAAAGTCTATCTTGCGGCCGTCGCCGCGTTCGATCTGACGCCGGGCGCTTGTATGATGGTCGCCGCTCACTCTAACGACCTGGCCGCCGCCGCGGCGCTCGGCCTTCGCACTGCGCATTTAGCGCGGCCCAGCGAGCGGGGCGCCGGCCGTGGCGAAACCGCCCCGAGCGTGGCGGTGGATTATGCGGTGAAGAGTCTCGAAGAGCTTGCCGATAAGCTTGGCATCTAAGACCCGGGCGTCTATCCGCCCTGGCGCCCGAAAACCCTCTGCCTCGTGGTGATGCGCACGGCGGCTCGCTGCATTTGGCAAGCAAATATCGCCTCGGTCATCGCCCGGAGGTACTTCATGGTAGCAGCCATGACCAATGTCCCTGTTAACGCCTTGTTAACCATTAACGCCACCATAGGGTTGGCGATCATGGGTTGAAGTGACGTCGATCACACAATGACGGCTTCCGTATAAGCCATTGTTCTGATTTATTAAATCTCACTATCTCAGCTGCCGAGTGCCGGATAATCCGTGTAACCGGCGGCGTCGCCGCCATAAAACGTCTTGCGATCCGGGGGATTTAACGGACCATCGCGGCGGAAGCGCTCGGGCAGGTCCGGATTGGCGAGATAGAGCGTCGCGAAGGCAATCAGATCGGCCGCGCCTTCGGCAATCGCCGCATTGGCGCGCGCAAGGTCGTAGCCTTTGTTGCCGATCAGAACGCCGCGCCAGTGTTTGCGGAAAAATTTCAGGTCGGGTGTCTCGCCGGCGGCAACCGGATCGCTTGCTGAAGGCTCGACGATATGGAGGTAGGCGAGACCGAACCGCGCTAGCGCGCCGACGGCCACGGCAAACGTCGCGGCAGGATTGCTGTCGGCAATATCGTTATAGGGGTTGGTCGGCGACAGCCGCACGCCGACGCGTGCCGCGCCCCATTCGCCGATGATCGCCTCCGTCACCTGCACGAGAAGCCGCGCGCGGTTTTGCGCGCTACCGCCGTAATCGTCGCTGCGCTTGTTGGTGCCGTCGCGCAAAAACTGGTCGATCAGATAGCCGTTGGCGCCATGCAGTTCGACCCCGTCGAAGCCGGCCTCGCGCGCGTTATGCGCGCCGCGGCGGAAATCCTCGATGATGCCGCCGATCTCCCCCGCCTCAAGCGCATGCGGCGTGACGTAGTCCTTCATGCCATCGAGCGTCCAGGCCTGACCCTTGGGCGCGAGCGCTGACGGCGCCACCGGCAGCGTGCCGCCGGGCTGCAGCGCGGGATGCGAAATCCGCCCGACATGCCAAAGCTGCAGGAAAATCCGCCCGCCCGCGCGGTGCACCGCGTCCGTTACGAGCCTCCATCCCTCGACTTGCTCCGGACTGTGAATGCCGGGCGTGCCCGGATAGCCCTGGCCCTGCGGCGAGACCTGTGTCGCCTCGCTGACGATCAGCCCGGCGCCGGCGCGTTGCCCGTAATAGGTCGCATTGAGCGGCCCCGGCACATTCCCCGGCCCGGCGCGATTACGCGTCATCGGCGCCATAACGACGCGGTTTGGGAGATTCAGGGGGCCGAGGGTGAAGGGGGAAAGGAGGGGGATGGGAGGCATGTTGTGCGTCGTACCCTCGCACAACTAATTACGAAAGTCAGAAACGCAAATTGATCTGCCCCCCGGCGTCCATTGGTCCGCTTCCGATGTTCGCATAATTATGCGACACGCCGGATCGCCAACTTCAAGACGCGACAATCTAGCAGGCTGCGCCGTTCGTCCCCGTGCCGCCGGTGGTGTGCGAGCCGGGCGTGGCAGAGGTCGAGGCGTTTCCCGGATTGGTGCCGCCGACATTCGAATTATTGTACGGTCCCGAGTTCGGCGAAAGCGCGTTCCCGCTGGGGGTGCCGCCGCCCGACGCCAGGCACGGGTTCGTTTGCGAATTGCTGGCATTGGAATTTTTGGCATTGCCGGTGCCGTTGATTCCGGCCGGGCCCGTGCCCGAGCTTTCCGACGACTGGCCGTTATTCGCCGATCCGGACGTTGCGGCGCCGCTTGGCGTTGAGCCCGAGGTCGCCGATTGGCCCGGCGTTCCCGTCGTACCGCTGTTGCCGGTCGAACCCATGGTGCCGCTTGAGCCGCTGGCGCTTGCACCTGCCGCGCCGCCGGCGCTCGCTCCGCCCGCGGCACCAGCACCGCCGCCGCCCGCCCCGCCACCACCGCCGCCTGCTCCTCCTTGAGCGAACACGAGACCCGTCGACGAGGCCAGGGCGACTGCAGCGAAGAAGGCAATAAGCTTACGCGGTACGTGGAGAGCGGGCATGTTCAAATCCGCCTTTTGCGAAGTTCCTATCATCGCCAACGTCAGCGCTTGTGCTCCGTTCCCGCCCGCGCCTGGAGACGATTGAATTTGTCTGGCTGCCAAACCGCGCTATGTTTGACCCCCGACATCGCGCCATGGCGTGCCGCGTTGCAAGTGCGCGCAAGCGAGGAGGGCCGCGTGGCCGTAACACCCAGCGATCTGGTCGAGCGCTTCTATCATCAGGTCTGGAACAAGGCCGACGAGGCCGAGGCGCGGAAGATTCTTGCGCCTGATTTTCGCTTCCGCGCCTCACTCGGCCCGGAGCTGCGCGGCGCCGGCGGCTTCATCGCCTATCTGCGCTCCGTGCGTGCGGCGCTGGAAAGCTTCACCTGCACCATCGAGGAAATGATCGCGGCGGATGACGGCGTTGCGGCGCGCATGCGGTTTAGCGGCCGGCATCGCGGCAAGATGTTCGGCATAGACGCTACCGGCCGCGATATCGTCTGGAACGGTGCGGCGTTCTTCAAAACCCGCGCCGGCGTCATTACCGAATTATGGGTTCTGGGCGATATCGAAGCCGTCCGCCGCCAGCTCGCGCCGGAGCGGACGTCGGAGCCGTTTTCGGTATAGTTTCCTTTCGCCTCGCCTGCGACAACGCCAGCCGCACGGCAGGCCGGAGCAAAAACAGCAAAAAACCGGGATGAAACGTCATGACCCTCCAGCAGAACACCGACCATATCCAGACCACACATATCGGCAGCCTGCCGCGCCCGCATGCGCTGCTCGATCTGATGAAGGCGAAGTTCACCGGTCAGCCGTTCGACGAACAAAACTTCGAGATGCTGCTAGCCAAGGCGGTGAACGACGTGGTGCGCAAGCAAGTCGACTGCGGCATTGAGATCGTCACCGACGGCGAATTCTCAAAACCCGGCTTTTTCACTTACATCCAGGAACGGCTCGAGGGATTTGAGGCGAGACCCGGGCAGAAAATGAAGCTGTTCGTCCAGGAGGTCGCCGCCTTTCCCGATTATTATAAGGAATATTTCAAGACCGCGATGATGGGCGGCGCCATCGTTACGCTGGCGCCGGTCGTCTGCGTCGGGCCGGTCAAATACCGCGGCGAAAAATTCGTCCGGCGCGACATCGCCAATGTGAAAAAGGCCGCCGTTGCCGCCGGGGTTCGCGACAGTCACGTGTTTCTGCCGGCGACCGCGGCCTCCGGCGTCGGCCTGAACGAATACTACAAGTCGGACGAAGACTATTTCCACGCGCTGGCGGCCGAACTTGGCAAGGAATATCGCGCTATCGCCGACGCCGGCATCCTGGTGCAGATCGACGATCCGTTCCTGCCCGATATTTTCTTCGAGCCCGATCTCGACCGCGCGCAAATGAAGCGCCGCGCAGAGATTTATGTTGAGGCCACCAATGAAGCGCTCAAGGGCATTCCGCCCGAGCGTGTGCGGTTTCACACCTGTTATGGCATCAACGAAGGGCCACGACTGTACGAAGCGGCGCTTTCCGAAATCATCGAACATGTCCTGAGGATCAATGCCGGCTCTTACAGTTTCGAGGCCGCCAATCCGCGCCACGAGCACGAGTACCATCTGTTCGAAAGCGTCAAAGTGCCCGACGGCAAGGTGCTGTGTCCCGGCATGATCACTCATGCCAGCAACATCGTCGAGCACCCGGAGTTGATCGCCGAGCGCATTCTGCGCTTTGCCAAGCTGGTCGGGCGGGAAAACGTCATCGCCGCGGCGGATTGCGGCTTCTCCTCGCAGGCTTTATACCGCACCGAGGTTCACGAGACTGTGGTCTGGGAAAAATTCAAGGCGCTGCGCCAAGGCGCCGATATTGCAACAAAGAAATTGTGGAATTGATGCAAACGGCTTCGCTCGCCTCGCGCCGTGCCATGCACGGCAACAACACACTGCAGATCGGTCTGTTCGGCGCCAATTGCTCCTCCGGCCGCGCTGTGACGCTGGTGCCCGAGCGCTGGTCCGGGAGCTGGCCGGACAACAAGAAATTAGCGCAGATGTCGGACGCGGCCGGCATCGATTTTCTGCTCCCGATCGGTCGTTGGAAGGGCTACGGCGGCGACACCGACTATCAGGGCACCACGCTGGAGACGATCACCTGGGCGACCGGCCTTCTCGGCGCGACCAAGCGCATCACCGTTTTCGGCACTGTTCACGCCCCGATTTTCAACCCGGTGGTGGCGGCCAAGGAGATGGTCACCGCCGATCACATCAGCGAAGGCCGCTTCGGGCTCAACATCGTGGTCGGCTGGAACGAAGGCGAGTTCGACATGTTCGGCGTCGAACAGCGCGCGCACGAGAACCGCTACGAATACGCACAGGAATGGATCGACGTCATCAAGATGATCTGGTCCGACAAAGAGGATTTCGATTTCGACGGCAAATATCTGCACATGAAAGGCATCAAGGGCAAACCGAAGCCCTATGGCGGCGTGCGCCCGGTGATCATGAACGCGGGTGCCTCGGCGACGGGCCAGGCGTTTGCAGTGAAAAACTGCGATGCTTTCTTTCTGCAGGCCTCGCGCAACTCGCTCGACGAAACCGCGCAGCGCGTGCGCCGCGCAAAGGATGCGGCCGTCGCGCAGGGCCGCGAGATCGGCTGCTATACGGTCGGCGTCGTCACCTGCCGTCCGACCAGGAAGGAAGCGGAGGACTATTTCCATTATTCGATCGTCGAGCGCGCCGACTGGAATGCAGTCGACAGCATTCTGGGAATGAAGGACATTTCGCCAAAGACGGTGCCGATGGAGGAATTCCTAAAACAGCGAAACGGCTATGCGCAGGGCATGGGCGGGCTGCCGTTGGTCGGCGATCCCGATCTGGTGGCGAGCCAGCTTGCCGATTTGAGCAAGGCCGGGCTTACCGGTATCGCCATTTCGCTGGTCAATTACCTCGACGAGCTGCCGTATTTCGTCGACGAAGTGATCGGCCGGCTCGAGCGGATGGGGCTAAGGGAGAAGGTGCGGGCGACCAGCACGGTATAGCCGGGAAGGCTTGCGGGCCGCCGTACGCGCTGCTGGCGAAATCGCTGCGGCTTTGAACCGCGTCTTGCGGGGTCGGAATTCAGGCCGCCAGCGCGGCGGCAACGCCCACTCCCCAGATCGCCGCCAGCACCGCGAATGCGGTAACGTTGACGTCCCAGCGCCAGGCTTTGGGACCTATCGGTGGTTGGAACGGCTGATAGCCATTGTCGTCGTAGAGCGCGCCGCCGAACATCGGCCGCGTCAGCACGGCAGTGAAGAACGCGCCATAAATCGCCGCGCTGATGGCGGCGGCAAGGTAAAGCCGCTCCAGGGGGTTCGGGCCGCCGACCCAGATCAGATAAAGCGCGATCAACCCGACGCCTGAATAGGACAGAACCTGCCACACCAGATGGAAACGCGCATGTGGCGTCCATTTCGAGTTGGTGGCGTGCGTCTGGTTGAAGTCGGCTTTGATGGTCATCGCGGCATAGCCGAGCACGGTGAGCGTCAGCAATAGTTTGGCGAGCATCATCAGCATGGCGTCCTCCCCGTTTGGTTCGCGCATTATAGCACGCGAAACGGGCAGCGCCGGCGGGAGGACGTCGGCGCTTGTGTCGTTTTCCGCGGGCGGGCTACGCCCTTCGCCGCGAGATCACGTAGAACTCATCGAAAAACCACAGCCCGCCGCGCTCACGCAGCACCGAGCGGGTGGCATCGATATAGCGGCCATCGGCTGCAGCTTCGGCGACGCGGTCGTCCTCGACCTGCGCGACGTAGATGGCCGCGTTCCAGGCGGCGAACAGCGTTGAGGTGCCGATCGATTCCGATATCTCCGACGGCAGTGTGTGCATCTCGTAGCGGAACAGCGAGCGGTTATCGGCATAGGCGTTGAAGTTGAGCTCGCGGCCGGCGGGTCCGAGTTCATGCTTCACCGCTTTGAGGATGTCGTGCCGGTCGTGAATGAACGGGTGATCCTCAGGCCAGACTTTCTGAATCACCTCCATGCCTGGGTCGTGACCGTGCGAATGGATGGCGATCAGCCGGCCGCCCGGCCCGAGCGCGCGCGCCAACGGCGCGATCACGCGCTTAGCCTTGAAGTCGAGCGAGGCGCGGGCGCGGTACGGCTGCGAAGCGATGACCAGATCGTAATCGGCGCGGGTGCCGCCGGCGCGCGGGATGATCGGATCGAGCAGGAAACGGTGATCGTCGCGGTAAATTACGAGCACTACCGGCCGTTCGTAGATCGGATTGCCGGTGCGCGCGGAAACTCCGGCCTTCCAGTTCTGCACCAGGAAAGGCTCGAGCCCGATGATCTGTTGTTCGAAGCGGTGCGCGGAATTGCCGAGCAAAGGCAGCTCGTGCCAGACGAGGCTCGACGCGGCACTGAGCGATTTGACGTGCAGCCACGGCGCATCGGCATAGGCGAGATTGGTCAGGACCAGCACCGACGCCGGATGCTCGAAAAAGCGATCCGACATTTTCTGCAGCGTCAGCCGCACGTCCTCGAGCGAGATTTCCTTGCCGACCGTGTAGGATGGCATATGCGGAAAGCGATCGTGCATCGCCCGCATGACGCGCGTCAGCACCGAGCCGTCGCCGACCCCGGCGTCGAACACCCGGACGGCGGGCGGATGTGGATGGATATGCGCCAATTCCTCGGAAACGCGGCTCGCGACCTCCCACTTCTCGCTGCACGTGTTGACGAACAGCAGGTATTTTTGCCGGTTGTCGAAAAAACGAAAGTTGCGCTGAGGATCGCCGGGCACCGGAGTGGTAGGCGCGGGCGCTTGCAGCGGCAGTCGCGGCAGATGCGCCCGTTCGATGATCGCCGGTCGTCCATCTTGTGCCGGATGCGCCGCTATGAAGCCGTGAATGCGGTCGAGCGTATCCGTGGTGATGCGGCCGCCGTTACGCAGGCGGGCGGCGAGCTTGCCGTCGTTGACGGCGCGGCGACCGAAGGTGGATTCGGCAAGTCCCGTTTGCCGGCAATAGTCGGATATTTCCTGCAACAATTGCTGCGCGTTCATCGTCGGCATGACGCGGCGCCGGTTGGCCGCTCCTCTCAATTCGTTTCCCCGTGCCGCGCCGTTGGTCACTGCGCTTGTTCCGCGCGGCTTTGTGCAGAGAGCGAACCAAGTCGTTGGGCACAAATCAACCACAATGTAGCCCACTCCTATAGTGGGCAAACTTATGGGACGTAGCCCATAGATGGTGGGCCGGGCGGCGTATCCGCAAGGCCTACTCCTGGCCTCGCAAAGCGCCTCGGATCGAGGCTGCAGGCGCCCAAAACCGGCCTCTCCCACGGCGCCCGGAGAGGGAGTACGGTTGCGCCAAAAGTGGAACGTCAAAGGATCCAGATATGCCTCGCTTCGCCGCCAATCTCGGCCATCTCTTCACCGAGCGACCGCTGATCGAGCGCTTCGCCGCGGCGACGGCGGCGGGCTTTTCGGCGGTCGAGCTGCAATTTCCTTACGACATCCCGCCTTCGACGGTGAAAGCGGAGCTGGCTAAGCACAAGTTGACTCAGCTTGGCGTCAACACGCCGCAATGCCCGGAATTCGGCCTCGCCGCGCTGCCTGGCCGCGAGCGCGATTTCGCCACCGCGTTCGCGCGGGCGCTCGATTACATCACCGCCATCGGTGGCACCGCGATCCACTGCATGGCGGGCGTGGTGCCGGTCAACGAACGTCCGGCCGCGGAGAGGGTCTTCATCGCCAACATGGCGCGCGCGGCGGAACAGGCAGCCAACGCCGGCATTACGCTTCTCATCGAGCCGATCAATCCGCGCGACCGGCCAGGCTATTTTCTCAGCCATGTCGAACACGCCGCCGACCTGGTCGGCAAGATCGCGGCGCCCAATGTGCGCGTGCAGTTCGATTTTTATCATATCCAGATCGTCGGCGGCGATCTGATCCGTCGCTTCGAGGAATTCCTGCCGGTGGTCGGACACGTGCAGATCGCCGCGGTGCCGACGCGCGGCGAACCGGACGAGGGCGAGATCAATTATCCGGCCGTTTTTCAGGCGATAGATAAATCCAGTTACGCCGGCTGGATCGGCTGCGAATACAAGCCCCGCACCCGCACCGAGGACGGCTTAGGCTGGGCAAAGCCATACGGCGTCGTACCGCAGCGGAGCCTGAGCCATGTCTAGTGCTTCCACGTCTAGTGGTCCGATGTCCGGCGGGTCGCGGCTCGACGGCAAGGTCGCCTTGGTCACCGGTGCCGGATCGGGCATCGGCAAGGCCATCGCCGAGACATTTGCACGCGAAGGCGCTCGCGTGGCGCTGGCCGATGTCAATTTCGACGCGGCGCAAAGGGCGGCGCGCGCCATTGGCAATAATGCGGTTGCGGTACGCTGCGATGTCAGCAAGAAGGCCGATATCGCCGCGGCGGTTGCCGAGACGCTGTTGGCCTTCGGCGGACTCGATATTCTGGTCAACAATGCCGGCGCGACCCACCTCAATAAGCCGATGCTGGAGATCGGCGAGGAAGAATACGATCGGATTTTCGCGGTCAATGTGAAAGGGCTGTTTCAGTTTTGTCAGGCGGTGGTGCCGCATTTCCGAAAAGCCGGGGGCGGCGCCATCATCAATATCGGTTCGACGGCGGGATTGCGGCCGCGGCCAGGCCTCTCGGCCTATAACGCCACCAAAGGCGCGGTGCATACGCTGACCAAATCGCTCGCAGTGGAGCTCGCGCCCGACCGCATCCGCGTCTGCGCCATAGCTCCGGTGGCGACCGACACGCCGCTGTTGCCGAGCTTTCTCGGCCCTGCGCCGGGGCAAAGAGAAAAGTTTATTGCCACGGTGCCGCTCGGCCGGCTGGCGCAGCCGCGTGACATCGCCGACGCGGCGTTGTTTCTCGCCTCCGCCGAAGCCGATTTCGTCACCGGCAATATCGTCGAGGTCGATGGTGGACGCTGCGTCTAGACCGTGTTTCGCAAAAGTAGAAGCCGGTTTCGCGAAAAGGACATGCTAAAATAAACAGCTAAGAGCGGATTTTGATTCCGGTAAATCGGTATGCGCTGTAAGGCGCCGGGAGTGTCATCGGCGCCATAATCTGTCCCGTTGGCCGACTTTTTGCAGGCGTAATTGTTAGTGTACGATTTGACGGGATTCTCGAGACCGGGGATTTGGGGACGTAGGGACCATGTGGGGTCGCAAGAGCCAAGCCGAGGCGCCGCCCGCGGCGCGCTCGCCGCTTCAGTCGGCGGTGCATCAGGCCCGCGTGGAAGCGGCGGAACGCACCAGCGTCGTCGTCGATTTGCGCGACGCCGAAGTGGCGCGTCTGGAGCTCCTTAACGAGGCGCTCGATCCGCTGTTTGCGGAAATCCCGGCGGAAGTCGATCTGTTTGACCGTGGCATCAGTCGTGGCGAGACGCCGCGATTGTGGATCGACCCCGTGGCCCATGTCGCGATGGGGCGGGACAAGCGCGGCTATCGCTTCCTGCACGACAGCCGCATGGGCCGTCACGTGCTCGCCGAGTCGCATGAGATTGCCGATATCGTACCGGCGGTGACGACCTATGTTGCGCGGCGTCTCGTCGAGCGCCAACGGGCGCTTGCCGAGGATACGGCTTTGTTGGCACGGATTCCGGCAGGAGAAGCCGCACGCTATCGCCGGCGGCGGCGCTGGCGCATTTTCGGTGTTTTGCTGCTCGGCTTTCTTGTTGGCGTGCTGACGCTGTGCGTCGTCGCCATTCTGCTTGCAACGGGTTCTTAAACGAGCTTCTTGCGATCGACTTCGCCCATCGTGCCGTCCGCCATGCGCTGCCTGACGATCATTTCGCAGCGAGATTTCCCCGCTTTCGCCGTGCCCTCGATCGTGAATAGGTGGTAGGCGGCAACGCTTTCCTCGCCGTGCGCGTCTGCGGCGGACGCCGATGGGACGCCGGCAGCCGGTATTTTTCCGCCGCCGGGTCCGTCCAGCCAGATGAGAGAGGAGCGATGATCGTGGCCGTGCAGCAACAGCTCCGCGCCTTTTTCGACAAGCAGGCGGCGCAGCGCCGCCGCATCGGTCAGGCGCCGCAAATAACGCTGCGGCGGACTCCACGGCGGATGATGGATCAGTACGACGCGAAAGACGTCCCGCGTTTGGTTGAGTGCCTCGGCCAAACGGGCGAGCTGCCGGGCACCGAGCGTGCCGGTTGCCATGAACGGGCCGGTCGCACCCGCGCTCGATAGCGCGATCAGCGCCACGTCGCCGCGCCGGCGCACAAAGGGAAAACGGTCGAGCCCATCGTCGCCGCGCATGTAATCGGCCCAATATTGCGCCGGCATGGCCTCGGCGCCGCGGACATGGACGTCGTGGTTGCCGGGCAGCGCAGTGACGTCGCGCGGGTCGCCCAGCGATCTGAGCCAGTCGCCAGCAAGGGCATATTCGGCGGGCAGGGAGAAATTGACGAGATCTCCCGTCACTGCGATGTGCCCGGCATGGCGCGCCTTCAGATCGCGCGTCAGCGCGTCTAGCACGTCGCGGCGGTGAATGGTCTGCCGTTTGCGACGCCAATTGATAAGGCCAAGGCCGCGCTTGCCCAGAAGCTGCGAACCGCGCGGCTCAATCGCCAAGTGCAGATCGGACACATGAGCCAGAGTGCAACATCGGCGCTCACCATCGCAGAGCTATCATAACAAATCACGAACTGCCGATCAGAATGCCGATCGCGAAGACCAGCGCCCCGCCAACGATGACTTGAAATGCCGCCTGGAGGAACGGAGTGTCCATGTAATGGGTGCGGACCCACGAAATGACCATCAGCTCGATGGCGACCACGGCGAAGGCAAGCGTTGTCGCGACATAGAAGTGCGGAATGAGGTAGGGCAGCGCGTGGCCCAGTCCGCCGAGCGCGGTCATGGCGCCGCAGACCGCGCCGCGCACCACCGGCGCGCCGCGTCCGGTCAGCGAACCGTCATCGGACATGGCTTCGGCAAAGGCCATCGAGATGCCGGCGCCGATCGCCGCGGCAAATCCGACCAGAAAGGTCGACCAGGTGTTGTGGGTGGCAAAGGCTGCGGCGAATAGGGGTGCCAGCGTCGACACTGAGCCGTCCATCAGCCCGGCAAGTCCGGGCTGTATGTATTGCAGCACGAACATGCGCTGTGCCGTCCGGTTTTCCTGGTCGCGGGTTTGCGGCGTGATCTTTTCGCCGAGCTCGTGCGCCAGTGCTTCGTGCTTGTCCTCGGCCGCGGCGAGCTTGCGCAACAGATCGCGCACTGCGTCATCACGCGCGGTTTGCGCGGCCCGCCGGTAGAACCGTGCGGTTTCGTATTCCATCTCTTCGGCAAATTTTCGCGTGGCGTCGATTCCAAGCGTGCGATTCAGCCAGATCGGCCGCCGCGCCACAAAGCCTTTGACGTCCTGACGGCGGATCAATGGCAGAAAATCGCCGAATTTTCTGCGATGCAACTCGAGCAGCATATCGCGATGCCCGATCTCCTCCTGCGCCATGCGATCGTAGAGTTCCGCAGTCTCCGGATAGGCCGCGCGTAGCCGGTCGGCGAACGAGCGGTAGATGCGGTTGTCCTCGTCCTCGTTGGAGATCGCGAGCGCAAGAATTTCCTGCTCAGTCAGATCGGCGAAACGTTTCACGAATGCCTCTTGGTGGTGCAAGGTCGGGTAGACCGCCCGAAGAGCTATCTTAGAACGTTTCTAAGTATTGACGCGAGCAGGGAATGCAAGATGCGATTTGACGCCATCCGCCGTCCGTTCGAACCTGCTATCCGCTTGGTCTTACACTCATATTGGCGCATATCGCGCGGGCTGACGGTGGGAGCGCGGGCGCTGATTTTCGACGGTGAGGGCCGGGTTTTTTTAGTCAAACATTCGTATGTGGCCGGCTGGCATCTGCCGGGCGGCGGTGTCGAAAAGGGCGAAACGCTCTTGACGGCATTGGAGCGCGAGTTGCGCGAAGAGGGCAATATCGAGTTGGCCGAGCCGCCGGTTCTGCACGCGGTCTATTTTAATCGCCGGGCATCGCGCCGCGACCACGTTGCGCTCTACATAGTGCGGGCCTTCCGCCAGATTGCGCCGCCGCAGCCGAACCACGAAATCGTCGAGCACGGCTTCTTCTCGCCACTGGCGCTGCCGGCAGATACTGCGCGCGCGACGCGCGAGCGCATCGCCGAGGTCCTCACCGGCCGCCCGCCTTCGGAATTGTGGTAGCGCGAAACCCCCCGGGGGTTCTGCCGCTGCCACGTGAAAACTTCATCACCGTCATTACAAAGAATTTATGCAACGCGTGCGTCGGGCGAGAGTTGCCGCTGTAACACGCGTTTGAAATAAATGGAGCACGCAATGCGTAAATTGATTTGGGCGGTAGCCGCCGTGGCGGCGTTGGGAACCGCGACAATGACGACAAGCGCCATGGCTTTCCCTCATGGCCATGGCGGAGGCGGCGGACATATGAGCGGCAGCTTGGGACATGCTCACGCGGCTGCAATGGGCGGGATGATGGCCGCGCCGCAGATGAACGCGGGCGCTAATCTAAGGGCGAACAATGTGGCTGCGCCAAACAATTTTGCCCGGAACAACTTTGCGCGCGGCCCGCACCGGTCCTACCACTCACATTATGCCTTCAACGGGCATCGGTATGGCGGCGGCTGGGACGGCCTCTACGCCTATGAGCCGGGCTACAACGCCTGCTACGACAATGGGTACGGGCCGTATTACAACGGTTATTACAACAACGGCTATTATAACAACTGCTACTACAACTATTACAACGAGCCTGGTCCAGGCCTCAGCTTCGGATTCGGCTGGTAGAGACCTCGATCCTGTTTGAGGCAACGAACGCGCCGCTTCGAAAGAAACGGCGCGTTTTTCCATCGGCTGAGCGATATCAGTTGAAGCGCCCGCGGTCGTGCGGTGCGGTGAAGTCGAGCAGCGGACCTATCGGCACGATACCGGTCGGATTGACCTGGCGCTGGCTGCCATAATAGTGACGCTTGATATGATCCATGCTAACGGTCTGGGCAACTCCCGGCACCGCATACAGATCGCGCAAGTAATTTTCCAGGTTGTGATAATCGGCGACGCGCCGCAGATTGCATTTGAAATGACCGTTGTAGACCGCATCGAAGCGGACCAGCGTGGTGAACAGCCGCCAATCCGCTTCGGTGATTTGAGGGCCGGCCACGTAGCGTTGCCGTGACAACTGGTCTTCGAGCTGATCGAAGGTGACGAAGAGCGCACGGGCCGCTTGCTCATAAGCCTCCTGGGAGGTGGCAAAGCCGGCGCGATAAACGCCGTTATTGACCGTCGTGTAGACCAGGTCGTTGATGCGGTCGATGGCGTCGCGCAAGTCCGCCGGATAGTAGTCGGTGCGCACATTGGTGAACGCATCGAAGGCGGAATTGAGCATGCGAATGATTTCGGACGATTTCGTTATTGACGATGGTGCGCTGCTTTTTGTCCCACAGCACCGGCACTGACACCCGCCCGGTGTAATGCTGATCGGCGATCAGATAGATTTCCGCGAGCGTCGTCTTGCCGTTGACCTCGTCGCGCGTACCGCCGTGTGCGGTGCCGAATTCCCAGCCGGTCTTGCCGTAAAGCGGCTCGGCTACCGAAACCGAGATGGCATTTTCGAGCTTCTTCAGGCTGCGGAAGATCATGGTGCGGTGCGCCCACGGGCAGGCGTGCGAAACGTACAGGTGATAGCGGCCGGCTTCGGCCTTAAAGCCGCCTTTGCCGCTGGGACCGGCGCTGCCGTCGGCCGTGACGAAGCTGCGGAACACCGACGATGGCCGCATGAAACTGCCCCTCTTTGGTGCGAGAGACGTCTTCCTGCCAGACTCCGTCAACAAGCAAACCCATGGTCTTCTCCGCTGATATGTCGGTTCTATTTAGTCATTATCGGTGCCGGCGATAGGGCGCCGCTGGACCTGTATCGCACGAGATGGTAGGCGGCGACGATGAACGATATCGCGCTTACCATCCTGCCGGAAACGCCGGCCGATGCGCCGGCGATCGAACGCCTGCACGAGCGCACGTTCGGGCCGGGCCGGTTCGCCAAGACCGCGTACCGGCTGCGCGAACAGGCGACGCATCGGCTCGATATCTCGTTCACCGCGCGCATCGGCACGCTGTTGGTCGGATCGGTATGGCTGTCGCCGATCCGTATCGGCGAGACTAAGGCGCTCCTGCTCGGGCCGTTGACCGTGGAGCCAGCATTTCGCGAGCGCGGCGTCGGCCAAGCCTTGATCGAACGCGCGCTAGGGGACGCCAAGGGCAAGGGGCATCGCCTTGTGTTCTTGGTCGGTGACGAGGCCTATTACGGAAAAAGCGGGTTCAAGCGCGTGCCGCCGGGCCGCGTCACCATGCCGGGACCGGTGGATCCGGCGCGTCTGCTTTTCGCCGAACTCGACGAGGGCGGCTTCGAGGGCGTCGCGGGACCGATCCGGCCGGATTGAGATTAGCGTTCCCGGGCCCAGGCGCCGGCAAGGCTGCCGAGCAGCAGCAAAAGCCCGATCATGCCGCTAAAGACCGGCAATACGCCGATGCCGCGCACCACGCTGGCGTCGCGCATCTTCAGGCCGATCCAGTCGTCGCCCTTGTAAGTGTCGCCCGAGCGTACCGCGACGATGCGCGGAACATGAAGACCGCTGCCGTCGTCGAGGCGCCGGGAAGCGCCGCCGGTCGCGTCGGTGAGCGGCGACATGACTGTGGTGGTCGAGGTCACCTCAGCATATTCGAGCGGATTGGCCGGGCCGATATTGACCAGAGCATTGAGCTTGCCGTCGGTCGCTCGCCATAAGCCAAGTTCGTTGGCGCTCACGCTTGATTCCCAGACGCCAGGCTCGGTCGGATTGAGTTTGCAGTGTGCGTTTGGCGCCAGACGGCGAGGTCAAGGTCACGTCGGCGACGGTGTCGGCCATGGTCTGACGGCGGACAACGAGATTATGGCCGCTGACCTTGAGCCGTAGCGACTCCTCCTCGAGATCCGGCTCCTTCATCAGCCAGTGCGACAGGCGGCGCAAGCAGATCGAGATGCGGCCCGCCGCCCTGAAAGCCGCGCGCCCACAGCCAGAGCTGATCGGAAAGCAGAAGCGCCACGCGCCCTTCGCCTTGGTGCGACAGGACCAGAAGCGGCATTTGGTCCGGTCCCTGCATCACCGCGGTGCCGGTGGTGTTCTGGGTATCGACGATACGGAACCATTGGCTCCAATGCGGCGGATTGCTGTCGGACCCTTCAAGCCCGCGCGTGACCGGATGGCGTTTGCCGAGTTCGGTCAGTCGCGGATGAAAGGCCTGATCGGTCACTTCGCCGGTCGGTTCGGCCGGCAGGATGGCGTCGAGCGGCGTGTGCCACACGCTGGTCGGGCTGGCATAATCCGGGCCGGCGGCGACCAGCACCGCGCCGCCGTCGCGTACGTAACGCGCGATATTGTCGAAATAGATCATCGGCAGCACGCCTTGGCGCGCGTAGCGGTCGAAGATGATGAGCTGGAATTCATCGATCTTCTGCTGAAACAGCTCGCGCGTCGGGAAAGCGATCAGCGACAGTTCATTGATCGGCGTGCCGTCCTGCTTTTCCGGCGGCCGCAGAATGGTGAAATGCACCAAATCGACGGAAGGGTCGGACTTGAGGAGATTGCGCCACGTGCGCTCGCCGGGATTGGGTTCGCCGGAAACCAGCAGCACCCGCAGCTTGTCGCGCACGCCGTCGATCGAGACTACGGCGCGATTGTTGACTTGGGTCAGCTCGCCCTGGCAGCGGCGAGGCCTCGATTTCGACGATGTTCTGTCCGCCGTGTGGAATCGGAATCTCCACGTTCTGCGGCACGCCGACCGGCACCGTGCGCTGGTCGATGACGTCGCCGTCGCGACGCACCGTCACCTCGGCGGTACTGGCATTGCCACCCTGATCCTCGACCCGATAGGTGATGGTCTGCGGCTGGCCGACGATGCCGAAGCGCGGCGCCGCGATCAGCGCGACGCGCCGGTCGCGTTCGTCCTTATGGCCGGTGATCAGGGCGTGCACCGGGGCGGCAAAGCCGAGGCTGCCGGCGTCGGCCGGCACGTCATGAACCCGACCGTCGGTGATCATGATGACGCCGGCGACGCGATCGGCCGGCACGTCGGCGAGCGCCGAAGACAGCGCGGTGAACAACCGCGTACCGTCGGTCTCGCCGTCCGCCTGACCCGCTTCGATCACGCGCATTTCCAGTCCGGGAATGCGGTGAAGCCGCTCCACGACCGCGGCGCGCGCGGCCTCGGTTTGCTGCGTGCGGTCGCCAAAATCCTGGCTCGGGCTCTTGTCGACGACGACCACCGCGATGGAGCTCAGCGGGTCGCGATGCTCCCGCGTGAGCGACGGATTGGCGAGCGCGAGGACGATCAGCGCCAGGGCCAGTGCCCGGATCACGGCGCCGCGGCTGCGCGTCACGAAGAGTAACAGCGAAAAAAGGCACACCGCCGCAATCGCCGCCCACATTTCCGTGGCGTTGATCAGCGGAGCGAACGCGACACCGAGGTTCAATAAGCTCTCCTATTGGCTCGGCTCATTGCCCGAGCCGCTCGAGCAGCGCCGGCACGTGCACCTGGTCCGCCTTGTAGTTGCCGGTGAGCGTGTACATGACGATATTGACGCCGGCGCGGAACGCCATTTCGCGCTGCCGCGGCTCGCCTTCGACCATGGGCAGCATCGGCTGGCCGTCCGATCGCGTCGCCCAGGCGCCGGCAAAGTCGTTGGAGGTAATCATGATCGGGGATACGCCGTCGCCGCCACGCGCCGGCCGGCTTGCGCTTTGCTCGTCGTCTTCGGTTGACGGCAGCGCCTCGACCCAAAGCTGGCCGGTATCGAAGCGTCCAGGGAAATCCCGCAGCAGATAGAACGTTTTGGTCAATACGTGATCACGCGGGACGGGCTCGAGCTCGGGGATGTCGAGCGAGGAGAGGATCTTGCGCAGTTCAAGCATGCCGGGACTGCGCGTTTCGCCGCCGGACCCGGGTGGCGCAACGACCGCGTCGCGGGTGTCGAACAGCACGGTGCCGCCGTCCTTCATGTAAGTGTCGATGCGCTTAAGTGTCGCGTCCGAAGGTCGCGGCGCGCCCGGCACGATCGGCCAGTAGATCAGCGGATAGAACGCGAGCTCGTCATGGCTGATGTCGAGACCGATCGGATCGCCCGGCTCAAGCGCGGTGCGCTGCGCCAGAAACAGCGTCAGGCCCGCCAAGCCCGCCTTGCTGATCGCATCGACATCGGCATCGCCGGTCACCACATAAGCCAGCTTGGTTTCCAGCGCCGCCTGCGGGACGTCCGGATTGGGTGTTTCTTCCTGGGCGAGCGCCTGCCCCAGCGTCAACGCCAGCGCCGCGACAACCATGACCGACGCGGCAGCGGCGCGCGAACGGCGCGGCAGGAGCCGCGCAATGCCGCCGCCCAGGAAAAGCACGACGATTGTATCCAGCAGCAACAGCGACAGTGCCAAAAGGAAAATCGGGCCGCGCAGGTCCTGCGGTTCGCTGGTGCGATAGACCCGGCGGCTGGCTGTGACGAGCGGCGAAAAATCGAGCGGCGTGAGATGATCACCGGCTGCAAGCGTGTTGACGGCGAGCAGGCTTTCCGGCGGTCCGTAGAACCCTGGCGGATGGTCGGACGAGGCGCTGCCGGAAAAATCCGACGGCACCGGCCGCGCCGTCGGCGGCGGGGCGATGAAATTGCCGAAACCGTCGAGCATGTGACTCGGCTGCACCAGATCATGAGCGTTTGCGGATTTTGCGGCATTCGCGTCGGCTGCGGGATTGCGGCCGGCAAGCGCGACGACCCGCTTGAGCATTTCCACAAAAGTTCCGGACAGCGGCAAATTCGACCACCGCGTATCGCCGGTGACATGGAACAAGACGATCAGCCCTTTGCCCCGCCGTGCGGCGGTGACGAGCGGAGTGCCGTCGGCAAGCGTCGCCCAGGTATTGTCGCTGAGCGCCGCATCGGGCTCGGCGAGGACTTGGCGGCTGACGGTCACGTCATTCGGCACCGGCATGCCGGCGAAAGGACCGGCGCGCGAAAATGCGGCAAGCGGTTGCGGTTTGTCCCAGCTCAAGGCGCCGCCAAGGACGCGGCCGCCGCGGCGCAATTTGACCGGAACAAGATCGTCATCGGAGGCGGCAAGGCGCGGTCCGGCAAAACGGACCAATACGCCGCCGTCCTCAATCCATTGCGCGAGCCGATCGTGTGCGTCGCCGCATGTTGCCGACGTCGGTCAGGATCAGCATCGGCAGTTTCTGATCCAGGAAATGGCTGACGGCGTCGGCCGGCGATTTGCCCTCGGCGACGCGCACATCGGCAAACGGCAGCAGCGCGCGCTTGATGTAGTAGCTCGAATCGACAAAAGCGGCTCCGCCATGTCGGCGATGGCGCCGGACACGATGCCGACAGTGCGGCGTTGCGAGCGCTTGTCGAGTAGTTGCACGGCGCCCGCCGACCTTTCGCCGGAAATCTCGAGCCGCGCGATGTCGTTGCGCAGCTCGACCGGAAGGTCGAACTGCGCCGCGGTCTCGCGGTCCGAGGCTTTGAAGGCAAAGGGAGCCTCCCCAAGCGGCAGGCCTTTTAAATCGAGCGCGCGGACCGCGCCGCTTTGCGCCGCCCCGGCCTCGGCGCGCAGAACCTTCACGCTCAATGCGCCGGCCGCGTTATCGGCGCCGGCGAGCGCGCGGGGTCCCGGCACACCGCCAGCTACAATCGTCAGCGGATGAGTGCCGACCGCTTGCGCAAGCTGCTTTGACAAATTCGCCGCCGTGGCCGCCGTCGATGCCGTCGGACAACCAGACCAACTCGACGTTGGGCATTTTGGCGAGAAACTGCGTCAACGACGGCAGCGTGTCGGCGCGGTCGACCGTATAGGGCATTGGGCTGAGTCGGTGCAGGCGCACGCGTGCCGAATCCGCCGGCTCCAGCGAAATGTCATGCGGCCCTTGGGACAGCGGTACCAGCGCCACCGGCGCGGCGGTCGTCTTCCGCACGCGGAATAATATCGTCGGCGGTCCGCATGCGCGCATCCCAGGTGGCAGCGGCCGCCCAACCGTCGTCGATCAGGATTGCGACCGGCGCGCTGGTTCTCGTCGCGGCCAGCGGCGGATGCCAAAGCGGTCCGGCTGCGGCGATGATGACGAGCGCCGGCAAGCATCAACCGCAACAGCGTCAGCCACCACGGCGTGCGCGACGGGGTTTCCTCCCTGGGCGCGATCTGCAGAAGTAGACGCGTCGGCGGGAAACTCGATGACGCCGCGGCCGCGGCGGGATCAATCGCAGCAGCCACCACAGGACCGGCAGCGTCAGAAGCCCGATCAGGACCAGCGGTTCGGCAAAGCCCAGCGGTAAGCCAGCGATCATGCCGGCACCCTGGAACCGGCCGACAGATGCACGCCGGCGGCATTATGCGCCGTTCCGGCGCCGATCCGCGCGTGCAGCGCGAGCAGAAGTTCGCTCGCCGGGCGGTCGGTGCGATGAATGGTGAAGCTCAAACGCAGCCGATCGGTCTCATCACGGATTTCGGCACGATGGCGGGCAACCCGGGCGGCGTAATCGGCCCGCCAGGTCTCGGCGCGGCCGGCGGTGATTCGGCCGCCGCCTTCCGGCTCGACGAACTCGATCCGGCCCCAATAAGGAAATGTTTCCTCGGCGGGATCGACGATCTGCACGACGTGGCCGTGGGCGCCGCTGCTGGAAATTGAGTGAGCGTCCGGCGCATCTCGGCGATGTCGCTCCACAAGTCGGACAAGCAGCACGACCTCGGCGAGCGGGGAGGGGACAAAATTCGGCGGCAGGCTGGGGCGCTCATTGCGGTCGTGCACGATGGCTTGGGCGATCCGCTCGACCACGTTGCGGCTGCCGGTCGGCCGCATCAGGCCCGGAATGCCGACTCGCTCGCCGCCGTCCACCAGCACTTCGGCGAGTGCCAGCGTAATGACCAGCGTCCGGTACAGCTTGGTGTCGCGCACAAGCGGCGAAGCGAAATTCATCGAAGGCGAACGGTCGGGCCAGATCCACACCGTGTGCGCGGCTTCCCACTCCTGCTCGCGAACATAGAGATGATCGTCGCGCGCCGAACGCCGCCAATCGACCCGCGACGCCGGCTCGCCCGAAACGAAACGGCGATATTGCCAAAAATTTTCTCCCGGGCCGGCGCGGCGGCGACCGTGCACGCCGTGAATGACGGTGGCGGCCACCCGCCGCGCTTCAAGGATCAGGCGCGGCATGCCGGCCGCAAGCGTCCGGCCTTCGCCGACCGCGCGGTCCGTCGCGGCAACATCCTGGTGACTGCGTTGCGCTATGCGCCTGGCCTCGGCCGCCATGCGATTATCCGATCCGCGCCTTCAGCTGGCCGATCACGGCTTCCATGCTTTCGCCTTCCGCGCGGGCGGAGAAGGTGAGCGCCATGCGGTGCTTGAGCACCGGCTCGGCGAGGTCGATGCACGTCGTCGATCGAGGGCGCCAGACGGCCGTCAAGCAGCGCGCGAGCGCGCACCGCAAGCATCAAGCGCCTGGCTGGCGCGCGGGCTTGGTCCCCAGGCGATCAGCTTTGCGCCTTCGCCGCCTTCGGGGCCCGGCCGCGCCGACCGCACCAGCTTAAGGATGGCCTCGACGACAGACTCGCCGACCGGCAGCCTTCGCACCAACCGCTGCGCCGCCATCAGGTCGTCGGCGGTCATCGCCGCTTTGGCCCGCGTTTCCTCGGCGCCCGTTGTCTCAAACAGGATTTTTCGCTCGGCATCGCGATCCGGATAGCCGACGTCGATCTCCATCAGGAAACGATCGAGCTGCGCTTCCGGCAGCGGATAGGTGCCTTCCTGTTCAAGCGGATTTTGCGTGGCGAGCACGTGGAAAGGCTTCGGCAGATCGTGCCGCGCGCCGGCAACGGTGATGTGCTGCTCCTGCATCGCCTGCAGCAGCGCCGACTGCGTGCGCGGGCTGGCGCGGTTGATCTCGTCTGCCATCAATAATTGGGCAAAGACCGGACCGGAGATAAAACGGAAATTCCGCTTGCCGGTCTGGCTCTCCTCCAGAACTTCGGTGCCGAGAATGTCCGACGGCATGAGATCGGGCGTGAACTGGATGCGCCGCGCATCTAGACCGAGCACGGTGCCCATCGTGTCGACAAGCTTGGTTTTGGCGAGCCCTGGCACGCCGAGGAGGAGCGCGTGTCCGCCGGACAGAATGGTGATCAGCGCCTGCTCGACGACCTTGTCCTGGCCGAATATGACGGTGCCGATCGCGGCCTTGGCCGCGCGGACATGGTCCGCAGTCGATTCGGCGGCGCGCACGATCATGTCCTCGAGTCTTTTCGAGACCGTCTCCGCCAGCAAGCGGCATGGCTAACTCCTTGTCATTAAAACTAGTTCTTGTTTCGAATTCAGATTTACGCCATATGCGCGAATCGGTGGCGCCCGGTCTGCACGCCAATTAGGCATAGAAGATGCAATATGTGAGCCAGCGGCCAAGCCTGCGATTTTGCGCTGATTCTTCATGGATAGGAAATCCGGCCTGCCTACGGCGTTTGTCTGGGGATTAGTCAGATGCACAGCGACAACTTCGCACTCGCAGATCTGCCCGCCTCCTGACACCCTGTCCGAGCGGAACTTCAAGGCAAACCATGGCGAAGGAAGGGCAACCCGCCCTTGAGACGATCACAGGCTCGCTAGGCCGCGGCGTTAGAGGGTCGCCGCCGGTGGAACTGTGGAATCCCCCTTATTGTGGGGACCTCGATATGCGCATTGCCACCGATGGGACCTGGATCTACCTCAAGACCCCGATCGGCCGGCCCGCGCTGGTCAAGCTGTTCGCTTCCGTCCTCAAACGGGAGGGCGACCGGTATTTTCTGGTCACGCCGGTCGAGAAGTGCGGCATCCAGGTCGACGATGCACCGTTTCTGGCGGTCGAGCTGAAGGTCGAAGACCGGCGCCGCCGGGCGCGTTTTGCATTTCCGCACCAATGTCGACGATTGGGTCACTTGCGGGCCGGAGCACAAGCTGCGTTTCGAGCCGGAAGCCGGAACAGGCGGTCTGAAGCCCTATCTTCACGTCCGCCGCGATCTATGGGCCAAAGTGACCCGCGCCCTGTTCTTCGATCTGGTCGAGCTGGGCGAGGAACGCGACATCGACGGCATCGACATGTTCGGGGTGTCGTCCGAGGGCGCATTCTTTCCGATGGCGCCGGCGCAAGCAGTGAGGGAATTCGCGTGAACGATCGAGCGGCAAACATGCAGCATGCGGCGGCTGATGACTTCTTCAGGCGCGCGCGGGCGCGGCTGACGCTTGAAATGCCGCCGGCGCTGACCGATCCGACTATGGAGGGTGCGCGCGGTGATCTCGATCTCGAATCCGGAAATGTGGGTGCGCGCGGGCGTCAAGCCCACCAAGCCCGCCGCCGTGCTCGTTCCCGTGATCGATCGGTCCGAGCCGACGGTCCTGCTCACGCTGCGCACTGCGGAGCTTGCCAGCCACGCCGGCCAAGTGGCCTTTCCCGGCGGCAAAATCGATCCCGCCGACGAATCTCCGGTCGCGGCGGCTTTGCGTGAAGCGCAGCGAGGAAACCGGCCTGGCGCCAAGCTTCATCGAGCCGATCGGCTATCTCGACCTTTATCTGACGTTTTCCGGCTTTCGCATTTTGCCGACCTTGGCGCGGGTCAAGCCGGATTTCGCTCTCACCCTCAATCCGCGGCGAAGTGGTCGAGGCGTTCGAAGTGCCGCTCGCCTTTGTGATGACGCCCGCCAATCATCAGCGCAAGACGCGCGACTGGAACGGCATTGCAGCGCGATTATTACGCCATTCCGTTCGAGAACCGCTACATCTGGGGCATTACCGCCGGTATCTTGAGAAATCTCTACGATCGGATTTATGGCAGCATGATCAGGCCGATCCTCACCGAGTTCGGGCTGTTCCTCGCTCCGTTCGCGCTCTACGCCGCCTTTCTTCTACTCACGCGCGCGGAGTGCTGTTGCCGGCAGCCTGGACGGCGTCGCGCGTGGCAAGCCTGTTCATTGTTTCGCTCGTGCTCGTGGTCGGCAGCTTTCTGTTCTTGGCGCAATTCTCGGGCGCGCCGCCCGACTCGACCTATGTGCCGGCGCATGTCGACAACGGCAAATTCGTGCCGGGAGCGACGCGGTGACGGCGACAGCCGCACCTCGGCGATGCCCCTTGGCTTCGGAGCGGCGAGGTCGCGCGCCTGCTTGCCGTGCTCGATCGCGACGGGGAAGAGGCGCGCGTGGTCGGCGGCGCGGTGCGCAATGCCCTGCTGCGGCTTTCCGTCGGCGAAATCGACGTTGCGACCACCGCCGTGCCCGAAGAAGTCATCCGCCGCGTCATCGGCGGCCGGCTGGAAAGCGGTTCCGACCGGAATCGATCATGGCACCGTCACTGTGATCATCGACGGCAAGCCATTCGAGGTGACGACATTGCGGCAGGATGTCGAGACCTATGGCCGCAAGGCCAAGGTTGTGTTCGGCCGCGATTGGCGCATCGACGCGCAGCGGCGCGATTTCACCATCAACGCCCTGTCGGTCGCCGCAGACGGCACAGTCTACGACTATGTCGGCGGGCTCTGCCGATATTGCCGCGCGGCGCGTGCGCTTCATTGGCGAGGCGAAGGAGCGGATTGCCGAAGATTATTTGCGCATCTTGCGGTTCTTTCGCTTTCACGCCTGGTATGGCGCCGGCCCCGCCGATGCCGCAGGCTTGCACGCCTGCATCCGTGGCACGCGCCGGGCTTGAGACGCTTTCGCGCGAGCGCATGCGGATGGAGCTGCTGAAGCTCCTGTTGGCGGCCGCATGCGACGCCGACGCTCGCGGTCATGGCCGAATGCGGCATTCTCGGCACGGTGCTCGGCGGCGTGCCGTTGCTCGCGAGCTTCGAGAACACGGTGAAAGCCGAGGCGGCGATCGGTCTCGGCGCCGACGCCGTCGCGCCGGCTGGGCGCGCTTGGCGTTTCGGTCAAAGAGGACGGCGAGCGGCTCGCGCAGCGGCTACGACTTGTCGAATGCCGAAGCCGAGCGGCTGATGGCGCTGGAGGGGTGGTGGCGCGTCGCGCCAGGATCGGACGGACAGGCCGCCCGGGCGCTCCTCTATCGTCTCGGCCCGCGATCTTTCACCGACCGGTGCTGTTTGCCTGGTCGCGCTCGGCTGCCGGCGCCGCCGACCCGGCGTGGCACGAGCTTGCCGATCTGCCGCAGCGCTGGACCGCGCCGGTTTTTCCGCTCAAGGCTGCCGACTTCATTCAGCGCGGCATCGGCCGCAGGGCCCGCACTGGGTGCGGCTCTGCGCGCGGCCGAGAAAGCCTGGATCGCAGCGGACTTTCCGGGAGAGCGCGGTGCGCTCGAAACGATTGCCGACACGACGGCACGGGAAGTTGCCACGGACGGCTAGCCCGCCAATCGATCCTAAGACGACATGCGCTCGCGCAACGAGCGCAGCCGCCGCCGGCTTCCGGAAGCGAATTCGCGCATCTGCGGACGCACGCGCGCGATAATGCGGCGGCGCTGCGCCGTCATGTGCTCGACCTGCATTTCATTGCCGCGCCAAACGAAGTCGTTGCCGCGCAGCGCGCCAACAAACAGCACCGGCAGCAAGAGGTCGCGCAGGAAACCGTAAAGCGGATAGAGCGCCGGGACGTGCCAGCCGGCGGCGAAAGACAGTGCCATTTCGGCTCCGTACCAGAGCGCGGCGAAGCCCATGACGCAGAGCGCCGGCGGCCAATGAAAAGCAGCGGCCAGATACGCAACCGCGATCATCGGCAGCACGCCGCCCGACAGGGCTTCCGGCAGGAAATAAAACAGAAAGCTCGCGCGCCGCAACCGCGCCCAGCGCAACTGCCGGTTCCAGACTTCGAGCGGCGCTGCGCCGGCCAAGCGGCTGCGCAAACGGCCGATCGACCAGCCGGACCTTCAGCCCGGCATCGCGCACGACCTTGGTCGCTGCGGCGTCCTCGGCGACTTCCTTGCCGAGCGCCTCGATGCCGCCGGCTGCGTCGAGGTCGGCGCGCCGCCACAGCATGGTTTTGCCCTGCGCGAAACCGTAGCCGAGCGTATCGACGATATATTGCCAGCGCGCCTGATAAGTGTTGAGGAAAGCGCATTCGACTCGGCCCAGATGCCGTCGGGCCGGCAGCCGATCGGCGGCGAGGCGACAAGCCCGGTATCGGCGCGCCAACTGGCGAACAGCCGCTGGATGTAATCGGGCGGCATCAGCACATTGCTGTCGGCAATGACGATCCAGGAATAGTGCGCCGCGCGCCAACCCTTGACCACGTTATTAAGCTTGGGATTGTGCGCTCACGCGATCGTCGCCGATGAGCAGCCGCGCCGCGCGGGCGGATTCTCCGCCATCAATGCCTTGACCAGCGGGACGACGGCATCCTTCGCGGAGGCGACGCAGAACAGGATTTCGTAATGCGGATAATCGAGGGCGAACGTTGAAGACAGCGTATCGGCCGCATAATTGTCGATGCCGCATAGCGGGCGCACCAGGCTGACGGGCGGATAGGATTTCGACAGCGGCTTGCGTGGCCGACCGGCGCTGAAGCGGCCAATCGCAATCGCGACGCTGGTCAGCTGGACGACGGTGACGGCGATGCAAAATATCGCGGCGGCGAGAATCGGCGCGGTCATCGCGGGAACCTTTAGGCGCGCGGCATGACAGAGCCGTGACTTGGTTACGCGAATTAGGCGGTTGTCGCGGTTTACGCCGCGCCCGAATGGCCGCGTTAACTTTTGATGTCATGGTCCTGCAATGGAATGATTTTATAAAACGATTCGATTGGCAACAGACGCGAGATCACGCTCGGTGACGTTCGAGCCCGCCGAAATTAAGTTCCGCACGCTCTTTATTTCCGATGTCCATCTCGGCGCGCGCGGCTGCCAGGCTGACCACCTTCTCAATTTCCTGCGTTATCACGATGCTGACACCATCTATCTGGTCGGCGACATCGTCGACGGCTGGCAGTTGAAATCGGGCTGGTATTGGCCGCAGGAGCACAACGACGTGGTGCAGAAACTATTGCGCAAGGCGCGCAAGGGTTCCCGCATCGTCTATCTGCCGGGCAATCACGACGAGTTTCTCCGCAACTATTACGGCACCCATTTCGGCGGCATCGAGGTTGTCGAGACCGCCATTCATGAGGCCGCCGACGGCCGCCGCTATCTCGTCGTCCACGGCGATGCATTCGACATGGTGGTCAAGCATGCGCGCTGGCTCGCGCTGCTCGGCGACACTGCCTACGATCTCGCCATTTTGATCAACCGTTATTTCAACGCCATCCGCCGCCGGCTCGGTTTCCGCTACTGGTCGCTGTCGCAATGGGCGAAGCATAAGGTCAAGAACGCGGTCAACTATATCGGCGCCTACGAACAGACATTGGCCGAGGAAGCGCAGCGCCATAAGGTCGATGGCGTCATTTGCGGCCATATCCATCACGCCGTAATTCACGATACGCTCGGCATCCGTTACATGAATTGCGGCGATTGGGTCGAAAGCTGCACGGCGCTCGCCGAGCATGAGGACGGCAGCTTCGAGATCATCCATTGGATCGATCGCAGCGCCAGCCTGCCGCCGCTGCCGGACGAAGAGCCGGAACTGCCGCTGCACGAAAAGACCGGCATCGCCGCCTGACGGCCTATCGCGCCCTTGAGCACGGCCTTGTACTGCAGCCATACTCGCTCCCGGCATGGAGCTTTCCGTTCAGATCGAGCGCTGGCCGCTGGCGTCGGCTTTCACCATCAGTCGCGGCAGCAAGACCGAAGCCGTCGTAGTGACGGCGGATCTGCGAGACGCAGGCCGTCGCGGCCGCGGCGAATGCGTGCCCTATGCCCGCTACGGCGAAACGCCGGAGGCGGTCGCCGCTGCGATCGAGGCGATGGGGCCGGCCCTGCGCAACGGCCTCGACCGGCCGGCGCTGCAGGCGGCAATGCCGCCCGGCGCCGCGCGCAACGCGCTCGATTGCGCTTTTTGGGATCTCGCAGCGAAACAGGCGGAATGCCGCGTCTATCAATTGGCTGGCATTGCGGCGCCCAAGCCGCTCATGACCGCCTATACGATTTCGCTTGCGGCGCCGGCGGCGATGGCGGAGGCGGCGGAACGCGCTGCCTTCCGGCCCTTACTTAAGGTGAAACTTGGCGCCGCCGAGGGCGACGGCGCGAGAATTGCGGCTGTGCGGCGCGGCGCGCCCAACGCCGAGCTCATTGTCGATGCCAATGAAGGGTGGAACGAAACCAATCTTGCGCAAAACCTTGCCGTATGCGCGGAGGCGGGCGTCACGCTGATCGAGCAGCCGCTACCGGAAGGGCGTGACGCAGCGCTTGCCGGCCGGAAACGGTCCATTCGGGTTTGCGCCGACGAGAGCGTGCACGATCGCAAATCGCTTGCAGGCCTCGCGGGGAAATACGACGCCATCAATATTAAGCTCGATAAGACCGGCGGCTTGACCGAGGCGCTTGCGCTCGCTGCCGAGGCGGAGCGGATCGGCTTAACCATCATGGTCGGCTGCATGGTTGCGACCTCACTGGCGATGGCGCCGGCCATGTTGGTCGCGCAAGCCGCCAGCGTCGTGGATCTCGACGGTCCGCTGTTGCTGGCGAAGGATCGCGCCGATGGACTGAGCTACGACGGCAGCTTGGTTTATCCGTCCGCGGCGGTCCTTTGGGGCTGACGTCTGTTAGGTACAAACGGCTCCGGCCGTGCCGGCGTTGCCCTTTTTGCGCATAACCCTGTGGGTATCTTGGGGACTAGGGTTCCAAATTGGATTGCGCGCAGACTGTTTATGCGATTGATTTGCTCCAGTGTGGCGTCCAGAAGTCTGCATCATTGTTTCGGTTGCGCCCGTGGTCGGAATTGTGAACCAGAGCCACGCCAGATCAATACCTTACTGGTGTCCTTTCGATTCCGAAGTTCGCCACCGGGCAGCACTTCCCTGCGAACTTCGGAATCGGGACACTGGGTCTCGCAATGGCGAACGATCGACCGAACAGTCCCTTGGCGTTGTCCGGCGTTGATGCCGGGCGGCCGCAGGAAACGGAGTATGACGCGGTCTACGCGGCGGTCTCGGCAACCGAGCGCGGCCGCTGGTTTTTGACCGAATTCGCCAGCCGTAACCGGCACGCCGACACCGGGCCGCTGATCGCGGCGCTGGCCCGCATCGAGGCGGCCGTGGCCTGGGCAGATGCGGTCTCGAAATCCTCCTGTAGCCATATCGAGCGTCGCTGAGGCGGCGGAAGAAATCGCGGATATCGCTTTCGGACTTCGCGAGCGCGGCGCCGATCGGGCGCTGTGCGATGCGCTCGACGCGGCCGTGCGCCAAATATCCGCTGCATCCGGCGATGGCGCGAACCGCCGGGAAGATGCAAGCAGCGCCACGCTTCGCGATGCAGGCGAAGCAACGCTCGCAGACGAGACTCAGCCAGCCGCGGCCGATTGCTTCGGCGCACCCGCGGACGAAGGTCACACTTCGGCCGTCGACGGTTTTGAATTCGAATTGCAAGACCGGGAAAAGTTCGCGGCCGCGGCCACCGCACTTGCCGCAACGATGAGTTCGCTTGGCGAGCAAAGCTCGGACGAGCAAGGCTTCAAGGAGCAAGGCTTCAAGGAGCAAGGCTTCAAGGAGCAAGGCTTCAAGGAGCAAGGCTTCAGAGCGGAGCAAGGCCTGAAGGAGACGCCAACTGAGGACGCGGCTGAACCGCTGGAGAGCGTCCCTGTCATCCCGCCGCATGACTACACCGTTGCGGCAGCGCCGGAGCCGCAGTCAGAACCCGTCGTCGCTGCTCCGCGCTGGCATATCGAGGCGCCCGCTTTCGTGTTCCAACCGGCTGCGCGGCCAACGAACGGCCATGCCACTCCTTCCTCGAGCAATGCGGGCGAGTTGCCGCCAGGGCATCCGCCACCGCGGCGTCTGATGAATCCCGACGACGATCCGGCCGAATTATTCGAGCAAGCGTCTGCGCCGACGGCTAAGCCAAATGCCGCTGCATTGCAGATCGGGGAGCGTGCACCACTTCCGCCGTCATCTGCGGCGCCGGCAACGATAACGAAGACCGCGGCATTGCCCGATCCCGAACCGCCGCCGCTGCGATTAGCGCCGCGCCCGGCGCCGATCAACCCGCTCGCGGCATTGCGTGCTCTTAGTGAAGACGAGTTGCTCGCTTTGTTCGGTTAGAGCCTGTCCTGAAAAAGTGGAAACCGGGATACGCCTTAGCGAGACGTAAATTTGCGTGAATTGGGAAGGCTAACGTTGCCTCGTTAGGCGACCAGCCGGGAAAACAGGTCCGGGTCGACATTGCCGCCCGAAAGGACGGCCACAGCGATTTTATTCTTTACGTCGACCTTGCCGGTCATTACCGCGGCGAGCGCCACCGCGCCGCCCGGCTCGACGACGAGCTTCAATTCGGCGAATGCAAATCCGACGGCGGCGGCGACTTCATCGTCGCTCGCCGCGACGCCGGCGCCGACCAACGACTGATTGATCGCGAAGGTCAGCTTGCCCGGCATGCGCGCCATCAGCGCATCGCAGATCGTGCCGGTGAGCGTGGCATTCTGCTCGCGCCGGCCGCTGCGGAACGAGCGGGCGTGGTCATCGAAGCCTTGCGGCTCGGCGGTGTAGAGCAGGGCTTCCGGCGCCCGTGCCTTGATGGCGAGCGCGATGCCCGCGGCCAGGCCGCCGCCCGAGGCGGTAACAACCACGACATCGGGCGTAAGCCCGAGCGCTCCGAGGTCCTCGACGATTTCCCGCCCCGCGGTCCCCTGGCCGGCAATAATGAGGGCGTCATCGTAGGGCGGCACCAAGACGGCGCCGCGCGCAAGCGCGATATCGTTGGCGATCGCCTCGCGATCGTCGCGGGCGCGGTCGTACAGCACGATTTCCGCACCGAGCGCGGCCGTGCGCTCGCGTTTTGCCCGCGGCGCGTCGTGCGGCATCACGATCACGCAACGCATGCCGAGGAGCTGCGCAGCGGCGGCGACGCCTTGCGCGTGGTTGCCTGATGAGAAAGCCACCACGCCGCCGGACCGCCGCTCCGGCGGGATCGAGGCGAGCTTGTTATAGGCGCCGCGAAATTTGAAGGAGCCGGTGCGCTGCAGGGTTTCGGCCTTGAGGAAAACGCGTCCGCCGGTCATGGCGTCCAGCGCGGCCGAGGTCAAAAGCGGCGTGTGCAGCGCGACGCCGGCCAAACGGCGGGCCGCCGCATCGACATCCGCGGCAGTGGGCAGCGCAACCGGAGCGTCCATCGCACTCACCATGGTGGCGGCCGCGGCCAACGGTAGCGCCGCAACGGTGTTACAGGCAAGTTCGCTTGCCGCTCCCCGGCAGTCGGTTACTCGAACCGCCCCGCCGCGTGCGCCAGCATGGTGAACACCTTGCCGGTATCGGACGTCAGATAGTTCCGCGCCACCGCCGGGCCACGATCGCCGCGCGAGACATCGTCAAGCAGCCGCTCGAATTCGTGAATGTAGTGCTCCACGGTCTGACGGAATTCCGGGTCGGAGCGATATTTGTTGCGGATTTCGTCGAACGCCTTCTGGCCCGATTGCGTATAGAGGCGGCGGCTGAACACGCCGCGCTCGCCGCGCCTATAGCGCTCCCATGCCTCCGCCGCGGTATCGTGATCGATCATGCGCGCGATATCCACCGAGAGCGAATCGATCGAACTCGATATTTTCGCGTTGCGGGCGCTCCTCCTCTCGCGGGCTCTCGCGGCCCGGGGGTGGGGCAATCGGCGGACTCGGCTCCTCGCGCGAGGCCCGGCTGAGCAGGTCCGACAGCCAGCCGCCATTGCGCGCGGCAGTCTCATCCTTGCCGCCTGGCACCGGGCTCAAGTTCGGCGGGGAGTTGCGGCGCGCTGGCGCGCCGGTAATGTCGCGCGTCGGTGCTGGCTGGGCTGGCGCCATATCGGGCCGCATCGGCCTGACCTGGCCGCCGCGGCCGTTGCCGGCGGCATACATCGGCTCGGCCTCGCGGCGAACCGGCTCCGAGGCGTCGAGCGAGCGGCCGTGGCGGGCGACGATGCGGTTGAGCTCGGCCAATGCCTCGATCTGATCGACGATGACGCGGCGCATCTGCGCCGTACTCTCGGCGGTCTCCTGCGGCAGTTCGAGAATGCCGCGCCGCAGCTCGGTCCGGGTCGTTTCCAGCTCACGCTGCATTTCCCCGGCCATCTGCTTCATGCCCTGCATGATTTCCGTGAAACGGCTGGCGGACTGCGTGAACATGGCCTGCACGTCGTTGAAAGCTTCGTCGTAGACCCCGTTAAGCGCCTCGCTGGTGCGCAAACGCTCCTCATCCGTGGTTTTGCGCACGAGCTCGTATTGCTGCTCGATCGACTGCACGCTTTCATTGCTGCTCTCGGCGACAATACCGGCGATCTCGCGCGCCCGCGCGGCCGCCGTATCGAGCGACTCGTCGAGCAGGGTGGAGAACCGTTGCAGCCGGTCGCCGAAGTCCTCGGTGCGCGTGTCGAGCGCGGCGACCAGCGCCTCGATGGTGGAATGGCGAGCCGCCACCGAATCCTCGGTGCGGCGGTTGCTCGAAATCGAGCAGATCGACCGCATCGGCAAGCGCCCGGCCGTGCGACGTGAATTGATCGGCCAGGTCGCCGAGGTCGTGCAGCACGCGGGCGGTCACGTTGTTGAACGTGCCGAGCGACTGCTCGACCTTGACGGTGGTGGCGCCGCTCTTGCTCGACAGATCGCTCATAGCTGCGACAAACTCGGAAACACGCGACGCCATGGTGTGCTCGATCGAATTCATGTTCTCCTGGGCGCCGGAAAGCACCTCCTGCAGGAGGATGTTGGCCTCGCGCAGCCGCTCGAACAGCGCGGTCGAATCGGAGCGCAACATCGTGTGCGTCTCCATCATCTCGGCGACTGTCGCCGCCGCCGTCTGCTTTGATTCTTCGATCGCGCCCTTGGTCGCGCGGTGCAGCTCCTCGAGCGTGCGCGAGATCGTCAATTTCGCCGCCTCGGTGACGCCCTCGGCGCCTTCCTGCATTTGGCCCAGCGTGTGGGTGATGGCGCTCGTCGCGTTGAGGCTCGCGTCGTTGATCATACGGGCGATTTCCTCGCTCTTGTCCGTCATCGTCTTGGTGAACACGAACCCTCTGGCGTCGATCGACTTCACCGTATGTTCGGTGATGCGCGCGACTTCGTCGGCAAGCGCGTCACCCTTGCTGCTCAGCGCCGCGATCAGGCCGTTCGAGTTCTGGTCGAGGACGCGCGTCATGTCGTCGACGCGCTGCGTCATGGCGGTGTGGATTTCGTTGGCCTTGCCAACCAGGTTGCGGGCCACTTCGTTGCTCATGCCGAGCAATTTGCGCTCGGCCTCGCTGACGGTGCGGCCGATCGCGTCGGCATTCGACTGCGTCGTCTTGCCGAGCAGTTCGGCCGCGGACGTCGTCGCCTTGGTAATCGTTTCGTTGGCGGCCGCCGCCGCCTTGCCGACGGTCTCGTTGGCCGCGGCGACTGCCTTGCCGACGGTCTCGTTGACCACGGTCGCCGCCCTTCCGATGGTCTCGTTGACTGAGGTCGAAGTCCTGGCAAGCAGATCGGTTGCGGTCGCCGTGGTCTTGCCGAGCGTCTCATTGGCTGCCGTGGCGCTCTTGGTGATGGTATTGCTCAAAGCGCCGGCGCTGCGGTTGAGCGAAACCGTCGCCTCCGCGGCGCTGCGATTAAGTGCGTCGGTGGCCGCCGTGCTGGCGGCCGCGGTCTTGCCGAGCGCTTCGGTCGTGTTGACCGCGAGCTGGGTCAACGCGCGCTCGGCACTGGCCGAATTGGTCTTGATCGCGTCGGAGAGCTGCTCCATGCGGGAATTGAGCAGATCGGCGGCGCCGCGGCTTTGCACTTCGAGCTGGTGGACGACGGCCTCGGCGCGGCCGACCAACAGCTCCTCCAATTGGCCGATCCGGCCATCGAGCGTATTGGCGACGTCCGAGGCGCCTTGGCCGAGCGTCGAATTCGATTTTTGCGATGCGCTCGCCGACTACGTCGGTGAGCTTGGCGGCGCGGGTGTCAATAATTGTCGTGACGTCGCCGATGCGCTTGTCGAGGGCGCCGGCAACCTCGTTGCCGCCATCAGCCAGCGCCTTGGCGATATCGCCGACGCGAGCCGACAGGGCGTCGGTGAGCGTCTGCGCGCGGCTGTCGAGCGTTTCTTCAAAGCGCCCCAGACGCTGGTCGAGCGCGGTCGTGACCGCGTCCGCCTTTGCGGCAACGCGGCTGTCGAAGCTGTCGACGTAGGTGCGCATAGATTCGGAAACATCGTGGGTGCGAGCGCCGAGCCGTTCCACGAGCTCGGAGCCGTAAGTCTTCACCGTCCGATCGAACTCGGCCAGATGCCGGGTGATGAGGTTGCCGAGTGCAGACGAGTCGCGCGAGATCCGCTCACCGAGCCCGGCGCCGGTGTGATTGAACATTTCCTCAAAGGCGGCGAGGCGGGCCCTCAGCATTTCCTTGATAGCATCGTTGCGCGTGACGATGACGCCGGCGACGCGCTCGGCGTTGTCGCGCACCTGATCGCTCATCTCGGTGCTGTGCGTGGTCAGCATCTCGGTGATGCGATCGCCGGATTGCTGCAGCTTGCCCGCCATCTCGCTGCCGCGCAGGTCGAGATCGAGGAGCAGCGATTCGCCCGAGGTTTTGATGGTGCTGTTGACTTCGTCGATCCGCATCGCAATCGTTTCGGCGATCTGGTTCGACGTTTCGACGACGGCGTCGGTGAATTCCTGAGACCGTCCGGCTACCAGGTCGACCACGGCGAGCGACTTCTCGGAGAAGGCCTCGGTGATGCGGTCGAGGCGCGACGTCATCATGTCCTCGAGCCCGGTGGCGATTTCGGCAAACTCCGCGCCGATGTGATTGGTCTTGAAATCGAGGTTCGAGCTGAGCTGCTCGCTGGCCGTGGAGATCGCGTGCGAGGTTGCTTCGCTGGCCGCTTCCAACCGTTCGAGCAGATCGCCGCCACGCTCGCTCAACTGCTGGATCATGGAATCGCCGATCTGGCTCAGCGTGAGCGTGATGTGTTCGCCGCGCTCGGCCAGCGACTGGGTAATGCGTTGCGCCGCCTCGTTGACCTGTTGCCCGACCAGATCGCTGATGGTGGAGAGGTCCTGCGTGAGATCGATGTGGACATTGTCGATGGCGGACCGGACTTGCTCGGCCTGGCCCACCAGCGTCTCCCGTTGGCTGGAGAGATCCTGCAACAGGCCGCGGATGCGTATTTCATTGTCGCTGTAGGTGCGTTCCAGTGCGGCAACCTCGCTCTGCACCAGCGCTTCGAGCTCGCTGGCGCGCGCCAAGGCGCGCTCGACGCCGTCACCCATCGCCGCGACCTCGCGCCGGATCGCTTGGCCGACGGTGACGATGGAATCCCGCGCCACGCTCTCCGGCTCGGCAAGCCGCATCGCGACCCGCGCCATCGACTGGGCGATGAGCCGCAGTTCCTGCGAGCGCCACGCCATGTGCGCGACGCCGAAGAAAAAGATGATCGGCAGGAGTGCCGCTGCGCCAAGACCGATCATCAGCGCGATCGACGAATGGCCCGGCCCAAGCGCGGCATTGATATCCGACAGATAAGCGAATGCTAAGGACAGAGAGCCGACGATCCAGGCGCAGGAAAACGCCGTGGCGATAAAATAGGACGAACGGGCCGGCCGGCGCTGCAAAGCGTGCAGGATCTGGCCGATCGATTGCTGGTCGTCATTGGCGGCGCGGGCGGTCGGTCCGGCGTGATCGTGCGTGCCGATGGAAACATCGGCGCGGAAGAGGTCGTCTTGGATGTCCGCAGCTGACATGCTTGGCGCAGCAGCCTCGGGGGAGCCCGACAGCAAATCCGCCATGGATTCGGCGTCGGGCTCAAGCCTGGGCTCGGACCGGCCGGTTGTCAGTTCCTCATCTCGGATATTGAGCGCTTCCTGGATCGCCGACAGCGCCGCCTCAGTCGGGTCCGTCATCTTCTTCGGGTAGTTGGCCATTTTCGGTCGTCGCCTCGCGTGTTACGCTTGACTTGGACGGCGCGAGCGCAACGGAGCGTCGCTCCCTGCAACTTTCGAGCCGCGCCACGAGCGCGTGATCGTCGAATCCTCACCGGTTCCGGGGCTGCCTCGGAAGAGCCCTCAGTTCGCACTTCGATAGCCCATCCTATCGGTCTGGAGGATCGAAGAAAACCGATTCAGTAACGTCCCTTTAATCATCGTTAACGGCTTTTTTACCCTCTGCGCAGCGAAGTGTGCAGTGGTCGACGAAGCCGCCTTTGTTGCGCCGGAAATGCGGCCGCCGTTGGGCCGGGGGGAGGCTTGCGGCCGACGGCTTCGTCGCGCTGTAAGAATTCGCTTACCGTCAGCGTGAAAGATCGTCGGATACGCTCGTGTTCCGTAACCCAGTCGTGCTGTCATCGCTGCGTACAAAAATGTCCGGCCCAGAACGCCGGCTCGGTGGGAGAACGTCATGATGACTTCGTGCGCGCTGGCAGCCGCGCAGAGCGAGCCAAACCCAGTCGCAATCGACGAGGACCATCTCGGCCGCATGACGCTGGGCGACCGGCGCCTGGAGCGGGAAGTCCTCGAATTGTTCTTGCGGCAGACGACCATCATGCTGGATCGGATCATCGGTGCGGAACCGTCGCTGGCCGCCGCCGCGGCCCATACGCTGAAGGGATCGGCACGCGGGATCGGGGCCTGGCGTGTGGCGCGCGCGGCGGAAATCTTGGAGCTGGCTGCCGGCTGCGTCGATGCGTCCGACCCGGAGCGCGACCTGGAGGATGCGCTGGCGGAGCTCAAGGCCGCAAGCCTGGAAGCTGGCGCCGCGATCGCAGCGCGATTGACTGCTCTATTCGACGAGCTTGGCGTGCACCGCTGACCGTCAAGACGCAGGCGTCTGGGTGGGCAGAGCGAATGCCAAATCCGGCTCCTGGCTGTTTATCTAGCATGTCCCTTTCGCAAAACCGGTTTCCACTTTTGCGGGACATGCTCTAGCGTCTTCTCGGTTGAGCCGATAGAAGGAGCCCGGCCGGCTTGTCGGCCTTTCGTACGTGCGCCTCTGCATCAGCCACAACCCCCGACTTGCTCCACCATGGCTCAGATTACATTTATCGATTTCAAGGGAACCGCCCGCACGGTCGACGGCGAGGTTGGTTCCACGGTCATGGAGACCGCTATCAAGAACGGCGTGCCGGAAATCGAGGCGGAATGCGGCGGCGCCTGCGCCTGCTCGACCTGTCACGTTTATGTCGACGAAGCGTGGCGAGAGAAGGCCGGCGAGCTGTCCCCGATGGAAGAGGACATGCTCGACTTCGCCTATAACGTACAGCCGAATTCACGGTTGTCGTGTCAGATCAAAGTCCGCGAGGAACTCGACGGTTTGATCGTGCGGACGCCGGAGCGGCAGGCCTAACCGGGACCCGTTCCGGCGTCGCTGGCGCTCAATCCGGGCGCGTCCAGATTGCCGAATCCAGCCTTCCCCTGGCGCTTTGCGCGCGCTAGACACTCGCCACCCCTCCACCCCATTATTTGGACCATTACGGACGCGATATGACTGAACCTATCAAGACCGACGTTGTCATCGTCGGGGCCGGGCCGATTGGGCTGTTTGCAGTGTTCGAGCTCGGCCTGCTCGACATGAAATGTCACCTTATCGACATTCTGGACAAGATCGGCGGACAATGCGCCGAGCTTTACCCCGAGAAGCCGATCTATGACATTCCCGGGATTCCCCATACCAGCGCGCACGGGCTTGTCGATGCGTTGTTGCAGCAGATCAAGCCATTCAAACCGCAATTCCATCTCGGCGAGATGGTGGAGACGGTTGAGAAAATCGGCGATCCGTTATTCCGGGTGAAAACCGATCAGGGCACGGAATTCGAGTGCAAGATCGTGGTCATTGCCGCCGGTGGCGGCTCATTCCAGCCCAAGCGTCCGCCAATTCCCGGCATCGAGCCCTACGAGGGCAAGTCGGTGTTCTATGCGGTGCGCAAGATGGAAGTCTTCCGCGATAAGCGGGTTCTGATCGTTGGCGGCGGCGACAGCGCGCTCGATTGGACGCTCAATCTGGCGCCGCTTGCCAGCCACCTCACGCTGTTACACCGGCGCAGCGAATTCCGTGCCGCACCCGACAGCGTCAACAAAATGATGGCGCTGGTTGGCGAGGGCAAAATCGATTTCGTCTTGGGCCAGGTGACGTCGCTGTCCGGGGACGACGGTCAAATCACCAAGGCTACGGTCAAAACCAATGAGGCTTCGACTTACGAGATCGCCTGCGATGCCTTGCTGCCGTTCTTCGGTCTGACCATGAAGCTCGGTCCGGTCGGCAATTGGGGATTTGAGCTCAAGAACAACGAGCTTATCCCGGTCAACACCGAAAGCTTCGAAACCAGCGCGCCCGGCATTTTCGCCATCGGCGATATCAACTGGTATCCCGGCAAGCTCAAGCTCATTCTGTCCGGTTTCCACGAGGGTGCGCTGATGGCGCAGAAGGCCGCTCGCTACGTCTTTCCAGATAAGCGGCAGGTGTTCCAATACACGACGTCGTCGACAAGCCTGCAAAGGAAGCTCGGCGTGGCGCCCGAGCGTCCCGCACCGGCGCCCGCGTCTTGATCTAGGGCGTCCGAGAGGGAGCCGGGGCCGTTACGGCCGGCGCCGGGGGTCCCGGCGGCGGCAACGCTTGCGATTGAACAGCGGGAGGCGCCGCCAATCCAAGCACGCCGCGCACGACCGGCAACGCCGCATCCGCCATCGCCGCATAGCCTTCGGCCGTGGGGTGCACGGCGCCGCCATAGACCGCGCTGAGCACGCCCCACAGCGCATCGTGGATGTCGCTCGGCTTTAAGATCGCGGGCATGCCCTCGGGATAGGTCATCGCGGTGAAATAACTGTCGTTGGCCGTTCTGATCCAGCGGCCCCGCGGCGAATAGGGACGATAGTCGCTCGGCGGTTCGCCGCAGGCCATTGGATTGTCCGGCGCCACGTTCGGATCAGTTTGGAAGCTTTCGCCATTCGTCAGGAAGCAATGCCGATCGAATTCCGGGTCGGTTGCCGCGCGCACGCACATGCCGTGCCGCTCGAACGCCGCCTGGTGGCTGTCGACAAACGCCATGCTGTCCGTCGCCGGATCGCGGCAGGCCCTATCGCCGTCGCAGGTGGCGAGCGCTCTGATCTGCGGCAAGAACTTGCCGTCGACGAAATCCGCCGCCGCGCGCAACCGCTCGGCGTCGGCTCCGAATGCCGGATGCACGTCGAGGCCGTCGCGCCCGCCCGGACACGGCTTGCCCTCGGCCTGCATGGCGGGATTGGCATAGGAGACGAAAACCACGCGGTTGAGATTGCCGCCCACGAACGGCTTCAATGCCGTGCGCATTTGGGCGAATTCGCCCGGTAATTCCTGATTTAAGGCCTTCAGTGAATCGGCGACACTGGAGATGGCGCCGCCCTCTCGCAGCAACAGGCGCTCCGTGGTGGCATCGACGATGACGTTGGCGACCAAGCCGGCGAAATTCACGTCGTTGGCGCCGACCGTCAACAGCATCATGTCGAGATTGCGCTTGGGGTCTTGGTGGTGCGCCTCGGCCATGATCCGGCGCAATTCGGCAATTTGCGCCGGCGAGGTGCCGGAACAAGTTTCGATACCCACCACCCATGGACAGTCGTCGGCGCGTTGCCCCTCGAACATGCCGGCGCCGATCGCCGCCCCGGTGCAGGCGAGCGGCACCAGAGTGACGGCGATGTGCGGTTGCTCGATGGCGAGCGCGAGCAGGGTGCGTACCTGATAGCTATAGAGCGAGCGGTGGCAGGCGGGGCTCATCCAGCGCGCGCCATGGAGGTCCCAGTCCTTGGCGGCGCTGGCGGTCGCCGGGCCGTTTTCGCAGGATCGGTCGTCTTTGTAGCCGGCGCGGCTCGGCCGGAAATATTGGCTGAAGCCGCCGCTGAGAAAGCGCTTGAAGCAGAAGCCGCTCTCCAACTCGACGGCGCGATCCGGATTCCCCTCGCCGGCGGCAATCGAATCGCCAAGCCCGGCGACCAGAATGTCGCGCACCGCTATGCCGGTGCTGACGCGCTGCGCCGTCCCGTCGCCGAGGGGGATGTCCACCGAGGCGATCGTGGTGCGGCCGGACGGCACACGCAGCCGGACCTCCTGATCGCAGGGCGCTGTGGTTTGCGCGCCCGGTCCGTTGCCTTCGTCGAAACTCCACACGCAATTCGCGCCCGGCGGCACGGGCCCGGAAATCGTCACTCCGATCGGGTGATCCTGCGGCGCTAGATAATTTTCCTTAACGCCGTCCCGCTCGCAGGTCTCGACCAGGTTGCCGTAATTGTCGAGACAAAGATTGGTGACGACGTCCCTGGCCCAGCCGAGGCCATCGCTCGCCTCTTCCAGCCGGCGCTCCGAAGCGAGGATGCCATCGCCGCGGCTTGCCGCAGCCAGGCGCAGGAAATCGGCTTGGTTGCGAAATAGGCGAAACCGGTTCTTGGCTTCCCAGACGATGTGGAAGTCACCCACTCCGACAAGCGGCGGCGCTGCCGCGGCGGGTGGCGCAGCGGGGTTGGTGCCCTGGGCCAAAACCCCGTGCAACGGGAAGAGAAGGACAAGGACGGTCAAAATTGCGGAAAGGCGCATTTGCGTGGGTAAACAGGGAAGGGCAAGTCTTGTATCACACGGCTTGCGGCGGAAGTGTGAGGGCGGGTAGGAACGTCCGGTCACCAAGGCTCGTTCATATTTGGGATGCCAGCATTGAGGCTCGCAAGCAATTAAGATGCCGGATTTATCGATCACCGCAAAGTGCTGTATCGCTGGCGGAGGCCCCGCCGGGATGATGCTCGGCTATCTTCTCGCGCGGGCCGGCGTCAGCGTGGTCGTGTTGGAGAAGCATGCCGACTTTTTCCGTGATTTCCGCGGCGACACAGTCCACCCGTCGACGCTCGAACTCATGTACGAACTGGGCCTCCTCGATCAATTCCTTAAATTGCCGCATCAGAAGGTCGAGACGCTGACCGGTCAGGTCGGCGCCGAGCATCTGACGATGGTCGATTTTCGCCATCTGCCGACGCATTGCAAATATATCGCCCTGATGCCGCAATGGGATTTTCTCAATTTCCTGGCCGAGCACGGCAAGCGCTACAAGACCTTCGGTCTGCACATGAACGCCGAGGCGACCGATCTGATCGAGGAGAATGGCCGGGTTGTCGGGCTCCGTGCGACAACGCCGGAGGGCGCCCTGACCATCCGTGCCGATCTGACGGTCGGTTGCGACGGCCGGCATTCCACCGTGCGCGAAAAGGCAGGTTTGACGGGCGAGGATTACGGCGCGCCTATGGACGTCTTATGGTTTCGCCTGCCGCGCAAGCCCGACGATGCCACCGACACCTTCGGCCACATCGAGGCGGGCAGGATGATGATCATGCTTGACCGCGGCGATTACTGGCAGTGCGCCTATGTCATTCAAAAAGGCGGCATCGAAAAAATCAAAGCCGAAGGGATCGACGCCTTCCGCCGTCGGGTCGTCGATATGTCGCCATTTCTGGCCGGCCGCATCGGCGAATTGAAAAGCTTCGATGACGTCAAGCTCTTGAGCGTCGCGGTCGACCGGCTGCAAAAATGGTGGCGGCCCGGCTTGCTTTGCATCGGCGACGCCGCGCACGCGATGTCGCCGATCGGCGGCGTCGGCATCAACATGGCGGTGCAGGATGCGGTCGCCGCGGCGAACCGGCTCGCCGGTCCGCTCGGGCGCGGTGCGGTGACCGACGCGGACCTGCAGGCGATCCAAGACCGGCGCACACTGCCGGTGCGTTTCACCCAGTGGCTGCAGCTCAATATTCAGAAGCGGATCATCAGCCGCGTGCTCGGCATGGAAAGCGGGCAGCGGCCGAAGCCGCCGCTGTTCTTCAAGTTGTTCAACATTCTGCCGGCGCTGCGGCGCATTCCGGCGCGGCTTTTGGGCCTCGGCATCCGGCCGGAGCATGTTCGTACGCCGGAAGCCTCGGCGCCATAGCGACTCTAGGCGGCTTTAGCCCCGCCGCTGCAAGTCCGCGTCGGTGCGCACGAGAATCTCGACGAGGCCCGCTTCGGCCTCGGCGTCGTCGGCGAGCTTCTTGCCGAGCGTCTGGCGTAAATGATCGAGCGCGGCTTCGACGAGAGGCGGCAATGAGCCGCGGTCGGAACGTGCGTCGCGCGAGTCGCGCCGCCAGCGATTGACGCGATCGCCAAACGCCGTCAGCCGGTCGAGCACAGTGTCGGCGAGGTCACGATTGGCTTTCAGATAAGCGCGGCCTTCGTCGGTGATACTGTAGAGCTTCTTCGACCCTTCCACCGAGGCGGTGACGTAGCCCGCTTCCTCAAGATAGGTCAGCGTCGGATAAACGATGCCGGGGCTTGGCGAATACCAGTCGGCGGTCTTCTCCTCGACCAGCTTGATGATCTCGTAGCCGTGGCGCGGCGCCTCGGCGATCAAGGCGAGCGCGATCAGCCGCAAATCTCCCTGCGCCAGCATCCGCCCGGCGCGCATATCGTCGGGGTTCATGTCGCCCCTGCTGCCGCCGCCGTGCCGTCCGCCGGGGCCAAAGCCGCCGAAGCGGCCGTGGCGGCGGTGACGGCCCGCACCCCACTGTTCGTGTCGGGAGTCGCCGTGGCGCCCGCAGTGCCCATGTGCGTGATGATCTCCGTGATGTCCATGCATTTTCGTGGTTCTCCTAGTTAAGATATATCTTTAGATAAAACAATTTCAGTTATTACGCAAGATATATCTTATGCGCGGGGTAGAACAGCCGCTTCCCGGTGAAGTCATGCGATGCAACTTTTCGTATATACCCCATCAGGAATTATTTTTGCGAGCGAGGGAGGTGAGGGTTGGGCGCCGAAACTGACTTGGTGATTAAGATCATCACGCTCATCGTCGCCGCTGTCGGCGGCGGCTTGGCATTGCGGCAATATCGCCAAAATCAAAAATGGAAGGAGACCGAATTTATTGCGAACCTTTATAAAGAATTCGCCGACAACCTATCGTGCCAGCGCGCAATGTGGATGCTCGATTGGAACGGAAGAGATATCGATTTTGGACCGTTGGGAAAAGAATGGTGCGATTGGGGCATCTTAAGTTCGGCACTGCGCAAGCATGACAGCGCCCCGTTCACCGAACTTGAAATGTATATTCGCGATACCTTTGATAAATTTTTCTCATACATCGAACAATTCGAACGAGCGATAAGAAATGAGCTGATCGATCAGGATCAAGTTTATCCATACTTCGCGTATTGGATTGATTTGCTTCTGGGTGGACGGCACCTCGGTCCAGATGTTCGTGCCCGGGTTCTAGGATATATTAAAATTTACGGATTTTCAGACGTCCATGAATTTCTTAATCGTTGGCCGGAGAAGAAGACTTGAGAAATGCTCGCGACATTTTTCCATGAGCTGAAGTCCGCCGGCGTGCCGGTGACGTTGCGCGAATACCTGACGTTGATGGAGGCGATGGAGAAAGACCTCGCCTCTCGCCGCGTCGAGGATTTCTATTATCTGTCGCGCGCGGCCCTGGTGAAGGACGAGCGCAATCTCGACAAATTCGACCGCGTGTTCGGCCATGTTTTCAAGGGTCTCGATCTGATAGGACAAGACCTCACCGCCGAAATTCCGGTCGAGTGGCTGAAAAAACTCACCGAGAAATATCTCACTGAGGACGAGAAGAAACAGATTGAGGCGCTGGGCGGCCTCGACAAGCTTCTGGAGACGCTCCGCCAGCGGCTGGCCGAACAGAAGGGCCGTCATCAAGGCGGCAGCAAATGGATCGGCACTGCCGGCACCTCTCCCTTTGGCGCCTACGGCTACAATCCGGAAGGCGTGCGCATCGGCCAGGACCAAAACCGCAATTTTCGCGCCGTCAAAGTCTGGGACAAGCGCGAGTTCAAGGATCTGGCCGGCGACGTCGAACTCGGCACGCGCAACATCAAAGTCGCGCTGCGGCGCCTGCGCAAATTCGCCCGCACCGGTGTGCCGGACGAGCTCGACCTCGACGGCACCATCAAAGGCACCGCGCACAAGGGCTATCTCGATATCCAGATGCGGCCGGAGCGCCATAACACCATCAAGGTGCTGCTCTTCCTCGACGTCGGCGGTTCGATGGATTGGCACGTCAAAGTGACCGAGGAATTGTTCTCGGCGGCGCGCACCGAATTCAAGCACCTTGTGCACCTGTATTTCCACAACTGCCTGTATGAGAAAGTGTGGCGGGAGAATGCGCGGCGCTGGACCGAGACCATGCCGACCTTCGACCTGCTGCACACCTATCCACACGACTACAAGGTGATCTTCGTCGGCGATGCCGCGATGTCGCCCTACGAGATCGTCGCGCCGGGCGGCTCGGTCGAGCATTTCAACGAGGAGGCGGGGCAGGTGTGGATGGCCCGCGTCGCCGCGACATATCCGTCCTGCGTTTGGCTCAACCCGGTGCCGGAACGCGAATGGGACACGACAGCTTCGATTAAGATGATGCGGCAGCTCCTGGGTGGGCGAATGTTCCCGCTTACCATCGAGGGTCTCGACGCGGCAATGCGGGAACTAGCGCGGTAAGAAGCCGCAGCCCTTCCGAAATCGAGCCCACATCGTTATATTGGGCACCGTCGTCAACAAACCGAAAGGAGGTGATCCAGTGTCTCATTGTCTATCGCCGCGGTCGCCGGCATTCGTGAACTGGATCTCGGCCTCTTTCTTGGCCTCTGCCGAGGTCCTCGCCTAGGTGGTCTAACCCGCCACCGGGCTCACGTGCGTCAGGCAGACTATCGCCGACGCAACCGGGCCACGGCCTGACAATGGAAGGGTCGTCCGCAAGGGCGGCCCTTCTTTGCATTGTCGGTCAGGGTTGTTGCCGCTCAGTGCTTCGCCGCGCGGCATCCTTACAAATCGAACGCCTCGTTGAGCTTCGGCATTTCGACGCGTGTGCCGGTCAGCCGGGAGGCGAATTGCTGCATGGAGCCTTCCTCGCCATGAACGAGAAAGGTGCGGCCGGCCTGCGTCGCCTTCTGCCAAGCCAACAGCGCGGCTTGATCGGCGTGCGCGGAAAAGCCGTTGATGGTGTGGATGCGCGCCCGCACCGGAATATCGTCGTCGAGAACCCTGACATGCCGCGCGCCGTCGATGATGCGGCGCGCCAGTGTGCCGTCCGCCGCATAGCCGACAAACACGATGCTGCACTCCGGGCGCCACAGATTGTGCTTGAGGTGATGGCGGATGCGTCCGCCGGTGCACATGCCGGAGCCCGCCATGATGATCGCGCCGCCGCGGATGCTGTTAATTGCGATCGATCCAGCCGTTTCGCGGACGAAATGCAGGCCGGGCAGTTGGAACGGGTCATGTCCGTTGCGGAACATTTCCGCCGTCTTGGCCTCGTAGCATTCCGGATGGCGCTCGAAGATTTCAGTCGCCGAGACGGCCATGGGCGAATCCAGATACACCGGGGTCGATTTGGTCAGCCGGCCTTTGTCGACGCCGATGCCCAAGAAATAAAGCAGCTCCTGCGCGCGCTCCAGGGCGAAGGTCGGGATGATGACGTTGCCGCCGCGGCGAAAGGTATCCGTCACCGCCTCGTACAGTTCCTCGATCGAATCCGGCAGCGATTTGTGCAGGCGGTCGCCATAGGTGGTCTCCATCACGACAACGTCGGCGCGCGGCGGGGTCACCGGGCCGCGCAGCAACGGGTGCCCGGGGTTGCCGATGTCGCCGGAGAATAAGATGGTCCGCCGTTGCCCGGCTTCTTCCAGCTCAAGAAAAATGCTGGCGGAGCCGAGAATATGGCCGGCGTCAAGGAATGTGGCGCGCAACCCTGGAGCAAGCTCGATCGGCTCGCCGTAGTTTGCGCTGCGGCCGAAATAATCGAGACAGTTCAGCGCATCGGTGGTCGAGTAAAGCGGCTTGCCGTTTGTGGCGCCGCGCCGCGCCGCCTTGCGCGCACGATCGCGTGCGTCCGCCTCCTGCAGATGGGCGGAGTCGAGCATGACCAGGCGTGCCAACTCCCGCGTGGCCGAGGTGGTGATGACTTCGCCGCGAAAGCCGCGCTGCGCCAACAGCGGCAGACGGCCGCAATGGTCCAGGTGCGCGTGGGTCAGGAGCACATAATCGATGCTGTCGGCGGCAAAGCCGAACGGCGCGGCGTTGTCGGCATCGAGCTCGCGACTGCCCTGAAACAGGCCGCAGTCGATCAGCACGCGCCGGCCGGCGCATTCGATCAGGTGGCACGATCCAGTGACGTCGCGATCCGCACCGTGAAATGACAAATGCAAGGCAATCCTCCCAGCTTAATTGCAATAATAGTCATCCGCCGACCGACGCGACTGTTGGCAAGCGTGGAAGCAAATCTTCAGCCCGTGGCATAGTGCGCGCTGGCGTTGACGATGTGCCAGCGCCGAATTCCATCCCAAATCTCCTGGGCCGTCTCCGCGAACCAGAAAAGCTCGCGATCCTCCGGATCGATGACGCCTTCCTCAACCATGAAATCGATATCGACTGCGCCGCGCCAATAGCTCTCGCCCACCAGCACCACCGGAATCGGCTTGATCTTGCGGGTCTGAACCAGGGTCAAGACTTCGAACAATTCGTCGAATGTGCCGTAGCCGCCGGGAAAGGCGATCAGGGCGCGGGCCCGCAACAAAAAATGCAGCTTGCGCAATGCGAAATAGCGAAAGCTGAAGCAAAGATCGGGCGTGATATAGGGATTGGGATATTGCTCGTGCGGCAGGCTGATATTCAGGCCGATCGATTTGGCGGCGGCGTCGAACGCGCCGCGGTTTGCCGCCTCCATCATTCCCGGCCCCCCGCCGGTCATGACAACGCATTTCTCCAGCCCCGGACAGGCCGCGGCATCGGTGACCAACCGGCCGAACTCGCGCGCGACATCGTAATAATGACTTTTGGCGAGTATCCGCTCGGCGATGGCCAGGCGCTGCTTGAGCTCCCCATTGCCGGCATCGGCGGCGAGCGCGGCGCGGGCGCACTCGACCTTGCTCCGCGCCGCCATCGGTTCGCAGATGCGGGTGCTGCCGAACACCACGATCGTGTGCTCGATGGCCTGCCGTTCGAGCCCCAATTCGGTTTTGAAATATTCGAGCTGCAGGCGGACGCCGCGGAGTTCGTCGTGCGCCAGAAAGTCGATGTCCTGGTCGGAGCGGCGGTAGCTCGGGCTCGCCATGATGGCCTGCACGCGCCGCAAAGCGTCGGGGTCTTCCTCGGTCGACTTGGGCTGACACCACGGCAGCGGTTGACGCCGTTTGTGCGGATGAGGCGGCCTGGGGATTTGCGAGCCTTCCAAGGTCGTTTGATTTTTCGTCATCATTCCTCCGATCATGATCGGCAGCCATGATCCGGCTGGTGAAGCGGAATTGACATTCGCTACTTACCCAGCCGCGAACTCGTGAAGCGAATGTTAAATTCAAAAGCTCCACTAGGACTGACATTTGCTAGTGGTCCTTTGATTCTAACATTCGCATAATGGCATACCGGACAGCGATGCGAATGTTAGAATCGGACCACTAGTTGGGCGATGTTTTGATCGAGGAGTCTCGCATCCCTGGCGGCGTGGCAGACAGGTTCGCTTGTCGTTAAATACATGCATACGCCGCAAGGGATTCTGTCAACCCCGCGCAGGAGATCGTCATGCCGGCCGAACGCTTCGATTTCGTCAATGCCGCGCGGCGAAAAGCTCGCTGCGCTGCTCGACCGGCCGGACGGCCCAGCTCGCGCGGTCGCGCTGTTCGCGCACTGCTTCACCTGCGGCAAGCACAACCGCGCGGCGCGTCACATCGCCGAAGGGCTCAACGCTCCACGGCATCGCCGTGCTGCGCTTCGACTTCACCGGCCTCGGCGCCAGCGAAGGCGAATTCGCCAACACCACGTTTTCCTCCAATGTCGACGATCTCGTCGCCGCCGCCGATCATTTGCGGCGGACGCTCGCCGCGCCGGCGATCCTGATCGGCCACAGCCTCGGGCGGCGCCGCGGTGCTCGCCGCCGCGCATCGCATGCCGGAGGCGAAAGCGCGTCGTGACCATCGCCGCGCCGTTCGATCCTGCGCATGTCGCCGGCCTATTTGGCGAGAAGTTCGACACGATCCGCGACCAGGACGAGGTCGAGGTGACGCTGGCCGGGCGGCCGTTCAAGGTGCGCCGCAGCTTTCTCGACGATATCGCCGAGCAGAAGCTGCTCGGCGCGCATGTCGGCCGCCTGCATAAGGCGTTGCTGGTCTTTCACTCGCCGACCGACGAGACTCGTCGGCATCGACAATGCCAGCCACATTTTCATCACGGCGAAGCATCCCAAGAGCTTCATTTCGCTCGCCGGCGCCGATCACCTGCATCAGCAAGCGCGAGCGACGCCGCCTATGTTGCGCACGTCATCGCCTCGTGGGCCGACCGCTATCTCGACATGGCGGTCGATGCGCGAATGACGGCGGATACGCCGCCCGGCACCGTCGCTGGTGCGCGAGACGCGGCGCGGCAAGTTCCAGCAGGAGGTCATTGTTGGCGACACCGGCTGCTCGCCGACGAGCCGGTGAAGGTCGGCGGCCTCAACAGCGGGCCCGGGCCTTACGATCTCCTGTTGCGGCGCTTGGCGCCTGCACCTCGATGACGATCCGGCTCTACGCCGACCTCAAGCAAATCCCGCTGGCGCGTCACGCAGGTGCGGCTGCGTCACGAAAAGATCTCACGCCACGGACTGCGCCGAATGCGAAACCAAGGAGGGTATGATCGACCGCATCGATCGCACCATCATGCCTTCGAGGGCGATCTCACGCCGAACAGCGCGCGCGGCTGATCGAAATCGCCGACAAGTGCCCGGTGCACCGGACGCTGAATTCGGAAGTGGATATCAGGACAGTGGAGGCTTTGGCCGAGCGGGCGGATCGAACATGAGCGAACTCTCCGGAAAAGTTGCGCTTGTTACCGGATCAAGCCGCGGCATCGGCCGGGCCATCGCGCTCGAGCTCGCCGCGGCCGGCTGCGACGTTATGTTAACCGGTCGCGATCGCGAGGCGCTGGAGAATGTGGCAACGGAAGTGCGGGCGCTCGGCCGCAAGGCTGCAATCCAACCCGCCGATCTCGCGGTCGAGGGCAACGCCGAGGCGCTGGTTGCGGCGCTGCAAAGCGCGTTCGGCCGGCTCGACATCCTGGTCAACAACGCCGGCGCCAGCAAACGCGGCGGCTTTTTCGTGCAGAGCGAGCGGGAGTGGCGCGACGCTTTCGAGCTTAAATTCTTTGCCCATGTGCGCCTGTGTCGGCTGGCATGGCCGCTTCTGAAGGCCGGGAAGGGCGCTGTGGTGTTCATCGCCGGCACGAGCCCGCGCGTGCCGGTCGCCGACTCCATGATCGGCGCCGCGGTGGGTGCCGCCATGCTCGCCTTCATGCGGGCGCTCGCCGATCTCGGCAAGCACGACGGCGTTCAGGTCAACGCTGTCAATCCGGGATCGATCAAGACCGACCGCTTTCGCGGCCGGCTCGCCAAGGTCATGAACAAGACCGGGCTTGAAGAGGATGCGGCGACCGAGCGTCACCGCCAGGACCTCGACATCACTCGCTTCGGCATGCCTGAAGACATCGCCGGTCTGGTGCGCTTTATCGTGTCGCCACGCGGCAGCCTGTTGCACGGCACGGCGATCGACATGGACGGCGGTCAGGTCAGCCCGCTGCGAATGTCGATGTACGATTAAGCTTAGGAGCCCGGATGGAGTGAAACGCAATTCGGGTCGAATTCACCTTGGCCCCCGTCGCCGGATTTCGCTCCGCTTCATCTGGGCTACAACCGCGCCCGCGCCGCCCTGATCACGTCCGGGATCGCCGCGTCATTGCCCGGGGCCATGATGTGGACGCCGGCGACGCCCGGAATGGTCGACAACTCCTCGATCAGTTCGACGCAGATGGCGACGCCTTCGCGCGCCGGGTCGGCCGCTTTTTCCAGCGCGCGATAGATGCGTCCGGGATGATGGTGCCGTAGAGGTGGCTTTTCATCCATGCTGCCGACTTCGCCGAGCGCAGCGGATTGACGCCGATCAGGATGGCGAGCTTGTCGGTGATGCCGGCTTCGTCCAGCGCGCGCGATGTAGCGGCGCACGATGCCCGCATCCATGCAGAACTGGGTCTGCGCGAATTGCGCGCCGGATTGCACCTTGCCGAGCAGCGCCTTCGGCTGCCAGTTGGCCGGTGGGTCGATCGGCATGTCGGCGGCGCCGATGAAGAATGCGGCATGCCCGCCGACCTTGCGCCCGGTGGGCAGCGTACCCTCCTCGCGCAGCTGCCGCGCTGTCTCGATCAAAGTCTTCGAGTCGATGTCGAACACCGGCTTGGTGTCGGGCTGGTCGCCGGCCTTGGGGTCGTCGCCGGTGAGCAGGAGAAGGTTGCGGATGCCGAGCGCGGCGGCGCCCATCATCTCGCCCTGCAGCGCCAGCCGGTTCTTGTCGCGACAGGTGATCTGCAAAATCGGCTCGATGCCGGCGCCGAGAAGGAGCGTCGCCGCGGCCAGCGCCGCCATATGGGCGCGGGCGCCGGCGCCGTCGGTGACGTTGACGGCGTCGGCCACGCCTTTCAGCGCCGCCGCTTTTGTCAGCAGCTCCTGCGCGTCGCACGACACTGGCGGGGCCAATTCGGCCGTCATGACGAATTGACCTTGTCGCAGGCGCTCTTGCAGCGTCGAGGGCAGGGGGGTGCTTGTCTGGTCGTTCATCGTTCGCTCAGCGCATATATGCTTTACCGGACCTCAGCAAATCGGCTGTGAATTGCCCACTCGGGCGGCCGCTTTCTGGACAGGGAAGCGGGGGGCCGATAGAGAGTGGCCCACTGCGAGCGGCGGAATTGGGACTTTTGATGAGCGGCGTCAACGAGATCCGGTCGGCCTTCCTCGACTATTTCGCGCGCGAGGGCATGAGGTCGTGCCGTCGTCGCCGCTCGTGCCGCGCAACGACCCGACGCTTGATGTTCACCAATGCCGGCATGGTGCAGTTCAAGAACGTCTTCACCGGCGTCGAGAAGCGGCCCTATTCGCGCGCGGCGACCGCGCAGAAATGCGTGCGCGCCGGCGGCAAGCACAACGACCTCGACAATGTCGGCTACACCGCGCGCCACCACACGTTCTTCGAGATGCTCGGCAACTTCTCGTTCGGCGACTATTTCAAGGAACGCGCCATCGAGCTCGCCTGGACGCTGATCACCAAGGAATTCGGCCTGCCGGCGGACAAGCTGACTCGTCACCGTCTATATCGACGACGACGAGGCCTTCGATCTGTGGAAGAAGATCGCCGGCCTGCCCGACGAGAAAATCATCCGCATCGCCGGCTCCGACAATTTCTGGGCAGATGGGCGACACCGGCCCGTGCGGACCGTGCTCGGAGATTTTCTACGACCACGGCGACGCACATTCCCGGGCGGCCCGCCGGGCTCGCCCGGACGCCGACGGCGACCGCTTCATCGAGATCTGGAATCTCGTGTTCATGCAGTACGAGCAGCTTGCCGGCGGCGAGCGGCTCGACCTGCCGCGGCCGTCGATCGACACCGGCATGGGGCTCGAGCGCATCGCCGCGGTGCTGCAGGGCACCCACGACAATTACGACATCGATCTGTTCCGCGCGCTGATCGAGGCCATCGCCGATCTCACCGGCGTCGATCCCGACGGCGACCGCAGCAGGCCTCGCACCGCGTCATCGCCGACCATCTGCGCGCCTCGTCCTTCCTGATCGCCGACGGCGTGCTGCCGTCGAACGAGGGCCGCGGCTATGTGCTGCGCCGCATCATGCGCCGCGCCATGCGCCACGCCGAACTGCTCGGCGCCAACGAGCCGCTGATGTGGCGGCTCGTGCCGGTGCTGGTGCGCGAGATGGGCCAGGCCTATCCCGAACTGCATGCGCGCCGAGGCGCTGATCACCGAGACGCTCAAGCTCGAGGAGACGCGCTTCCGCCGCACGCTGGAGCGCGGCCTTGCCATCCTCGACGAGGCGATCGAAGTCGCTCAAGCAGCGGCGACATGTTCGACGGCGAGACCGCGTTCACGCTCTACGACACCTACGGCTTTCCGCTCGACCTGACGCAGGACGCGCTGCGGCCGCGCGGCATCTCGGTCGACATCGCCGCCTTCAACGACGCGATGGAGCGCCAGCGCGAGAAGGCGCGCGCGTCGTGGGCGGGCTCCGGCGAGGCGGCGACCGAGACGGTCTGGTTTCGGCTTGCGCGAAAAGCTCGGCGCCACCGAATTCCTCGGCTACGAGACCGAGAGCGCCGAAGGCGTCGTCGCCGCGCTGGTCAAGGACGGCGACGAGGTCGCCGCGCTGAAGACGGGCGAGAGCGGCGCTCGTCGTCGCTCAACCAGACGCCGTTCTACGGCGAGTCCGGCGGCCAGGTCGGCGACACCGGCGTGATGACCGGCGAGGGCGTCGCGCTTCCGCGTCACCGACACGCAGAAGCATGCCGGCGACGTGTTCGTCCACGTCGGCATCGGTCGAGGAAGGCACGCTGCAACGCCGGCGCCGCGCTGGCGCTCGAGGTCGATCACGCGCCGCCGCGGCGCGATCCGCCAGAACCATTCGGCGACGCATCTCCTGCACGAGGCGCTGCGCCAGGTGCTCGGCGATCACGTCGCGCAGAAGGGCTCGCTGGTCGCGCCGGACCGGCTGCGCTTCGACTTCTCGCATCCCAAGCCGATGACGGCCGAGGAGATCGAGCGCGTCGAGGACATCGCCAACGACATCGTGCTGCAGAACGCGCCGGTGACGACGCGCGCTGATGGCGCTCGACGACGCCGGCGCGTCCGGCGCGCGGGCGCTGTTCGGCGAGAAATACGGCGACGAGGTGCGCGTCGTCGCGATGGGTCGAGGGCGGCGGCAACACCATGGGCTGGTCGGTCGAACTGTGCGGCGGCACCCATGTGCAGGCGCACCGGCGACATCGGGCTTGATCTCGGTCGTCGGCGAAGTCGCCGTCGCCGCCGGCGTGCGCCGCATCGAGGCGCTGACCGGCAACGGCGCCGCGCCAGACGCTCAACACGATTCGGAGCGAACTGCGCATCGTCGCCGGCCGAGCTGAAGGCCCCGATCGCGGAGATGCGCCGCGCGCATCGCAGCGCTGCTCGAGGAGCGCAAGCGTCTCGAGCGCGAACTGTCCGACGCCAAGAAGAAGCTCGCCATGGGCGGCGGCGGCCGCGCGCCACGGCGACGGCGCCGATGGCGTGCGCACCGTCGGCGACGTCAAGCTGATGGCGCGCGCGGTCGACGGCATCGAAATCAAGGATCTGCGCAGCCTCGCCGACGAAGGCAAGAAGCAGGTCGGCTCCGGCATCGTCGCGATCGTCGGCGTCACCGGGCGACGGCAAGGCCGGCATCGTCGTCGGCGTCACCGACGACCTGACGTCGCGCTTCAACGCCGTCGATCTGGTGCGCAGAGGCGCCGAGGCGCTCGGCGGCAAAGGCGGCGGCGGGCGGCCCGACATGGCGCAGGCCGGCGGGCCCGACGGGTCAAAGGCGGACGCGGCGCTCAAGGCGATCGAGGCGGCGCTCGGCGGCTGATCGCCAGGCACCGGCCTGCCCGGCTCGCGAGCGAAAGCATCCCTACAATTCGACGATCATGCCGTCTTCGGCGGTCTCGTAAGGCAGCTTGGCGCGCTGCGCCAGCATATCGTTGCTCATATGGGTCAGGATGAGCCGCTTGGGACGAATGTCGCCGAGGTGCTGTTCGAGCAACGTCAGCGCCATGTGGCCGCTGACCGCCTTGTCCCGCATATAGGCTTCGCAGATGAAAAGGTCGGCATCGCGGCCGATGTCGATCAGCAACTCCGTCCATTGCGTGTCGCCGGAAAAAGCGATCACTTTGCCTTCGGCTTCGAAGCGGAAGCCGAGACAGGGCCCGGCGCGGTCGTCGTGCAGGACATGATACGCCGTGACAAGCAGGTGGCCGGCCGCGCGGCGCTCTCCGATCCGCAATTCTTCCAGCCGCACCGGAAACGACCAGTCCATGTCCTTGGTGCCGGGAAAGGCCGTCTCCATGATCTCGCCGTAGCGGGATTTGAGGCTCGGCGGGCCGACCACGGTGAGGGGCTCATTGCGTTTAAGCACGTAGTTGAAGTCGAGGATGAAGAAAGGCAGGCCGCCGATGTGGTCGCCATGGAAATGCGAAATAAAGATGGTCTTGATGCTGTTGGGATTGATTCCGAACCTGTTCATCCCGACAAGCGACGTCGCGCCGCAATCGATCAAAGCGTTGATATTCTGGCCAACGAGGTGAAAGCACGTATTGGATCGCCCGCCGGAGCCGAAGGCATCGCCGCAGCCCACGAATTGCAAATGCATGGAATTTCCTTTGGCATGACCGAAGCGGGAAACGATGCCGTTACTTCCCTGTTACGTGGACCGTCGCTTACGTGGACCTTCGATTGGGCCGTCGAGCCCGGTATTACGAAAGTCTCGCTTTTGGCCACAAGGCATTCTGTGACGCCCGTCACATTTAGCGCTGGTTGTACCGTGGTGGTTGAGCCGTAACCGCAAGTCTATGGATTTTAAGCCTTTTCACGACTTTTTCCTGCAGTGCCAGGCTTCTGGTATGATGCCTGGGCGGATTGAGCGAACTGGCCGGCATCGGGCGCCTTGATCGCACCATAAACCGGCGCATTGTTCGGCGCCGGCGGGTTTTAGGGGATTTCGGGTGAGGCTTCTATCCAATCATTGCTGCGTGCTGGCGGTGCTCGTCACGGTGCTGGGGCTCGCCGGTTGCGCGGATGTCGATGTCGACAATCAGCAGGCATGGTTCGCGAAGAAGCTGGATTTCTCCGGGGAAAAGGGCGGCTACACGTTCTCGGAACTGCAGGAATCCCGGCATGACCAGCGTCCGATCACGGCGAACGATCTGGTCAATGCCAATGGTTCTTGTCCGCCGCCGGCAGCACGGCCAGCGCCGCCGCCGGCGCCCGGTCAAGCTGCGGTTCTGCCGGCGCCGGTGGATACTGCTGCGTTGCTCGGGGGCGGCGTCGCGCTCGGCATGAGCGAATGTGATGTCGTGTTTCGCGCCGGCCAGCCCAGCTCGGTCCAGATCGGCAGATTGCCCAGCGGCGACCGCAGTGCGCTGCTGACCTTCGATACCGGGCCGAGGGCCGGCATCTATCGCTTTGAGGGCGGCGCGCTGAAGGAATTTGACGCTCTGCCCATGGCGGCAGCCCCGCCGCCAGCGGCCAAGAAGAAAACCGCAAAGGCCAAATCCAAGCCGGGCAAATCGACAAAGAAGAACGACACATAAAGCCGCCCCTTGCGCCGCGGGGTTCTTTGTCCCGCGGCCTGCGTCAATCAGGCAAATTTAAACCGCGCTTGCCGCGGCAAAGCGCGAAGGTTATAAGCCCGGCGCGGATTTGCACCGCATTCACATTATTCCCAAAGGACGATCTGATGGCGATCGAGCGTACGTTTTCGATCATCAAACCCGACGCGGCCGGCCGTAATCTGACGGGGGCGATCAACGCGATGATTGAAAAAGCCGGTTTGCGTATTGTCGCGCAGAAGCGGATCAAGATGTCGCGCGAACAGGCTGAGACGTTTTACGCCGTTCATAAAGCGCGGCCGTTCTTCGGCGAGCTCGTCGATTTCATGATCTCGGGCCCCGTCGTTGTGCAGGTGCTGGAGGGCGAGAATGCCGTCGCGGCCTATCGCGATCTGATGGGCGCCACCGATCCGGCCAAGGCGGCGGCCGGCACCATCCGCAAGGAACACGCCCAGTCGATCGGCGAAAACTCGGTGCACGGCTCGGATGCGTCCGATACCGCTCAAAAGGAAATCGCGCAGTTTTTCTCCGGCAATGAAATCGTCGGCTAGAGCATGATCCGGAAAAGTAGATGCCGGGTTTCCCAACAGACCATGCTTCAATCGAAGTGACGCGGTGAGCGGACTCGCTCAACATCTCAATCCGGGTCAATGGCGCGATTGGCTGTCGGCTGCCATCGCGCAAGCGGGCTATGCCGCGTTCTGGTTTGGCGCCCTGCGGATCGTTTTCGTCAATCTCCTGTTGTCCGGCGACAATGCAGTCGTCATCGCCATGGCTTGCCGCGGGCTACCGCCGCCGCACCGGCGTTGGGGCTTGATCGCCGGCGCCGGCATCGCCGTGCTGCTGCGTATCGTGCTCGTCGGCGCGCTCGCCTTCCTGATGCTGCTTCCGTATTTCAAGCTCCTTGGCGGCGTCGCGCTACTGTTCATTGCCGCGAAGCTCCTGGCGCCGGAGGCGAGCGGCAGAGACAATATGCCGGCAGCCGGCCAGTTGTGGCGCGCGGTTGCGGTCATCGCCATCGCCGATATCGTCATGAGCGTCGACAATATGGTGGCGATTGCGGCGATCGCACAGGGCAATGTTTTGTTGCTGGCGCTGGGCCTCGCGGTTTCGATTCCGATGATCGTGGTCGGCGCGGCCATGGTCATGGCGCTTTTGGAGCGTTTTCCGGTCCTGATCTGGGCCGGCACGGCGTTGCTCGGCTGGATCGCCGGTGAGCTCATCATTGCCGATCCGGCGCTGTCAAAGCATCTCGCGGCGGCGTTCGACGCGCAGCTCACCCGACAAATCGGATTTGCGGCGCCGGCCACCGGTATGGCGTTGGCGATCGCCGCCGGTGGCCTATGGCGCAGTTGGCGTGAGAGCAGGTCGCCGCCATCCAACGAAGAGACAAGCGGCGCCTGACGAAAATTTCGAGGCGGCCGCTTACATTTGCTCAGAAACCGCCGCTGATCGCGCGCTCTCTCTTTCGCGTGTCGCGCTGCGCCGCGTTTGCGCGAGCGATGCATCGATACAGCCATGGTCGCGCCGTATTTCTGCGGCTTGCTTCGCGTGCAACTAGGAGACAGACGATGCAGAAGGGCACCGTCAAATGGTTTAATTCCACCAAGGGCTACGGGTTCATCAAGCCGGCGAGCGGCGACAAGGACGTGTTTGTCCACGTTTCCGCTGTCGAGCGGGCCGGCTTGCGCTCGCTCAATGAAGGTCAGGAGGTCGAGTTCGAGCTTGTGACCAACCGCGGCCGCACGTCTGCGGAAAATCTGAAAGTGGCGTGACTCTCAAAGTAGCGTGACTCGAACCGGAGCGATCCGGTTCTCGCAACCACCGGCTTCGCATCGGGTTTTTTTTTATTTCGTCTGCGTCACGCCCGGTACGTTGATCTGCTCTCCTGCCGGCGCGAACTTGGCTCGGCCCTCGGCGACGAGGCGCAGCGCCTGCGGATAGATGCGGTGCTCGATTTCGAGCACGCGCGCGGCAAGCGTCGCTTCGGTATCGCCGTCGACCACCGCAACCGAATCCTGGACGATGATCGGGCCGGCATCGGTCTCCGGCACGACGAAATGCACGGTTGCGCCGTGACGTTTAACGCTGGCTTCCAGGGCGCGGCGATGGGTGTGCAGACCTTTGAATTGCGGCAGCAGCGCCGGGTGGATGTTCAGCAAGCGGCCGCTCCATCGCGCCACGAACCAAGGCGTGAACAGCCGCATGAAGCCCGCCAAGCAGACGATTTCGACATGCCGTGCATGAAGCTCGGCATCGAGCGCGCGCTCGAAAGCTTCGCGGTCGTCGCCGAAGCGCCGGTGATCGACGACCGCGGTGGCGAGACCGGCCTCGCGGGCGCGCGCGAGCCCATGAGCATCCGGGCGGTTGGAAACGACCAGCACGATGTCCGCGGGATAGTCTTTCGCAGCGGCGGCCGCGATCAGCGCCGTCAGGTTCGAGCCGCGGCCCGAGATCAGCACGGCAACGCGCTTTTTGGTCACGCCGTCGGTCACGACAGATCGAGGCGGCCGCGATACTGCACCGGATGGCCGGCGGGCGCCGCAACGATTTCGCCGAGCCGCACCACCGTTTCGCCGTTGTCGGCGAAGCATTTCGATACGGCATCGACTCCGGTCCGATCGACCACCGCGATCATGCCGACGCCGCAGTTGAACGTGCGCAGCATTTCCGCCTCGCTGATCCTGCCGGCCGCCGCCAGCCATTTGAACACCGGGGAGACGGGGACGCGATCGAGATCGAGAGCGGCGGCCAAGCCTTGCGGCAATACGCGTGGAATATTCTCGGTGAAGCCGCCGCCGGTGATATGCGCCAGCGCCTTCACCGCCTTGGTATTGCGGATCGCGGCAAGGCAGGAGCGCACGTAAAGCCGGGTCGGTGTCAGCAGCGCTTCACCGAGACTCTGCGCCGGCTGAAACGGCGCCGCGCTATCCCAGCCGAGGCGGGCATCGGCGGCGACGCGGCGCACCAGCGAATAGCCGTTGGAATGGACGCCCGTTGAGGCCAAACCGATGACGGCGTCGCCTGGCGCAATATCGCGGCGCGGTAGCAGATCCTGGCGCCCGACCGCGCCGACGGCGAAGCCGGCAAGATCGTAATCGTTGCCCTGATAAACGCCCGGCATTTCCGCGGTCTCGCCGCCGATCAAGGCGCAGCCGGATTCGCGGCAGGCCGCGGCGATGCCTTTTACGATGGTCGCACCGATCGCCGGATCGAGCTTGCCGCAGGCGAAATAGTCCAGGAAAAACAGCGGCTCGGCCCCTTGCACGACAAGATCATTGACGGACATGGCCACGAGATCGATGCCGATCGTATCGTGACGGGAGGTTTCGACCGCGATCTTGACTTTGGTGCCGACGCCGTCGGTGGCGGCGACCAGGATCGGATCGGAAAAGCCGGCGGCTTTCAGATCGAACAGCCCGCCAAAGCCGCCAATTTCGGCGCCGGCCCCGGCGCGGGCCGTGGCGCGCAGCAGGGGCTTGATCAAATCCACCAGGCGGTTGCCGGCATCGATATCGACGCCGGCGGCCGCGTAGCGCGCGTCATCCACGAAGGCCACCACTTCCGGACGGAACGAGCCTTCCCGGCTTCGGAAAGGCACTGATCGCGCCTCCTACGTCGGAATCGCGGGGTGTGCAAGCGCGCCGCCGCCGGTATAGTGCGGCCGTTCTAAATAGCGGCGCCGGGTTGCGACTTGAGTATCCCTAATCTCATCACATTGGGCCGAATTCTCTTGGTTCCTGTCGTCGTCTGGGTGATCACCTCGGGCGAGATGCGCATTGCCTTCGCCCTGTTCCTGGCGGCCGGACTGAGTGACGCCGTCGACGGCTTTCTCGCCAAGAATTTCCACATGGCGAGCGAACTCGGCAAATATCTCGATCCGCTGGCCGACAAGGCGCTGATCGTCTCGATTTATGTAGCGCTCGGCATTGCTCTGGCGCTGCCGCTGTCCATCGTTATTCTTGTCGTCTCGCGCGATATCATGATTATCAGCGCTTTCCTCCTCGCTTGGCTGGTGGGACGGCCGATGCCGATCCGGCCGTTGATGGTATCGAAAGCCAACACGGCGGCGCAAATCCTGCTTGCGGCTTTGGTCCTCGCCGAACATGCCTTCGACTTTGAGGCCGGTTTGGCGACCGACTTGACCATGGCGCTGGTCGCGGTCTTGACCTTGGCTTCGATCGCCTTCTATCTCGCTGAGTGGGTCCGCCATATGAATTCGTTCGGCGCCGGTCACTGATTTGCTTTCAGCCGGCCCGCAATCGCCTCATATTGGATCGATTGGTGCGCTAGAATTTTGGGAGGCATGATCTTTTCGGAAAGCCGGCGTCCACCGTCGAATTGAATTCCGCGGACAGGCATTTTCCGGATCATGCTTTAAGGAAGCGCAATGCGGATCGAGCGCAATATCGTGTTCTGGAGCGTTGCGCTTGCCGTCTTCGTCGGCTTGTTGTGGCTGTTGAGCCCGATTCTGCTGCCGTTCGTTCTCGGCATGGCGATCGCTTATTTGCTCGATCCCCTCAACAGAAGGCTGACCAAGCGTGGCATGAGCCGGACCTTCGCTTCGTTCATTATCCTGGCCGGCTTCGTGCTTGCCTTCGTGCTGCTGCTTCTGCTGATCACGCCGCCCTTGATCCGGCAGCTTTCTGCCTTCGTCGACAATGCGCCGGCTTACGCCGAGCGTTTGCAGGCTCTGGTGAGCAACCCGAACCATCCCTGGCTCAAGCATGTCGTCGGCGACAATCTCGCCGGTGAGTTTGCCGGCAATATCATGAACCAGGCGATGGGATATGTGACCGGCGTCCTTGCGTCGCTATGGGCGAAGGGTCAGACGCTGATCTCGATCTTTTCGCTTTTGATCATCACTCCGGTTGTCGCATTTTATCTGAGCTCCGACTGGGATCGCATCATAGCCACTGTCGATCGATTGATACCGCTGCATCAGCGTGAAACGGTGCGCGGTCTGGCGCGTGAGATCGATGCCTCCATATCGGCCTACGTCCACGGCCAATCCGGGGTTTGCCTGATCCTGGGTGCCTATTATGCGATCGGATTGAGTTTGGCGGGCTTGAACTTCGGCTTTCTTATCGGCGTGGTTGGCGGGCTGATCAGTTTCGTTCCGTATGTAGGCTCGTTGACCGCGCTCGTGGTCTCGCTTTGCGTCGCCGTCGCCCAGTTCTTCCCTGAATGGGGCCGCATTGTCATGATTGCCGCAATCGTCCTCGTCGGCCAATTCCTCGAAGGCAATGTGCTGTCGCCAAAACTGGTCGGACACAGTGTCGGGTTGCATCCGGTGTGGCTGATGTTCGCGCTGTTTGCGTTCGGTTATTTGTTCGGCTTCGTCGGGCTTTTGCTCGCGGTGCCGCTTGCAGCCGCTGCCGGCGTGTTGATCCGGTCCGCCTTGCGGCGCTATCTGGCTAGTGCGCTCTACACCGGAACCGACCAGACGTGAGCATGAAGTCCGCCGACGCCGTCTCCTCCACGCCGCGCCAGCTGGCGCTCGCGCTCGATCATGCCGAAAGCTACGCGCGAGATGACTTTCTGGCCGGTCCGTCCAATGAAAGCGCGCTGGTGTTGATCGACGCTTGGCCGGATTGGCCGGCGCGCGCCGTCGCGCTCGTCGGCCCCGAAGGATCCGGCAAGACGCATTTGGCGACGATCTGGGCGGCAGCCGCGGGGGCGCGCGTCGTCTCGGCGCGCAGTCTCGGCGATGTCGACCCTCGAGCGGCGCTGACGACCGGCGCGCTGGTTATCGAGGACGCGCACGGGGTCAACGACGAGCGGGCGCTCTTCCACCTGATCAATATGGCGCGCGAGGATGGCGCGTTTCTCCTGTTCGCGGCGCGCACGCTGCCGTCGCTCTGGCCGGCGGCGATCGCGGACGTGATCTCGCGGCTGCGGGCGATGCCGGTGGTGGCGGTGCGGACGCCCGACGACACGCTGTTGCGCGGCGTCATCGTCAAGCTTGCCGCCGATCGTCAGCTGCAGCTCGACGAAGGCGTCGTCGGCTATCTGTCCAATCATATCGAACGCTCGTTCGCTGCGGCGCGCGCGGCGGTCATTGCGCTCGACCGGGAAGCCTTGCGGCAGGGCCGTCCGCCGAGCCGGGTCCTGGCCGCCGAATTGTTCCGCGGTGGTACATAAATTTGCCAACGCATGTGTCGCGGCGGCCGCCTCGAAATCGTTCATTTTGTCGCGCAAGAACACCGCCTGCTGATTTGCCGCCGTCCCCGGCCTTGACGAGGCGGCCCGCTTGCCGCGTTATCTCGGCTCATTGCATTCATGGGATTGTTACTAAAGGTGGCCAACATAGCCCTCGAGGAGCACGGACCCGCCATGGCCGATCGCGGCCAAGCCACTGCGATTGAACGAGAATCCGAGGCGGTGCGGCGGCTGGACGAGCCCTTGCGCTCGCCCGCGGCGGTCGCGCATACGCCCGACCCCGATCTTTCCATCAGTCCGCATCGCTTCATCAACCGCGAACTGTCGTGGTTGAACTTCAATCGGCGGGTGCTCGAGGAATTGGCCAATCCCAAAAATCCGCTGCTTGAACGGCTGAAATTCCTCTCGATCTCGGCGAACAATCTCGACGAGTTCTTCATGGTGCGCGTCGCCGGTCTCGGCGCCCAGTTGCGCGAGGGCATCACCACCGTGAGTCCGGAGGGGCTGACGCCCGCGGAGCAGCTTGTGCGCATCGCCGAGGCGGTGTCGATTCTGGTCGAGGATCAACAGGGGCAATGGCGCGAGTTGCGCAGTCTGCTCGCCGATTCCGGAATTGTTCTGATCGACGGGCAGGACGTGACCAAGGCGGAAAAGACCTGGCTGGAAGACTACTTTCTCGCTCACGTCTTCCCGCTGTTGACGCCGCTTGCCATCGATCCGGCGCATCCGTTTCCGTTCATCCCCAATCTAGGCTTTACGCTGGCTTTGCAGCTCTCGCGCAGCAAGGACGGCAAGGCGATGAACGCGTTGATCCGCGTGCCCAACCGCGTCGAGCGCTTCGTTCGCCTGCCGCAGGCTAGCGACGGCGGCGCCGTACGCATGATCACCATCGAAGGCGTGACCAGTCTGTTCATCGGAAAATTGTTTCCGGGCTATGCCGTGAAGGGCGTGGGCGCCTTCCGCATCATCCGCGATTCCGAAGTCGAAATCCTCGAAGAGGCCGAGGATCTGGTGCGGCTATTCGAGACCGCGCTCAAGCGTCGCCGCCGCGGCACCGTGATCCGGCTCGACATTGAGGCGACGATGCCGGTGGAGCTGCGGCGCTTCGTGCAGCAGGCGCTGTTCGCCACCGACGACAGCGTGTTCAGCGTCGATGGCGTGCTCGCGCTCAACGAAATGGGACAGGTGGCGAGCCTGCACCGGCCTGACCTGGAATTTGTTCCCTACGCGCCACGCTATCCGGGGCGCGTTCGCGACCACGGCGGCGATTGTTTTGCCGCCATCCGGCAGAAGGACTTCGTCGTTCATCATCCGTTCGAGTCGTTCGACGTAGTGGTGAATTTCCTGCAGCAGGCGGCGCGCGATCCGGACGTCGTCGCCATTAAGCAGACGCTTTATCGCACCTCGGCCGATTCGCCGATCGTCAAGGCGCTGGCCGAGGCCGCCGAGGCCGGAAAATCAGTCACCGCGCTGGTCGAACTGAAAGCCCGCTTCGACGAGGAGGCCAATATCCGCTGGGCGCGCGATCTGGAACGCGCCGGCGCTCAAGTGGTGTTCGGCTTCATCGAGCTCAAGACGCATGCGAAATTGTCGCTGGTGGTGCGCCGCGAGGGGGCCTCGCTGGCGTCTTACGTTCATGTCGGCACCGGAAACTATCACCCGGTGACCGCGCGCATTTATACCGACCTGTCGTTCTTCACCTGTGATCCGATCATCGCCCGCGACGTCACCCGCATCTTCAATTTCATCACCGGCTATGCCGAGCCTGCCGAGCTCGATCGCATGGCGGTGTCGCCGTTGTCGCTGCGCAACTGTATCCAGGAGCATATCGAGGCGGAATGCGCGCACGCCGAGGCTGGCCGCCCGGCGGCGATCTGGATGAAGATGAATGCGCTCGTCGATCCTGACATCATCGACGCGCTGTACCGGGCGTCGAATGCCGGGGTCGCCATCAATCTCGTGGTCCGCGGCATCTGTTGCCTGCGGCCCGGCGTTCCGGGCTTGTCGGACAATATCCGCGTCAAATCCATCATCGGCCGCTTCCTCGAACACGGCCGCATCTATTGCTTCGGTGCCGGGCACGGCTTGCCGCATGCCAAGGCCGCCGTCTATATGTCGTCCGCCGACATGATGCCGCGCAATCTCGACCGCCGCGTCGAGGCGCTGTGTCCGATTCTCAACCCCACCGTGCACGAGCAGGTGCTCGACCAGATCATGGTCGCCAATCTGAAGGACAACGAGCAGAGCTGGCAGCTCCTGGCGGACGGCTCGTCGTCGCGCATCGAACCGGCGCCGGGCGAGGAAGTGTTCAATTCGACGACCTATTTCATGACCAATCCCAGCCTATCGGGCCGAGGCAAGTCGCCGAAGGAATCGATCCCGCGCCTGCGCCATCGTCCCTATTAGCATCGCAATTCAACGGGTTATTCGCCGGCGCAATGAGAAATTCCGGCGAATCGCATAAGCTATAGCGCTGCCATGCCGGAGCTCTGGCAGCGATGCTGCAACCATAACCGCAGCAATTGCTTTTCCGAATGTTCAGCCGCGGCCGATAAGGCGGACGCCGCCTTATATGATGGCTCTCTGTTTATTAGGCCGAATTGACCGATGAAGCACACTACCGAAGACGCCCAGGGACGCCTTGATCACGGCCCGCCGATCGCGGTGGTCGATATCGGCTCGAACTCGGTCCGCCTCGTCGTCTATGAGGGACTGACGCGCAGCCCGACCGAGATTTTCAACGAAAAGGCATTGTGCGGTCTCGGCCGTGAAGTGCAGTCGACGCGGCTTCTCGCCGCCGACGCGGTCCAGCATGCGCTGGCGACGCTCAAGCGGTTTCGCGCGCTGTGCGACACCATGGGGGTGACGAAGACACTCGCCATCGCCACCGCCGCTTGCCGCGATGCCAGAAACGGTCCGGCTTTCATCAAGCTCGCCCAGCGCACCATCGGGGCGAAGATCGACGTTCTGTCCGGCGGCCGCGAGGCGGAACTCACCGCGCTCGGGGTCATTTCCGGCGTCCATCACGCCGACGGTGTCGTCGGCGACCTCGGCGGCGGCTCGCTCGAATTGGTCGACGTGCGCGGCACCCGCGCCCGCAACGGCGTCACCCGACCGCTGGGCGGATTGGCGCTCGCCGATATTTCGGCGAAGTCGATCAAGAAGGCGGAGAAATTCGTTCGGAAATCGCTCGCGGGACTGCCGGTGCTGCGCGGATGCGAGGGCCGCAATTTCTACGCCGTCGGCGGCACGTGGCGGTCGCTGGCGCGGCTGCATATGTGGCAAACCGGTTATCCGCTGCACGTGATGCACGGCTACGCCATACCGGCCGAAGAAGCGCTGGAATTCGCCAGGCTGGTGCATCGGGTCGATGTCGAGACGCTGTCGAATATCGAAGTGGTGAACAACGCGCGCCGGCCGCTATTGCCTTATGCGGCGCTGGTGCTCGAGCATATTCTGCGGGCCGGCAAGCCGCGGCAGGTGGTGTTTTCGGCACTCGGCGTGCGCGAGGGGCTGCTCTATTCGCTCTTGAAAAAGAATGACAAGGAGAAGGATGCGCTGATCGAGGCGGCGCGCCATCTCAACGTGCTGCGCTCGCGCTCGCCGCAGCACGGCGAGGAATTGATCGCGTGGACCGATCGCCTGCTTGCCACCTCCGGCATCGAGGAGACCGGCGAGGAGCGCCGGCTGCGCCATGCCGCGTGCCTGCTCGCCGATATCGGCTGGCGGGCGCATCCCGATTACCGCGGCGAGCAGTCGCTCAATATCATCGCCCATGGCGGCTTTTCCGGCATCGACCATCAAGGCCGCGCCTATCTGGCGCTGGCGGTGTTCTTTCGTCATGTCGGGCTGGTGATGGACGACGAACTGTCGCCGCGGCTGCGCGAACTGGTCTCGACGCGCTTACTCGACCGTGCCCGCGTTCTCGGTGCGGCGCTGCGCCTCGCTTATGTGATTTCCGCGGCGATGCCGGGCGTGCTGCCGCAGACCCCGATCGCCATCCAGCGCCATCGGCTGGCGCTGCGCCTGCCCGGCGAATTCAGCGCGCTCGCCGGCGAACGCATTCTGAACCGGCTGCGCTCGCTGGCTCGCCTTATCGGCCGCGAGCCGGTGGTGCTGATGGGGTGACAAGCAGTCTTGTGTCATCCTTCGACCGAATTTCGATGGAGAATCCTGGGGCCGGGCGCGCGCTGCGTTGCGTCTGCCTTTTGCAGTGGTCAAGCTTCGCTGATCCCGCTATTCGCGATCGCGTGGATCGTCTTGACCGTCAACAGGCGACAGCCTTATCGTCCGGCCAAGCTCAGCCGCATTGACCGGGGATGGTCATGATCAAGCAATTTCGGTTCGCGATTGTTCCCTTGATTGCGGGGACTCTAATCGTGATTACGACTGCCGCTGCTTCAGCGTTCAGTCAGCAAACTCTTACGCCTAGCGGCAACTATGACTTCAACTATGGTTCTCCGGACGACAAAGCCAAACTCGGCGAGAGTGCGAAAACACCCGATCCTAATAGTCCGGGCCTTCATTTCGGCATTGGAGGCGGTCAGACAGACCAGTTTGGCTTTCGTAACTTTGGGGGCAACAGCAATGCGGCGCCTCCGGATTACTCTCGACCGCTCGGCAACGGTGACTGAGCCCTCGCCGATATATTAGGGTCACTCCGCTCCACCATCGTCACGCGGCCCTTCTCGACGGCGAGCGCGAGCTTGCCGCTGGCGCCGCGCTCCAAGGTCACCGCCGCCGCGTGATGCAGATCAGGATTTGATCAAATCGGCGGCTTGCGCGATCTGCGTCCAGCGCCTGACCTCGCTCTTGATGTACGCGCCGTACTGGTCCGGCCCGAGATCGTCGGGGACGAAGCCTTGCTTGTGCAAGGTATCGACGGCGTCCGGCGCATGCATGGCCGTCTTGGCGGCGGCAGCCAGCTTATCGACGATCGGCCGCGGCGTTCCCTTCGGCGCCAGCAGCCCAAACCACAGCGGCGTATTGAAATCGGGTACGCCCGCTTCCGCCATCGTCGGCACGTCGGGAAGCAGATCGGAACGCTTGTCGGCGGCAATCGCCAGCGGTTTGACCTGGCCGGCCGCGATCTGTCCGAGCACGGACGAGGCGATGGCGAAGTTCATGGCGACGCGGCCGGCGATCAGATCGATGATGACTTGCGGGCTGCCGGGGTAGGGAACCTGCACCAGCTTCACGCCGGCGCGCTGCGCGTAGAGTTCGCCGCACAGGTCCGGCAGGCTACCCGGGCCGACCGAGCCGAACAGAACCTGGCCGGGCTTTGATTTGGCGAGCGCGGTGAATTCGGCGACGGTGTTCACGCCGATCTTTGGATTGACCACCATGACGATGGCGCCGGTGGCGAGCAGCGCGACCGGATCGAAGTCGGTGACGATGTTAAACGGCGCGTCCGGATGCGTGATTTTGTAAGTCAGCGTCGACAGCGCCTGCAGATAGAGCGTGTAGCCGTCATCGGCGGCGCGCGCGGCAAGGCCCGCGGCGATGGCGCCGCCGGCGCCCGGCTTGTTCTCGACCACCAGGTCCTGGCCCAGCGCAGTATCGGCGCCCTTGGCGAAAATGCGCGCGGTAATGTCGGAGGATGAGCCCGGCGTAAACCCGACCAACAGATGAATCGGGCGCGACGGGTAGGTGTCGGCGGCCGCGGCGCGCAGCGGCGATAACAGCGCGCCAATTCCCGCGCCAAGGCCGAAAAGCGAAGCCGTTCGCCGGTCGATACTGGACATCGTTTACCTCTCTTGATTCGCCGCTTGCGTGGATGCCGCAAGATTCTGCGGCAACGCTACCCAAAATTGCCGGCCCCGTTGAGCGGGCCGATGTCGCACGTGCTTCTTGGCCCTATTCTCGTTCTGGCTCGGAGATGAGCGTCATTGCTTCGGGATGCCGGCGGTATTAACCGTCTCAGTCCAGATCGCAAGCTCACGTGCCACCGCATCGCGCATCTGCTCCGGCGTGGTGGGATCGACAGTGCCGCCGATGCTGGCCAGCCGTTCTTGCACTTGCGGCGAGCCCAACGTCTTGCGTAGCGAGGCATTTAAGCGATCGACGATACTTGCGGGTAGGCCGGCAGGGCCGGCCAGCGCGAACCATGTTCGGACCGCGTAATTCGATAAGCCCATCGCCTGGTCTACTGTCGGCACGTCCGGCAACAGCGACGAGCGCTCGGCCGTGGTGACTGCAAGGGCGCGCAATTTGCCGGTTTTGATATTGTCCAATATCAGCGTCGGCGTGGCGAGGCCGAATTGGACTTCACCAGCGAGCAGCGCCGTGACGAGTGGAGCATCGCCGCGATAGGGAACGTGCAAGAACTTCACACCGGTTCTCATGCCCAGAAGCTCAACGCCGAGGTGATGTGTTGTGCCTTGTCCGGCGCTGCCGAATGTCACGCTGCCCGGCGCGGCTTTGGCCCTGGCGATTACGTCTGCCAGCGTCTTGAACGGTGAATTGCCCGGCACCACCACAAAGAATGGGACGGTGACAATATTGGAAATCCAGCTGAAGCTCTTGACGGTATCGAACGGCAATGACTTGAAGATCGCGCCGTAGATCGCATGTCCTCCAGGTGTGACCAGCAATGTATAGCCATCGGGCGCGCTACGCGCGACGTCGGCCGCGCCAAGCGTGCCCGCTGCACCGGGCTTGTTTTCGACGACAAAGGGCTGGCCGAGATCCTGCGACATCGCTTGACCGATGACTCTTGCCGTTGCGTCGACGCCGCCGCCCGGCGGGAAGCCGACGATGATGCGCACCGGCCGCGTCGGATAATCCTGCGCAGGGGCCGGAGCGCAAAGCGAGCAGACAAACGGCGCCGCCAGCAGCAGGCTGCTCCACACCTTGATCGACTTCAGCACGAATATCCTCCCCCGTCGCCGACGAAGTTTCATATTATTCGAAATATTCGAATATCACTGATATTGACGATTGCGCAATTACGGCCAGATGGGGAGAGAATCGTAATGGATTTGCAACTGCGCGGGCGCCGCGCCCTCGTCACCGGTTCGTCCAAGGGCATTGGACTTGCCATCGCGCGCATGCTGGCGAGTGAAGGTTGCGCAGTTGAGCTGGTCGCCCGTACCCAGTCCGAACTGGACAAGGCGGCGGCGCAGATCGCAGCGGACTTTGGCGTCGCGGCCGCCGGGCACGCCGTCGATCTAAGCCGCAGCGAAAGCATCAAAACTCTGGCTGAGCGCGTCGGCGATGTCGACATCCTGGTTAATTCCGCGGGCGCTATTCCCCGCGGCACGCTTCTCGACATCGACGAGGAGCGCTGGCGCAAGGCCTGGGACCTCAAATTATTCGGCGCCATCAACCTGACGCGTGCGCTTTATGGACCGATGTGCCGGCGCGGTCGCGGCGTCATCATCAATATTGCGGGAATGGCGGGCGAGCGGCCCGATGCCTATTACATCGCAGGGAGCTGCGCCAATGCGGCACTGATCATGTTCTCGCGCTCGCTCGGCGGCGATAGCATCCGCCATGGCGTGCGTGTCATTGCCGTCAATCCGGGCCCGGTCGAGACCGAAAAGCACATCAACGACACCAAGCGGCTCGCCAAGGAAAAATTCGGCGACGAAAGTCGCTGGCGCGATGTGATGGCTGGCCTGCCGATGAAGCGCGCCGCCTCGACCGATGAAGTCGCCGGGATGGTGGCGTTCCTCGCTTCCGATTACGCGTCTTATATCAGCGGCAGTTCCATACTGATCGACGGCGGGTTGCTCACGGACTCGGCAATTGGAGTTAAACGTGGCTGAGCCCGCTCGTCGCCAAATCAGCCCCTGGTCGCCCGCGGCCAGGTGCCATGGTTGTCGACGTGAGCGGCGGGTCTAAATAGGGCGCGCTCTTCGCCCGCCTAGCTCAATTACGTGCGCTCGACCATCGCCACGCGGCCCTTTTCGATGGCGAGCGCCAGCTTGCCGTGCTTGAGCGCCAGTGCACTTTCGCCGAACAATTCGCGCCGCCAGCCTGTCAGGGCCGGCACGTCCGCTTCGTCGCTCGCCGCGATCCGATCGAGATCGTCGACGGTGGCGATGACCTTGGCGGCGACGTGATGATGCTCGGACACCATGCGTAAGAGCACCTTGAGCAGTTCGACGATGGCGCTGCCGTTGACCGCCGCCGGCAGGCGTTCCGGCAGCGGCAGCGTCTTGGGATCGCGCGCGAGCGCGCGGTTGACCGCGTCGATGATGCCTTCGCCCCAGCGCGAGCGTTCGAAACCCTTGGGCAGCGAGCGCAGATTTTTCAGTCTTTCGATGCTGGTCGGAGCATGCACCGCAATATCGGCGATGACCTCATCCTTAAGCACGCGCGAGCGCGGCACGTCGCGCGATTGCGCTTCGCGCTCGCGCCAGGCCGCGACCTCGATCAGGACGGCAAGCTCCTTCGGCTTGCGCACGCGCGATTTGAGCCGCTTCCAGGCATTGTCCGGCTCCATGCGGTAGGTGTCGGGCGAGGTGAGCACGCTCATTTCGTCCTCGACCCAATGGGCGCGGCCGCGGCGCTTGAGGTCCTCGAGCAGCGTCAGATAGACCTGCCGCAGATGGGTTACGTCGGAGGCGGCATAGACGAGCTGCGCGTCGGACAAAGGCCGCCGCGTCCAGTCGGTGAAGCGGTGCGATTTGTCCAGCACGTCGCCGGTGATGCGCTGCACCAGTTGATCGTAGGAAATCGAGTCGCCATAGCCCAGCACCATAGCCGCGACCTGGGTGTCGAAGATCGGATGCGGAATGAGCTTGGCGGCATGCCAGACGATTTCAATGTCCTGGCGTGCGGCGTGAAATACCTTCATCACGCCCTCGTCCGCCATCAGTGCATAGAACGGCGCCAAGTCCATGCCGGGCGCCAGCGCGTCGATCACCACGGCCTCGTCGGGCGACGCCATCTGCGCCACGCACAACAGGGGGTAGTAGGTGGTCTCGCGCAGAAATTCGGTATCGACGGTGACGAACGGGTGGGCGGCCATGCGCTGGCATACGGCGGCGAGTTCGGACGTCGTCGTGATCGGCTGCATTGCGGCTGGACTGATAATTGCAAACGCCATTGGGGTTACAGTGTTGGGCTGACAGTGTGGTGCAGTTTCGCCGCGGGTGGCAAGTGGCCACACAAACGGCCGAAAATGCGGCTAAATCCCGCGAAGCTTCGGCATGAAGATGAATTCCCATGGGCTCGGCATGGCGCCGACCGGGACCTCGATCAACGTCGGGCCAGAGCGATTAGCCAGCGCCCGGCGCAGCGCGCCGCGCAATTCCTGCGGCCCATTGGCGCGCACGGCGTCGGCGCCAAAGCTCTTGCCGAAGGCGACGAAGTCGGGATTGGCGAGATCGCTGCCAATCAGGCGATTGCCGAAATTTTCCTTTTGGATGCGCCGGACATTGCCGAAGGCGCCGTCGTTGAACACCACCGTGACCAGGGGAATGCGATGGCGCATCGCGGTGGCCATTTCGGTTGCGGTGAACATGAAACCGCCGTCGCCCGAGATCGCCACCACCGGCACGTCGGGGCGCGCATGCTGGGCGCCGAGCGCGGTGGCAAAGCCCCAGCCGAGCGGGTCCTGAAAGCCGGGCGACAGGAAGGTGCGTGGCTTGTAGACCGGGAATGCAAGCCGCGCCGCGAAACCGATCTGGGTTACTTCGTCGACCAGGATGCCGTCCTCCGGCAGTTCGGCGCGGATGGCGTCGAGATAGGCAAGCTGCGGCGCGATTTTCTCTTCCATGCGGTTGCGCCACACCGCTTGCCGCGCGGCCATTTCGGCGTGGCGCGACGGACGCTTGATCGTATGCGCGGGCAGTTCGGCGAGCAGCGCCTGCAAAATTGGCTTGGCGTCGCCGGTGAGCGCCACCGCGGGCTTATGCAGGCGGCTATGCTCCTTCGCATCGGCGTCGACGCGGATGACGGCGAGGTCACGGTCGACGCCCCATTGGCGATATTGCATCAACAGCCGCGTGCCGACCGCCACCACGACGTCGGCCTCGCCCCATAGCTCGTGGCCGAGCGGCAGCGTCACGCTCAACGGATCGCGGCTGTCGAGCACGCCGCGGCCGCGGCGAAAGCCGAGCACCGGCGCTTGCAGCAGGCGTGACAGCGCCGTGACTTCTTCAGCGGCATCTTGCGCGCCGCCGCCGCAGATGATCAGCGGCCGCTTGGCCGCGCCGAGCCGTTTGGCGGCGCGGCGGATCGCCGCCGTGTCGATGGTCGGCGCCGGCAGCGGCAACGGTTGCGGCACCACCGCCGGCCCGGATTTGCCCCACACGTCGATGGCGCATTCGAGCGCCGCCGGCCCCGGCCGGCCGGTCTGCATCGCCCGCAACGCCCGCGCCGTCGCCGGCCCGGCGGCCTGCGGGTTGCGGATCAGCGCGCAGTGATCGACCAGCCGCTCGATGATGCCGGTCTGGTCGCGGATCTCGTGCAGATGGCCGAGATGGCGGCCGATATCGGCATCGGGAATTTGTCCGATCAGCGCCAGCACCGGCGCATTCATGGCGTAGGCGGTGAGCAGCGCCGCACCGGCGTTGAGCAGTCCGGGCCCCGGCACGACGGCGAAAGCCTGCGGCTTGCCGGTCGCCAGCGCCGCGCCCAGCGCCATATAAGCGGCGGCCTGCTCGTGGCGGGTATGGATGGTGCGCAGCCGGTCGGAGAATTTGAATAAAGCCTCGAACAGATGATCGTTCTGCACGCCGGGCAGCGCATAGACCGTATCGAGGCCGTGGCTGATCAGCGTGGCGACGACAGCCTCCGCTGCCGTCATGATCTCGGCTGCCGCTCCCCGCTCATTCCCGCGCAAGCGAGGATCCAGGCTGGTTCTTCGCTTGCGCAGGGACGATCGGTTGTTGGTCCGGCCCGCCGCGCTTCCTGGCCTTTTCTTCTTCATTTTCAATCCCTATGACGCCACTGTGCAGATCGCGGATGATCTGTCGAGGCACCGCCTTTTCGGCCCAAGCGCGTGCTTGACATCCCCGCTTGGGCCATGCGCTTGTGCGCCTCCATTGACCCCCTTTAATGTTGGACGGATTCGACCATGCACCGTTACCGCACCCATAAATGCGGCGGAATTGCGCGCCACCGATATCGGCGCCGAGGTCCGGCTGTCCGGCTGGTGCCATCGCATCCGCGACCATGGCGGCGTGCTGTTCATCGACCTGCGCGACCATTACGGCCTGACCCAAGTGGTCGCCGATCCGGACAGCCCGGCGTTCAAGGTCGCCGAGACGCTGCGCTCGGAATGGGTGATCCGCGTCGACGGCAATGTGCGCCGCCGCCCGGACGGCACCGAAAATCCCGATCTGCCGACCGGCGCGGTCGAGGTCTATATCCGCGAGATCGAGGTTTTGGGCCCGGCCGGCGAATTGCCGATGCCGGTGTTCGGCGACCAGGAATATCCAGAGGAAACAAGGCTGAAGTACCGTTTCCTCGACCTGCGCCGCGAGCACTTGCACCGGAATATCATGACGCGCGGTCAGGTCATCGATTCGATCCGCCGGCGCATGAAGGAGCAGGGCTTCTTCGAGTTCCAGACGCCGATCCTCACCGCGTCGTCGCCGGAGGGCGCGCGCGATTATCTGGTGCCGTCGCGCATCCACCCGGGAAAGTTCTACGCGCTGCCGCAGGCGCCGCAGCAGTTCAAGCAGCTCATCATGGTGGCGGGCTTCGACCGCTATTTCCAGATCGCGCCCTGCTTTCGCGACGAGGACGCGCGCGCCGACCGCTCGCCCGGCGAGTTCTATCAGCTCGACCTGGAAATGAGCTTCGTCACCCAGGACGATGTTTTTGCAGCCGTCGAGCCGGTGATCCGCGGCGTGTTCGAGGAATTTGCGAACGGCAAACCGGTGACCAAGGTGTTTTCGCGCATTCCTTACGCCGAAGCGTTAAGCAAATACGGCACCGACAAGCCGGACCTGCGCAATCCGATCGTCATGCAGGACGTCTCGGAGATTTTCCGCGGCTCGGGTTTCAAGATATTCGCCGCGCATTCTCGACAAGAGCCCCACGGCGGCGGTGTGGGCGATCCCGGCGCCGGGCGGCGGCTCGCGCGCCTTCTGCGACCGCATGAACTCCTGGGCGCAAGGCGAGGGCCAGCCGGGGCTTGGCTATATCTTCTATGCGCTCGATAACGGCGCGGTGGTCGGCCGCGGCCCGGTCGCCAACAATCTCGGACCGGAGCGTGCGGCAAAGCTGCGCGAGCAATTGGAACTCAAAGACGGCGATGCCGTGTTCTTCGTCGCCGGCGAGCCGCAAAGCTTCGTCAAATTCGCCGGTCCCGCGCGCACCAAGAGTCGGCGAGGAGCTCAAGCTGATCGACAAGGACAGGTTCGAACTATGCTGGATCGTCGACTTTCCGATGTATGAATGGAACGAGGAAGACAAGAAGATCGACTTCTCGCACAACCCGTTCTCGATGCCGAACCTGCCGGTCGACGAATTTCTCGCGCTCGACGGAGGCGGACCAGGACAAGATTCTTGCGCTCAAGGCGATCCAATACGACATCGTCTGCAACGGCGTGGAATTGTCGTCCGGCGCCATCCGCAATCATCGCCCCGACGTGATGAAGAAAGCCTTCGCCATCGCCGGTTATGACGAGAGCGACGCTGGAAGAGAAGTTCGGCGGCATGCTGCATGCGCTCTCGCTTGGCGCACCGCCGCATGGCGGCATCGCACCCGGTATCGACCGCATCGTCATGCTGCTCTGCGGCGAGGAGAATCTGCGCGAAGTGGTGCTGTTCCCGATGAACCAGCGCGCCGAAGATTTGATGATGGGCGCGCCGTCGGAGGCGACGCCGAAGCAGCTTCGCGAACTGCATATCCGGGTGATCAAGCCGGAGTGATCGTTCTCGGAATCAAAAGACGCCGGCCGCCCGTGCGGCACTCCAAATGAGCCGCAAGGCCATCGCCGTAAGAACGAGTTGAAAGACCAGCCGAAAGCGTCCCTCGGACGTTCGGCCGAGCGCTACTTTGCCGGCCCAGTTGCCGGCAGTGCTGGCCGCGATCATCGCGCCGGCCAGAGGCAGGAACGGGCCAATGGCAAATCCAATGATGCCGAAGGCGATGAGTTTGGCAACATGAGTGGTGAGCATCAATACGCCGAGGGTGGCTGAATGATTGCGCCGATCCGGCGCCGCGCTGGCAACGAAGGGCGCCAGGATCGTGCCCGTGGCGGAGACGAAGATGCCGAGAAACGTTGTGACGAATCCGAGCACGACAAATCGGCCTCGTTCCGCGCCGAGGCGCCCGAGCGTAGGCATCCATGTCACCAGCAAAATGAAGCCACCCAATACCCCCAATAAAATCGACGTCGGCAGCGCGACATACATTTTGACGCCGAGTGCGGCGCCGGCGGCGGCCCCGACCACGTAGGGTAAAATCGTTCTTTGCATGATGAAACGCCACATGATCATCGCACGTGTGGCGCCGGTGCCGAGCATGACGATCGTATGCACGGGAATAAGCACTGGCGCCGGCATGACCAGCGCCATCGTGGCGAGAAGAATTAAGCCGCCGGCCGCGCCGGTAAAGACGCCGAAAAAGGCGGCGGCGAATGAAGCTAATGATAAGCCAAGGAAAAGCAGTGGCCCCATATCGGGCGCGCTCAAGAAATGCATGTTTGTTCTTATTGTCTGGAAAATCGCCCACCTAAAAATTATGGCTCGGCCTAATTGACCGTCTTCGAATAATCCCCGGGACGGTATTTATTCTTGGAGAAGAGTGCGCACGCCTCACAAGCCATTTACGCGACCTCACTGCCGGCACAGGACCATTTGTTCATTATTCCGCCGCCATCGACAAGGCACCGCCATGTAGCGTCGCAAGGATTACAGCGAATTCGGCGTGCATGTGTCTGTAGCGCAACAGCCGCAAAATGAGCCGCAGCTCGCGCAACGCGTCGAGCGACAGCCGGTTGCCGTAACCGAGCGCGCTGGCAATCTGGAACGCCTTGCGCTCATCGCGCCACCAGCGTTCCGCGCGCGCGATCGCCGCATCGAGCGATGACCCGCAAAGCATCGCGGCGCGGGCAGAAAAGCGCGCCTGCACCGCCGGATGCTGCGGCCCGCGGCACAGGATGCGCTCGACCTTGAGCTTGAAATCGAACACCGCCGCGGCCTCGTCGAACGCCGCGCCGATTTCGGCCAGCGCCGTGGCGAACGCGGCGCCGGTGGCCGCCTGTGCGCTGCGCGCAGCCGTGCGGATACGTTCAGACTCGCGCGCCTCGCGCCGTCCGTCGGACATCGCTTTTGCCCATTTTCGCTTCAGGCGCGATGTAACCAATCATAGGACGGTTGTCAAGTTACGTAACAAAAAAAGGGACTTGGAGGGCAGCCGGTTTGGCGGCGCCGCATCGGCAATTCGGGGGCGATTCGGGGAGCGGGCCGGCAGCGGCGGAAGGCGTGGAGCCTAGAACAGCTTGAGGCCGCACAAGACCTTGCCGACGATCTCCAGCTCGTTGAGCGGCACTTCCTCGGCGGCGTGATTGCTATTGTCGGAAATGATCTTGACCCGCGGCTTGGCGGCGGAGCGCATCACCTGCAGGCGCTTGACCACGATGCCCTCGAAGCTGTCGCGGATGGCGTAAAGCCCGTCGGGCGAGGGAGTCTTGTGGCCGGTGTCGACGATGACGCGATCGCCGGACATCAGCGTCGGCGCCATGCTGTCGCCGGTGGTGTCGAGCACCAGAAGCCGCGCCGCGGCGGTGTGCAATTGCTCGCGCACGAAGCTGGTCGGAAACAGCCAACCCTCTGATTTCAAAGGGTCCGCGTGCTTGCCGTCCTTGCGAACCTCGCGCGCCGCCACGCCGCCGCCGCCCATGCCGGCGCGGATGTCGAGTTCCGGCACCTGGCCCGGCGACGGGCCGAGCGGCTCGTCAGGCCCGCCGTCCTCGCGCAGCACGTCGCTTGATTCGAGGTGGGCGCCGGTGGTGCCCGGATAGCGGCCCCACAGCAGCATCTGCTCCGGCGTATAGCCAAGCGCATTGGCGAACGGCTTTAAGTGGTCGAGCCGCAAGCGAATCAAGCCGTTTTCCAGCCGCGACAGTTGCTGCTTGGAGACGCCGGAACGCTTGACCAGCTCGGTCCGGCTCATGTGCCGTGCCTCGCGGGCGTGAAACAGGCCGGTCTTGGTCGATTTCTGCTTGCGTGCCATGGTTTTTCCCCTCGTCCCTATTGTCACGGATTCGGTGCATTTGCGCTAGGTCCTAAAACCGTGACTTGACGCGGCGCTTGTCTCTCCATATGTGACGTTTGTCACGGAAACGGAGTTGGCAATGCGCGGCGAATCCTGGCGCGAGGACGATATCGAGCTGCTAAAGCGGCTATGGGCGGCCGGCGAGACCGCGCACGCGATCGCGGCAAAGCTCGGCGGCCTGTCGCGTTCGGCGGTGCTCGGCAAGATTTTGCGGTTGCGGCTCGGCGCCGCCGGAAAGCCGCCGGTAGCGCGCGAGAAAGACGCGCTGCCACGGCGCCGCGCCGGAAAACCGCCGGCGGTTCCACCGCCCGCCGCGTCGAGCCGCCGCGGCAAGACGCTGCATGAGCTGACTAATATCTGCTGCCGCTGGCCCTATATACGCCGAGCGGCGTCGCCATCGATCACCCGGTGGCGCGGGCGCTTTTGGTCTCGACCTCCTTCGATTTCGGCTCGGTCACGGCGACGGCCGCTACGGCGGACGATTTCGGCACGCCGACAAGTCTTTCCATCGAGTTTAACGTCAATCTTGGCACGGCATGAGGATTTGACAGATGACAACCGCGGTCCAAGTTCAATACCGGCGCGGCACGGCGAGCCAGGTGGCGGCGTTTACCGGTGCGCAAGGCGAGCTTGTCGTCGACACCACCAATAATCGCGTCGTCGTGCAGGACGGCGCCACCGCGGGCGGGTTTGCTGCGGCCAAGCTGACCGACATCGGCACCGTCACCGCGCTGCATGGCTCGACCATCCAGACCGGCGTGGTCGAGGACCTGATCGCCTGTTCGGGCGCGTCCTCGGTGTCGACGGTGACAATTCCCAATCGCGCCATCGTTTGCGCGGTCTCGACTTATGTGGTGACGGCGATTACCGGCGCGACGTCGTTCAATGCCGACGCCACGACGAGCGCGGGCGGCGGCGCGGGCACCACGGCGGGAGAGTTCGGCTCAACTCTCGGCACCGCCGCCGGATCGAGCAATTCCGGCGTCATCGGGCCGACCGCCTGGTACGCATCCTCGACCGTCAAGCTCACGGCCCAGGGCGGCAGCTTCACTGGCGGCACCGTGCGCGTGGCGATCCAATATATTTTATGCGGCGCGCCGGTGAGCTGACTGTGTTGTCTGGCGGCCGGCGAGATGATCGCGGCGCGGTGATCGCGCGCCTCTAGCTCATTCCTCAAAATCACAGGTGATCCGATGCAAAATCTTCTCGCCACGGCGATCTATTGCGTATTGGCCTGCGCCACCGCCGACGCGCATAGCGGGCGCATTCATCGCAGCCGATCGCCCGCGGCCATGCTCGCGCCCGGTCTCGTTCACATGCTGCAAAGCACGGAGCGGCCGCGGGCCTGGTGCGGCTGGTATATGCGCCAGATCGAGCATGTCGCCGATCCCGCGTTCAACCGTGCCGCGGAGTGGGCGCATTACGGCCGCCGCGCTTTCGCGCCGGCGCCCGGCGTCATCGTCGTCTGGCCGCATCATGTCGGCATCATCCGCGGCGGCCCCGACGCCTTCGGCGACTGGCTTGTCGAATCCGGCAATGACGGCGGCTCAGTACGCATACGCTTTCGCTCGCTCGCCGGCGCCGTCGCGCTGCGGATCGGCGGAGGCGGGCGATGATCGATCTCGCCAAGCTGAAAGCTGCCAACGCCGAACGCTGGTCGGCGATGCGTACCGATCCGGCGCTGACGCCTGCGTTCGCGCGCGTCGCCGCGCGGCTCGGCGCGGCGGCGGCGAAGGCCCGCTATGTTATCGTCGCCGCCGACACCGGGGTGCCGTGGTTCGTTGTCGCCGTCATTCACGAGCGCAAATCCTCGCAAAGCTGGGCGGCCAATCTGGCGCAGGGCGATCCGTGGAATGCCGTTTCAGTGCACGCGCCAAAAGGGCAGGGGCCGTTCGCCTCGTGGGAAGCGGCCGCGGTCAATGCGCTCACCCGCTCGCCGCCTTACGCGGCGCATTGGGCCGATTGGTCGGCCGGCGGCATGCTGACGCTGCTCGAATCGTTCTAACGGCCTCGGCTACGCCGAGCGTGGTGCACCATCGCCTTATTTATGGGCCGGCACCGATCGATACGCTTGCGGCAAATACATCGCCGATGGTCATTACGATCCGCATGCGATCGACCATCAGCTCGGCTGCGCCGCGCTGCTGAAGCAAATCACGCTCATCAATTCGTCGGTGACGCTTGGAGGGACGTCATGATTCGCAAGGTTGCCATCATCTACGGGCTCGGCGGCGGCTGGTTGGACCCGGCCGCCGGCGAGAATTATCTGCTTGAGCGCTGTAAGGCGATCGGCCTGATCGTTCCGCCGCAGCCGTTTGCCTATTCGGACAGCCAAGGCGTTTACGACTTTCTCAAACATGCCGATTGGCGCGGCATCATTGGTGACAGCTTCGGCGCCTGTTTCGGTCCGCAATACGCCGGCAATCTGGCGCCCGCAACCGTGGACTATCTCGCGGGCTTCCAGCCGTCCATCTATTCGACGCTCGGACCGGGACCACTCACGGTGCCTGCCAACGTCAAGGTCGCGCACTGCATCCGCGACCCCGATTGGATCGACACGGCCGGCTTCGGCTACGCCACCTGGGTCGCCGCCGATCCCAAGAAAACGCGGCTCATCGTCACCGAGCACCGCGGCGCGCATCCGGACGACACCGGCTACGCGCAAGACCTCATCTTTGCCGAAGTGAAACACCTGATTGGAGCATGACATGCCCAATTCCATCGTTAATTCCATGCCCACTTCCATGCCGGTTTCCGTATTGGTTCCTACCAAATCGGCGTGGCTGTCCAAGATCAATTGGACGCAAGGCGTTTCGAGCTTCGCCATGGTGTTGACGCTGGTCAGCGGCGGCAAGCTCAACCTGACCGCCGATCAGCAAGTCTCGATTGTCGTCACCATCGGCGTCGTCGGCGATGTCGCAACTTACGTCATCAAGACCTGGTTCACGCCGACCGTCACGCGCGCATCGGTGCGCGAATGACCGGCTTCATCGAAGACATGATGATGCGGCAGGAGGGCCTGAACGATCAGGACATCGCCGACATCAACGCCGCGCTGCCGGACATCCAGGCGCTGGATCAGGCCTTTGCGCAAGCGTGGCCGCGCGTTGCCAAGCTCACCCCGCTTTTTACCCACGTGTTCGGCAAAATCCTCCAAAAGCAAAGGGAACTGACATGAGCCTCTTGTCCGACATCGAAGCCCAATTCCAGATCACCGAGCAGAAAGTGGCGACGGTCATCGCCACCGCATGGAAAGACCTGCAATCGGCCGAAAGCGCCGTCGTCAACGACATCGAAGCGATCTTTAACTGGATCCAGGCAAACCAGCAGGAAATCCTCACGCTCTTCCAGGGCTTCCTCACCGACCTGACTGCGATCGGCGCTGTGATCCCGCAAACCGCCCCGGCGGTGGCGGCGGCGACCACGGCGATCGATGCAGCCACCGCCGCGGTCGACGTGCTGTCCATGGGCTTCCAGGCCGGTTCGACGCCGCTATCGACCGTCGCCAATGCCTATGCGGCGGTCAAGACGGCGCAAAGCGCGGTGAACGCCGTGCTCAAGCAGGGCGCGGCGCAACCGGCTACGAGCTGATCGATACCGGCTCGCGCCGACGATGCGCGATTTGGTGGAGCTTGGGTGAAGCCCAATCGACTGCGAGGAGACAATGGCCGGCAAACTGGATGAGATCAGTCGTGCGATTGGGGCGTTGGAAACGAGTGTCGACGAACTCAAACGCCGGCTTGAAGAGAGCCGCGAGACGCAATCGCGCCGGCACGCCGATAATTCTACGGCATTGCGAGCGCTCGCGGACAAGCTCGACCGCCACGCTAGCGCGGTGGCGCTGATCCAGCCGGCGGTCGCGGCGCTGGAATTGTCGCGCTCAAAATTGGCGACGTGGGCCTCGATCGGGCTTGCCGGGGTCGTCGTGCTTGGCTGGATCGTCGAGGCCGGCGTCAAATGGGCCGTGGCACAAATGTTGGCGCATTTTCAGTGAACGACGGTCTGGCAAAGTGTTGGAAGCCAAGAGGAAGAGTGAGACCTTTCAATAATTAAATAGCGCGATACGACGTTTGTAATTGTCACTGGCCCCGCTGGCTTGCGCCGCCGGGGCGGTTTTTTGCCATGAACCGGTCGGGCAAAATAGGAGAAATCGTGCCGTACGAACATCTCCGTGACGAATGGCGCGCGCGCGAGCGCACCGCGACTATCAATCCAGCGATGTTTTTTGCGCCAGAAGGGATCGTACTGGGAGCCGGCACGATACTCCTGCACGCGGACGGGCCGCATCGATACAAAGCCTGCGCGGCCAAGAGGAGAAGGTCTTAGCCTTGTTGGCTGCGGCCTACGGTAGCGCAGTCGCACCGGCCGTTTTGGGCAACATCGGACGGGCGCTGGAGGCCTGGCTGGACGGTGATGAATGTCTCGCCCAAATTCATCTTGCGCACAGCGGCCTGCGCCCGCCGGAGGACCTTAGAACCGCAGCGTGTCGGTTGTTTATAGCCGAAAGCGCAATGAAGGCCGGCATGAGCTCGCGCGCCGTTCTCCAGGCACTCAAGATCAGCGGTTCGTATGTGGACGCAATCGAGAAAGCATACAGCCCCGATGAGCCGCGCGTTCCCGCCGGTAGCGGCAGGACGAGCGGCGAATGGACGTCCGGCAGCTCGGCAAACGGTGGAGGCAGCGCCTCCGAAAATGGAACGGACAGAGAAGGGGCACAAGACGCATCTCCGCTCGCCAGAATGCCGCTCCCGGCGTCGAGCTTTCTCGCCGAACTCGACGGCGGACAGATTGCGGAGCTCGGTGCCTATGCGTCGCGCCTGCTCGGTCTTGGTCCAATCGCTGCCGCTGCGGCGGCCTTCGGGCTGTTGTTCATCCCGTCTCCCAACGATCTCCGCGATGAGGGTGATGTGCCGGAGATACCGGGGTTGCGCTATTTCTGGAAACGCGACGAGACGGCACTGCATCTGACGTACGGCGATCCAGACGGAGGTCAACGCACCTTCTCTGCGCAACTGGACGGCGATGTGTTTCGTAATTCGGCAGGTCGGGTTGTTGGACGCGTACTTTCAGGCAGCAACCTTGCTATCGATGTGGCGGCCATTTCCTCCGATCTGGTCGACAAAGACGAACCGAGGATGTGCCCCGCACCGGGGCCCGATAAGCCCAGTAATGAATTGGGCAGGGCATACGAGAGTTACGTGAAGAGTATCGTCAATCCCTATCCGAGAACCACCCCGCCGAGGATCGGCTTTCAGCTTCCAAATCCGGAGCAGTCCGGTAAGCTTGTCTATTATGACGACTGCCAGCATGAGACCGGAATGATGGTCGAAGCGAAGGGACCGGGTTACGCTGGCCTTCTATCCTTCCCACAAACCATGCAGTCGGTTGTATACGAATGGGTAGAGGAGATCTGGTCGCCAAATTGCGGCAAGCGGTGGTCGTCCTGTGCGCTGGTATTTTGCCGAGAAGGCCGCGGCCGACTTCGCGAGAGAGCTTTTTGAAGGATACGATGAGGGCCGGGAGAAAATGAAATCGAATTTTGGCCCTGGAGTAAAGGCCATGAATGATCTCGCTTTTCACTACTCAATTCGTTCGCAGTTACCAGGCTGTCCCGAGAGTGCCGCTGCACTTGGAAATAACTTCATCGACACGCTCGATGCCTTAACACGGATTGATCCATCTATATTTACGAACTGGCAGGTCGTGGATTTTCAAGCAAAAATATCGGTGCCGCTGGCTGCAGCGCGGCCCAGCATCGGCATCATGATCGAGAGCAATGTTGCTCGCGACGATCTTGGGGAGCCGGACCCTTACAACGGCTACGGCGCTGTCGCGTTCACCGGCGATGTTATTAAACCGCGGCACATAAACCTGCGAATAAAGGCCGGAGGAATTAGTAATGGTGACACCTGGCTGGAGACCGGATACTGGAAAGTTCCTGCCGATCCGGCAATCATAACCTATCCGCTGTTCAAGGCGATTATGACGACCATCAATGGAATTTGGCCGCCTCCCTGGGCTTGCGCGCATGCCTTCAAGATGAATTACAATAAAGCACCGCTGTTCGTCGGCGCACCGTTGTTTCCATATTCGCGCTTCCACATCCCATGGATCGTTTATTTGGGACCCTCGTTTCTGAAAGACGCCATCTATTTGCCGGACATCAAGACGGAACACCTTCCCGATGGCGGTCTCCTGATGAGCGCGACCGAAGAGCGCCTTGATCCCACCAATCCAGAGCACCTGCGTCGTGCGCGGATTTTGGCCGAGACGATGATCGAACGAACGGGCCTCTCCTCGTAACGCGAGAGGACAGGCTTTATGCGCGGCAACGTTTGGGAATCGTGGCTGGGGAACTCGGATTCGAACCTAGATTGACGGAGTCAGAGTCCGCAGTTCTACCGTTGAACTATTCCCCAAAAATCGCGCACCACCAAAGTCTGGCGAAAGTGCTAGACCGCCTGGCCGTTCGCGATAGCTCGCCGGCGACGCGGCGAGCGCGACTGACTTAAGGCAAATCCGCCGTTTTTCCAAGCCCGCCAAAATTCCCTGCGGTGGTGCGCGCGCGCCGCTGCCGATTGCCTCACGCCGGCCGCCGCAGCTCCCATAAGTAATCCCGGGTGTGCGAATTTATAATCGATGTTTTCAAGTATAAAGTCCTAAATACAAGTATAAAATTACCATTTTACGTGCAAGTTGTTTAGTGGTTCCGCCTTTCGTTTAATAATTGCGCGGCCGCCATCGGCTAATAGCTGTGTGAGACTCCCTATGCCGCCATGCGCATGCCTTATCCCAAACCGCAACCGCCAGCCAATATCGCCCGCACCGCTAATTCTTAGCTTTGCGATTCCATTCGAGGAACTCGGCATATAGTCTGTCGACGTCTTGATCGGAGGGCGTGGTACCCGTCTTTTGCGTAATGAATTCCTTGAAACTCTCGCGTGAATAAGGCGACGCGGGCGCCGGTTGCGATGGGTGTGTCAATGCCGCCTCGCCTGTTGTCGGCAAAGATCGGTGCTTCGAATTCTGGTTGTCGGCGCCCAGGTACCAGCATTTGCGCTGTTGCGTCCGATCCGTTCGATAATACCAGTGCCCATTCGGCGGCGTGGAAGAGTTCGGCGCGGTCAGGCAATCCGCCGCAAACGCCGTATCCGGCAGGGCGAAGGTGTCCAACGCCAAAAGCGCCGAAGTAAACACGAGCATGCCGATCGGCCGCGAGATGTGCGCTAACATTGGCTCTCCCACACCAAGTAGAGCGACGAGTGTTGTTGCGAATTTCGATCACAATGCGATGCGAATTGGGCAATCTCGGGAAGCGCGAACGCAGGGAGCCGCGCGCTCGCGCTTGATGCGATGTCCGCTTTGCCGCCGAAACCTGCCCTCAACGCGGCGTTTTTGCGGACGCCTGAAGTCCAGGCTTGCTCGGCGCGCGGCCTTTCTTCTGTTCGGTGCGCATGCGTGCGCGTGCCAGCGCTGGCGTGCGTTTTGCCCCGGCGGGTTGAATTGCCGCCGCGGAAGGCTTCACCCCCGCGGCATTCGTGCGGTTCGGGGAATGCGACATCGGTCCCCACCAATTTGACAAGGTGTCGTCGCCCCACACTTTCGGCCGCTGCGGCCGATCCTGATGCCAGGGCCGCGGCTCGAAGAAGCCGAGCTCCTCGTCGTGCATCTGATCCATTTCGCAGAAGAACTCGATCACCACGCCATCCGGATTCTTGTGATAGATGGCGATGTTGTGGCCGATGATGTGACGCAGTGGGCCCCAGGTCAGCTTGATTTTGCTTTGCGCCAGAAAGTCTCCGGCCCGTTTGATGTCCGACCAGTCGCGCACCTCGAAGGCAATATGGTGGATGGCGGTTTTGTCGTCGCGCAGAAAGTTAACGGTGTGATGGTCGCGGCTGCAGCGCAGGAAGGCAAAGAAATCGCCGCGCCAATCGGACACGCGAAAGCCAAGCATGTCGCAATAGAACTTCACCAGGCCCTGCACGTCCGGGCAGGTGTAGGCGATGTGGCCGAGTTTCAGCGGCATAATCCCGGCAAACGTCTCGTCGTCCTTGGCAAAACCGAAGTCCGAGAAGATTTCGAGCGTGGTGCCCTTCGGGTCCTTAAAAGCGATGGCCTCGCGAATGCCGGGAGTGATGTCGCTGCGCCGTTCGCATTTGATGCCGGCCTTCTTCAGCTTGGCGGCTATTTCGCCCGGATCGCTGCCGGGCGTAACCTGAAACGACAGCCGCGGTGCTTCCGCAGCGCCGCCGCGTTCCAGTACGATCGCCTCCAGCCCGGACTTGGTGGCGAGAACCGCCCGGTTCTTCTCGCGCGCCGCCAGGCTCAAGCCGACGATGCGGGTGAAATAATCGACCATCCGTTCGATGTCCGGCGTGGTCAGGGTCGAATGGCCGGCGCGCTTGATTTGCAACATCAGCGACTCCAAATGCTCCGTTCACGCTTGTGCCAGCGCGCGGCGTTCGCCTTCAACCGCCCCGGGCTCATGCGCCCGCACCGCGATCTTGAGCTCACCGAGGACCGGGCTTGAGCGGCAGACGATCACATCGCCGGGTTTCACCGGGCTCACGCCTTCGGGCGTTCCGGTATAGAGAAGGTCGCCCGGATAGAGCGTATAGAAGGCCGAGGCGAACTCGATCAGCCGCCGGCAATTGTAGATCAATTGGCTGGTGTTGCTGCTCTGGCGCACTTCGCCGTTGACCGTGATGCTGATCGGCACCGCGTCCGGGTCGGTGATTTCGTCGGCAGTCACCATCCACGGGCCAAGCACGGCATAGCCGTCGACCGATTTGCGGAAGCTGCGATCCTCGCGGCCGCGCACCGTCATGTCGAGGCCGAGGCAATAGCCGGCGACGTGATCGAGAGCTGTGGCCTGCGGAATGTCGCTGCCCGCTTTGCCGATCACCATGACCAGCTCGACTTCGTGATCGTTGCGCCGATCCGGAAACCGCAGCGGGATTCCTTCCGACGGACCGACCAGCGCCGAGTTTGCCTTCAGAAACATTCCGGCTTCGAGAATTTTCGACGATTGCGCCGATACGACTTGCGACCCCGGCTGCTGCGACGCCGCGCGCATTTCCTCGATATGGGCTTGGTAATTGGTGGGCGCGCAGGAGAGCTTGCTCGGCCGCGCCACCGGCGCCAACAGCTTCAGTTGCGCGATCGGCTTGCCCGCAACCTTATCCGCCTGCCGTTCGATCCGATCGCGCCACTGCGGCAATGCCGCGACCACCGCGTCACCCTTCATCGCATAGGGCGCCGATTTTCTGATCTCGGTTTGCGCCTCGGTGACGTCGTGGACCAGGTCCCCGCGCACGACGCCCAGTCGGTCGTCGTCATAGCGGCAAAGCTTCATGACTTGCTCCTTGATCGTCCGGACTATCGCAGGCTCTGTCTGCGAACAATAGCAAGCAAAGGTTCGGTGGGCAAAGGCGCGGGCGGGCGTCCATAGGGTCTAGTGCAGCGATCAGCGCGTCTCGCGCTTGGAAAAACCGAATGTCACGGTCGAGACGCAGAGGATGCTGACGGCGGCGGACAAGAAGAACACCATGCGCGGCTGGCCGCGGTCCATCAGCATGCCATAGACGATCGGGGCAATGCTGGCGCCGATATTGAAGCCGGTCGAGACAAACCCGAACACCAGTCCGTATGCGGTCGGCGGCGCCACCGCGCGCACCAGCATGTCGCGCGACGGGTAGGTGACGCCAACGCAAAATCCGCTCATCCCCATGATCATGATGAGCAAGACCGAGGGCAAATTGAAGAAGCCGACCAGAGCGGTGACGATTCCTCCAACGGTCAGGCCGCAGGCGGCCACCACGGCGTGATGATCGGTGCGCGCGGCAAGGAAGCCGCCGGCTAAAACGCCGGCGGCGTTCATGGCGAGAAGGGCGGTCAGCGCCGTATTGGCGATATCGGGCGGCGTGGCATGCGACGCGCCCAACGCCACCACGAGATAGGTATTAAGGCCGCTGCCCATGATCGACGTCAGAATGAAATAGCCAAGATTGAGCAAAATTGCCGGCGTCAATAGAAGCCGCCAGCCGATGTCGACGATGTTGTTCTTGCGGGCCCCGGCGGCGAGCTTGGCGGCATGCTTGGGATCGGCGGCGGGCACAGGCTGGGCAATCAATACGGCGAGAACGATGAAGCCGAAGATGGCGGCCCCGATATAGGCGCCGCGCCAGCCGAACTGGCTTTGCATGTAGAGGAGCGTGACCGGCGCCAGCGCCGATCCGATCATACCGGCGAAGGTATGCAACGAGAAGACGTGGCTCAGTCGCTCCGGTGGCGCGTGGTGCGACAGGAGCGAATAATCCGATGGATGATAGACGGTGTTGCCGAGCCCGGCGACGCCGTACATGGCGATGAAAACCCAATAATTGTCGGCGAGGCCGGCAATGGCGAAAGCGCCGCTGCCCAAGGTAAGCCCGACGATGAGGACCACACGCGGCCCGATGCGGTCGACCAAAAATCCGACCGGCGTCTGCAACAGGCCGGAAACCACGTTGAAGACCGTCAGCGCCAGCGCTAGCTCGGTATAGCTGACCTTGAAGTCGGCGCGCACGAAGGCCAGCAGCGGCGCCAGCATGAGCATGTAATAATGACTCATCATGTGCGCGCCGCACACGGCCGCGATCAACCGCGACGCGCCCGGGCGGATCGTGCTGACCGATATCGCTTGCGTCATTGCGCCTGCTGGGTCTTCGCGGCCTGCAGCGCCTGCCAGACGCGGAACGGCGTCAGCGGCATGTCGAGGTGGCGTATGCCGTGATCGGCCAGCGCATCGATCACCGCATTCGTCATCGACGTCAGCCCGCCGGCGCAGCCGGCTTCGCCGCAGCCCTTGACCCCGAGCGGATTGGTCTTGGTCGGCACCGGATGGCTGGCGAGGTCGAACGACGGCACGTCCGCCGCGCGCGGCATCGCATAGTCCATGAACGATCCGGTCAGCAATTGCCCGCCTGTCGTCATAGACGGCCTTCTCCATCAGCGCCTGACCGATGCCCTGGACCACGCCGCCGTGCAATTGCCCGGCGACGATCATCGGATTGACCACGGTACCGAAATCGTTGACCGCAGCAATATTTGACCACCTCGACGGTGCCGGTGTCGGGATCGATCTCGACTTCGGAAACGTGGCAGCCGTTGGGAAAGGTCCAGGCGCCTGGTCCGTCGCTGATATGGACGACGTCGAGCGATTGCGGAGCGTCGGCGGGAAGATTGAGCCCGCTGTGAAGCTTCTGCGCTAGCTCCATGATCGAGATCGAGCGGTCGGTTCCGACGATGACGAATTTGCCGTGTTCGAAGGCGATATCGGAGGCCGACGCTTCGAGCGCGAAGCCAGCGAGCTGCTTGCCTTTCTCGACCACCTTGGCGGCGCCTTCGACGATGGCGGTGCCGCTGTGCATGATCGACTTCGAGCCGCCGGAGCCGCCGCCCATCACGAGGCGATCGCTGTCGCCCTGCACCAGCGAGATTTTGTCGAACGGAATGCCGAGCTGCTGGCTCAAGACTTGCGCGAACGGTGTGGCGTGACCCATGCCGAAATCGAGCGTGCCGGTGGTCAGCGTCACCGTGCCGTCGGCATTGAAAATGATGCCCGCGGATTCTTTTGCCGGGCCTGCCGTTACTTCAAGATAATTGCCGATGCCGAGACCGCGCAGCTTGCCGCGCTTGCGGCTTTCGCGTTTGCGCTTGGCGAAGCCTTTGCTGTCGGCCAGTTCGAGCGCTTGTTTGGTCAGCGCGGCGAAATCGCCGCAGTCATAGGTCGCCGCCGACGCCGTCTTGCGAGGAAACTCGCTCGGCGCGATGAGATTGCGCCGGCGCAGCGCAATCCGGTCGATGCCCATCTCGGCCGCCGCGGCGTCGATCAGCCGCTCCATATAATAGTTGCCCTCGGGCCGGCCGGCGCCGCGATAGGCGGTGACCTGCACGGTGTTGGTGAAGACACATTTGGTCGACACCTCCATCAGCGGCGTGCGGTACATGCCCTGCATGTTCTTCACCGCATTGGCCGTGCCCATGAACGGGCCGAACGGCGAGAGGAACGCGCCGACGTCGGAGAAGCTGGTCAGCCGCACGGCAAGAAACTTGCCGTCGGCATCGAGCGCGAGTTCGCCGGTGACGTCGGCGGCGCGGCCGTGGCCGTCGGACACAAAGCTTCCGGATCGCTCGTCGGTCCATTTCACCGGCCGGCCGAGCGTGCGCGCGGCATGCAGGAGACAAATGTATTCCGGGAATACCATCGCCTTCATGCCGAAGGAGCCGCCGACCTGGCCGGTCAGGATGCGGACATCCTTGACGTCGACGCCCATGGCGTCGGCGATATTGGCGCGCATGCCGAACACGCCCTGGGAGCAGACGTGCAGCGTAAATCGGCTGTCCTGGTAGGCGCCGAGTGCGGCGCGCGGCTCCATGCTGTTGACCACGAGCCGCGTATTGGCGAGCTTCAATCGCGTCACATGGGCGGCTTTGGCGAGCGCGGCATCGACCGCCGCGGTGTCACCGTGATGAAAATCGAGCGCGATATTTCCCGGCACGTCGTTGTAGATCTGGGGCGCGCCGTCGCGGGCGCCGTCCTCGGCGGTGGCGACAATCGGCAACGGGTCGATCTCGACCACGACGGCTTCGGCCGCGTCCTTGGCCTGGGCGACGGTTTCGGCAATGACGCAGGCGACCGGATCGCCGACATAGCGCACCTTGCCGACAGCGAGCGCCTCGCGGCGCGGCTTGCGTAACGGCGTGCCGTCACGATTGGGCAGCCCGACGACGCATTTGAGGGTGCCGTAGCCTTTAAGGTCGGCGCTGTCGTAGACGGCGAGCACGCCGGGCATTGCCCGCGCCGCCGCCATGTCGATCGAGCGGATGGTTCCATGCGCGACCGAACTCCTCACCATGACCATGTAGGCTTGGCCGGGCAGGCTGACATCGTCGGTATAATGTCCCAGCCCGCGCAGCAGCATCGGATCCTCGACGCGCGGTACGGATTGCCCGACAGCGAATTTGGCGGAGGTAAGTTCCTCGGCCGTCAAACCGTCCGCCCGGGGGCTGGCAAAGTCCTGCAAATTCATGACGATTCAATCCTAAAGGGCTTTCCGGGTGATAAATGACTTGCCAGACCGCGGCAACAGGGCGCGGAACATGGCTCTTAGGCGGCTACGGCACAGTATTGCCCTGGAGTGTGCCCCTGTTAAAGTTTCCGGGATTTAGGATTGAACAATAGCCCGCGGCCGTCGAGCAGAACGAGGGCTCCGGCGCGGCAGGAAGGCATTGGATGGACGACGAGGTCTCGCCGCCGGGCGGCCTCGACGCCGGCGGACGCTCGCGCAATGGCCAGGCGCGGGGCGCTCGCTGGGGTCGCCGAACGCCCTATGGCATTCGCCGCGATGACCGTCGCGACGACGGGCAGGCGCACGGCCAACCGCAATCCGCGGCGACCTATGCCGCGCTCGATCTCGGCACCAACAATTGCCGGCTCCTGGTCGCCCGGCCGACAGCCGACGGCTTTCGCGTCGTCGACGCATTCTCCCGCATCATTCGGCTCGGCGAAGGGGTCGCGGCATCCCGACGGATCAGCGAGGCGGCAGTCGCGCGCGCGGTCGATGCGCTCTTGGTCTGCCGGGACAAAATGCGCGCGCGCGGCGTGGAGCGGGCGCGTCTGATCGCCACCGCGGCCTGCCGTTCCGCCGACAATGCCGATGAATTTCGCCGCCGCGTCGCCAACGAAGCCGGCCTTGAACTGGAAATCATCGATGCCGCGACCGAGGCACGGCTGGCTGCCACCGGCTGCACGGAATTGTTCGATCCCGCGGCGGACGGCGTCATCTTGTTCGACATCGGCGGCGGCTCCTCGGAACTGGTGCGTCTCAAGCGCCGGCCGGGCGACGGACGCGGACCGCCGACTCCTGATATTGTTGGCTGGACGTCGTTACCGGTCGGTGTCGTCACGCTCGCCGAGCGCTACGGCGGCAAGACGGTGGCGCCGGAAACATATCAGCGCCATGGTGGACGAGGTCGCCGCTTTCGTCGACCGCTTTGCCGCCGACCACGGCGACCTCGACGGCTTCCATACGCTCGGAACGTCCGGCACCGTAACGACGATTGCCGGCGTATTCTTGCGGCTGCGCCGTTACGACCGCCGGCGCGTCGATGGCTGCTGGCTGGCGGACGACGAAATCTCCGGCGTGGTCGCCGAATTGATGGCCATGAACTTCGACCAACGCGCCGCCAATCCCTGCATCGGCGCCGAGCGTGCCGATCTGGTGCTGGCGGGCTGCGCCATTCTCGACGCCATCCGTCGCGCCTTTCCGTCGCCGCGTCTGCGCGTTGCCGACCGCGGCCTGCGCGAGGGCATGCTGGTGGAAATGATGCGCGCCGACGGCGTGTGGGGACAAGCGTAACGCGATGGCGCGGCTTACCGACGAGAAACGCCGCACGCCGTCGTCGCGCAATTGGCTCGAGCGCCAGCTTAAGGATCCCTATGTGGCGCGGGCCAAGCGCGACGGATTCCGCTCGCGCGCCGCCTACAAGCTCGTCGAAATCGACGACAAATATAAAGTGTTCAAAATGGGCGCTCGCGTTGTCGATCTCGGCGCCGCGCCCGGCGGCTGGAGCGAGATCGCCGCGCTCCGCGTCGGCGCCAAGGAGGGGAGCAAAGGGCGGGTGATCGCTCTCGATATTCTCGACCTCAAGCCGCTCCCCGGCGTCGAATTCCTCAAACTCGATTTTCTTGACGCGACGGCGCCGGAGCGGCTGAAGGAACTCGTCGGCGGCGAGGCGGCCGGAAAAGTCGACGTCGTGCTGTCCGACATGGCCGCGAATGCCACCGGCCATCGCCAGACCGACCATTTGCGCATTATGGCGCTGGCCGAGGCCGCCGCGCAGTTCGCCCGCGAAGTGCTGGCGCCCAAAGGCACGTTTCTCTGCAAGGTGCTGCAAGGCGGCACCGAGGCCGGACTTCTCGCCGAGCTCAAGCGCGACTTTGAGAGCGTCAAGCACGTCAAGCCGCCGGCAAGCCGCGCCGATTCCGCCGAGCTTTATCTGTTGGCGAAGGGGTTTCGCGGATAACGCGATTGCATCGCGACGGCTTAAGCCTGGCGCGGCTTGCTCGGCGCTTCCGCCTCCGCTTCGATCCGTCCCGACAACTCCGCCCCCGCATTCGCCGGCAGCCGCGCGAAGATCAGAGCGGCGCTCGCCGCCAGCAAAGCGATGAACAGGAACGCCGGCGGAAAGTCGTTGATGCCCATGGCAGGCGAGTGCTTGAGCCGCAGCGTGATCTCGACCGCCAGCGCGCCGACCGCGACGCCGGTCGAAAGCGACAATTGCTGCGCCGCGGCCACCATGGCGGTGGCGCGGCTCATCCGCGGCGGATCGATCTCGGCATAGGCGATGGTGTTGATGCTGGTGAATTGCAGCGAGCGGAAGAAGCCGCCGGACAAGAGGATGACGATCATTGCGGCGATAGGGCATGCCCTGGACGAAAGTGGCGCAGCCCGCGAGGAAGACGCTCGAGATCAGCGCGTTATAGAGCAGCACGGTGCGATAGCCGAACCGCCCAAGCACGCTCGTCACCGCCGCCTTCATGAACATCGAGCCGAGCGCGGTGGTGAAGGTGATCAAGCCCGATTGGAACGGCGTGAGATGAAAGCCGACCTGCAGCAATAGCGGCAGCAGAAACGGCAGCGCGCCGATGCCGAGCCGGAACAGAAAGCCGCCGTAGATCGAGGCACGGAACGTCGGCAGCTTGAGCAAGGTCAGATCGAGGATCGGCGCCGGCGTGTGTTTGGCGTGGATCACATAGCCGACCGACGACAAGACACCGACCCCGATCAACGCCACAACCACCCAGGTCGGCAGGAATTCGAGCCCCATCGCCGAAAGCCCGAAGGCCAGGCCGGCAATGCCGAGCCCGGACAAAACGAAGCCGACGAAATCGAACGGATCGTGCCGCTCGACGTGGACATTGGCGATATAGCGCGTGGCCAAGACGATACCGAGCACACCGATCGGCACATTGATCAGAAAAATCCAATGCCAGGATGCGTAAGTGGTAATGAAGCCGCCGAGCGGGGGACCGCAGATCGGCCCGATCAGCGCCGGCATGGTGACGAGCGACATCGCATTGAGCAGATGTCTTTTATGGATGCTGCGCACCATGATCAGGCGGCCGACCGGCGTCATCATGGCGCCGCCCACGCCCTGCGCGATGCGGGCGGCCACGAATTCCGACAGCGTGTGCGAGGCGGCGCAGCAGATCGAGCCGAGCACGAATACGCCGATGGCGGTGCGGAACACGTTGCGCGCGCCGAAACGGTCGGCGGTCCAGCCGCTGGCCGGAATAAAGATGGCCAGCGACAACAGGTATGACGTGACCGCGAGCTTCAGCGCCAGCGGATTGGTGCCGAGCGCCCGTGCAATCGCCGGCAGCGACGTCGCAATCACCGTCGAGTCCATGTTGTCCATGAACAGGGCGGTGGCGACGATCAAGGGGACGATGCGGTCGTAGGGAGGCGGTTCTTCCATTCGTAGCTATCGGCTCAGCTATCGTTTCGTGGCGCCCCCGGTCTTGCGCGCACACGTCGATCTCATGCCAAGCGCTTCGCCGCCTCCTCGACCATGCCGACGTCGGAATATTTCTTCACGTCGATGTCTTCCTTGAGGAAGCCGACGTCCTTCTGAAGCTGCAAGTTCTTCTGCAGCGCGGCGAGGTTCGGCATGCCGTTCGGATCGCGGTATTGATCCTTGCCGGTGAAGGCCCATTCCACGCGCGCCGCCGGCAATTTCGTGAGCTGAGCGACGATGGCGACCGCCTCGTCGTGATTCTTCGGGTCGCTGTACCAGCGGATGGCGCGGATGGTGTCCTCCAGGAAATCGACCAGCGCGGCGCGGTTCTGCTGAATGAAGGGCGTGCGCGCCGTCCACATCGTAAGCTGGGTGATGCCGAGTGCATCTTTCTGACTGAACAGCGGGTGAGCTATGGCGTTGAGCGCGGGATCGAGCGAGAACGGCGGCACCGCGCTGACGAGATCGGCCTTTTTCTCCGCCAGCATTGCCTTCATGGCGGGGAAGGGCGCCTCGATGATGGTGTAGTCGCGGTTGGCTTCCAGTCCCGAGCGGCGGCACATCACGCGCATGGCAATGTCGACCGCGCTGCCGATGACATTGGTGGCAAGCACCTTGCCCTTGAGATCGGCCACGGTTTTGACCGGGCCGTCGTTGAGCACCATGAATTGATTGCTGCCGTGGCCCGCTACCCCGTCCTGGATTTCGTCGCAGATCACCCGCAGGTCGTCCATATGCGCGTTCTGGATGGCGAGGCCGAATGAGGAGAAGGCAAGCGGTCCGATTTCGAGCTCGCCCGATGCCAGCGCCGTGATCACCGGCGGCGTACCTTCGAATCGCGTGGCTTCGGCGATATAGGATTGGCCGAAGTGCTTGAGGATTTCCTTCTTCGCGATCACCAGCGGCGCCAGCGAGGCTGGAATCACCACCCAGCCGCAGCGGATTTTGACCGGTGCCGCCCGGGCGATGCCGGGCGCGGCGAGCGTTGCGCCGACGGCAATGCTGCCGAGGCCGAATTGACGGCGATCCAGGCGCTTTTTCACGGCGATTCCTCCGGCTTTCCACCCCTGCGATCGCTTGGGGCCTATGAATTGCGGCCAAGGCATGCTATCCACCGCCGCCAACCCAAAAGCGGGTCATCGAGTCGGGCGACGGATTTGGGTCCGCCCGCCCGCAAGGCGTTCCCCGGTGCGATGGCCTGTCATAGCGGGCCATGCGGAGTTGGCAATGGCAGCGATTTCAAGAGACCTACCGCCCGAAGCATATACCTTCGACGACGTCCTATTGAAGCCAGGCTTGTCCGATGTCCTGCCTTCGGATGTCGACATTCGATCCCGGATCACGTCCAGCGTCCCGCTCAACATCCCGATCATCGCCTCGGCCATGGATACGGTAACCGAGGCGCATATGGCGATCGCCATGGCGCAAGCCGGCGGTATCGGCATTCTGCACCGCAACCTCGAACCCGACGCGCAGGCGGCGCAAGTTCGCCAGGTGAAGAAGTTCGAATCGGGCATGGTGGTGAATCCGGTTACCATCGCTCCAGCCTCGACACTGGCCGACGCGCTTGGCGCTGATGGCAGGAGCATCGCATTTCCGGCATTCCGGTCGTCGAGGGCGGCAACGGCAAGCTGCCCGGCCGGCTCGTCGGTATCTTGACCAATCGGGACGTGCGCTTTGCCACTGACAAGCGGCAAAGAGTCTCCGAGCTGATGACCAAGGAACGCCTGATAACCGTTCGCGAGAACGTCGGACAGGATGAGGCCAAGCGGCTCCTGCATCAGCATCGCATCGAGAAGCTATTGGTGGTCGATGGCGAGTATCGCTGCGTCGGGCTCATCACCGTCAAGGATATCGAAAAGGCGGTGGCCAATCCCAATGCGTGCAAGGACGAGCAGGGCAGGCTGCGCGTCGGCGCCGCCACTTCGGTCGGCGAGCCGGGCTATGCGCGCATCGGAAAGCCTGATCGATGCCGGCGTCGACGTCATCGTGGTCGACACCGCGCACGGCCATTCCCGCCGCGTGCTCGACACCGTGACGCGTATCAAGCGCCTATCGAATGCGGTGCAAGTGGTCGCCGGCAATATCGCCACCGGCGAAGGCGCCAAAGCGCTGATCGATGCCGGCGCCGATTCGATCAAGGTCGGCATCGGCCCCGGCTCGATCTGCACCACGCGTATCGTCGCCGGCGTTGGCGTGCCGCAGCTCACCGCGATCATGGACGCGGTCGAGGTGGCCAAGCGATCGAGCACACCGGTCATCGCCGATGGCGGCATCAAATATTCCGGCGATCTCGCCAAGGCGCTTGCCGCCGGGGCGGATTGCGCGATGGTCGGCTCGCTCTTGGCCGGCACCGACGAGACGCCCGGCGAAGTATTTCTCTATCAGGGCCGCTCCTACAAGAGCTATCGCGGCATGGGCTCGGTCAGCGCGATGGCGCGTGGCTCCGCCGATCGATATTTCCAGCAGGAGATCAAGGACGCACTCAAGCTCGTGCCTGAGGGCGTCGAAGGGCAGGTCGGCTACAAGGGGCCGGTCGCCAACGTGCTGCATCAGCTCGTCGGCGGCTTGCGGGCGGCGATGGGCTATGTCGGGGGCAAGGACCTCGCCGAGTTTCATGACAAGGCGCAATTCGTGCGCATTTCCGGCGCCGGCCTGCGTGAAAGCCATGTCCACGACGTCACCATCACGCGCGAGAGCCCGAACTATCCGAGCCGGGGATAAATGCCAGGCGCGCCCGACCCGTTCGCCAAGATACGTACCGCGACCAATACCCATCGCGGGCAGCATGGCTGCAACGCGTTTCCCTACGACAATGGTCCGCTGTTGGCGGCGCTTGCCGGCGCGGCCAATGCGCGCCGCATTCTGGAATTAGGCACCGCGCTCGGCTACACGGCCTTGTCGTTTGCCTCGGGCGCGCGCGATGCCACCGTCGACACCGTCGAGCGCGATCCGGATCATGTTCAGCTGGCCCGCGACAATATCGCCGCCGCGGGCATGGACCATCGTATCACCGTGCACGAAGGCGATTTTGCCGCGGTGCTGCCGACGCTCGATCCCGGTTACGACGTCGCGTTCTTCGACGGCGGCACGCCGGTGCCGGCGCTGCACAAAACGCTGCGCGGGCTCTTGCGCACCGGCGGCACGCTGATCACCGCAAATCTCAACCATGGCGGCACGGCGGATACCGTGCGCAAGGCGCTGTTCGAAGGCAAATCCTGGCGCAGCGCCTTGGTTGATGAGGATGGCGAGACCGCCATCAGCGTCAAGCTTTAGAAAAGATCGTTCAGCCGGAGCGCGCTCATGAGCACCCAAGCCATTCTTCTACCGTTGTTTGTCGAAGTCACTCTGACTTTTCTGCTGTGGGTTTGCATGGCGTTCTTGCGCACGCGCGATTTCACGACCGGTGCGGTGCGGCCCGAGGAGATCGCGCTGCGCGAACCGAAATGGCCGCCGCGGACCCTGCAATTCTGCTACGCATTTTCCAACCAGTTTGAAATTCCGGTGCTGTTCTACGTTCTCACCATCCTCGCCTATATCACTCACCTCGCCGGATTGATCTTAGTCATCCTGGCCTGGATTTTCGTGATCTTCCGGCTGCTGCACGCCTATGTGCATGTGACCAGCAATACGGTGCGCGTGCGCGGCACGTTCTATGGCATCGCGGTGGTGGCGCTCGCGCTCAATTGGGCGATCTATATTTTCGAGGTCTTGACGCTGCCGCGGCCGATATAGGACCCCGGATCGTGCCAGACGACATCTGCCATCCAATAGCCCCGCACGAACGACTGCGGCTGCCGGAATGGTACGTCTCCAGCCTGATGATGGAGCGCGCGCTCGACGCCGTCGTGCGGCGCGTCAAGAAACTCGATCGGAAGCACGATGTGCCGTATCTCGCCGGCTACAGCCTCGACGGCAAGGTCATTTATATCGACCGTCATATGCCGAAGAGCTTCGAATTCCGCGGCCGTACCGTCGAGACCGATCGATTCCTGATCCTGCACGAAGAGGTCGAGAAGACCCTGATCGACCAGCTCGGCCTGCATTATCTGCACGCGCATCAGATCGCGACCCGCGCCGAGGAGGCCGCGGTCCGCGCCGCCGGCGTCGAGTGGCGCGCCTATGATCGCTTCATGCAAAAGCACGTCAAAACCATTGGCGACGAGCGGCTCAAGAAAGTGCCGAAAGACCTCGATCTCAAGCCCTACCGCGATGAGCACGACGACGACCTGTTACGGCGCATGCTGGCGAGCGTGCGAGCCGGGAAGTGCCCGAAAGGCATTCATGTCCACGATCTGGCCGAGGCGATCGCCGATCTGCGCAAAGGGGTGCGCCGGCACGAGACGCCGGCGGCGCAGCGCTCGGCCGCCATCAAACGCAAGATGAAAAAGTGACGCCCGCGGCCCGCCTTTCTGCAGCCATCGAAGTCTCTGCCGATATCGAAACGCGGCGGCGGCCGGCAACCGATGCGCTCAAGGATTGGGGGCTGTCGCATCGCTTTGCTGGGTCCGGCGATCGCGCCGCCATTGCCGGGCTCGTTTACGATGCATTGCGCCGCAAGGCGTCGTCGGCGTGGCTGATGGGTGAGGCGACGCCCCGCGCCGTGCTTGCTCGGCATGCTGCGGCGGGAACGCGGGCTGGACGCCGCGTCGATCGCAGGCCTGTGCAGCGGCGCGCGCTACGCGCCGCAGCCACTGACGGAAGCGGAACAGGCGGCGCTCGAAACCGGCACGCTTGCCGATGCGCCGGCGTATGTCACTGGCGATTATCCGGAGTGGCTGGATCAGCACTTGGCGCGAACCTTCGGCGACGATCGCGCCGCGGAGGGTGAAAGCCTGGCGAGCCGCGCGCCGCTCGATCTGCGCGTCAACATGCTGGCCACTTCTCGCGAAGATGTGCTGCCGAAGCTCGACCATCTTGCCGCCGCGCCGACGCGCTGGTCGCCCTGGGGCCTTCGCATCCGCCTTGCCGCGGAAGCCAAGAGTCCCGCCATCCATGCCGAGCCGGCCTTCATCAAGGGCCTGATCGAAATTCAGGACGAAGGCTCGCAGCTTGCCGCGCTGCTGGCCGGCGCCGCGCCCGGCCAGCAGGTCATCGATCTGTGCGCCGGCGCCGGCGGCAAGACGCTGGCGCTCGCCGCCGCGATGGAAAACCACGGGCAGATTTATGCCACCGACACCGACAAGCGCCGGCTGGCCCCTATCCACGACCGCATCGCCCGCTCCGGCGCGCGCAATATCCAGGTGCGCACGCCGAAGAGCGTGGGCGACGTGCTGACCGATCTCGCCGGCCGCGCCGATCTGGTGCTGATCGACGCGCCTTGCACCGGCATCGGCACCTGGCGGCGCAATCCGGATGCCAAATGGCGCATTCGCCCCGGCGCGCTCGAAGTGCGGCTGCGCGAGCAGGAAGCCGTGCTTGAGCGCGCCGCCGCGCTGGTCAAGCCGGGCGGCCGCATCGCTTATGTCACCTGTTCGGTGCTGGCGGAGGAGAACGGCGACCAAGTCCGCGGTTTCATCGGCCGGCACGGCGATTTTTCCGTGGAAAAGCCCGCCGAGATCATCACCCGGCTGGGCGAGCGCGGCTATCTTTTCGGCCGCGCGGTGCTTATCTCCGACGAAGGCTTGCTGATGACGCCGCGCCGGACTGACACCGACGGCTTTTTCGTCAGTAGATTGAGACGCGCCCCATCATGATTTGTTTCCTCAGGCACTCTTCATGACTCCGGTCGCTCGACAGGGTGCGGCGGCCGCCGTAGAAACCGCAATGGCACAGCCACTATCCCAAGACTCCCGAACACACGACAAGATTTTGATCGTCGATTTCGGCTCGCAGGTGACGCAGCTCATCGCGAGGCGCGTGCGCGAAGAGAAAGTCTATTGCGAAATCGTGCCATTCCAGAAGGCTGAAGCCGTGTTCCGCGAGATGAAGCCGAAAGGCGTCATCCTGTCCGGGGGGCCGGCTTCCGTGCTCGACAAGGACGCGCCGCTGGCGCCGGCGGCGATCTACCAGGCCGGCGTGCCGGTGCTCGGCATCTGCTACGGCGAACAGGCCATGGCGGCCCAACTCGGCGGCAAGGTCGAGGCCGGCCATCATCGCGAGTTCGGCCGCGCCGAAGTGCAGATCGCGAACCCGAGCGCGCTGACCGACGGCGTCTGGGAGGTCGGCCAGAAATACCCGGTGTGGATGAGCCACGGCGACCGCGTCACCACGCTGCCGGCGGGCTTCAAAGTTGTCGGCACCTCGGCGAACGCGCCGATTGCCATGATCGCCGACGACGCACGTCAATTCTACGCCACTCAATTCCATCTCGAGGTCGTGCACACGCCGCACGGCGCCGCGTTGCTGCGCAATTTCGTGCGCAAGGTCGCCGGCTGCACTGGCGACTGGACCATGCGCGCGTTCAAGCTGGAGGCGATGGAGAAAATCCGCCGTCAGGTCGGCAACGGCAAGGTGATCTGCGGACTGTCCGGCGGCGTCGATTCCGCCGTTGCCGCCGTACTGATCCACGAAGCGATCGGCGATCAGCTCACTTGCGTGTTCGTCGATCACGGGCTTCTTCGCCTCGGCGAAGCGGAAAAGGTGATGACGCTATTCCGCGGCCATTACAACATTCCGCTGGTTCACGTCGAAGCGGCCGATACTTTCATTGACGCGCTCGACGGCGTCGGCGATCCGGAGCAAAAGCGCAAGACCATTGGCAAACTATTCATCGACGTGTTCGAGGCGGAGGCCAAAAAAATCGGCGGTGCGGAATTTCTCGCTCAGGGCACCCTGTATCCCGACGTGATCGAAAGCGTGTCGTTCACCGGCGGTCCTTCCGTGACCATCAAGTCGCACCACAATGTCGGCGGACTGCCCGAGCGTATGCATATGAAGCTCGTCGAGCCGCTGCGCGAATTGTTCAAAGACGAGGTGCGCGCGCTCGGCCGCGAGCTCGGCTTGCCCGATGCCTTCGTCGGCCGCCATCCGTTTCCCGGTCCCGGCCTCGCCATCCGTTGCCCCGGTCCGGTCACACGCGAGAAGCTCGAGATTCTGCGGCTGGCCGACGATGTGTTCATCGAGGAGATCCGCCGCGCCGGGCTTTACGACGACATCTGGCAGGCCTTCGCCGTGCTGTTGCCGGTGCGCACCGTCGGCGTCATGGGCGATCACCGCACCTACGACTATGTCGTCGGCTTGCGCGCGGTGACGTCGACTGACGGCATGACCGCGGATTTCTATCCGTTCGAAATGAGTTTCATCGGCGCCGTCGCCACCCGCATCATCAACGAGGTCAAAGGCGTCAACCGCGTGGTCTATGACGTGACGAGCAAACCGCCGGGGACGATCGAGTGGGAGTGAGGTAATCCTCACATCGGGTCTGAGAAACTTCTGCCGGGTTCCGCGGTTATTGGCCTAAATTTTTAGGCAAACGCGCTGCTAGTCCCAAACCGAACGGATGATCTTGATCCGAGAGACGACTGGGGTCGATGCTCCAAAGCGCGGCCAGTTCAGTTACATCGGTTTCCGTAGGAAAGGCCTTGCAGCCGTTTTGTCGAATTTGGCTTCGCGCTTCTCGGGAGGAAAGCCCATTTGCGCGAATCCTGCTTTGCTCGACAGCTTGCTCCTCCGCCATCGCGAAGAGTTTACTCGCAGCGTCGGACGACGGGAGACCACTCAGATTGGCGAACCCCAATTTCGCCTCTTCCGAAGTCTGCTCGCCGACGTTCGCCAAAACCTCACCAATCTCTCCGAGCCAAGCAAAGATGCGCGGTCGCTCGCCTCTAAGGACGCGCGCCCATGCAGCGAAGTCGACCACGCGGTGGCTCCCAAAGAAATGAACATCGTCAAATCGCTTTATCAAGCGCGAAAACAACTCGTCAAATCTTCTGCCGATATCATGGTGAGTTTCGTTGGTCGGATATGGCAGCGAAGACCCCGCCATCAAAGTCCAGCCGCTGACGGGTGGCGAAGCGAACACCCAGGCATCGCTGTTCTGAGGATGTCCATATGCGGCCGCGAGACCGGAAGCCCAATTGGCCGGCGCCGTTTCGGTGAACTCAAGCGCGTCAAGCATCGAAGCAGGATCGGACGCCTTTACGGCGAACCATGAAATCTTGAATCCGAACGGCCTAGGTGCGTCGGGTGTCTGTTCGAACGAAGGCATCGTCCGCTCCGAACGACCGCGGAGGATGAGCCGCAGTTCTCACGATCAATGAACTTTGCGCGTCGTCAAGCCACAAGCTGGCGCGCGAATGCGTCTTTCCACTCGAACATACAGGAACGTGCTATGAGTGCAACTGCCAGTAGTGGAACCATGCGCGGTTTTCGCTTGACGAACGAACCCGGTGGATTGGGGCTTAGTTGCACGCCTTCTGGCGTCGCACTTGCAGGCGTGCCGCTGATTTGCCGGACGCCCACTGGATTTGTCCCGCGGTCCGCCTTTGAGATTGCGACACTGCTGAGAGCGGCCTACGGCGACAATCCGACCAGCCTGCAGTCAAGGCTTAGTGCGATTGTGCAAGCGCTCAACGCCGGAGATTTCGTCTCGGCAATGATTGCCGCAGTCCATACCCGAACGCCGGAGCTATGCCCTGTGGCAGCCAAACTGCTCGCCAGTGCGGAAGCTGAACTGGTTAAATACAATCCCAATGAGCCCAGAGACTGGCAGGGCCGCTGGACTAGGAACGGATCGGCTGAGAGCGATCAAAGTGCGGGGTCTAATGCGCTCGATTGGTCGCCGCGAAGTGGCGCTTACACGGTATCGCCCAACAACGCGTCGGTGGCATCAGACCGCCAGGACGGACAGGCTGCAAGCGACGCGGATGCGCTCCAGCAGACATTCGAGAGAAAATACGACGACCTCGGGCCAGTCGATTTTGCGAAGCGGGTCATCCAGTTTGGCGATTGGTTGGGGCGGTCGGGCGAAAATCTCCCGCCCGATGACAGGGAGTTCGCGCTTGCGGAATATTCCTTCATTCAGGACCGCCTCTCGTTCTGGCTCAGCTACGGTTACAAGCCCGTGCAAGCGCAGACGAACCTGCTTTCCGCCGCTCTCACTCTCTACCAAGGCGCGATCAACGGCGGGATCGTGCGTGTTGGCCAACTGCCCCGATCAATGATGGACGTTGCCGGTACGGCCGTGGTGTTCACCGACGGGCCGCCACGCCGCCCCTCGGCAGAGCCAAACTTCGATGACGCGCCTTCCTCGCTTGCAGAGGCGCCCCGCGAAATCGAGGGACTTGGCGGCACCGTTGACAACAGTGAGATGAACATCGCGTGGAATGAAAGCATTAAGAATCAGGGCGTGCCACTTGAGGCATATATCGAGAAAGAAAATCCCGATGTCGTGCAGTTAAAGCCGAACGCCACAACCTTTGACCTCTTCGATCCGATTACTGGAGAGGCGATAAGTGCAAAGACAATGAACACGCTGAGCGTCACCTATATCAAAACCCCACAGAAAATTTTCAGCCGCCTTCAGCTTTATGTCAATGAAGCTGTGAACTATGAAGGTTACTGGCAGTCCGATCTCAACCCGGCGGAGATTGACTTGAAGTCAATTTATCTTGCGGTCCCTGAATGGACCTCGCCAACACAGTGGCGCCAGCTCTTGCGGGCGTTGGTCTACGGCAAAGACAATGGCGTTTCCATTGTAATTACAATAATTCAGAGAATGACTGTAATTACAAGGATCAGAGAATGAGACCGGCACAAATACCGTTTAAAAAAACGGCGACGATTTTCAGGTCAAAAGAGTTTATTTCGATTGAGCCGCTTTCCGGAGCGAGCGCCCTCAAGTATCGTGAGGACGACAGTTGTGGGATTTATTTGGAGCCAAAAGCAATCGACGAAATATTGGGTCAGGCGCTGTTGGATGCGCTTGGAAAAAGCCGCCTCGTCGATCCTCGTTCTGAACGCCAATTTTTTGACCCGGATAGAGCGATGCGTGTCGATGCGGATTGGGAAAAGCAATTCATGGGTCGTTATGGTTACAAGACCAGACGTGAAGCATATGAGCATCTGGACTGGTGTCTTGCGAAAATGTCCGACGGTAAGTATTCTCCATCGAACCGCACCGCCGTCAAAAGCCAGGTTGGAGAGGCCTCCCACCGAATAGAACAGTTATCATTCCAATGACGGACAATGTGGCGGCGGTAGGAGCGGCGGTGCGGTTGGCCCTGGACCGTTGCGAGTAACACGCAGCCCTGCTTTTGCGGCGACATGGATTTTGTAATTTTGATCGTCTCAACGGCAGTATGGATTGAGCGAGGGCGTGCCCACGCCATCTATGGCTACGGGACGGGCCGCAAATGGGACCGAACTGAGCTTGTCGCAAGCAGTTCGGGCGTTGCAAAAAAAACGCTTGAGCTGCTCTTAACACGGATGATTGGAACGCGATTAGCATGAGAATGGAGGCAGGAGCATGTCACGGGACGCCGGCAAGATCATAATGGAAACCATCATACGAAATGTCGCGGAGCAGGATGGTGCTCTGGCAAGAATTCAACCATTGTGTTCCCAAGATGAATTTAGCGACTATCGACGTATGATCGGAAGGTCGATGGGGGCCATGCTAACGGAGATCATCCATCCAATTGTTGCAAAATATCCAGAGTTGAAACCCGCTCAACTAAAATAGGTCGAAGCCGTCACCTGCTGTTGTATGGACTAAGCAAAACAAGAATTGTGGGAAGGGAGCGCCGCGCCACGCACCACCTGCGGCACCAAGAACTGCGAACGATCAAGAAGCCGCGTCCCTGGGCCGACAGCACGGCTTGGACGACTCGCGATTGCAAAATTGTCGCCGCCGCTAGTGCTTGCCCGGAAAGCCGCCGAGACCGTTGAAGGTCATATACAGCGAGTAGGCGCTGACCGTGATCGCGATGGCCATTTCCAGCACCAGGATGGCAACGCCGTATTTGTACCAGGGCTCCTGGGGAGCAGGCAGGCTGACCGGATTCATATCGATCTCCTTGCTTTGCATAACCGACGGCGGCTTGGTGAATTCATGCGCGCTGGCCGAGCGGCTCGGCGCCGAACAGGCCGTGCTCTTCCGGATGACGCTCGTAGCGCGCCGCCCAGAAATAGAACACGACGAACGGCACGAACATGTAGACCGCGACGTAGAGATAGCCCATGTGGATATTCTGGCTGCCGCCGAAGATCAGCGGATAGACGATACCGGCGGCGGTTGAGACGCCGCCGATAAATCCGGCCGCGATCCCGGGACGATCCGGAAATAACAGCGGCACGAGCGCAAACGTGCCGCCGGTGCCGAATGACAGGAAGACGCCGAGGGCGACCAGCACGGCGACCGACCAATGCAGCGAGCCGTACAGACCGGCGACTGTCAGGGCGGCCATCGCCAGCGTGATCAGGATCAGCGCGATGCCGAGCCAATGCAGGCGCGGCGCATAGGGCAGCTCCTTGGCGATGAACGGCAGCGGCGTCCAGCCCTTGCGCTGGAACAGATCGGACATAAAGCCTGAGAACGGCCGGAACAGCGAAGCGTTGAACGACTCCACCGCCGCGAACGTGCCGGCGGCGATCTGCAGGCCGGCCACGCTGCTGAAGCCGAGACCGAGAAGCTCGCTATGGAAGCCGCGCATGAAGTAGCCTGGCAGCCAGGCGTTCATCGCGATTTCCAGGCCGAAGGCCATTGCATAGGCCAACATCAGCGCGATGGCGATATAGCGCGTCCAAACAAAAACCGTGCCGCGGAAGTCGCTGCTGCGTCGCGCAACCGCGCTGCGCTCGCTGGTCTTGGCTGCGCTGCCGCGCCACAAATACCAGAGGGCAATGAACAGCGCGATCACGCCAAGCCAAAGAAATGCGGTGTGGTAATCGGTGCCGAAAATACGCGGCAGGAATAGCGCGCCGACACCGGCGCCGACATTGCCGGTGCCCGCGTAAAGGCCCTCGGCGGTGCCGATTTCATGGGAGTTGAACCATTGCGCAACGTGCTGGATGCCGACCACGAATGATACTCCGGCAATCGCCACGATCACCCGCTCGGCGAATAGCAGTTCGTAGCTGGTGGTATAGGCCGAGGCGATCGAGACCAGCCCGCAGCCTGCCAGAATGACGGCAAATGTGCGCGGCGCGCCGAAACGGTCGGAGGCCCACCCGGCGATCACGCGACCGATCGGCGCCATCCAGATCGCGGAACTCGCCAACAGGCCGAGGTCCTTGATGCTGAGATGGTAAGTCGACGCAATGCTAGGACTGAACGCCGCGGTCGAAAACCACATCAGGAAGCACCAGAAAAAGCCGACGGTGGCTATTAAGAGTTGTTCCGTCTTGTGGGTATGCATCGCCTCGCTCCTGCGGAATTGGCTGGCTATCGCGGAGCAAAGCTTGTGCCAGCGCCACTGTCGGCTCCAATTAGCGCTCGGGTTGCCGCCTTCTTGCTCGACGCAGGCTGTTTCGATCGCGAGAACCGTGACGATGCTCATAACTTACGCATCGTGAGTGCTGCATCGGCGGCCATTCGCAACAAAATGCATCGCCGACATGTCAGCTTCAAATCGCGCGGGCGCATCGCGTCGATATTTTGTGCAACCGCTCTATCGCAACCAGCACGCGGACATCGCCAGCGCGGGCGGCGGCGTTGCCGGCGTGCACAAGCTTGTTGCAGGTAGCGACTCAACTGAGCAGCTGCGAATCATTGGTGCGCCGTGGTTGCGGCAGGTAAGCATCTGATTAATAACGGTTTATTTCATGCCGCCGCAGTGGCACGAAGCTTGAAGGTGGCGAGAAGAGTTGGTGCGTCCGTGCGACGGCACATCGCACGCGATACGTAAGTCACGACGGCTGGAGAGCGGAGCCATGACACCGGATCAAATAAAGGCTGTGCAGGAGAGTTTTGCGAAGGTCGTGCCCATATCCGAGCAGGCCGCCGCGCTGTTCTACGGCCGGCTGTTCGAGATCGCGCCAGCGGTCAAACCGCTGTTTCGCGGCGATATGAACGAGCAGGGTCGCAAGCTGATGGCGACCCTCGCCGTTGTCGTCGGAGGCTTGAGCAATCTACAAACGGTTCTGCCCGCAACCAGCGCGCTCGCCAAACGCCACGTCGGCTACGGAGTGTCCGCGGCCCATTATGCGCCGGTCGGCGAGGCGCTGCTGTGGACGCTGGAACGCGGACTGGGCTCCGACTGGACGCCGCAACTCGCCGCCGCCTGGAGCACTGCCTACGGTATGCTGTCGACTTACATGATCGACGAGGCCTACGGCCGCAGCGTCGCGGCCGAATGAGCGCGCAAGCCATCAGCAGCCAGCGGCGGCCGCGGCTCGTGGTGGTCGGCAATGGCATGGCTGGGATGCGCACGGTCGAGGAACTGCTGGCGCGTGCGCCCGGCCGCTTCGACATCATGGTGATCGGCGCCGAGCCGCAGCCGAACTACAATCGCATTTTCCTGTCGTCGGTCCTGGCGGGCGAAAAAACTCTGGACGAGATCGTGATCAATTCGCGTGTGTGGTATGCCGAACAAGGGATTGATTTGATCACTGGCCGCCGGGTCGCCGCGATCGACCCGAGAGCCAAGCAAGTGATGCTCGCTGACGGCGGCGCCTTTAGCTACGACAAACTGCTGCTGGCCACCGGATCAAAGCCGGTGGCGCCGCCGATTGCGGGACTCGCGTTGCCGGGTGTCCGCGCCTTTCGCGATGTCGCCGATGTCGAGGCGATGATCGCCGCGGCATCCAGCGGGCTCCGCGCCGTCGTGATCGGTGGCGGCCTGCTCGGCCTCGAAGCGGCTTGGGGGCTGAAGCGCCGCGGCATGTCGGTTGCGGTTGTGCATTTGATGCCGACGCTGATGGAGCGCCAGCTCGACGTCGCCGCCGCCGAACTGCTGCGCCGCGATCTCGACGCCCGCGGCATCGCCATTTTTACCAATGCGCAGACCGAGGCGATCGTCGGCGAGGAGCGGGCGGAGGGGGTGGTGCTGACCGACGGCCGCCGGCTGACCGCCGACCTTGTCGTTCTGGCGGTCGGCGTGCGGCCCAACATCGAACTGGCAGGCGATGCCGGCCTCGATGTCAATCGTGGCATCCTGGTCGGCGACGACATGGCGACCAGCGATCCCGATATCTGCGGGATCGGCGAATGCATCGAGCACAATGGCCAGGTATGCGGTCTGGTCGCCCCGATCTGGGAGCAGGCAAAAGTGTGCGGTGCCCGGCTCGCCGGCGATGAACAGGCGGCCTATGCGCCGCCGCCGTCATTCACCAGTCTCAAGATCACCGGCATCGACGTATTTTCGGCCGGCGCCCTGGCGGCGGCGGATGAGGCCGACGAAGAGATCACGCTATATGACGCCAAGCGCGGTCTCTATAAGAAAGTGATTCTGCGCGACGACAGGATTGTCGGCAGCGTGCTCTATGGCAGCGTCGGCGACGGTCCCTGGTACGTGCAACTGATGCACGACAAAGCCGACGTTGCGCCGATCCGCGATCGGATCGTCTTCGGCCGCGATTTTGCCGAGCGGGCGGCCGCGGCGAAGCCGGAGACCAGCGTGACGCCGCCGACGGATTCCGGCGCCGTCGGCGCGGATGTGGGGCCGCGGTGGCGAGCGGCATGATCCGCACCACGTGTCCCTATTGCGGGGTGGGCTGTGGGCTCGTGGCCGCCGCGGACGGGACTCTTTCGGCCGACAAGGATCACCCGGCCAATAAGGGCCGGCTGTGTTCGAAGGGGACGGCGCTTGGTGACACGCTCGCCACCGATGGGCGCTTGCTGTACCCGCAAATCGGCGGGCGCAACGCCAGTTGGGACGAGGCGCTCGATCGGATTGCCGCGGCTTTCAAACAAACGATCGCGGATCATGGGCCGGATGCGCTGGCGCTCTATGTCTCCGGCCAATTCCTCACCGAAGACTATTACGTCGCCAACAAGCTGATGAAAGGCTTCGTCGGCTCCGCCAATATCGACACCAATTCGCGGCTGTGCATGGCTTCCTCGGTCGCCGGCCACGTGCGCGCCTTCGGCGAGGATATCGTGCCGGGCTGCTATGAGGACATCGAGCTGGCCGATCTGGTCGTGCTGGTCGGCAGCAACACGGCATGGTGCCACCCGGTGCTGTACCAGCGCCTAGTAGCCGCCAAGGACGCGCGCGGCACCAAAATCGTCGCCATCGATCCGCGCCGCACCTCGACCTGCGATGTCGCCGATCTTCACCTCGCAATTCGTCCCGGCACCGACGTCGCGGTGTTCGCCGGGCTGCTGGTGCATCTGGTCGCCAAGGGAGCCTGCGACGAGACATGGACACACGGCTTTGCCGCGGATTTTCCGGCCGCGCTCGAGGCCGCGCGGCGCACCGCGCCGACACTCGCCGAGGCAGCGGCGATCGCCGACGTTGCGGCCGCCGATCTAGGCTGCTTCTACGATTGGTTCGCCGCCACGGAGCGCACTGCGACGCTCTACTCGCAGGGCATCAACCAGTCGTCGGCGGGGACGGATAAAGTCAACGCCATCATCAACTGCCATCTCGCCACCGGCCGCATCGGTCGCCCTGGCATGGGGCCATTTTCCTTGACCGGACAGCCCAACGCGATGGGCGGCCGCGAAGTCGGCGGCCTCGCCAACCAGCTCGCCGCGCATATGAGTTTTGCCGATCCGGCGGATATCGATCGCGTCCGCCGCTTCTGGAACGCGCCGCGCATGGCGACCGGGCCAGGGCTGAAGGCCGTCGATCTGTTCGACGCGGCGCTCGACGGCAAGATCAAGGCGCTGTGGATTCTCGGCACCAATCCGGCCGTCAGCATGCCGCGCGCCGCGCGGGTGCGTGCTGCGCTCGGGGCCTGTCCGTTTGTCGTTGTGAGCGATTGCTGGCCGACCGACACGACGCGTTTCGCCGATATCGTGCTGCCGGCCGCCGGCTGGGGCGAGAAGGATGGCACCGTCACCAATTCCGAGCGCTGCATTTCACGCCAGCGCGCGTTCCGCGCCGCGCCGGGCGAAGCGCGCCCGGATTGGTGGATGCTTGCCGAAGTGGCCCGTCGCATGGGATGGCAAGACGCCTTTGCCTACCCCGGCGCGGCCGCGATTTTTCGCGAGCATGCCGCCTTGTCGGCGTTCGAAAACGCCGAGCCGCGGCGCCGCCTGTTCGACATCGGTGCGCTCGCGGAGCTGAGCGACGAGGACTACGACGGCATGCCGCCGCTGCGCTGGCCGGCACGGCGCGGCGCGGCCGAGCGATTGTCGGGCACGGCGCGGCTGTTTGCAGATGGCAAAGGCTTCACCACACCCGACGGCCGCGCGCGCTTCATGCCGACGCCGTATCGGCCACCGGCGGTGCCGGCGGACGATCAATGGCCGTTCGTCCTCAACACCGGGCGTGTGCGCGACCAATGGCATACGATGACGCGCACCGGCCGGTTGCCGCGGCTGATGGCGCATCAGCACGAACCGGCGCTCGACGTTCATCCCGCCGATGCGGCTCAGCTAGGTCTGAGCGAGGGGGGTTTGGCACGGATCGAGAGCGCGCACGGCACAACCATATTGCCGGTTCGCCTGTCGGATGTGCAGCGGCCCGGCGAAGTGTTCGCGCCGTTTCACTGGACCGATCGTTTTACCTCGGCGGGACCGATCGACAGCCTCGTCGGCGGCGTCACGGATCCGATATCGGGCCAGCCGGAATTGAAGGCGACGCCAGTGCGGGTCACCGCGCTCGCGCCGCGCTGGCACGGGCTCCTGCTGCGCTCCACCGAGCCGGTCCCGCTCGGTCCATACTACTGGGCACGCATGCCGCTCGATCGCGGTCACGCGTTCACGCTGGTCGGGTGGGAGCCATTGCCGAGCGACCGCGGCACCGCGCTTTGGATTACGGCGCTGCTCGACGCTCCGCCGGCAGCGGAGCTGGTGATTTACGCCGACCCGCGCCGCGGCACGTTTCGCTATGCAAGCATGATCGGCAACCGGCTCGACGCATGCCTGTTCCTCGGCGCCGCGTCGTCGCCGCTCCCGGCGCGCGACACGCTGGCGGCGCTCCTCGGCACACGGATCGACCCGGACATGCGCACCTATCTGCTCGCCGGCGATGCCGGCGGTCCGCGCGCGGAGGATACGAATGGCCGAACCATCTGCGCCTGCTTTGGCGTCGGGCTGCAGACCCTGCATCGCACCATCGCCGGCAAGCAGCTTACCAGTGTCGCCGAGATCGGCGCCGTGCTGCGCGCCGGCACCAATTGCGGCTCCTGCATTCCGGAACTGAAGGCGATTCTGAGCGACGCGCGTCTGGACAAAGACACGGCGGCCTGAAATCTTTCCGCGTCCGGTTCAACAGGAGCGGCCGCCTTGCCCATCACCGTCTACGGCATCAAGAATTGCGACACCATGAAGAAGGCGCGCGCCTGGCTCGACAAGCACGGCGTCGCTTACGCGTTTCACGATTACAAAACGGCCGGCATCGAGCGTGATCGGCTTGAGGCTTGGGAAAAGAAATGCGGTTGGGAGACCTTGCTCAATCGCGCCGGCACCACGTTTCGCCAGCTGCCGGACAAGGACAAAGCGAACCTTAATGCGAAGGCGGCGCTGGCGCTGATGCTGAAGCAGCCCTCGATGATCAAGCGTCCGGTGCTTGAGCTTGGCGGCGGCAAGATATTGATCGGGTTCGCGCCGGAGCGGTATCAAAACGCCATTGGCTGATGGCCGCGGCGCAAGAATAGCGGCGCGCGGCAGATATCACGTCTTACGTTTTAATCCCCACATGAAGGCTCGCTCCTCGGACTGCAGATAAACCACTTCGGTAAGCGCGCCAATCTCGCCCGTCGTGTCGAAATAGCCGAAGCGCGTTTCATTATGCCTGCCGGATTGCAAGAGGCTGTAACCGCGGCCTTCCATGTCCCTCACCGCTTGCGCATAGTCGGGCACTTCGATCCCGTAATGATGCATGCCTCCCTTGGCATTGTGCTCGAGGAATTTGGAATAGGTGCTGACGCCTGAGACCGGCTGGATCAGCTCGATTTGCGTATCGCCGCACCAGCCGAAGGCGAGATGCACGCGCAGCGGCGTCGGGGTGCCGAGATAAGTCTCGTCCTGCAGTTCCGGGTTTTCAATGAACAGGAATTCGGCGACGCCAAGCTTGTCCTTGAAGAATGCCATTCCCTTGTGAATGTCGGGCACGACAAAACCGATTTGAAAAACGCCGTCTGCGAGCATGCTTGCCATTCTAGCCTCCCGATAATTGCGAGTGCTTGTGATGATTGCGAATCCGATGATGCAGTGTAGTGGAACTCGATCCTGCGCTACTTGAGCGGCAGATGCATTGGTGCCGCTGTGGGTATTTTGCAACAGTCGGGAAATGAAATCCGGCCGAAATGCGGCGCCTGGAACCGACGCATTGCAAAATTGTTAAGCCAACGGTGACAGCCACGGTGCTGCCACTAAATGACCACGCTTTGCTCGGCAACGTGCGGCTCTCTATCGCATGGCGGCGGGCAGAATTTAGAGGCCCGATCGTCGGGGATTGAATCGGAAAACTCGGGGGCGAGTATCTGCGAGGCTGGAGGTTAATATGAAATTGCGTGCGTTCGTTGGCGGCTTCACGCTGGCCGCCGGGGCGGCGGTTTGCGTGTGTTCCGCACAAGCTGCCGATTTGCCAATGCGTCCCGCGCCCGCCCCTGTGGCACCGGTCGCTTATGCGCCGCCGGTTTATAACTGGAGCGGCTTCTATATCGGCGGCCACATCGGCGGCGGTTTCGAAAATTCATCGTGGACCGATCCGTTCGGCGGTGCCAACAATACCTTCAACAATAGTGGCTTTCTTGGCGGCGCCCAGATCGGTGTGAACACGCAGTTCAACTGGCTCGTGGTCGGCCTTGAGGGCGATTTCAGCTGGACCGGCGACATCAAGGGAAGCGGCACGGATTCCATCGGTGACGCCATCACCACCAGGCCGCAATGGACGTCGACGGTGACCGGCCGCGTCGGCGCCGCATTCGATCGCCTGCTGGTCTACGGCAAGGGCGGTGTCGCTTTTGCCGACGACAAGAGCACCTTGACCGATTTGACCGGCGCCGGTTCGACCGACACAATGACGCGCATCGGCTGGACTGCGGGCGCCGGCCTGGAATATGCGCTCACCAACAATTGGGCGTTGCGCGCGGAGTACGATTATCTCGGCTTCGGTTCGAAACAGCTCAACTTCACGACTCCGGCATTGGGAACCGTCAGCACCAACGCCAATCTCAATGTGCAGGAAGTCAAAGCCGGCTTCGATTACAAGTTCGGCCCGTAAGCGCAGGCGTTTGCAAGTGTGAGAGCGGCGAACTGGGAAAAAGGATTTTCGCTCGCCGCTCTCTTCATTATTGAATCTTGATCTTTGCCGCTTCGATCACCGGCGTCCAGCGGGCGATGTCGGCGTCGATGCGCGCGCGGAATTGCGCCGGCGTATCGGGGATCGGCTCCATCAATTGCGCCGTAAGTTTTTCGCGGATCGGCCGGCGATTCGATCGCCTCGGCGACCAGCGCGCGGATGCGCTCGACCATGGCGCCGGGAATGCCGGCCGGCGCGATGAGGCCGTTCCAGGCGTCGGCCTCGACGTCGATGCCGGCCTCCTTCAGCGTCGGGATGCCGGGCAGCAGTGGCGAGCGTTCGGCGGTGCGTGACGGCAAGAATTTTGATCTCGCCGGAGGAAAGCTGCGGCATGACCGAGATCGCCGGCAGGCAGACCATCTGCACGTCGTTGCGAATGAGCGCGGTCACCGCCTGCGGCGACGACGAATAGGGCACGTGCACCAGCTGGGTGCCGCTTTTGAGCGCGATCGCCTCCATGGCGAGATGCGACAGCGAGCCGGTGCCGATCGAGCCGTAAGCGTATTTGCCGGGATTGTGCCGATCAGATCGATCAGCTCCGCGTCGTCTGTTACGCCCAGGCTGGCATTGACCGCGAGCGCGCTCGGCTGCGTGACCAGCATGGTGATGAGCGTGAGATCCTTTTTCGGATCGTAGGGCAGATTGCCGAACAACAGTGTGTTGATGGCGAGCGGGCCGCCGATGCTGACGCCGATGGTGGCGCCGTCCGGCGCCGCCTTGGCCACAGCATCGGTGCCGGTATTGCCGCTCGCGCCGGGCTTGTTCTCGACGATGAACGGCTACGAGTCGTCTTGTCTGCAGATCATCGGCGATCAGCCGCGCGACCACGTCGGGCGTCGCGCCGGCGCCGAACGGCACGACGATCCGCACCGGCTTGGTCGGCCATGGCCTTGCATGGCTGTTGTGCGGCGGCGAACGCTGGCGAAAGGTACCAGACGCGACGATGCAACGCATTGCCGACCACGCGCATGGTCCGCGACGCGACCGCTTTGCGATCAGCGCATGTCCATCATCGACGCTTTCCCATTTCGTCATTGCGCCGCGCAGCATTCCTCGGCAAGACGTATCATGCCGGCAGCATAAGTCGAAGCGGAGAGAGCCGTGCGCGCCACGACGAAATTGCGGACATTGCTGAATTCGGGCCGGATCGCGGTTGCGCCGGGCGCGTTTGACGGGCTTTCGGCGCGGCTGGTCGAACAGGCGGGATTTCCGGCGGTTTACGCCAGCGGCGGCGCCATTGCCCGCTCGGCCGGCGTGCCCGACCTCGGCCTGATCTCGGTCAACGCCATCGTCGACCGGCTGGCGTCGATGGTCGACGTCGATCGAGGTGCCGGTGATCGCCGACGCCGATACCGGCTACGGCAATGCGCTCAACGCGCAGGCCGCGGCGCGCGCTTTCGAGCGCGCCGGCGTTGCGGCCTTTCATCTCGAAGACCAGACGTTTCCGAAAAAGTGCGGGCACTACGACGACAAGAGCCTCGTGCCGGTTGCCGAGATGGTGCAGAAGCTCAAGGCGGTGCGCGACGCGCTGCACGATCCCGATTTCGTCGTCATTGCGCGCACCGACGCGCATCGCGGTCGAGGGATTTCGCCGCCGCGCTCGACCGCGCCGTCGGCCTATCTCGAGGCCGGCGCCGACATGATCTTTGTCGAGGCGCCGACGTCGGAAGCCGAGATCGCCGACATCGCCCAGCGCCTGCCCGGGCTCAAGCTCATCAACATGTTCGAGGGCGGCAAGACGCCGCTGTTGCCGGTGCCGCGGCTCGAAGCGCTCGGCTATCACGTCGTCATCATCCCGAGCGACACCCAGCGCGCCGCGATCAAGGCCATGCAGCGCGTGCTTGCCGCATCGCCCGCGACGGCAGCTGCTGCCGCGATGCGCGACGACATGGTGTCGTTCAAGGAGCGCGAGGCGCTCATCGGTACCGCCGACTATCTCGAGCGCGGCCATACGTTACGCATCAGTGAGCGGCTTCCCTAGCAGCCGTTGGGCGCGCGGTCATTGACAATGAGCCGGGCTGCTCGCCATGATCCCGGCCCGGCCGAAACGGGCGTCCGCGCCTGGGCGACTGCGCACGATGAGGCTTGGCTAGCATCATGGGTCTTGGCCGTCGAAATCCTCGGTCTGGTTATTTTTCTCGGCGCGCATGTGTTTGTGACCATGCGCGGCCGGCGCGCCGCGCTGATCGCCAGGCATCGGCGAATGGCCCTATCGCGGCCTGTTCTCGCTGGTCTCGATCGTCGGCATCGTGCTCATCGCCTATGGCTTTGCCGCTTATCGCGCCGCGGGCATGATCACGCTCTGGTATCCGCCGGCCTGGACGCGCCACATCGTGGTGGCGCTGATGTGGCCGGCCAGCATCATGGTCGTCGCCGCCTATATCCCCGGCAATATCAAGCGCGTGCTCAAGCATCCGATGCTGGTCGGGGTCAAAACCTGGGCGTTCGCGCATCTGTGCGCCAACGGCGATCTCGGCGGCATCATCCTGTTCGGCTCGGTGCTGGCCTGGGCGGTCTATGACCGCATCACGCTCAAGCGCCGCACCGACCCCGGCGCGCCGCCGATTCCGGCCGGCGGCGTCAAAACGACATCATCGCCATCGTCGTCGGCACCATCCTCTATCTGGCGCTCGGCTTTCGTGTTCCATCCGCTCGTCATCGGCGTGCCGGCGTTCGGCACGCCGGCGCTTGGGCATTTAGGCGATGTCGGTGCAAGAGCGAAATCGCGGCGGCTGACCGCGCCCGACATCCGCGCCCGCAAGGGCGGCGAGCCGATCGTCTGCCTGACCTCGTATCACGCCCATACCGCGCGCATCGTCGACGCCTATTGCGACGTGATCCTGGTCGGCGATTCGCTCGGCATGGTGATGCACGGGCTCGAGACCACGGTGCCGGTCACGCTCGACATGATGATCCTGCAGGGGCTCGCGGTGATGCGCGGCTCGAAGCGCGCGCTGGTCGTCGTCGACCTGCCGTTCGGCTCCTATGAAGCGCTCGAAGGAACAGGCGTTCGCTGTCGGCCGCGCGGGTCATGAAAGAAACCGGCTGCGGCGCGATCAAGCTCGAAGGCGGCCGGCGCATGGCAGAGACCATCGCGTTTCTGGTCGAGCGCGGCGTGCCGGTGATGGGCCATGTCGGCCTCACCCCGCAGGCGATCAACACCATCGGCTCGTTCCGCGCGCAGGGCCGCGACGAGAGCGACTGGGCGCCGATCGAGGCCGACGCCCGCGCGGTCGCCGATGCCGGCGCCTTTGCGGTCGTGCTCGAAGCGATCGCCGAGCCGCTCGGCCGGCGCATCACCGCGCAGATCGCGATCCCGACCATCGGCATTGGCGCCAGCGTGGCCTGCGACGGCCAAATTCTGGTGCTCGAGGACATGCTCGGGCTGTCGCCGCGGGTGCCGAAATTCGTCAAGCGGTTCGGCGATCTCGGTCCGTCGATCGAGCAGGCGGTCAAAAGCTATGCGGAGGAGGTCCGGGCGCGGACGTTCCCGGGGCCGGAACACGTCTACCCGATGCGCAAGCCGGACCGTGCAACCCCCTCCGTCACCACGCTGCCTGAGCGCGGCAAAGGCCCGTCGCGGGCCTGAAAACCCGGCGGTCGACGCTCTAAACCATGGCCAACGGTTGCCGCGCCCCCGGCCTTTTGCCTTGCTCGCGCCACATCATTAAACTAGCTCTGGCAAGGCCTTAGGGTGCCGGTTCGAGCATGATCCGGAAAATGCGTGGCCTGGGACTTGATCCGAGGGTCGATACCGGTTTTCGATGAAATCATGTTCTAGCGAAAAATCTTGAGCCATGCCTCTGTTCACCTTTACCGTTGACTGGAGCATGGCTTGTTGATTGGAGCAGGCTTGGCGGCCGGCGCGCGAATTTTAGTTGTCGCGTGGTTGAGGGTTGGGGACGGGTAGCGTGGCCGATATATTTCAAGAAGTCGATGAGGAAGTCCGCCGCGAGCAGCTCAAAAGCCTGTGGGAGCGCTACGGCAATTTCCTCATTGCCTGCTGCGTCCTCGTCGTTGTCGGCGTCGGCGCTTGGCGCGGCTACGAGTGGTGGCAAACCAAGCAGGCGGCAGAAATCCGGCGCCGCCTTCGAACAAGCCGTCACGCTTCGCCGAAGCGGGCAAGCAGCAGGAGGCGGAAGCGGCCTTCGCCAAGCTCGCCGCCGACGGCACTGCCGGCTATCGCGTCGCTGGCGCGGCTGCGCGAGGCCGCCGAGCTTGCGCAGACCGACCGCGCCGCCGCGGTCAAGGCTTATGATGCGATCGCCGCCGACACGCGCGGGCCCAGGTCATGCGCGATCTGGCGGCGGTGCGCGCCGGCTATCTCCTGGTCGACACCGCGCCCTATTCCGAGCTGCTATCGAGGCTTGAACCGCTGACGGCGCCCGATCGGACGTTTCGCCATAGCGCGCGCGAGATTTTGGCGCTCTCGGCCTGGAAAGCCGGCGACATGACCGCCGCGCGCAAATGGACCGACATGATCATGGCCGATCCGCAGTCGCCGGCGGGCACGCGCAGCCGCGCCGAAGTTTTGAGCGAGCTGATCGCGGCGAGCGGCAAGGGCTGAGGGATGCCGAACCGGTGCAAGGTGCCGCTGTTTCGCGCCGCCGCTGCGCTTGCGCTTCGCGCTGGTGCTCGCCGGCTGCACGCCAGGGCGGCCAGTTCGACCCGACGACAATTTTCGATAACGACATGTTCAACTACCAAGAAGCCGCTGAAGGGCCATCGCGATTCCGGTGTTTCCGAACGGCGTTCCGGGCGCGACCACCGGCGTGCCGCCGGACCTCGTCAAAGGCTATCAAGCCGCCGCCGGATCAGGCCGACGCCGACCCCGACGCGATGAATCCGCCCCCGAGAGTGGCGCAGCAGCCGGCCAAACCCGAAGCCAAGGTCGAATCCAAGCCGAAGCCGAAGTCGCAACGGCCGGCCGCATGAGCGCTACAGCCACCGAAATCGACCCCAACGCGGATCAATGTCGGTGCCAAAGGCGTTCCAGCTCGGGCAAGATTCGCAAACCAATTGGCCGGCGCCGCCGCCGACGCGGGGCAGCATCGCAGCCGGGTGTAGCGTGGCCGGCCCCGCCGACAGCGCCGGCTCCGCAGCAAGCGCGCAGCAGTCCCAGGGCATCTGGCCGGCACCGCCGCCGACTGGGCCGGCTCCGGCGGCCGCCGCGCCATCGACCGCGCCTGCGGCGCCAGCGCCATCGCAAGCCGGACAAACGTTCGATTCGATGTGGCCCAAACAATCGGCAACCAGCGGGGCGTCACAATAAGCCTGTTGATGTTCGCTGCGCGCCCGGCGGGTTTGCCGCGCCGGCCCGGCGGGACGATAGATTGCATTCTTTTTTAAGCGCTGGCCGGTCATTCACCGCATGTCCTTCACCCTCGCCATCGTCGGCCGGCCGAATGTCGGCAAATCGACGCTGTTCAACCGGCTGGTCGGCCGCCGCCTGGCGCTGGTCGATGACCAGCCCGGCGTGACGCGCGATCGGCGCGAGGGCTGAGGCGAAGCTCGGCGATCTTCGGTTCAAGGTGATCGACACCGCGGGCCTCGAAGATGCCGAGCGCGAAAGCCTGTCGGCGCGCATGCAGGCGCAGACCGCGGCCGCCATGGCGCAGGCCGACGCGGTGCTTGTTTCTCATCGACGCGCGCGCCGGCGCCACGCCGGCGGATCGCGCTTTCGCCGATCTGGTGCGCCGCTCCGGCAAGCCGGCGATCCTGGTCGCCAACAAGAGCGAAGGCCGCGCCGGCGAAGCCGGCGCGCTCGAGGCTTATGCGCTCGGCCTCGGCGAGCCGGTCGCGATCAGCGCCGAGCATGGCGAGGGCCTGGCCGACCTTTACGATGCGTTGCGCGATGCGCTTGCCGGACGCCACGGCGCAGCCCGAGCACGCGGAGGAGCCCGCTGATGCCGCTCGACCGACAAGCCAATCCGCATCGCCGTTGTCGGCCGGCCGAACACCGGCAAATCGACGCTGATCAACCGCCTGCTCGGCGAGGAGCGGCTGCTGACCGGGCCCGAGGCCGGGCATCACGCGCGACGCGATCGCCGTCGACCTCGCACTGGCGCGGCCGGCGCTTTCGCATCCACGACACCGCCGGGTTGCGCCGCCGCGCGCGCATCGACGAAAAGCTGGAAAAGCTTTCGGTCGCCGATGCGCTCAACGCCATCCGCTTTGCCGAGGTGGTGATCGTGCTGATCGACGCGCAGACGCCATTCGAGGAGCAGGACATCCGCATTGCCGATCTGGTCGAGCGGGAAGGGCGCGCCATCGTCATCGCCATCAACAAATGGGACCTGATCGAGCCGCGAGCCCGGCGCGCTGTCGCGGCTGCGCGAGGAGACCGATCGCATGCTGCCGCAGATCAAGGGCGTGCCGGTCGTCGTCGCTGTCGGCGAAGCAGCGGCGCACGGTCTCGACCGATCTGATGGACGCAGTGCTCGAAGCCTATGCGGTCTGGAATCGCCGCGTGCCGACCGCGGCGCTCAATCGCTTTCTGGCGCAGGCCGTCGAGGCGCAATCCGCCGCCGGCCGCAGCGCGGCCGGCGTTCGCGGCTCGATTACATGACCCAGCCAAAGTCGCGGCCGCCGACTTTCGTGCTGTTTTGCTCGCGCGCGCAGGCGCTGCCGGAGACCTATCGCCGCTATCTGGTCAACGGGTTGCGCGAGGATTTCGCGCTGCCGGGCACGCCGATCCGGCTTGCGTGCGGGCGAAGGCCAATCCTTATGCCGACAGGAAGAAGCGGCGCGCAAAGCATGATCCGGAAGTGCCTGCCGTCGGACGTTATCCGACTGGACGCTGGTTTTCCGAAGATCATGCCCAACCCTCACGCCGGCTCTGAAAATTCCAGGAACTTGCCGGCGCGGAAATCGTAGAGCTTGCCGGTTTCGCGCGCAGCTCGGCAGGCACAGATCGAGGATCTTCTCCGCCACCTCTTCGGGCGTCGGCAGCGTCATCGGGTCTTCGCCCGGGCATGACCTGCGCGCGCATGCGGGTGCGGGTCGGGCCGGGATTGAACAGATTGACGCGCACCGGCGTCGAGGTCGGTTTCGGCCGCGTAGGTTCGCGCCAGCGCGTTGAGCGCCGCCTTCGACACCGAATAAGGGCCGCTATAGGCGCGCGGCATGGGTGGCGGCGCCCGAGGTGATGAACACCGCGCGGCCGGCGGCGGAGCGCCGCAGCAGCGGATCCATGGCGCGGATGAGATGCCAGTTGGCGGTGACGTTGACCGCCATCGCCTCGTCCCAGGCCGTGCGGCTCGACGTGACCGAGCGGCGAGCGCTGCCCGACCATCGCGGCATTGCCGACCAGCACGTCGAGCCGCTGATAGCGCTCGTTGAGCGCGGCGGCGAGCCGGTAGAATGCCGGCGTAGTCGCGCATGTCGAGCGGCACCAGCGTCGCCGAACTGCCGGCCGCGCGCACCGCATCGTCGAGTCTCTTCCAGCGCGCCGACGGTGCGCGCCACGGCGACGACATGGGCGCCGGCGCGCGCCAGCGCCAGCGCACGGCGCTGGCCGATGCCGCGCGAGGCGCCGGTGACGAGCGCGATCCGATCGGCGAGAGATTGCGGCATGCCTCAGCTCGCCTCGGCGAGCAGCGAGAGCTGGCGCGGCGGCGCGTCCTGCGCGGTGCGGTCGGTGAGCGGCGTCGGGATATTCGCCGGTGAAGCAATGGTCGGTGAATTGCGGCCGCGCTGGATCGCGGGCCTTCTCGCCCATGGCGCGGTAGATGCCGTCGACCGAGAGGAAGGCCAGCGAATCGGCGCCGATGAATTGCCGCATGCCTTCGAGGTCGTGGGTGGCGGCGAGCAGCTTGTCCCGCTCGGGCGTGTCGATGCCGTAATAGTCCGGATGCGTGATCGGCGGCGAGGCGATGCGGAAATGCACCTCGCGGGCGCCGGCGTCGCGCATCATCTGCACGATCTTCACCGAGGTGGTGCCGCGCACGATCGAATCGTCGATCAGCACGATGCGCTTGCCGGCGACCACGGCGCGGTTGGCGCTGTGCTTGAGGCGCACGCCGAGCTGGCGGATGTGCTGGGTCGGCTCGATGAAGGTGCGGCCGACATAGTGGTTGCGGATGATGCCGAGCTCGTAGGGAATGCCGGACTCCTGCGCATAGCCGATCGCCGCCGGCACGCCGGAATCGGGCACCGGCACGACCACGTCGGCGGTCGGCCGGCGCCTCGCGGGCGAGCTCGCGCCGCATGCCTTGCGCACGTCGTAGACGCTGCGGCCGCCGACGATCGAATCCGGCCGCGCGAAATAGATGTATTCGAAGATGCACGGCCGCGGCGGCATCGGCGGGAACGGCTTGTGCGAATGGGCGCCGTCCTCGTCGAAGACCAGCGACCTCGCCGTTCTCGACGTCGCGCACGTATTGCGCGCCGATGATGTCGAGCGCGCAGGTCTCGGAGGCCAGGATCGGGCAGCCGTCGAGCTTGCCGAGCACCAGCGGCCGGATGCCGAGCGGATCGCGCGCGCCGACCAGCTTCTTGTTGGTGAGGCCGACGAAGGCGTAGGAGCCTTCGAGCATGCCGCAGGCCTTCGATGAAGCGGTCGACGAAGCGGTTGCGGTGCGAGCGCGCGACCAGATGCAGGATCACCTCGGTGTCGGTGGTCGACTGCATCATGGCGCCTTCGCGCACCAGCTGGCGGCGCAGCGTCAGGCCGTTGGTGAGATTGCCGTTGTGGCCGACGGCGAAGCCGCCGGCGTTCAGTTCGGCGAACAGCGGCTGCACGTTGCGCAGGATGGTTTCGCCGGTGGTCGAATAGCGCACGTGGCCGACCGCGGCATTGCCGGGCAGGCGGTCGATCACCTCGCGGCGGGAGAAGGCGTCGCCGACCAGGCCGAGCCGGCGTTCGGAATGGAAGCGCTTGCCGTCGAAGGAGACGATGCCGGCGGCCTCCTGGCCGCGGTGCTGCAGGGCGTGCAGGCCGAGCGCGGTGATCGCCGCGGCGTCGGGATGGCCGAAGATGCCGAATACGCCGCATTCTTCGCGCAGCCGGTCGGCGTCGAGGTCGAGGAGTGCAGGTCGTCACGTCATCGGTCCAGCGTTCACGGCCCTCCAGCTCGAGTCGCACAGCTCGCGTCATGCCTGCTCGGCTGGGCGGGTCGCCGCTGTCCGTGCTGATTGGCGGTGCATCCTGCGGTCATCGCCGGTTCGTCGCTTCAGCCTGTTTAAGATGGTGCTTTCGGGGTCCTCCGGCAACATCGACATCAGCCAGTCGCCGGTGCTGCTTAAGGACCACCTTGGATTTGGCGTTCTTCGACCCAGTCCGGCTGGCTGCGTCGGGCACCAGCCAATCGAAGAACATGAAGGCCACCACCACGATGATCAGGCCGCGGGCCAGGCCGAACAGGAAGCCGAGCGTGCGGTCGAGCGCGCCGACCCGGCTGTCGAGCACCATGTCGGAGATCCGCACGGTTAGTACCGAGACGACCAGCAGTGTGACCAGGAACACGCCGCCGACCACCGCGACCGCGGCGACGATGTCGTTGTTGAAGTACTGCTTTGGCGTAGGGCAGCAGCTTGGCATAGGAGTACAGCGTCGCCACCGCGGCCAGCACCCAGGCGGTGATCGACAGCACCTCGCGCATGAAGCCGCGCACCATGGCCAGCAGCCCGGAGACCAGCATGACGACGATCAGCATGATATCGAGCAGCGTGATCGGCATGGTTCCAGCGTCCGCGCCAGACCAAGTGCGCGAACAGGTTCGCGCAGCCCGCGGGCTGTATAGCCGGGCGCGTGGCGCGCCGTCACCCATCTTGTCGAGTGCTTAACAGGTTCGGCTCTGCGAGTACGCGCGGCAAAGTCGATTGGCCCGCGGCTCAGCCGGCATCAGGCCTCCTGTCCGGCCGACGCGGCGCGAGCGGCGGGGTGCCGTCGCGGGCGATATCGGCCACCAGGTTCGCCAGCGTGCCGACGGCGGACAAGCGCGAAGCCGTCGGGCGCCTCGTTGCGCGCGGCCTCCGGGACGATGGCCCTGGTGAAGCCGAGCTTTTGCGCCTCCTTCAGCCGCGCCGCGCGTCTGCGCCACCGGCCGCACCGCGCCCGACAGCGAGACTTCGCCGAAATAAACCGCGTCGGCCGGCAGCGGCGCGTGCGCCAGCGACGACACCAGCGCCGCGGCGGCAGCGACATCGGCCGCCGGTTCCTGGATGCGCAGGCCGCCGGCGACATTGAGGTAGACGTCGTGGCCGGACAGCCGGACGCCGCAATGCGCCTCGAGCACCGCCAGCACCATCGACAGGCGGCTCGGATCCCAGCCGACGACGGCGCGGCGCGGCGTGCCGAGCGTGGTCGGGGCGACCAGCGCCTGGATTTCGACCAGCAGCGGCCGCGTGCCCTCGATGCCGGCAAACACCGCCGTGCCGGGACTGCCGAGATCGCGTTCGGACAGGAACAGCTCGGAAGGGTTGGCGACCTCGCGCAGGCCCGCGCCGGTCATCTCGAACACGCCGATCTCGTCGGTCGGGCCGAAGCGGTTCTTGATGGCGCGCAGAATGCGGAATTGATGCGAGCCTTCGCCTTCGAACGACAGCACCGCGTCGACCATGTGCTCGACGACGCGCGGGCCGGCGATCTGGCCGTCCTTGGTGACGTGGCCGACCAGAATCACGGCCGCGCCGCTGCGCTTGGCGAAGCGGATCAGCTCGCCGGCCGAGCCGCGCACCTGGGTCACCGTGCCGGGCGCCGCTTCGACGGTCTGCGTCCACATGGTCTGGATCGAATCGATGACCAGAAGCCGCGGCATCGCGCCCTGCGACAGCGTCGCCACGATATCCTCGACCGAGGTTTCGGCGGCGACCTCGACCGCCGCGTCGGCAAGCCCGAGCCGCTCGGCGCGCAGCCGCACCTGGGCCACCGCCTCCTCGCCGGAAATGTAGACCGCGCGTTGCCGCGCCGCGCGCGAAGGCCGCCGCGACTTCGAGCAGCAGCGTCGATTTGCCGATGCCGGGGTCGCCGCCGAGCAGCAGCACCGAGCCGCGCACCAGGCCGCCGCCGGTCACCCGGTCGAATTCGGCGATGCCGGAGGCAAGCCGCGGCGCATCGTGCGTTTCGCCCTTGAGCGGCTCGACGGCGAACAGCCGGCCCTTGCGCGACGGAACGCCGCGGTCGCCTCCGCGCCTTCCTCGACCAGCGTATTCCATTCGCCGCAGGCTTCGCAGTTGCCGGACCAGCGCGCATAGGCCGCGCCGCAATTCTGGCAGACGAAAGTTGAGCGCGCGCGCCGCCATCCTATTCGTCCTGTGCGCCGCGATAGACGACGATGGCAGCGCAGACCCAGTCGCGTGAGGACCTCGTAGCCGATGGTGCCGGCCGCGGCGGCGACCTCGTCGATGCCGATCTCGCCGCCGATCAGGGTCGCCAAGTCGCCGCGGTGGACGGCGCCGTCGGGCAGGTCGGTGACGTCGACGCAGACCAGGTCCATCGAGATGCGGCCGACAATCGGACAGCGCTTGCCGGCGACGATCGCGGTGCCGCCCGGCCGTCGATCGGTGCCGCTGCTGGCGCGCATCAGCCCGTCGGCATAGCCAAGCGCAACGACCGCAATTCGCGACGCGCGTTTCGCCGTCCAGGTCGCGCCATAGCCGACGGTATCGCCGCGCGCGACGCTGCGAAGCTGCAGGATGCGGCCGCTCAATTCGACCACGCTTTGCATCGGATTGGGCTGGCCGGGCGTCGGATTGACGCCGTAAAGCGCGGCGCCGGGACGCGCCAGATCGAAATGTCGCCGCATCGCCGAGGAAAATGCCGGAGGAGTTGGCGAGCGAGGCGGGCACGCCGCGGATACAGCGAGTGCAATTCGCGAAACAGACGGATCTGCTTGGCATTGAGCGGATGATCGGGCATTTCGGCGCAGGCCAAGTGACTCATCAGCAGCGTGATGCCGTGATTCTCGGTCTGCGCGCGCGGCGCCAGCGCCGCCGCCTCGTCGGGTGAAATGCCGAGCCGGTTCATGCCGGTGTCGACCTGCAGTGCCGCGCCGCCCCGCCAGTAATGCGCGGCGACGAAGGCATCCCATTCGGCGAGTTCGGTCGTGCAGTTGATGACCGGCCGCGCGTTGATCTCGATGAAGTCCCTCGCCCCATCCGGCGAGAACCCGTGCAGCACGTAGATTGCCGCCTCGGGCGCGCGCGAACGCACGCGTGCGCGCTTCGGCGAGGTCGGCGACGAAGAACGTCTTGCAGCCGGCTTGCGCCAGCGCGGTCGTGACCGGCTCGAAGCCCAACCCGTAGGCATTGGCCTTGACCACCGCGGCGCATTCGGCGGCGAGAAGCCGGTCGCGCCAGCGCGCGCCAATTGGCCGCGATGGCCGCCAGGTCGATGGTCAGCGTGCCGCCGGTTTCCGGCGCCGCCGGAGCGGCGACCGCCGGAGCAAGCCGTTGCGCGACTGCTAAACCCGCCTGCCATAGTGCCTTATGGCTGGCGCGGCGGCTGCGTGTAAAGCGGAGAAAACGAGAGCGGCGGCCGCCTAGAAATCGGAACGGTGCGTCGAATCGAGATTGGCGAAGCGCGTCACCGCGGCATCGAACTGCAATTCGACCGTGCCGGTCGGACCATGGCGCTGCTTGCCGATGATGACCTCGGCCTTGCCTTCGACGCGATCGCCTTCGGCCAGCCATTCGGCGAATTTCTCGCGGTTCGACTCCATCGGCTTGCGCATCTGGTGGTAATATTCTTCGCGGAACACGAACAGCACCACGTCGGCGTCCTGCTCGATCGAGCCCGATTCACGCAAGTCCGAAAGTTGCGGCCGCTTGTCGTCGCGGCTTCCGACCTGACGCGACAATTGCGACAGCGCCAGGATCGGAATGTTGAGCTCCTTGGCCGAGCGCCTTGAGCCGCGTGGTGATCTCGGTGATTTCCTGCACGCGGTTTTCGCTGGAGCGCCGGCTCGATGCCCTGCAGAAGCTGGATGTAGTCGATGACCAGGAGATCGAGCCCGCGCTGGCGCTTGAGCCGCCGCGCGCGCGCCGCCAATTGGCCGATCGACAGGCCGCCGGTCTCGTCGACGTAGAACGGCAGGTTCTGCAACTCGATCGACACGTCCTTGATCGTCTCGAAATCGCTTTCGTCGATGCCGCCGCGGCGGATTTTGTTGGAGGGGATGCCGGTCTGCTCGGCGATGATGCGGGTGGCGAGCTGCTCGGCCGACATTTCAAGCGAGAAGAAGCCGACGATGCCGCCATTGACCGTCTGCCATGTGGCCGTCGGCGCGCAACTCGCCGTGCCAGGCCTTGGCGACATTGTAGGCGATGTTGGTGGCGAGCGCGGTTTTGCCCATGCCGGGGCGGCCGGCGAGGATGATCAAGTCGGACTGCTGCAGGCCGCCCATGCGGCTGTCGAGATCGGTCAGGCCCGGTGGCCAGTCCGGACAGGCTGCCGTCGCGCTGATAGGCGCGCGCCGCCATGTCGACCGCGGTGGTCAGCGCCTGGGCGAAACGCTGGAAGCCGCAATCGTAGCGCCCGGTCTCGGCGATCTCGTAGAGCTTGCGCTCGGCGTCCTCGATATGGCTCGCCGGCGTCGAAGTCGACCGGCGCGTCGTAGGCCGAGTTGACCATCTCCTCGCCGATCGCGATCAGATCGCGGCGCATCGAAAGGTCGTAGACGGTGCGGCCGTAATCCTCGGCATTGATGATCGTGGTCGCCTCGGCGGCGAGCCGCGCCAGATATTGATTGACGGACAGCCCGGCGATGTCGACGTCCGCCGGCAGGAAAGTCTTCAGCGTCACCGGCGTGGCGATCTTGCCGGCGCGGACCAGGCTGCCGGCCAGCTCGTAAATGCGCTGGTGGATCGGCTCGAAGAAATGCTTCGGCTCGAGAAAGTCCGAGACCCGGTAGAACGCCTCGTTATTGACCAGGATGGCGCCCGAGCAGCGCCTGCTCGGCCTCGATATTGTGCGGCGCCGTGCGGAACGTCGGCTCGCGGCGGCGCCTGCTTGCGTGCGGTCGAATCGAATACCGGCCATGGTCCGATCAAGAGAATCGCGGGCTGTGGCCGATTTGCGGCACGTGGCCGAAATACGGCGCGTTTCGGGGTAACACTCAACATCGCGGATCACTCAACGAACAGCAAGCGCTTCGAGCACTCACGAGCGCCAGCGTGCGGCGCGACGCCCAGTCGATAATCGAGCCGGCGGACAATGGGAAACGCTCGTTTCGGCTTTCCCCATTACCCACTGACCGTCGAGCGATGATTCGCAATCGGCGCTTGACGAAGCAGGCCGAGGTGGCGGACGCCGCGCGCTCACTCGCCGGCAAGCCGCAGCGGCGCCGCGGTGGCCGGCCTCGATGCCGCGCAGCCGCGCCTCCTCGCGGGCGATGTAATCGCGGGTGGCCGGGATCACGCCCTTGCGCTTGGCCATCTGGATCTGGAAAACCACCATCTCGCCTGCGCGGAACGCCATCTCGGAGCAGGCGAGATAGAACTCCCACATCCGCACGAAGCGCTGATCGTAGAGCCGGACGACCTCGTCGCGATGGGCGAGGAAGCGCTCGCGCCAGGCTTTGAGCGTCTCGGCATAATGCAGTTGCAGAATCTCGACGTCGGTGACCATCAGCTGCGCACGCTCGATCGCCGGCACCACCTCCGACAGCGCCGGGATGTAGCCGCCGGGAAAGATGTATTTGGCGATCCACGGATTGGTGATGCCCGGCGGGCTCGATGCGGCCGATCGAATGCAGAACCATGACGCCGTCGTCGGCGAGGAGCTTCGCGCATTTGTCGAAAGAAGCGTCGTAGAAGCCGACGCCGACATGCTCGAACATGCCGACCGAGACGATGCGGTCGAAGCGGCCCTCGACGTCGCGATAGTCGATCAGCCGGAACGTGGCATCGTCGGCGTTGCCGCTCTCGATCGGCGCGGCTCTGGGCGCGCTGGAATTGCTCCTGCGACAGCGTAATGCCGGTGACCTGGGCGCCGGTAATTTCGGCGAGGTAAAGCGCAAGCCCGCCCCAGCCGCAGCCGATATCGAGCACCTTGGCGCCGGGCTTGAGTCAGCAGCTTGGCGGCCAGATGCCGCTTCTTGGCGAGCTGGGCGTCGTCGAGCGACGTGTCCGGCGTTTCGAAATAGGCGCAGCTATATTGCTGGTCGCCGTCGAGGAAGAGCGAATAGAGCCGGCCGTCGAGATCGTAATGATGCGCGACGTTGCGGCGCGACGCGGCCGCGCGAATTGAATTGCTGCAGGCGCCGCAACAGGTAGCGCAGCGATCCGCGGCACCGCCCAGGCCGGCGCGAGCAACAGGCTCCTGGCCGAGAAGGACCGCGAGTACGTCGGCAATCGAGCCCTGCTCGACCACGAACGTGCCGTCCATATAGGCCTCGCCGAGCTTCAGCTCGGGATCGAGCAGGACGGCCCGTTGGGCCTTCGCCGTAGTAAAGCGCACCGCGAGCGGTTGCCCGCTGCCGTCGCCGAAAGTGTACGTGGACCCGCTGCCGTGGTGATCGAAAGCGACCCCCGACGAATGAACCGACGCAATATTATCAACAGCAACCCTTCCAAGCCGCCTCCACACGCTAGATAGATGCCCTTGACCGCAGCCTGCGACGATTGGCGCGAATTCGTCGCGGCGGCCCTTTGGCCGCCTCATCAGCCGGTTGCGCGGGCGTAGTCTTTTTACTGCCGTCATTAAAACAAAATCCTCCTCAACCAGCAATGCTGTAAGACGCATCGCTGGGCTTCGGTCCAGCGGGTGCGGGGAAAGCGCCTGCCGGCTCGCATTCCTTGACCAATGGGGTATGTATGCTCGCCAAACCGACGAGACGTGAGGGGATCGAGGTGTTCCGCGGACTTTCCGCCAGGATCGGGCTTATTGTGGCCGCTCAGCCCTGGTCTTTTTGCCGGTGGCGGCACTAGCCCAGATCAATATCGATCCGGCAAGTCGGCGGCAGAGATATACGCCAGCGATTGCGCGACCTGCCATAAGACGCCGCGGGGCCTAGCCGACGGCAAGAACAGCCTGACGCTCGCCGAGTTTCCTGGTGAACACTACACCGCAAGCGGCAATCAAGCCTCGGCATTGGCGGCCTATGTCCTCGCTGCCGGCGGTGCCGAACCGGCGCCAAAGCAAAGCCGGACACCGAGCACGCCAGGCCGGAAGAGCCCAGGTCGTACTGACGCCAGGTCTACTGACGCCAAGTCTACCGACGCCAAGTCACCGACGCCCGATCTACGGACTCCAGGTCAACGGATTCCAAGTCTGGCCAGACTAAGACCGCCGAGGCAAAGCCCGGACAGCCCAAAACTGCGGTTCATGCGATCCGCGCGGCGGACAAACCCGAAGAGACGGGGACCGAAGAGAAGCGAGCCGAAGAAAAGCGGGGCAAGGACGAAGCGGCAAGGCAGGAGCAGCATTCCCTGCCGGCAGCCAGGGAAGATCACGCTCCGGAAACGGCGAAGCGGGAGGCTGGTCGCGCACCAGAAGAGGCCGCTCCCGTCGCCCGCGAGCCTTCGCCGGCACCCGCGGTGCCGGTTCCCCAGGCAATCGCCCGTGAGACACCCGCCGCTGCGGCGGTGGCCCAGCGCTCCAAGCGCTCCCTCGACCGCCACGGCGAGCGCCGCAAAGGTTACCCGGTCCGGCCTGCCGAGCCTAGAACTCGGCTCAAGCCTGGAAGCGAAGCCGCCGGCGGAGGATCAACCCCGCGCCGACGTCACCGTGCCGCGGGACAATATTCCGGACTGACGCCGGGGCGCAGCCCGTTCTCAGCTTTTGCTGTCGGCCTTTGCTTTGGCGTTAGATTTCTTGGCAGCCGCCGGAGCTTCCGGTGTTTCAATCGCCTCGGCGCCCTCATCCGGCTCGGCCGTTTCGCCGGCGCCGGGCTCGAAGAACTGCTCGGCGGCGACCAGCGCCGCTTCCGTTTCGGTCGGCTCGCGCAGCTGCGTGACGTCCTCGCCGCGCGCGATGCGCGCCGCCTCGTCGTCGTTGCGGGCGACGATCATCGTGATCGAGGTTTCGACCTCCGGATGCAGCGCCAGCGGCACCTTGTGCTGGCCGATGGTCTTGATCGGCGTGTTGAGCGCGATCTGATTGCGGCTGAGCTTGAAACCGGAGTCGCCGACCAGGTCGACGAGATCGCGCGGCGACACCGAGCCGAACAGTTGGCCGGATTCCGATGCCTGGCGCAACACGGTGAAGCTCTTGCCGTCGAGCTTGGCCGGCGACCTGGTCGGCCTCGGCCTTCAGCGTCAGCGAGCGCGCCTCGAGATCGCCCTTCATGGTTTCGAAGCGCGTGCGGTTTTCCGCCGTGGCGCGCAGCGCCTTGCCGCGCGGCAACAGGAAATTGCGGGCGAAGCCGTCCTTGACGCGCACCACGTCGCCCATCTGGCCAAGCCGGGCGACGCGTTCGAGCAGGATCACTTCCATGGCGGTCCTCCCTCAGCGGATCACGTAGGGCAACAGCCCGAGGAAACGCGCGCGCTTGATCGCCTGCGCGAGCTCGCGCTGCTTCTTCGCCGAGACCGCGGTGATGCGGCTCGGCACGATCTTGCCGCGCTCCGAAACGAAGCGCTGCAACAGCTTGACGTCCTTGTAGTCGATCTTCGGCGCATTGGCGCCCGAGAACGGGCAGCTCTTGCGGCGGCGGAAAGAACGGACGGCGCCCGCCGGCTCCTTGCGGTGACATGGCCATGGCTCAATTCCTCCACTGCCGGCGTTTCGGTATCCTCGGCGCCCTCGCGCGGCGCGGCGCGTCACGTGGACGGTCGCCACGATCACCTCGGTCACCCCGATCAAATCGGTCGCCACGCGCGCTCGTCGCGGTCGCGATCGCGCTCGGCGCGGCGCATCATGGCGGACGGACCTTCCTCGATGCGCGTCGACCCGGATGGTGAGGTAGCGCAGCACGTCTTCGTTGAGACGCTCCAGCCGCTCGATCTCGTTGATCGCCGCCGGCGGCGCATCGAGATCCATCAGCGTGAAATGCGCCTTGCGGTTCTTGCGCAGGCGATAGGAGAGCGATTTGACGCCCCAGTATTCGGTCTTTTTGATCGATCCGCCGAGGCCTTCGACGACGCCCTTCAATTGCGCGGTCAATTCCTCGACCTGCTGCGCGCTGGCGTCCTGGCGCGCAAGATAGACGTGTTCGTAGAACGGCATGGCTGCCCTTTCCTCGTCTGCTATGCTCGCCCGGGCGCGAAGCCCCTCGAACCCTTCGGGAAAGGCTCGAATGCTCTGAAGGCGGGAACACCGGACGCCGGACCGCGGGATTCAGTGACCCAGGCCCTGCCGCACCCAAGAGGCAGGCGCAGCCGTCCGTTCAGCCCCCGGCCGGGGTCGAGCGGAAGGCGGCCTTATACGCGGCAGGCGCGGAAAAGCAAGTCGGCGCGCTATTGGGGCGATGAGCGGACGACGGCTCAGTGCGAGGCGGCGCGGGCCTCCGCGCTTTGGATCAGTTCGGCAAGCCGGACCGCAAGTTCGACCCCTTCGCGCAGTTTTTTGGCGTTTTCCCCGGCGGGCCGGTGCACCCGCGCAGCCTCTTCATGCCGCCAAGCAGCGTCTCCAGACTCCGCTCCAGCAGGCTCTGCCGGAATATCGGGTCGGTGTGTGCGCGCGCCAGATCGGCATCGGTCACCGGCGAAAAGGGGCTCATGACGATGCGCTCGTACCGGTGACGCTCTCGGAGTTCGGGGAATCTACCGATGTGCGGTTGTTGTTTTATTACGGCCCTCGCATCCTTGACAGGGTCACCGCGGCGGTATCTTTCGCCCCTTCGCGACAGGGCGCATGCGCGCGGCAAGCGGGCAATAAGCGGGCATTAAGCATATGACGACGGCGTTCGTTTTTCCCGGCCAGGGCAGTCAGGCCGTCGGCATGGGCAAGAGCTCTCGCCGAAGCCTTCCCGCGGCGCGGCGGGTTTTCGATGAGGTCGATGCCGCTCTGGGTGAAAAGCTGAGCGAGCTCATCTGGAACGGACCTGCCGATACGCTGACGCTGACCGAGAATGCGCAGCCGGCGCTGATGGCAGTGTCGCTGGCCGCGTTGCGGGTCTTGAGGCGGAGGCCGGCGTCGATCTCAAGCGCGACGCCGCCTTTGTCGCGGGGCACTCGCTCGGCGAATATTCGGCGCTTGCCGCAGCCGGTGCTCTGTCGATCGCCGACGCTGCGCGACTGTTGCGGATTCGCGGCCGCGCCATGCAGAAAGCGGTTCCGGTCGGCGCCGGCGCCATGGCGGCGATGATCGGCCTCGATCTTGCCGATGTCCGAAGCGATCGCCGCCGAGGTTGCGGATGTCGGCGTTTGCGCCGCCGCCAACGACAACGGCGGCGGGCAGGTGGTCGTGTCGGGAACCAAGGCTGCGGTCGAGCGGGCCGTGGAACTCGCCAAATTGCGCGGCGTGAAGCGGGCGATGATGCTGCCGGTGTCGGCGCCCTTCCATTGTCTCCTGATGCAGCCCGCAGCCGACGCCATGGCCGAGGCCTTGGCCAGGATTCCGGTCAATCCTCCGGTCGTTCCGCTGGTCGCAAATGTCCTGGCGCAGGCGATCAGCGAGCCATCGCAGATCGTGCGGTCTCTGATCGAGCAGGTCACCGGCACGGTACGCTGGCGCGAATCCGTCCAGTTCATGGCGCAAGCGGGCGTGACCGTATTTTACGAACTTGGCGCCGGCAAAGTCCTGACCGGCCTGATCAAGCGCATTGCGGAAACCGCTACGGCCTCCGCCATAGGTACGCCCGAGGACCTCGCACGGTTCAACAGCCGTACGCGGTATGAGCTATGGCTAGGAGTGAGAAGCGGGGGCCAGGAAATCGATGTTCGAACTAACCGGAAAAAATGCGCTGGTGACCGGGGCGAGCGGCCCGATCGGGGGCGCTATCGTGCGCACGCTCCACGGCCAAGGCGCGACCGTCGCCATTTCCGGCACGCGGCGGGAGGTGCTCGATCAACTGGCCGCCGAGCTCGGCGAACGCATCCCTGTCATGCCCTGCAATCTCGCCGATCCGGCAGAGACCGAAGCGCTGGTGCCGCGGGCCGAAGAGACCATGGGGCAGCTCGATATTCTGGTCGCCAATGCCGGCGTCACGCAGAGATAACCTTCTGGTGCAGTTGCGCGATGAGGACTGGGATCAGGTGATCGCCGTCAATCTGTCGGCTACATTCCGTCTGGCGCGTGCCGCAGTGCGCGGCATGATGCGCCGCCGCTTCGGCCGCGTGATCGCGATCACCTCCGTGGTCGGGACGACTGGCAATCCGGGGCAGTCCAATTATGTGGCCGCCAAAGCGGGGACTCACCGGCATGATCAAGGCGATGGCGCAGGAATACGCCAAACGCGGGGTGACCGCCAATTGCGTTGCGCCGGGTTCATCGTCACCCCGATGACGCAGAAAGCTGAATGACAAGCAGCGTGAAACGATTCTGGCGAAAATTCCGGCCAGCCGCGCGGGGACCCCCGAAGAGGTGGCGGCGGCAGTCGCCTTTCTCGCTTCCAACGAGGCCGCTTACGTGACCGGGCAGACATTGCATGTGAATGGCGGAATGGCCATGATCTGAACGCTATAACGCCGACCGCCGCGAGCGCGCCCGCGCTGGTCAACGCATTTGAAGTGTGGTAACCGAACCGAAATTGGGGCAGGGGAGCCGGAATGCCGGAGCGCGGGGCGATATGTCCGCCTCTGATCGGTGTCGACCCAAACGAACTTGTCGATCCCCGTCGGCAGGTTCAATGCAGAACTTGGACCGAATCAAATAGGCCGCTTGGGTCGCGTTGAAAAATGAGGTCGGAACGATGAGTGATATTGGCGAGCGGGTGAAGAAAATCGTCGTGGAGCATCTCGGCGTCGAGCCTGACAAGGTCACCGACAACGCCAGTTTCATCGACGATCTCGGCGCTGACAGCCTCGATACGGTCGAGCTCGTAATGGCCTTTGAGGAAGAGTTCGGCTGCGAAATTCCCGATGACGCGGCCGAGACCATCTTAACGGTCGGCGACGCCATCAAATTTCTCGAAAAGAACGCCAAGAGCTGACCCGTCGGCACCGTCCGGCAGCGTTGCATGTATTGCGCGCTCTGCGGCAACTGCACATCATTATGTGCGAGCCGATGGCGATCGGCCAAAGTCTCCGGGCCTGACGCGGCCCGAGATTGCAGTGTTCGCCGGGAGCGTTCTTGATGCGGCGGGTCGTCGTCACGGGCCTCGGATTGGTTACCCCGCTCGGTTGCGGTGTCGAGCAGACATGGCAGCGCCTGCTCGGCGGCGAGAGCGGCATCAGGCGCATCGACAAGTTCGAGGTTGCCGACCTTGCCTGCAGGATCGCCGGTCAAGTGCCGCGCGGCGACGGCTCGGCCGGCAGTTTCAAAGCCGACGACTGGATGGAACCGAAGGAGCAGCGCAAGGTCGATGACTTCATCGTCTTTGCCATGGGAGCGGCCACTCAAGCTCTCGACGACGCCGACTGGCACCCGCGTAATTACGACGATCAGATCGTCAGCGGCGTTCTCATCGGCTCCGGGATCGGCGGCGTCGAAGGCATCGCCGAGACTGCTCTGGTGCTGCGCGATCGCGGTCCACGCCGCGTATCGCCGTTCTTCATTCCCGGCCGGCTGATCAATCTCGCGTCGGGATACGTATCGATCGCTCACGGCCTCAAGGGGCCAAACCATGCGGTGGTCACGGCCTGCTCAACCGGAGCACACGCCATCGGCGACGCCGGGCGGCTGATTGCCCTCGGCGATGCCGATGTGATGGTGGCCGGTGGCACCGAATTGCCGGTCAACCGCATTTCGCTGGCCGGCTTTGCCGCGTGCCGGGCGCTATCGACCGGTTTCAACGACACGCCCGAGCGCGCCTCGCGGCCATATGACCGCGACCGCGACGGCTTCGTCATGGGCGAGGGTGCGGGCGCGGTGGTGCTCGAGGAGTATGAGCACGCCAAGCGCCGCGGCGCGCGTATCTATGCCGAATTGACCGGTTACGGGTTGTCAGGCGATGCTTATCACATCACGGCGCCGGCCGAGGACGGCGATGGCGCGTTTCGCTGCATGACCGCGGCCACCCGCCGGGCCGGCGTTTCCGCCGACGATATCGACTACATTAATGCCCACGGCACCTCGACGCCGCTCGGCGACGAGATCGAGCTGAAGGCCGTGGAGCGGTTGGTAGGCAATGCCGGCGGCCGCATTGCCATGTCGTCGACCAAGTCCGCTATCGGGCATCTGCTCGGCGCCGCCGGCGCGGTCGAGGCGATTTTCTGCGTGCTGGCGATGCGCGACCAAATAGTGCCGCCGACGATCAATCTCGACAACCCGTCGGTGGCAACGGCGATCGACCTCGTGCCGCATAAGGCGCAAAAGCGCAAAATCGAAGTCGTGCTGTCGAATTCGTTTGGATTCGGCGGCACCAACGCCTCGCTCGTTTTCCGCAAGGCGCAATAGTGCGCGCCATCGCCTTTCCGCCATATTTGCTCCGCACTCGGCTGCGATTCACTGACACTCTCGCTTATAGTCCGCGACCCGATGCTCACTCAGCGATGCCTCGGGGTTTGCCGCCTGGGGACGGATTTTTTCTCATGCCGACGATGCAGGGTTCCGATGCGGATATGCGGCCGTGACAGCGTTTGATACGCCGCCCGGCGGCGATAAGCCGACGCCAAAACCGCAACCCGCAAGCCGCGACACTGACAAGCCGGCGGCGCCAGCGACCCGACCGGCGGCGTCGCAACCGGCGACGGCGCCTAACGCAGCCGCTATGCGTGCAGCCGATGGTTCGGGCGCAGCCGCGCCGCCCAGCGCGGCGGCATCCCCGTCACGCTCGATTGCCGAAGTTCTGCTCGGTCCGGCCGCCGCGGCCGCGCCTGCATCGCCACCGTCGGCTTCGAAAGCGGCGGCGGCGAGCAGGTCACGCGCGCCGGGCGCGGAGCTCGTGACAAATGGCGCCGGCGCCGCGCCGCCGAAATCGCGGCGGCACCGAGCGCATCATGCCGCGCAGTCCACGCAATGCGCTCGAGCCGGATACGGTGGAAATGCCGACCAAGCGTTCGACCAGCGCCCGGCATCCGCTTGTCATCGTCGGCAACGCCATCATCAGCATTTTCGTGCTGGTCGCAGTGTTGGCGGGTATCGTGCTGTTTGTCGGTAAGCAACGCTTTGAGCAACCGGGACCGCTGCCGCAGGACCGCGTCGTCGTCATTCCGCACGGGTCCGGCATCCGCGATATCGCCGACGTACTGGCGCACGACGGTGTCATCGACCAGCCATGGGTATTCATCGGCGGCGTGATGATTCTCAAGGCGCGCGAGGGTCTCAAGGCCGGCGAGTATGAATTCAAAGCCCATTCCAGCCTGCGCGACGTGGTCGCGACCATCGTCGAAGGCAAAGTGGTGCCGCATCAGATCAGCGTGCCGGAAGGCCTCACGTCGCAGCAGATCGTGGCGCGATTGCTGGCCGACGACGTGCTGACCGGTGACGTCAAGGAGATACCGCCCGAGGGCACCCTGTTGCCCGATACCTATAATTTCACGCGTGGAGTTACGCGCGAGCAGATGATCCGGCGCATGCAGGACGCCCAGCAGCGTCTTGTCCAAGAGATGTGGGAGCATCGTTCACCCGACCTGCCGCTGAAGACGCCGGAGCAACTCGTTACGCTCGCATCGCTGGTCGAGAAGGAAACCGGAAAGGCGGACGAGCGCACGCGCGTTGCCGCCGTGTTCGTCAACAGGCTCAAGCAGAATATGCGCCTGCAATCCGATCCCACCATCATTTATGGGCTGGTCGGCGGCAAAGGCACGCTCGGCCGGCCGATCATGAAGAGCGAGATCGCGCAACCGACGCCCTACAATACCTATGTCATCAACGGGCTGCCGCCCGGCCCGATCACCAATCCGGGCCGCGCCTCGCTTGAGGCCGCCGCAAATCCGGCGCGCACGCGCGAGCTCTATTTCGTCGCCGACGGCTCCGGCGGTCATGTCTTCGCCGAAACTTACGAGCAACAGCAGCGCAATGTCGCCCGGCTTCGCGAGATCGATACCGATCAGAAGGATCAGGTTCCGATCGCCGACCAGATGAACACCCCGCCGCCGGGGCAGGGCGCAGCGGCGCCTTCGACGTCGCCGCCGCGGGCGTCTGGGGCCTCGTCGCCACTGCGGGGCACGGCAAAGCAGCCGCGCAATCCGGCCAGCCATTGAGTACCATGCGCGCCCGAACCCAGTCGTTTGCGGCGCCGGCGTGCGCGAACTTGTGACAGTGATCGGCCGCCGCTAAGTTTGGCGCGATCTTTTGTTGTTTTCGCCTGGAATCGCCGTCGGAGATCGCAGTCGGAGATCGCAGTTTCATGGCTCTTTCCAGTATGACCGGATTCGCCCGCGCCCATGGCGTGAGCGGTGCCTATGGCTGGGCCTGGGAGATCAAATCGGTCAACGGCAAGGGGCTCGATCTTCGGCTGCGATTGCCGCCGGGATGGGATGCGATCGAAGTGCCGGTGCGCGCGCGTACCGCCGAGGCGCTCAGCCGCGGATCGGTTCAAGCTAATCTCACCGTCGAGCGCGGCGGCGCCCAGCCGGTGGTCCGCGTCAACACCGCGGTGCTCGACGCGCTCTTGACGGCCATCAGACAGATCGCGCCGAAGATCGACGCGGCGCCGCCGTCGCTCGATGGTTTGCTGGCGCTCAAAGGCGTGATCGAGGTCGCCGAATCCGAGGAGAGCGAGGATGCGCGGCGCGGCGCGGAGACCGCGGTGATTGCTGGATTTGCCCAGGTGATCGGCGCGCTTGGCGAAATGCGCCGTCACGAGGGCGAGGCGCTCGGTCGCGTCCTGGCGGCGCGATTGAGCGAAATTGCCGCGCTGGCCGGGCGCGCCGAGCGGGCGCCGGGCCGCCAGCCGGGAGCGATCCGGGGGCGGCTCGCGGAGCAAATCGCAGCGCTGCTTGAGCAATCCGACCGCTTCGATCCAGACCGCCTCCATCAGGAAGCGATCATGATGGCCAGCAAGGCCGACGTGCGCGAGGAACTCGACCGTCTCGCCGCACACATTGCCCAAGCGCAGCATCTGATCGCGCAGGGCGGTCCGATCGGCCGGCGGCTCGACTTCCTCGCCCAGGAACTCAACCGCGAAGCCAACACGCTATGCGCTAAAGCCAACGATGTCGAACTCACCAATATCGGACTGGAACTCAAAGCCGCGGTCGAGCAGTTCCGCGAGCAGGTGCAGAACGTCGAATAGGCGGGCTTGGCGGAGCACAGATGGCGGGCGCGCGAAAGACAACTCAGAAGCCGGGTCACGGGCCAAATCGCGCGGCACGTCGAAAGACCGTCGCTCGCCGCGGCTTGATGTTCGTCCTGTCCTCGCCGTCAGGCGCCGGCAAGACGACGCTGTCGCGGCTGCTGTTGCGCGCCGATCGGCGGATCCGGCTGTCGGTGTCGGTGACGACGCGCCCGAAACGTCCCGGCGAAACCGACGGCCGCGACTACCATTTCATCGATCGCCGCCGCTTCGACGCCATGGTCAAAAAGGGCGAGCTGTTGGAGTGGGCCGAAGTGTTCGGCCATTGCTACGGCACGCCGCGCCGGCCGGTGATCGAAGCGCTTCGCAGCGGCCACGACGTGTTGTTCGATATCGATTGGCAGGGCACGCAACAGCTTCATGAAAAAGCGCGCGACGATCTCGTGAGCGTTTTCATTCTGCCACCGACCGTGGGCGAACTGGCGCGCCGGCTCAAGCGCCGCGCTCAGGACAGCAAGTCCGTCATAGGATCGCGCATGGCGAAGGCCGCCGGCGAGATGAGCCACTGGCCGGAATACGACTACGTCATCGTCAACCGCGACAAGGCCGAAGCGTTTGGCGAAGTGCGCGCGATCCTGGCGGCGGAACGGCTCAAGCGCGAACGACAGATCGGATTGTCGGCTTTCGTGCGCGCGCTGCAGGCGAAGCTTTAGGCTACAGGCGTCAGCACCGTTCGGCCGACGACGCGCCCGGCGCGCAGATCGTCGAGTGCCTTTTGCGCCTCATCGAGCGGGCGCTCATGGGTGGGGATCGTGTGCAGTTTGCCGCTCTTCGCCAGATCGACGAGTTCGCGCGCCTCGGCCAGCGTGCCGGTGAGCGTGCCCTCAATCGTCATGGCTTTGATGGCGATCATGGCCGCGGGGATGGAGAACGAGCCGCCGAGCAGGCCGGTCACCACGACTTTGCCGCCACGGCCGAGCACGCCGGTGGCAAATTGCAGGGATTTGTCCGACCCGACGAAGTCGCAGGCCGCCATCACGCCGCCTGTCGCTTTCATGATGTCGCGGCGCGACTGCGGATCGGACGGATCGAACGCCTGGGCCGCGCCGGCGGCGAGCGCCGCGTCGCGTTTGGTGGCGTCAACGTCGGCGACGAGCGGCGGTTCGCGAAGCAGCGTTCGCGCAATCGCCAAGCCCATCATGCCGACGCCGCCCATGCCGATGAGCAGCACCGGCCCGCGCTCGGCCCGATCGCCGAGATGGCGAAGCGCCGAAAAAGCCGTCAAGCCGGAGCACATCAGCGGTCCGGCGAAGTCCGGCGACAGCGGCGCATAATCGACCAGATAGCGGGGATGCGGCACCATGACGTGCGTGGCAAAGCCGCCGTCCACCGCGATACCGAGATGACGGTGTGAGCCGCACAGATTTTCCGCGCCGGCGCGGCAGGCGGCGCAGGTGCCGCAACCGATCCAGGGATAGACCGCAATGGGACGACCGATCGCCGTCCCTTCGGCGGCGGGTCCCGCCGCCTCCACCACGCCGGCGATTTCGTGGCCGAGGGTAAAGGGCAAGGTGCGGCCTTTGGTGATGTCGAGCCGCTTGTCGTCGCCCAATGCGAAATAGCCGTCCTGGATATGAAGGTCGGAGTGGCAAACCCCACAGCATTCGACGCGCACCAGAACCTCGGTGCCGCGCGGGGTCGGAAGCTCGGCGACGGTGTCGCACAGCGGTTGACCATAGGCGACGAGCGATTGGCGGTGGAATTGGGTCATGCGGCCGATGTCTCCAAAAACGAGGCCCATCATGCCCGATCAGGAGGGGTGCCGGCGAGTGCCTGCGCCAGCGCCACAAAGCCGGCAACGGAAATATCCTCGGCCCGCGCCGTGGGGTCGAGACCGGCCTGCGCGATCAAACCGGGCGCATCGACCGCGAGCGGCCGCAGGCTCTGCCGGAGCATTTTGCGGCGTTGGCCGAATGCCGCCTGCGTCACGCGCTCGAGCAACCTGCGCTCGCAAGGTAGCGGCGTCATCCGAGGCACAATGCGAACGAGCGAGGAGGTTACCTTTGGCGGCGGTACGAAAGCTGCCGCGTTCACGTCGAACATGATCCGCGCTTCGCAGCGCCATTGCACGAGAACGGATAGCCGGCCGTAGGTCTTCGATCCCGGCGCCGCGACGATGCGCAGGGCGACCTCGCGCTGGAACATCAGGACCGCGGCCTCGTACCACGGTGGCCAAGGTTCGATAGAGAGCCAGCCGACGAGCAGCGCGGTCGCGATATTGTATGGCAGGTTGGCGACGATCCGCACCGGAGCGGAGGACAAATGCGGCTTCGGATCGAAAGTCAACGCGTCGGCCACGACGATGTCGAGCCGGCCGGGATAATGCGCCGCGATCTCATGCAAGGCCGCGATCGCCCGCTCGTCACGCTCGACCGCGATCAGCTTGGGGGCGCCTAGCGCCAATAGCGCGCGGGTCAACCCGCCCGGACCGGGGCCGACTTCGACGACATCGAGACCCGCAAGCGGTCCGGCCGCCCGCGCGATGCGCGATGCCAGATTGAGATCGAATAGAAAATTCTGTCCCAGCGACTTTTTGGCGGCGAGCCCGTGCCGGCGGATTACTTCGCGCAGCGGCGGTAAGCCGTCGAGCGTGTCGCTCACGATGCGGCAAGCGGGACCGCGCGCTTGTCCCCCGCGCAGCCTTCGCTAAGCCGCGCCGCCAAGCGCAACGCGGCAATCAGGCTCGCCGGATCGGCAGTGCCGGTGCCGGCGATGTCGAATGCGGTGCCGTGGTCCGGCGAGGTGCGCACGAAGGGCAGGCCGAGCGTGACATTGACGGCGTGATCGAAGGCCAGCGTCTTGATCGGGATCAGCGCCTGATCGTGATACATGCAGAGCGCCGCGTCGTAGCTGGCGCGCGCCTGGGCATGAAACATGGAATCGGCGGGCAGCGGGCCCCTGGCGTCGATGCCGTCGGCGAGCAGGCGCTTGACCGCCGGCGCAACGATGCTCCGGTCCTCGTCACCGAGGGCGCCTTCTTCGCCGGCATGCGGATTAAGTCCGGCGATTGCCAGCCGTGGGCTGCTGACCTTGAATCGCGTGACCAGGTCGTGCGCGACGATGCGTGCGGTCTCGACGATGAGTTCGCTCGAGAGCTGCGAAAAGACATCGCGCAGCGGCAGATGGATCGTCACCGGGACGACCGCCAGTTCCAGCGACCACAGCATCATCACCGGGTGCAACGACTTGCCGGTTGCTTCCCGCACCAGAGCGGCAAGAAATTCGGTGTGACCGGGCTCGGCAAAGCCCCAGTTGTAGAGAACATTTTTGGCGACCGGATTGGTCACGACCGCGGCTGCCTCGCCGGCGATGACATCGGCGACGGCGCGGCGGATCGAAGCCACCGCCGCCGGCGCGCTGGTATCGTCGGGCTCTCCCGGCCGTGCGGTGACCGCCATTTCGAGCGGCAACACCGGCAGCGCCTCGTCAAACTCCGATGCTGCCGATGTCGGCGACACGGCGGCCACCGGAACGTCGAGCTTGAGCTGTTCGGCCCGCCGGCGCAGGAAAGCCGGATCGGCGACGACATAAAACGGCGGCAAGCCGAGTTCGGCGCGCCGGTTCCAAACCGCGAGAGTGAGGTCGGGGCCGATTCCGGCCGGCTCGCCGAGCGTTAAGGCCAGAGGCTGCACGATCTTGGGTCGCACGATCTTGGTGCCCATCATGATCCGAAAACGTCCGCCGCCCTGCGGTGGAGCCGAAGCCGACAGCGGGGCTTTCTAGATCATGCTTCACTTAATAGCTATTTGTATTCGATCATCGCCTGGCGGCGTAAATCGGCCAAATAGCGTTTGGCTCTGACTCCGAATTTTTTCTCGAACATCTGGTCGCGCAATTTTTTGGCGGCCGGGGTATCGGTTGTCGATTCTTTTTTGGAGCACACCGCGAACATCTGGATGCCTTCGCTGGTCTGCTCCGGCGGCGTGAGATGACCGAGTTCCGTATTGTCGAGAATGTCCCGCACTTGCTGCGGCAAATCCGACGACGATTTGTAGACGACGTCGCGTACCGCCACCTCGGGAAGCCCCTGAGCAAACGCGACGCCGGCATTGCAGTCGGAGAAACGGCCGCGCAGCAGCTCGGCGTCACGCTTGCGCGCCGCAAAAGCGCTGTCCGGCGAACCGGGTGGCACCACCATGATGATCGGGCGCAAGATGTATTCGTAGCCGACGTCGGCTTTTTGCCCGTGCAATTTCAGTTCGGCTTCGATGTCGGTGTCCGGAACCTCCAGACTGGCCTTGTATCGTCCCCGCACAAGACTGGTCCAGGCTATCTGCGCCTTCAGTTGCAGTTTGAGGGTCGCCGGGCTGGCACCGCCGCTCGTCAGCATCTGCGAGAGCTTTTGTGCGTCCACTCCCATGTTGCTCGCGACACTGGCGAAGGCGTTGTTCACGTCGACGTCAGTGGGCTTGATGTCGTAGCGCGCGGCCTCATGCAATTCCAGAAGCTGATCGATCAGGCTATCGACCGCCTGCTGCTGCGTCGGCGCCTTATGGGTGCTCATCTCGAGAAATTTTGCCCGCTGCTGGACATCGAGTGAGGTGATCGGCTCGCCGTCGACCAGCACCACCACCTCCTCCTGGCTGTGAGCCGGTGACACGACGGTGACCGCTCCGGCCAACGCGGCGGCCGCGGCCAGTATCGTGGTGATGAAAACGCGGCGCCACGCGCTGTTTGTGGTCTGCGAGGTCACTGCTCTGGGATCTCCCTCCGCGGCCGCGGTGCTTGTCCGAGCCGCACGATCCGCCCCTGGAACTTCAACGATAGCAAACATAAAGTCACGGCAAAATTTAGAACGAAGAGCCCACCGGGGCCAGCACGTCGGGACCCAGGGTGCGCAGGCTGAATTGCACCATGACGGTGCTATTCTGGACCGGCGCCGACGTCGTCGTGTAGGTGTAACCGGTGAGCCAGTTCAGCGACAACATGAAGCAATCATCGACATAACCGACACCAAGGCGCGATTGGTCGATCTGGTCATTGGCGATGTCGTAGCGGGCCGATCCGAGGAGGACCCAGTTCTCGTTCAGCTTGAAGGAGGCGCCGGCCAGGATGCCTTCGCGCCGGGTCAGCAGTCCGAGCAGGGGCTGCGGCGCATAGTCGCCGTACAGCGCCTGCAACGTCCAGCGGTCGAAGTTGGCGCGGCTTTCGAACTCAAGCCGTTCCGGCGTGAATGTGGCCTGGTCGAATCGCCCACGCGCGGTGAATGAATACACCTGATTGGGCTGATAGGTCACGCTGCCGACGTAATCCGAAATTGGCTTGTCGAGGCCGCTGTCCAAGCCGGTGTCAGTGATATCGGGAACGGCAAACGAGTTCTGGCCGAACAGGGCATAGGACTGGCCGAACACGATATTGAGCGATCCGGCGCGGTTGATCTGTGCCGTATATTGCACGCCGGCATTGAGCCGGCTGCCGCCTTCGACGCGGTCCCAACCGGAATACTTGTCGATCGAGAACAGGTTTGACGTGTCGAACACCAGGCTCTGCGCATCTTCGTTGGGGAAGGCGCCGATGTCCGTTTCATTCGGACGCAGGATGAGTTGGGCGATCGGCTGGATCGTCTGTGTGCCCCATGGCTCCACGTCGACGAACGGATAACGATATTCGACGCCCGCCGCCGGCATGGCGCGGGCGAGCTCGCTTTGCCCGGTGGCGACGAAATTCGAGACGCTGGGCTCGTTGGCGACGTCGAGCTCCGCCACATCGCCACGCAACTCGAAGAACGGCGTGATCATCTGGCCGTTGTCGGTGACCACCGTGCGCCGCCAGTCGGCCTGGCCGGAGAACCGCGTGTAGTCTCCCGGTATGCCGCGCAGCAGGCAGCTGCCGGGCACCGCGGTATCGGCGCTGCTGTTGCAGATGCCGGCAGCCGCAGCGCTCTGCGTGATGGCGTCGAATTCCGCCTGTTGCCGGCTCAGACTGGTGGCGTTGAATTTGTAACTGAACTCGCCGCCGAGGATCGGTTGCGCCAGCACGTTCGAATAGTCGAGCACCGGATGGACGATCGGGATCTGGCTTTGAACGTCGTATTGCGAGAAGCCGTAGTAGTAGATCGAGCGCACGTCGAAAGTAACTGCGCACGCCGGCCCCGCTCAAATACAACTGTGAAACGCCCTGCGACGCGACGCCGGTTTGAAACGGGTCGAATGCGCCGGTGAATTGCCGCAACTGGTAGTCGAACAAAAATTGAGTGTCGGTCACCAGCAGGCCGGTCCAGCCCCATACCCAGTTGTTGTTGATGGCAAACTGTCCGGCGGTCTGAATCGAACCGCGGAACGTGTTTGCCGTCGGACTATTGGGGCCGTCGCGATCGGCGAAGTAGCCCGGATCGGCCTGGAAGATGCCCGCGGCTCGGATCGAATATGCGCCGTCAAGCAGGCGGTGCCGCCATTCGCCTTCGAGCAGCGCCCCCTGCTTGGTCGACAGCATGGTTCCCAGCGTCAGGTCGTAATTCGGCGCCAGCGCCCAGAAATATTGGGGCTCTATCGCGATAGCCGAATTGCGAGCCCTCGCTGAGATTCGGAAACAGAAATCCGCTCTTGCGTTTCACCGTCGGGTCGGGCGCCGACATGAAAGGCACGTAAGCGAGCGGGACGCCGAAAAACTCGACGCGGGCGTCCTCGAAATAGAGCATCTTCTCGCCTTCGTCGTGGATGATCCGTGCCGCCTCGACCTGCCACAGCGGCGGTTTTTTCGGATCGTCCCGGCAAGGTTCGCATGCCGTATACACGCCGTTTTGCAGGACTGTGTAGTTGCCTTTTGCGCGATCGGCGCGCGACGCGGCAAAACGGGTCTCGTCGGGCGTTTCGAGCCGCAGCGAATCCACGAAACCATCGCGGAAGTCGTCGCTGAGATCGAGCGACTGTGCGTAGGTGATCTTGCCGTCTGGCTCGGTCAGCCTGACATTGCCCTGCGCGCGCAGGTGCTTGGTCTTCTGGTCGTAAATGACTTGGTCGGCTTCGATGGTCGCCCCGTTGTAATAGATTTGCACATTGCCGACCGCGGCGACAGTATTGTTGGTGTAGTCGTATCTGATTTCCGTCGCCTGCACGAGCATCGGTCCGTTCGACGGCGGCGCCGGCTTCTTGGGCCGCGGCGGCTGGTGCGGAAAATGCATCAGATTGCCGGCCGACTGCGCCCGCGACGGCTGCGGCAGGAGCGCCGCGGCGAAAACGAGCGCGAGCAGCGTCAGGATCGCCGTTACACCAACGCCGACGCCACCACGCATACGCTGACAGAAGGGGCTACGCGAACGCGCCACTAGCCATCCTCCTGGAACAACAACGCGACAAATCCCGTCAGGCCGCCGACAGCAACCGGGATCCAGGCTGCGGCGATCGGCGGCATGAGCTCAGCCCGGCTCATATCGTCGGTTATCTTCTGCAGGACGAACAAGAGAAACCCGGCGGTGATGCCACTCAAGACCATCTTTTGCACGCCGCCAAAGCGGAAGAAGCGCAGACTGACCGAGGCCGCCAGCAAGACCATGGCGGCGAGCAAAAACGGTCGCGCCAAAAGCTGCTGGTATTGCAGGCGATAGCCGGCGGCGCCGAGGCCGGCGCGATCCGCCATTGCGATGTAAGTCGGCAGTTCCCAGAATGGAACGGTCTCCGGCGTCGCGAAGCTTTCACGTACCTGCTCAAGCGTCAGATTGCTCGGAACGCGATAACTCGCTTGGATGTCCGGCGCAGCCCCGCTCGCATAAATGCGCGCATCCTGGAGCTGCCAATACCCGGATTCCAGGGTCGCGCTTTGCGCTTCGATGCGCCGCTTGAAACCGCCGTTGACGTCGAACGTATAGACCGTCACGCCGCCTAGTTGTGCGCCTTGCTCGCGGCTGGTGGTGGCATTGATGATGGCTGCGCCGTCGGCGCTTTTCTGACGAACCCAGAAGCCGCTGGTGTTTTCCTGCAATGCCGACATGTTCTCCCCCAACATGTCGGCTTCGAGCCGCTTCGATTGTTCGTGCAGCCTCGCCGCAACCGGGTTGTAGACGGTGGTCGCGATAATGCCGAAGATGAAAGCCCCGATCATGGCCGGCGCCACGAATTGCCAAGCCGAAACTCCAGCCGACCGCGCCACCACGAGTTCCAATCGCCGCGACAGTCCAAGGTAGCACGACATCGCGCCGACCAGCACCGAAAACGGCATGATCCGCTCGGTGAGTTGAGGCACGCGGTAGAGCGAAATTTTGGCCAGCACCCAAGCCGTGGCATTCGGCCAGTCGGCGCCGCGGCGCATCAGCTCGACATAGTCCATCATCGCCGCCAGCACGACAACGCCGATAAAAGAGCCGACGACGGACGTCATAAACCGCATGCCGAAATAGCGCGAGAGCGTGCCGGTGATCATCTTCCGCTCCCTCAGCTCGTTGCCCGCGCCATGCGATCGCCGATCGCTGTCGCTAGCCTTGACACGGCAGCGGCGGGCTCCAGCGCCCGGCCGCGCGATATCTGCCACAAGCCAGCGGCAATCGTGCCGAACAGCGCGACATATTGGACGGCGAGCACGGCCGGCACGCGTACGCCGACAACGACGCTGACGAAGCCCACGAGCCGCAGCAGCGAAACCGCTCCGATCATTCCGAGCAGCGCCAACGTCCGGCTCTGCCGGGTGGTTTGCGGCGGACCGAGGAAGGCGAACGCCAAAATCACGAAAGCAAAGGGATAGAGCGGCGTCGCCAGCCGATCATGCAACTCGGACCGGTATTGATCGGGCTGCGAGGCGTACAAGGTGTCGTCGGCTCGCGGCCACAACAGTTCCCAAATGTATTTTTCGCGCACCGTATAGACGACGTTCTGCGGACCGGTGGAAAATTGCGAGAGGTCGAACGGGTAGCGGTCGAAGGTGATGATACGCGGGTCGCGCTGTCCGGCTTCGAGCCGTTGAATGCTGCCGCCCTGCAGGACCAGAAACGACGCCTTATCGTTCTTCACGATCTCGCCCTGCTCGGCAAGAAAGGTGGAGTGCACATTGGGATCGCGTCGGTCATCGACGAAGATGCCGACCAAAAGGCCATCGGGCCGGCGGTCGGCAATGTGGAAGGTCAAATTGCCGCCGATCGTGGTGAAGCGTCCCGGCTGCACGATATTGGTCAAGATGTCGGCACGGACCTGCGCGCCCCAATCGCGCAATTCGCGCAGTGCCCGCGGCGACACATAGGCGGCGATGACGGCGACCAGAACCGAGACTACCGTTGCCGCTGCAAGAAACGGCCGGAGCAACCGCCACGGCGATATTCCGGCGGCGTTCATCACAATAATCTCGGAATCGGAAGACAGCTTGTTGAGGACGTGGGCGGCGGCCATCACGAGCGCGATCGGCGCCAATATCATCACCAAAAGCGGGATGATCATGCCGGTGATGCCAACGAAAACCAGAAGAGTCTGGCGCTGGCTCGTGATCAGGTCGAAATCGCGCATTGCCTGCGTGAACCAGATCACGATGGTCAGGCTGACGAGGATAATCAGAAACGCGCCCATGGTGGCGCGAAATATGTAGCCGCCGATCGAACCCATCGGATCGAACATCCCCGTGACGGTCTGCCGGGCTGCTGCATCGTTCGCCGACGCCGCACCCTTAGAACCGACTCCCCATAGCCGCTATTTTCATGCTTTCACAAAGTGGCTTCGCCAAGGCAAAGCTATTGAACATGCACACTAAAGCGTTAATACGGCCGTTTGATAAAGGCAGGCGCGCCAAGGCCCGATTTTGACCCCTTGGACAGCTTTGCACCGGCCAAGCTCCGGTTCATAACTCGGTTACCGTAACGGTGGGCCGGTCTTCGGCCGCCTCGCGTCCAGCCCAAAGGGGATATCTCATGGCCGCCGCCCCCAAATTCAGCTTCACCAGCTTCGCCCATCCGCGCGGAGTTCTCGTTGTGTTCTGCGAGGATAACCTCAAACTCGGCCCCGCCACCCAGCGTGCACTGGCCCCGGTTGGGGATCTTCTTCGCCGCGCCGCTGCCGCCGACCGCTTTACCGGCAAAAGCGGCTCAATTCTCGATATTATCGCACCCGGCGGCCTCAATCTGCCGAGATTGGTCGTGGTCGGTATCGGCAAGGAGAGCGAACTCAAGCCCCGCGATCTCGTCAAGCTTGGCGGGATCGCCATGGGGCGGGTACCGGCGGCGGCGGCGAGTGCGACAATCTTCGCTGAATTCGGCTCTGGCGGGCTTAAGGGCGACCAAGCCGCGGCTCTCGCGCTGGGCGCACGGCTGCGCGCCTACACTTTCGACCTCTACAAGACGAAGCGCAAAGAGGGCGAAGAGCGGCCTAACAAGGTCGAGGTGAATTTCGCCTGCGCTAATCCGGCCTCGGCTGGGAAAGCCTGGGTGGCGAAAGAAGCGATCGCAGATGGCGTCCTGCTTGCCCGCGATCTCGTCAACGAGCCGGCCAACGTGCTTTATCCGGCCGAATTTGCGCGCCGCGCTGGCTCGCTGACCAAGCTCGGAGTCAATGTCGAGGTTTTGGATGTCGCGGCGATGAAAAAGCTCGGCATGGGCGCGCTGCTCGGCGTCGGGCAGGGCTCCGCGCACGAATCGAAGCTAGTGGTCATGCGCTGGAACGGGGCCAAGCGCGGTGCGGACCCGGTCGCCTTCATCGGCAAAGGCGTCTGCTTCGATACCGGCGGCATCTCGATCAAGCCGGCGCAGGGCATGGAAGATATGAAAGGTGACATGGCGGGCGCGGCCTGCGTCGTCGGTTTGATGCGCGCCCTCGCGATGCGTAAAGCCAAAGTCAATGCGGTCGGCGCCATCGGCCTGGTCGAGAACATGCCGGACGGCAAGGCGCAACGGCCGGGCGACATCGTCAGGACCATGTCCGGGCAGACCATCGAGATCATCAATACCGACGCCGAAGGCCGTCTCGTGCTCGCCGACGTGCTGCACTACGTCAATAAGCGGTTCAAACCGAAATTCATGGTCAATCTGGCAACCCTCACCGGCGCCATCATCGTCGCGTTGGGGCATGAATATGCCGGCATGTTCTGCAATGACGACAAGCTCGCCGAGCGGCTGAGCAAGGCCGGCGAGACCACCGCCGAGCGCGTTTGGCGCATGCCGCTCGGCCCGGAATACGACAAGATGATCAACTCGAAGTTCGCCGACATGAAAAATACCGGTGGCCGCTGGGGCGGCGCGATCACCGCGGCGCAATTGCTGCAGCGGTTTGTCGGCAAGACGGCATGGGCTCATCTCGATATCGCCGGCACCGGCATGGACTCGCCGCAGAGCGACATCAACAGGAGTTGGGCGTCCGGGTGGGGCGTGCGCTTGCTCGATCAACTCGTGGAAGACCACTACGAGCGGTGAGGGCTGCCGCATGACGGAAATGCTGTTCTATCATCTGAAAGGCCAGACGCCGGAACAGGTGTTGCCGCCGTTACTTCAGAAATCGATCGAACGCGGCTGGCGGGTCGTGGTCCAGGCCTCTTCGGATGAACGCGTCGAGGCGCTCGACGCGCATCTGTGGACCTGGCGGGACGACGCCTTCCTGCCGCACGGCACTTGGCGCGATGCCGAGGCGTCCGAGCAGCCGATAGTGCTTACGGTAGGCGACGATAATCCAAACGGTGCGGCGGTTCGGTTCCTGGTCGACGGCGCAACCATGCCGGGAGGTGGCGGGGGTTATGATCGCATTGTGGTACTCATCAACGGCGAGGATCCGGACGCCGTTGATGCCGCCCGTGAGCGCTGGACCAAGGCCAAAGCCGAGGGGATCGAGGTCACCTATTGGCAGGCCGACGAACACGGTCGCTGGCGCCGGCAGGCCTGACTGCGGTCGGGCTCCAAGATCGACGTAGAAATATGGCGTATCGCCTTGATAATAAAGTGCTTTTAGCGTCTTAATTATAAGTTAATGACGGATGTTCAACGGCCTATTTTTGGTGCTATATTTTTTGCTTAGGCGCTCACCTGGATGCTATAGATTGTTCCATGAACAAAAATTCAGTGAAAAAGAAACGTCCCGCCAAGGCGAGCGTGAAATCGAGTGCAAAAACGGGTCGGGCCGCAGCGGCCCGTAAGGCTCCCGTGCGCGCGGTCGCGGCAGCGCGCAAATCGGCGGCGACCCGGCGGTCGGCGCTTGAGCTGGATATGCATTCGGCCGTGCGAGTTGCCGTCGCCGAGGCAGCGACGATCACCGTCGCACAAGTTACTGCGATTGCACCGGTGTTGAGGACGCACAAATATCGTGTGGGCCAGACTGTGTTTTACACGTCAAGCCCGATCAGCCGGCCGGGCGCGACCGGCAGCTATCAGGTCGTCCGCCTGCTGCCGTCGGATGGCGAGGATTACCAGTACCGGATCAAGCACGCTGGCGAAGCCTTCGAGCGCGTCGCCAAGGAGAGCCAGCTCGAGCTTGACCCCTGACGGTGAAATTTGGGCGATGGTCGATGGTGCCGATTGCACCGCCGCGCCATACTTCCGCCGCGTCGATCGGCACGGTAGTAGCTTTTGGTGGTGCTAGTGGAGCGGATTTGACATCCGCTATCCACGTAGCCGTGATCTCGTGAAGCGAATGTCAAATCCAAAGCTCCACTAGGACTGACACTTGCGAGTGGTCCTTTGACTCTAACATTCGCATGATAGCCTGCGGAGCTGGGATGCGAATGCTAGAAACGGACCACTAGATGTTCGGTGTTGATCCCGACATCGGAAGCTCGGCGCTGCGGCTATGGGTCTCCGCCGGATCGGCCGCGCTGCTCGTCTTTGTTTGTGCGCTGGCTTTCGACTGGACCCGGACCCGAACCGTGGCCCGCGTCGGCGTCGTCGTGCTCGGTGCTGTGCTGGGCGCGAGCTTGGCCTGGGCATTTCTCGACGCCGCCTCGGTGCGTGACCGCAGTGCCGAACGCCGCGCGCTGGAGGCGCGCGCAGCCGAACTTAATGCCGAGAGCCTGGCCCCGGGTTCCCCGCTCGCTTGCCTCAATGGACTTGCCGGTGACGATGTCGAAGCGGCTTGCGAAAAAGCCTTGTTTGCCTCGCCGTCGACCGTCGCCAGCGCCACGTCCTATGTGGCGGCGCGCTTTTCGCTGCTTGCCGACATCACTGCCTATATCAAAGGCGGAGGCGGCAACATCAACACCGTGCTGCTGCCGTTGCGTCACTCGCTGGAGGCCGACCGGTTCGGTTTCGTCGCCCACACGCTCGCGGTTGCCGACCGCTGCACGAGCGATCGTTGCGCGGCGCTAAGCCTGCTCGACAATCCAGGCAAAGTGCGCGCGAATTTGAGCGGCCTGACGCTGCAGCGCTATCTCGGCCACTATCTCACGGTGTGGGCACAGGCGCCCCAAACTCCGGTTGCCGATGCGGGCGCGGCCGGCGCTCAACCGCCCCCCCGCAAGTTCGTGGATATCGACTTTCCGAGCGCGGCGTCGATCCCGCCAATCAGCATCATAAATCCCGAGCCGTCTGGGCCGCCGACGGCCGCCGCCATCGCCGCTGCGACGGCCGGCGAACCAAAAGCCCATGAGGAGCCGCCCGCGCCGCGCCGCGCCCAACGCAAGCCTCCGCCGGCCAGTTCGCCGTCGGCACCGCCGCCGCAGGCCGCTGAGGAAGCGCCCGCCGTCGAGCCGGTTTGGATGCCGGGGACCCAACCTGCCGCACCGGGCGCTGCTGCGGCGGCCGCCGCGTCAGCGGCGCCAGCCGGCGCCAAGGCTGCGCCTCAGGTCGCTGGGCCGGTCCAGCTCTATCCGTTCCCACCGTCGCCACCGGCGGCAGCCACGCCACCCAAAACTCAATGACGAGATCAACGTGGCGTGGATAGGCCGCTTTGCTCCCGGAGGGATTCTGCGAAGCGCTCCGACGATCACGGGTTGGCCTAGGCGCGGATGATCGCGAAAACCGCTGAGCGCCGCGCGGGATCATGCTCTATGCTCCCGCCATGTTCCGTTCTGCTCTGATCGCCAACCGCGGCGAAATTGCCTGCCGCATCGCCCGCACGGCCAAGCGGCTCGGTTTGCGCACGATCGCGGTCTATTCCAGCGCGGACGCGGATGCGCTGCATGTGCGTTCATGCGACGAGGCCTATTGCGTCGGCGGCGCCGAGCCGCGCGATAGCTATCTCGCCATCGAGCGGGTCATCGCGGCGGCCCGGCAAGCCAAAGCCGAATGCATTCATCCGGGCTATGGATTCCTGTCGGAAAATGCCGACTTCGCCGAGGCCTGTACCGATGCCGGGATCGTCTTTGTCGGCCCCCCGGCGGCAGCCATGCGCGCCATGGGGCTGAAGGACCGCGCCAAGGCGCTCATGGAGAAAGCGCGGGTGCCGGTTGTGCCGGGCTATCACGGCGAACGGCAGGACGCGAAATTCCTCAAGGAAAAAGCCTATGAGGTCGGCTACCCGGTTCTGATCAAGCCGGCGGCCGGCGGCGGTGGCCGCGGCATGCGCCGCGTCGACAAGCATGCCGATTTCGAAACCGCGCTTGAGGGCGCGATCCGGGAAAGCCAATCGGCCTTCGGGTCGGGCCGGATTCTGATCGAGAAATACATCGTCGCGCCACGCCATATCGAATTTCAGATCTTTGCCGATCGATACGGCAACACCATCCATCTCGGCGAGCGCGACTGCTCGCTGCAGCGGCGCCATCAAAAGGTTATCGAAGAAGCGCCAGCCCCCGGCATGACCGCGGATTTGCGGGAGCAAATCGGCGCCGCCGCGGTCGAGGCAGCCAAGGCGGTCGACTATCGCGGCGCCGGCACCGTCGAATTCGTCGCCGACGCCAGCAGTGGGCTGCGCGCCGACGCCATCTGGTTCATTGAAATGAACACTAGGCTTCAGGTCGAGCACCCGGTGACGGAGAGCATCACCGGTCTCGATCTGGTCGAATGGCAGTTCCGTATCGCTGCCGGCGAGAAATTGCCGCTTACTCAAGACCGCCTTCGGCTGGGCGGCCACGCCATCGAGGCGCGCATCTATGCCGAGGATACCGAGCACGATTTTCTGCCGTCGACCGGCCCCATCGTCGCGTTGCAGCTCCCGACCGATATTCGCGTCGATGCCGGCGTCGCGGCGGGCGGCCAGGTCTCGCCCTATTACGATGCGATGATTGCCAAGCTGATCGCCCACGCGCCGACGCGCGATGCCGCCCTGCATCGGCTCGCTCATGCCCTCGACCAGACCGCGATTGCGGGGGTGCGGACCAATGTCGCGTTCCTCGCCAATTTATGCCGGGCCGGCAAGTTCACGCGCGCCGAGGTCGATACCGGTTACATTGACAGCCATCTGGCCAAGCTCGGGGCGGTGCCCCGGCCGCGCGACGATGCCGCGGCGGCTAGTGGCGTGACGCATATCCTCAAAGGTTCGGCCGCGCCCAATGGCGGCCATGCCAACCATGCGTGCGAGACGGATGCGGCGTCGCCTTGGGATGCATCTGACGGCTTTCAGCTTGGCGGAGTGCGCACGGTCGCGGTTGCGATCATTGTCGACGGCGAGAGCGTGGATGCGGCTGTCGCCTATCGCGCCGACGGCCCGCATGTCACGGTCGGCGGTCAAGCGCCGGCGGCGGATGCGAAAGTGTTCGGAACCGGCCGCGAGGCTTATGTCCTACGAGATGGCCGGCAGACCCGTGTCCAGCTCAGGGATTTCTCCAGGTCCAGCGCAGCGGCGGCGACCGGCGACGGGGTCATCAAGGCCCCCATGCACGGGCGCGTTCTGGAGCTTCTCGCCGCCGTCGGCGCGTGCGTCGTCCAAGGTCAACGTCTTGCCGTCATTGAGGCGATGAAGATGGAGCATACCTTGCGCGCGCCGTTCGCCGGCGTTGTGCGCGAGGTTTCTGTGAGTACAGGCGCCCAAGTGGTGGAAAGCGCGCCGGTCATGGTGCTAGAGCCGATGCCGGACCACGAGCGAACCGGTATTATGGCGCAAATGCCACAAGTGGATTGATGGTGACGCCTTAGCTTCCCGGCGAAGGAAGCTATGGCCACCCCGCACGCATTTAAAGCTCCAGCTGATCATCCCGGTGTCTGTACCTGAGCCGGCTTCATGCTGACCTAGCCGGACAGATACTCGCCAACAAAGCCGAGGCCATCCGATTGGCGGACGCCATGCGGAACGTCGAGGCGGTCATAAGGCTATTCGACCTAGACTACTGCGTTCGGGCGATTTCCGCCCGGCGCCATGGTTCAAGCGCGGTACTTCTATTCCGGGCCGCACTGGACGCCATGCGTGCGGCCGGAAGCAAGCCGCTCACGGTGAGCGAGGTCACGGCGGCTGTCTTGAGTGCCAAGGGAATAAGGAATGCTACCGACGACCAGCGGGGGGCATTGAGGCCGGTGTTTGGTCATGCCAGGAAGTTGTGCTGCGCGTTGGGGAAGGCTGCCCAAGCGGTGGAAAATAGCGCCATAAATGCCCGATTTTTGGGCTTTTCCAACCGGTGAATTTGCTTCTGGTATCAAATCATGGTTGTATTTTAGCCTCAATTTGAGTCTCTCTGTCGGTGTCTCCAATAGCCCCTATGTCTGACGACGCCATTGAAGCTCTATTCGTTGGCTTCGTTGACGGCAATAGACGCGTTTATGAGCAGGCTTGGGATAACTGCCAGCATCGTACACCTGATAATCCCCTCCCCAGATGGGAGCGATTGGCAGTCTGGCTGTACGCTACCACGCGTGGTTTTTGGTATAAGCGGGTCAATGACCCGTTGCGGAATAGCCACAGTCTTCCAGAAACGGCGGAATGCGTTGCGGGGCATCTTGCGGCAGGGCTCAAAAAGCTCCCAACCTACGAAGGTCGGGCGTATCGGGGGATACGAGTGAGCGCCGTCGAATTTGCAAATCTCCAAATTGACTATCGCGACGGCGCGGAAGTGACTTGGCGTGCATTTAGTAGCGCGTCACTGGTCCCCGAGTACGCGACGAACGGTAACGTCCTTTTCACGATTACCTCCCACACTGGACGAGTGCTCGGCAACCACGCCGATCTTCTGGAGGAACGCGAGATCGTGTTCCTGCCCGGGACAACTCTTCGTGTGCGGGGCTTGGAACTGTATGACACGCGGGCCATTATCTACGTTGAAGAAGAAATGGCCCCAAGGGACCCAACCCCATAGGGGAAGCACAATGGTCGCAGCATTGCAGTGGATTTGGGAACACATTTCCCTCTCGACCCCCGCACCGACGATCGTAGGGAATGTTCCCGACGACGAAGAAGCAAAGAAAGTTCGAGAACGTTTCCTGTCCGGTAAGCGAGCGGAAAAGAACGTTCGCTCCAATCTATTTGATCGAATGCAGTCTGGCGGTCATTAACGCTGGCCTTTATTTCGTTGCCAGTAGCCCGTGAAATCCACTGACGGCTTTTGAGCCGTCGCCAGACCGGCTACGCGGCTCACCTGATCGCCATCGACACGCAGCGGTTATTCTCGCGCCATGACGTCTCTTGTGCGTAGCGGAGCAAATAAGCACCTGCGATGGCAGAACGTGTTTTGAAAAACTTGAAAGATTTTTTAGCTTGTGGTGTTTGCGCCATAATACCGGATCGAACATAAAGCAAGGAAAAATGCCGCTTCATCTCATCAAGCTGTGCGTCGGTTGCGAACTCGGTGTCCGACCTCGAAGACTGGATCAAGCAGAAGCTCAAGGCCAAGCGCAAAACCGGTGACAAGCCCGAGCACATCCACAGGACGCGGATGGTGCCGAAGCGGGCCGTGGAACTGACCGACGGCGGCTCGCTTTTTTGGGTCATCCGCGGCGAGGTCATGTGCCGCCAACGCATCCGCGCGGTGCGGCCGTTCCGCGACAAGGACGGCATCGGGCGCTGCGGCTTGGCGCTCGATCCAAAAGTTGTCCTGGTCGAGCCGCGCCCGTATCGCGCGTTTCAGGGCTGGCGCTATCTTGCGGTGGCGGACGCCCCGCGCGACCTCGATAAAGTGGCCAAGGGCGCAACCGCGATGCCGGAAAAGCTGCGCCGCGAGCTGCGCGAACTCGGCCTGATGTGACTTTGCCGCCGCCATGGCGCGGCGCGCGGTGATCCCGTAAAGTCCGGCGCGCCCAGCAATAGGCTCGCGGAGTAAGAAGAATGATTATCGGCAGTGAGAAGGACGTCACCCCGGCGGTGCTCAAGGAGTATGAGCGCATTAAGAATCCGCGGCTGCGGGAGGTGATTGCGGCGCTGGTACGCCACCTGCACGCCTTCGCCCGTGAAGTGAAGCTGACCGAAGAAGAATTCCACGCCGCCATGGCGAAGATCGTGCAAATCGGCAAGCAGTCCAACGATACCCACAACGAAGCCGTGCTCATGGCGGGCTCGCTCGGACTATCGTCGCTGATCTGCCTCATCAATAATGGCGACAACGGCAAGACCGAGACCGACGCCAACATGCTGGGTCCGTTCTGGCGGGCGAATTCGCCGCCCACCAAAAACGGCGATTCCATCGTCCGCTCGCCGACACCAGGCCCGACGCTGTTTGTCGACGCCTTATTCCGCGACGCCAAAGGCAATCCAATCGCCGGCGCCGAGGTCGATATCTGGCAATCTTCGCCCGAAGGCTTCTACGAGAACCAGGATCCGGTGCAGGCCGACATGAATCTGCGCGGCAAATTCACCACCGACAAGGATGGCCGGATCAGCTTCCGCAGCGTGAAGCCCGCGGGCTATCCGATCCCGATCGACGGCCCAGTCGGAGAGCTTTTGCGCGCGGCCGGACGGCACAATATGCGGCCGTCGCACCTGCATTTTCTCGTCTACAAACCGGGCTTCAAGACGCTGATCTCGCAAATCTACGATCCGGAAGACAAGAATATCGACACCGACGTGCAATTCGGCGTCACCCGGCAGCTGATCGGCAATTACGTCAAGCATGACGAAGCCTGCACTCGCGCTGCCGACGTCAAAGCGCCGTGGTATTCGCTCGAGCATACGTTCGTCATGGAAAACGGTGCGGCGAAGCTGCCGCGGCCGCCGATTAGCGGCAAGGCGCACGGCGAACGGCCGGAAATTCCGCATCTCGAAGCGGTCTGAGCGGCGTTGCCGTCACTGGCGACGCCAAAAAGAATCAAAACGGCAAAGCGGGAGGATAGAATCATGAAGCGGAGAACGCTGCTCAAGGGTCTCGCCGCGACCGCGGCGGGCGGACTGGTGGCTCGGCCCGCTATCGCTGCCGCTGTGCCCTTGAAGATCGGTTGCAGCCTGCCATTGACCGGCGCCGGCTTTACCGCGGTCGGCCGCGAACTCACCGGCGCACTGAAGGTCTATATGCAGCAGCACGGCGATACCGTCGCCGGCCGCAAGATCGAGCTCATTATCCGCGACGACGCCGGCGTTGCCGACAACGCACGCCGGCTGGTGCAGGAAATGATCGTCAACGACAAGGTCGACGTTATCGCCGCCGGGATCACGCCCTGCACCTTGGCGATCGCGCAACTCGTCACCGAGGCGAAGAAGGCGACCATCTGCACGACCTCCGGCGCCTCGATCACGACGACCAAGTCGCCCTATTTCGTGCGCGCCGGATTTATCATCGCGCCGCAGGCCTGGACGCTTGCCGAATGGGCGATCAAGAACGGCAGCACGCGGGTGGTGACGCTGGTCAATGATTGGGCGCCGGGCACTGAGGCCGAAACCGCGTTCAAGACCAGGTTCCAGCAGGTCGGCGGCCAAGTGATGGAATCGATCCGGATTCCGCTTGCCAGCCCGGATTTCGCGCCGTCGCTGCAACGCATCGCCGACCTCAAGCCGGATACCGCCTTCATTTATTTCCCCGGTCCGCAGGCGCCGGTGTTTACCAAGCAGTTCCAGGAGAAAGGGCTCGGCCAATCGGGCATCAAGATCATCGGTCCCGGCGACCTCTGCGACGACGACAGCCTGCCGAATGAGGGCGACGAGATGATCGGGCTGATCACTGCGGGGCCATATTCGGCGGCGCATAATTCGGCGCTGAACAAGACCTATGTCGCCGATTTCCAGAAGACGGTCGGCGAACGCCCGGATTTTGCTTCGCTGGGCGCCTATGATGGCCTGCATATGCTCTATGAGGCGCTGAAGAAGACCGGCGGCGATGCCGATGGCGACAAACTGGTCGCCGCCATGAAGGGCATGGCCTGGGAAAGCCCGCGCGGCCCGATCTCGATCGATCCGGCCACCCGCGACATCGTCAGCAACATCTATATCCGCAAGGTCCAGAAGGTCGACGGACAGCTCTGGGCCATGGAGTTCGAGACCTTTACCAACGTCAAGGACCCGATGAAGCCCGCATAGAGCGGCGGCGTTCATCGGTGCCTATACGGCGAGATTGTCGATCAATCGGGTCTTGCCGATGCGTGCCGCCACCAGGAGCCGGATCGGCTCGGCACTCGGCGTGGACAGCGGCTCAAGCGTATCGGCGTTGCGCGCCTCGAGATAATCGAGTGCAAAACCGGCCTGCGCCACCGCCGCGCGGCCGCCGTCGAGCACGGCGGCGAGGGGGGCGCCGGCAGCAATGCGGCCGGCGCATTGCTTGAGCACGCGGTAAAGCGCGGGCGCTGTGGCCCGCTCGTCCGCCGACAGGTAGCGGTTGCGCGACGACAGTGCGAGCCCATCCGGCGCGCGGATGACCGGCGCGCCGACGATCCGGGTCTTGAGCGCAAGATCGCGGACCAGCCGGTTGACCACTTTGAGCTGCTGGTAATCCTTCTCGCCGAACAGCGCGATATCCGGCTCGCACTGGAGGAGGAGCTTGGCGACCACGGTGGCGACCCCGGCAAAGAAATGCGGCCGGAAGGCATCTTCGAGGCCGGCCTTGGCCGGCCCTTCCGGCACGATCCGTGTCGCAAAACCCTCCGGATACATGATCTGGGCCGCCGGCGCCCAAACGAGGTCGGCTTTGAGTTCGGAGAGCGCTGCAAGATCGGCGGCGAAGGTCCGCGGATAATTGCGTAAATCTTCGCCCGGCGCGAATTGGGTTGGATTAACGAAGATCGAGACAACAACCCGATCGGCGCGCCGTTGCGCGATGCGGACCAGAGAGAAGTGGCCGGCGTGCAAAGCACCCATGGTCGGAACGAGCGCGATTGTGGCGCCCCGCGCGCGGAATTCGGTGACCGCGCGGCGCAAGCTCGGCAATGTTCGCAGGGTCCGTAACGTGACACGCGGATAACGCTTGGATTTCTTGTGATTCATTTTTCTTCAGTTGCGGCGCGACCACACTCGTCGCGTTTTTGCGACATGCCGCGCGGTTAATGATTAACTTCGCGAAGCCGATGCTGTATCTTGACCGAACGCGTTGCAAATCGGAAATGTAGTTGCAGCGTAGGGGCCGCCTATCCCATGTTGATGCAGGCTGACGTCGGCAAGCCGTTTTCGGCGCATGTCATCGTCCTTGGCAACGAAAAAGGCGGCTCGGGCAAATCGACCACGGCCATGCACGTGACCGTCGCCTTGTTGCAGGCCGGCCAGCGCGTCGCCACTATAGACCTCGATTCCCGCCAGAAAAGTTTCACCCATTACGTCGAAAATCGCCGCGATTGGTCGCAGCGTTCCGGCATCAAGCTTGGCAATTCGATGCATTATTGCGTCGCACGCGGCTTCGGCATGCGGCTCGACGAAATCGAAGCCCAGGAATTCGCGGCCTTCGCCGAGGCCATCAGCGCGGTGGAGCAGACCCACGACTTTATCGTCATCGATACGCCCGGCACCGATACCTACCTGATGCGGCTCGCCCATTCGATGGCGGATACGCTGATCACGCCCTTGAACGACAGTTTCGTCGATTTCGACGTGCTGGGCGTCGTCGATCAGAACACTTTCGAGGTCACCGGCGTCAGCCACTATGCCGAGATGGTGCGCGAGGCCCGCCGCCAGCGCCGTCTGGTCGACGGCGGCCTGACCGACTGGGTCGTGGTGCGCAACCGGCTGTCGACGCTTGGCTCCCGCAATGGCCGGCTGGTCGCGCAGGGCGTCGATGGGCTTGCCAAGCAACTCGGTTTCCGCGCCATCGAGGGCTTTGCCGAGCGGGTGGTCTACCGCGAGTTCTTTCCCCGCGGACTGACCGCCCTCGACGACCTCAATGAGGATACGCTCGGGCTGCGGCCGAACACATCGCACGTGACCGCCCGCGACGAGGTGAAGGCTCTGATCGACGCCTTGCGGCTGCCGATCGACGAACGCGGCCGGCGCCGCGCCGCGGCGCGCGCAGAGTGGATTGCCGCCGCCGGCAAGCCGCTCGACACCCACGATCTGCTGGCGGATTGACGCTCGGCATTGAATCTTGGAACCTTGGCGCCGCGCCATTGCGCGCTGGCGCCGGCAGCGCCACTTTTTGGCATTCCTGGAGCGAATTATGCTGCGTTATGGCATCCAGGGTTTTGATAGAGCATGATCTTTGCGGAAAGCCGGTATCCACTTGCCCGGCTCATACTCTAAAAGCTGCACAGTAGTCCCAAAAACGCCGCCCGCCTGGCACACGGAACCGAATGCCCGAACTCCTGCTTGGCGCTGTCATTCTTGTACTCGGTCTTTGGGCGATCAATGCCTTTTCCAAGGCCGATCCCAAGCATGCCGCGCGTGTCGTGCGGGCGCTTGGCGGCGTCGCAGTGCTGATCTTTGCCGTATTTCTTCTGCTGCGCGGCGAAATCGCCTTGGCGGTGCCGGCGGGGCTTATCGGCCTCGGCCTGCTCGGCTGGGTGTCGATGCAGCCGCGCGATCTATTCGCAGCTTATTTTGACCGCCGGGCGCCCGGTTGGCGACAATACACGCAAGGCAATGCGGGTGCGGGGAACGGGAGCGCTCCGCCGTCCAGCGGGAAAATGACTGAAGAGGAGGCCTATCAAATCCTTGGCTTGCAGCCCGGGGCGAACGCCGAGGACATCGGTCGCGCCCACCGGTCCCTCATGAAGAAACTGCATCCCGACCAAGGGGGGACGACGTATCTTGCGGCCCGCGTCAACGAAGCCAAAGACGTTCTTCTTCGCCGCCATCGCTGAGGTACTCCGTACAAACCTCGCGCGGCTCCGTCGTACTCAACGTCTGCCCGCCCCGTTGCCGGGGCCTTAGTCGTAACTCGGAAAAGTTAAAGCAAGCTTCCGCGTCGGCTGTCGCGTGGACGCCTTAATCCTTCAGCGCCATGCATTGGAAATCGCTGCGCTTAAGCGTCATGCAGGCGGCTTTCGCGGTCGCTTCGTCGAAGCCGGCAAAGCGAGCCCGGTAAAGCGCCTTGGCGCCTTTCTGGACGCGTTCCGTGAACGGGTCCTTGGCGGCAAGCGCACCACGCGCCTTTTGCTGCGCAGCGGTCAGATGCTCCTTGGCGTCGTTCTCGTCGTCGAAGGCCCCAATCTGGATAAGCCAGCCGCCATGGGCGTGGACCCGCGTCGACGCGATGTCGGATTGAATCCCGGCCGGATCGGCGTCGGCGATCTCGGAGGTTTGCGGCTCGAGCGGTGCGGTCTCGGTTGCGACCAGCGCGGCCGGCGCCGGCCTCGACGCTTCGGCGACGACTTTCGCCGAGACGACGGTGGCCGCTTGCGATTGCGGCGCGGCCAAAGCCTTGACGACCGGAATGGACCACGATGGCGCGGCGGCCCGGGCCGCCGTGGCCGGATGCTGCTCGATCGCTGCCACGGGCTGCGGTTGGGGCGGTGGCTGCGCCGAGAAGCTTTGCGGCGCCGGCTGCGCGGAGAAGGTTTGCGGCGCCGGCTGCGCGACCGGAACCAGCATCGGCATCGGCGCCAATGACGCGGTCTGCACGGGCACGGTCCGGTACGGGATCGTTCGTACCAGGACCGGCTTGATCGGTGCGTCTGGATTTGTCACGGCGTGGCTGTTGACGCTGGCAGTCTGCACCGGATCGGCATGCATGCCGTACGATGCCGCCGTCAGTTTGGTGGTGGTCAACGGCGATTTGCTAAACGCGATCGGCTCGTTGCGGTGCACCGGCACGTCGGCGATCGCCGGCGCCGTACGACGCAGCGAAGCCTCCTGGATATGATCGGCGAGAAGTTCGCGCATGCGGGAGTCGCGTATGGCGGCCGACGGACCGCCTATGACGGCCGCGACCAGAAAGCGTCCGTCGCGATGCAACGATGTCAGCAGGTTGAAGCCCGAGGCGACGGTAAATCCAGTCTTGATGCCGTCGACGCCCTGAACTTCGCTCAAGAGGTGATTGTGGCCGCGGATGGTGGTGCCGCGAAATTCGAACTCTTGGGTGGAAAAATATTTGTAGTAGCGCGGAAAACGATCCTGGATGGCACGGCCGAGCAAAACCTGATCGCGTGCGGTGGTCAGTTGGCCGTCATCTGGCAGGCCGGAGGCATTTACATAGCTCGTGTGCGCCATGCCCAGCGCGTGCGCCTTCTCCGTCATCAGTTTGCAGAAGGCCTGTTCGCTGCCGCCGAGGTTTTCAGCGATGACGACGGCGGCGTCATTGGCGGATCGAGTGACGATGCCTTTGATGGCATCCTCGACGGTGATGGTCTGGCCCGGCTTGAGACCGAGCTTGGTCGGGTCTTGCTCGGAGGCGTGTTTGGACACCACGAGCGGCGTGTCGAGCTTGATCCGGCCCGCATCGAGGCGCTCGAACAAAAGATAGAGCGTCATCACTTTGGTCAGTGAAGCCGGATGGCGCACCGCGTCGGGATTGACCGCCTCGAGGACAGCGCCGCTGTTGCCATCGACGACGATGGACGAATAGGGCGGGTCGTAGGCAGTCTCATGCGCTTGATGGCGATGATGCGCGTAAGCGCGATGGTACCGCCGCGCGAGCGCCGCATCGCTTGAAATGGTGAGCGCCGCGGCTATGGCGGCGAGGCTTAAGATGCAAGACCGAAGGCCACGGCGGGCCCCGAATTTCTCCCATAGCATTGCGCACCCCGTCCCTGAACGCGCCCAACCCCCGAAAGGCCGCCCCATTATGCATTTTGGGCGTGTGCTTCCCTCGCGGTGAGAAGCCGACGAGCGGCTCCTTATCCCAACGAGGGAGGCAATTCCCCAACGCAGTCGTCACCCATACAACACGGTCAAGCACGTTAGGCGAACGCCGTTGCGAAAGGGTTAAGTCCCGGCGCCGCCGCTATTTGCGCACTTTGCTCGCGCCCGTTGCAGGTTTTTGTGCGCTGCACTATAATATGATCAATGCCGCAAGCGGCCTTTTCAAGGCAACGGCCCAAGCGGACTTCAGGATTTAACCCAAGTCAGAGAGGCCGGACGTCGTCCCGGGGACCCGCATGACCACCGAACAGATGCAGAAGATGGGCAAAGACAGCATGGATTCGATGATGTCTTCGCTTGGCGCATGGACCAAGAACGCGCAGGTCATTGCCGCCGAGATCACCGATTACTCCAGGAAGTCGATGGAGGATTCCGCTGCCGCCTGGGAGCGCCTTTTGGGCGCCAAGTCCCTGGAAAAGGCGATGGAAATCCAAAGCGATTTCCTGAAATCTTCATACGAGGATTTTGTCGCCGAGGCGACCAAGCTCGGCGAACTCTATGCCGATTTCGCCAAAGACGCCTATAAGCCGTTCGAAGGCGCGCTGGCGAGATCTTCAGAGATCAGATGAAGTGACGCCGCGTCCGGCCAAGCGGCACCACGCCGCTTGGCGTGGTGTGGTCTTCGTTTAGGCGCTGCCGGTTGTTCGATACCGGTTATTGGGCAGCGGTCATTATAGCGGTCATTATTCAGTACCGCTCATTGAGTCTCGGTTATTCGGTTTTGGGCGGAAACGCGGTCTCGATCGCCGCAACGATCCGGGCCAGTAATTGTTCGATTCGTCCGACGCGAAAGGCGAGATGCTCGAGCGCATAGGCCGCGCGCTTGTCCGCCGACGGCAAGCTCTGGGCATCATAATCAGGTACGAATTCCTGCTCGAGTTCGCGCACCATGCGCGCCCGCCGTGTAAGGTCGACCATAGCCATCCCCTATCGCACTTACTGCTCTAGCGCGGGCGATGAATAGCCGAGTTGGCCGCTTCAACCAATCGCCGTCTGAGGCGTCCCCCTCCGCCTGGGCGGTCGCACGGTCCTCGCCGGTCTCCGGCCGCAGCCCAAAATGGGCCACTGACCCTCCGCCCGCGCTTGCAGCGGACGGCGGACACCTTATCTTTTGGCAATCGGAAGCACGGGATTGCGGACTTGGTGCGGACTTGACGCGGAGTGGATGCAGACTTGGTGCGGCGCAGACTTGGTGCGGCGCAGACTTGTCGAAGGCTTGGCGCACGGCGCCGCGGCCCATTTAATGCATGACCGCCCAGCACGCTATCGATTTGGCGCGCAAAGCGCGCTAGCCTTATCATAGTGCGTCGCCGAAAAGCGCAGACTCTTCCTGCGCCGGCGGCGGATCGTGCCAACTGTAGTGTCGGGAAGTCGAAAGAACCAATGCCGCCGACTGACGTTACTCTCACGATGGTGCCACCTCGGCTTGCGGATGACGATCGCAAACGCAAAAACGAGGGTCCCGGCACCGCGGTGATCACGAAGACCAAGCCGCAAACCAAGCGGCCAAGCCTTTATCGCGTCTTGTTGCTCAACGATGATTATACGCCGATGGAATTTGTGGTCCACGTTCTGGAGCGGTTCTTCAACAAGGATCAGGATTCGGCCCATCGGATCATGATGCATGTGCATCAGCACGGCATCGGCGAATGCGGTATCTTCACCTACGAGGTGGCGGAAACCAAAGTGACGCAGGTTATGGACTTCGCCCGCAAACATCAGCATCCTTTGCAATGCATAATGGAAAAGAAGTGATTCCTTTGGGGGACTACGCGCCCAATACAAAACGATGAGAAGCTGAAATGCCCACGTTCTCGCGCAGCCTTGAACAATCGCTCCACCGGGCGCTCGCCCTCGCCAACGAGCGCCACCATGAATACGCGACGCTGGAGCATCTCCTGTTGGCGCTGATCGAAGATCAGGATGCGGCGGCCGTGATGCGCGCCTGCAACGTCGATCTGGAAAAATTGCGCCGCAGCCTCGTCGCCTATCTCGAATCCGAGCTCGACAATCTGGTCACCGACGGCGCCGAGGACAGTAAGCCCACGGCGGGGTTTCAGCGTGTCATTCAGCGCGCCGTCATTCATGTGCAATCGTCGGGTCGCGAAGAGGTGACGGGAGCCAACGTGCTGGTTGCCATCTTCGCCGAGCGCGAGAGCCATGCCGCCTATTTCCTGCAAGAGCAGGACATGACGCGCTACGACGCGGTCAACTACATCAGCCACGGTATCGCCAAGCGCCCCGGGATGTCGGAGAGCCGCCCGGTGCGCGGCGCCGACGAGGAGGGCGAGAGCAAAGCTGGGGAAGAGACCAAGAAAAAGGGCGACGCGCTCGACGCCTATTGCGTCAACCTCAACAAGAAGGCGCGCGACGGCAAGATCGACCCCTTGATCGGCCGCGAGTCGGAGATCAATCGCACCATCCAGGTGCTCTGCCGGCGGCAGAAAAACAATCCGCTGTTCGTCGGCGAGGCCGGCGTCGGCAAGACCGCAATCGCGGAAGGCCTGGCGCGCCGCATCGTCCATGGCGAGGTCCCCGACGTGCTGCGCAACGCCACCGTGTTCGCGCTCGATATGGGCACGCTGCTCGCCGGCACCCGTTACCGCGGCGACTTCGAAGAGCGGCTGAAGCAGGTCATCAAGGAGCTTGAGGCCTATCCCGGCGCGATCCTGTTCATCGACGAGATCCACACGGTGATCGGCGCCGGCGCCACCTCGGGCGGCGCCATGGATGCCTCGAACCTGCTCAAGCCGGCTTTGGCGTCGGGCACGGTGCGCTGCGTCGGCTCGACCACCTACAAGGAATACCGCCAGTATTTCGAGAAGGATCGGGCGCTGGTTCGTCGCTTCCAGAAGATCGACGTCAACGAGCCGACCATCCCGGACGCCATCGAAATCCTCAAAGGGCTCAAGCCGTATTTCGAGGACTATCACAAGCTCAAATACACCAACGACGCTATCAAGGCGGCAGTCGAGCTATCGTCGCGCTACATCCACGACCGCAAGCTGCCGGACAAGGCGATCGACGTGATCGATGAATCCGGCGCCGCGCAGATGCTGCTGCCGGAGAACAAGCGCAAGCGCACGATCGGGCTCAAGGAGATCGAAACCACGATCGCCACCATGGCCCGCATTCCGCCAAAGGCGGTGTCGAAGGACGACGCCGAAGTGCTGCAGAACCTGCAGGAGACGCTCAAGCGCGTGGTCTACGGCCAGGACAAGGCCATCGAGGCGCTGTCCGCCTCGATCAAACTCGCCCGCGCCGGCTTGCGCGAGCCGGAAAAGCCGATCGGCTGCTATCTGTTCTCCGGCCCGACCGGCGTCGGCAAGACCGAAGTGGCGAAACAACTCGCCGCTACGCTCGGGGTCGAACTGGTCCGTTTCGACATGTCGGAATACATGGAGCGTCACACCATCTCGCGGCTGATTGGCGCGCCGCCGGGTTATGTCGGCTTCGATCAGGGCGGCCTGCTCACCGACAGCGTCGATCAGCATCCGCATTGCGTGCTGCTGCTGGACGAGATCGAGAAGGCGCACCCGGACCTGTTCAATGTGCTGCTGCAGATCATGGATCACGGCAAGCTCACCGACCACAACGGCAAGCAGGTCGATTTCCGCAACGTGATCCTGATCATGACCACCAATGCCGGCGCTGCCGACATGGCGAAGGCGGCGTTTGGTTTCACCCGCTCAAAGCGCGAAGGCGACGACATGGAGGCGATCACCCGGCTGTTCGCACCCGAGTTCCGCAACCGGCTCGACTCCATCATCACGTTTGCGCATCTCTCCCCCGATGTCATCGCCATGGTGGTCGAGAAATTCGTGCTGCAACTCGAAGCGCAGCTCGCCGACCGTGACGTGACGATCGAGCTTAGTGATGAAGCCACGCAATGGCTGATCGCCAACGGCTACGACGAGCTGATGGGCGCGCGGCCGATGGCGCGGGTAATCCAGGAGCACATCAAGAAATCGCTCGCCGACGAGGTGTTGTTCGGCAAGCTCAAATCCGGCGGCCACGTCCGTGTCGTCGTCATTACGGACGAGAGCGGCAATTCGCAGCTCGGCTTCGAGTATCCGGCCGGCCCGATCAAGCCGCGGCCGGAGAAGCTGCCCGAGCCGCGCCGCGCCAAGGCGAAACGGCGCTCTTCGCCGCGCAAGAAGCCGCCGGGCTCTGGCGATCCGGGCGGCTCCGGCGGCAATGAGCCGCCGCGCCGCGGGACGGTGCCGAAGGTGCCGCTGGTCAAGGTCTAAACGGGCAAGGCTAAAACCGTTGACCGGCGGGCCGTTCAGCCCGCCGGGTTGTTTTTAAGCTTGCGCGCAAACCAGATCGCCAGCACGGGGAGCGCCGCCGCGGTGCCGAAAAACAGCGGGGCGGCGCCGGTTCGGTCGATGACCAGCGCCCCCACCGCGACGCCGACGGTTTGCCCGATGAAAATCGCCGACGAGAATAACGCGACCGCGGTGCCGCGCGCTTCCGGCGTCATCTGCGTGGCGTTGGTCTGCAAGGTATTGTGCAGCATGTAGAAGCCAAGCCCGATGGCGGTCGTTCCGAGCGGCGCCAGCCACCAGGCCGGCGCCAGCGCCAGGACGACATAGCCCACTGCGATGGTGAAGCCGCCGGCGACCGCGAGGCGGACTTGGCCGAGCCGATAGACAAACGACTTGACCAGGGCGGCATAGATCAATCCGCCGATACCGAAACAGCCGACGCTGAGCCCGATCAGCGTGTAACTGAGCGCAAAGCGCGCGTGCAGATGCGCGCCGATATAGGCGAAGGCGCCCCATAGCAGCGCGTTCTCGATGAAGGCGGCGACGATCACGATGCGAGCGAACGGCGTCTGCAGGACGGCGGTATAATCGGCGAAAAAGCCCTTGTCCGCTTTGGCCGGATCGCGCGGCACATGGGTGAGCGGATTGGTGATGAGCTCGAAAAACAGCCCGACCGTCGCTACCGCGAAAATTCCCGACAGTACGAAGAACACATTGCGCCAGCCGACCAGATCGCCGAGCACGCCGCCGGCAGCTTGGCCGAACAGCTGGCCGAGGATTTGTCCGGTGAGGTAACGGCCGAGGATGGTCTGCCGCTGCTCGTAAGGCGTGACGTCGCCGACATAGGCCATCGAGATCGGGATGATCCAGCCGCCGGCCGCGGCGCCGGTGGCGAATCGCGCTAGGCCAAGCTCCGGCAGCGACTTGGCCAGCCCGCACAGCGCGACCATGACGGTTCCTACGGCGCAGGTGATGGCCACGACGCGGTATTTGCCGAAACGGTCGCCGAACGGGCCGATGACGAGCTGGATCGAGCCGTGGGCGACGGCATAGGCGGTCACCACGATGGCGGCGATGCCTATGGCGGCGTGGAAATCGGCGGCGATTTGCGGCAACAGCGAATCCGTCACCCGGACCTGCGCCTGGCTGGCAAAGCCGGCCACCGCCAAGAACATGATGGCGCGCGTCGGCGTTTTGCGCGGAAGGACCGCGGAGGAGGTCAGGGTGGCCGGCACGTTGACCTTGCGCGGGGTTTCGATGTGACGTTGACAGGGTAGGCGAGGCGGGGTTTTTAACCCGCAAACCGGCGAAAGCGAAATGATTGAAAACAGATACCAGCCAAGCGCGGTCGAGAGCCGCATTTACGCGGCCTGGGAGGCCTCCGGCGCTTTTCGCGCCGGGCGCCCCGAGCGCGCCAAGGCCGAGCCCTATTGCATCGTCATTCCGCCGCCCAACGTCACCGGCTCGCTGCATATGGGCCACGCGCTCAATAACACGCTGCAGGACATTCTCGCCCGCTTCGAGCGCATGCGCGGGCGCGATGTGCTGTGGCAGCCGGGCACCGATCACGCCGGCATCGCCACCCAGGCCGTGGTCGAGCGCCAGCTAGCCGAGCGCGGCCAACCCTCGAGCCGCGAGATGGGCCGCGAGGCCTTCATCAAGCGCGTCTGGGAATGGAAGGCAGAGTCGGGCGGCGCCATTATCAATCAGCTCAAGCGGCTCGGCGCGTCCTGCGACTGGTCGCGCGAGCGCTTCACCATGGACGAGGGCCTCTCCCGCGCGGTGATGAAGGTATTCGTCACGCTGTACCGCGAAGGCCTGATCTACAAGGACAAGCGGCTGGTCAATTGGGACCCGAAGCTCAAAACCGCGATCTCCGATCTGGAAGTGGTGCAGGTCGAGACCAAGGGACATCTTTGGTTCATCAAATATCCGATCGAGCATCATCCGGACGAATTCATCGTCGTGGCGACGACGCGGCCGGAGACCATGCTCGGCGATGTCGCGGTGGCGGTGCATCCCGATAACGGGCGGCTGAAACATCTCATCGGCAAGCACGCGATCTTGCCGCTCGTCGGCCGCCGCATCCCGATCGTCGCCGACGACTACGCCGACCCGGAAAAAGGCTCCGGCGCGGTCAAGATCACGCCGGCGCATGACTTCAACGACTTCGAAGTCGGCCGACGGCACGATCTGCCGCTGATCAATATTTTCGACGCCGACGCGCATCTCGATCTTGCCGATAATGCCGCGTTTCTCAAAGACCTGCCGCCGTCGGTGGAGCTCGACTTGACGCTCGCCTTGCACGGCCTCGATCGCATCGCGGCGCGCAAGAAAATCGTCGAACGTCTTGAGGCCGCGGGGCTTATGGAAAAAATCGAGCCGACGTCACATGTCGTGCCACACGGCGATCGCTCCGGCGCCATACTCGAGCCGTTTCTCACCGATCAATGGTATGTCGACGCCAAGACGCTGGCGCGGGATGCGATCGCAGCGGTGCGCGAACGCAAGACCGTTTTTGTGCCGGCCCAGTGGGAGGCAACCTTCTTCAACTGGATGGAGAACATCCAGCCGTGGTGCGTCTCGCGGCAAATCTGGTGGGGCCATCAGATTCCGGCCTGGTACGGACCGGACGGCAAGGTGTTCGTCGCCGAGACCGAGGACGATGTGGTTGCCGACGCGCTCGCCCACTACACCGAGATCGAGGAAATCACCGTCGAGGACGGCCGCGCCATCGCCGCCGATCCGGATCGTCGCGGGCAGTTCGCGCGCGACTACATCAGGCGCGATGAGGACGTGCTCGACACCTGGTTCTCGTCGGCGCTGTGGCCGTTCTCGACGCTCGGCTGGCCGGACCGGACGCCGGAGCTTGCGCGCTTCTATCCGACCTCGGCGCTGGTCACCGGCTTCGACATCATCTTCTTCTGGGTCGCGCGCATGATGATGATGGGGTTGCACTTCTTGAAAGAAGTGCCGTTCCGCGACGTCTATATTCATGCGCTCGTGCGCGACGCCACCGGCGCCAAAATGTCGAAATCGAAGGGCAACGTCATCGATCCTCTGGAGCTGATCGATAAGTATGGCGCCGACGCGCTGCGCTTCACTCTGGCGGCGATGGCGGCGCAAGGCCGCGACATCAAGCTCTCCGAACAGCGCGTCGAAGGCTATCGCAATTTCGCGACCAAGCTATGGAACGCGGCGCGATTTGCCGAGATCAATGGCTGCGCGCGTGATCCAGATTTCGATGCGCGCAGTGCCAAGGAAACGCTCAATCGCTGGATCGCGCACGAGGCGGCGAAAACGGGACGCGAGGTCACGGCGGCGATCGAGGCCTACAAGTTCAACGATGCGGCAGGAGCGGCCTATCGCTTTGTCTGGAACGTCTATTGCGACTGGTATCTCGAGCTGATCAAGCCGGTGCTCACTGGTCCCGATGGCGACGCCAAAAACGAGACTCGGGCCGCCGCCGCGTGGGCGCTCGATGAAATCTTAAAGCTGCTGCATCCGTTCATGCCCTTCGTCACTGAAGAGCTATGGCGGGTCACCGCCGAGCAGGGGGGCAAGCGCGACCATCTGTTGGCGCTCGATGCCTGGCCGCAGCACGACGGGCTCGACGATGCCGAGGCGGAAACCGAGATCGGTTGGGTGATCGATCTCATCACCGCGATCCGGTCCGTACGCGCGGAGATGAACATCACCGCGCAGATACCCTTGGTGCTTGCCGGCGCCGCCGAAGAGACCAAAAGCCGCGCGACGCGCTGGGCGGAGTTCATCAAACGGCTCGCGCGCGTCGCGGATATTTCCTTTGCCGATGAGGCGCCGCAGGGTGCCGTGCAGCTTGTGGTGCGCGGCGAGGTCGCCGCGCTGCCACTTGCCGGCGTGATCGATCTTGCCGCCGAGCGCGCGCGGCTTGCCAAGGAAATGGCCAAGGCCGACGCCGATATCGCCCGCGTCGACGCCAAGCTTGGCAACGCTAATTTCGTCGCCCGCGCGCCGGAAGAAGTCGTCGAAGAAGAAAAAGAGAAGCGCGAGGAGGCGCAAGCGCGCAAGGCCAAGATTGCCGAGGCGCTGGAGCGGTTAAAGGGGGCTGCGTAAGCGGAAGGGAAAGCCAACACGTATCTTTCTCGCCGCGGTGACGGTCGACAAGGCGCGGCGCGAGCTGGGATTTGACCCTGGCTTTAGGCTTCCGGCCTAAAGGGCTTGCTCAAAAACCGCGAGCCCTTCTCGCCGTAGCGCCACGGCAAATCGACCGCCTTGGTGAGGCCGATCCGGGGTCCCGCCACGACTTCCACGTCGTCCCGCCGGGCGAACAGCGCAAACGGCGGCGCATCAAGGGCCAGGCCGTAGTGCTTAAAGGTGACGCCGAGCGCCTCGCACAGCCGGCCGGGGCCGGAGCACAGCAACCGGTCCTCGGTTACGCCGCGCCGTCGCCGCATTGTTGCCAATCCTTCGGTCGGTTCCAGCGCTCGGATCAACACCGCGGCGGCCGAGCCCTTGGGTTCGCAGACGAAGTTCAGGCACCAGTGGATGCCGTAGGATCGGTAAATATAGGCGTAGCCGGGCGGACCAAACATCACGGCATTGCGCTCCGTTAAGCCTCGAAAACTGTGCGCCGCCGGCTCGGTGTGGTGATAGGCCTCGACCTCGACCAGCCGCCCGCCGACGCCGTTAACGAGGAGGGTCGCACCGATGAGGTCGGGCGCCACCTGATCGACACGGCGGTTGAAGAAACTCTTGGTCAGGCGTTTCGGCACGCCCCATGGTCGCAGTCCGGCCACCGTTTGGTAAACCGCAGCCTAACCGCCTGCCGCAAAGGAGCTTGAATCTGTGGCTCCGCTGCAACAGCGCTGGAACATTTCGCATTACTGCACTGCACACACGGCAAACGCCGCTTTTTAGCCATAGGATTTCTCGACATCGATAGCCGGCGGCCGGGTCCACGGTGGATTTTAGGTCGCTGCGTACCTCCGGCCTTTCTTTGTTGGGCTGGAGGAGAAGGGGCGAAGGGGCTTGCGTAGAGCCCGCAGAAGTCATGGACGCCAAAACCGATCTGAAATCACGGCTACCGAGCCGCCACGCGACCGAAGGTCCGGACCGCGCGCCGCACCGCTCCTTTTATTATGCGATGGGGCTGACCCGCGAGCAGATCCATCAGCCGTTCGTCGGCGTTGCGACCTGCTGGAATGAAGCGGCGCCGTGCAATATCGCGCTGATGCGCCAGGCGCAGGCCGTCAAGCACGGGGTGGCCGCCGGCGGCGGTACGCCGCGCGAATTCTGCACCATTACCGTGACCGATGGCATCGCCATGGGCCATGCCGGCATGAGAGCCTCGCTGCCGTCGCGCGAAGTCATTGCCGATTCTGTGGAATTGACCGTGCGCGGCCATTCCTATGACGCCCTGATTGGCGTTGCCGGCTGCGACAAGTCGCAACCGGGGATGATGATGGCGATGTGCCGGCTCAACGTGCCGGCGATCTATATCTATGGCGGCTCGATCCTGCCGGGCACGTTTAAGGGCCAGCCGGTCACCATCCAGGACGTCTACGAGGCGGTCGGCAAGCATTCGGTCGGCGCGATGAGCGATGCCGATCTCGAAACGCTGGAGCAAAACGCCTGCCCGTCGGCCGGCGCTTGCGGCGCGCAATTCACCGCCAACACCATGGCGACGATATCCGAGGCGATTGGCTTGGCATTGCCGTACTCGGCCGGCGCGCCGGCGCCGTACGAGATTCGCGACAAATTTTGCATGCTGGCCGGTGAGATGATCATGGATCTGATCGCCAAAAATATTCGTCCGCGCGACATCGTTACCCGGAAGGCGCTGGAAAATGCCGCGGCGGTCGTGGCGGCCACCGGCGGATCGACCAACGCCGCCTTGCATCTACCGGCCATCGCCAACGAATGCGGCATCAAGTTCGATCTGTTCGACGTCGCCGAAGTCCTGAAAAAGACGCCTTATATCGCGGATTTGAAACCGAGCGGCCGTTATGTCGCCAAAGACGTGTTCGAAGCTGGCGGCGTTCCGCTGCTGATGAAGACGCTGCTCGACCATGGCTTTCTGCATGGCGACTGCCTCACCGTCACCGGCCGGACCATCGCCGAAAATTTGAAATCGGTGAAGTGGAATCCCGATCAGGCCGTCATCTACCCGGCCAACAAGCCGATCTCGCCGACCGGCGGCGTCGTCGGGCTGAAAGGCAATCTGGCGCCGCAAGGCGCGATCGTGAAAGTGGCCGGCATGGAGCGCATGCAGTTCTCCGGTCCGGCGCGCTGCTTCGATGGCGAGGAAGCCTGTTTCGAGGCGGTGAAAAATAAAAAGTACAAGGAAGGCGACGTGCTGGTCATCCGCTACGAAGGTCCGAAGGGCGGTCCTGGAATGCGGGAAATGCTGTCGACCACCGCGGCGCTGTATGGCCAGGGCATGGGCGGCAAAGTCGCGCTGATCACCGACGGCCGCTTTTCCGGCGCCACGCGCGGCTTCTGCGTCGGCCATATCGGTCCGGAGGCGGCGGTCGGCGGACCGATCGGCCTCCTGCGTGACGGCGACATCATCAAGCTCGACGGCGACAAAGGAACGCTCGATGTCGAATTGAGCGAGGAGGAGCTTGAGCGGCGGCGCAAGGAATGGAAGCCGCGCGAGGGCGAATACGGCTCCGGCTATCTCTGGAAATATGCCCAGCAGGTTGGCACGGCGCGTGACGGCGCGGTGACCCATCCGGGCGCGTCGGCCGAGAAGGCTTGCTATGCGGATGTCTGACGCCATCGCGCGACTGACAGCCGGCCGGAGGGCGGCCGGCCTTTTAGGCGCTTTGTGTCTGGCTCTGGCTCTGGGAGTGGGCGGCGCCGGTCTTTGGTTCGCGCCGGCGCTGGCGTTCGACGGCAGCGCCAGCTCGGCGACCGCCTCGCTGTCGCCGAGCGACGGGTTGCGCGGCGGCGCGCATGCTCCGGAAGCCGTCACAAAGTCGAGCGCGCTCAGCGCCCTGCAATACGCCGCGGATCAGGGCGAGCCGGTGGCGCAGTGGAAGCTCGGCCGCATGTATGCCGACGGCGATGGGGTGCCGCGCGACGATCTGCGCGCCTTCAATTATTTCAGCGAGATCGCCAACACCCATCCGGACGAAACGCCGGGCACGCCGCAGTCGCGTTTTGTCGCCAATGCCTTCGTTGCGCTCGGCCATTACTACCAGACCGGTATTCCGCATACCCAGGTCGTTGCCGACCGGGAGCGGGCGCGCGAAATGTTCTACTATGCGGCGAGTTTCTTTGGCGACGCAGACGCCCAGTACGAGCTTGGGCGGCTTTATCTCAGCGGCACGCCGAGCGATCCGCATCAAGCGGCACGCTGGTTCCTCTTGTCCGCGAGCAAAGGCCAGTGCCGCGCCCAGGTTGCGCTTGGCGACATGCTGTTTCGCGGCCAAGCGGTGCCGCGGCAGGCCGCCCGCGGCCTGATGTGGCTGACGCTCGGCAAGGATTGCGCCGGCAATGACGAAAGCTGGATCAAACCGCTCTACGACAATGACTTCCAGCACGCCAACGATGACGAGCGCGCCTTGGCGCTGGTTTATCTCGAAGACTGGCTGAAGGGCCGGCGGGAGTAACCCGCCTCAAACGCGGGTCTTGTTAAGCTTGAATAGCTCGATCGAAAAGGCTATTCTAGCTTAATGAAGAAAGTCAGCATTACCGAAGCCAAGAATGGTTTGAGTGCCCTCATCGACGGCCTCAAGGGTGGCTCGCCCGTTCTGATTGTCGATCGGGGGCGACCTGTTGCGCGCCTCGAACCTGTTCCAGCCGGAATCGATGAGCAGGATGGACGGATAGAGCGGCTTGTTCGCGAAGGCGTCGTCCGCGCACCACGAAAGCTGCTGTCGCCGTCGCTCCTGAGCGGAGAGCTTCCTCGAGTAAAAGGCGACGCTTCGGTGGTGGCCGCCTTGCTCGAGGAGAGACGGGACGGCCGGTGAGATTCTGGGATGCTTCGGCCATCGTGCCGCTTCTCATCACCGAAGGGACGAGCCGGCGTTTGCAATCGCTTGTGATAAGTGATCCACGGATGGCCGTTTGGTGGGCCTCTGAAGTGGAGTGCGTGTCTGCACTTGTTCGCCGCGAACGCGAAGGCATGCTGGACACTCGCGCTCTGGAGATGGCGTTACATCAATTGCGCGAGTTTGCCGATGCCTGGCTCGAAGTTGAGCCAAGCGGCTTTATCCGGGAAAGCGCGGTGCGAATATTGCGCGTACACACATTGCGTGCCGCAGATGCTTTGCAGTTGGCTGCAGCGTTTGCTGCCGCCGAGCGGCGTCCGGCATCTCTGGAAATGGTCACGCTCGACGAGCGTTTAGCCGGTGCGGCGCGCAAAGAAGGATTTAATGTTGTTGATCTGGCCGTCAATTGAAGCGAGGTAGGACGAGGTCCTACGATTTCGTTTCGATTTCCAGATCGATCCACACCGGCACGTGGTCGGACGGCTTTTCCCAAGCTCGCACATGCTTGTCGATGCCGGCGCCTGAGAGCTTGTCGGCGGCGAGCGGCGACAGCAATAAATGATCGATGCGGATGCCGTTATTCTTCTGCCAGGCGCCGGCCTGATAGTCCCAGAACGTGTAGAGTCCCGGCTCGTCGGTGGTCGCTCGCAAAGCATCGGTCAGCCCTAGATTGACCAGCGTGCGGAATTCGTCGCGGGTCTGCGGCAGGAATAGCGCGTCACCGGTCCAGGCTTGCGGATTCGTGGCGTCGGCCGCAGTCGGTATGACATTGTAGTCGCCAGCCATGATCAGCGGCTCTTCGAACTCCAGCCGGTCGCGCGCGTAAGCCGCGAGCCGTTTCATCCAGCCGAGCTTGTAAGTGTATTTTTCGGTGTTCGGCGGATTGCCGTTCGGCAGGTAAAGACTGGCGACCCGCACAGCCCCATTCGCCGTGGAGACCACGCCTTCAATGAAACGCGCATGGTCGTCCTGATCGTTGCCGGGTAGACCGGCCTTGACCTCGTCGAACGGAAATTTTGACAACAGCGCGACGCCGTTGAACGTCTTCTGTCCGTGTACGGCGACGTTATAGCCGAGGCTTTCAAACTCAAGCCGCGGGAAAGCGTCGTCGACGCATTTGGTCTCCTGCAGACAGACGATGTCGGGCTTGCGCTCGGCAAGCCACGCCATCGCGGAATCGATGCGCTGCTTGATCGAATTGACGTTCCAGGTGGCGATGCGCAGGGGCATAACGAAATGGGGCGGCCGCCAATGACGGTAATATTAAAGCGCGAAGCTGGTACCGCAGCCGCAGGACGCGGTCGCCTTGGGGTTGTTGACCTTGAAAGAGGAGCCGATCAGATCGTCGACGAAATCGATCTCCGAGCCAGCCATATAATCGAGCGAGACCGGGTCGATCAGCACGGTAGCGCCGCTCTTTTCAATCACGATATCGTCGTTGGCGCGGCTGCGCTCGGTGTCGAACTTGTACTGGAAGCCGGAACAGCCGCCGCCTTCCACCGAAACGCGCAGCATGGTGCCCGCCGGCTCCCGGCCGAGGATTTCGCCGATGCGCCGCGCCGCCCGCTCGGTTACGATGACTTCGGCTACGATGACGTTGTCGGCCATTTTGGCTCCAAATTGACCAGCCGCCGATTGCAACAATCTCAGCATGATAGTTAAGTGCGCCGAGGTTTAAGGTCAATTGTCGTGGAGCGGATTTCCCGGTCATGGCGGCGGCTCTACCGATCGCGCCTTATGCCTGCGACCCGGCGCGGAGCCGCGGCCGGCTCCATGCCGAGCCGGAGAGCCGCAGCCGCAGCGCCTTTCGTCGCGATTGCGACCGCATCATACATTCCACGGCGTTCCGCCGCCTCAAGCACAAGACCCAGGTTTTCGTCTTCGACGAGGGCGATCATTACCGGACCCGGCTCACCCACACGCTCGAGGTCGCCCAGGTCGCGCGCGCCATCGCGCGGCGGCTGTGCCTCGACGAGGATCTTGCCGAAGCGCTGGCGCTCGCCCATGACCTCGGCCATCCGCCGTTCGGTCATGCCGGCGAGCGCGCGCTCAATGCCTGCCTTGCCGCTTTCGGCGGTTTCGATCACAACGCCCAGACTTTGCGCATCGTCACCGCGCTGGAGCGGCGGTATCCCGATTTTGACGGCCTGAACCTGACCTGGGAAACGCTGGAAGGCCTGGTCAAGCACAATGGTCCGCTGACCGACCGGGCGGGAGTGCCACTGGCCCGTTATCGCGAACACGGTGTTCCTGCGACGATCCTGGCCTATGGCAGACGGCAGGATCTCGAACTGTGGAGCTTCGCCGGGGTGGAAGCCCAGATCGCCGCATTTGCCGACGATATCGCCTACGACGCCCACGATATCGACGACGGTTTGCGCGCCGGCCTGTTCGCCATCGACGACATTGCCGCCGTGCCGCTGCCGGGTCGGATTATTGCCGGTATCCGCACGGCCTATTCGGCCCTGGACGACCACCGGACGGTGCATGAGGTCGTCCGGCAGCTCATCGGGCTTTTGATCGACGATGTGGTGGCCGAGACCGGCCGGCGGCTCGCCACGCTATCGCCGCGCTCAGCCGACGACGTGCGGCGCGCTTCGTCCCCCGTTGCCGGGTTTTCGGCGGGCATCGCCGAAGCCGATCGCGCCATCAAGGGCTTTCTCGAAACGCGCATGTATCGCGCCGGCCGGGTTATGCGGGTGATGGATCAGGCCGCCGCCGTGGTCAGCGATCTGTTCGCCCGCTACAGCGCCCATCCCGGCGATCTGCCGGTGGATTGGCAAGTGGACCTCGGGGTCGACGAGGCCTCGCGCTCCCGGCGCATTGCCGATTTCATCGCCGGCATGACCGACCGCTTTGCGCTCGCCGAACATGCCCGGCTCTTTGACTCGACCCCCGAATTGCGTTAGGCGCGCGGCGCATTGTTGTTGCAAGGCAGTTCGTGTTTGCAAGGAAGTTCTTGTTGCAGGTCATGGTTACAAAAAACATTTTCGCCGACGTGCTGGCGCGCGTTGTCGCCGCCACCGATGCCCTGATCGCCGCCGGCACGCTCCCCGCCGGCATCGACCGGTCGCGCGTGACGGCGGAGCCGCCGCGCGATCCGACGCACGGCGACATCGCCACCAATGCGGCGATGGTACTGGCGAAGGACGCAGGCCTGAAGCCGCGCGATCTTGCCGAAGCGATCGCCGGCAAGCTGCGGGACGATGGTCAGGTCGAAAAGGCCGACGTCGCCGGCCCCGGCTTCATCAACCTCACGCTCAAGCCTGCGGCCTGGATGGCGGCGCTGCGCAGCGCGGTGGCGGCCGGGACCGATTACGGCAGGAGCGACGCCGGCGGCGGTGCGCCGGTGAACGTGGAATTCGTCTCCGCCAATCCCACCGGTCCGATGCATATCGGCCATTGCCGCGGCGCGGTCTTCGGCGATGCGCTGGCGAGCCTTCTGAAGTTGACCGGTCACGCGGTCACGCGCGAATATTATGTCAACGATGCCGGCGCGCAGGTCGACGCGCTCGCCCGCTCGGCGTATCTGCGCTACCGCGAGGCGCTCGGCGAGGATGTCGGCGCCATTCCCGAAGGCCTTTATCCCGGCGACTATCTGAAACCCGTCGGCGCGCTCATCGCCAAAACGTTCGGCGCAGCGCTGAAAAACGAACCCGAGGCGCAACGGCTGTCCGTCGTTCGGGCCATTGCACTCGAACAAATGATGCTGGCGATCCGCCAAGACCTCGCCGCGCTCGGCGTCAATCAAGAGCGCTTTTTCCACGAACGGACGCTGGTATTTCAGGACGAGGCCGGCGCCAACTCGATTGATTTCGTCGCGCGAACGATTGATTGGCTGCGCCAACGCGGTCTCGTCTACGAGGGGCGCTTGCCGCCGCCGAAGGGCGCTCCGGTCGAAGACTGGGAGGATCGCGAACAGACCCTGTTCCGCTCCACGCAGTTCGGCGACGACGTCGATCGGCCGCTGATGAAGTCGGATGGTTCCTACACCTATTTCGCTTCCGACATCGCCTATCACCGCACCAAGATCGAGCGCGGCTTTCGCACTCTGATCGATGTGTGGGGCGCCGATCATGGGGGCTACATCAAGCGCATGCAGGCGGCGGTGAAGGCGCTCAGCGACGGCAACGCCCAGCTCGACGTCAAAGTGGTGCAGCTCGTAAAGCTTCTGCGCGCCGGCGAGCCGGTGAAAATGTCGAAGCGGGCAGGGGAGTTCGTCACGTTACGCGAAGTTGTAGATGAGGTCGGCCCTGACGCGGTCCGCTTCATGATGCTGTTCCGCAAGAACGATGCCGTGCTCGACTTCGACCTCGCCAAGGTCTTGGAGCAGTCGCGGGACAATCCGGTATTTTACGTTCAGTACGGCCACGCCCGCGCGCAATCGGTGTTTCGCAATGCACGGGCGGCGTTCCCCGACCTGCCGCGAGATATCGTCGGATTGGCGAGAACCGCGAATCTGGATGGACTTGCGGACCCCGCGGAACTCTCGCTGATGCGGCGCATCGCGCTTTACCCCCGCACCGTGGAAGCCGCTGCCGCCGCGCACGAACCTCATCGAATTGCCTTCTATCTGTTCGACTTAGCGTCCGAATTTCATGCACTTTGGACGCTCGGCAATGCATCGCCACATTTACGCTTCATTATCCAGAATGATCGACAACTGACCGAGGCCCGCCTTGTCCTCGTGCAGGGCGTGGCCACCGTACTGGCGTCTGGCCTCAAGCTTCTGGGGGTCGCTGCGCCAGACGAGATGCGGTAAGTCCCGGCGCCCAGCGGGCGCAGATCGAGACGAAGCTTCGGGGCAGACTTGAGTATCGCGTAACGCCTGAATCGGGGTCGAGCTTCATGGCCGACAACAATTTTCGTTCTTACCCCAATCGTGCTGCGGGCGCGCTCACGCGCGCGCAACAGGACGATCCGCTGGCCGAACTGGCGCGGCTGATCGGCCAGACCGATGCGGACGCTGATTCCAGGCCCGACCCGCGTGGGCCAACGCCGGCATACGATGAGCCCGCGGCAAACCCCGACTGGGCGGCCGATGATCGCAATGGCGCCCGCCACCCCGAAGACGATCAATATGCTGCGCCGGCCGCGACCGAAGATTACGATGCGGCTTACGATGATCGCTACCAACAACCGCGCGTGGCGCCACTCGACTCCTACCGTCCCGGCGGTCCGGCTTATGACGACCAGGAAGGCGGCGGGGGCGGCAAGCCCGCGTCCGCGCTTTCGACGCGGCTCAATGGTGGGCGCGACTTCGCCCGCGAGTATTACGTGCCGCCGGAGCAATCGCGTTTCGACGAAACGACGGATCCGCATGGCGCTTCGGATACCCGGCTGCCTGCTGTCCCGGCGCAATCGCTGCCCGACGCGCGGTTCGAATTCGACGATCTGTCGGACGAGGCGCCGGCCGATCGCGCTTATGCGGTCGATGAGTATCAGGATGAAGAGAGTCCCGCCCGTCGCGGGCGCCGTGGAGTTTTTGTCGTAGCGATCGTGCTCGGCCTGGCGGTTATCGGAACGGCGGGCGCTTTTGCCTATCGGGCGATGTTCGGCAGTTCGATGCTGCCGACGCTGCCGCCGATCATCAAGGCGGACGACGGACCCAACAAGATCATTCCGCCCAAGTCGAAGACCAACTCGGACCAGGCGGCGGCGAGCGATACGAGTTCCGGCGAAAAGCTGGTCTCGCGCGAGGAGCAGCCGGTCACTATGCCGGCGCCGGTCAATGCAACCCCTCGTGTGGTCTCGACCATTCCGATCTTTCCCGATCCGAATTCTGCGCAGGCCGGAGTGCCGAATTCGGCGCAAGCCGGAATACCCACCGGCCAAGGCATGCCGGCGGCCGCGCCGGTGCCGCCGCCGACAACGGTCGCTACCCCGCCCGCCCAGGCTAACTCGATCTGGCCACCGGTCCCGCCTTCTGCAGGGACGTCGCCAGCGCCGTCCCTGGCGCCAGCAGGGCAGGCCGCGGCAACGTCGCCTCGAAAAGTCCGCACCGTCGTCATCCATTCCGACCAGTTGGGACCGATGACAGCGGATGCGTCGGCAGCGCCGATGGCTGAGCGGGTGCCCGCCGCCACATCGCTACGGGCTCCGCCGCGCGCCGCGATACCGGCTCCGGCGCGGCCGGCTCCGGTTGCACGCGCCGATGCCAACGCGCCGCTTTCGATCATTCCGGGGCAGGACGAGGCGCCGGCGCCGGCGCCGGCGCCTCGGCTGCGAACGGCCCTGGCCCGACCGACCGAGGCTCCCGCACGGGCCGAGCCCGCGGGCATGGCCAATGGCAGCTACGCGGTCCAGGTCACCTCGCAGCGGAGCGAGGCCGCCGCCAAGGCCGAGTTCCGAACGCTCAAAGCCAAATTCCCAGGCCAACTCGGCAGCCATGACGCCGTCGTCCGCCGCGCCGATCTCGGCGCCAAAGGCGTCTATTACCGCGCGCTGGTCGGCCCCTTTGCTTCGGCGGAGCAGGCGACGGCGATGTGCTCAAGCCTAAGATCCGCGGGCGGCAACTGCATCGTGCAGCGGAATTAGGCCGGGGATTGTGCTCCGTTGCTGCTTGACCCCTATCGGTGGGGCGGGCTAACCGGCGGGATGCTATCCTTCATCACCGGTGTTGCCGGGCCGGCGCTGACGGCCGGGGAGCGGCAGTTTCTCAAGGACGCCCAGCCCTGGGGGCTCATCGTCTTCAAGCGCAATATTGAGAGTCCGGCCTCGCTCAAGGCGCTGATCGACGATTTTCGCACCGCAGTCGGATGGCAAGCGCCGGTCCTGGTCGATCAGGAGGGCGGCCGGGTCCAGCGGCTGGGTCCGCCGCATTGGCCAAGCTACCCACCGGGCGCGGCCTTCGGTCTGCTTTACGATCGGGACAAAAAGCTCGCTCTCGCCGCCGCGACATTGGGCGCGAATTTGATGGCGGCGGACCTTGCCGCGGTTGGCATCGATACCGATTGCGCGCCAATCGCCGATGTGCCGGTCGCCGGCGCCGATCTGATCATCGGCGATCGGGCCTATGGAACGGAGCCGGCCAAGGTGGCTGCCATTGCCGGCGCGATTGCAGCCGGGCTGCTGCGCGGCGGGGTTTTGCCGGTGCTCAAGCATATTCCCGGCCACGGCCGTGCCACAGCCGACAGTCATGACAAGCTGCCGGTGGTCGGCACCGACCGTGCCACCCTCGAGGCCACCGATTTCGCCGCTTTTCGGCTGCTGAAGGCTTTGCCGCTGGGGATGACCGCACATGTTGTGTTCAGCGCTATCGACCCGGTCGCGCCGGCGACCACTTCGGTCAATATAGTGCGGGACGTGATTCGTGATTCGATTGGGTTTTCGGGACTGCTGATGAGCGACGATATCTCGATGGGGGCACTTGCAGGCTCGATCGGCGAGCGCACAAAGGCTGCGATCGCAGCGGGTTGCGACATGGTGCTTCACTGCAATGGCAAGATGAACGAGATGCATGCGGTCGCCGCCGCCGTGCCGCAGCTGGGGGGCGCCGCCGGCCGCCGCGCCGATGCCGCGCTAATGCTGCGCCGGCCACCGGTGCCGATGGATGTCGCGGCCCGCCGTGCCGAATTTCTCAAACTCATGGCGGGCACCGAACCCGCGCCGGGTTCCACATGAACGTCGAAGATCAATTCGAGACCGAACTGCCCGAACGCGCCGCCGACGAGCCAGCGCTGGTGGTCGACGTCGAGGGCTTCGAAGGGCCGCTCGATCTGCTGCTGACGCTGGCACGCCAGCAGAAGGTGGACCTCGCCAAGATTTCCATTCTCGCGCTTGCCGATCAGTATCTCGCCTTCATCGAGGCGGCGCGGAAGATGCGACTCGAACTCGCCGCGGATTACCTGGTCATGGCGGCGTGGCTCGCCTATCTGAAATCGCGCCTGCTGCTGCCGGAAGCGCATCCGGTCGAAGGCACCAGCGCCGAGGACATGGCGAATGCGCTGGCGCAACGGCTGCGCCGGCTCGAAGCGATCCGTCACTTCGCCGAGCAAATGTTCAACCGGCCGCAACTTGGCCGCGACGTGTTTCAGCGTGGCCTGCCGGAGCCGATCGCGGAGATCAAGCGCCCGGAATGGTCCGCGACGCTTTACGATTTGCTGTCCGCCTATGCCTCGCGGCGACAGACCAAGGCGCGCGCGTTTGTGCGTCTGCCGGTGCGCACCGTCTGGTCGCTGGCCGAAGCGCGCGAGACGTTGGAACGCCTCGTCGGCCAGTCGGTGGATTGGGGCCCGCTCGATCAATATCTGATCGAATATCTGATCGACCCGTCGCAGCGCGCCACCGTTCTGGCCTCGACTTTTGCCGCGACGCTCGAACTGGTGCGAGAGGGGCACCTCGAAGTGCATCAGCAGGGCTCTTTTACGCCGCTTTATTTGCGCAAACGGCGGATCGAGGGCGGGGCCGCCACTGCGGACCCGGGAAATGTCTAAGAGGGAGAGTCAGTCTATGGGGAACGTCGCAGAGATGCGTGTGATTGTCGGTGACAAGGAGGATTCGGATTTGACGGATTCGAATCCGGCGACGGAGAGCCGCCCCGAAGAATTGCGCATCCTCGAAGCTTTGCTGTTCGCCGCCGAGGCGCCGCTCGACGAGAAAGCCTTGGCGGCGCGATTGCCCGCGGGAACCGACGTGCGCGTGTTGCTCACGCGGCTGCAGCGCGAATACGAGCCGCGCGGCGTCAACCTTGTGCGCATCGGCGGCAAATGGACGCTACGCACTGCCGGCGACCTCGCCTGGCTGTTGACCCGTGAATCGGTGGTCACGCGCAAACTGTCGCGCGCCGCGATCGAGACGCTCGCCATCGTCGCCTATCATCAGCCGGTGACCCGCGCCGAGGTCGAGGAGATTCGCGGCGTCTCGACGTCGAAGGGCACGCTGGACGTCCTGTTGGAGTCCGGCTGGGTCAGGCTGCGCGGTCGCCGTAAGGCGCCCGGTCGGCCTGTGACCTACGGAACCAGCGAAGCGTTTCTGTCGCATTTCGGGCTCGATGTGCTGACCGATCTGCCCGGCCTCGACGAACTCAAGGGCTCCGGGCTCATCGATGCCGCCATGCCGGCCGACTTCTCGGTGCCGGTTCCCTCGGACGATCCGACGCTTCGCGACGACGAGGAGCCGCTCGGTCCGGAAGACCTCGACCTCGGGCTGGCGCCGCCCAAGGAGCGCACCGAGGAGTAATCGCGCTGGCGGAGCAAAGAATAAATCACCCGTGGCCTTGATAATGCCGCCGAAGCGCGCGCGAATGGGCATTCACCCTGCGGCGTGACGACATGGCGGTTGCGCTTGTCTTTGCCGGTCCCGACGCCTAGTTTCTGGCTAAAATAGCGCTCTCGCCCCGGACGGGCACGCCATCGTCGTAAGAGTATGGCGGACGGAGGTTTTCATGGGTTCTTTAAGCATCTGGCACTGGCTAATCGTCGGCGCCGTACTTCTTCTGGTTTTTGGCGGCCGGGGGAAGATTTCGGACATGATGGGCGATGTCGCCAAAGGCATCAAAGCCTTCAAAAAGGGCATGGCCGAGGACGACGATGAGACGCCGGCCAAAACCGAAGCGCCGGTCAAGACCATCGATCATCAGGAACCCGCCGACATTAAGCAGCGCTCGGAGAGCAAGGTCTAGCGCTCGCGCGCTCTCGCGCTGATTACGACCGCCCGGCAGAGGCCGGAGAGTCACCCATGTTCGACATCAGCTGGACCGAATTCCTGCTCATCGGTGTCGTCGCGCTGATCGTGATCGGGCCAAAAGAGCTGCCCGGCGTGATGCGGACGCTCGGCCAATATACGCGCAAGGCGCGCAGCATGGCCGCCGATTTCCAGAACCAGTTCCAGGAGGCGATGCGCGAAGCCGAGATGGCCGACCTGAAAAAGCAGGTCGACGACATAGCAAGCGACATCAAGAACTATGATCCGCTGAAGGAGGTGCGCAGCGACTTCGACTCCATCGGCAAAGACATTGAGACGTCGCTCGCTGAGCCCTCGGCGCAGCAAGCGGCGAGTCCGTCGTCCGGGCCGCCGCCGGAACAGCCGGAGCAACTTCCTCTCGCTTTGACGCCGGAGGCCGCAGCGCCAGCCTTCCCTGCGCCGGAGACCGAAGCAGCGGCATTGCCGCAGCCGGAGGCAGTACCGGCATTGCCGCAGCCGGATGTCGAAGCGTTGCCCCCGCCGGATACCGCAGCACTTGCTGCGCCAGAATCTGCCTCGCCGGAGCCTGCCGCGCCCATCGCTGCGCCGGAGCCTGCCGCGCCCATCGCCGAGCCGGCCGCCACCGAGCGAAGCTGATGGCGAATTTGACCCGTGAAGACGAAGACAAGGAGATCGAGGCCACCAAGGCTCCTTTGATGGAGCACCTGATGGAACTGCGCTCGCGGCTGATCAAAGCGGCTGCGGCCTTTGTCATCGGCATGGTGGTGTGCTTCTTCTTCGCCAGGCACATCTACGACATCTTGACTTGGCCCTATCTCTGGGTCGCCGGCGCGCAAAACTCAAAATTCATCTATACCGGCCTGCTCGAATTCTTCGTCGTGCAATTAAAGCTGGCCGCGTTCGGGGGTGCCTTCATCGCTTTCCCGGTGATCGCGACGCAGATCTACATGTTCGTCGCGCCGGGCCTGTATCGCAACGAGCGCAACGCCTTTCGGCCTTATCTGATTGCGACGCCGATCTTCTTCTTGCTCGGCGCCGGGGTGGTCTATTTCGTGGTCTGGCCGATGGTGACGCGGTTTTCGCTCTCCATGCAGCAGATGGGCGGCCCCGGCGAAGCCAGCATCGAGCTTCTGCCCAAAGTCGAAGATTATCTGTCACTGATGATGAAGCTGATGCTGGCCTTCGGCGTCGCCTTCCAATTGCCGGTGATCCTGACGCTGCTCGGTCGCGTCGGTCTCATTACCTCCGACCAGCTCAGATCCAAGCGGCGCTATTTCATTGTCATCGCCTTCGTCATCGCCGCGGTGCTGACCCCGCCCGACGTGCTCAGCCAGCTATCGCTCGCTTTGCCGCTCTTGGCGCTTTACGAGGGCTCGGTATGGTCGGTGCGCATGGTCGAGAAGCGCGCGGCCGCCGAACGCGCCGCGGCGGAGGCGGAGGCGGCAAAGCCCGCGGAATGATTGCCGCAACACGCTTGGCGCGTTCGGCGTGCTAAGAAGGCATCCTGATTCTTTCCGGGCCTCATTCTCATGCACGACATCCGCTACATCCGCGACAATCCTGATGCTTTCGACCGCGCGCTGGCGCGGCGCGGCTTGCCGGCCGAGGCGCGGCGGCTGATCGCGCTTGACGAAAAGCGCAGGGAAAAAATTCTTGAGCTGGAGACGGTGCAAGCCCGACGTAATGAGGCCTCCAAACTCATCGGTGCGGCTAAAAAGAGCAACGAAGAACAGGTTGCGCAGGCGCTGATGGCCGAAGTTTCTGCGCTTAAGGAAGCGTTTCCGGGACATGAGGCTGCGGAGAAGGCTGCGAGCAAGGCGCTCAACGATGCGCTGGCGCAAATTCCCAACCTGCCGCTCGACGAAGTGCCCGACGGCAAGAGCGCTGACGACAATGTCGAGCATCATCGCTTCGGCGCCAAGCGCGTTTATGCTTTTGCGCCGAAGCAGCATTTCGAGCTCGGCGAAGCGCTCGGCCAGATGGATTTCGAGGCCGCGGCAAAATTATCCGGCGCGCGCTTTGTGGTGTTGAAGAAAGGTTTGGCGCGGCTGGAGCGCGCACTTGGGCAATTCATGCTCGATGTGCACACCAGCGAGCCGCATAATTATATCGAGGTTTTGCCGCCATTGATGGTTCGCGACGAAGCGATGGTTGGTACGGCACAATTGCCGAAATTCAGCGACGATCAATTTCGCGTGGAAACAGAAGAAGTGCAGCGAAAGCACGCGTATGTTAATTTCGAAAAGGATCGGGAAGAAATTCTAGCGTACGCGGAGAAGCATGGCATTGAGGCCGCGCGGAATGCTTCTTTCGAAGTTCTTGGATTTGTATACCGACCCACACCAGATCGGCGATGGCTAATCCCTACAGCGGAGGTTCCTCTAACAAATTTAGTGATGGATACCATCGTCGACGAAGCGCAATTGCCGATGCGGCTGACGGCCTGCACACCGTGCTTTCGCGCCGAGGCCGGCGCCGCCGGCAAGGACACGCGCGGCATGATCCGCCAGCATCAGTTCACCAAGGTCGAACTTGTTTCCATCACCACGCCGGAGCAAAGCAAGGACGAGCATGAGCGCATGCTGTCCTGCGCTGAGGAGATCTTGCGCCGGCTCGATCTGCATTATCGCGTCATGACGCTGTGCACCGGCGACATGGGTTTTGCGTCACAAAAGACTTACGACATCGAAGTATGGCTGCCCGGCCAAAACATGTACCGCGAGATTTCCTCCTGCTCAGTGTGCGGCGAATTCCAGGCCCGGCGCATGAACGCGCGTTTCAGCGGCAAGGACAGGAAAGTGAAAGGTTACCCCCACACGCTCAACGGCTCCGGAGTCGCCGTCGGCCGCGCGTTGATTGCGGTAATGGAAACGTATCAGGAGGCCGACGGCTCAATCGTGGTGCCGGACGCGCTGGCGCCCTATATGGGCGGCATCAAGAAGATCGAGAAATAGCGCGTGCGCATCCTGGTCACCAACGATGACGGTATTCATTCGCACGGGCTCGACGTCTGCGCCGACATCGCGCGCACGCTGTCCGACGACGTCTGGGTGGTGGCGCCGGAGCACGATCAGTCGGGTGTCGCGCATTCGCTTTCGCTCAACGATCCGCTGCGGCTGCGCGAAGTCGCCGAGCGGCGTTTTGCCGTCCGCGGCACGCCGACCGATTGCGTTATCATGGGCGCGCGGCACGTGCTCGAGGGCAAGGACATCGATCTGGTGCTGTCCGGCGTCAATCGCGGCCGCAATGTCGGCGAGGACGTGATCTATTCCGGCACGGTCGCCGGCGCGATGGAGGGCGCAGTGCTCGGCATTCCATCGATTGCGCTGTCGCAGGCCTATCAATCGCGCAGCGGCCGGCCGCCGTTCTGGGATACCGGCCTGCGCTACGCGCCGGACATCATCCGCCGTATCCTCAATGAAGGCGTCCGGCGCGACGTCCTGATCAATCTGAATTTCCCCGACTGTCGGCCGGAAGAGGTCAAAGGCGTCGCGGTGACGGCGCTGGGCCGGCGCCGGCAGGAGCGGCTGCATATCGACGAGCGCAAGGACGGCCGCGGCAATCCTTATTACTGGATCGCCTATACGCGGCAGAATTCGTTCAAATTCGAGGAAGGGACCGACCTTGCCGCGCTGGAAAATAATTGCATCGCGCTGACCCCCTTGCGCATCGATATCACCGACGAGCCGACCATGACCGGCCTCGCCCGGCTGTTCGAGAAAGGGAGCTAATTGACGGCGTTGGCCAGCGCCGCGTCGATGGCCTGCGCCAGCGCTTCGATCTGGAACGGCTTCTGCAGCGTGGGGCTTTGTCGGTAGGCTTCCGGAACGCCGCGTTGGCCATAACCGCTGGCGAAGACGAAGGGGACGCCGCGCTCGACCAGCACTTCGGCGACCGGGGTGATCGGCCGATTGTTGAGATTGACGTCGAGGAGGGCGACGTCGAATTCGGCCTGCTTGGCGAGCTTCAGAGCCTCTTCGATAGTGCCGGCCTCGGCGGCGACGGAATGGCCCAGATCGGTGAGCATGCCTTCCAGCAGCATGCGAATCATGAGCTCGTCCTCGACGATCAGGACGCGCTTGCCAGCGGCAGTTGTCGCGTGTGAACTCATTTACACCCCGTGTGTCCTCATAACCGCTATCGGCGCGCCAGGTTCCCTACCCGGTTTAGTGCCGGCCGGACCGAGGAGCCGATAAACCCCGGCGGCACGCTCAGTATCAGTATAAGCGCAGATCGCATCGTGGTAAAAAGGCCGCGGCGGACAGCTTGAACGAGGTGATCGTGGCCGCAGCCCCCGCAGCCGAAGACGTCGGGCGCATGGAATTTCAGCTTGCATTGCGGCGTCACGGCATCACCGACCAGGCCGTGCTTCGTGCCATGGACGAGGTTCCTCGGGAATATTTTGTCGCACCCGGCTTCCTCGAGAGCGCCTATGCCGATCAGGCCCTGCCGATTGCCTGCGGGCAAACGATCAGCCAGCCCTTCGTTGTCGCCTATATGACCGAGAAGCTTGAGGTCGAGCCTGAGCACCGCGTGCTCGAAATCGGCACCGGCTCAGGCTATCAGACGGCGATCCTGGCGCGGCTGGCGCGGGAGGTGGTCAGTATCGAGCGCTACCGAACGCTAGCCGAGGCCGCGCGCGAGCGGATCGGAACGCTGGGCTATGGCAATGTCACGATCCGGTCGGGCGACGGCATGGCCGGGGCGCCGGATTTGGCGCCGTTCGATCGCATCATGGTCACTGCTGCCGCGGAACAGGTCCCCGAGGCGCTTGCCGCGCAATTGGCGGAGGGCGGCAAGATGATCATCCCGGTGGGCCCGCGCCACGACGCCCAATCTCTCGTGCGGCTGACCAGGCAGCCAGACAGTGCGTTAACCCGCGAAAATCTCATCGCCGTGCGCTTTGTGCCGCTTTTGCCGGGTCAAGCGCGCGAATTGTGACCCGCAAGATACTTAACGCGGCAATGCAGAAAAAATTCGCCTACTTAAAGGGCTGTTTACCGCAACGTTGTTTATTCACTCGTCCTTTCTATGGCGTTCGAGTGAGTAACCATGTGCGCATTGCGTCGGTCGGCCCTATGGCCACAGTTGGTTGCCCTCTCGTTAATCGGCATTGGGGCGGCGGGTTGTAGCGCCAATTCAGGCCGCTTCAACGAAGGTTTCGGCTCATCATCTCCGTCATATTCGTCGTCACCGCGCGGCGATGTCACCGGATCGATCCCGCAGACCGCACCGCCAAGCCACATCGAGAGCCATCCGCTGCCGAGTCTCGCCAGCGCCGATAACGGTATGTCCGGCGGTGGCCGCGGCATGGGCTCCTATCAAGGCGGCGAAGTCACCGGCTCGATCGCGGCACCACCGCCTCCGCCGCAGCCGTCCTGGAGCTGGGACGGCGGCACTCCGGTTACGGTCCGGCCGGGTGAGACCGTCGACAGCATCGCGCGCGCCCACGGCGTGCCGGCCGGCGTGTTGATGGAAGCCAATCACATCACTAGCCCCGGCTCGGTTTATCCCGGCGAGCATCTCGTCATTCCACGCCATCGTTCCACGATGGCGGCCATGCCGCCGCAAACCCGCATCGCAACGGCCGCGCCGGCGCTGGCGCCGGCGGCCCGCCCGCGCGGCGGATTGGTGGCGCCGTCGGGCATGCATGTCGTTGCGCCGGGCGAAACGCTCAACAGCATCGCGCGGCTCTACGACAAGCCGGTCGCGGTTATCGCCCGGGCCAATGGCATTCCGCCGGACACCATGGTGCGGGTCGGCGAGCATGTCGTCATCCCCGAGATGGGCGAGCGCCGGCCGCCGGCGCCGCAGCGCGTCGAAGCTCCGGTCCCGGCGCCGACCACGGTCGCAACCGTCGAGTCACCGCATAGCGCCCGGGTCGCCGAGCCGAGCGAGCCGGTGGCAAGCGAAAATCCGATGAAGGCCGAGCAGGCGGCGAACGCGATGCCGAGCTTCCGCTGGCCAGTGCGCGGCCGCATCATCGCTGCGTTCGGGCCGAAACCGAACGGTCTGCAGAATGACGGCATCAATCTCTCGGTGCCGGAAGGCACGCCGGTCAAGGCGTCCGAGGACGGCGTCGTTGCCTATGCCGGCAACGAGCTCAAAGGCTACGGCAATCTGGTGTTGATCCGCCACGCCAACGGCTTCGTCACCGCCTACGCCGACGCCAGCGAGCTTTTGGTCAAGCGCGGCGACACCGTCAAGCGCGGCCAGGTGATCGCCAAGTCAGGCGAGACCGGCAACGTCACGTCGCCGCAATTGCACTTCGAGATCCGCAAGGGCGCGACGCCGGTCGATCCGGCGCAATATCTCAGCGGCGCCTGATTAGCTCGTCATCTTCACGCCGAGCCGGCCGGCCAGATCCTGCACGTACTGCCATGCCACGCGGCCGGAGCGCGCGCCGCGCGTGGTCGCCCATTCGAGCGCCTCGCGGCGCAGCGCATCGCCCGAAAACGGCACGCGATAATGGCCGATATAGCTTTCGACCATCGCCAGGTATTCGTCCTGGCTGCAGCGGTGAAACCCGAGCCATAGCCCGAAACGATCCGACAGCGAGACTTTCTCCTCCACCGCCTCGCCCGGATTGATCGCGGTCGTCCGTTCGTTCTCCACCATCTCGCGCGCCATCAGATGGCGCCGGTTCGATGTGGCGTAGAAGATCACGTTCTCGGGCCGCCCCTCGATGCCGCCTTCGAGCATGGTCTTGAGCGATTTATAGGAAGTGTCTTCCGCGTCGAAGGAAAGATCGTCGCAGAACACGATGAAACGCGCCTGCGCGTTGCGCATGAGCGCCATCAGCTCCGGCAGCAACTCGATGTCCTCGCGATGAATTTCGATCAGCTTCAGGCCAGCCGCGGGATGCGCGGCGCCGATCGCGGCATGCGATGCCTTGACCAGGGAGGACTTTCCCATGCCGCGCGCGCCCCATAACAGGGCATTGTTCGCCGGCAGGCCGCGCGCGAAGCGCTCGGTGTTTTCGACCAGGAGGTCGCGCACCCGGTCGATTCCCTTGAGCAGCGACATGTCGACACGGTTGACGCGGCGAACCGCCGCGAACTTGCCCGCTTCCGGATGCCAGACGAAGGCGTCGGCGATGGAAAAATCGAGCTCTGCCGGCGGCTGGGGGGCAAGCCGCTCCAGCGCCCCGGCGATCCGGGCGAGCAGGCCTGCGTGGCCGTCTCCGGCAAGCTCGGCCTTTGGCCCGCTGCGGCGCGGCGTCCTGGTCGGCTTTTTGCGTGGGCGCGCGCGAGATTTGGCCATGATTGCACCGGGTTGCGGCCATTCCCTTAGCGAGGCTGCGGCATGCCTGCAAGCGCGCCCGAGCGTCGACGCAGCGTTGCAATTGGGCCACCGGCAGCTATAGTCCGCGCGATTTTGCGCGCAACAGCGGCCCTTCATCCCGGGCGGCGCGCTTTCATTGCCCGCCCCCTTGGAGGAACGATGTTCACCACGCCCGCGTTCGCGCAAAGCAATCCCTTGAGCAGCCTGTTCGGCGGCGGCGGCGATTCCGCCAGCATGATCACCTCGTTCATGCCGCTTATTCTGATTATCGTGATCATGTATTTCCTGATCCTGCGGCCGCAGCAGCGCAAGGTGAAGCTGCATCAGGAGATGGTGAAGGCGCTGCGGCGCGGCGATACCGTGGTGACCAACGGAGGGTCTGATCGGCAAGGTCACCAAGGTGGTGGACGAGAACCAGGTCGAGATCGAAATCTCGGATGGCGTGCGGGTGCGGAACTTGCGCTCGAGCATCAGCGAGGTCCGGGCCAAGAGCGAGCCGGTAAAAGACGATAGCGCGAGCTGATCGCCGGCCGTTTGCGAATTTAAGGAACTTCGAACTCCATGTTGTTTTTCACGCGGTCGAAGGCGGCGGCTATCCTGCTCACGGCGCTGATCGTGTGCCTGTTCATGGTGCCCAGTTTCTTTCCCGAAAGCACGGTCGCGCGCTGGCCATCCTGGGCGCAACGTCACATCGTGCTCGGCCTCGACCTGCAGGGTGGCTCGAGCCTATTGCTCGAAGTCGACACTAATTCGGTGCGCAAAGAGCGGCTGCAGGCGATCGACGAAGACGTGTTGCGGGTGCTGCGCGAGGCGCGCATCCCCTTCACCGGACGGGCGGTGCGCGGCAACAGTGTCGAAGTGCACATCACCCGGCCGGCCGACATCGGCCAGGCAAAGAGCAAGCTGCAGGCGTTATCGCAGCCGATGTCGGGCCTTCTCAGCTCAACCGGGCAGCGCGACATCGACATTAATGAAACCAACGGCTTGATCACGCTGACGCCGACCGATCCGGCGATGACCGAGCGCATCCGCCAAGCCGTCGATCAGTCCATCGAAATCATCCAGCGCCGCGTCAACGAGCTCGGCCTCGTCGAGCCGAGCATCCAGCGCGAGGGCCTCGACCGTATCCTGGTGCAGGTGCCGGGCTTGCAGGACCCGACGCGGCTCAAGGATATCCTCGGCAAGACGGCCAAGCTCGACTTCCGCATGGTCGATCTGTCGATGACGGCCGAGCAGGCGCAGGCGAGCCATCCGCCGGAGGACTCGGAAATTATCGACGGCCAGCAGCCCGGCGAGAAATATCTGATTCGAAAAGCGCATCCTGGTCTCCGGCGCGGATCTCGTCGACGCGCAGGCCGGGTTCGATCAGCAGACCAATCAGCCGGTGGTCAATTTCCGCTTCAATTCGGCCGGCGCCCGACAATTCGCCGCCGCCACCCAAGCCAATGTCGGCAAGCCGTTCGCCATCGTGCTCGACAACAAGGTGATTTCCGCGCCGGTGATCCGCACGCCTATCCTCGGCGGCGCGGGAGAAATTTCCGGCAATTTCACGGTTCAATCGGCCAACGATCTCGCCATCCTGCTGCGCGCCGGCGCGCTGCCGGCGCCGCTGACGATCGTTGAAGAGCGTACGGTGGGGCCGGGGCTTGGCCAGGACTCGATCAATGCCGGCGAGCATGCGGCCTATGCCGGCGCAGCGCTCGTCATCATCTTCATGTTCGTGACATACGGGCTGTTCGGGCTGTTCGCCAATATCGCCGTCGCCATCAACGTGGCTATGATCTTCGGCGTGCTGTCGTTCCTCGGCGCCACGCTGACGCTTCCGGGCATCGCCGGCATCGTGCTTACGGTCGGCATCGCGGTGGATTCGAACGTGCTGATCTACGAGCGCATCCGCGAAGAGGTGCGCGCCGGGCGCAGCGCAATCAACGCCATCGATGCCGGGTTCTCTCGCGCGCTCGCCACCATTCTCAATTCCAACATCACCACCTTTATCGCCGCGGCGGTGCTGTTTTACATCGGCACCGGGCCGGTGCGCGGCTTTGCCGTCACGCTCGGCGTCGGCATTCTCACGACGCTGTTCACCGCCTTCACGCTGACCAGATTGATCGTGGCCTATTGGGTGCGCTGGTGGCGGCCGCGCGTCGTGCCGATCTGACGTTCATGGTCAAACGCTTGGCCAAACAGAAAAACCAGTTTTGAAAGAAGCCCAGTGCGCCTCCTTCGCATCGTTCCCGACAACACCAAGTTCGACTTCATGCGCTTCCGGCGCATCAGTTTCCCTGTTTCGGCGATGCTGTCGATCATAGCGATACTGCTGTTTTTCTATCATGGCCTGAATTTCGGCATCGATTTCATCGGCGGCACGCTGGTCGAGGTGCAGACGAAGGCCAGCCCGGCCGATCTCGCCAAAATGCGCTCGACTATCGACTCGCTCAAGCTCGGCGATTTCCAGCTGCAGCAGTTCGGCGCGCCGAACGACGTGCTGATCCGCATCTCCGAACAGCCGGGCGGCGACCAGGCGCAGCAGGCGGCGGTTCAGAAGGTGCGCGGCGCGCTCGGCGACAGCGTCGTTTATCGGCGCGTCGAAGTAGTCGGACCGAGCGTGTCCACCGAGCTGTTGTCCTACGGCACCATCGGCCTCGTGCTGGCGATCGTGGCGATCCTGATCTATCTGTGGTTCCGTTTCGAATGGCAGTTCGCGCTCGGCGCCATGATCGCCAACGTGCACGATCTGGTGCTCACCGTCGGCTTCATGTCGCTGACGCATATCGATTTCGATCTGACCAGCATCGCCGCGCTGCTGACCATCCTCGGCTATTCGCTCAATGACACCGTGGTGATCTACGACCGCATCCGCGAAATGCTGCGGCGCTACAAGCGCCTGTCGATGCCCGATCTGCTCAATGCCTCGGTCAATGCAACGCTGTCGCGCTCGATCGTGACCCATCTGACCGTGGCGATGTCGCTGCTGGCGCTGTTGCTGTTCGGCGGGCAGGCGATCCATAGCTTTACCGCGACGATGATGTTCGGCGTCGTGCTGGTCGGCACCTACACTTCGGTGTTCATCGCCTCGCCGATCCTGATCTATCTCGGCGTCGGTGCCGGCCGCAGGGGCGGGCCGGAGGACACGGAGCCGCCGGCGGTCACCGCGGCGCCTGCGACGGCGCCAGCACAAGCGCCGGCGCGATCGGGCCCGCCGCCGCGGCGCGCGCGTTCGCGCCGCTAGCCAAGCGTCTCGTGGACGATCCCCATCTGCCGCGCCAGGCGCCGATCGAGGCGCATGGCGGCGGCGGCTTTCGTTTCGCCGGCCTGTCGCATCGCGGCTCGCTATTGTGTCTGCCAGATGGTGTCTGGGCGTGGCCGGTTTCCGCGCCGGTCGACCTGACCGACGATCTCTTGGCGCCGATTTTCTCCCGAGCGGGCAATCTGGACTTTTTCATCCTCGGTACCGGCGACGGCGCCCTGGACCGTGCCGGAATCGGTTGCGGCTGCGGTTCCGCGAGGCCCACATTTCGCTCGACGCGATGACCACCGGGCCGGCGATACGGACCTATAACGTCATGCTGATGGAGGGCCGCCGTCGTCGGCGCCGGCCTTATTGCGATCGGATAGTGATACGCTGGCGCTATGCAGGATGCGTTCGCCTATTGTGCGGAGCTTGTCCGCAACGCCGATCGCGATCGCTATCTCGCCACGCTATTTGCGCCGGCCGAGCATCGCGATGCGCTTTATGCGCTGTATGCTTTCAATGTCGAAATCGTTCGCGTGCGCGGGGCGGCGCGCGAGCCGCTGCCCGGCGAAATCCGTCTGCAATGGTGGCGCGAGGTCGTCAGCGGCGAGCGGGACGGCGAGGGGCGGCGCCAATCCGGTCGCGGCGGCCTTGCTCGACGCTATCGCGCGCTATCGCTTGCCGGCATCCATCCTCACCGACGTCATCGAAGCGCACCGCTTCGATCTTTATGACGAGCCGATGGCGACCGCCGCCGATCTCGAAAACTATGCACGGCGGACGTCATCGGCGGTCATCGCTCTCGCGGCGCAAATACTGGGCGTGCAAGTAAAAGCGGTCGCGGAGCCCGCGGGCATCGCCATGGCCATTGCCGGTCTCCTTCGCGCCTTGCCGCTGCATGCCGCGCGACACCAGCTCTATGTTCCGGTCGAACTTTTGCAAAGGCACGGGGTAAGCCCGGAGGACATATTCGCGCGCCGATCGTCCGCGGGCCTGCATGCAGCGCTGGCCGAATTGCGCGACCTCGCTTGGAGTCGTCTCGCGGCGGTGCGCCAGGCATTGCCAAGCCTGCCGCCGCAGGCGCTGTCGGCCGTGCTTCCGGTCGCGCTGGTGCCGCCATCGCTCAACCGATTGCAGCGAAGCGATGCCTTTGCGCCCAAAGAGTTGCCGGCATGGCGACGGCAATGGCTGATTTGGCGCGCGGCACGCAATCCGATGCGGATCGCCGGTCAGGGATGAAGCAGCAGCTTTTGCGCCCGCCAGTTTAACAACTCGCCCGCCCATACGACATTCTCGGACGGGCAAGCGAGTTCGTGGATCCAGCCGAACTGCTTGAGTTGTTTGCCGCTCTCGCCGAGCATGCCGAGCACATGACCGTCGAGCGAGAGCTTGTAGATGCGGCCCGGCCAAGCATCGGCGCTGTAAAGCACCTGGTGTCGGGCCGGGCGTGATGCAGATCGTCCAAGGCGAGCCCGGCGGCATTGTGCCCGTTCGGCGCCCGTAGCCTCGTTCGGAATTGCTGCCGATCGCCGGCCGGGCACCCGGCGGTACCGGCACATCGATCATGATCTGACGTTCGAAATTGCCGTCACTGTCAAACACCTGGATGCGATGGTTGCCGCGGTCGGCGACGTAAATGTTGTTCTTGCGCGTCCACTGCGATGGAATGCGGTGTGTTGAACTGGCCGGGTCCACTGCCACGCTCGCCCCACGATTTCAGCCAGTTGCCGTTCTTGTCCACTTTGGCGACGCGCGAGTTGATATAGCCGTCGCTGATATAGATGTTGTCGTGCGGAATCGAAGGCGACGTCGGTCACCTGCCGGAAGCGGCCGTCGGCTCGGCGGGCAGCGGCGGATTGGGGTGCTTCAGCGGGCCGGTGCTCTCGTCGGAGGCTTCCTGTTTGCGCCCGAAGACCATTGCGACACGGCCCTCGGGCGTGAACTTTATAACCATGTCCGAGCCTTTATCGGTGACCCAGATGTTGTCGTGCCGATCGATTTTCACCATGTGGGCGAACGACCAAGCATAGAGGTTATGACCGATCTCGCGCAGGTATTTGCCGTCCGGTCCGAATTCCAGAAGCTGGGCCGCAGCGGCGCCATAGGCCGGGCCGGTAGGATTGCCGCGGGTGAGGACAAAGATGTGGCCCTTGGAATTGACCGCGATGCCGCTAACCTCGCCCAAATACATGTTGTCCGGCAGCTTGAGCGGATCGGGGACCGAGTCGAAGCTGATGATCGGCGGCGTCTGCTGCTGCGCAAAAGCCGGCGGGCAAAGCAGAACGAAAAATCCGACGAGCCAACTGCGCATGATGTCCCCCCTCGTCTCAATTTTATCGCCCGGACGGCCCTGTTGGCGTAGTGGCGCCGGCGCTCAGGCGAGCCATTCATACCATTATATTGAATATATTGACGGCGCACAGGCGTGTGGCGAATGCTCCGCCGGTCAAAACGCAAAGCGGTCGCGCAAGTTTCGCCGCTCCGAAACGATACGGCCGACGATGGCGCGTTCGGCCTCGGTCTTGACCAGCGGATCGATAAGATCGAGCTGGTTCATCGCCACCAGTTCAAGAATTTCGCTGCGCACGTCGCCTTGCGCATTGCGCGGCAGGGCGTCGACGACCTGCAGATGCTCCGGCTCGCCGGAGCCCAGATGATCGCGCAAGCTCCCGCTCGCCGGCGCTGCCCTCGACGAATGCATAGAGGCCGGTGCCGGCGCGGCGATCGGGATAGGGGACGATGGCGACGTCGCGCACCTGCGGATGCGCTCGAAGCCGCGCGGCGATCGCCGGCGCCTCGCGGATGAAGCGTACGCCGCGGCCCTCGCGGTCGGTGAAATTGAGGCCGCGAGTGATGGCGTAATAGACTTTCTTGCCGGTCGCCATCCAGGCGCGGGTGATAAAGCTCTTGCGCGCCAGCACGCGCCGTTCCGCGGCGGTCAGCGCCTCGGGGACGTAGCGGCGCTTGTGCTTGAGCAGGTGGCGCAAATCTTCGTAGCGCGCGAGACGGAACAGCGCGCCGCGGCGGCGGAAGCAGGCGGCAAGCTGAAAATCGGTAAGACAAGCGCGGCCGTGTCCGCCGTCCGGGACGAAGAGCCAATTCTGCTCCTTGGCGAGATCGTTGTGGGCGATGCCGGCGCGATGCAATTTTCGCAACGCCACTTTGGCTGAGCGGAAATAAGTGGCGTCGCCATGGGGTTTGGCGATGTGCAGCGGCACGCCGTCGATCCAGCCGCGCACCAGCGCGTGCTGCCCGGCAAACAACAGCGGCGGCGCGATGCCGAGAGTGCCGGCACTGGCGAGCGCGCGGCGCTCGCGGCGGAACAGTTCGTAGGCAACAATCGCGGCTCCACCACGGTACGCCGTCGAGCCGGCGCAGCACGGCATCCACTTCGCCCTCATCGGTGCGAAAGCGGCCACGCTCGATGGTGGAGAACACATCGCGCTTGAGCACCACGCCGGAACGCCAGCGGCCATCCAGCTCGTTGGGAGTGTCGCTTATGTGTCCGTCTGACATGAAATTGATTACTCCGCGCGCCAAGGCAATGCGCCCGATAGCCAGGCGTCGAGGTCGCCCAGCGCGCGCGTGCACAGCATGCGCTTTCTGACGGTCGCTTTGGCGGGACCATTGCAACCGCCTGCCGTCGGCGTCTTTCGCCGGGAGCCGCGACGGCGGCGGGAACAGGCCGAAATTGACGTTCATCGGCTGGAACGAACGCGGGCCCGCGATCGATGGTCTCGATGTGGCCGCCGGTGATGTGGTCGAGCAGCGCGCCATGCGCCGTGGTCGGCGGCGGCAGCAACGCCGGTTCGCCGAGCCGTTCGGCGGCCGCGAAGCGGCCGGCGAGAAGGCCGATCGCCGCCGACTTCGACGTAGCCTTCGCAGCCGGTGATCTGCCCGGCAAAGCGCAGCCGCGGCATCGCCTTCAGCCGCAAGGTCGCGTCGAGCAGCGTCGGCGAATTGAGAAAAGTGTTGCGGTGCAGGCCGCCGAGCCGCGCGAACTCGGCGCCGGCGAGGCCGGGGATGGTGCGGAAAATGCGCGACCTGCTCGCCGTGTTTCAGCTTGGTCTGGAAGCCGACCATGTTGAACAGCGTGCCGAGCTTGTTGTCCTGGCGCAGTTGCACGACCGCATAGGGCTTGGTCTGCGGCTGGCGCGGATCGGTCAGGCCGAATGGCTTCATCGGCCCGTGGCGCAGCGTCTCGCGGCCGCGCTCGGCCATCACCTCGATCGGCAGGCAGCCGTCGAAATAGGGCGTCGTCGCTTCGAAATCGTGGAACGTCGACTTTCTCGCCGGCGAGCAGCGCGTCGATGAAGGCGTCGTATTGCTCGCGCGTCAGCGGGCAATTGATGTAGTCGGCGCCGGAGCCGCCCGGGCCCGCCTTGTCGTAGCGCGACTGGAACCAGGCGATGTCGAAATCGATGAAGTCGCGATGCACGATCGGCGCGATGGCGTCGAAGAAGGCGAGCGCGTCTCTCGCCGGTCAGCGCGCGGATCGTCTCGGCCAGCGCCGGCGAGGTGAGCGGGCCGGTGGCGACGATGACGCTGTCCCAATCCGGCGGCGGCGTCGGTCGATTTCCTCGCGGTCGATCGCGATCAGCGGCTCGGCTTCGAGCGCCGCCGTGATCGCGGCGGCAAAGCCGTCGCGGTCGACCGCCAGCGCGCCGCCGGCCGGCAGCTTGTGGCGTCGGCGGTCGCGCATCACCAGCGAGCCGAGCCGGCGCATTTCGGCATGCAGCAGGCCGATGGCGCTGCCTTCGGCGTCGTCGGAGCGGAACGAATTGGAGCAGACCAGTTCGGCGAATTGGCCGGTCTTGTGCGCCGGCGGTCGCACGGACGGGCCGCATCTCGTGCAGCACCACCGGCACGCCGCGCCGGGCGATCTGCCAAGCGGCCTCGGAGCCGGCAAGGCCGCCGCCGATGACATGAACGGGCTGCAAAGTAGCGCATGAGCGCCGCAAATTAGGCGCTCGCGGCGAGCAGCGACAATGCGGGCCGCTGGCGCAGTGGCGTTGGCGCGAAAGGCGCCTCTGCTATAGCGCGGGCCGTGATTGCCGCTGCATGAGCAGCGAGGCTCTCAATGTCCGTCGATGCCGATACCGTCCGCCGCGTGGCGCATCTGGCGCGCATTGCGGTCGCCGAGGACGAGGTCGAGAGCCTTGCGCGGCGAGCTCAACGCCATCCTCGCCTTTGTCGAGCAACTCGGCGAGGTCGATGTCGACGGCGTCGAGCCGATGACATCGGTCACGCCGATGGCGATGAAGATGCGCGAGGACGAGGTGACCGACGGCGGCATTGCCGACGCCATCATGGCAATGCGCCGGCGCGGGAGGATCACTTCTTCCTCGTTCCGAAGGTGGTGGAATAGATGTGCCTCGCCTGCGAACAAGACGCGATCTGGCTCGCTTATCTGGAAAGCCGGGGCCTGCTGAAGCCTGACGATCCGGCGGCGGTCGACGCGTTGTTCTCGGCATTCCCGGTGCAGCCGCTGCCGGTGCAAGCCGACGAGGCGACGCGCAGCAGCGCGCCGCCAAGCGCCGGACGAAGGCCGCCGACAATCCATTTTCCTGCGACGATCCGACGGCCGAATGACCGATCTCACCGCGCTCACGCTGGCGCAGGCGCGCGACGCGCTGCGCAAGAAAGAATTTTCCGCGACTCGAACTTGCCGATGCCCATCTCGCCGCCATCGAGCGGGCGCGCGCGCTCAATGCCTTCGTGCTGGAAACGCCGGATCGCGCGCGCGACATGGCGCGGGCCGCCGACGCGCGGCTGGCGAAAGGCGAGGGCGGCCCGCTCGAAGGCCTGCCGCTCGGCATCAAGGATTTGTTCTGCACCGCGGGCGTGCGCACGACGGCGTGCTCGCGCATTCTGGAGAACTTCGTTCCGCCCTACGAGTCGACCGTCACCGCCAATCTGTGGCGCGACGGCGCGGTGCTGCTCGGCAAGCTCAACAACGACGAGTTCGCCATGGGCTCGTCGAACGAGACCTCGTATTTCGGTCCGGTCGTGTCGCCGTGGCGGCGGCGCGGTTCCGACGCGAAGCTGGTGCCCGGCGGCTCGTCGGGCGGTTCGGCGGCGGCGGTCGCGGCCGGACTTTGTCGTCGGCGCCACCGGCACCGACACCGGCGGCTCGATCCGCCAGCCGGCGGCGTTTTGCGGCATCGTCGGCTTAAAGCCGACCTACGGCCGCTGCTCGCGCTGGGGCATCGTCGCGTTCGCCTCCTCGCTCGATCAGGCCGGCCCGTTCGCGCGCACGCGTGCGCGATTGCGCCATCCTGCTGCGCTCGATGGCCGGGCCACGATCCGAAGGACACCACCTGCGTCGATCTGCCGGTGCCGGACTACGAAAAAGCGGTCGGCGCCTCGGTCAAAGGCATGCGCATCGGCATTCCGAAGGAATACCGCATGCCCGGCATGGCGGCGGAGATCGAGACGCTGTGGCAGCGCGGCGCGCAATGGCTCAAGGATGCCGGCGCCGAAACTGGTCGAGATTTCGCTGCCGATGACCAAATACGCGCTGCCGGCCTATTACATCGTGGCGCCGGCCGAAGCGTCGTCCAATCTCGCGCGCTATGACGGCGTGCGCTACGGGCTGCGCGTGCCCGGCCGCGACGTCATCGACATGTACGAGCGCACCCGCGCCGCAGGCTTCGGCAAGGAAGTGCGCCGCCGCATCATGATCGGCACCTATGTGCTCTCCGCCGGCTATTACGACGCCTATTATCTGCGCGCGCAGAAAGTGCGCACGCTGATCAAGCGCGATTTCGAAGCGCTGCTTCGCCGACGGCATCGATGCCATCCTGACGCCGACGACGCCGTCGGCGGCGTTCGCCATCGGCGAAAAGGGCCGCGCCGATCCGATCGAGATGTATCTCAACGACGTGTTCACGGTGACGGTGAACATGGCCGGGCTGCCGGGCATTTCGGTGCCGAGCGGCCTCGATGCGCAGGGCCTGCCGCTCGGCCTGCAACTGATCGGCCGGCCGTTCGAGGAAGAAACGCTGTTTGCGCTCGGCGCCGTCATCGAGCAGGCGGCGGGAGCTTCCAGCCGGAGCCGTGGTGGCGCTGATTCGCCAGATACGACGCGCGATTGCGCAATTCGCTACGTGCTGCCTTGATCGAGCCGGCTCGTCGGGCCCAGCCGATCGCGGCGATGCGGACGGGTCGACGATTTCGTTGCGCTGCCGCGGCAGCGCCTCCGGGTGCTCGCGCTGCAGAAAGCCAATCAGCTTCTCGCGCAGCTCGGCGCAGAGGTTGGAGGTATGTCGCGGCGATTGTCGGCGCTCACCAGAACGCGCACCTCGATCGCCTGCGCGCTGGCATTGGTGACCTGGACGTTGGTCACCTTGCCGCTCCACTGCTTCGATCTGGCCACGATTTCGATGGCCTTCTGCGCGGATGACGTCGACCGGCGCGGTGTAGTCGAGATAGAGCACCACGCTGCCGATAGTCGGCGCCGCCTGCCGCGTCCAGTTGTAGAACGGCTGCTGGATGAAATAATTGAGCGGCACGATCAGCCGCCGCAGGTCCCACAGCCGGATCACCACATAGGTGGCGTTGATCTCCTCGATCCAGCCGTACTCGTTCTGGACGGTGACGGCGTCTTCGAGCCGGATCGGCTGCGTCACCGCGATCTGGACGCCGGCGATCAGATTGCTCAGCACCGGCTGCGCGGCGAGGCCGAAGACGACGCCGGCGACGCCGGCGGAGGCAAACAGGCTGACGCCGTATTGCCGCACCGCGTCGAACGTCATCAGCGCAAAGCCGAGCGTGACCAGAACGATGACGGTATCGAGCGCCCGCAGCAGCACGCGCACCTGGGTGACGTGCTTGCGCGCCAGCAGGTTGTCTTCGACGTCGATGCGGAAACGCAGCAGATAAAGGTTGGCGCCGATATGCAGCGCGGTCAGCGCGATCCAGCCGAGCAGGCAAATGGTCGCCAAGGCCAGCAGCCGGACCAGCGAAGATCTTGGTGTCGGGTCCGAGCGGCGCGGTCGGCAGCGCGATCGCCAGCGCGACGAGCAGCAGCGCAAGCCGCGTCGGATTTCTGGTCGCGTCGAGGACGGTCCGCAGATAGGGCCGCCGTCCGTGCAGCAGCCGGCTGAGCGACGCGCAAGAATCACGGCGTGGATCAGCCATGCGCCACCACCGCGCCTGACCAGGATGATAAGCGAGACGGCCCAAGGCGGCGCGAACGACAATGCGTTGCCGAATGCCAGTCAACTTGAATTGGATATTTTGCAGAATATCTTGTCCCATGACATTGCCGTGCCGATGTTATCGGATCGGGAGGAAAACGCCTGAAGAACTCAGGCGGTTTCATTGCATTTGGCCTGGATCGGCGCCGTTCTCCTGGACAGGCGGCATTGCAAACTGGCATTACGGCCGCAGCGATTTTTGGCAGAGCACGGCGGCGATGAAAACTTTCCTGCTGCGGCTGTTCACCTGGTGGAACGGCCAGACTTTCGGCACCCAGTTGTGGACGTGGCTCTACGGCGAATTCGTCGGCGAGGACGAATTCGGCAATCGCTATTACCGGACCAAGGGCGGCAAGATCGATCCGGCGCTCGGCTTCGAGCGGCGCTGGGTGATCTATCAACGGCGTCGCCGAGGCTTCCATGGTGCCGCCGAGCTGGCACGGCTGGCTGCATCACACCGTCGATGTGCCGCCGACGCAGGAAAAGGCAAAGGCCTACCCGTGGGAAAAGCCGCACCGGCCGAACCTGACCGGCACGCCGGCCGCCTATCGGCCGAGCGGATCGACCCTGGCGCAGGGCCGCCGGCCCAAGGCGACCGGCGACTACAAGGCTGGATTCCCGGAAATCGGCGGAAGTCGATCGGGGCCGAAGCGTCACTACCGATGGTCCGCTACCGATCCCTGGTTTCGCCGTATTCGGCATGTTAACCGGGCTGGGCACGAGCGACAGCCGCCTCTAAAGCAGGCCGCACAGAGTTTCATGGCTCCGCATCGCCGCACTCCTCGTCGTGATCGGCGTGACGCTTGCCGCGGGGCCGGTCGCGGCCCAGTTCGGCAATATTTTCGGCAATTCGCCGCCGCGGCCGCCGGCCGACGTGCCGAATGCGGGCTTCCCGCCGCAACCGCCGCCGGTTGGTATCCGGGACAATATCCAGCCGCAGCAGCAGTATCCAGCGCAGCAGCAATACCCGTCGCAGCAGCAATATTCGCCGCAACAACAATATCCAGCCCAGCAGTATCCGGCGCAGCAACAGCCCGCTGCGCAGCAGCAACGTCCGCCGGCGCCGAGCCCGGTGGTGCGCTCGCCTTCGAGCATCCAGGCGCAACCGTTGCCGCCGCCTCCCGGCGCTCGGTCGCACCCGCGGCAGCCAATCGCGGCAGTCCGGCACCGGCTCCTGCGGCACCGGCTCCTGCGGCTACGGCTGCTGCGCCGGCGCCGAGCAATCCGTCAACGCCGCAACAGGCCAATACCGCCCCAGCCATAACCGCGCCCGGTCAGGACGACGATACGACCGTGGTCGAGACGCCGACCCAGAAGATCGAGAACGGCCGCGCGGTGTTTTCCGGCCTCGACAAGATCACCGGCCGCACCATCACGTTCGATGCCGCGATCGGCGAAACGGTGCAATTCGGCGCGCTGCAGGTGACCGCGCGGGCCTGCTACACGCGGCCGCCGACCGAGGCGACCAATACCGACGCCTTTGTCGAAGTCGACGAGGTGACGCTGCAAGGCGAGATCAAGCGCATCTTCACCGGCTGGATGTTTGCCGCGAGCCCCGGCCTGCACGCCGTCGAGCACCCGATCTACGACGTCTGGCTCACCGATTGCGCACAGCCTCTGACGGGCCCGGTCGCTGAATCAACGCCGATGCCGCCGCCGCCCGGCACGCCTGGGCCGGTCGCGGACCTGCGCCGATGCCGCAGCAGCCAGCTGCCCATCAGGCTGAACCGCCCCGGCGCCCGGCTAGGCATGTGGCGCCGGAACCCGAACCGTCGACCGACGATTAAGCCGGTCAATTTGCCGTCAAGTGCGTCAAGGCTTCCTGGCCCGAGATCGGCCGGTCGAGCGGCAGCGCACCGAAATCGCCTTCGCCGACCAGCGCCGCGTCCAGCAGCTTGTGATAGGCCGGCCGCGACACTTCGACGGCGCCGAATGTGCGCAGATGCTCGGTGACGAATTGCGTGTCGAGCAGCCGGTACTGGCCGGCCTTGAGCCGCGCCACGAGATGCACCAGCGCGACCTTGGAGGCGTCGCGCGCGCGGTGAAACATGCTTTCGCCGAAAAAGGCGCGGCCGAGGCTGACGCCGTAAAGTCCGCCGACCAGCTCCTCGCCGTCATAGACTTCGACGGTGTGGCAGTCGCCGCGCTCGATAGAGCTTGCGGTAGAGATTGCGGATGCGGGTGTTGATCCAGGTGCGGGCGCGGCCCGGCTGCGGCTGCGCGCAGCCGTCGATCACGGCGTCGAAATCGCGGTCGACACACACGCGAAACGGGTCGGACCGCACGGTGCGCGCCAGCCGGTCCGGCACGTGAAACCGGTCCAAGCGGAATGATGCCGCGCCGCTCCGGCTCGATCCAATACAGCGCCGGATCGTCGGCGCTTTCCGCCATCGGAAAAATGCCGCAGGCATAGGCCTTGAGCAGCACTTCCGGCGTGATGTCGATGAGACGCGGCTTCGCGGCTGGCCATGGGTCGTTTAACCGGGCCGCGCCTTCTGGTTCAAGAGGGTGGCATTGGCCCGACAAGGGGCCAATGGCTGAGGCGCTGGCGGCCGTACCGGCGACGGATGCCGCCGAGCGTTAACGCGCCGCAAACTATAAATCAGTAAGATTTTCATCAGCTTGAACACTTCCGCGTAAGTGGCGTTAGGCCTCCATGGACGATGAGGGGATTGGGTGGACGCTATGGAACCGAACGCATAGAGAGCGCGCCGATCCACGTTCTGATCGTCGAGGATGAATTCCTGATCAGCGAATGGGTCGCGCAGGCGCTGTCGGAGCAAGGCTTCGCCGTGCAGACCGTGGCCAACGCGGCGGATGCGCTGCAGCATCTCGAGTCGGACCAGGTCGACGTTCTGTTCACCGACATCAATCTGCCGGGCGGCATGGATGGCGCGGCGCTGGCGCGCCGCGCCCGCGAATTGCGGCCGCATCTGCCGGTGATCTATGCCTCGGCGCGTGCCACGCTGCTGCGGCAGGATGCGCGGGTGCCGGGCTCCATTTTCGTGCCGAAGCCCTATGAGCCGGCGCTGGTCGGCCGCTTGCTCACCGCGCGACCAAGGCGGCACCGCTGCGGTGCCGGCCTGATCGTTAAGCCTGCTCGCCAAATCTGATTTGCCAGCTGATCGCCAACGCGAAGTCGATCTAGCCGTCGCCGCCGCGGGCCAGAAATTCCTCCAGCCAGTGGATGTGATAGTCGCCGTCGATGATGTCCTTTTCGCGCGCCAGCGCGCGGAACAGCGGCAGCGTCGTCTCGATGCCGTCGACGACGAATTCGTCGAGCGCGCGCTTCAGCCGCATCAGGCATTCGCTGCGTGTCTTGCCGTGGACGATGAGCTTGCCGACCAGCGAGTCGTAGTACGGCGGGATCGTGTAGCCGTGATAGACGGCGGAATCGACGCGCACGCCCAGGCCGCCGGGCGGATGGTAGTGCACGATCTTGCCCGGCGAGGGACGGAACGACACCGGGTTCTCCGCATTGATGCGGCACTCGATGGCGTGGCCGTGGAATTTGACGTCGCTCTGCGTGAGCTCGAGATCGCTGCCGGCGGCGACGCGGATCTGCTCGAGGACGAGGTCGATGTCGGTGATCATTTCGGTCACCGGATGCTCGACCTGGATGCGCGTGTTCATCTCGATGAAATAGAACTTGCCGTCCTCGTAAAGGAACTCGACGGTGCCGACGCCGAGATATTTGATCTCGCGCATCGCCTTGGCGACGGTCTCGCCGATCTCGTCGCGCGTGCCGGTGTTGAGCGCAGGCGAGGGGCTTTCCTCCCAGACTTTCTGATGCCGGCGCTGCAGCGAGCAGTCGCGCTCGCCGAGATGGATGGCGCGGCCTTTGCCGTCGCCGAGCACCTGGATTTCGATATGGCGCGGCCGTTCCAGATATTTTTCGAGATAGAGCGTGTCGTCGCCGAACGCGGCCTTTGCTTCGGCGCGCGCCGTGGCCAGCGCGGCGGCGAGCTCGGTCTTCGCGGACCACCTTCATGCCGCGGCCGCCGCCGCCGGCCGCCGCCTTGACCATGACCGGAAAGCCGATGTCGCGCGCCAGGCTAGCGGCCTCGTCATCGGAGCCGATGCCGCCGTCGGAGCCCGGCACCACCGGAATGCCGAGTTCCTTGGCGGCGCGCTTGGCCGCGATCTTGTCGCCCATCAGGCGGATGTGCTCGGGCCGCGGGCCGATGAAATGCACGTTGTGCTCGGCCGAGAATTTCGGCAAAGCGGGCGTTCTCGGAGAGAAAGCCGTAGCCCGGATGCACGGCGTCGGCGCCGGTGATCTCGCAGGCCGCGAGCAGCGCCGGAATATTGAGATAGCTGTCCTTGGCGGCGGGCGGCCCGATGCAGACGCTTTCGTCGGCGAGGCGCACATGCATGGCGTCTTCGTCCGCCGTCGAATGCACCGCGACCGTCGGGATGCCGAGTTCCTTGCAGGCGCGCAGCACCCGCAGCGCGATCTCTCCGCGGTTGGCGATGAGGATCTTTTCGAACATCGACGGCGGCTCAGCGCGGCATCACTTCGATGATCATCAGCGGCTCGCCGATATTCCACCGGCTGGCCGTCTTCGACCAGAATCTGCATCACCGTGCCGGAGCGCGGCGCCGGAATCTGATTCATCGTCTTCATGGCTTCGATGATGAGCAGCGTGTCGCCGGCCTTCACCTGGCTGCCGACCTCGACGAACGGCCGCGCGCCGGGCGCCGGCCCGCGATAGGCGGTGCCGACCATCGGCGAAGCGACGACGCCGGGATGCTGCCGTCACGGCGGACGCGGCGGATGCCGCCGCCGCGGGCATGCGCCGGCGCAGCCTCGGACAGGCGCGCCCGTCCGTGCAGCGCGGCGTGGCGGGCGACGCGCATCGACACGCCGTCGCGCTCGAACTCGATCTCGGTCAGGCCGGTTTCGTCGAGCAGCTTCGCCAGATCGCGGATCATGTCGTGATCGACGGCCGGCAGTGCTCTGATCGGCGGGCTTCCCGGCTTGCGCGCCACGATCACTCCTTGGCGTCGATCATCGCGGCGAGGCCGGTGATGGCGAGCGCGTAGCCGTCGACTGCCGAAGCCGCAGATCACGGCGCGCGCCGCCCGCGAGACATAGGAGTGCTGGCGGAATGGCTCGCGCGCATGGATGTTGGTGATGTGGACTTCGATCACCGGCGACCTCCATCGACCAGGAGCGCATCCAGGATCGCGATCGACGTGGTGGTATAGCCGGCCGGATTGATGATGAGGCCGGCCGCCTTCTCGGCGTCGGCCTCCTGGATCCAATCGACGATCTCGCCCTCGTGGTTCGATTGGCGGAACTCGACGTCGAGGCCGTGCCGCTGCGCCGTCGCGCGGCACAGTTTCTCGACGTCGGCGAGCGTCGCGTGGCCGTAGATCTCGCGGCTCGCGCGTGCCGAGCAGATTGAGTTGGGTCCGTTGAGGACGTAGACGGTCTTCGCCATGTGCGCGCAAGCCGGCTGTCATGGGCGCTTGGGCGCGATGACCCAGCGCCTGAGCCGTTATAGGGAAGGCCTCCGCAAAGGGGAAGCCGGAACGGCGGCAACGTCGCCATTCCGCTCCGAATTCGCGAGCGAGCTGCAGGCTTTTCCGCAGAGGTCTCGGGAGCGGTACTTATTCCGGGTGCGGCCTCGATCTTCTCCTTCAGCTCGTCGAGGCCGACGGCGCCGACCACGACCTCGTCGCCGACCACGTAGCTCGGCGTGCCGTTGACGCCGAGCGCGTCGGCGAGCTTCATGTTCTCGTCGATCGTGGTCTTCACCTCGTCGCTGTCCATGTCCTTCTCGAGCCGGGCCATGTCGAAGCCGACTTCCTTGGCGACCGCGAGCGCGCGCGCCTTGTCGGCCGGCCCGCGGCCGCCGAGCAGCTTCTGGTGGAACTCGATGTATTTCTTGCCGGTCGGGTCCTGCATGCGCGCGGCGACCGCGACATGCGCGGCTTCGACCGAGCCTTCGCCGAGCACCGGGAATTCCTTGAGCACGAATTTGAGATTGGGATCGGTCTTGAGCAGCGTGAGCATGTCGGGCAGCGCGCGCTTGCAGAAGGCGCAGTTGTAATCGAAGAACTCGACCACTGGTGACGTTGCCCTGCGGATTGCCGAGCACGACCTGGTGCGGCGAATTGAACAGAGCGTGGCGTTGTTGTCCTTGATCGTCGCGTGCGCCTTCTCGGCATCGGCCTCCTTCTGCTGCTTGTCGAGCGCGGCCATCGCCTCCTGCAACACTTCGGGATGGGCGACCAGGTAATCCTTGACGATGCCCTCGATCTCCGTGCGCTGGTCGGCGCGAGAAGCTTGCGCCGCGGGCGCTGCCGGCGGCGCTGCGGAACGGCGTCTGCGCCGCGGCGAGCGGCGACAGCAGCATCGCGGTCGCGAGCGGAATGCGCGATGCGCAGGGTCGAATCATTGTCGATCGTCCTTGTTCGCGTTCATTGGCCGATGCGAAGCAGCGGATTTGTCTTCAGGTTCTTGTTGAACGCGACGATGTCGTCGGCGCGCACCCAGCCGGGCGAGCCGATCGGAAAGCGCTGCTTGGCGCGCGCGGCAAGCTCGCGCGCGGTCTTGTTGTCGCCGCGGGCGAAGGCGGCCTGGGCCGAGGCGAGGTCGGCATCGGCGAGATCGTCCTTGTGGCCGTAGGCCATCGCCAGTTGCAGTATAGGCGTCGCTGGCTTCCGGCTCCTTGATCAGGGCCGTGCTGCAACAGCGGGATCGGCCTCGGCCGACGAGCTTGGGGTCGTTGGTGGCGACCAGCGCCTGCGCCAGCAGTGATCTGGATCAGCGCCGGATCGGGCGCGAGCTGCACGGCGCGGCGCAGCGGCGCGATCGCTTCGGCCGGATGTGCCGCCTTCGAGCAGCGCCTGGCCCTTGAGCTCGTAGAAATAGGGATTGTTCGGCATCGCCGCGATCAGGCCGTCGATCTGCGCGATGGCGTTGCGCAGGTCGCCGAACCGGTAGGCGGAGATGGCGCGCGCGTAGCGCGCCGGCAGGCTGGTATCGGACGACCGGATAGCGGCGCAGCACCGTGTCCGGGCGCTCGATGAAGCCGTACAGCTTCGCCCGCATCATGTCGTGGCGGAACTGCAGCTCGGGCGGGTCCTTCTTGTCCCAATACGGCGTGCTTCGCCAGCTCGGCCGAGCGCCGCCATGCGCTCCTCGCGGCATCGGGATGGTTCTGCACATAGGGTTCGAGCGCAGTGCGCCTCGAACAAGCGACTCGTCGGCAAAGCGCTTGAAGGTGTCGTACATGCCCTTGGCCGACTGGCCGGTCATGGTCAGGAAATCGCACGCCGGCGCGGTCGGCCTGATTCTTCCTGGGCGCGCTGATAGGCGAGCAGCGAGTGCTGATGCCAAGGACTGCGGCGCGCTGAACAGCGCGCCTGCCGACATTGCCCATGTCGATATTGCCGCTCGGTGCGCCCGGCGCCAACGGCGCCGACGCCGAGCAGCATGGCGACGATCGACGCGGTCTGCGCGTTGGCCAGCTCCTGGCGCATCTTCGACAGGTGGCCGCCGACGATGTGGCCGGTCTCGTGGGCGAACACGCCGATCATCTGATTGGGCGTCGGTCGCCTCCATCAGCGCGCCGGCATTCACGAAGATGCGGTGCGCATCCATGACGAAGGCGTTGAAGGCGCGGTCGTTGATGATGACGACCTGGATGTTCTGGTCGCTCAAGCCCGGCGGCCTGCAGGATCGGCGCCGTGTAGTCGCGCAGCAGCTGCTCGATCTCGGCGTCGCGGATCATCGGGATGCCGGCGCTGGCTCCGGTCTGCGCGCGCGCCGGGACAAGCTTGGCCAGCGCCACCGCCGCGGCGGTGGCGACGGCGACCGCGCGCGAAGCTGGCCTCGCCGGCCGGCCGCCTTGCTAGGAGATCGCGCAACACTCATGTCCGGTCGAATGCCAGCCCTTGGTCCGCGCGGGCGCAAACTATGGACGGACCGGTTAGCGGTCAACACAAGGCCGGTGCGTTGCCGAATCACGCGCTGCGTGCGACGAAACCCGCCGAATACGGCAGCAGCGGGGCGGCTGCGGCGGGTCGGTAGGCGCGGAGCCGAATCAGGGCGCGCTGTGATGCTCGAAAAGGCAAAACGCCTGCTGCAGCCGTCCGCCGCGCAGCGCCGTGCCGCCGTTCATGGTGATGGACGTCATGGCCGCCGCGGCGCGGCTCGAGGCGCAGGGCCGCCGCATCATTCATATGGAGGTCGGCCAGCCGGCGGCCGGCGCGCCGGCGACCGCGATCGCGGCGGCGCGCGCCGCGCTTGGCAAGCGGCCCGCATCGGCTATACCGAGACGCTCGGCATCGCCGTCGCTGCGGCGGCGCATCGCCCGGGCCTATGCGCGAATGGCACGGCCTCGACATCGATCCGGAGCGCATCGTCGTCACCACCGGCTCGTCGGCCGGCTTCATGCTGGCGTTCCTCGCCGCTGTTCGAAGCCGGCGATCGCGTGGCGGTGGCGCTGCCCGGCTATCCGCCGTATCGCCATATCCTCACGGCGCTCGGCTGCGAGCCGGTCGCTGATCGAGACCGAGCGCCGAGACGCGCTGGTCGATCACCGGCGACGCGCTGCTCGCCGCAGCATCGCGCGCGGCCGCTCAAGGGCGTCATCGTCGGCTCGCCCGGCCAATCCGACCGGCACGATGATGACGGCGGCGGCGCTCGCCGAACTGATCCGCTGCGCCGAGGATGCCGGCATCGCCGTCATCTCCGACGAGATCTATCACGGCCTCGATTATGCCTTCGCGGCCGAGAGCGCGGCGCGGCTGTCGGCCGACGCGATCGTCATCAACTCGTTCTCCAAATATTTCTGCATGACCGGCTGGCGCATCGGCTGGATGGTGGTGCCGCCGACGCTGGTGCGCGCGGTCGAGCGGCTGCAGCAAAATCTCGCGATCTCGGTGCCGACGCTGTCGCAGATCGCGGCGCGAAGCGGCGTTCGACGGCCGCGACGAGCTTGAAGCGGTCAAGCACGGCTACGAGGAGAACCGCCGCATCCTGCTCGAAGGCCTGCCGCGCGCCGGGCTTGACATCGTTCCTGCCGGTCGACGGCGCGTTCTATCTCTATGCCGATGTCTCGCGCTTCTCGGCCGACAGCTTCGCTTTCGCCACGCGCATGCTGGAGGAGGCGGGCGTCGCGGCGACGCCGGGCGTCGATTTCGATCCGCTGCACGGCCGGAATTTCTGCGGCTGTGCTATGCCGGCTCGCGCGACGACATGCACGAGGCGGTCGAGCGGATCGGCGCCTGGCTGAAAGGATGAGACGCGCGTGGAGCCTGTCTGGACAGCGCGCTCGTCCTGTTTTCCGGCGGGCAGGATTCGACGGTCTGTCTCGCCTGGGCGCTGCGAGCGCTTTGCCCGCGTCGAGACCATCGGCTTCGATTATCGGCCAGCGCCATGCCGTCGAGCTCGACGTGCGGCCGCGCGATCCGCGACCGCGCTTGCCGCCGATTGCGCCGCAATGGCGCGAGCGGCTCGGCGACGATCACGTGGTGCGCATCGATGCGCTCGCCGAAATCTCCGAGACGGCGCTGACCCGCGACATGGCGATCGAAATGTCGGCAGTCGGGCCTGCCGACGACCTTCGTGCCCGGCCGCAATCTTATCTTCTTTTCGCTTTGCCGGCGCGCTGGCCTATCGGCGCGGCATCAAGCCATCTCGTCGCCGGCATGTGCGAGACCGACTTTTCCGGCTATCCGGATTGCCGCGACGACACCATCAAGGCGATGCAGGTTGCGCTGACGCTCGGCATGGACCGGCGCTTCGTCATCCATACGCCGCTGATGTGGATCGACAAGGCCGGCGACGTTCGCGCTGGCCGCACGAGATCGGCGGCGCGGCCGCTGATCGATCTCGCTTCTCGCCGAAACCCACACCTGCTATCTCGGCGACCGCACGCACCGGCACGCCTGGGGTTTTGGCTGCGGCGAATGTCCGGCCTGCCGGCTGCGCGCGCGAGGGCTATGCCAGATGGAAAGCCGCATCATGACGGCTCGATCGGCAACGACAGCGCGTGCAGCGAAGGCGTGGTTTTCCTGGTCGCTGTTCGCGCTCACCATTCCGGCGGCCAACTGGCTGATCGGCCACGTCGGCACGGCCTGCGTCGCGCCGCACGGCCCTTGCGTGCTGCCGGTCGCGCCCGGCCTGATGGCGCCGTCCGGCGTCATGATGGTGGGCGTTGCGCTCGTGTTGCGCGATCTGGTGCAGCGGCGGCTCGGGCACCGGCTCATATCGGCTTTGGCGATCGTGTGCCGGCGCTGCTCTGTCGGCGCTGCTGGCGCCGCCGGCGCTGGTCCTGGCCTCCGCCGTCGGCGTTTCTGCTGTCGGAGTTTGCCGATCTCGCCGTCTACACGCCGCTGGCGCGGCGCCGTCTGGTCGCCGCCGTGGTTGCTTCGAGCCTTCGCCGGCCTCGTCGTCGACTTCGATCGTCTTCCTCTGGCTCGCCTTCGGCTCGCTCGACTTTCTGGCCGGACAAATCGTCGGCAAGGCCTGGATGGTGCTGCTGTCGATCCCGTTCGTCGCCTGGCTGCGCCGCCGCGACGCGCGGCTCGGCATCGCGCCGGCATGATTCTTTCTGAAACGCGAGGCGAACGCATGAGCGACGCTCTATTCGATATTCTGCGCAAGGTGACGACCGCGACCATCACCACCATGCTGCTGAAGAAGGGCATCCGGCGCTGCTGGATGAACGGTCCGAAGCCGCTGGTCGCCGGCGGCGAGCGCCTCGTCGGGCCGGCCTTCACTTTGCGCTTCGTGCCGGTGCGCGAAGACTCTGGCGACGCCGGAAAGCTGGGCGCAGCCCGATCTCGACCCGCGCCGCGATCGAGGACATGCCGGAAGGCGTGCATCGCCGTCGCCGACGCCATGGGCGTACCGAGCGCCGGCATCTTCGGCGACATCCTTTGCGCGCGGATGAAGAAGCGCAATGTCACGGCGCTGGTCACCGACGGCGTCATGCGCGATCGTCGCCGGCGTGCTCGACGAGCGCGCTGCCGGTGTGGTGCGCCGGCGTCGCCGCGCCGGCCTCGGTCAACGGCCTGACCTTCGTCGGCTGGCAGCAGCCGATCGGCTGCGGCGGCTGCGCGATCTTTCCCGGCGACGTGATCGTCGCCGACGATGACGGCGCCGTCGTCATCCCGCAAGGCCTGGTCGACTTCGTCGCCCATGAGGGCGCCGAGCACGAGCTTTACGAGAGCTGGGTGTTCAGCGAGGTCGAGAAGGGCGTGAAGCTGCCCGGCCTTTATCCGCCGAACGACGAGGCCAAGGCGCGCTACGCGGCCTGGCGCAAGTCGCGCGAATAATGCGGATGACCGCCGTCTTCCGACCGGCGCGACTAGGAGCGTGAATGTTCTTCGTCCTCTCCAAAAATTCTCGGCTTTTTCGCGCTGCCGTCGAATTTTCTGATGGCGCTCGGGATTCTTGGCCTGTTCCTGTTGTGCACGCGGTTTCGCACGGCTCGCCAGCTGGCTCGTGGTCACGAGCCTCGTGCTGATCGCCTTCGCCGGACTGTCGCCGCTCGGCAACGTTTTGATCCTGCCGCTGGAGCAGCGCTTCCCGCCCTGGGATCCGGCGCAAGGCGCCGCCGGACGGCATTGTCGTGCTCGGCGGCGCGATCGCGCCGGACAGTATCGATGGCGCGCGGCGCGGTCGCGCTCAACGAGGCCGCCGAGCGCATCACGGCACCGCCGAGCTGGCGCGCCGCTATCCGAACGCGCGCATCATCTTTTCCGGCGGCACCAGTTCGCTGCGTGTTCGATGACGCCGACCGAGGCGCCGTATCGCGGTGCAGCGAACTCGAAGCGCTCGGCGTTGCCCATGACCGCATCACCGCCGAAGAGCAATCGCGCAACACCATCGAGAACGCTGTGTTCTCGCGGCTGGTCGCCCAGCCGAAGCCGGGCGAGCGCTGGCTGTTGGTCACTTCGGCCTTTCACATGCCGCGCGCCATCGCCGCGTTCCGCGCCGCCGGCTTTCGCCGTCGAAGCCTATCCGGTCGATTGGCGCACCCGCGGGCCGATCGATGCGGCGCGGCCGTTTGCCGCTCAGCGAGGGCTTGGCGACGACCGACACCGCGGTGCACGAATGGGTCGGTCTCGTTGGTCTATCGGCTCACCGGCAGGACGAAGGAGCTGTTTCCGGCGCCGTAGAAGGTGATCCGTGCCGAGGTGCGCAAACTCAGTGCCTTTCCGAAACATTCTGCTCCGCCAAAAAGTTAGTCGCGTCATACGATTTCAGTTGAAGCAATTAAATCTCTGGCGGACCAAAGAAACTTTCCGTTTACCAATCGCTTCACGCTGCGGCCCGATACTGTATTTTTCGCTGCGTCCTTTGGCCGAAAGGACTCCGCATGACGTCCACCGATATGCTTGCCGTGCTCGCCGACCGACCGGCCGCGGCCGTGACGCAATCCGAGCGAACCGAATGGACAGAAACGGCCCTAACGGTGCTGTTCACCGCCTCCGCAATTCTATTCGTCTCGTTTCTTGCCGTGGTGACGGGCCTCGTCTGATCACCTTCGGCACGCCGATGCGGCGCGATCGGCTTTGTTGACGACGCTGTCGCGAGGCCGGATTTCACGCGCCCAAAATCCAGGCTACAAAGCCGCGATGGCTTTGCATCTGATCATCGGCAATAAGAATTATTCGTCCTGGTCGTTTCGGCCCTGGCTGGCGATGAAGGTCGCCGGCATCGCGTTCGAGGAGACCGTGATCTCGCTTGAGGCGACGGACTTCAAAGCAGCGCGTGACGGCGGTGAGCGGCGCCGGCAAGGTGCCGGTGCTGATCGACGGCGACGTGCGGGTCTGGGAATCGCTGGCGATCCTCGAATATCTGGCGGAGAAATTTCCGAACGCCGGCTTGTGGCCCGCGGATGCGCAGGCGCGCGCCTAGGCGCGCGCCGTTGCGGCAGAAATGCATGCCGGCTTTTTGCCGCTGCGCCGGCATTTGCCGATGAACGTGCGGCGGCCGGTGAAGCCGCGCGCGCTCGATGACGGCGCCACAGCCGACGCAGCGCGCATCGATGCGATCTGGAGCGAATGCCGCGCGGTTCGGCGCCGGCGGGCCATTTCTGTTTGGCGCGTTCGGCGCGGCCGACGCCATGTATGCGCCGGTGGTGTGGCGCTTCCACACTTACGCGGTCGAGGTGAGCGCTGCCGCCCGGGCCTACATGGATGCGGTCATGGCATTGCCGGCGTGGCACGAATGGCGCGATGCGGCGCGGCGCGAGCCCTGGGTCCTGCCGCACGACGAAGTCGATTGGCCGGACGTGCTGCGCGAGTGAGCGCGCAGTCAGCTCAAGGCGCCGCTCGCAGACTCGTCCAGTAGCGGCCGCTGATAGGCCAGAATTTTCATCTTGGCGGCCGGCAGCGCGAAATAGGCGATGCGGTCGATTTCGGGAAAGCTTCTGCCGCCGTCCCGATTTCGGCGGCCACTCGATCTCGAATGTCTTGCTGGCAAATCGCGCCGAGATCGAAATCCGCCTCGACCGCCAAGGCGTGGACGATCTTTCCGCTTTTTTGGTTCACCGGCGCGAGCGCGATCAATTCGCCGTGTGCAGCGACAGGTTTGTCTCTTCGGTGAATTCGCGCCGGGCCGTAGCGATCAGATCGTCGCCGGCTTCGACCAGGCCTTTCGGGATGGTCCAGGCGCCGTCGTCCTTTTTGCCCAGAACGGGCCGCCGGGATGCGCCAGCAGGACTTCGAACCCGGTGCCTGCGGCGGAACGACCAGCAGTCCGGCGCTGATGTCTTTGCTGCGGCGCATCGGCGCAGGGCCCTTCTATAACTGCGGCTCTCTACCGCAGGTTCTTGCCAAATAGTCCTGTTCGTCTGCATGATTTTGTCACGATTACGCCGACAATGCCCGTCCGCTCGCCCGTGCTCGTTTGAAGCGCGCTGCGAGAAGGGGTACACCGAACCAATTGCCTGCACGGGAGCCAATGCCAATGCGATATCGGATTTATCGCCGCTCTTGCCGCTTTTTCGCCGCGTTTCTCGCCTCTGTCGCGGCAGCGCCGGCCGTCAAGGCCGACGACGCGCCCGAAGGACGTCAAGGGCCTTTTTCTGATGAGCGACTATCCGGCGGTGACGCTGCGGCCGGGCGAGACCTCCACCGTCAACCTGCGATTGCAGAATTACGACATGCCGCCGGAGCGTCTGGCGCTGTCGGTGTCCGGCGTGCCGAGCCGGCTGGACCGCGACGCTGATGGGCGGCGGCCAGCCGGTCGCGGCCGCGATGCCGGCGACCAATTCCAGCGTCGCGCTGTCGCTGCGGCTCGACGTGCCGAAGAACGCCACCGATCGGCACGCAGACGCTCACCGTCGCCGCCACCGGCAGCTCGACCAAGTTTGCAGCTGCCGATCGCAGTGACGCTGGCCAAGGATCTGCCGGCCAAGCTGACGCGTCACGCCGCAACTGCCCGAATTGCGCGGCACCTCGAAGTCGAGCTTCGAGTATCAGCTCAGCATCAAGAACGACAGCGGCAAGAAGCTGACCGTCAGCCTGTCGGCGCAGGCGCCGCAGAATTTCGATGCCTCGTTCACCGAGCAGTACGGCACGCCAGGAGCTCAACGCGGTGCCGGTCGACGCCGGCCAGACCAAGGACGTGAAGCTCAAAGTCACGCCGCCGAATACGGCCGCGGCCGGCGACTACAAGGTCACCGCGCGCGTCGCCGCCGAAGACGCCTCGGCGACCGACCGATCTCGGCCTCGACATCACCGGCCAGCCCAAGCTCGACGTCAGCGGCCGCGAGGGCCTGGTGTCGACCCGCGCCTCGGCCGGGCAAGGAGACCTCGGTGCCGGTCGTCATCACCAATACCGGCACCGCGCCGGCCGAGGACGTCGAGCTGTCCGGCTCGGCGCCGAGCGGCTGGAAGGTCACGTTCGATCCGAAGACGGTCGACCGCATCGCGCCGAACGACAACAAGGAAGTGCAGGCGCTGATCACGCCGACCGAGAAGGCGATCGCCGGCGATTATGTCACCACCATCCGCGCCGCGGCGCGCGGCGAATCCGCCTCGACCAACTTCCGCGTCACGGTGACGACCTCGACGATGTGGGGCATCGCCGGCGTCGGCATCATCGGCGTCGCGCTTCTGGTCATGGTCGGCGCGGTGGCGAGGTTCGGCCGCCGATGAGCCCAGACACCGTCATCGAGGCCAACGGCCTCACCAAGACCTACGGCCCAGCGGTCGCCGTCGACCACATCTCGTTCTCCGTCGGCCGCGGGGAGATTTTCGGCCTGCTCGGCCCGAACGGCGCCGGCAAGACCACGACCATCCTGATGCTGCTCGGGCTGACCGACATTTCCAGCGGCGAGGTGAGCGTGCTCGGCTTCAATCCGGCGCGCGAGCCGCTGTCGGTCAAGCGGCGCGTCGGCTATCTGCCGGACACCGTCGGTTTCTACGACAATCTCACCGCCGGCCGATAATCTGCGCTACACCGCGCGGCTGATCGGCTTTCCGCTTCGCCGAGCGCGAAAAGCGCATCGCCGAGGCGCTCGACCGCGTCGGGCTTGCCGAGTTCGCCGAAAAGCGCGTCGGCACCTTTTCGCGCGGCATGCGGCAGCGGCTCGGGCTCGCCGAAATCCTGATGAAGGGCGCGCAGATCGCGATCCTCGACGAGCCGACGTCGGGTCTCGATCCGCATGCCACGACCGAGCTCCTCGGCATCATCCGCGGCTTCAAGGCCGAAGGCGTGTCGGTGCTGCTGTCGTCGCATCTGCTCGAGCGGGTGCAGAGCGTCTGCGACCGCGTCGCGCTGTTTTCAGCGCCGGCCGCATCGCGCTGATGGGCTCGGTGCCCGATCTCGGCCGCCAGGTGCTCGGCGGCGGCTATGTGGTCGATATCGAGGCGGATGGCGCCGGACTTGCCGAGCGGCTTGCGCTCTATTCCGGGCGTCAGCGGCGTCGAGAAAACCGGCATCGGCAAGCTTCGGCTGCATGCCGACCGCGACGTGCGGCCGGAAGCCGCGGCCGAAGTGGTCGCGATGCAGGGCCGCCTGAAATTCCTCGGCGTCCAGGAGCCGAGCCTCGAGGCGATCTATACCCGTTACTTCGAAGCGCAGCCCGAGGAGGCGATGAAGGAAGGAGCGCGCCATGCAGCGTGAAGGCTCCGCCTTTTCCGGCCTCGGCGTGGTCATGCTCAAGGAGCTGTCCGACCACCTGACCTGCGTGCGCATGCGCGTGCTGGAATGGCTGGTGGTGCTGGTGGCGCTCGCCGCGCTCTATGGCGCCATCCAGCAGATCAAGGATACCACGGCGGAGGATCCGTTCCTGTTCCTGCGCCTGTTCACGACCTCGCGCGATCCGCTGCCGTCCTTCGTCTCGTTTCTGTCGTTCCTGGTGCCGCTGATGGCGATCGGGCTCGGCTTCGACGCCGTCAACGGCGAGCACAATCGGCGCACGCTGTCGCGCATCCTGTCGCAGCCGATCTATCGCGACGCCTTGCTGTTCGGCAAATTCCTGGCCGGCCTGATGACGCTGTCGATCAGCCTGCTCGCGCTTTGGCTGCTGGTTATCGGGCTCGGACTCCTGCTGATCGGTATTCCGCCAGGCGGCGAAGAGATCGCGCGCAGCTTCGTGTTTCTGCTGGTGACCATCGTCTATGCCGGCGTATGGCTGGCGCTGGCTCTGTTGTTCTCGATCCTGTTCCGCTCGGCCGCGACCGCGGCGCTGGTCACGCTCGGCCTATGGCTTCTCGTCACGTTCATCTGGCCGGTGCTGGCCGGCGCTTTCGCGCAAATCATCATGCCGCCGGACCCGCGCTATATGGCGCTCGGCCTGCAGACGCCGGGTACCGTCGAGCTTGAGCAGATCCTGGCGCGGCTGTCGCCGTCGACGCTCTATGCCGAGGTGGTGGTGGCGCTGCTCGATCCGACCACGCGCTCGCTCGGGCCGATCTATCTGAGCCAGCTTCAGGGCGCCGTGCTCGGCGCGCCGCTGCCGCTCGGCGCGAGCGTACTGATCGCCTGGCCGCAGATCGTCGGCATGATCGCCACCGAGATCCTGCTGTTCGTCATCGGCTATGTCATCTTCCAGCGCCAGGAAGTCAGCGCCTGAGGAAATAGTAAGGGCGGCGCGAGGCCGCCCTTGCCAATTATCGGGTCTCTTCCGTGTCTACACGTCAAGCACCGCGACGATGCGCATGTCGCGCGGATTGACGATGACCACCTGGTCTTCGACGATGAAATACAGATAGTCGTGCCACTGCGGGTCGATCCGCACCAGCGTCTCGGGCACTCGGACCACGTGGACGCGATCCCGCGGCACCTGCGTTCCGACGGTCACGTCGAAATTGACATGGCCGACCCGCGGCGCGCCGCGGGCATCGATTACGGTGTCGCGGATACGACTGCGCTGCTGCGATGTCAGGTTGACGCGGCTGCCCTGCATGGGAATCGACGCGTTGCCTTGCAGACCCTTGAGCTCATCCCGCCGCTTGCTCCGTTCGCTGATGCGGCTGTGCTCGCGTTCCGAGCGGGTGTTAGCACCCATCCGCTCGTGTCGGTTTTTCTCCATTGCGCCGACGTGCTCGCGGCTCTTACTCTCGGTTTTGGCGGTCTTCTTACCGTTTTCACCGACGCCTTGCTTGGCCTCGTTTGTACTCTTGCCGTTTATGCTTTTGGCGTTCTCGCCCAGTTGCTGCCGATTAGTCTGCGCCGACTGCTTGACGTTCTGAGCGTTATTCCCGCCGATCTGCGCGCTCCGATTCTCGGGTTTGGCGCCCTCGGCGCCTTTTTGTGCCATCGACGGCTGACTGGCTTTCGCGTCCGGCGATGTCGCGCTACCGCTGGGCGAACTGGTTTGGGCGTGCTGCTCCATCCCGGCCGCGGGGCCGCCTTGCTTGCCGGCCGGTGTCTGCGTCTGTGCGGCGCCTTGCGTGCTCGCGCCGGCCTTGGTCTGGCCTTGCGGGCTCTGCTGCGCTGCGGCGATGCCGCCCCCTGCAATTAATGCAAGCGCTGCGACGCCGGCCAGCAGCATATTGTGTCTTTGTCTCATTAGGCTTCTCCTCTCCAGATTTGTCGTGTTGCATGCCGTTCCAGGGCCGACGGCCATATCGGACGTGCGTGCTGGTGGGACGTGCGTGCTGGTGGACGAACGCGCGCCGGGAAGGAAAGTTTCTCGAATATTTGGCACTGTGATATTTTGTCTGCACGACATCGGACGATTTGAGTTCGTTCCTGAATTTTTGTTCAGATCGGCACGCGGTCAGAGCACGTAATTGACAGAAGTGAGGAAGCGGTGGCGGCGATTACATCCAGCGTCGATTGCACATCAAAAGAGTTTCGCGACAATGCGGAGGCGATGCGCGCGCTGATCGCGGAACTTGAGGTGCGCCGCGGGAAAGCCGCGCAAGGCGGACCGGTCAGGGCGCGCGAGCGGCATCTCGCCCGTGGCAAATTTTTGCCGCGCGAGCGAGTGATGACGCTGCTCGATGCCGGCGGCGCCGTTCCTTGAATTATCGCCGCTCGCCGCCGACGCCATGTATGACGACGATATCCACGGCGCCGGCCTCATCACCGGCATCGGCCGCGTTTCGGGTCGCGAATGCGTCATCGTCTGCAACGATTCGACCATCAAGGGCGGCACCTATTATCCGATGACGGTGAAGAAGCATCTGCGCGCGCAGGAGATTGCGCGCGAGAACCGGCTGCCGTGCATTTATCTGGTCGATTCCGGCGGCGCCAACCTGCCGCATCAGACCGAGGTGTTTCCCGACCGCGAGCATTTCGGCCGCATTTTCTACAATCAGGCGACGCTGTCGGCGGCCGGCATCGCGCAGATCGCGGTGGTGATGGGCTCCTGCACCGCGGGCGGCGCCTATGTGCCGGCGATGTCGGACGAGACCATCATCGTGCGCAACCAGGGCACCATCTTTCTCGGCGGACCGCCGCTCGTTAAGGCGGCGACCGGCGAGGTGGTCAGCGCCGAGGAGCTTGGCGGCGCCGAGGTTCACACCAAAGAATCCGGCGTGGCCGATTATCTGGCGGAAAACGATCGGCACGCACTGGCGCTGTGCCGCGATATCGTCGCTTCGCTGAACACCAAAAAGATCGTCGACATTCCGCTCGCCAAGCCGGCCGAGCCGAATTATGCCGCCGACGAGCTCGACGGCATTGTGCCGGCCGATCTGAAAAAGCAGTACGACGTGCGCGAAGTGATCGCCCGTTTGGTCGATGCCTCCGAATTCGACGAGTTCAAGGCGCTCTACGGCACCACGCTCGTCACCGGCTTCGCCCACATCCACGGCATCCCGGTCGGCATTCTCGGCAACAACGGCATTTTGTTTTCCGAGAGTGCGCTCAAGGCGGCGCATTTCGTCGAATTGTGCTGCCAGCGCCGGGTGCCTTTGCTGTTCCTGCAGAATATTTCCGGCTTTATGGTCGGCCGCGACTACGAGGCCGGCGGAATCGCCAAGGACGGCGCGAAGATGGTCACCGCGGTCGCCTGCGCGCAGGTGCCGAAGATCACGGTTGTCATCGGCGGTTCGTACGGCGCCGGCAATTACGGCATGTGCGGGCGCGCCTACGGTCCGCGTTTCCTGTTCACTTGGCCGAACGCGCGCATTTCGGTGATGGGCGGCGAGCAGGCGGCGAGCGTGCTCGCCACCGTGCGCCGCGAGAATATCGAGGCCGACGGCAAAACATGGTCCGAGGTCGAGGAGGAAGAATTCAAGCAGCCGATCCGCGAGCAATACGAGGCGGAGGGCAATCCGTATTACGCCACCGCGCGACTGTGGGACGACGGCATCATCACGCCCGCCGAAACGCGCCGGGTGCTGGGACTGTGCTTCTCGGCGGCGCTGAATGCGCCGATCCCGGAGACCAAATTCGGCGTGTTTAGGATGTGATTTTCAAGCCGCCGACGACCTGAACGCCTTGAGCTCCGGCCATCCACGTCTTTGCGGCAGCACCGGCAAAGCGTAGATGCCCGCAACGCGTGCGGGCATGACGGGCTCGAAGGCCTACTATAGGCTCACACGCCACAAAATGACGCGGGAGTCTTTGAAAAATGCCCAAAACCATCGAGCACGTTCACTGGCCGGACGCGCCCGACCTATGGATGCCGTACGCGCCGGCGATCAAGGTGAAGGGCGGCACTACGGTCTATCTTGCCGGCGTCACTGCGGCACCGGTCTATCACCATCATCCGCACCGGCCGGAAGAGTTCGATGCCATGCCGCGCGACATGGCGGGGCAGGCGAGGGCGGCGCTGGAGAATCTCAAGCGCGGGCTCGAAGCCGTCGGCGCCAGTTTCGCCGATATCGTCACCGCCGACCGTTTCGTCACCGACCTTTCCGACCAGGATGCGCTTAACCGCGTGTGGGGCGAATATTTCGGTGACGCCAAGCCGACGACAACGACGGTTCAGGTGGTGCGGCTCGCCACCGATCCGCGCTGTCTGGTCGAGATCAATGCCATCGCAGTGATCGATTGACGATTGACGTTTGAACCGCCACATCATGGCGGCGCGCCATCAAGGCCGCCGTGGTGGTGGAGAGACCGATGACCGACGCGTCTTACAAAACCGCACTCATTGTCGGGGTCGGCTCGGGGCTGTCGGCTTCGCTGGCGCGAACTTTTGCCGGGGCCGGGCTCAAGGTCGCGCTGGCCGCGCGCCGCGCCGCCAATCTGACGCCGCTGGCGCAACAGACCGGCGCAAAGACCTTCGTCTGTGACGCCACCGATCGCGACGATGTCATCAAACTCTTCGCCGACGTGGAAGCTGCCCTGGGGTCACCAGATGTCGTGGTTTACAACGCCAGCTACCGCACCCGCGGACCGTTCGTGGACCTCGGTCCCGACGAGGTCGCCAAATCGCTGAATGTCAGCGCCTTTGCCGGGTTCCTGGTGGCGCAGGAAGCAGCCAAACGCATGCTGCCCCGTCATCACGGCGCAATCTTCTTCACTGGCGCATCGGCGAGCGTAAAGGGCTATGCCCAGTCGGCGCCGTTTGCCATGGGCAAGTTTGCCTTGCGCGGTTTGGCGCAAAGCATGGCACGCGAACTCTCGCCGCATGGCATTCACATTGGCCATGTGGTGGTCGATGGCGGCATCAAGAGCGAGCGGCGGCCCGATCCGCCGGACAGGCCCGACAGCATGCTCGACCCTGACGCCATCGCGCAGAGCTATCTGCATCTGTTACAGCAGCCGCGCAGCGCCTGGGCTTGGGAAATCGAGTTACGGCCCTGGGTCGAGAAATTCTAAAGCGTTGAGATCCTGTACGATGCTGCTGAAAACCGCCGCCAAGACCGCCTTACTCGTGATCGCAACCGCGTCTGTTGCGACCGGCGCCCACGCGCAATATCGCCACCGCAGCGAGCGGCAGCGCGAACCAAGACATGTCGAGCATCCGGCGCCGTCCGTTCCGCTCGACAAGCGTGATCGCGTCATCGCCGCGCCGGCCCCGTTTGCCGGCCGGCCTTATTGGCTGGCAATGGCGCAATGCGGCGGCATCTATTTCAAGCTCAATGTGCTCTACACCGACATCGCGGTGCACGCCCGCGTGGTCAAGCCGGATCCAAAGGCCAATGCCGAGTACACCAAGAAACTCAATGACGCGATCAACGTGGCGACCAGCTTTTACGACGCCGCGAACGAATTTCTGATGACGGATCGCAACATTGAGCGGGACGACGCCATCCTGATTTACGAGGGACAGGCGCAGGCCGCAGGCGAGCGGGCCAAGACCATCGATGAGGCGCTCGCCGCCGCGCGCTCATGCCCCGCGCTTTATGCCGCCTGCCAGGTGGCGCATCCCAAGGAATGTCAGCGAGTCGCTGGCTCCGGGCAGCTAGTGGAGCGAATTTGAACGGAATGCAGGAGCAGGCCATGAAAGCCGCCGTTGCGTTGTTGACCGCAGCATCGCTGCTCACGCTCGCCGGTACCGCCGTCGCTCAGGACAATACACAGTCTCCGCCTGGAGCGGCGCAGGAACAGCCTTATCAGCCAAGCCTCTGCGACATCATGGCGCATCAGCAGGAGCGTCACCTAAAATTGTGGTTTGCCGGCCATGCGGGTAACTGGCCGCTGGCCGATTACGAGATCGGCGAACTGAGCGACGGTTTCGACGATGTCGGCAAAATGCTCGGCGGCGACATGGTGAAGCAGCACGTCGGCGGCGCGCTTGACGCACTCCAAAAGGCGGTCGACGGCAAGGACAGCGCGGCTTTTGCTGCCGCCTACGACCAACTCAGCGCCGGCTGCAATGCCTGCCACCACACGCTTGATCACGCTTTCATCGTGATCGCGCGCCCCACGGTGCTGCCGTACAGCGATCAGGTCTTCACACCGCAGCGTTAAACAGGCCGCTCAGTCGACAGCTTTATAAAAACGATCGTCAAAAATTGCGCCGGCAAACGGCATGAGTTTCTGGCGAAAGCTGCGCGCATGTTCGGTCATGGCATGCGCGTCGAGCGCTGCCTGGCTGCGCCAGACTTCAAGGATGGTGAAGTGATTGCTGCGGTTGGCTTGCACCAGCACTTGATAGGCGATGTTGCCTGGGTCGCTCGGCGTATCGATGCTCATTGCCTTCAGCGCCGCCAAGGCCTCGTTCTTGCCGGGAGGGATAACGTCGACATGGGCAACTACATGGATTGCGGCGCCCGGAACTGGTGACTTTCCAGGTGTCATATAGAGGGGAGCGTCGATCCGCCGATCGTCAGGTGCATCCTCGATGGCCTTCAGCCGGTCGTGGATTTTGGCACTGGCGCCGGCCTGTTCATGATCTTCACGCTCATGGGCCTGCTGCGCGGTTTTGTCTTTCCAGATTTCTAAAATCACAAAGCGGTTCGGCCGGGCAATTTCGTGCAACACGGCGAATCGCAGGTTGCCGGGTTCCGCCCTGCACAGATCGCGATAATGCTTCAGGAGCGCGGTACCGTCGGCAATTTCGTTCGGCATGAGCTCGATATAGGTAACGACAAAAACGGCGCTGTCTTGAGCGCGAGCCGGGCTCCCAAGAACCGCCGCGATAATAGCCAGCCAGGAGGCAAGCTGAAAAAATGGACGCATGAACGTTCGGCCTCCCCATGCGTTTTTTACGCGAGGGTAGCGGTACGGTTTCGCACGTCAACGGCGTGCCGTATCCGCCGACACAGGGCTGGCTCAATCGACGCCTAAAATCGCTCGAATAGAAGAGCGAAAAAGCGAGCCAATAAAAGGAGGCCAATGATGACTTATCGCGTCTATTCGGGACCGCGCGGATCGGAATCCATCTCGCCACTGGACAAGGACAAGCATCTGTTCAAGGAGTTCGGCTCGCTGGACGAGGCGATGGGCTGGGCACGCCATATCAATAAGGGCGGCCGGGTAGCCTTGCTGATCGAGGGCGATGACGGCACCCGCCTCACCAAGCAGCAGATCGTGACAGCACTGAAAAATCCCGAAACAGGAGAATCGGAGCACGCCGCGTAGGCTAGCGGATCTGCACGACGACGTTGCCGAGCACTTTGCCTTGTTCCACCGCTTCATGCGCGGCCGCGGTTTCCGCGAGCGGAAGGACCGCGCCGATATTGGTGATGAGTTTGCCCGCGGCCAGTGCCCGCGTGATGCCGTTTAGCGCCGCGGCACGCTCGACCGGGTCAAGCTCGTAGACATAGATGAACTTCAGCGCGATGGCGTTGCGCAAGAAGAAGAATAACGGAACGTCAGCTTCGCTGGCGCCGGTCCCGTAAACGACGACCGTGCCGCGCGGCCGCAACACCTGGGGAATAAGCTTGGCGTTGGCGGCGATGTCGAGTTCGATGATGCCGTCGACCCCTTTTCTGCCGGTCATGGCCATGACCCGCTCGCCGACATCCTCGCGCTTGTAATCGATGACATGATCGGCGCCCGCCGCATGAGCCGCCTTGGCCTTTTCCGGCGAGCTGATGGTGGCGATGACTGTGGCGCCGGCTTCTTTGGCGAATTGGATTGCGTAATGGCCGACCGCACCCGCGCCGCCGGCGACGAGTAGGGCCACGCCCGGCGCGGCCTGGGCGACGGCAACGGCGTGGAACGCCGTCATTGCCGGAATGCCGAGGCAGGCACCGACCTCGAAGCTGACATTGTCGGGCAGGCGAACCGCTTGCGCGGACGGCAGCGCGACGTATTCCGCGCAGGTGCCGAAGGCGCGCAGCCATTGCGCGTTCCACAGCCAGACCCGTTCGCCTAGGCGGGTGACGGAAACGCCGTCGCCGACCATGTCGATTTCGCCGGCGCCGTCGCTGTGCGGGATGACCCGAGGGTAGGTAATTTTGCGGGTCGAGCCGGCGCGCGCTTTGACGTCCGACGGATTGACGCCCGACATCGTCAATTTGACGCGGACCTCGCCGGGCCCGGGCTGCGGCGTGTTGATTTCGCTGAGCTTGATGACCTCGCGGGCGGGACCGTTTTTCTCGTAGAAGACGGCGTGCATCTTGCTTTCCTTTAGGCCGGCGCAACGGATAGCCGGGTGTTATAGAGTAGCCCCATGCTCGGTCGGGGGTCACGTTCAGCATTATCACGCCGCGGTAACGCCATGATTCCATGTTAATTTCCAGGCTTCTCGGCGGCAGTGGCGGGAACCGGCTTTATCCTTGAATTCTCGATCAATTTCGCCATACTGCGAAGCAACATCGGCAGCGCCGTCTGGGGGTTTCTTGGAACAGCCACGTAACGAAATCATCGGCGCCGGTGTCTTTAGCGCGCCGCGGTCGAACTCCTGCAATGTGCTCATGATTTATCCGCGCTTTATGGCGGATTCCTTCTGGAATTTTTCGGAAGCCTGCGAACTCGTCGGCGCGCGCTATCCGGCCATTCCGCTCGGCCTGATCACGGTCGCGGCGATGTTGCCGAAATCCTGGAATGTGCGGCTCGTCAACCGCAACACCGAAGAGCTTGCCGAAAGCGACCTCGCCTGGGCCGACATGGTGATGACCGGCGGCATGCTGTTCCAGCAGTCGGACTCGCTCGACCTCATCGCGATGTGCCGCGCTCGCGGACTGCCGGTCGTGGTTGGTGGACCGGACGTCAGTTCGAGTCCCCACCGCTACGCCGACAGCCAATTTCCGGGTCGTCGGCGAGGCCGAGGGCATCATCGACAAGTTCATCGCCGCCTGGGAGGAAGGCCAACGCGAGGGCACTTTCGAGTCGCCGAAGTTCCAGGTCGACGTCACCAAGACGCCGGTTCCGCGCTACGATCTGCTGAAATTCGACCAATATCTCTACATCGGCGTGCAATTTTCGCGCGGCTGTCCGTTCACCTGCGAGTTCTGCGACATCATCGAGCTTTATGGCCGTTCGCCGCGCACCAAAATCGCACGATCAGATGCTGGACGAGCTGGAGACGCTTTACAAGCTCGGTTATCGCGGCCACGTCGATTTCGTCGACGACAATCTCATCGGCAACAAGAAGGCGATCAAGGCGTTCCTGCCGGTGCTCGAGACCTGGATCGAAGCAGCACGACTATCCGTTCGAATTCACCACCGAAGCGTCGCTCAATCTCGCCGACGATGCGCGAATTGTTGCAGATGCTTAAGCGAACGAATTTCTTCGCCATCTTCGTCGGCATCGAAAGTCCCGATGAGGAGACGCTAGTGGCCATGCGCAAGAAGCAGAATACCCGCCGCAGCATCGCCGAGAGCGTGCACAAGATTTATCAAGGCCGGCATGTCCGTGACGGCGGGCTTCATCGTCGGCTTCGACACCGAGAAAGGCTCGATCGCTCGAGCCGATGATCGATCTCATCGAGGAAGCGCAATATCCCGATCGCCATGGTCGGGCTGCTCTACGCGCTGCCGAATACGCAACTCACGCGCCGACTGGCGCGCGAAGGCCGGCTGCATGTCGACCATGACGCCGCGCCGGCAAGCAAGGGCGATCAGTGCACCGCCGGCGTCAATTACGAGACCAAGCGGCCGCGGCTGGAGATTTTGCGCGACTACCGCGAGATCCTCGAAAAGATTTACGATCCCGAGGCGTTTTGCGGCCGGCTGGAGCGGCTCGCCGCGATGCTCGATTGCTCGGGCCGGCGGAAGGAACTGCCGGAAGGGCGATATCCGCGGCAGCGTTTCGCACGATCAAGCTGGTGCACGATCTGATGTCGCGCCTGCCGGAAGGCCGCGAGCGGTTCTGGAAGGCGTTTACGACCTGCATGTCGATCAACCCGAGTCGGTGCGCGGCATCGTCACGCTGATGGCGTTCTATCTGCATGTCGGGCCGTATTCGCGCTACGTCATGAAGCAGATCGACCGCCAGATCGAGGACCTCGAGCAGGGCCGCTTCGTTGCGCCGAAACTGCTGCCGCCGACGGCGCCGGAACCGCTTGCGTCAACGCCTAAGACTTCAAGCGGACCGCCAGACCAGAAAGGTCGGTGACAACGCGCAGCGGCGCGAGCTCGCTATATTCGTTCGGCATGCCCGCCCGGTTGACCCAAAGCGGGCGAAAGCCAAATGCCGCCGCGCCCATGACGTCCCAGCGGTTGGACGATACGAATACGACCCGGTCCGGCCGGATGGCGAATTGCTCGGTGACCAGGCGCATAGACTTCCGATCGCGGCTTATACATGCGCACGGTATCGACCGAGAGCAGCGCATCGAACAGCGGTACCATGCCTGAGGCTTCGACGGCGGAGGTCAGCATGGGCGGCGAGCCGTTGGAGAGGATCGCCGTACGCAGCCCCCCGCGCCCTCAGGGCGGCCAGGCGGTGCGCGCATCAGCAAAAGCATCGAGTTCCAGGTAGGCGTTGAGCAGCTTTTGCCGCAACGCGCGATCGACCGAGGGCACCCGCGCAAAGGCGTAATCGAGCGCCCGCTCGGTAAGCGTCCAGAAATCGGCGTAGCGACCGGACAGCGTCAGGGTCCAGCTATATTCCAGCTGCTTTTGCCGCCAGAGTTCGGAGAAACGCTCGGCATCGGGGCCGGCCGCGGCGCGATGGCGGGCGATCGCCGCATGGACGTCGAATAGCGTGCCGTAGGCGTCGAAAACAAAAATCGGTAGGGCAGCGTTAATCATCGGCCAATCTCCCTGCGATAGGCGTCGTCAGCGGGCACGCTAGATGGCCCGTGTGCGCGAAGCGCCGGCAAAGTCGTCTCTTATCGAACATAGGTGCAATGCCCAATTAGGATGGCAGACCGTCGCGCACACGGTTATGACCACCCCACATAAACGCGGTGCACTTATGCTGCACGGGCGAAGGAAGGTTTTCCAGTGAGCGAAGCTGTCATCGGTCGGCGCGAGGCCGGCACGACCGTTGTTACGATTTTAACCGCGGTGACGTTTTGTCATTTCCTCAATGACATGGCGTCGTCGTTGCTGCCGGCCATCTATCCGATGCTCAAAAGTGGCTTCAACCTGAGCTTCGCCCAGATCGGCGTAATCACGCTGGCCTATCAGGGCATCGCATCGCTGCTGCAGCCGGTCGTGGGACTCTACACCGACCACCGCCCGCAGCCGTATTCGCTGCCGTTCGGCATGGGCTGTACGCTCGTCGGGCTGACTACCTTGGCTTACGCGACGAATTTTCCTCTGTTGCTCACCGGCGCCGCGCTCCTCGGCGTTGGCTCGGCGATTTTCCATCCGGAATCCTCGCGTATGGCGCGCCTCGCCTCCGGCGGCGCCCATGGTTTCGCGCAGTCGCTGTTTCAGGTTGGCGGCAATTTCGGCAACTCGACGGCGCCGCTTTTGGCAGCCTTCGTCATTTTGCCACACGGTCAGGGCAGCATTGCCTGGTTCGCTTTTGCGGCGCTGCTCGGCATCGTCGTTCTGACGATCGTCGGGCGCTGGTTCAAGGCCGCCGGCCACGGCAGGCGCAGGTCAGGACGTTCTTCCGTTGCGGCGTCCGTTCTGCCGGCTGGGCAGGTCCGGCGCGCCATCGCCGTTCTGGTCGCGCTGATCTTTTCAAAGTTTTTCTACCTGTCGAGCATCACCAGCTATTACATTTTTTACCTGATGCAGCAGTTCCGCCTGTCGACCGAGGACGCTCAGCTTTGCCTGTTTCTGTTCCTGGCGTCCGCCGCGGTCGGCACCTTCATCGGCGGCCCGATCGGCGATCGGATCGGGCGTAAGCGCGTCATCTGGGGTTCGATCCTGGGCGTTCTGCCGTTCACGCTTGTGCTGCCCTATGTTGGGCTGCCGGCGACCATTGCGCTGAGCGTCATCATCGGTCTGGTGCTGTCGTCGGCATTTTCGGCCATTGTCGTCTATGCGCAAGAATTGATGCCTGGCCGCATCGGCATGGTGTCGGGATTGTTTTTCGGCCTGGCGTTCGGCATGGCCGGCATTGGCGCGGCGGTGCTCGGCGTGCTCGCCGACTGGACCAGCATCCAGTTCGTCTACCGGATTTGCTCTTTCCTGCCGATGATCGGGCTGCTGACAGCCTTCCTTCCGGACGTACGGCACGATCGCGCGCTGCCGGCTAATTGACGCTCGGATAGGCAAGCAGCGTCGATACTGACAGGCCGCGGATATCATAGACGCGGGCGTAGACAACGCCATCGCGCACGACCTGCAAAATGACCGGCGCATCGAGCTTGGCGCAATAGAATTCATTGAGCATCATGGCGAAGTCTGCGCCGTTCGGATCCCAGACGGGGAGAATCGCGAGCCCAGTGCGACCTCGACCGCGGGATGTGGTCCGCAGACGGCGACTTTCCACGGCCTTCCCGCCGGCGGCTTCTCGTCGCGCGCTTTCAGCCACGCCCGCAGGCGGCGCGAGGCTTGCGTCATCGACAGCCCCCAATAATCGATCATGTAGCGCGACTGTGCGCCAGCCACGCCGCCGATGAGGTGGTTGTAATAGGTGTACTGATAGGGATGCAGCCGGACCATCTCGACGACCGGCGAGACGATGCCGGTGACCAGCGTCAGCGCGGCGGCCGCCATCGCGGTGACGCCGAACCGCGGCAAGCGGCGCGCGATCCATGCCGCCGCCAAACCGCCGAGCACGGCGAGCGGTGGAAATGTAAAGACGAAATGGCGGATGCCGTTATACATCGCCGGGCGCTCGGCGACCGTTACCAGCATCGGCAGCAATGCTGCGATCAGCACCGCGCATAGCGCGGCGCGGCGGCCGATGCCAAGGCCGCTTTTGATGCCGCGCAGAATGGCGGCGACGGCACCGCTAATGGCGAGCAGGCCGAGAAAGAGCATCAATAAAGGTGTCTGCAGCGCCATCAGGGTAGGCACGTAACTGCGCGGCATGTCCGGAACGAGATTGATCTGACCGTCGAACAGTTCGCGCCACGGCTTTTCGAAGAAATGGGAAAAATATTCGACCGCATGGAACGGATTGAATGGTGACAGCACGGCCCACGGCCATACCAGGCCCATGACCAGATAAGCCAGGATGACGGCGGGGATGAACGGCGCCAGATAGGCGCCGAGCTCGGCGGACGCAGCGCCTGCGCCGCGCTCATGCCATCGGGTGCCGAGAATATAAAACAGCGGCAGCAGCGCTTCGAGGACGGCGAAGCCGCCGAGCACGCGGGCGCCGATCGCCAGCCCTACGCCCGTTCCGCATAATGCCATCGTCGCCGGACTGGCGCGCGGGTATTCGTCGAGCGCGCGCACGATGCCCAGCAATACGACGGCCATATAGGTTGCGAACGGCCCGTCCTTGGCGTTGATGAACATGTGGCCGTAATAGAGCGGGCAGGCAGCAAGAACGACGAGCGCCATAAGGCCTGCAAATGGGCCACCCAGGTGCCGCCCCACGCGCCAGGTGAAGAACAGTCCGACGACGCCGATCAGCGCGCCGACGAGCCGTCGCGTCTCGAACAGGCCGAACGGCAGGATCTTCGCTGCGAGCGTGGCGAGGATATCGTAGCCGCCGCCGTACATGTAAAGATTGACGAACGACAACGCGCGGCGATCGGAGAAGCCGGAGCGATAGAGCGCCACCAGGAGCCGGCCGTATTGCGAATGGGTATAATCGTCCCAGCCGAGCCCGTAGTCACGAAAGCTAGCGAGCGCGACGGCGGTAACCACGGCGAGCACGCACAATGCCAGGGCATCGAGCCGGCGCGCCGTCCCGATCGCTTTCAAGCGAAAAAAGAAAGAGCTCAACGCAACGTCTTGCACGATAAGCCCGGTTTCAGATCGGCGTGGCCTAATTCATGAGGCGCAACTGCGGTCTGGGCAATGCGTCAAATGAGCAGAGCCGCGCAACGAAAAGCGGGGCCACGGGCCCCGCTTTGAACTCTTCGCCGTGGTCTACGCGGTTATTTCATCGCGGCTTCGTACAGTTCGGCCACGTAGTCCCAATTGACCAGGTGGTCGAAAAACGCCTTGAGGTAATCGGGCCGCCGGTTGCGATAGTCGATGTAATAGGAGTGCTCCCACACGTCGCAGCCGAGGATGGGCTTGCCGCCGTGCACTAGCGGATTTTCGCCATTTGGCGTCTTCATGACGACGATCTTGCCGTCCTTGACCGCAAGCCAGCACCAGCCCGAGCCGAACTGCGTGATGCCGGCCTGGACAAGCTCCTCCTTTACTTTGGCGATCGGGCCGACGTCGGACGTCAACTGCTTTTCAAGTGCGCCGGGAAGCTTGTCACCGCCGCCGCCCTTTTTCATCCATTTCCAGAAATGGGTGTGATTGAAGTGCTGGGCGGCATTGTTGAAGAGGCCGGGGTTTTTGCCGAAGGTGCCCTTCACGACCTCTTCGACCGGCTTGTTTTCCCACTCGGTGCCTTTGGCCAAATTGTTGCCGGCGGTCACGTAGGCCTGATGATGCTTGTCATGATGAAATTCGAGGGTTTCCCGCGACATATGCGGCGTCAGCGCATCGTACGGATAGGGCAGTTCGGGCAGCGTGAAAGCCATTGGTCTACTCCTCAATGTGAAGCCGGAAACGGCGGGACGGGACAGGGCGCAGGTGAAACCGTGCGGGCAAGCGAATGGTTCCTCTAGATAGGGCCTTCGCAGGGGTCTGGGCAACGGGTCGCGCACGCACAGGTGCCGCCGATCCAGGGTCGCGCTGTCGCAGCTGCCGTATCTTAGGTCTTGCGTCGCCTGGGTTGCGCCGTCACAATACCGCCTTGATGTGGTCCCCGTGCATTGTGCATGGACCGAGGGCGGGCGTATGTATTTGCTGTTGCTGGTGTTTGGCGGCGTGTTGGCCGCCGCGGGAATTGTTCTCGCAGGCTTTAGCGTGTCGCTTCACGAGCACACTTTCGACACCTCGATCATGACACCCGGCGTGGTTGCGGCCGTGGGCGGGCTCTTGCTGATAGGGCTAGGGCTAGCGTTGCGGCTGTTGGCGCGCATCGAGCGCGCGCTTGACGCGCAATCGATGCAACGGGCCGAACCGGTCCTCACCGCGCAGCCCGAGCCAGCCCTGCTGCACTCGCCAAACCCGACACTGCAGTCCACACCAACGCCAACCATCTCTGCCGCGACCGCGCCCCTCGCGTCGGCCGGCGAACGTCCGGCGCAAGACGCTGCGAAAAGGAGTGCGCCGGCAATGAGTTCCGCTCATTGCGCGGCTCGAAGCATCGCGCAGTCTTGCCGCAACCGAGGTCCCGCACCCCGACGACGCCGCAGCACCGTTTCGTACCAGCGTCGACATTGCCGTGGCTCAAGTCGACAAAGTACAAGCGGCAAAGCGCAGAAATGGAGCGTCGCCGCCTCGTATCGTCCCCCGCCTCGATAGTGGAGCCCGTCCGCAAAATGCGGGCGAGCGGCCGCCGGGACCGTCATTCGATGCGCTTTGGCCGAAAGCATCGCGGCTTGGGCCAGTGCAGGCATCGCCGGCGCCGGCGCAAGCTGCAGCCACGCCTGCACCCGAGCCGGAGCTGATGCCTGAATCGCCAGACGATGTCCCGCAAGCCGCGGCGGCAAATTCTGTGTCGGTGCTCAAATCCGGCGTGGTCGACGGAATGGCCTATACGCTCTATTCCGATGGCTCCATCGAAGCGCAGCTGCCGCAGGGCACGCTTCGCTTCGGTTCGATCACCGAATTGCGCCATCACATCGAGCAAAGCGCATCAGCTTGAGCGCGGTCCGCGCGCGGCCCAGGCTCCGCCCTGAATAGAACGGCATTATTTCTTGTCGATTATTGGCGAGCGGCCTTGCCATGCTGCCGTTTTATTGCTTCTACTGCCATCGCCCAATATACTTAAGTGGACGCTGGGGCATTTTGCTGCAAATCGCGTGAGAATCGCGTCATGGCCGAAGCTCTGGGCGGCAGCGACTATATCGCGCTCGCCGCGAATATCGTCGCTGCTTATGTCAGCCACAACTCGGTGCCCAGCGCCGAGATTCCCAATCTCATCAGTCAGATCTATATGGCGCTCAAGCGCGTGTCGGACGGCCAGGGCGTGAGCACTGCCGAAGCCGGCCAAGCCGGCCGTGCCGATCAAGCGGTCGGTGACCGCCGAGTATATCGTCTGTCTCGAAGACGGATTGAAGTTCAAATCGCTCAAGCGGCATCTGCGCACGCGCTATAATTTGACGCCAGATCAATATCGCGAAAAATTCAGTTTGCCGCCTGACTATCCGATGGTGGCGCCCAATTACGCCGCCGCCCGTTCGAAGCTCGCCAAAGACATGGGGCTAGGCCAGCAGCGCCGCCGCCGCGGCAGCAGAACCTGAGGCGCCGGCCGGTCACCGCTGCAAGACACCAACGGCGCGGTTGGCGAAACTGAGCCGTTCCGACATCACCGAGACAATGTAACCGAGAAGTGCCTGGCTGAGCGCCGGCTGCTCGCGTTTGATGCGCTCGTAAGCCTCGGCTGTGAGTTCGTAAAGGATGCTATCGGCTTCAGCGGCGATGGTCGCGCTGCGCGCGTGGCCGGTGATCAATCCCATTTCGCCGATCGTGGTGTGCGGGCCGAGACTGCGCAGGCGCATGGTGCGGCCCTCGCCCATATCGGCAACGATGCCGATGCGTCCCGCCAAAATGAAATGCATCGAAGCCGCGGGTTCGCCCTCCCGCGCGATGATCTGGCCGGCTGGGACTTCACGCCGCCGGCAAAACTCCGCTAACCGGCCGGCATTGGCGGCGCCGAGCGCGTCCGTCCACCAAGCCTGCAGCGACCGCTCATGGCCGGCCGCTGTGCGATGCGCCTCGATGATGCTTTGCTCGCAGATTTCCAGCGCGCGATCGAGATCGGATACAACCATGACGCCATCGGAAATAAAGCGCGCCGTATGAAAAGCGCGTTCCAATAGCACGGTGAGATTGACCAGCACGAGGCGCGCGCCGCTCGCGTCCGCGATGTGTTTGATTTGCGTGAAACTGTGGGTGGCGGAGGAATTGATGCCGGTGACAAGACGAAAATCGAAAATCAGAAAATGGCAGTCCGGCTGTGCCGCCAGCAACGCCTTGACGTGTTGATACAGACGATTGGCTGAGCCGAAGAACAGATAGCTCTGCAGGGTCATGCCCTGAATCTCGCGTCCATGACCGGCCAGAAGCGATAATTCGTAGGGGCCGCGATCGAGCGAGGAGCGGTATTCGGAACCGTCGAAGCTGAACTTGATCGCGTTGACGCGGCTCGCGCTCAAAGCAAAGGTGGCGCAGCCGATGACGATGCCGATCAAGACGCCGGCGATAAAGCCCGCATAGATGATCAGCGCGGCGATGGCGAGAAGCGACAGGTATTCGACGGGCGACAGACGGCGCGACGATTGCACCAGCCACTGATAGACGAGGTCGGCACCGAGATAGAACAACAGGCCGCCGAGAATGTATTTCGGCACATAGCCGAGAAACGCCGGATCGGCGACCAGCACGGCCGCGGAAATTGCCGCCACGGTCAGGCCGGCTATGCGACTTGTGGCGCCGGCGGTGCGGACCAGCATCGACCGGCTGAACGAGGTGCAGCTCACATAGCCGCCGAGCGCCGCGATGACCACATTGGCGAGGCCCAGCACCTTGAGATCGCGTTCGATGTTGGCTTCGCCGCGCGTGGCGATTTCCATCCGGTCGTATTGAGCAAAAAATTGGCGATCGTCACGAATATGACGGCGAGCACGTCGCCGGCGATTTGCGGCAGCGAAGACCAGGGGAAGCTTCGCAGTGCTGCGCTCTGCCATGGCCGCGTCAAGCCGGCGGCCGGCTGCAGTCGGAACAGCCAGCCCTGGTCTTGGGCGGCGGAAATCGTCGTGCCGGTCGCCAATAGTGCAAGATGCGTCAGGGCGAGCGCGGCCAAGAGCACGGCGGGCAGAACGAACGGACTCTTGGAATAGCGGCGCAACAGCGCATAGAGCATCAACGCGACCACGATGCCGGGCGCGATCTTGATCACAGCCGGGATGTCGGCGAAGGCCGGGACATTGTCGAGCGTCGGCCGCAGGCCGGTCACGACTTGAATCGCTCCGGTGATCATCAGCCAGCCGGTCGCGCCGAGGAAGCCGCCAATCACCGGATAAGGCACGAAACGAATGGCGCGACCGGCATGAGTGAAGCCGAGCACGCAGAGCAATACCCCGGTCAACGCGGTCGCCAGAGCCATGGCGATGAGGACCGGAGCGAGAAGGTCGGCGGTGCCGTCGGTGGGCAGCCGCTGCACCAAAGTTGCGACCAGCGCCGCGAGAACGACCGAAATCGAACTGTCCGGACCGGCAACGGCGAAAGGCAGCGAGCTGCGCATCGCGACGATTGCGCCGCCAACGGCGGCCGACAGGAAGGTCACGGCAATGCCGTAGGCCAACAGGTGCTCAAGCGGACCGGTAAAAATGAGCGCCGCGTAGGACAGGCAATAGGCAATGGACAAAATACTGCAGACCGTGCCGGCGAACACGTCTGTCAGTGCCGCACGCAGTGTGGAATTGCTCAACGGGCAGCCCCTACATCCCGAAGAACGCTACAATACGATTGCCGTGGCGGGTTGAATACCCGCGATGCGATGCCCGGCGGGAATAATGAGATTATGGCGCGGCTGGCGTCAGGCGCCGCGCGCGCGTCCGAGCGGATACGCTCGACCATTGAGCGGAAGCCGTTGGAGCGCTGCGGCGTCAGATGTTCCTTCAAGCCCAATTCCTCGAACACCTTGACCGCATCACGCGCCAGAATGTCCTTGGCGCTTTTGCCGGAATACACCGCAAACAGGACGGCGATGAGCCCGCGCACGATGTGGGCGTCGCTGTCGCCGACGAAGGTCAGGATCGGGCCGCCGGCGCCGTTCGGCCTCACGGTGGTATCGAGCCACACTTGGCTGGCGCAGCCTTGCACTTTGTTGGCGGGTCCCCGCGCGGCGTCGGCAAGCGGCGGCAACTCACGGCCGAGTTCGATCAGATAGCGATAGCGGTCGTCCCAGTCATCCAAGACCGCGAAATTGCCGATGATTTCGTCGATGTCTGCCATCGCGCTGAATTCCGGATCAGACCGAAGCGGGATTGTCTCCCCTCTATATAGGGCTCCCGAGAGCGGAGGTCGACGTGTTCCGCAGCGCACGGATGGCGCCGGCAAGGCCTCGCGACCGGCCGATAAGGTGGAGGAAACGTCTTATGCCGAATGCTCGTGCTGCGGCGGACCGCGCCAGACAGGAACGAGATCGGCGGGGGTCAGCGTATTTTGCGAGGCCCTGCCGCTTGCCAGCGACCCGGTCGTCTTCAGCGTGTCTTTCGCCTGCTCCTTGGACGCATCCTTGGAAGCGAGCGTCTCGCTAAGAATATCATAGAGCATCTTGGCGCCTGCCTGCGCTTTGTAGCCGAGTTCCGTCGCCACGTGCGAGCCGATGGTGCAGGCATCGGGTTGGCGCGTGCAGAACTGCCGCAAATCGCCGACCGTAGCCGAGGCCGCGGAAATGGCTTGTGATGCGTCCACCGCATTGCCCGGCGCGGCTCGTTCGGATGAGCCGGTCGGCAACAGGATCAGCACGAGGCCGAGCCAAAACGCCATGCGCAGTAGAAAGAACATCGGACCCACATCCCCTAACACGTACGTTACCGCACGTGCCGGGAAACTAGCAGGCAGCTTTGAAGGCGACGTTCGCTCGGCAGATAAGCTTTTGCCCATAATCGAACAGAATACGCCGCAAATTTTCGTCTAATTGGAAAAAATACGATTTAGCTAAAAATTGAGCGAATGCCCGCGAGCCGGCTTATTCGGCTATTCCGCCACGTAAGGCCGCACCGCTTGCGGGCTTTTCTCGTAGCGCCGCGTAGGCGGCAAACATTTGGCAACCGTGTGCGGCAACGGGCGATTCACCATGATGGGGATTTGCCGCCCGAGCGAAGCTTTCCCGTCGTCGCCCACGCCGGGTGCGCCTCCACCCTTAGCGTTCGCTTAAGCGGCCTCTGACACGATCCGGCAACAGAAAAGGGGAGCGCGTCGGCAAAGCCGCGCGTGCGTCGGGAACGTGGGCCTGTTTGCGCCAATCCGCAATTATATTGAGACGCTGGTGCATCCGTCGGCGCAGCAGGATTTGCTGACCGCGGCGCGCCATCGCGCCTTTATCGCGCCGCGTCTTCTCGGTAGCGTCATCGCGCTGGCGGCGTTTCCGGTCTATCTCACGGTCCGTGGCGCGCCAAGCTTAGCCGAGGTTTTGATCTTTAGCTGGCTTGTTGCGCAGATTCTCACTGCGTATTTTCTCTCCCGCACCGGACGTTACGAGAGCGCGCATGCTTTGTCTTCGCTCGCATTGACGGGACTGGTCACCGCTCTTGCCGCGGACACCGGCGGCATCGCCTCGTTCGCGGCCGTGTGGCTGGTCGTGGTGCCGCTCGAAGCGGCCCTGTCGGCGTCGCGCCGCGTGGTGGCGACTGCCTCGACTTTCGCGCTTGCCGCCGCCGGGCTGCTGATGCTGTTCGGCGCCGAAGCGGCTGTTGCCGCCGCCCGGCGCCGTAGCGCCGGAGGCCTTGGCGATGTTCGGCGTCGTTTCGGCGGCGCTTTACGCGACCGGGCTTGCGCTCGGTGCCGAGGCGCTGGCGCGGACGAGCTTTTGGCTGCTTTGCGCTGAGGAAGACCGCTACCGCTTATTGGCTCGCAATATCGCCGACGTCATCACGCGGCATGGCCGCGACGGATCGGTGTTGTTCGCCTCGCCGGCCGCGGAAACGCTGTTCGGCTCGCGCGTCGTAGAGCTGCATGGCCACGGCTTGTTCGATCGCGTGCATGTGACCGACCGGCCGGCCTATCTCACCGCGCTCGGCGATGCCGCTGCGCTCGGCGAGCAGCGCTCGGTCGAATTTCGCGTGCGCCGTGACGGCGTCGACGGCGAAGGCCGCGCGATGGCTGAGTTCGTCTGGATCGAAATGCGCTGCCGCCCTCTGGAGCAGATCGAGTCGAACGGCGAAACGCCCCGCGAGGTGGTCGCGGTGATGCGCGACGTAACCGAGCGCAAACTGCATCAGCAGGCGCTGCTCGACGCGCACGCCGAAACGGAACGGGCCGATGCAGCTAAAAGCCGTTTCCTTGCCACCATGAGCCACGAATTGCGCACGCCGCTCAACGCGATCATCGGCTTTTCGGACATGCTGATGACGGAGCAGGCGCTCGGCCTCGATGCCGCGCGTCGCGGCGAATATGCCGGCCTCATCAACGGCTCAGGACATCATCTGCTGTCGGTCGTCAACGGCATATTGGATATGTCGAAGATCGAGACCGGCAATTTCGAAATTACGGCCGAGCCGTTCGCGCCGACGCAGGTCGTCACCGCCTGCTGCGGTATTCTCACCTTGCGCGCCCGCGAGGCCGGCGTCCGCCTGGAAAAGGTCGCCCCCGACAATCTGCCCGACATGATCGCTGACAAGCGCGCCCTCAATCAGATTCTGCTGAATCTTTTGTCCAACGCAATCCGCTTCACCGATCGCGGCGGCACCGTTAGCATTCGCGCCCGCGCTGAAGCGGCGCATATCGCTTTTATCGTCGAAGACAATGGCGCGGGCATCAGCGAGGAAGACTTGGCGCGGGTCGGCGAGCCTTATTTTCAGGGCGGCAATTCCTACGATCGCCGCCAGGGCGGTACCGGGCTCGGCCTCTCCATCGTCAAAGGTCTGGTGCAACTGCATGGCGGCGAAATCGCCATCCGCAGCCGGGTCGGCGAGGGCACGCGCGTCACCGTGCGGCTGCCGATCGATTGCGAGCGGGCGCGGCTCGCGCCACGCACTGACGTGCGGCCGGTGGTCGGCTTGCGGAGTAATCTGCCGGCCAAAGGCGGCCCGCTCCACCTGGGCGCTCCAGAGCCTCGCGTTCAAGAATTACGCGGTCAAGATTTCCTGGTGAAGAAAAGTGCGTAGACGTCGCAACCCCGGTCCGACGCTCTATGCACGCCTCGGCGGCGCCGGCGGCGCATTAGCCGCGCAGCTATGGACCAAGACCGTTCGGCGTCCAATTGACTCGGCCGCCATCCTTTTGGCCGCGGCAACAAGTATCGTTATTATGATCAACGCGGTGTTCCTGCAGTCGGGGCCGCATCCAGCTCCGTTCCTGGTCAATCCAAGGTCGGAGCCGATCGCAAGCAGCGATGAGCCGAAGCCGAACGCCTCGGCACCGCAGCGCCGGTTGACGACCGCCATAGCGGCCCAGCCGGTCGCCGTGCGGCGCGACGATCCAATTGCCGACCTGATCGGACCTTCGCCGCGGATCGCCGCCGTGCAGCGCGCTCTGTCCGACTACGGCTACGGCCAAGTCCACCCATCCGGCATACTCGACGACGCCACTACGGCCGCTATTGAAAAATTCGAGCGGGAGCGCCGTCTGCCCGTGACCGGCGAGGTCACCGACCGGCTCATGCGCGAACTTGCCACCCTGGTCGGCCACCCGCTGCAATAAGACATGATCCGGAAAGTGGGAACCGGCTTTCCGAAAAGAGCATGCTTCACCAAAATCCTGGAGCGCCACTCGAGTCTATGTGAGGCGACGGGTTCGAGCAGGCCGATTTGCGCCATCGCCGGGTTCGAGCCATATCTCGGCCGAGGTGCGCAAACGATGCGTCTGAAAACCGCACTATGGGTCGGCGCCTATCTGCGGCGCTGTCAGGTCGAAGGTGCTTTTGGCGTCGTGCGCCGCCGCGGCGCGGAAGAGGCCGGCGCCGTCTTTGTGCGCATCTGCCGGCTCGACGGAACGTCCGATTTGTTCGGACCGGCCCCGCAAAGCACGCTCGACACCAGTCTCGGCGCCGACCGCACATTCACGGCAAGCTTCCCCGGGCAGACAGTGTCGGACGATGCCATCGAAGCCAAGCTCGCGCGCGAAATGAAATTCGATCCCGATCTGTGGATCGTCGAGGTCGAGGATCCGGCCGGCCGAAATTTTCTTGATATCGTGCGTTAAGAAGCGGTGCGGCGATCAATGAACCGATGCGCCGACGGCGCCCGGCGCACAGCCGCGGTTGCCGTTCGCGCGCGAGCGCGCGCTTCGTCGTCCGCATGCAGGGGCCGATGGTTGCCCAGCGGTTGCTCGCTGCGTTGCAGCGCCTGCCAAATCGCCACCATGTGTTCGGCGGCTGCTGGCGTCATCTCGTCGTAAAGGTCGGCGAGCGTGTGAACGCGCTCGACCGAATGACCGACGTTGGTGTTGACGAACAGCAGGATGCGATAGACGACGTCGCGCGGCGTGGCGAGCGCCTTGGTGGCGACCACGATCGGCTCGCCCAATTCGTCGCCGGCAATGCGGCGCGCCTGGGCGCGGGAAATTCGCAACGCTTGTGCGAGGTGCCGGGCGAAATCCTCGCGGTTGCGGGCCAGCGCCGCCGCTTCCAGCCGGCGGCTGGCGGCGGCATCGCGCTCGGGCCGAACCCGGCCGGCCGGCAGCGGCGTGGCGATCTCGAGATTGAGGAGAATGAGACGCCGCTCGTCGGCGCTGGCTGCGAAAAACTGCTCGTTAAGTTCGCCCGCGATGTCGGCGGCGATGAGGTCGGAATTCTCGATCGGCAAAGGTTCCGTAAGTTGTCGCGCGACGGCTTGGGAGACCCGGCTCTCATCGGGTTTCGGGACAGGCATCGGATCCGTGGCCGCCGGGATCAACGAAGCCGGCGTTTCGATCGTTTGCGGCTTACGCTGCAGGCGCGGGTCGGCGCGAACGGCAGCCGCGATTTCGGGCAGGTCGGCGGCCAATTTCTCGATGATCCGGACCGGAGGCGACAAATGACGCACCAGCCGGGCCGCCACCGCCGCGCGGGTCGGCATATCGACGGCATCCAGAAGCCGCAGCGCCAATTCAGTGTAATGCCGCTCCTCGTCGGGCGTGTGCACCAGTTTCTGCACATAGAGGTCGGTGAGAACCCGCAACAAAGTCGGACGCATGTCGACGCCGCCGCGCAGCCCGGGGCGGCTCAAATTGATCAGGTGGGAGAGATTGGCGCTTTCCATGGACGCTGACTCGAACGCAACCGTTGCCGCGAGGCGAATTGGCTCGTCAGCCTAAGAGGTTGGCGTTAGCGGAGCGTTAACCTTGCATGCGGCTTAATCGCAGCGATGCTGGTCTCTGCGCGGCGGGGCAGAACGCCTCGCTGCCGGCGGCAGAGGAAAACGGCTGGTGGGCAACGTTATCAAATTCCCGGACGAAGGACGCATCGTGCGCTTCGGGCGCGAGCCGGCGGACGAGTTGGCCACGATCATCATTCTGCCGGTGATCCGGATCGAGCGTTATGCCGATCCGCGGGCCGAGGGAGCCGAACCCCAGACGCATCCGCCGGCGGACAACGGCGGCCGCCGACGGGTGAGACGCCGCTAAGCGGGCGTTGCGAGATGTCGCCGAGCGCCCGTCGCCGCAGCGAAATCAAGGCGCCTTTTCTTGCCATCCTGATGCTGCTCGCCCTGTCCGGCTGCACCAGTATCGGCGATTTCGGCCGGCTTTCCGATCCACTGGTCACCGACGACATTCACTCCTGGGTCGGTGAAGAGGCCGCGACCCGCGTCGGCGCGCCGGTCTCCGCGGACAATCTGACCGAAAAAGAACGCACGCTGCGCGATCTCGCCTTTCCGCTGATCGAGCCGGCTTACGACCGGATTCGCTGGGATGCCGTGGTTTACGAATACGGCACCAAGAATTCATTCCAGCGCAAATTGTGGACCTTCGATCCGACGGCCTATTACCGGCACCTGCAAGGCGAAATGCTTCGCTCCACCGCCGCGCGTTACAATCAATTGATCGACGATATCCGCAACGACATCGTACGGATCGGCCCGTTTTTTCTGTTGGCGCGACGGGTTGTCGACCTCGACCGGCGGCGTGCCGCGAGCATGCAGCAGATCGGCGACCTCACGCCAGCCGAGCGCGTCAACGCGGTGGCGCGCATCAACGAAAACAGCCTGACCATCGCCTGGGTCGACAAATCCTTGACCCAGCGCTGCGCCAGCTACCGCTTTGCGCTCCAGCATCTTGCGGTCGCCGAACCGGAACCGCTCGCCGCGGAGGCCGATCTGGCGCTCACCGAATTGCAGCAGCAGATCGCGGTCAACCAGGTGATCGTCGTCGCGCCGCATTTTGCCCCGGCGCCGCGGGCGGTCGCAGCAGCAAAATAATCACAGCGCCGGCTGGAGGTCGCAGCTCGCCGCCGCCAGCGCTTGCCGAGCCATGGGCATGAGGCCGGGCTCGGGCGCCAGTGCGCGCAAAACGATCAAGCCCATGGTGGACGGCGACTCGATGATCAGCCGATCGGCCGCCGTGACGTCTTCGTCCTCCGGCAGCGCCGCATGCTGCTCCGGCGTCATCAGATCGAGCTCGATCGAATGCCGGCCGGCGGCGCGGTCGTTGATGGCGTAATAGGCGGTGCTCTTGCGGGTATAGAAAGTGACCGAGGTGTAGGCCTGACTCACCGGAGCAATGAGCTTGATTGATCCTCCGCTCAAGTCGTAGCGGCAGACGGCCGAGGCGAAGGCCGGATCCATGAACGGCATGATGGCGCTTTGGGCGGTCGGCGGCGACATCGGCACCACGCGGTTGACCGGTGTTAATGGCGCCAGCCTGGCATAAGCATCCTCGGTCGCGGTCTGCGGCATCGCCAGCACCGTCGCCAGATGCACGATGCCGCCCAGCAGAACGGCGGCGAGAATCCACAACAGCCCGCGGATCACGAGCAGCCCTTTCGCGTAATGGCCGGCATCGGCCCTTCCTTGGTCGTTCGCGTGGCGACGCCGATCGGCGTGTCGTAGAGGCGCCAGACCAGGACGAAGCGCTCGATGCCGCCGGTCGGCAGCCAATTTCCCGGGCGTGCCAGCGGCGCTGCGGTGATGGTGAAACGCCCGTCGATGTCGCGCACGATTTCCTCGCTGGTGAAGTCGTGGCGATCGATCGCGTTGGCCACGAGCCGTCCCTGGGGATCGTATAGGGCGACGGTCCAATAGCGCGCCGGCGGCGTCATGCCGCTGATCACGAAGCTACAGCGGCCGTCCAGGTTATCGCCGGCTTCGTCAGTGTGGGCGTAAAAGGCTATGCCGTCGCCCATGCCGGTCGGCAACTCGCCGCTGCGCGCGATACTGGCGCGCGCATAAGGATCGATGTCGATGGAGCCGCTTTTTGGCCAAGCCGTCCAGGCCCCGATCGTCAGCGCGCCGAAGGCCACGCCGCGCGTCAGCGTGAACCAAGTCGCGCCGAGCCCGAGAGCGGCGGCGATCAACAAAGTGAAGCAGGAACCGAACAGCAGACGCATAGGGGATCCGGATCGAACAGGAACTCGCGCGGGGGGCTTCGCTCTAATCGCCGCGCGTCGAAGCTGCTGCGTCGCGGTCTGCAGCCGTGGCGTAGGCATTTCTGCGCGCGCCGCCGCGATGCTCATTGTCTAGTGCACCAAGCGACCCAGGCGGAAGGCCTTGTGCCGTCAGTGCGTGGCTGGCGTCATCGAACATATGCTCAAGCTGAACAAGCGCATCGGTGCCCTTGCGGGTTAACAGCACCGGGTGCGGAGCCTCGTCGGTCTTGAACGACGCATCGGCCGCCATCGCGGGTGCATGTTGCGGCGGTGGCAGGCCCGGAAGCGCCCGCAATTCGATGCCCTGGTGGGCATAGGCCATAATGTTGTGCCACGTCATCGCCGGCAGCGTACCGCCCGTCATGCGTTTGGTTGGCGAGAAATCGTCATTGCCCATCCATACTGCGCCGACGAAGTTTCCGGTGTAGCCGACGAACCAACCGTCGCGCCAATCATTGGTGGTGCCGGTCTTGCCACAGGTCGGCACGCCGTCGAGTTGCGCCCGCCGCCCGGTGCCATTCTCAACTACCGAATTCTGCATCTTGATCATGTTGATGGCGACTTCCGGGCTGATCACCTGCCGCGGCTTCGGTCCGTCGCGATCGAAACGCCACACCAGCTTGCCGGCATCGGTGCGGACTTCGAGGGCGGCATGCGGAGTGACGGCGCGGCCGAGATTGGGAAAGGTGGCGTCGGCGACGGCGTGTTCCACAACGTTGACGGCGTCGGCGCCGATTGGCAGCGATGGAGTATCCGGCAGCGGCGTGTTGATGCCGAAATTGCGCGCGGTCTGCACGATCATGGCGCGACCAAGCTTTGGATTGCCCTTGCCGAGCATGATCGAGAGCTTGATCGGGATGACGTTGATCGAATGGGTTATTGCATCGAGCAGAGTCACCGGGCCGGAAAAGCCGCCGGAATAATTGTGCGGGCACCAATTGCCGATGCAGACCGGCGAGTTGACGACAACCGACGACGGCGAAAAACCATTGGCGAGTGCAGTCGCGTAGACGTAGGGCTTGAAAGAAGAGCCGGGCTGGCGCAGCGCGTCGGTGGCGCGATTGAACTGGCTTGCGCCGTAATCGCGGCCGCCGATCATGGCACGCACGCCGCCGTCGAGATCGGCGATTACCGCCGCGACTTGGCCGGCGCCATAGTCGCGACCGTATTGCCGCAGCTCGGATTTCGACCTCGCGCTCGGCGTAGTGCTGCAGATTGCTGTCGAGCGCGGTACGCACGATAAAAGAGCGGGCAGTGACCGATTTTGGAAATGTTTCGACGAGCTTTCGCATCTCGTCGAAAGCCCAATCCAGGTAATAATTCGGCACGTCCTCGGCGGTGCGATCGACCGGCGTTGCCGGATTGCGGCGCGCGCCGTATACTTGGCCTTCGGTCATGAAGCCGTTGTCGACCAGATTGTCGAGCACGACATTGGCGCGCGCGCGGGCGGCCGGCAGATTGACCAGCGGCGAAAATTTGGTCGGCGCCTTGAACATTCCGGCGATCATCGCGGCCTCGGCGAGCGTCACGTCGCGCACCGATTTGCCGAAATAATAGCGCGAGGCCGCATCGACGCCGAAGGCGCCGCCGCCGAGATAGGCGCGGTCGAGGTAGAGCTTCAGAATTTCGTTCTTATTGAGGTGCGCTTCCAGCCACAGCGCGAGAAACGCCTCGTTGATTTTGCGCTGATAGGTGCGCTCGTTGGATAGAAACAGGTTCTTGGCCAGTTGCTGGGTGATGGTGGAGCCGCCCTGCACCACGCCGCCGGCCTCGGTGTTGGTCACGAAGGCGCGGAATACACCTTGGATATCGATGCCATAGTGGTCGTAGAAACGTCGGTCCTCGGTTGCCAGAACGGCCTTGATGAGATTGTCGGGCATCTCATCGAGCGGCACTGATTCGGTGTGCTTGATGCCGCGGCTGCCGATCACATTCCCGTAACGGTCGAGGAACGTAACCGCGAGCTCGGATTTTTTCAGCCAGTCGTCGTCGGAGGTCTGATGGAAAGCGGGAATTGCCAGCGTCACCATGAGAACGAGCCCGACGGTGCCGAGCGTCGCCATTTCCGACAGCGGCTCGATGAGGAGCCAGCGCCGCCAGCCGGCGACATGGGCGCGATCCATGAAAGCCGTAAATCGTTCGTAGATTTCACGGGTCCACTTGCCGCACTGGAACACGGCGAAATCGATGCGGGCATCGATGTCGAGCAGCACGCGCTTGATTTTAGGCCGCCAATCGTCGCCCGGGTCGGGAAACATGTCCGTCACAACAACGCGCTCCGCAAATCGACGACAACCCGGATCGAAGCCACAAGGCCTGCCCTTTTACCCGACGGCGATTTGGCCGGCCAATGATTCGTTAGCCCAGGTGTAGTGGACCCCGCTACGACCGCCAATTCGCACGCGCCGACAAGGTGAATGGAAATTGGGGGTAATTTTGGCATAGAGATTCTTATCGAACAACATGGCAAGCACACCAGTCAGCTCCGATCCGCTTCCCTTCTGGCGACGCAAGTCGCTGGAGGATATGACAGATTCGGAATGGGAGAGCTTATGCGATGGGTGCGGCAAATGTTGCCTCAATAAGCTCGAGGAAGAGGAGGGAGCGGCCAAGACGTTCTATACCGATGTCGGCTGCAGGCTCTTGGACGGGGAAACCTGTCGTTGCCACGATTACGACCATCGGCTGGAACAGGTCGAGGATTGCGTGGAACTCACTCCGGAGACCCTCAAGACCATTAATTGGCTGCCGCCGTCTTGCGCCTATGTGCGGCTTGCCGAGGGCAGGGACCTATATTGGTGGCACCCGTTGGTCTCCGGCGATCCGGAAACGGTTCACATCGCGGGCGTTTCGGTGCGCGGCCGGGTCGGTGCATCGGAAGTCGACGTGCCTGACGAAGACCTCGAAGATCATATCGTCAATTGGCCGCTCCGGCTGCCGAAACGGGCGCGGCAGCCGCGACGTTAGCCGGCTGGAGAGAGGTGCGCACCCCTGATCTGCGGCGAGAGCGGTTGCAAAGCCACGTCCCGCCAGCCAAGTGATACCGGCCTTTCGCCGGGCAAAGAAAATTGCGCGATAGATCCATCCCGAGATGACGAGCGAAATCAGCGAAATCGAAGCCGAGCATTCCCTGGCCGGCCCCACGGTCGCCACCAGCATGCCGCATGCGGCGGAGCCCGCCCACGCGCCGGCGCCACTCGATCATGGCGCGGTCCGAACGATTGTCGCCGGCATTATGTTGGCCATGTTCCTTTCGGCGTTGGAACAGACCATTGTCGCGCCGGCCTTGCCCGCTATCGGCAAAAGCCTTGGCGGCATCGACGATCTGTCGTGGGTGGTGACGTCATACCTGTTGGCCGTCACCGCGACGACGCCGTTATTCGGTAAGCTGTCCGATATCTACGGACGACGGCTCATTCTGATGTGGGCGATCGGAATCTTCATTGCCGGATCCGTCGCCTGCGCGCTGGCGCAAAACATCTGGATGCTGATTTTGGCGCGCGGTCTGCAGGGCATCGGCGGCGGCGGCCTTTTGCCGACGGCGCAAACCATCATTGCGGACCTTGTGTCGCCGCGCGAACGGCCGGTGGTGATGGGGCGCACCTCGATCATGTTCATGAGCGCCAGCATCCTCGGTCCGGTGCTCGGCGGCCTGCTCACCGATCACCTGCACTGGTCGCTGATTTTCTGGATCAATCTGCCGCTCGGCGCCGGTGCTTTGGTCATGACCGAGCGGGCATTGCGCCGGCTGCCGCGCAACGATCGGCCGCATCAGCTCGATGTCGTCGGCGCGGCGTTTATGGTCGCGGCGGCGATCGTGCTATTGCTGGCGCTTTCCTGGGGCGGCACGCATTATCCCTGGAATTCTTGGCCTATCGTGACGCTGATCGCTTGTTCGGTCGTGCTATGGGTGTTGTTCGCGGTTCGACTCGTCACCGCCCGTGAGCCCTTTATTCCCGTCGCGATTTTGCAGGGGCGGGTGACGTCGGCGATCACCTGCGCCGCTTTCTTTTCCATCGGCACGATCATCGGCATCACGATCTACACGCCGCTGTACTGCCAGGCCGTGCTCGGTGTCTCGGCGAGCTCGTCCGGCTTGGCGCTTATTGCGTTTATGGCTGGAACCGTATGCGGCTCGCAGGTCGCGGCGCGGCTGATGGTACGAATGACGCGTTATTTGCGCGTGGCCATGATTGGGTTGGCGGTCGCGATTACGGTCTTGGCGATCCTGGCTGCCAATCCGGCCGGTCAGTCGATCGAAAGATTTGTAATCTTGCTGTTCGCGCTCGGCTGCGGCGTGGGGCCGATGTATCCGATGAGCACTATTCTCATGCAAAATGCCGTAAAGCCGCATCAGCTCGGCACTGCCACCGGTACGCTCAACTTCTTCCGTACGCTCGGCGGCGCCATCATCGTCGCGGTATTCGGCGCCATCGTACTTAGCCGGGCGCTGGAAACATCCGGCGTCGCGACACTCGAAAAGCTTGCCGTCATGCATGGCGATTTGGCGCCGGCTTATCAGTGGGTATTTATTGCCGCGGCGATTTTTCTCGGCATTTCCTTCTGCTGCCTGTTCGCCGTCGAAGAGCGGCCGCTGCACGGACCGGTGCGTTTGGCGGAAGAGGCGGCAGAGTAGGGTTCCGCGTCGCTATCCGCCGGCGAGCGCATGGAAAGCGAAGCGCGTTTATGGCGGGAGCGGCGAGCCGAGCGCGCGTGCGGTGTCCACGATCCAGGTGCGATAGCGCACGAGCGGCGTGATGCCGGTCAGGCCGCCGCAGCCTGCCGAAAGCTTTGGTCCGGTCGACCAACTGACGACGCCGACGATTGTGAGACTGCCATTGGTATCGCGAAGCGCCGGCGCGCCGGAATTGCCCCCGCAGGCCCCGAGCCCGGCGCTTTCGTCTTTGGTCCGTGGATCATACAGCCGGATTTGCAGGGGCCCGGGCTGACCGGTGACGACAAGCGTCGCCGCACGCACCGTGCCGCCGGTACGGCCGTCGCCGCGCACTGTGACGCCGTAGCCCGCCACCACTAGCGTATCGCCGACGGCGACGGTTTCGCGTGTCACCGCCGAGCCGCACCTGTGGGATTTGGGCCGGCAACGGCTCCGTCGAGCTTGATCAACGCCACATCGGCGGTGGCGAGATGGCCGAATAGCCGCTTTAGTTCGAATTGCGGGTCGCGTTCGATGCGCACGATATTCTTGAGCACAGGCTCTTGTCCCGGCGCGCTGCCGACGAGCTTGTAGTCGGCGCCCGGCTGCACGCAATGCGCCGCAGTCAGAAGCAGGTCGCGAGCGATTGCGGTCGCCGTGCAGGCGGTGCCGTAAGAGCCCAAAATCATCACCACCGACCGTCCGACGCCGTTAGCCGCCGGGGGGCTCCCCCAACCATGGCCGACGGCCGGCTCTGGGCTACCCGCCGCGATCAAGCCGACCGCCACCGCGGCAAGCGCGGTGAGCGGCAGAGCCGACTCCGGGTCGTTATGATTCCGCTCATGAATCATTCCTCATGCCGCTGCGTTCGGGACAATAGCCTATCTTGGCCAGGGGTCGCTTTCGGCCACTAAACAGCCGTTCAGGTGAGGTTCACGGCCATGCGTCTTAGAAACCCCGCCATGACACCGGCCCTGAGACCGGCTATGGCCGCCATGGGGCGACTAGTCCTTGCTGCCTTGCTCGCGTTGATGCTTGCGAGCCTCCTGCGTGCCCAAGACGCCGCGCCTGCACATCCCGAGAACGCGCATCCCAGACGCACACCCGAGATGCGCATCCGCCGCATCCCGAAGCCGCTCGTCCGGGCCGCGGCGATGCGGTTCGCCCCACCGCCGAGCATGCATGCCTTAATCAGAAGGAGCGGCGGGCCGAAGACCGAGAGCGGCAAACTCGATCCGCCTTGCCGCCGGCCATGCACGCAGCGCAGAACCGCATGCCGGGCACGGTGGTGCGGGCGCGGCTGTGCCGCGGCACGGATGGCCTCGTCTATGTGCTGACAGTTCTCGCGCACGATGGCAAAGTGGCGCGGATTGCGGTGGACGCCATGAAAGGCACGCTCGGCCGGCCGACCGCTGAGCGGAGCGTTAATTGCGCCTCCTTGTCGTCGAAGACGATCCCGACCTCAACCGGCAGCTCGCGACCGCGCTGACCGACGCCGGCTATGTGGTCGACCGCGCCTTCGACGGCGAGGAGGGCCATTATCTCGGCGAGAGCGAGCCCTATGACGCCGTGATCCTCGACATCGGCCTGCCGAAGATGGACGGCATCTCGGTGCTGGAAGCGTGGCGCCGCGCCGGCCGCGCCATGCCGGTGCTGATCCTGACCGCGCGCGACCGCTGGAGCGACAAGGTGCAGGGCTTCGACGCCGGCGCCGACGACTATGTCGCCAAGCCGTTTCACCTCGAAGAGGTGCTGGCGCGGGTGCGCGCGCTGCTGCGCCGCTCCGCCGGTCACGCCAAGAGCGAATTCACCTGCGGTCCGGTCCGTCTCGATACCCGCACCGGCCGCGTCGCCGTCGACGGCAATCCGGTCAAGCTCACCTCGCACGAATACCGGCTGCTGTCCTATCTGATGCACCACACCGGCCGCGTGGTGTCGCGCACCGAACTGGTCGAGCATCTCTACGATCAGGATTTCGACCGCGACTCCAACACCATCGAGGTGTTCGTCGGCCGCATCCGCAAGAAGCTCGGCGTCGATGTGATCCAGACCGTGCGCGGCCTCGGCTATCTGCTCACGCCGCCCGATGCGCGCTAACTCGCTTGCGCTTCGCCTGTTCCTCTGGGCCACCGCCTGGACGGTGTCATCCTGATCATCACCGGCTTCGCGCTGTCGACGCTCTATCGCCACGCCGTCGAGCGCGCGTTCGACCGCCGGCTCGACGTCTATCTGCGCACGCTGGTCGCCGACGTCGCCTCGCCCGAGGAAGGCACCGACAAATTTCCGCAATCGATCGGCGAGCCGCTGTTCGAATTGCCGCTGTCGGGCTGGTACTGGCAGGTCACCCGGCTCGACACCAAGAAGCCGGAAGTGCACTCGTCGCGCTCGCTGTGGGATGCCGGCTCTGCCGCGTCTGCCTGGCGACAAATCCTCGGCCGACGCCGCCGAATACCGGCAGGGCTACGCCAGGGTCCGGAGGATCAGAAACTGCGCCTGGTCGAGCGCAACATCGATCTCGGCGACGACGGCCGTTATCTCATCGCGGTTGCCGGCGACGCCTCCGAGATCGACGACGAGACCGCGCAGCTTCGACCGCGCCATCGGCATCACCTTCGCCGCGCTGACGCTCGCGCTGCTGCTGACCACTGCGCTGCAGGTGCGCTTCGGCCTGGCGCCGCTCACGCGCATCTCCGCCAGCCTTGCCGCGATCCGCTCCGGCCGCGCCGAGCGGCTGGAAGGCGAATTTCCGGTCGAGATCGCGCCGCTCGCGCGCGAGACCAATGCGCTGATCGACGCCAATCGCGAAATCGTCGAGCGCGCCCGCACCCATGTCGGCAATCTGGCGCATGCGCTCAAGACGCCGCTGTCGGTGATCGTCAACGAGGCGGCGGCGCGCGGCGACGATCCGCTGGCCGTCAAGGTGCTGCGAGCAGGCCGACATCATGCGCGATCAGGTCGCGCGTCAGCTCGAGCGCGCGCGGCTTGGCGGCGCGTTCGACCGTGGTCGGCACGCTCGACCGAGGTGCCGCCGGTCGTCACCGCGCTTGGCGCGCACCATGGAGAAGCTCTATCGCGAGCGCGATATCGCCATCGCCGTCGACGTCAGCCGAACAAGCGCGCTTCCGCGGCGAGCAGCAGGATCTCGAGGAGATGGTCGGCAATCTCGTCGACAACGGCTGCAAATGGGCGCAGTCGCGGGTCGCCATCGAGGTGGTGGCGGATCAGCAGCCGAGCCGGACGGCGTCAAGCCGCGCGTGCGCATCATCGTCGACGACGACGGGCCGGGCTGTCGCCCGCCGAACGCGAGCAGGTGGCGCTGCGCGGCCAGCGGCTCGACGAGACCAAGCCGGGCTCCGGGCTCGGCCTCTCGATCGTGGTCGAACTCGCCGACTTTACGGCGGCGTGCTCACGCTCGGCACGGCGCCGATCGGCGGCCTGCGCGCCGAACTGGCGCTGCCCGGCGGCTAAATCTCAGCGTCCCCACAACTCCTTCGATGCGATCCGCGCGCCGTCGTGACAGCGCCTTGAATTTCGCCCAGACGATCGAGGGATGCACTTCCTTCGAGCCGGCGAAGGTGGCGAAGCCGCAATCGGAGCCGGCGATGACGTTCTCGCGGCCGACGACGCTGGCATAGCGCACGATGCGATCGGCGACGAGTTCGGGATGCTCGACCAGGACAGTGGAATGCGAGATGACGCCGGGAATGAGTATCTTGCCGTCCGGCAGCTTGACGTCTTTCCAGACCTTCCATTCGTGCTCGTGGCGCGGATTGGCGGCCTCGAACGAATAGGCGCCGGCGCGGATCTTCAGAATGATGTCGACGATGTCCTTCAGCTCCATGTCGTGGATGCGCGGGCCCATATTGATGCCGTAGCAGGTGTGAAAGCGGATCTTCTCCGGCGGAATGTCGCGCAGCGCGTGATTGAGCGCCTCGACACGGACCTCCGCCCATTTGCGGCAATCGGCGATGCTCGCCTCCGGATGCATGATGTAATAGGTGACAAGCCGCGGATCGTCGATCTGCACCAGAAAGCCGGCATCGACGATCGCCTTGTATTCCTCGCGCATCGCATCGGCGATGGCGAAGACGTATTCCTCCTGCGGTTTGTAATAGGCGTTCTTCTGCCAGTCCTCGATGTTCGACGGCGAGATCGCCGGCATGAACACCTCTTCGACGTCGACGCCGTTGAGCGCCGCTTTCAGATTGTCGATGTCGCGCTTGAGCTGCGCCTGGCCCTTATAGGTGATCGGCCCGGTGCAGATCATGTGGGTGTGGGTCGAGGCCGGCGTGGGTCTGCGCGTAAAATTCCGGAAACGAGCAGGCCCTCGCGCGACGTCACCCATTGATTGCGCGGCCCGGCCGTGGTTCGACTTCATAGCCGCCGAGGCGCTCGTTGATATAGCTGACGAAGCTCGGCTTGCCGTATTCGCCGTCGTCGATCACGTCGATGCCGAGCTCCGCCTGCTTGCGCACGATCTCGCCGACGGCGGTCGCGCAGCCGCGTCGGCGTTGCCGCCTTGATCGAACGCCTTGGCGCCGCTCGTGTGCACGAGATCGAGCAAGTCGGCCGGCCGCGGCAGGCTGCCGGCATGGGTGGTGAGAATTCGATCGGTGCTGTGTTTCATGGAGTTCAATCCAAGCGTGACATGTGCGCGAGGTGATGACGTTCTTCCAGCGCTCGATTTCTTCCTGGAAGTATTCGACCGTGTCCTGCGGCGAGCCGCCCACCGGCTCGGCCGAAAGGTTGGCGAGGCGCTTCTGAATTTCGGGGTCGTGCAGCGCCTGGTTGACGCTGGCATTGATCTTGTCGACGACCGCGACGGGCGTGCCCGCCGGCGCGACCAAGGCATACCAAGCCACCGCTTGGAAGCCCGGAAGGTCTCCGCGATCGTGGGCACTTCCGGTAAGGTCGCCATACGCTTTTTCGAAGCCACCGCGATCAGCTTCAGTTTGTCCGCCTTCACGAACTGCATCGACACGCCGAGATTGTCGAACATGCAGTCGACGTTGCCAGCGACGAGGTCGTTGAGCGCCGGCGCCGAGCCGCGATACGGCACGTTCTGCAATTTCGCTTTCGTCATCATCTGAAACATTGCAGCGGTGAGCTGCGAGGTGGTGCCGTTGCCTTGCGTGGCGTCCGTCACCTTCCCCGCGTTCGCCTTCAGATAGGCGATGAACGCCTGTACGGTGTTGGCTTTGACTTTGTCAGGATTGACCACCAGAGCGTTCGGTACGCGGCCCATGACCACGATGGGTACGAATTTGGCCGGATCGAATGACAGATGAGGATACAGATTTTGATTGATGACGAGCGGCGGGGGCGGCGACGCCAAGAGCGTGTAGCCGTCGGGATCGGACTTCGCCACCACTTCGGCGCCGATATTGCCGCCGGCGCCGGCGCGATCCTCGACCACGACCGGCTGCCCCAATTTGCGCGACAGCCAGTCGGCGAAGATGCGCGGCATGACGTCGGCGGTGCCGCCGGCGGGAAATGGCACGATAATCTTTACCGGGCGCGCCGGATAATCTTGCGCACGCGCCGGCGCTGCGGCCAGCGCGGACAGTGTCACCGTCAGCGCAAGGCCTGCGCCCAGGGCGGCCGCACGAGTCTGTCTTCGGCATCATGTTTAAGCTCGTCATTGCTGGGAAGCGGCTCTGACCTTAGCCAATGCGTCGGCGACCCGCCAGACGTCAGGCCCTCGCCGCTCTGCCGCCCGGTCCCGGCCCACGAGGCGGTCCGCAGCGCGAGCGCGCCGCACGACATTGCGTGCGTACCGTCCTTGCGCGCGAGGATCGAGTTTGATCTTCTATCAGCGGGGATGGGCGCGGCTTTTGCTCAACAGACGTGGGAGATTCTGAAAATGCGTGCAGCGCGTTTGGCAGTTACGATGGCATTGCTCGTGGCCGTGTCGGGGTCGTTGGCCGCGTGCGGCAAGGGCCCGCAGGGCGATCCGGGTCCGGCGGGGCCGCAGGGGCCCAAAGGTGATACCGGTCCGGCGGGGCCGGCAGGGCCTCCTGGGCCGCCCGGGCCGGCCGGTCCACAAGGCCAGGCCGGTCCACCGTCCCCAAGCGTTCGGGTGATCAAATCGGACTGTGTGTCGGGTTGCACCGTGCAGTGCCAGGATAATGAGGTGCTGGTGACCGCGTATTGCGGGCCGACCCGAAATCAGGCCCAGTTTCTTGGCGAGCGGGGTGCGTCGTGCGGGCCCACGGGATCGGCGTCAAACACCCCGCTGGTGGCCGTTTGCATCGGTTCGCCTAAATAATGCGATTGCGGCGGCGGTTCATGCCGCCGCCCCTTAATGTTTTTTGTTAAACCGATGCCGGGTTGTCGGGCCGTCGCCGCGGTCCGGCGGCCTTATCTTTATCGCGTCGAATTCCTGTATCGCGTTGAATTCCTGACATTTTGTGTAACTCCTTCTTAAGCGCATCCTATTAAAACGTTAACGGTAAAGTTCAACACAACGGTTTCCGCCGATGACCACGAGCGATGGTCAGTCCATCGAACGGCTGCGCGAGTATCTGCGCACGCTTAAGCCACAGGCGCGTTCGATGCTGGTCCAGGAGCTCGAACGTAACCTGATCCGCGGCGAGGAGAGCTCGGGCAACGAATTGGTGCTCCAGGAATTGCGCCGCGCCATCCGCGCCGATGCGCAACCGGTGCCGCGGATCGGTAATGCGGCGCGGTTGTTCTTTGCCCCGCTTGAGCCATTTCTGATCGACGGCCCGACCGACCATAAGCGCGCCGGCCGCCTGGCGCGCGTTTCGCTCGAACCGATCTGGGCTTGGATTGGCCGCGATCTGATACCCGCCGAAGCCAAAGCACTCGGCGAAGACATTCACCGTGCTTTGCTTGCCGACGATCGGAGCAAAGCGGACCAATTGACCGCTGCACTTCATGAGCGTGCCATTTCGCGCATCCGGGAAGCGATCGTCGCGACGGGCCTCGACGAAAAGGCGCGGCGTCGGCTCGCCGTGCACGTCGGCACGCCGCGCGCGTTGGAAGACCTTGCAACGCTGGTCACGCTGTTGTCGTTGCGCGAGGTACTCGCCGATCTGGCGCGGCGGCTGCCCAATCAGATCCGCGTCCTTGATCGTGACGAAATCAATCTGGTGACTAAGCAGATCGACGCCGCGGTCGCACAATCGCCGCTTGCGACGAACGGCATACGTAAAGCCGATGTCTACCTCTACGGCTGCATCCTCATCATGAACCGTCTCGCGACGCCGTGGCAACTGATCCGCATCGCCACCCGCGCCGCCGAGAGCGACGATACCGCTCGTGTCGCCGAGACACCTTACGCGGCAGCAGTGACGCTCGTGCTCGGCGAAGCTGAGAACATGGTTGGCGAATTGCGCGCCGAACTGCGGGCAGGACGGCCGATCGTTTCGATGCTCAAGGCCATCCACGATGTCGCGCGCGGACTGCGCTCGGAGATGGACATGTCGGTGGAATCGCCCTGGAGCCGGCAACTGGCGGCGATCCGTGCCGAGGTCTCCAACTTGCTAAAGGCCGAAATCGAGGCGACGCCCGGCTTCGTCCGGCGCTTACTGCGACCGCGTCCACCCAAGGACATCGTTCCGGGGTCGCTTCTGGACTCGGTCGACGTCAATGAAGCTGAAATGCGCGTCGAATTCGTCGGCGCTTGCCGGCAATATGCCGGCGAATTGGCGGTCAACGAAGTGACGACGCGGGCTCACTCCGAGCTTTCGCTGTATCTGGAGACCGGCACCAAAGTCCTGCTCGATTCGCTGCGCCATGCCGGGGATACCGACCGTCCGTTTCGACAGTCGCAGGTCGAGGCGGCGATCCGGTTTTGCCGCACTGTCTTCGGCAACGAATATGCGGGTCTTTTGGCCAAGGCCGCCGAGGTGGCGGTGCAAACCGGCGCTCCCGAGCGCAGGCCGGCGCGGGCGTGAACCGCTCGGCGACGGCCCTCAGGCCGCGGCGTCCCGCTCACGGCCGAAAATCGCGTCCAGTGCGGAATTGCCGCGCTGGGGCTCCCATTGCGGCCGTATTCACGCCGTGTTGTAAACCGCGCGGCATCAGCGCCGCTTAAGCTCCGGCGGCCGAAAGAGCGCCGAAGCCATTGAGCGAAACCCGCCGAGATCGGCAGCTTAGGACGACAGTTTAAGGCGACACTTTAGACCGATGGTGCTCTGGACCCTCTTCGCAGTTATGACCGCGGCGGCCGTTTTGGCCGTGCTATGGCCGCTCGGACGTAAGCCCGGCGCCGGCGGCGGCAGCGATCGGCTCGTCTATGCCGACCAGCTGCAGGAAATCGACCGCGATCGCGCCGCCGGCCTGATCGGCGAGGCCGAGGCGGAATCTGCGCGCGTCGAGATATCGCGTCGCTTGCTGGCCGCGGCGGATGCGGAGGCGCTGGTGGCGGAGGCTCCGGCCGCCCAGCCGCCCTGGCACCGCCGCGTCGCGGCGATCGCTGCCATCCTAATTGTGCCGGTTGTGGCGGTTGGGCTTTATCTCAGGCTCGGCTCGCCCGATGTTCCCGATCAACCGGCCTTTGCACGGCTCAATGCACTGCCCGACCGTCAATCGGTCGCCAGCCTGGTCAGTCAGGTTGAGGCGCATTTGGCGCAAAATCCCAATGACGGCGCGGGCTGGGAAGTGCTGGCGCCGGTCTATTTGCGCATGGGACGGTTTGACGATGCCGTTATGGCCTGGCGCAAGGCTATTGCGCTCAATGGCGATAGTCCGGTGCGCGAAGCCAATCTGGGCGAAGCGCTGGTGGCGGCCGCCAACGGCGTCGTCACCGACGAGTCCAAAGCGGCGTTCCAAAAGGCCGTCGCCGGCGATCCACAAGAGCCGAAGGCCGGATATTACCTTGGGCTTGCCGATGAGCAAGACGGCAATCGCGATGCCGCCGCCGCCAGATGGCGCGCGCTTCTGGCTTCGGCGCCTCCTGGCGCACCGTGGGCTGATTTCGTCCGTGCCGCATTGGGAGGCGTCAACGGTCAGCCGGCGGCCATCCCAGGGCCCAAGGCCGGCGACATGGCTGCCGCCGATGCCATGACACCGACGCAGCGGACCGAAATGGTCCAAGGCATGGTGCAGCGGCTTGCCGACCGCCTGCAGACCGACGGCCACGACGTTGAGGGTTGGCTACGGCTCGTGCGCGCCTATGTTGTGCTGGGCGACCGTGACAAGGCGAAGGATGCCGCGACCGATGCCAAGCATGCCTTGTCGGATCGTCCCGAGGATGTCAAACGCATCGATGACCTGGTCAAAGACCTCGGTTTGGCGGGCTGACATGAGGCGGAAACCAAGCGCATGACCCGCAAACAACGACGCCTCACTCTGATCGGCGGTGGATTGGCCGTGCTTGCGATCGCGGTCGCGCTAATGCTCAACGCGTTCCGCGACTCCATCGTATTCTTCAACTCGCCGAGCGACGTGGCGGAGAACCATGTTGCGCCCGGCACGCGGATTCGTCTCGGCGGCCTGGTCAAGGACGGCAGCATCGTGCGCCGCGACGGTCTCGACATCCGTTTTGAAGTCACCGACGGCAAGACCGAAATTCCGGTGACCTATCACGGCGTCTTGCCTGATCTGTTTCGCGAAGGGCAGGGCGTGGTGGCGGAAGGCGCACTCGACGGCGGCGGCGTGTTCGATGCCGATACGATTCTCGCCAAACACGATGAGACCTACATGCCCAAGGAGGTCGTCGACGCGCTGAAAAAATCGGGACACTGGAAGGACGATTACGCGCAGCGCGCGGCGCTGCCGGTCACTGGAGCGAGCCAATGATCCCCGAACTCGGCCATTACGCCTTGATGCTGGCACTGGGCTTGGCGGTGATCCAGGGCGTGATGCCCGTTGTGGGCACCCGCACCAACGATCCGGTGCTGATGAGCATCGCTGCGCCCGCGGCTCTGGCGCAATTCGCTTTCGTCGCGGCGGCATTCACCGCGCTCGCTGTAAGCTACGTAACGTCCGATTTCTCCGTGCTCAATGTATACGAGAATTCCAACACTCAAATGCCGCTGATTTACCGACTCACCAGCGTCTGGGGCAATCACGAAGGCTCGATGATGCTGTGGGTTTCGATTCTGACTTTCTTCGGCGCCACGGTCGCTGCCTTCGGCAACAATCTGCCGGCGGTGCTCAAAGCCAATGCCCTTGCCGTGCAAGCCTGGATCGCAGCCGCGTTCGAAATCTTCATTCTGCTGACGTCGAATCCGTTCGTGCGGATTCCAAATGCGCCATTCGAAGGCCAGGACCTTAATCCGATCTTGCAGGATCCCGGTCTCGCCTTTCATCCGCCGATGCTTTACCTCGGCTATGTCGGATTTTCGATCGCGTTCTCCTTCGCCATTGCGGCCTTGCTCGAAGGCCGCATCGACGCAGCTTGGGCGCGCTGGGTCCGGCCCTGGGTACTCGGCGCCTGGATGTGTCTTACGCTCGGCATCGCCGGCGGGTCTTACTGGGCCTATTACGACCTCGGCTGGGGCGGGTTCTGGTTCTGGGATCCGGTCGAGAATGCGTCGCTGATGCCGTGGCTTGCGGGCACGGCGCTGCTGCATTCCGCCGTCGTCATGGAAAAGCGTGGCGCTCTCAAAGTTTGGACCATTTTGCTAGCGATTCTAACGTTCTCGCTGTCGCTGATCGGGACTTTTCTGGTCCGTTCGGGCGTGCTGACCTCGGTGCATGCTTTTGCCGTCGATCCGCGGCGCGGTGCTTTTATTCTTATCATCCTTGTTCTGTTCATCGGTGGCGCGCTGGCGTTGTATGCTTGGCGGGCGCCGCTACTCAAGCAGGGTGGCTTGTTTGCGCCTATTTCCCGCGAGGGTGCGCTGGTCTTCAACAATCTGTTCCTGACCACGGCCTGCGCCACGGTGCTGGTGGGGACACTCTATCCACTGGCGCTAGAGGCGCTGACCGGCGCCAAGATTTCGGTCGGGCCGCCTTTCTTCAATATGACGTTCGGACCGCTGTTCATTCCGCTGATGGCTGTGATGCCATTCGGGCCGCTGATGGGCTGGAAGCGCGGCGATCTTTATGGCGCCGCGCAGCGCCTCCTCGCGGCTGCGCTGCTCGCCGCGCTCGTGACGGCGGCGGCATTTGCGTTCGAGCGCGGCGGCCCGGTGCTGGCGCCGTTCGGGATCGGCGTCGCCATCTTCGTCATGGCCGGCGCGGTGACGGATATCGTCGAACGCACCTTGATCTTGCGCGTACCGCTACGCGTGGCGCTGCGGCGCGCCATCGGCTTGCCGCGCTCGGCCTGGGGTACTGCGTTCGCGCATTTCGGTATGGGCGTGACGCTGATGGGCATTGTTAGCGTGACCGCTTGGGGCAGCGAGCGAATTGCCGAGATCAAGCCGGGCGACAGCCTGACCATCTCACATTATCGCCTGACGCTCGATGGCACTTTCGACCGTACCGGGCCGAACTATCGCGACCTTGTCGGGCGCTTTACCGTTCATCGGCTCAATGGCGACATCGTCGGCACCATGCAGCCGAGCCGTCGCGCTTTTCCGGACCGTAACATGGCGACCACCGAAGCCGCGCTGATGGATCGGGGCGCGAGCCAGATTTATGTTTCGATCGGCGATCCGAACAAAGCCGGCGCGGTGCCGGTACGGCTCTATTTCAAGCCCTTTGTGCTGCTGATCTGGCTCGGTGCCGGCATCATGTTTTTGGGCGGCGCGATGTCGCTCTCGGATCGGCGCCTGCGGGTCGGCGCACCGCGCCCGGCCAAAGCCAAGGACAAGTCGCGCGCGCTGCCGCAACCGGCGGAGTGAAAACGGTGAAACATCTCGCTGCCCTCCTCGTCGCCGTAATGCTCGCCTGGTCGGCACCGGTCGGCGCCGTTCAACCCGATGAAATGCTGCGCGACCCGAAACTCGAAGCGCGCGCCCGCGCCATTTCGGAGGAATTGCGCTGTATGGTCTGCCAGAATGAATTGATCGACCAGTCGGAGGCGCCGCTCGCTCATGACCTGCGCGTGCTGGTGCGGCAACGTATCGAGGCGGGGGACAGCGACGCTCAGGTGCTCAACTTTATCGTTGCCCGTTACGGCGAATTCGTGCTGCTCAAGCCGCGATTGGAATGGCGTACCGCCGCGCTGTGGGGTACGCCGCCCGGCCTGCTGCTCATTGGCATCGTCATGCTGCTGATCGCCGCGCGTCGCCGCAAAATTCTGCCGCGAGCCGGGACAGTGGGCGCCGCGAGCCTAACACTGGCCGAGGAGGCACGCGTGGCGGAAATCTTGCGCCGCGAGGCGGCGGGAGCGCGGGAATGATTTGCTCGACCGACCGCCGAGGATTTCAGACTACTGGCCTTCCACTGGAACGATTGTCAAGTCTTCCAGTTCAAGAACCTGAATTGCCATTTTAAGAAGATACGCGCTTTGATCGTTTAGCGCTGCGACGTCTCTTACTGCATATTTCAAATATGCAATGAGCTGATAACGGTCTGGCTTGGCCTTTTGCCTTAACTCGATGTTGGGCGAGCCAGTGGTACCTTGTGACATTACCCCTCTCCATCCGTCCGTTAGGCAGACGCCCGCATTTTTTCTGGGCCGGTGATGGTGCGGTAGTGATCAACTCGATCGGTACCGCGTACCTGCAGCTCGATCCTCATCGCCGGTGGAATGAGCGTCACGGATGGAAGCGGTTTTGGTTTTGGAACTTCGCCGCAAATGCTGATCGAAAACGCAGCGGCGAACTCAAGCGCCAACAACTGTAATTCCAACATTGCCAGACCCATTCCTAGGCAAGCGCGCGGTCCGACGCCGAAGGGCAGGTAGGCCCGTCCGCCGTACGATCGGTCGAGATAAAATTCGTTTGGTTCAGGCCACCAGCGCGGATCGCGGTGCAGCTGCCATGGGCTGATGATAATGGAGTCACCGCGTTTGACTTTTACTCCGCCGATCGTCTGATCGATTTTGGCATCCCTCGAAAACCAATGGGCGGACGGAAACAGCCTGAGCACCTCCCGTACCAGTGATTGGCTGCGTTCGGCCCGCGGTAACGCTTCCGATTGCAATTCTCCATTGTCTTCCGTTATCGCAGCCGCTTCTTTGGCAATCTCGTCGGCCAATCCTTCGACAATTGCGAGGTAGTACAGCACCCACGCTGCGGCGGAGCCGGTGGTGTGGTGGCCGGCCAGCAGCATTGTTATGATTTCGTCGCGGATGTCTTCGTCACTCAGACCGAGCGCAGTGAGTGCGCCGACGGCGCTGTCGCTGCTCGCACGATCGCGCACGCGTCGGACAACAAATTCCAGTATGGAACGGGCCTCTGCACGGCGTTCTTGCCATGTTCTCGCGCCCCATGGGGTCCGCGGCAACACTCTGAAGAGTTCGTTCGCCAGATCGTCTTCGACGAGCTTCACCGCGTGCACGATGGCGTTTTCATCGCCCGGTGACAGCACGTCCTTGCCGAACATCGCCATGCAAATGAGACGAAGGGTCAATGGCGCCGTGACTTCGTGAGCGACAAAGACGCCGTCTTTTACGAGGGTGCTCGCCATTTCGCGAATGATTGCGGACATCTGCGGGATGAATTGTTGCGCGGTTCCGCGCGCGAAGGTCGCATGCAGAGCTTCACGCCGGCGACGATGTTCGTCGCCGCTCATAGTCAGAGAGCTATGGCCGAAAATGAGACGGAGTTTATGGATGAAATAGCCCTTATCAATGTGGTCCTCGCTGGCCTTAAGGATGGGCTTTACGATATTCGCATCCGTCACCAGCCATATCCGCCGGGGTCCCAGCGCCAGGCGTACCAGCGGTTCGGTTGCGTTGTGGCCGCGCTCCAAGAGGAAGGCGAGCGGATCACGCTGAAATGGCAGTAGATCTGCGAACCAGAGTGGCATCATGGACCTCGATGGAACGGGTAAGAGCGATCAGGGGAGCGACGCGCGTTGCGCTTTGGTCGGTTACAGGTATTTCGCCCGCCACGCATAGGTGGTCTCGACCGAACCTGTCTTTGCCTACAATCTGAGGCGGACCGTAGCGACGGGTGCGTATGCCAATAGCGCGCAGGTACCGTTCGTAGGTGAGGTCGGCGATAGCGACGAGCGACGTGGCTTGTCGCATTTCTGCGAATAGAAACATGAGGCCGTAGTTCAATCGCGCCAAGGAGTCGGACGCGTAGTTCGGAAGAATCCCAAAGCGCGTGATTTCCCAGGCATCGCGGCGGCTCGGATATTCGCGAATGCTTGCCAATTGCGGAAACACTGACTTGGCGAGGTACGGGGAGTCGGTCCGGATGGCGCGAAAACCGCCGACAAGCAAATCGCCGACATACAGAGCGCAATGAATAGTTTCCGGGCGGTCGAATTGATCGACCTCGCGATCATCGGTCGTTTCGAGGTCCCAGCCCGCATGATCTATAAATAGACGCTTTCGAAACCGCTGGAGTTCCGAGACAATGTCGGGTTCGTCTAATGCTTGGCAAAAGATCGCCCGCACACGCGATGCGTGTGTTTCCATCATGGTCTGATTTCCTTAGTCTGTTGAGTGATTTTGCTTATGACGGATTACGCGGGGAATACCCGGATTCAGGTACAATTACCTATGACATTGGATGAAGCGATCGGTGACATCGAGACTTGCGAGACCGCGGAGGCTCTCAAGCATTCGATGCAGCGGATTGCTGAGAGCTATGGCTTCGCATCCTACAATTTCCTGGATGCCGGCCGCCCCCATGTCGAAGCGCCGTTTTACTTCGGCACTTCAGGGAAAAATTGGGAGGAGACGTATCAAAGCAATCGGTTTGTTCACACCGACCCCTGCGTGGCGCGCGTTCGACGCACCAACGTTCCCTTTATCTGGCAGGATATCGCTCAGCCCGAATTTCGACCTGGTCCGAAATCCCCGGTGAAACGGCTAATGGATGCCGCTCATGATTTCGGATTCTCCGAGGGCTTGGTCATTCCGTTCCATTTCCGTGACAAGATTGGAAACGTTCACTCCGCTTCTAGCGTCTTCTATTGGAAGGATGACGTACAAAAATTCAAATTCTTGATTACCCGCAAGCGACGCGAACTTCACTTGATTATGATCTATTTCATTCAAAGATGTGTCGATCTGATCGCCGTGCAACACCGCGGCGGACAATCGCTCATTGGCATTCCTGATGCTGAAATCGAATCCAAGCTCTCAGGCCGCGAGCGCGACGTGCTGTCATGGGCGGCGCGGGGAAAGACGGTCGCGGAGACTGCGACAATTCTCGGGATTTCCGATGGCACGGTCGACACCCTCGTTAAACGTACCTTCAAGAAACTTGACGTGGCGAATAAGACGCATGCGGTGGCTAAGGCAATCATACTCGGGATCATTGACGTGTGATCGCGATCGGCCAGTTGGAAAAATGACGTTTGAAGTGCTCGCCGGGCGTGGAAGAGACTGAAGGCGAAGGTCCGAGCCGATCTTTCCCAGGCCTCTTGCATTGGTAATCGTTACGATACCCGGTGATAGACGCACTTAATATCCGGAGAGGGACTTCCGTATCAAGTCTCTGAAATCTCACGCGAAACTGCATCTTCAGCGAACATTACAAAGTTTTAATGTGCCCGACAGTGCGCGGTAAGGGTTGGCGTCCCATCTTGCGCGCAACACGGGCTCGTCCGAGGACGGACCTTTCGCATTCGGAGATTCATTAAATGGGCGACAGTTTCCTGCCTTCGCGACGCGTTTTATCGGTGCGGCGCGGCGCGCTTCTGACGACGGCGATTGCCGCCCTCGGCGCCAGCGTCCTGTTCGCTCCCAATTTCGGTGGGGGTCGGTTGGTGGCGCCGGCATTCGCGCAGAATTTGACCGAAAAAGTTCAGCAGATTCCGCAGAAGCCGGTTGGCTTTGCCGACATCGTCGAAAAGGTGAAGCCGGCGGTGATCTCGGTTCGCGTCAAGATCGACCAGCCGGCCAATTCGAGCGACGGCGACAGCGGCGTGCCTTTCCCGCCGGGCTCGCCATTCGAGAAGTTCTTCAAGCAATTCGGCATGCCGAGCATGCCGAATGGGCATGAGATCATTACCGGCCAGGGATCGGGCTTCTTCATTTCCGCCGACGGCTATGCCGTCACCAATAATCACGTGGTGCAGAACGCCGAGAACGTTCAAGTCACCACCGATGACGGTAAAACCTACAAGGCCAAGGTGATCGGCACCGATCCGCGCACCGATCTCGCCTTGATCAAGATCGACGGCAATAATTTTCCGTATGTGAAGCTGTCCGACGGCACGCCGCGCGTTGGCGATTGGGTAATTGCGGTCGGCAATCCCTTCGGACTTGGCGGCACGGTCACCGCCGGAATCGTATCGGCCCGCGGCCGCGATATCGGCGCCGGTCCGTATGATGATTTTATTCAAATCGACGCGCCGGTGAATAAGGGCAATTCCGGCGGCCCGACATTCGACGTGGACGGTAATGTCATTGGCGTCAATACGGCGATCTTTTCGCCATCCGGTGGCTCGGTCGGCATCGCCTTTGCCATTCCGGCCGATACCGTCAAAAGCGTGATTGCGCAGCTCCGCGATAAAGGCACCGTGACGCGCGGCTGGATCGGCGTGCAGATCCAATCCGTGACACCCGATATCGCCGACAGCATGGGATTGAAGCAAACGAGCGGTGCGCTAGTGTCCGAACCGCAGAAGGACAGTCCGGCGGCCAAGGCGGGCATCGCCAGCGGCGACATCATCACTTCAGTCAACGATCAACCGGTGAAGGATGCGCGCGATCTAGCGCGCAAGATCGGCACCATGCCGCCGGGCGCGTCGGTGAAGCTTGCCGTAATTCACGACGGCTCCGCCAAGACCTTGACGCTGACGCTCGGCACCCTGCCGGCGCAGCAAGAGGCGGCGAACACCTCGGACCACGAAGATAATTCCGGCAGCGAAGTACCTAAGCTCGGCCTGACGCTTGCGCCCAGTAACAAGGTCTCCGGCGCCGGCGGCAACGGCGTTGTCGTCACCGCTGTCGAACAAGGCGGAGTTGCCGCCGATCACGGGTTCCAAGTCGGCGACGTCATTCTCGAGGTCGGCGGCAAGCCGGTTACGACGCCCGCGGACGTCCGCAAAGGTCTTTCGGATGCGAAGTCTTCGGGCAAGCACTCGGTACTATTTCGGGTGAAGTCGACCGACGGCACGAAGTTCGTCGCGCTGCCGATCGGCAACGCCTAATCGGATAGGAGAAAGGGTCGATCCGCTGGCATCCGTCGCCCCCGCTGGCGGGCGCACCCTGGGACGGGTCGCAAGACCCGTCCCACAGATACCAACTCTGCCTCCCGGCATCCGTCGCCCCCGCCGGGGCAGAGTAGGTAAGGGGGGGTGGCGCGCAAATGCTCGCCACCCCCTCACTATGTTCCGCTACTTCGGCGGTTGCGGCCCGATATGGCGATTTGGGAGGCCAGATGATATGGCTTCAATCGTCCCCGGAGCGTTCGCACTTATTATATGTCCGGTGGTAGGCCCGTATTTTGGTGCGGCGATAGATCATGCGTCTTCTCATCATTGAGGACGACCGCGACGCGGCCGACTATCTGGTCAAGGCGTTCCGCGAGGTCGGACATATCGCCGAGCAGGCCGGGGACGGCGAGGAAGGGCTGCAGCTCGCGCTCGACGGCGAATACGATGTCGTGATCGTCGATCGCATGCTGCCCAAGCGCGATGGGCTGTCGGTCATCGGCGCCTTGCGCGCCAAGAGCGTGGAAACGCCAGTCTTGATCCTCTCGGCGCTCGGTCAAGTCGACGACCGCGTCAAGGGGCTGCGCACCGGCGGCGACGATTATCTCGCCAAACCTTACGCCTTCTCGGAGTTGCTGGCGCGGGTGGAGGCGCTGTCACGGCGCCGCGGCAGCCGTGGCGAGGAGACCATGTATCGCGTCGGCGATCTCGAGCTTAACCGACTCTCGCACGAGGTGAGCCGCGCCGGACAAGAGGTGCAGCTGCAGCCGCGGGAGTTTCGTCTGCTTGAATATTTGATGCGCCACGCCGGTCAGGTGGTCACTAGGACCATGTTGCTGGAAAACGTCTGGGACTATCATTTCGACCCGCAGACCAATGTGATCGACGTGCATATTTCGCGGCTGCGATCTAAAATCGACAAAGGCTTTTCGCAGCCGCTGCTGCATACCGTGCGCGGCGCCGGCTACATGATCCGCGACGGCGCACGGTGATTTTGCGGCGCACGACGACGCGGGGAGGACATTGGAGATCGCCATGACGCCGAACGCCGCGCCGTTTCTTGCGGCCCGTGATTTCTTGTTTCGTCATCGCGAGGACTATGTCGCCGCGTACCGCGATTTCCAATGGCCGAACCTGACCCGCTTTAATTGGGCGCTCGACTATTTCGATGCGATGGCGCGCGATAATCCCAACCCCGCGCTGTGGCTGGTGGACGAAGAGGCAGGCGAGACAAAATTATCGTTCGCCGCATTGAGCGAACGATCAAACCAGGTTGCCAACGCGCTGCGAAGGCTTGGCGTGCGCCGTGGCGACCGTATTTTGCTCATGCTCGGCAATGTGGTTCCGTTGTGGGAATGCATGCTGGCGGCGATGAAGCTCGGCGCCGTCATCGTGCCGGCAACCACGCTCTTGGCGTACAACGATCTTGCCGACCGCTTTGCGCGCGGGCGGGTCCGCCATGTGATCGCCAGTGCGGACGCGGCAGGCAAATTTGCCGAATTACCCGGCGACTATACCCGCGTTGCCGTCGGTAAAGAGGTGGCAGGGTGGGTGCCCTACGAGCGGGCCTATCAGGCGTCTCACCAGTTCAGGGCGGATGGCGACACCCAGGCGGACGATCCGTTGCTGCTCTATTTCACCTCCGGCACCACGGCGACGCCGAAGCTCGTGCTGCACAGCCATCAAAGCTATCCGGTGGGGCATCTTTCGACGATGTATTGGCTCGGACTGCAGCCGGGCGATACCCATCTCAATATTTCCTCGCCGGGCTGGGCCAAGCATGCCTGGAGCTGTTTTTTTTCGCCGTGGAATGCGCAAGCTGCAGTTTTCATCGTCAATCAGCGCCGGTTCAACGTGCGCGGCCTCCTAGACACGATCGTACGCTGCGGGGTCACCACTTTCTGTGCGCCACCGACGGTGTGGCGGATGCTGATCCAGGAGGATATGTCGGCTTGGCGGGTACGTATCAGGGAATTGATCAGCGCCGGCGAGCCGCTCAATCCGGAAGTTATCGAGCAGGTGAGGGCGGCCTGGGGCGTCACCATCCGCGACGGTTACGGCCAGACCGAAACCACGGCGCTGGTTGGCAACCCGCCAGGGCAGAAGCTTAAGCCTGGTTCGATGGGCAGGCCGCTGCCGGGCTATCGCGTCGCGCTGTTGGATGGAAACGGCGCCCCGCATCGCGAGGGCGAGATCAGTCTCCCGCTCGAACCGCGCCCGATCGGGTTGATGCAGGGCTATCAGGACGACGACGGCTCGGTTCGCGTGCCGAAAGACAGCATCTATCGCACCGGTGACGTCGCCACGGTCGACGACGAGGGTTATCTCACCTATGTCGGCCGCGCCGACGACGTGTTCAAATCCTCCGATTACCGGATCAGCCCGTTCGAGCTCGAGAGCATTCTGATCGAGCATCCGGCGGTGGCGGAGGCGGCCGTGGTGCCGTCGCCCGATCCGCTGCGGCTTGCCGTGCCCAAGGCCTTCTTGGCGCTGGCGCCCGGGCAAACGCCGGATCGGGATACCGCCCTATCGATCTTTCGGCATTGTCGCAGCGCGCTCGCGTCATACAAGCGGGTGCGGCGGCTGGAATTCGCTGAATTACCGAAGACCATCTCCGGAAAGATCCGCCGCGTCGAACTGCGGCGCGTCGAGGCGGAAAATCTCGAAGCCGGAAAACGGGCGCCGCTGGAATTCCGGGAAGACGATTTTTCCGACAATGAATTGAGTTCGGGAGCTGAGATCAAGGCGTGACCGCGCTCGGCAAACTTCTGCGCACCACGGCGTTCAAGCTCACGCTGGTTTATCTGGCGATCTTCGTGCTGTTCGCGGCTTCGCTACTCGGCTATTTCGCGCTCAACACGCGGCGGCTCATCGACGAGCAGATCACCTCGACGGTCGATGGCGAAATCAACGGGTTGTCCGAACAATACGAGCAAGGCGGCATCCGGCGCCTGGTCATCGTGGTCGATCTGCGCTCGCGCCGTCCGGGATCGAGCCTCTATCTGGTTACGACGCCGAGCGGGGAAGGGCTTGCCGGCAATGTCGGCTCGCTGGAGCCTGGCGTGCTCGATCACCCCGGCTGGCTCGAAACCAATTACCGGCGGCTTGAATCGCCGGAGGGCAGCGACCATCACGCTCTGGTACGGGTGGTCCAGCTTCCGGGCGGTTTTCACCTGCTCGTCGGCCGCGATCTGGAGGAGCGCGAACGGTTGTTCGGCATTATCGCGCACGCCGGGCAATGGTCGCTGGCGCTGGTCATCGTGCTCGGCCTCGCCGGTGGATTCTTCGTCAGCCGGCGCGTCCTCAAGCGCATCGACGCCATGACCGATACGGCGCAGACCATCATGCACGGCGATCTTGCCGGACGCTTGCCGGTCGCCGGCACCGGCGACGAGCTCGACCGGCTTGCCGACAACCTCAATGCCATGCTGGAGCGCATAGAAGGGCTGATGCGCGGCTTGAAGGAGGTTTCCGACAACATTGCGCATGATCTGAAAACGCCGCTGACGCGATTACGCAACCGCTGCGAACAAACGCTGCGTCACCCGGCCGGCGAGGCAACATATCGCGCCACGCTGGAATCGACCATTGCCGAGTCCGACGATCTGATCCGCACCTTCGATGCGCTGTTGATGATCGCGCGCGCCGAATCCGGCCAGGCGCGCGACGGCATGATTGAGTTCGACGCCGCCGAGATTGCCCGCGACGTCGGCGAGCTTTACGAGCCGCTTGCCGATGAAAAAGGCATTGTTTTGAAGATTGCCACCAATGGCGCGGCGCCGGTGCGGGGAAACCGCGAACTGGTCAGTCAGGCGCTGGCCAACCTGGTCGACAACGCCATCAAATACGCGCGCCCGGACGGCAAGGTGAACGGCACGCCCACAGAAGTCATCGTGGAAGCCGGCGGCCAAGGAGACCGCATCACACTCAGCGTTGCCGATCACGGTCCCGGCATTCCCGACGCCGACCGCGGCCGGGTGGTCGAGCGCTTTGTGCGGCTCGAGCAGAGCCGTTCGGAGCCGGGATCGGGACTGGGCTTGAGCCTCGCTTCGGCGGTCGCGCGCCTGCATGGCGGCGAACTTAGACTTGAGGACAATCATCCCGGCCTGCGTGGCACGATCGCGCTACCGCGTGCCGGGCCGGCGGAGGCGGAATGAGGCGGCCGGCGCGGGCAAAAAAGCCGAAGCGGCAGCGCCGAATCCCTAACGATACGACGTTGCTACGGCGCCTCGCTGGCGCTTTGCCGCTGCCATCCCAGCAAGGGTGCGCGCGGCTTAGCGAGTTCCTGGCCAGCCAGAAACGCAGCGCCGCCACCCGCACCTTGCAATCGCTCGCCGAGGCGCACGCCCCCTTGCCAAGGGTGCTCGGCGCGATCGCCGAGGCTGCACCCTATCTGTGGGACCTCATTGGGTCCGACCCGGATTGGCTCGTGCGGTTGCTGCAGAGCGATCCGGACACGGCGCTCGGCGACTTGCTCGCCGCTACCAGGACGGCGGCTGCCGCCACGCGGTCGCAAGCTAAACTGATGCGCCTTCTCCGCCGCATGAAAGCGAAAGCGGCATTGCTCGTTGCGCTTGCCGACATCGGCGGCGTCTGGCCGGTCGCACGGGTTACCGCATCGCTCACCGATATCGCCGACACCGCCCTTCTTGCCGCCGTGCATTATCTCATCCGCGAGGCGGTCAAACGGAAAAGGCTCGTGCCGCCGGCGCGAAACAATCCCGAGCAGGCGTGCGGATATATTGTGCTGGCGATGGGAAAAATGGGTGGCCGCGAGCTGAACTTCTCTAGCGATATCGATCTGATGGTATTTTTCGACGCCGCAGCCGCGAAACTTGCGCCCGGCATCGAAGCTGGGCCGTTCTATGTCCGCCTGACACGCGAGCTGGTTAAAATTTTGCATGAACGCACTGCCGATGGCTATGTATTTCGGGTGGATTTGCGGCTGCGGCCCGATCCATCGTCGACGCAGATCGCGATGTCGACGCAGGCGGCGCTCGATTACTACGAGAGTCGCGGTCAGAATTGGGAGCGGGCGGCGCTGATCAAAGCGCGCACTTGCGCCGGCGATCTGGATGCGGGCGCGCGCCTGCTACGCGATCTCGCACCGTTCGTCTGGCGCAAATATCTCGACTACGCGACGATTGCCGACGTTCATGAAATGAAGCGGCAAATTCACGCCTATCGCGGCCACGGCGAGATCGCGATCGAGGGACACAATATCAAGCTTGGCCGGGGCGGCATTCGCGAGATCGAATTCTTCGCCCAGACCCAGCAACTTATCGCCGGCGGCCGGCACGGCGAGTTGCGCGGCGGCGGCACCGTCGCCACGCTCGCCGTCCTGGCCGCCGACGGCTGGATCGACACGGCGGCCCGTGATGAGCTGACCGCGGCGTACGATTTTCTGCGCCGCGTCGAGCACCGGCTGCAGATGATGGCGGATGAGCAAATCCATACGCTGCCCTCCGACCGGGCTGCGCTCGATATGTTTGCGCGGTTTCTCGGTTACTCCGGCCGTGACGACTTTGCCGGTGCATTGGTCGTGCATCTCCGCAATGTCGAGCGCCACTATGTTCAACTGTTCGAGCGTGCCCCGGAATATCTGGCGCGCCGCCAGCATTTGTCCTTGGCCGAAGGCGGCAATGAAAGCGAGACGCTCGACCAGCTCGCGCAATTAGGCTTTCAACGGCCGCCTGAGGTGGTGGCGACGGTGCATCATTGGCGCTCCGGCCAATATCGTGCGCTTCGCGGCGAACAGGCGCGGAATAATCTCATCGAATTGATCCCGGTCCTGGTCGATCAATTCGCGCGTGCCGAGAATCCGGACGCCGCCTTTGCCGCATTCGACCGCTTTCTTGCCGGCCTGCGCGCCGGCGGCCGCTTCTTCTCGCTGCTGCGGCAGAACCCGGAGCTGATCCGCTTTGTCGCGCTCATTCTCGGCACAGCCCCGCGGCTTGCCGAGATCCTGGCGCATCATCCGCATTTCATCGATCCGCTGGTCGAGCCGCGCTTTTTCGCTTCGCGGCCCGACGCCGAAGAGCTAGCGGGGGGGCTGACGCGCATACTGGCGGAGTCACACGGTTACGAAGCGGAGCTCGACGCCATCCGGCTGTTCGGCCAGGAGCATATGTTCCTGATCGGTGCGCGCGTGTTGTCCGGTTCGATTGCTGCGCAGCAAGCCGGTGAGGCCTTCGGTCGCTTGGCCGCGATGCTGCTGCGGGCGGTCCACCGTCAGGTGGAAGACGATTTCGTCACCGCTTACGGCCGCATCGCCGGCGGCGAGAGCGCGATCGTCGCGCTGGGGCGGCTCGGCTCTCTCGAGATGACCGCCACGTCCGACCTCGATCTCATCGTCATCTACGATTTCGACGCCGCCCGGCCGAATTCAGTCGGGGAGCGCTCGCTTTACGGCGGCCAGTATTTTGCCCGCTTCACGCAACGGCTGATCAGCGCGCTCACCGTGCAGACCAATTACGGCCAACTCTATCAAGTCGACATGCGGCTGCGGCCGTCCGGCCGGTCGGGCCCCGTGGCGACGCAAATCGACGGATTTCGAAGCTACCAGGAGCGCGAGGCCTGGACCTGGGAGCATCTGGCACTGACCCGCGCCCGCGTCGTTTCCGGGGCGCCTGCTTTCGCGGCAAAAGTCGAAACGATCATCCGCGACGTGCTCTGCTGCAAGCGCGATCCTCGTCGCGTCGCCGCCGACGTCATCGACATGCGCGCGGCTGTCGCCAAGGAGAAGGGCGACGCCAACACCTGGGATCTCAAAAATGCCGCCGGCGCATTGGTCGATATCGAATTCATCGCCCAATATCTGCAGCTTATCCATGCAGCGGCAATCCCGGACGTGCTCGATGTGTCGACGGCGCGAAGCTTGGAGAAGGCGACGCGGCTCGGCCTGCTCAAACCGAAAGACGCCGAGGTCTTGCGCCCTGCTGTGCGCTTGTTTCAGGATCTGATGCAAATCTTACGGGTGTGCTTGTCCGGGCCGTTTGATCCCAAGACAGCCGGTACCGGCGTGCTCGGTCTGCTTGCGCGGGCCGCGGATCTGCCGGATTTTCCGGCGCTGCAAGCTCATGTGGAAGAGACGCAACGCCGGGTGCGCGAGTGTTTCGTGCGGATTTTGGAGGGAGCGTCTTAATGAGGCGGCGCTTTGACGAGTCCGGCCTATGCTTCCGCGCCGGCTGGCAGCGACGGGTCAGACTGGGGCACAATCGTCGCCTGCGGTTCTTTCAAAAACCGTTGCGCCACAAGCGGCAATCGCACCACGACCATCGTGCCCTGGCCGGGCTTTGAACGGATACGCATGGCTCCGCCGTGCAGTTCGACCAGCGATTTGGCGATGGCGAGGCCGAGGCCTGAGCCCTGGTGGCGTTTGGTCAACTGGCTTTCGACCTGCTCAAACGGGCGTCCGAGCTTGCGCAGGGACTCTTTCGAAATGCCGATGCCGTCGTCGGCGATGGCGATGGTGACCATGCCGCCGCGGCGGCGGCCGCGTACCGTCACGGCGCCGCCGTCAGGCGTGAATTTGACCGCGTTGGAGAGCAGATTGAGCGTGATCTGCTTCAACGCCCGGCGATCCGCATCGAGCTGAATTTCTGGATCGACCTCGCTGTCGAGCTTGAGGTGCTTCTCGCCGGCCCGGGTCGAGACCACGCGCAAGCAATCGGCGAGCACCGGCTCGAGCGCCACGACTTCCGGAGCAAGCCGGATGCCCCCGGCCTCGATCTTCGACATATCGAGGATGTCGTTGATGACGTCGAGCAGATACTCGCCGCTTTCGCGAATGTCTGTGGAATACTCGGTATATTTTTCGGCACCGAGCGGTCCGAACATTCCCGATTCCAAAATCTCGGAAAAACCAATGATGGCATTGAGTGGCGTGCGCAATTCGTGGCTCATATTAGCCAGGAATTTCGACTTCGCCGCATTGGCCTCCTCGGCTCGGGTTTTTTCCTCGGCATATTTTTTGGCGAGATCGGCGAGCTCGCCTGTCTGCACTTCGAGCGCCTGGCGCGATTTGCGTAAGTCGGCGATAGTGGCGATCTGGCGCTTTTCGCTTTCCATGAGCCTCTGCTCATGCTGCTTGAGCTTGGTGATGTCAGTGCCGACCGACACATATCCGCCATCCTTGGTGCGGCGCTCGCTGATATGCATCCAGCGGCCGTTGTCCAGTTGCGCCTCGAAGGTGCGTGCGCCACGCGGCTGGCCGTCCTCGTTGATGGCAGTGGTGCGGACGATCGGCGTTTTTCCGGCCGCCACGATCGTTCCATAGCCGGTCCCCGCGGCGACGGCCGCGTCGGGCAGATGATGCAGACCTTGAAAGTTCGAGTTGCACAATACTAGCCGGTTGTCGGCGTCCCACAGCACGAAGGCTTCCGGGATGGTCTCGATAGCGTCGCGCAGCCGTACATCGGCCGCGGTGGTGCGCTCGACCAGGACCTTCTGTTCCGAAACGTCGACGGCAATACCGATGACATGCAGGCCGGCTTCGCCGTCCTGGCGTGCCAATTCGCACCGCACCCGCAGCCAGATCCATCTGCCGTCGGCATGATGCATACGGAAGTCGTGATCGATCGCCAGAACCTTGGCGTCGGCGAGCTGGGTCGCCAGCCGGTAAAGATCGATATCGTCCGGATGGACGAGGTCGTTGACCTCGCCGAACGTCAGCAGGTCGTCCTTTTGCGCAAGGCCGAGAATGTCGTACATCGAATGCGACCAGAAGATACGGCCATGCGCCAAATCCCAATCCCACAATCCGCAGCGGCCGCGATTGAGCGCGGTATCGACCCGGCTGCGTACGGTATCGTGAATGAGGTCTGCTTCGCGCGCGCGTGTCGCCTGCCAATGAAAGGCGAAGCCGAGGATCAGCACGACAAAGCCCGTCGTCGCCGATAGCGTCACGGTCAGCGCGGTGGTCGAGCGCCAGTCAGCGAGTGCATCCTTGCGCGCTTGAATGACGGCGAGGAGCCCGACCGGATTTTTCAACGCTCGCACCGACGTCAAGGCAGCCTCGCCGTCACCGAGGGTGATCTCCATGGTGCCAGCGGCGGCACCGAAGGTGGTCAGCGGCTGTGACGGACCGAGAACGTCAAGAATTTGGCGGCCCAACAGCCGCGGGTCCGCCGGCAGGCTGGCAACAATAGCACCGCCGCCATCGGCGACGATGACGCGGCGGCCGGCACCCGTCGCCCAAGGCGGCAGGGATTGCGCCAGCGCCTCCGATGTGCGCTGCAGACGCCCGCTGTCGTGCGGCAGGCGATCAAGCGCGGCAGCGAAATGATCGGCCAACGCCGCGACGGTCTGAGCGGCGTCGAACTCCACCTGGCGGCGATGCTCGAGCACCTGCACCGCGGCGCCGACGCAGATGGTCACCATGAAAGCGATGATGAGGACCGGAACGGCGCGCCGCAGCAGCGGTTCGGCGGTCAAAAGGCGCCGATACGCGGGGTTGGCGATCGATTGCGCCAGCCCCTTGATCGAATCGGAACGTAGAGACGCACTCGCCGCTGCGGCGCGCGCCATGCCAGCCTCCGTTCGGATTATTCCGTCCACCCGCAATCGAAGAGGTTTGCCGCGTCTCCTCGAATCGTCGATCAATAGAATCGATACGCGCTGATTTGTCGAGAGTCCGTCGTCAATATTTTTTTAAGAATTGTCCCACGTTTTTTATTGCGGCGCAGCAACACGCCGGCGATCCCGATCCGTTGCAAACAAAAACCCCTTCGTTGACTCACATACACCGCCTGGGCAGCATTCGCGGCGCACTACGGTTCAGAACCATAGTCGTTAACGGCGACGTCGGCCGTCATAGCATCGGCGAAATGCACGAGATGCCAATGGCTCTTGCACTCGGTCTTCCGGTATTTGAACGGGTTGCCAGCCTCAGTTTTCCGCCAGGCTACGGGCCACGATGTCGTGGACGTCCCGCGACAACGCCGGCGCGCCGGCGACGCGGCGAAGCACTGTTTCCGCCTGGGAGCGGCGCTTGGGTTCGAGCGCGCGCCACGAGCGGAACGCGCCCATCAGCCGCGCCGCGACCTGCGGGTTTTTCGGATCGAGCGCCAGCACGATCTCGGCGACGAAACCGTAGCCGGCGCCATCGATGCGGTTGAACTGCGTATGATTGACTTGAGCGAACGAGCCGATCAGCGCGCGGATGCGATTGGGATTGGCCATCGAAAAGGCCGGATGCTGGGTCAACGCGCGCACGCGCTCGAGCGTTCCTGGCTCCGGGATCGCGGCCTGCAGCGCCAGCCATTTGTCGATGATCAACGGGTCATCGGCGTAACGCTGGTAGAAGTCTTCGAGGGCGGCAACGCGCTCCGCCCGGTCATGCTGCGCCAGCGTTTCCAAGGCGGCCATGCGGTCGGTCATATTGTCGGCGACTTGGTATTGAGCGAAGGCGCGCGCGATCGCCTCGTCGGTTGCCGTCATGGCGAGCAGATCGAGGCAGATATTCTTAAGCGCTCGCCGCCCGGCGCTTTGCGCGTCCGGCCGGTAGGGCCCGGGCGTGATCATGCTCCGGTGGGTGTCGGCCAGCGCCGCACCGTGCCGCGCACCGATCGTGGCCCGCAGCTTGCGCCGGGCCGCAAAGATCGCGTCCGGATCGACATCGCCGCCGAGTTCGCGAGCGATGTCGGCCTCGCTCGGCGGCGACAAGGTCAGCGCGATGAACGCCGGTTCGAGCTTGCCGTCGCTGAGAATGGCGCCAAGCGCCGCCAGCAAACCGTCGTCCTCGGCCGCCGCGCCACCGGCGCGCAGCGATGCGACATTGGCCTTGAGCAAAGTCATCGCCAAAGTCTGCACCGCCTGCCAGCGGTTGAATGGATCGGAATCGTGCGTGGCAAGGAAGCGCAAGTCGTCGGGATCGAGCGGCAGCGACAGCTTGATCGGGGCGGAAAAGCCGCGGTTGACCGACGGTACCGGCCGCTGCGTCACGCCGCTGAAGACGAAGCGCTGGTTCGGCCGCGTCAATTCAAGCACGCCGCGTTCCAGCCGCCGACCGTCCAACACGAGCGGCAGATCCTCGCCGTTCGCCCCGACCAGCCCAAGCGCGAGCGGAACGATCGCCGGTTGCTTCTCGGGCTGGCCCGGGGTTGGCGGAATTGTCTGGGTGACGTCAAGGGTAAATGTTTTCGCGCGCGCGTCGTAATCGGGCGCAACCTTGATATCCGGCGTACCGGCTTGCGAGTACCAGCGCATGAATTGGGGGAAGAAATCTTGGCGGCTGACGTCGGCGAAGCACTGCACGAATTGCTCGACCGTGGCTGCCTGGCCGTCATGGCGCGTGAAATAGAGGTCCATGCCTTGGCGGAATACGATCGGCCCAAGCAGCGTGCGGATCATGCGCACCACCTCGGCGCCCTTCTCGTAGACGGTCGAGGTGTAGAAATTGTTGATCTCGCGATAAACCTCCGGCCGCACCGGGTGAGCCAGCGGTCCGGCATCCTCGACGAACTGGTGCGAGCGCAGCCCGCGCACGTCGCTGATGCGCTCGACCGCGCGCGAGCGCTGATCGGCGGAAAATTCCTGGTCGCGGAAGACGGTAAGGCCTTCCTTGAGGCAAAGCTGGAACCAGTCGCGGCAGGTGATACGGTCGCCGGTCCAGTTATGGAAATATTCGTGGGCGATCACCGCCTCGATGCCGGCGTAATCGGCGTCAGTGGCGCTGGCCGGCGAGGCCAGTACATATTTGTCGTTGAAGACGTTCAGCCCTTTGTTCTCCATCGCCCCCATGTTGAAGGCCGACACCGCGACGATCATGAAAATATCGAGATCGTATTCGCGGCCGAAAGCGGTTTCGTCCCAACGCATGGCGCGCTTGAGACTGTCCATGGCGTAGGCGACGCGGTTCTCCTTGCCCGGCTCGACATAGATGGCGAGCTTCACGACGCGGCCCGACATGGTGGTGAAGGTGTCCTCGACACAGGCGAGATTGCCGCCGACCAGCGCAAACAGATAGGACGGTTTCGGGAACGGATCGTGCCAGACGGCGAAATGCCGCGAGGTGCCGGGGATGTCCCCGGCGTCAACGAGATTGCCGTTGGACAAAAGAACCGCAGCTTCGGCTTTTCGGCCTCGATGCGGGTCGTGTAGACCGCCATCACATCCGGCCGGTCGAGGAAATAGGTGATGCGGCGAAAACCTTCGGCCTCGCACTGCGTGCAATAGGTCGCGCCGGCGCGGTAGAGGCCCATCAATTGCGTGTTGCCGGTCGGATCGACGATGGTTTCGATTTCGAGAGTGAACGGCCGGTTCGGGACTTGCGCGATGGTCAGACGATCCGCCGTGGCAACGAAGCTGTCGGGCGCCAGCGGCTTGCCGTCGAGGGAAAGCGCGCGGAGCTCTAAGTCCTCGCCGTCGAGCACCAACGCAGCCGGTGTTCCACCGGCATTGGGCTTGATCCTAAGCTTGGCCCGGATGGTACTTGCGGTCGGGTGCAGCGAAACGTCGAGATCGACGGTCTCGATGAGCCAATCGGGCGGCCGATAGTCTTGGAGGCGGACGGGACGAGGGTCTTCGGTGCGCATGATGGGCAGTGATGTAGAGGCTTTGCCATGCAAATGAAAGCGCAGCCGGCCGCTAGCTTCCTGCCGGACGGGACGCTCCGGAAGAGCTAGGCTGCGAGCTAACGCCGCGGCTCGGCATGCCCGATAACGCGCTTGATCGTCGGAAAGCGGCGGCGCAACCGCCGCTCCAGGGCGTCGACCATGTCATGCACCGCGGCGACCGAAAGTGCGGGATCGACGCGGCAATGGAAATTGACGATCTCGCCGTCGGGCGTCTCGCGCACGCGCACATCATGGATTTCGGCAAGTCGCGGTGTTTCCGCCGCCAACGTGGCGAGCACGTCGCAGACTTCGACGATCGCGCTGCGCCGGCGGCATCGCGGCCGGACAGGACATCGGCCGGGCAGCGGCTCGATGTGGGTTTCGACCTCAACGTCCGATCCGAGCTCGTCGCGCACCGCCTGTTCCAGCCGGCTTGCGACTTCATGCGCGGCGGTCAAGCGATTGCGTGCCTTCGACCTCGAGATCGGTCGACACCGACAGCTTACCCGCGATCGTCTGCACCGCGACGTGATGGATGGCGAGGCCAAGGTCGCGGGCAATCACCATCACGCGCTCGCGCACGGTTTCGTCGTCGAGCGCGCGCGGCTCGGTGGTGATGGTGACCTCGGCCGGTGGGGATCTCGCGCGCGGATCGCGCTGGTGAGCTGCTCCTTGATGGCGGTGACACGGTCGAGCGGCAGCGTGCGGCTTACCGCCGACCTCGAGCTCGACGAACAGCACCGCGCCGGCCGGCCGCGCCCGCACCCGCTCGACGGCCGACGACGCCCGAGACCTGGCGAGCTATCGCTGCGACGCGCTCGCTGACGCCGGCCGGCGCGGTGTCGGTCAGCGTATCGATGGTGCGCCGGCCGAGCCGCCAGCCGGCGATGCAAATGAAGATCGCGACCACGATGGCCGCGGCGGCATCGGCCCAGGCAAAGCCGGCGGCCACGCCGCCAAGCCCGACCAGCACCGCGAGCCGACGACCACATGTCGGACGAGAAATGCAGCGCGTCCGCTTGCAGCGCTTCGCTTGAAGTCGCCCGGGCGACGCGTTCGAGTGCGCGCGCGCGGAAAAAGTCGACCGCGATCGAAACGCCGATGATGGCGAAGGCCGCCACTGTCGCTTCGACGGCGTGAGGCCTGGCGCCGATGAGCCGCTGCACGGCTTCCCAGATGACGGCGCACGGACAGCACGAACAGCAACGCGGTTTCGGCCAGCGCGGTCACGCTCTCGACCTTCCGTGGCCGTACTGATGCTCGGCGTCGGCCGGTTTGCCGGAAACGCGCACGGCGAGAATAGGTCAGCAGCGTCGCCGACAAGTCGATCAGGGAATGGCCGGCCTCGGACAGGATCGCCAGCGAGCCGGTCAGAAGCCCGACCGACGGCCTTGGCGACCGTCAAGCCCGGCCGACGCGGCGATCGATCCGAGCGCGGCCTTTTCCTTGTCGTTCATGCGCGGCCCCCGGCCGGGACAGAATAAATGGCGTCTGACGAGAGCGTGACCGCGATCGGTTCAGGCACTCAGGCCACCATCCACCATTAACAGGCTTCCGGTCGTGAAACTGCTTGCATCGGAAGCGAGGTAGAGCACCGAGCGCGCCACCTCCTCGGCCCGGACATGACGCTTGAGCGGAATGATTTCGTTGAAGAAGGCCGTTGCGTCGCGCCCGAGCACGCCGCCGAGGCTGTCTTCGACCCGCGTTTGGAAAGCGTTGTCGACGGGGCCGGGATGAATGGTGTTGACGCGGGTATTGCGGGGGGCGAGCTCTTTTGCCAGCACTCGCATCAGATCCGACCTGGGCGTGTTTTGCGGTGATGTACCCGTAGACACAGGGATCGCCTTTGACGCCGACGATGCTCGAGGTGATGACGATCGAACCGCCGTCGTTCATTTGCGGCACGGCGTGCTTGGCAGCGAGAAATGCGCCTTTGACATGCACCGCCAATACCGAATCGAAGACATCCTCGGGATAATCGGCAATCGGAGCGATGGTGCCGAAATTACCGGCATTGCTGAACAGCACATCGATCTTGCCGAATTTACGCACGGTTTCGTCGACACCGGCCTTGACCTGATCTGATTTCGTAACGTCGGCCCCGACCCAGGCCACCCCATCGGGCCGCGGTCGCCGCCTGAGCCAAGGTACCGGCGTCGAGGTCCAAGAGCATGACGCTTGCTCCTTCCGCGTGAAACAGCTTTGCCGTTGCCAGCCCGATGCTGCCGGCCCCGCCGGTGATCAAGCAGACCTTACCTTGCAATTGCTTTGCCATTGTCAGGTCTCTCTCGGGCCAGCGCCGTCTTGTTCCTGGCGCCTAGGCGGCTTTGGCGGCACAGCGGCCCGTACTTTAGCGTAAATCCATGAATGGCAAATGCCGGGCGGCGCTCGCGGGGGCGCTTCATGCCAAGCTGGCGAGCTTGTCCCGGAGCGCCTTGTTATCCGCTTCAAGCGCGGCAAGACGCGCGCGCACCGGCGCGAATGCGGGCTCCAGTTCGGCCCCCGTGAAACGCGGCATGATGTGTTGTGGGCAGTTCCAATCGAACGCTTTCAGATGCAACAAGAAAGCACGCTCGACTTTGGCTTTGTATCCTTGCAGTTCGAGCTTCGAGGCGAGCATCGTATCCGCGTTCAAATCTTGTGTTTGGATGTGCGCATAGATTTTGAGCCGGCGGCGGTTCGGGTAATCCATCAAGATCAGTGCGGCGCGATCGTTGGCTGCCGCATTGCCGAGACTTATGTATTGGCGGTTGCCGCGAAAATCCGCGAACGCCAGAGTGCTATCGTCGAGGACGCGCAAAAACCCCGCTGGTCCGCCGCGGTGTTGGACGTAGGGCCAGCCGCTCTCGGAAACAGTCGCGAGGTAGAAGCTGTCACGCGTGGCGATGAATTGCGCCTCCGCGTCAGTGAAGCGGTCGAAGGCCCTATGGCCCTTGAAGTCGTTCCACAAGGCGTCGCAGCCATTCGCGGCCTCCGCGGCCCTGACGCTGGGCGTCCGGGCGATGTCGAGGAAACCATAGGGCATGACGATGTCTCCTAACGCGCTGCAAATGTACACCATTCGTCAAGCCCCTTGGTTGACAACGCAAAAGCAAAACAGGAACAAGGGGGCGTGGATCGGTCAAGATGAACGGCTTTAGCCATAAATTTTCCGTCGCCCCCATGATGGAGAGCGAAAACGGTCACGAAAAGCGCTGGAGCATCAAGTACTTAAGAGTGTAAGCGTTTGTAGAGGTCGTACTGCTCGTCGTACTGTCTAAAAAGCAGCAGCCGTCCTCGGAATCCGAGCGGCGTGTTCGTTGCTGCGACTGTCTCGAGCGGATCGCGTAATCAGCTTTCCATGTCGAACGTACTTCTGTTTTTCTCCGGTTAACGGACTTATCGGAGACATAATGGAACGTCTGCGTTGTGCCAAAAGACGACATCGGTCGCCTCAGCGCTGTGGCTTTGATCCCGCTCCGATCGCGGTGTACATCGCGTGGTCAACAACCCTCAGCAAACGGACGCGTCATGGCATGGTTCACTCACGATGGGACCTAACCTTTTAGCGCAGTTATAAAATTGTCGGCCCAGCGTTGGATGGTGTTGTCTGAGAGCACCCTAAATATCGAGTGGTGCCGTTGGCGTCGCTCGGGTAGTGGCATCGATAGCGCCTGCCCGATGGCTGCCGCGACGCTATCGGGATCGTATGGATTGACCAGCAGAGCGGCTTTGCATTCCTGAGCCGCACCAGCGAAACGCGATAGGATTAGCACGCCCGGGTCATCGGGATTCTGCGAGGCGACATATTCCTTGGCGACGAGGTTCATACCGTCCCGCAGCGGGGTCACGAGCCCAACACGTGCGGCGCGATAAAGTCCGGCAAGTGTCGAGTGGCTATAGGCATGGTTGACGTAACGGATCGGCGTCCAGTCTGCTTCACCATAGGCGCCATTGATGCGTCCCGCGGCCGATCCAATCCCCTGCTCTATGTCGGCATATTCCGGGATCTCGGTGCGGCTTTTGGGCGCAATCTGTAGATAAGTCACTTTGCCCCGCCAGTCAGGCTGCGTCTGTAAGAACCGCTCGAATGCCGATAGCCGATGCGCGATCCCTTTCGAGTAGTCCAGGCGATCGACCCCAATGATGAGCGCACGGCCACCCAGGCTCTTGATCACGCGCTTAACGAACGGCAATTGGACCGAACCCTGCGCAAGATGGGCGAAGGCCGCGGTCTCGATGCCGACCGGGTACGCGCCGATCCGCATCGTCCGGTCAGCACCGACAAAATTGAAATCTCGACTATGCATGCCGCATTCTCGCGTAAGATAGCGGCTGAAATTAAAGGCATCGTCGCCTGTCTGGAAGCCGACGAGATCATATTCGCAGAGCGATGGAATGAGACGCTCGTGGTTCGGCAATGCCGTGAGCATTTCCGGTGGCGGGCATGGAATGTGAAGAAAAAAGCCGATGCGATTTCTGTGCCCACGCTCGCGCAGGGCCTTGGCGAGTGGCATCAGGTGATAATCGTGCACCCAGACGAGATCATCTGGCCCGAGCAATTTATGCAAGTGGCTCGCGAAGTGATCATTGACACGCAGATAGCCGCTCAAATCGCGGCGAGAGAATTCAGCGAGATCGACGCGGTAGTGCAGGATCGGCCATAGCACGCGATTCGCAAACCCATTGTAATATTCTCGATGGTCCTCTCTGGAGAGATCGATTGTGGTATAGGTAATGTTATTGTGCACCGCCTTGTGCGCCACGATCTTGGATTGCGTAGCAATCTTTCCGCTCCAACCGAACCAGATGCCAGATTTGTCCTTGAGCGCCGCCTTCACGGCGACCTCAAGTCCGCCGGCGCGCACCTTTGCATTTTTTTCAGGAACGGCGACCCTATTCGAAACTATGACGAGCTGCCCCAATAGCGATCCTCTTCACAATACTAAATTGCGATTGACTTCTGCTGTCAGTTCGACGCGGCCATTACTCGGTGCGGGTTTGTCGGCCGCCATAAGCACGGTACCAGACCATGCAGATAATGTCCGCTTCTCTAATCGGCCGTTTGGGTCAAGTGCTTTCAGCAGGAGCTATCGCCGAAGCCGAAAGACCGCCGGCGTCCTTGCCAAACAAAGCCAGCAGCGCCTCCTCGAAATCGCCGGTAGAGACATCCTTGAGGTAGAGGATCGGGATCAGCATTTCGAGACTCTTCGTGCGGCGCGCATGGGCGGCAAAATCGCTGACGAGAAGCGGATGCGTTCTGAACCTTCGCCGGCGCGGTCGCGTACGCGAGGGCAGCGCACAGCAACCGGACCGATACCGGTCACAATCTCGCGTTCCGGCAGATGCCCATGGCGTACCAGCCGCTGCCGGCCGTCGTCGGTGAGCTTGTCGGCATGAGGCACGAGCCAGGCCACTACCTCGGCCTCGACGGCTTGCGCAAGCAGCGCCCGCGCGCCATTGCGCAAAATTTCGGTCAGCGGATCGGAGAATGTCCCTGGCTGGGAGAGCTGCAAAACATTAGTGTCGGTCAGGGCGTATCACTCCTTCAGGGGAGAAGTGGAGGCGTCAAGCACCCCCACGATACGCCGCCTTACCCCTTCATGCCGTCACCAACTTTTGCCCATAGCTCTTTCAGCAGGCGGCAGTAGCGTTGTGCATCACAGCAGAATTGGCCGGCCCATGTCGCCTTCGGGTCAAAACCTACAAAAATTCGGTGTTAGTCTGCTTATCCCCAAATAACTGAATTCGGACGAGCGAGCTAGCACGGCACAAACGTGCCGGAAGACGAAGTCGCACTGCCTATTCGATCACATCATCGGCAGCGGCGAATGGTGTAGGAAATGACCGTTGATCGCTAGTCGCTTGACGAGTTCGGTCGGTTCATTCGTGAATGGCTCGTCGGGACACAACTCTCCAATTCAAGCGGTTTGAACAAGCCCAGGGGCATCATCGTTTTGCCTCAAACGCCTGTTTGAATTTCAAACGTCCGTATGATATGGTCGCTTGAGTCAGGCGACGCCGGAAATTCAGGGGTTTTTCCATGCTGAGGGATATTAAGGGATCTTCCATGCTCGAGCGAACGTCGAGGTTCGTTTTGGAGGTGTTGCCGTACCTGCTCACCGCCCTGATCGCGGCGGTCGTTGTGCCGGGGTTCCTTTATTCACAGGTTCACGAAACGACGGCCGCGGTCGCGCCTACCGGCTCCCGACTCGAAATGATCCACTGGGACCATGCTGTGCTTTCGCTCGATTCCGACAAAAGCGCCGGAGATAAGGTGGCATATCGCTAAGGCGAGGCGAGGAATGTCCCCCGCACCCACAAAAGAACCGAGGAGTTTTGCCGTGTCACGCCATTGGCGAAGGGTTTCCAAAGCCACTCAAGAACTCGCAACCGGCTTACTTGAGATCAACAGCGAAGGGATGTTCCCTTACGCGACTTACTATGTCCTCGCCACCGATACAGAACTCGAGCGACTCTACGATCGGGAACAGCGAGCCTTTGCCCAGCCACCGGAATTAAGCGTTTCCACAACCTGGGCTGTGAGGTCATAAAATGGACACTCGCCAAGTCTGCTAAGGGTCAAACTCGACGTTTTGGCCGGACAATGGACTTTCCGCTAAACCCTCGAAAGCGGAAGTCGGCCACGGCCGTCCGAACCTTCGACAAGCTGCCAAAAGCCATATTTGCGACGATGCTTGGCTTTCAGCTGGGCCTGGAAAGTCGTGTGGTCAGAAATACCGCTGTCGGATTTCAGGCGATTTGCAAGTATCGAGGCGCTGGCCAAATCGCGAGCGGCGTACGGATAGGCCTTTGAGTATCCACGCTCAAGAACGCTCAACACAAGCGTGCGATAGAGGAGCGTGGCCGACACGGGCCATTTCTCAGCAAGACGCTCGGCCGCTTTGCCTAGACACTCGTAATTTCGGCCGTCGAGTTCGGAAAGGCGCTCCCTGACAAGCCGGTCAGCGGCTTCGAGAGCCGGCCATTCGACGAAAAAGACCAGTGCTGCCAGGGCTGATGGGAAATTCGCGGCGTAGCCGAGCGCTTTCTGTTCAACGGCAAAATCCTCGAAATCAGGCAGCCGCTTTAGATGCTCACGCAGGTGCTGCGTGCTGAGGGTCACCTCGAACGCCTGCCAGCGCAACGCCTGAGCCTCGGCTTGCCGCCGGAGTGCTTCGAGGGCGGCGATCCGCAGATCAGTAATATCAAGATCAAACGGTTTCTGAACACGCCGATCCTTGTTGAGCCATTCCAGCGCTTCCGATGCCCGGCCGACGCCGATCAAGCGCTGAGCCACATTGCCAGCATCGATGGGCTCACGTTCACCTAATCGAATTGCCTCAATGTAGGCGTCGACATCGCCTTCGGTGTCGGCGAGGTCGGCTAAATGCCCCGCGAGTCGCGATCGGGGCCAGCCAACTGTATTCCAATCCTCCTTTTCCAGCCGCGGTGGGAGACTGCGGATGTCTGCTTTTAGCAGTTCTCGCAGTTCCGCACGGCCGTGGCTTCCCAATGCCTCGGAAGCGCTGGTGATGATCTGAGCCATGAACCCATGGTCGTCTATGTTCAGCCGCTCATGAAGCTGCTTGGCGAGCGCCATTCTGTCTAAATCCGGCACGCGAGCGAGCAGTGAACTAATATCGATTGCGGCAGAATAAAACACCTCATCAATGCGACCGCTCGAATCGTTTACGCGTTCGATCGTCGGCTCGGCGAGAGCCAGGAAACGCCACATCAGCTCAGACGCGGCATGCGGGTCTTTGGCACCAAGCTGGGTAACGATGCCTTCTCGTGCGGTATTAAGCTCAGCAACCAGGGTCGGCACTTCATCCCAGTCGACGAAACTGTGTGCCCGCGCCAATGCGGTGAGCCGCTTTGCGATAACGCTCTCGAGCTGTTGCGTGCCCTGTTGCGACGCCAGCAAGAGTTCTATCTTACGCCGCAGCAGCTTATCGCTCTGGCAGGCCTCGGTAAGCAATGCAGCCAGCTGCTCGGCGCCGAGGCTTGCCAAGCTTTCCGGCGAAATGCCCTTGCCGCGCTTCATTGAAGAATTGCCATGAGAGACAGCGATCCCGATCGTATCGACGAAGCAGTTCTCGCCCTTTTATATCTCGGACGCCATGACGACTTTCGTACTTGGAAGTCCTTCGACTGGGGCGCCATGGAGCGGTTGCATGGCAAGGGCCTTATCTCAAATCCGATTGGCAAAGCGAAGTCTGTGGTCTTCTCGGAAGAGGGCTTGCGGCAATCCGAGGCGCTTTTCCACAAGCTATTTCGGAAATCTTTAGTTTGGTCGGCTGCCTCGGCCTTATCGCATCATGGTCGCCCTCACTAACAATAGAGCGCGACCATGTCTGATCAAGAGGTACCCATTACATTCGGGCAGCAACGTATTCCCTGGAATAAAGGTAAGCTCACCGGAGCCAAACCTCCGCTTCGGCCACGGTACGTGTGGTCGATCCGGAGCAAGCTGCAACTGGAGGGACGAACACGCGATCTCGCGATGTTCCATATAGCAATCGACAGCAAGCTCCGCGGCTGCGACGTCGTTGCCTTGAGGGTCGAGGATGTCGCCCCCAATGGCTACGCAGCTGACCGGGCAACCATTCGTCAGAAGAAGACCGGGCAGCCCGTCCGGTTTGAACTAACCGAGCAAACCCGTCAGGCTGTCGATGACTACTTGAGGGCCGCTAAAAAGAAGCCCGGAGAATATCTGTTCAATGGCCGTCGTGGCTCGGAGCGAGGCATGACGACGAGGCAATATGCGCGCCGTGGTTTCCAAGTGGGTCGCTAGCATCGGCCTGGACCCGCATGTCTTCGGCACTCACTCGCTGCGTCGAACCAAGGCGACGCTGATCTACCGCCGGACGGGCAACCTGAGGGGTCCAACTGCTGCTAGGCCACCGCAAGATCGAAAGTACCGTTCGCTATCTCGGCATCGAGGTCGACGACGCCCTTGCCATTGCTGAGCAAGTCGACATTTGAGTCGCCTCGGGCAGAGCAGATTATGCTCTGCCCCCTGTCGGCGCATCGGGAACGATGGGTCAAGGGAGGCACGTCCGAAATTGAGGTATCAGCGGACTCGTCAGGAAAAAGCCGTCAAGTCCCAGTTTGACCCTGAGCCAGCATTGCACGCAATTGGGGCTCGGTCGCTAATGACGTCACCGCGGTCAGAATTTCATTAAATCCTTAGCGAGCGTGATCGGCCCGGAATAAAACTTCTTCGCCTCATCAACGTAACGCTCGTAGTCATCATTCGGATCGACCGACGGTGACAGATGGGTCATGACGACGGCCTTAACGCCAGCCTTCGCCGCCATTTTGCCGACGTCCTGCGGTGTCGCATGCTCTTCGCGCATGTGATGGATGAAGCCTTCCTGCTCCGAAGCGCTTTGCATGGCGCCACTGCGCTTCAGACGCGCGAGCACATCCTCCGGAGAAGTTGTCTCGGTTACGTACAGATCAGCGCCCCTCGCCAGATCAACGACCGCATCGGACGGCCCCGTATCGCCGGTAAAGAACACCACGCGGCCAGGAGTTTCAAACCTGTAGGAAAAAGACTTGTACTTGCCATAGCCCGGGCTGCCGGGCGAAAAGTGAAAATGTGTATTCTCCACCGCCGTCACCTTGACGTTGCCATCCTGGCAAATGAGGCCCAGCCCCACATCGTGGCCATGGATGGTCTGGGCCATAGGACGTTTCCTTCCCTCGGACCAGCGGATTTCGGCATTCGGCGTGAGATAGCTGATCGCACCCTCGACCAGCCTCTCGACACCGCTGCCGTAAATGTCCGTTGGCGCGGGGATTTGAAAGTCCCACTGCGCAGCCAAAAGAGATGCGAGTCCCGTAGTGTGATCGCTATGCGCGTGTGTAATGAATATTTTGTTGACCTTACGGAAGTCGTACCCCGCCTCGGCGATTCTACGCGTTACACCATCACCCGCATCGATCAGATAAAGCGCGCCGTTCACGACCAGAAGATTTGACGACTGCGCACGATCTTTGGTCGGCAAAGGGCCGCCGCGCGTGCCGAGTGTGATGAGCATTGTCGCCGCGGTCGTTGTCCCGCTCGTCTGGGCCGCGACGTGATCTGGCGCAATAGCTTCCGCGGCGAGAAGCGAGCCGATCAAAAGCACCCACACTTGCATTCTCATGCCTGTCTCGGATTCCTCGGCTCAACACGCGGGGCTTCTTGCGACGACTATAAGCGAGTACCGTTGGATAGAAAACGGCTAAAACCCGAAGCAAACATCTCCGGCGCAAAAGACTGCTTTTTGGGTGCACTTTCCTAGGCCTTTCGGCTTGCGACCCAGTTTCAACCGAAAAGCGGATGTAGCGCACCGGAATTATGTGAAACGATCCAACGAGTTTCAAAAAAGCGATAATCGAGCTTAGGGAATCGCACGCTTCGGTGCAACGTCGGCTTATGGCACCGAACTGTCTTACCGTGATGTGCGCGATTGGTCGCTATAGGGCGCAAATCGGACTAAGCGCGGACATCGCAATTGGGTAGGGATCGACCCGAAGGCGACATTGGCCACCCACTTTCGCTGTAATGCGCGCCACAAACCGCGCGTAGAATTATGCTAGGTTGTGCTGCTTGGCTGGAGGCAAAATTCATGAGGCGGCGCGATTTCCTCACGCTTGTCGGAGGCGCAGCTGGGACATGGCCGTTCGCGGCGCGCGGGCAACAACGTGGGCGGATTCGGAGAGTAGGCGTGCTCATGGCTCCGCGTGAGGATGATACAGAAGCCAAAATACGCGCCGGCATCGTGCGAGAAGAATTGAGAGAACTCGGCTGGAGCGAGGGGCGGAATCTCGAAATCGACTTTCGATGGAGTGGTGGAGATGCGGGGCACGCCAAGGCGTATGCCGCTGAACTCGTCCAGCTGGCGCCCGATGTGATTATAGCTAACTCTACGCTGTGCCTGAAGACAGTTCGGAGTGAAACCAGCACCGTCCCAATTGTATTTGTGGTTGTTGGCGATCCAGTCGGACAGGGCTTTGTTTCAAACCTGGCGCGCCCCGATGGCAACATTACGGGTTTTACTGCATTCGAGTTTCAGATTGGCGGTAAGTGGCTGGATGTATTAAAGACGGCTGCTTCGGACGTTAGACGCGTTGCATTTATATTCAATCCGGAAGCAGGTCTTCCCTACGCGAAGAAATTCGTTCCATCGATGGCGAAGGTGGCGTCGGAGCGGGGTGTAGAACTGACCGTAAGTTCCGTCCACGATGCCGCTGAAGTTGAACAGGTCATTACGCAAATCGGAAGCGCCCCCAAAGTTGGTCTGATTGTTAACCCAGACGCTTTCACCACAGCCAATCGTGCGCTCATTATTTCGCTGGCGGCTCGCTATCGCCTGCCGGCAATCTACGCATATAGGTATTATGCTGTGGATGGTGGGCTGCTGTCCTACGGGCATGAAATTAACGGCCTGTTTCAGCAAGCGGCCATCTATGTCGATAAGATTCTTAGGGGTGCCAAACTGGCGGATTTACCGGTTCAGAATCCCACCAAATTCGATTTGACCATCAACCAAAAAACCGCCAGAGCACTCGGGCTAAAGATTCCCGATAAGCTGCTCGCCCTCGCCGACGAGGTGATCGAATAGCGACGTTCTCCGCTGTTATGCAATAAGATGTTATTGGCACTTTTCCGAACGCTGCTCTTGGAGGCTGAACGGACATAGCCTGGACATGCCAAAAGCGACGCGAATGACCCTGTGCGGTCATCAGCGTCCTTATTGTGCCGTCATGCCAAGCGCAAATCGCGCTTCGCGACATGCTAGAGTGCAGGCCTTCGGCCGCACGGAGGAGAAGTCCCCATGAAACGTCGCGACTTCATCTCGGCGATCGCCTGTACGGCGATTGCCGGCCCGTGCGTGGCGAGCGCGCAAACTTCGTCGAAGGTGTTTCGTCTCGGCACGCTCACGCCGGGAGCGCCATTGGATGACAAGTCGCCGCTCGGCGCAATCCTGCTGAAAGAGCTTGATGGGCGTGGCTATACACTCGGCAAGAACCTGACACTCGACGCTCGCGGGGCGGCCGGTGACGTGAGCAATCTCGGCGCGATCATCCGCGCGATGAAGGCGGACCAGGTCGATGTGATCGTGGCGATAGGCTTTCCAACAGTACTCGCCTGCAAGGTTGAAAATGTGCCGACGGTGGTCGCTTGGGGAGGCGGTGATCCGGTCGCGACCCATCTTATTGACAGCCTGGCGAGGCCGGGCGGTAACATCACTGGCATTTCGGATAACGCAACGACGCTCTCCACCAAACGCCTGGCGCTGATCAAGCAAGCGGTGCCGAAGCTGAAACGGATCGCGATGCTGTGGAACAGGGATGATCTTGGCATGAGCATGCGCTACCAGGCATCCGCGGATGCCGCGCGATCGATCGAGGTGGCGATACAACCGCTCGGCGTGCGCGCGCCCGACGACTTCAACGGCGTGTTCGAATCCATGGATAGCGAGCCGCCGGATGCTATCCTCATGGTAGCCGACGTGCTGACCAACCTCAATCGCAAGCGGGTCTACGATTACGCGGGCCAACACCATATTCCGGCGCTTTACGAGTACGACTTCTTTGTTCGTGACGGGGGCTTGATGTCTTATGGCCCCGACCTGAAGGAATGCGTAGGACGCGCCGCCGAGCTTGTCGCGCGGATATTCAATGGTGCGCGGCCGGCCGATCTACCGTTCGAGGAACCAACTCGCTATCCGCTAGTGATTAGTCTCAAGACCGCGAGAGCCACGGACATCCAATTGCCCGCCAACTTTCTGGCTCTCGCCGATGAGGTGATAGAATAAACAGGTCGACTTCCGGATTTGGCACTTTTCTGCCGTGCCAGTCGGGCAGGCGCTTGTCGGATATCGGCGGTTAAGCGGACGGACCGCCGACATCGCATTTCGGTAGCGATTGGTAGACGGGAACCAGAGTTGAGATGCCACGACTTCCTCTTGACGGCTCGTCGAGAATGCCCAAAAACGCAGGCCATCCACAGCAGATCAGAGCGTACCATGATCGGAAATCTGCATTTCGGATCGGCGGTCACGGCGGCGTTCCTTGCTTCTCTAGTTGAAGCGGTGGAAGCGCTGACGATTGTGCTCGCCGTTGCCGTTGTTCGCGGCTGGCGACCAGCCGGCCTCGGTGCGCTCGCCGGCTTGGTGACATTGGCTTTAGTCGTCGTTGCGCTCGGTCCGCTCCTCGACCGCATCCCGCTCGAAGTTTTGCAACTTGTCGTCGGCGTCTTGCTGTTACTATTTGGCATGCGTTGGCTGCGCAAGGCGATTTTGCGCGCGGGGGGCATGATTTCATTACGCGATGAAACAGCCGCTTTTTCCAGTGAAACTATCGAACTGCGCGACGCAGAACGCCAACACGAACCCTACCTAGATTGGATCGCGGGTCTCGCGAGTTTCAAAGCCGTGCTACTCGAAGGCCTCGAAGTGGTGTTCATCGTCATCGCAGTTACGGCTGGTCGCGGCGCGCTTGTACCGGTTAGTGTTGCGGCGCTGACCGCATGTCTGATCGTTGCTGCTGTCGGCCTTTTCGTGCACCGGCCCCTAACGCGCGTCCCCGCAAATGTACTGAAGTTCGCTGTTGGTGTGATGCTATCGGCATTCGGTTTGTTTTGGACTGGAGAGGGCCTTGGAGTTGCTTGGCCGGGTTCGGACCTTTCAATCCTTGCCTTTATCGCTCTATTCCTTGCAACCGGACTCATCGCAGCCACCGCCCTTCGGAAGTTGTGGCGCGGTCATCTCGTCATGAAGATGTTTATCGGCATCGTTCAGGCACTGGCCGGACTCTTCATTGATGACGGCGCGCTGGCCTTTGCCGTAATTATTGTCGTGGCAGTTGCAGGAATTTGCGTCGCACTCTTGCCGAGTGCGCCTTGGGCGAGTGGCGCCATTTTGTTGTTTGGCAGTCTCGGCGCACTTTTGGTCAACGTAATGAGAGCGCACCCCCGCTGAGTTCAGGTCGCCTAATGTGCTCTCCTGGGGGCACAGGGGTCCCAAACCGCGGTAATGGCGCTATTGGCCCAACTGCGACATCGCCGGCCAGGTGTCAGGGAACTAAACGCTACGACGCTCTACCAGTCAGTAAATTGAAACGACTGGTTAACCAAAACCGAATAGGTTCGAAGACGATAGGCGTTCGCGGGGGCGAATTTTGTGTGGCATTGCGGTTGCCATCAGTTGGGATGGCGCAAATGAGATTGTGCGGCGTTTGATCATCGGAATGCTGCACCGGGGCGATGTTACCGACCCACTCGTCATGGTCGGGGACGACATCGCTATGTGCACTCGGCGCTTGCGTATCGTCGATGCGGCGCTCGGTGTGCAGCCGCAAGCGTCGTTCGATGGACGTTATTTCGTTTCCTTCAATGGCGAAATCTACAATCACGGCACTTTGCGCGAGGAGTTAGAAACCCTCGGTGTACGTTTCCGCAGTGAATGCGACACCGAAGTGGTGGCCAATGCGCTGCGAGTTTGGGTATCTGCCGGCATCAAGCGCTTATCGGGCATGTATGCCTTTGTAGCCGTGGATACGGCAACTGGTAAGTTTATCGCCGCACGCGACCCATTCGGGGTAAAGCCGCTTTATTTGATTCGATCTGATAGCGGCTTTCTGTTTTGCTCTGAAATACGGCCGCTGCTGGAGGCCAGCGACGGCGACGCATTATTGTTGCCGCCGGGTTTCATGCTCACCCGTAGTTATTGCGGCCGCCATTACCTGTTGCCAGCGGGGAGCAAGGCACATGCGCCTTCAATCCGAGAGCTAGATCGCGTCCTCGCTGCCGCCGTCCATGCGCGTATGCCGACCAATCTTCCCGTTGCGGCGTTGTTCAGCGGCGGTATCGATAGCACCCTTGTGGTGCACTACGCGCGGCAGTACCACGCCGCATTAAGCGGCTATATCGCCGTCGGACCCAATTCACCCGATCGCGAATATGCCAAGCGTTATGCCGACGATACCGGCTTCGACCTGCGCGAGGTGCAGGTTGAATTGCACGGCAATGAAACGTTGTCGTTGATCGAGACTGTGGTCAACACCGTGGAGACTTTCGAACCTGCGGTCGTACGACCAAGTCTATATACCTATCTGGTTTCGCAACGCATTCATGAAGACGGATTTCGTGTCGCGCTATGCGGCGAAGGCGCCGACGAATTGTTCGCGGGCTATGAACCACTCGAGCAGGCATTCATGCAATCCAGCGACACTGGCAGGTGTGTGCAGAAACAGTGCCTAAGCATGATGCACCGGGCAAACCTGCAACGGGTCGATCGCTGCTCAATGCGCTTTCAACTCGAAATTCGCGAGCCCTTCCTCGATCAAGCGATTGTTGGCTATGCCAGCGAACTTACCGAGTTGACTTTGATCAAGAAAAGTGGCGATGTACCGGTGGGGAAGGCGCCGCTACGTGCTCTATACGATCTATATCCCGGCGAATTACCCGCGTTCATTCGCGATCGACAAAAGGTTCCCTTTCATGAGGGGGCGTCAGACGCGGAAGACAATAATTGGCTGGAATTGTTTGAAACGGCCATATCGAATGCCGACTTTTGTGATGGACGGCGCGAATTTGCCGACTACGCCATCACCACAAAAGAAGAATTATTTCTAATTCGGACACTTGCGGCTAAAATGGAATTAAAGCGTATTCCGCATTTGCGCGGACGACTTCGCTTAGATGCACCACGCCATCTCCAATAACTTGATCCCTAACCAATCATACCGATGTCGCCCTTTGGCACTTCTGCGACATCGAGCGATGTCCGACTTGTGTCCGCTCTCGGGGCAATGCGCACATGACGCGAGCATGCCCGGATCCCAGGTCTTATTTGCGTGACGGGACGCCAATGCTGTCGACGTGCTAGGAAAGTGCCGAAATATATACAGTCACTGTCAAGAAACGGCACTCAAAGCGGCTCACTGATTGATGTCCGTTATTGCCGATCAAGGCCAACTTAGGATTGACACTTGGCCCCCGAAGAAACAGTCTTAGTGTGAAATGCTGCACATAGATCGCGGCATCGTGGGGTAACGAAGGAGGGACGCCGTGAACGAAGCAACCGATGCAAGAGTAGAATTGAACGCAAACGAATTCCAAATCTTCACTCCTGCGATCTCGGATGAGGCGCTAGAGACGGCAGCGTGCCCGTGGCCAGGACAATGCATCGCTTTGACGATAGCATTTTGCACCGGGAATTTGGAGTGCCCATACTGAGGCACCGGACTTTGATTCGCCTCACGATCGTAGCCGCGTGCCCGCCCGGCTTGTTCAAACTGTAGACTTACTCTTCGAGCTTTCCGCTACAGCAAGAATAGCTGCGGCAGACCTTGCGGCTTCGGCGATCAGGCCGCGCTCCGCTACAGTGGGATTTCGAGCCTCGCGATGATAAATGGCGAAAGTACCCAACACACAGTTGTCGTAACCAATAATCGGCATTGACCAACACGCCCTCAATCCCGCTTTGAGTGCAATGTCCGTAATTTCCGGCCACCCCGCCCACAACTGGTCTGCCGCGATATTGGCGACATAAATTGCGTGCCCGCAAAAGGCCGCCGTGCCGCACGACCCCGTCGCTGGCCCAATCTCAATACCGTTGATTGCTTCCAGATAGTGCGTCGGCAAATGGGGCGCAGCTTCGTGAAATAGCTGTTTGCCATCCAGCAACAAAATCGACGCCACAAAGGTCCCGTTGCCACGAGCTTCGATTTCCTCAACAAGCTCGACCAACTCGGCTTTACGAGAGACGTCAGGCTCGGGTGCGATCGTACTCATGGAGTGGACTACTGCCGATCCACAGACACCAATGGTGGATTATACGGCGCAACTGGAACGCAGGAAAGTCGGACCTCTCTTGATCACGCGATCGTGGGAAGGAGCGTTGGAAGGCCGAAGCCTATTTTTTAATGCTTTGATCTAAGACATAAATTCCAAACAATAGGCGGTCTCCCTCTCAGACCGATCTCAATAAGGTCTGGACCTCACCTCAGGTCCGCTTTCGGGGCGAAGCGGACATGAACCGGCTGGCAAGACTAGCCGGGTCGGTCGAAAATGACCCCAGGCGGACATCGCCCAGCGCCCCTGAAACTTACGACTGCACCTTCTTTCCCTGTGCTACCTTGGGCCGGGGGGCAGTATTGGAGGCTTACATGCGCCGTCGTGACTTCATTGCCCTTCTCACCGGCGCGGCGGTTGCCAGCCCTCAGGCCGCACTGGCGCAATCTCCATCGAAGGTCTTTCGCCTCGGCACCTTGACCGTTGGGCCGCCGATCCCGCCCACGCAAGGCCCCGGCAAGATGCTGATCGACGGGCTGGCGCGGCATGGCTTCAAACTTGGAGATAACCTCGCCTACGAGGCGCGTGGCGCGGCAGGCAAAGTCTCCCAATCGTCGAATTTGATGCAGGAATTGAAAGCCGCCAATGTCGATGTGGTGGTTACCGTCGGCTATCCCTCCGCGGCCGCCGCTAAGGCATCAGGTGTCGCAACGGTGATCGCCTCCGGTTCGGGCGACCCGGTGATGACCGGTCTGGTCAAGAGTCTGGCGCATCCAGGCGGCAATGTAACGGGCATAGCGGACGACGCCGCGGCGCTCTCCACCAAGCGCCTCGGCCTTTTGAAGGCGACCACGCCCCAGCTGCGCAAAGTCGCGATGCTGTGGAATAAAGATGACCGTGGCATGTCGCAACGTTACGACGCATCGGCCAAGGCCGCCCAGGAGATCGGCGTCACGGTAGAACCGCTCGGCGTGCGTGAACCCGACGACTTCAACGAAGCCTTCGCGGCCATGAACAACGATAAGCCGGATGCGATCTTGATGGTCACTGACGCGCTTACTCTGCTCAATCGCAAGCGCGTGTTCGATTATGCGCTCGAGCATAAGCTGCCAGCGATCTACGAGCAGGACTTCATGGCGCGTGACGGCGGCTTGATGTCATACGGCGCAGACGCGAAGGAATCCTTTGATCGTGCCGCCGCGCTGGCCGCCCGCATTTTCCAGGGCGCGAAACCCGCCGATCTGCCTTTCGAGATTCCGACGCGCTACCTTTTTGTGATCAATATGAAAACCGCCCAGGCGATCAATCTCACGGTGCCGAACCAAGTGCTTTCGCTCGCCGATGAGGTGATCGAATAGCGTGGCCGATGTCGCTTATTGGCACTAATGCGAAGTGCTGGAATGTCCGCTATTGCGCGGCTGTTGGGGCATGAGCGGACATCACGCTGACATGGCCGAAATGTCGTTCATGACCCAAAGCGGACATCGTTGCCTCAATGGACACGCCCCGCCCTCAACCATAAACTCAGCCCGAAATCCAAGTTGGACAGGCGATCTTTATGGCCGAAGCGCGCGTCGAACGGCGGCTGGCTGCCATCCTCGCAGCCGATGTCGCTGGCTACAGCCGCCTAATGGGTAGTGACGAGGAAGGTACTCTCTCGGCACTCAAAGCCTGCCGCCGCGAACTCGTGGACCCCAAGATTGCTGACAATCGCGGCCGGATCGTGAAAACGACCGGTGACGGAATGCTGGTCGAGTTTGCAAGCGTCGTGGATGCGGTTCGGTGTGCCAGCGACATCCAAAACGGTATGAGCGAGCGCAATGCTGCCGTGCCGCAGACCAGACGCATCGAGTTTCGTATCGGCATCAATATTGGCGACATCATTATCGATAGTGGCGATATCTATGGTGATGGGGTGAACATAGCAGCGCGGCTAGAGGGACTTGCCGCGCCAGGCGGTATATTCCTGTCGCGGCAGGCGCATGAACAAGTCCAGGGCAAACTGCCGCTTAGCTACCGCGAGTTGGGGCCGAAAACGCTGAAGAACATCTCGAAGCCAGTGGAGGTCTTTGCCGTCGAAAACGGCACCGAGGCGGACGCCGAATTTGATCCGAGCGCCACCAAGCAAGAGGTCAAGTATTGTCGGGCGCCCGACGGAGTGCGTCTTGCCTATAGCAAGGTCGGACGAGGGACTCCGCTGGTGAAGACTGCGAACTGGATGAACCACGTCGAACTGGACTGGGAAGGCTCGGTATTCTCGCATCTGTTCGTCGCGCTGGCGCGCAATCACACGCTGGTGCGCTACGACGCACGCGGCAACGGCCTTTCCGACTGGGACGTCGAAATCCTGTCATTGGATGCCTGGGTGAGCGATCTCAAAACCGTTTTGGATGCCGCCGGACTTGATCGAGTTCCGTTGCTTGGGATGTCGCAAGGCTGCGCCATCTCAGTGGCTTTTGCAGTTCGCCATCCGGAGCGTGTTTCCCACCTCATCCTCTACGGCGGCTTTGCGCGCGGGGCCTACCGACGCGCCAAGGATAATGCGGAGCTACAAAAGGCCAAAGCACTGGCGACCCTAATTCGAACCGGATGGGGCGACGACAGCCCCGTCTATCGCCAACTGTTTTCGTCATTGTTTATGCCCGGCGGCACTCCGGAGCAACTCGAAAAGTTCGCCGAGCGGCAGCGCAAGACCACCAGTCCCGAATGCGCTTACCGCTATTTTGGAGCGACACGAGTATCTGGATGTGTCCGACCTGTTACCGAAGATTACAGTGCCAACGCTTGTGATACATGTTCGTGGCGATCAGGTGCCAGCCGTTCGAGGCTGGTCGGGAGCTGGCCGCTGGAATTCCTGGAGCGCACTTCGTCACCCTGCAAGGCCAGAACCATATTCCACTGGAACAGGATCCGAACTCGGCGCGGGGTTCTTTTCGAAGAGATCGAACTTTTTCTGAAGCAATAATTATCGGCTACGTCATGTTCGCGTTTCACATCTGCTTCTGGCACATCGCGTCACTCAATGCGGCGAAACGGTTTGGTCGCTATTAGGGGTAAAGCGGAAGTCGCGGGACCATCGCCATTCGGTCGCTCATGACCCAACTGAGACATGGGCGGTTCAAGATTGCTGCGCTGCGACTGACCTCTGAACCCTATTTCTGTGGCAGCGGAACTCTGCTGTAATTGTACGTTGATCGGCACAGTCCCGAGCCTCGGGGAAGGCAATGCGACGACGCGATTTTATCACTCTTGTAGGCGGCGCGGCGGCGTGGTCGCATGCTGTGCGCGCCGAGCAGCAAGCAGCCACGGCTGTAGGCTTTCTCAATTCCGCCAAAGCGGAAACCAATCAAGAATATTCGCTCAAGCGTTTGAAGCGGGTCGTCGCCGGCCAAAACATCCACATCGAATATCGCTGGGCAAACGGCGAATATGATCGATTGCCGGCACTTGCGGCAGAGCTGGTTCGCCGTTCGGTCGCCGTCATTGCCACTCTCGCTCCGGTCGCGACGTTCGCTGCTCGGCAGGCGACGACGGCAATACCGATCGTGTTCACTATTGGTAGCGATCCGGTCAAGGAAGGCCTTGTCAGCAGCCTCGGGCGGTCTGGCAACAACCTTACCGGGGTAACGTTCTTCGCCAATCTGCTTGACGCTAAGAGGGTTGACTTGTTGCACCTGCTCGTTCCCGGCGCCAAGCGAATTGCGGTTCTGGTGAACCCTAAAGACGCGGAAGCCCAACTGCAGCGGGACGAAACACAGAAGACCGCTCGCTCGGTTGGGCTCGAGACCGTTCTGCTCGAAGCCAGCACCGAAGACGAAATCGACAAAGTTATGGCAAGTCTCGCGCAGCGGCATGCCGACGCCCTACATGTTGCCGCCGATGCATTTCTCACCAGCCGTACCGGGCTGATCATAAAATCGGCCCTCGGACAGTCGCTCCCTACTTCGTTCGCATTTCGCCAACAGGCCGTTGCCGGCGGGCTGATGAGCTATGGTGCAAGCATCACAGAGGCCGTGCGGCTTTTCCGGCAACTATGTTGCGCGTATCCTTAAAGGAGAAAAGCCCGGCGAGCTGCCAATACAGCAGCCAACCAAGTTCGAGTTCATCATCAACCTGAAAACAGCCAAGGCGATGGGTCTGGCAATTCCGAATCGCTCCTCCTACTCGCCGACGAGGTAATCGAATAGGACGCCATTTTGCCGCGGTGCACTTGGTCGAAACTGACACGTCCACGATCGCGGAGCCGCTTCTCCAGGCTGGCTAAAGGCCGCTTAGCAGACCTACCGTGGACATGGAATTTCGGCGGAAATGACCCATTCCAGATATCGGGAGGCCAATTTCCCGTACCGCACAACCTTGCCCACACTACCTTCCGGTAGGCCGGTTTGACCAGCTAGGATGGCTTTCCTGAGCCTTTGGGGGAGGCAATGAGACGGCGTACCAGCGCGGGCGATAAACCGGCCAAGAAGCGCGGCCGCAAGCCGGGCGACTCCGAAGCGTCGTCGGCAAGCCTCAAAGGTTGCGCGTCGTCGCGACATTCCCGCTGCCAGCCAGAAAACCGGGCAGGAAACTGAGATCGCGCGGCTCAAACGCGAGCTCGCGGGAGGCGCTGGAACGGCAGACGGCGACAGCGGAAGTGTTACGCGTCATCAGCGCGTCGCCGGGTGAGCTAGAGCCGCTATTTCAGGCCATGTTAGAGAACGCGGTCCGTATCTGCGAGGCCAAGTTCGGTACGCTATTTCGGTACGATGGAACCGCGTTTCACGTGGCGGCGGAAGTGGATACACCGCCGGAATATGCCAAATTTCTAAAAGAGCGCGGTTCATTCCGCCCAATAGCCGGAAGCCTGCTCGACCGCCTTATGCGAACAAAAACAATGGCTGTTACCGCCGATTACGCTGCGGAAAATGTTCCCGGGCCGCCCGCCAAGCTTGCCGGCGCCCGGTCGACTATCGATGTGCCCATGCTCAAGGACGATCAGATGGTGGGTTTCATCAGTATCTTTCGCCAAGAGGTCCGCCCCTTTACCGATAGGCAGATAGAACTTGTGCAGAATTTCGCCGCCCAGGCCGTCATCGCCATCGAAAACGCGCGGCTACTCAGTGAATTGAGGCAGCGTACCGACGACCTCGCAGAATCCCTGGAACAGCAGACGGCAACGTCGGAAGTGCTTCAGATCATCTCGAGTTCGCCCGGGGAACTGGAACCAGTGTTTCACGCGATGCTGCACAACGCCATCAGTATGTGCGAAGCCAAGTTCGGGATTCTCTATCGGCACGATGGAAATCGCTTCATGATGGCAGCTCACATCGGCGCCAGCCCGAGGCTCGTCGCCTTGATGCGGGGCGCTTTCAAGCCGCATCCCGATACCGTGCTGGGCCACATCCTCGCGACGAAAGAGATCGTTGCTATCGCCGATGCACGCGAGGAGCGCGGCTACCGCGAAGGCAATCCGGTCATGGTCGCCCAGAGATCGAGGAGGACGGCACGCGCGGTCTCCTGGGCATGCCGATGCTGAAGGAAAATGCTCTGGCCGGCGCGCTCGTTATTTTTCGCCAGGAGGTGCGACCCTTTAACGATAAGCAGGTCGAGCTAGTGCAAAATTTCGCCGCGCAGGCCGTCATCGCCATCGAGAACACGCGGCTGCTCAACGACTTGCGGCAATCGCTCGAACAGCAGACAGCGACTTCGGAGGTGCTCGAGGTCATCAGCCGGTCGAACTTTGAACTCCGGACCGTGCTCGAGTTTGGCCGACACCGCCGCGCAATTATGCGGCGCCGAAATAGCCGTATTTACCGGCTGAAGGAAAGGCGCCTATCGCTTTGCCGCCAGTTTTGGTCTCATCGAGAATGTCGAGAGATTGAGCGCCAAACTCCACTCTTACCGGGTCGAGGCACAACCGTTGGTCGGGCCGCTTTAGGACGCAAGTCGTCCACGTAGATGATGCTGGACCGATCCTGACTCTACGAGAAGAAGGTATGAGACAGTTGGCGGGTCCGCACCATGATCGGCGTCCCACTGTTGCGTGAGGGAGCCGATTGGCGTGATGGGCTCTGACGCGACTGTCGCGTGACCGTTCACCGACCGTGAGATCGAAGTGGTTACCACCTTCGCCGACCAAGCCGTGATCGCCATCGAGAACGTGCGGCTATTCGAGGCCGAGCAGCAGCGCAGCCGTGAACTCAGCAAGTCGCTCGACGACCTGCGAACCGCTCAGGATCACCTAGTTCAAACACAGAAGCTGGCTTCGCTTGGTCAGCTAACCGCCGGCATCACCCACGAGATAGAAAATCCGCTCAATTTCGTTAATAACTTCTCGGGACTGTCAGTCGAGTTGCTCGACGAACTTCAGGGAAGCGGTCGAGAGCGGAACATTCGATACCAAACGGCGCAGCGAAATTGCCGAACTCACCGACACATTGCGTGGCAACCTTGACAAGATCGCGCAGCACGGCAAACGCGCCAACTCCATCGTCAAGAACATGCTGCTGCATTCGCGTGAAGGCTCGGGCGAACGACGGCCGGTCAATATCAACTCCATAGTCGAGGAAAGCCTCAATCTGGCCTACCACGGCGCCAGGGCCGAAAAGCAGGGTTTCAACATCACCCTTGGAGCAGTCCTTCGATCCAGAGGCAGGCGAAGCTGACGTGTTCCCCCAAGAGATCAGCAGGGTGCTGCTGAACCTGATCTCCAATGGGTTCTACGCGGCCACTAAGCGCCAAGGAGAGGCCGATAGCCATGGCTATGAGCCGATCTCTGACGGCAACAACCCGAAGCCTGGGCGATAGGGTCGAGATCAGGATACGTGACAATGGCACCGGTATTCCGCCCGAAGTGAGGGAAAAAATATTCAACCCGTTCTTCACAACTAAACCAGCCGGCGAGGGAACCGGCCTTGGCCTCTCCATCAGCCACGACATCATTGTGAAACAACATGCCGGTTCTATCGAGGTCGATACTGAGCCCGGCAAGTTCACCGAATTCAAGATCGTGCTACCGCGTACAGCAGCATCTGCTACCTAAACACGAACCGACCAGAGGCACGGCACAGGACTATTGGATGTGACGCAAGGCACAGTAGTCATGCAACGATTAGGTAAATACTCATTCGCGCGGTGAGGTCATTCAATTCGGAATGTTCTCTGCCGGACACCGGCATAGCTTAGCAGATCAGGAGGACAGATGTGAGTGTGCTCATTCTCGTGGTTGATGATAAGTCCGATGTCGAGGCGCTGTTTCGCCAACAGTTCCGGCG
>CAWBOW010000002.1:0-277265 GCA_963790495.1 uncultured Alphaproteobacteria bacterium | reverse complement strand
TCCTGCAGGCCGGCTTCGCGCTGCAGAAGGCGGGCGTCATCCCGGCCAATGTCGACGTGAAAAAGACGCTGGACGAGCTCATCGACGATCGTTTCGTCAGCGCGGCGTAACGGCGGTTTCGCGCTTTCGGACCGCATTGCTTTTGGACATGCCACCATGTCTGTTGTCGGCATGACCATGGTGGTTGAGGGCGACCCCGCACGAAAGCGGGTGGCAAGAAACCGTTGGCTGCGCCTGACGCGCCCCGCGCTCGGCTTTCTTTTGCCGGTGACGCTTGGGCTGGCGTGGGAAATCGCCGTGCGGGAGGGTTTCGCCAGCGGCCGGCTTGCACCGCCGCCCTCGGTGATTTTTGCGACCTTCGTCGACCTTGCGAAGAGCGGCGACCTGCAGCGCAATACATTGGTGACCTTGGGCCGGGTTGCCGCCGGGTTTGGTCTTGGCGCCGGCGCCGCCACCATTGTCGGTGCCGCGGCCGGCTATTCACCGCTGATCCGGCGCCTGCTCGACCCCAGCCTGCAGGCGCTGCGCGCCATCCCATCGATTGCCTGGGTGCCGCTGTTCATCCTGTGGCTTGGCATTTTCGAGGCGTCGAAAATCACGCTGATCGCGGTCGGCGTGTTTTTTCCGGTCTATCTCGGGCTGATGAGCGCGATCCAATCGGTCGACCGCAAGCTGGTTGAAGTCGGCCGTGCCTTCCGGCTGTCCGATGTCGCGATGGTACGGCGTATTCTATTGCCGGCGGTGTTGCCGGCCTATGTCATCTCGCTGCGCTCCGGACTCGGACTCGGCTGGATGTTCGTGGTCGCCGCCGAACTGATGGGTGCTTCGTCGGGCCTCGGCTATCTGTTGACCGACGGGCAGGAGCTCGGCAAACCGGCCGAGATCGTCGCCGCCATTGTCGTCTTCGCCATCGTCGGCAAAGCCACCGATTGGCTGATCGCACTTATCGCCGCGCCGTTCCTGCGCTGGGAGGACGTGGTGAGGGCAGAGTAAATATTTGTATCCCGGGCGCAGCGCGGCGCGCAGTGCCGCGCTGCAGAACCGGGATCGTAGCAAACGCCGCGTTTATGAGGGTCCCGGATCAGCGGCGCACCGTTTCACGCTGCGCCGCGTCCGGGAAACGTAATGAGTAAGCCATGCTGGTCCTCGACCGCCTCGGCAAAACCTATCCCAACGGCGTGCATGCGCTCGCCGGCGTGTCGCTCGACGTCGAGCTCGGCGAGATCATTGCCGTGATCGGCGGCTCCGGCTGCGGAAAATCGACGCTGCTGCGCGCGATCAGCGGACTCGATGCGCCCAGCGAAGGCACGGTCTTGCTCGACGGCGAGCGGATCACGTCGCCGCATGAAAAAATCGGCATCATCTTTCAGGAGCCGCGGCTGTTGCCCTGGCTCAAGGTCGCCGGCAATGTCGGCTTCGGACTTGGCGGCCGGCCGAGGACGGAACGCAGTGCGCGCGTCGCAACGGCGCTCCGCCGCGTCGGGCTATCCGATAAGGCCGCGGTGTGGCCGCGCGAATTGTCCGGCGGCCAAGCACAACGCGTCGCCATCGCTCGGGCGCTGGTGCCGCAGCCGGAGGTACTGCTGCTCGACGAGCCGTTCTCCGCGCTGGATGCCTTCACCCGCGCCGACTTGCAGAGGCACCTCCTCGACCTGTGGGCCGATCTCAAACCGACCCTCATTCTCGTTACCCACGATGTTGACGAAGCCATCGTGCTGGCCGATCGCGTCATGGTGATGTGTCCCCGGCCTGGCCGCGTCTTCGACGAGATCGGTGTCGATCTGCCGCGGCCGCGCGACAGCCAGTCCGCGGCCTTCGATTTCGTCAAACGCCGGGTGCTGGCCGCGCTCGATCGTTCGCTCAATCGTGCCGCAGCCGGCGCCGACGCCGAGCCGAAGGCGGACGCCGGCGCCGCATTATGGTGGTAACGGCCCTTCATGATGAGTTGGTCTTGGGGGTCGACCTTGGGCGGGGCTTGTGGCGACGGTCTCGATTGGTTAGGCACGGCGCCGCCGACTGGCTTTTACAGGGGTGACATCATGGATGCTGCCGGGTTACGTGCGCTACAGGCACCCATCAAGGAGCGCTACAAGACCGATCCGAAGGCCGGATTGATCACGCTGCGCGCTAAAGGCACGCTCGACGACGCCAGCATCGCCTGCAAGGTCGAAACCGGCCGCGCGCTGGCGGTCGCTGGTTTGCACCCGGCGACCGGCGGCTCCGGCATGGAATTGTGTTCGGGCGACATGCTGCTCGAAGCGCTTGTCGCCTGCGCCGGGGTGACGCTCAAAGCGGTCGCCACGGCGATCGATGTCCCGCTCAAGTCCGCCGCGGTTTCCGCCGAAGGCGATCTCGATTTTCGCGGCACGTTAGGTGTGGCAAAAGACGCGCCGGTTGGCTTTGCCGAGATCCGGCTGCGTTTCGATATCGATACCGACGCGCCGGCCGACAAGCTCGATCAACTGCTCAAGCTCACGGAACGCTACTGCGTCGTCTATCAGACCATCAAAAACGGGCCGCCGGTCGAGATCACGTTTCTGCGCAGATAATTTGCATTGTCATCATCCGCGGAATCGGATGATCCAGTATCCGATGTGTCTTAAGACAATTCTGTGGCGGCGATTACTGGATGGCCCGCCTATACGGGCCATGACAGTTCGCGCGGGAAGTGAATTGCTCGATGTCCCCCGACCTCATCTTCTGGTACGAGTTGGCGCTTAAGATGGCGCTGACGGCGGCCGTGGTCGTCGTGGTGTCGGTGACCGTGGAGCGATCGGGCCCGTTTGTCGGCGCGCTGATCGCCGCGCTGCCGACTGCCGCCGGCGCGGCCTACATCATTCTTGCCTTCGAGCACCCGCCGAGCTTCATCGCCGCGAGCGCCATCGGCAGCGCCGCCGCCACCGCAAGCGTTGCGATCTTCGGGCTCGCCTACGCCGTGCTGGCGCAGCGTCACGGCCTCGTCGTCAGCCTCGCGATTGCGATCATGGTCTGGTTCGCCGGCGCGGCGGCGCTGCGCCTCGTCGTCTGGACGCCGCTCACCGCGCTCGTGCTCAATGTCGCGGTGTTCGGCATGACCGTGCCGCTGAGCTGGCGCTATCGCACTTCCGGGCCGCCGAAGAAATTTCTCCGCACGCCGTTCGACATCCCGCTGCGGGCGATTACCGCCGCCGTTGTCGTCGCCATCGTGACCACCGCGAGCAGCAGTATCGGCTCGTTCGCCTCCGGCATGTTCGCGGTGTTTCCCATTGTGATGGCGAGCTCGGTCGTCATTTTGCACCCGCGGGTCGGCGGCATGGCGTCCGCGAGCATGATGGCGCACGCGCAAATCGCGCTGAACGGGTTGTGGCTCGGCTTCCTCGCCTTGCACTATCTCGTCGCGCCGGTCGGCGTGTGGTGGGCCTTCGTGCTGGCCATGGGTGTGTGCGTCGCCTGGAGCGGGCTACTGTGGCTCTTGCGACTGGGCAAAATGCGCCGCCCTAAACAGCCTTCGATTTCGCCAGCCGCTCCTTGAGGGCGTAGAGCGCTTCGATTGCGTCGCGCGGCGACATTTCGTCGGGGTGGAGCGCCGCCAGCGCCGCGATCACGGCGTCGCGCGGATCGGCGCGCCGCGGTTCGGTTGCCGCGCGCGTGGCGGCAAATAGCGGCAAATCGTCAATCAGCGCGCGCGCCGGCGAAACGCGATCCTCGGCTTCGATCTGCGCCAGCACCACTTTGGCGCGCTCGATCACGCTCGCCGGTAGGCCGGCGAGCTTGGCCACCTGGATGCCATAAGAGCGGTCGGCGGCGCCGGCCACAACCTCATGCAGGAACACCACGTCGCCCTGCCATTCCTTCACCCGCATCGTGGCGTTATGCAGCCGAGGCAGCTTGGCCGCGAGCGCGGTCATTTCGTGAAAATGCGTGGCGAACAGCGCGCGGCAGCGATTGGTCTCATGCAGATGTTCGATGGTCGCCCAGGCGATCGACAGTCCGTCATAGGTCGCGGTGCCGCGCCCGATCTCGTCCAGGATGACGAGCGCCCGCTCGCCGGCCTGATTGAGAATGGCCGCGGTCTCGACCATCTCGACCATGAAGGTGGAATGGCCGCGCGCCAAGTCGTCGGCCGCGCCGACGCGGGAAAACAACCGATCCACGGTGCCGATATGCGCGGCCCGCGCCGGCACGTAACTGCCCATCTGGGCCAGGACGGCAATCAGCGCGTTTTGCCGCAGGAATGTCGATTTGCCGGCCATGTTCGGTCCGGTGATGAGCCAAATGCGGCCGGCCTCCAACCCTGTCGGCCCGGCTGGCGGGGCAGGGTAGGATGGCGGCGAGAGCTCGCAATCATTGGCGACAAACGGTCCGCCGCCAGCCGCCAAGGCCTGCTCCACCACGGGATGGCGTCCGCCGGTGATGGTGAAAGCCAGGCTGTCGTCGACGTCGGGGCGGCTGTAGTCGCGCTCGATGGCAAGCGTGGCCAACGCGCTTGCCACGTCGAGAAGCGCGATGGCATTCGCCGCTTCCTTGATCGCGGCGCTCGCCGCGGCCACGGCGGCAGCGAGCCGATCGAAGATTTCAAGCTCCAGCGCCAGCGCCCGCTCCGCCGCGGTGGCGATCTTGGCTTCGAGCGCGCCGAGTTCGGTGGTGGTAAATCGCACTTGGCCGGCCGTCGTCTGACGGTGAATGAAAGTGGCGTTGAGCGGCGCGGCCATCAACTTTTCGCCGTGCTGCGCCGAGACGTCGACGAAATAGCCGAGCACATTGTTATGCTTGACCTTGAGCGCGCGAATGCCGGTCATCTCGGCATAGCGCACTTGCAGCGCCGCAATGACACGACGAGACTTGTCGCGCAGCGCCCGGGACTCGTCGAGCGCGCCGTCGTAGCCGGCGCGGACGAAACCGCCGTCGCGGCGAAGCGCCGGCAGTTCGTCGGCGAGTGCGCGCCGCAATTCGGTGGCGATCGCGGCATCTGGACGGCGCGGGCCCGTCGCTGCTTGGGCGAGCTCGCGCGGTAATTGCGGCAATGCCGCAAGCCGCGCCGCAAGTTCCGCCGCCGCGACGATGCCGTCGCGGATTGCGGCGAGGTCGCGCGGCCCACCGCGGCCGATGACGATGCGGGACAGCGCGCGAACCAGATCGGGCGCCGCCTTGAGCAGCGCACGCACCTCGCCGCGCAAGGACGAATCGTCGGCGAAGACGGCGAGCGCGTCGAGCCGATGCGCGACCTCGGCCGCGTCGGTAAGCGGTGCGGCGAGCCGCTGGGCGAGCAGGCGCGAGCCTGCAGCAGTAACGGTGCGGTCGATCGCCGCCAGCAGTGAGCCGCGGCGTTCGCCCGACAGCGTGCGGACAAGTTCGAGATTGCCGCGTGTCGCCTGGTCGATCGCCAGCGTCGCGCCGGCGCGCTCGCGCATCGGCACCGACAATGGCGGCCGTTTGCCGATCTGCGTGCGCTCGACATAGGTGACCGCGGCCGCCGCGGCGGCCAGTTCGATGCGGGAAAACGCGCCGAACGACGCGGTGGTGGCCACGCCGAAGAACGTGGCCAGCCGACGCTCCGCCGTCGCGCCATCGAACACGTCGCGCGGCAGCGGAGTTAAAGCCGGCAGCGATCGCAGAAAAGGCGCCAGCTCGGTGTCGGCGTAAAGCGCGTCGGAGACGATAATTTCGCCCGGCTCGATGCGCGCGACCGCGGCGGCGAGCGCGGTGCGGTCGCATTCGGCGACGTGGAAATCGCCGGTCGAAATATCGATCCAGGCCGATGCAAAACGGTCTTCGCCCGATGACATGCGGCTGCGCGCGAGCGCCAGCAGGTAATTGTTGCGTTTGGCATCGAGCAGCGAATCTTCGGTGAGCGTACCCGGCGTCACCAGGCGCACCACATCACGCCGCACCACGCTCTTCGCCCCGCGCTTGCGTGCTTGCGCGGGGTCTTCGAGCTGCTCGCACACGGCGACGCGGTGTCCCAGCGCGATCAAGCGGTGCAGGTATTCGTCGGCACGCTCGATCGGCACGCCGCACATCGGAATGTCGCGGCCGAGGTGCTTGCCGCGCTTGGTCAACATGATGCCCAGCGCGCGCGAGGCAACTTCGGCGTCGTCGAAGAACAGTTCGTAAAAGTCGCCCATCCGGTAGAACAACAGGCAATCCGGATTGGCGGTCTTGATCTCGATGTATTGCTCCATCATCGGCGTGACGCGGAATGCGTCGTCGCCTGCCGGGGCGGCCGCCGGTGCGGCTCCGTCCGCGGCCCCGGTCGCCTCGTCGATGAGGGTGCTCACTTCGTCCATGCGGCGACGCTAGCAAAAAATCGGCCGTCCTGTCCGCCGCGCTGCCGGCCCATCCACGGTTTACATGGCTGGCTACGGGGTCGCCGGTAATGCCGCCCGCGAAGGACCGACTCTAACCGCCCTTCTTCGCGCCGTTCCTGGCAATCATGTCCTGCAGATCGGTGACCCACTTCGCCACATAGGCCTGCGCCGCCGGCCCCGAGAGATAGCTGTCGGGGGCCGCGGCCTCATCCGCCAGTATTTTCTTGTAGTCGGGCGACTGTGCCGCCGCGTCCATGGCGGCGACCAGCGTGTCGTAGCGCTGGCCTTCAGTGCCGGTCTTGACCGCGAAAGCGCGAAAATGCGTGATGTTAATGCGGTATTGAAGCTCCGTAACGGTCGGTATCACCGGAAATTCGGGAACGCGCTTGTCGGCGAACGCCAGAATTGGGCGCAGCTGTTTGCTCTGCAGATAGGAAATCAGATCGCCGAATTGCGCATAGAGCAGATCGCTGTGGCCGCCCAACAGCGAGTTCCAGCGCAGGCCGGGATCGTCGAACGGCACGCTGATGAATTTGAGGCCCTGCACCTTATCGAAGTAATTGACCGTCACGTCGCTCTGCGTGCCGAAGCCCGATCCGGCGACAGTCACCGTCCTGGACTTCGCCGCTGCCACAACGTCGTTCCAAGTCTTGAAGGGGCTGTCCGTGCGAACGAAAAAGCCGCTTGGCTGCTGATCGACGACGGCAAGTGCTACGAAATCGGACGTTTTGAACCTGGCATTGGCCGCGGCAAACAGAATGTAACTGTCGGACGTTATTTCGATGACGGTGTAGCCGTTGGCCGGCTCAGTGAGCGCCTTATTGAGCCCGACCTGGCTTGACGCGCCGGTAACGTTGATGACCGGCAATGAAACGCCAAGTTTTGTCGACATCAGCCCGGCAAAGATGCGGCCGACACGGTCGCCGCCCCCGCCAACCCCCCAGGGCACGATCATGTTGATCGGCCGATCCGGAAAGGCGCACGCCGGTGCGGCCATAAGAGCCGATCCGGCCGCGACTATTCCCGCAAAGATAAAGCAACCTGCAATCGATCGGAGCACGCCACTTTCATAATGCATGACAACCCCCGTTATCGGTTACAACTTCTCTCCTGCCTGTGATTTACGGTAGCCGTCATGACCCGGCCATGACGCATTTCCAAATCCGAGCGCAACGCTTCAGATTAGAATTTCAACGCTAATATGTGCGGCACGCGCGGCGCGACGTAAAGGTCCTCCGGCGGCAAGCCGGCAAAGCGCAAATCGTCCTCGGTGATCGTCGGCATGGTTTGCTGCAGGCCGTCGTAGTATTTGGTGTTGATCAGCATCCGGTTGCAGCCCGCGCAATAGGTGTCGCCGCCGAACTGCTCGGTCGTCTCTTTCAGATTGGCGTAGATATAGATCATCTCGCGGATCGAAGGCGGCTTCTGATCTTCAAGGGTCGTTCCTTTCAGCGGAACGAAGACGAAGATCGTCGGAATGGCGCCCATCAAAGTGAGATGAACCATGCCCTCGACCGTGCTTTGCGCCGGCTCGAGGCCGGCGATCAAGTTGGCGCTGGCATGCCCTCGCCCGAATGCCTGCACCATGTAGGTGAGCATGCGGTCATAGTGGGCATGGCCGAGGCGGCCCTTCTCGATGTCGCGCACTTTCCCCGGACATAGCTTGGCGAATAGCAGCGGGTCGAAAATCTCGTAATTAAAACCGACGAGGTCGGCGCCGGCCTCGAACAGCATGTCGATGTAGCGCTCCTCCTCGGGCGGCGCGATGGTCAGGCGCAGCCAATTGTCGGGAAAAGCATCTTTCAGAGGCCGCAGGAACTTGGCATGTGCTTTGGCGCCACGGTCCGGCGGCGGCGTGGTGCCGCCGGCGAAAACCGGCCCATGACGGAAATACGGATATTTGCGTGCCTGCGCGACGGTCTCCAGAAAATCGTCCGGCTTCTTGGGAAAGATGTCGCGCCCGGATTCGAGGTTCTCGTCGATGCCGCAAAAGCGGCATTCGGTATGGCGGTAATCGTCGACAAACCGGCCGAAGTAATGGCAATGCGGGAAAATCGTCGCGCCGCCGAAGTCGCCTGCAATCGGCATGATGCTTCGCATCGAATGGCCGCGCGAGGTTTGGTGATCGTAATAGTGAGGATAGGGCGGGATGGTGACGTTCATCAGCCGTTCCGGCTCGGCGCTCTCGTCGACGCATTCCCAGCGGCCGTTGGCGCGCAGCAGTGCGGGCCTTTTGCCGATGAAGTATTTGCCGTCATCAACGTCCAGCACGAAGGGCGTGCCATCGGTCAAATGCTCGCTTACCGCGTCGCCGACGGGGACGCCGACATATACTTTTCCGGGATCCAGGATGATGTCGAGCGCATGCTTGCCGACGGCGCCGACCGCATGATCGCTTTTGAGCGTTTTGCCGATTTGGGCCTCGGCCTCGGGCGAGATCTTCAGCCCTTGGCTGAGCAATTCGAGTTTGAGAACGACCGGATGATAGGTCCTGCTCTTGCGCGGCTTGGTCAGGTCTTCCGCCGGAATCCACCGGCTCAGTAGCCCGTCGGCCGGCGCAGCGGACGAGACGGGCGCGGGTGATTTCGGCTCGGCCTCACGCGTTTCCAGTAGCGACCGCAAGATATCCATGCTGGCTCCCAAACACGGTTACGCCGCCACGATGAAAAGATGCTGGGTCTCGTTCTCGACGAATAAGCGCACGGCATTGGCAGCGCCCTTGACGTGGGCTTTCACCGCCCGCTCGACGGCCTTCGGGTCGCCGCCGCCAAGCGCATCCAAAATTGCGTGGTTCTCACGGCGAATTTCCTCGGCGCGCTGCACATGTCTGGAGACGACGACAGTGCCGATGCTCCAGAACCGGGAACCGAGGTTGCTCAGTATTTCCTGCAGCACGCTGTTGCCGGTCTGGGCGGTGATCAGGTCGTGAAATCTGCGGCTTGCCCGAAGAAAGTCGGGATAGCGGGCCTGCGCCAAAAGCTTGTCGGCATCCTCGAGCGCTTCGCGCAACGCGGTCAGCGCCGCCGGCGTTACCTTGGCGAATGCCTGGCGGGCCGCTTCGACTTCGAGAACTTCCCGAACGCGATAGAGGTTGAGGATTTCGCGAACGCTTAATCCGCGGACGATAAAGCCCGAGCCTTGCTCGCGCCGGATCAGCCCCTCCTGTTCAAGCCGGACAAGCGCCTCTTTCACCGGCGTGCGGCTGATCTTGAGTTCGTTCGCCACGCGCAACGCCCGCAGCCGCTGGCCCGGCCGATAAACACCCTCGACGATCGACTTTTTGAGGCTGTTGTAGGCCTCGTCCACGACGCTTCTGGGTGGCACTTGTGCATCCATAGTGAATTCACTATGCCCACAGTTGTGCAATGTCAAGAGGAGTGATTTACAATAAAAACCCAAAGTTGTGGATAGTTGCGGTCGGAAGCAAGCCCCTGGAGTGGGTCGCGTCAGCGTCAAATCGCGATGGTTCCGCTAACTAGCCCTGCGCTCGATCGGCACGTAAGCGCGCGCGTCCGGACCGCTGTACAGCGTTAGCGGTCGGATCAAAATGTTGTTTTCCATCTGCTCCAGCGCCTGTACCACCCATCCCGGCACCCGGCCGATGGCAAAGATCGGGACGAACAGATCGCGCTTGACGCCGAGCAGGTGGTAGACCACGCCGGAATAGAAATCGACATTCACGTTGACCCCGTGGCGCGCATAGGGCGCCATGGCAGCGACCACAGCCTGCAGAATCTCATACCACCGCGGCTGGCCCATTTCTTTCGACAGACGCTCGACGCCGGCGCGCATGTGACGCGCGCGCGGATCTTCGGCGCGGTACACGCGATGGCCGAAGCCGGTGATCGGTTCGCCGGCCTTGCGCTTATCCCGGACGTAATCGGCCGCATGCGCCGGATCGCCGATCTCCTCCGCCATCTTCATGACGTCCTCGGCCGCGCCGCCATGGGCCGGACCGGACAAGGCCGCGATCGCCGCAGTGACGGCGGCATGCAGATTGGCTTCGGTACCGATCACCACGCGCGCGGTGAACGAGGATGCGTTGGAGCCATGCTCGGCGTGGAGAACGAGGTCGCGGTCGATCAACTGCGCGGCGTCGGCGCTCGGCTTCTCGCCTTTGAACATCCACAACAGATTGGCGGCATGCGACAGTTCCTTGTTGGCGGCCACCGGCTCAAGCCCGTCGCGCAACCGTGCATGTGCCGCAACGATCATCGGCACCTGCGAGGTCAAGCGAAGGCCCTTGCGCAAAACGGCCTCGCGCGAATTGTCAGCGGTATCCGGATCGAATGCGGCCAGGGCCGACGCCGCGGTGCGCACCACGTCCATCGGGTGCGCCGATTTTATCGTACGGATGATATCGAATATCGATGCCGGCAATTCGCGCGCGCTTTTCAGCGCGGCGTCGAATTCCGCGAGCTGCGTCTTGGTCGGCAAATCGCCGTGCAGCAGGAGCCATGCGGTCTCCTCGAAGCTCGAATGCTCGGCCAAGTCATGGATCGAGTAGCCGCGGTAACGTAATTCGCCGATGCGGCCGTCGATGAAGGTGCACGGCGAGCGGTCGAAATAGACCCCCTTCAGGCCACGATGAATCTTGATCGGTTCGTTTGTTTCGGCCATCTATGCCTCGCTTTACTGACACCTTGAACGCATTCAACGATGAACCCTATCGAGCGCTGTTTCGATACAGCACGTCGTCGCCATTTCAAGATCGTTTTGCCGGAAGGCGATGACATTCGCGTGCTCGCCGCCGCGCGCGGTCTCAGTGACCGGGAAATCGCGCGCCCGATCGTGCTTGGCGCCGCCAACGCGATCGCTCAAGCGGCCAATAGCGCGGGCATAAAACTTGACGGCATCGAAACGATCGACCCGCGCGGCGACCGGCGTCTGCAAGACTACGGCGCGGCTTGCGCGGCGATGCGCGAGACCATGACGCCGTCCGTCGGCGCGCGGCTGATGGCGAAGCCGCTTTATTTCGCGGGCATGATGGTTCGTCAGGGCGATGCGCAGGCCATGGTCGCCGGTGCTGCCAATCCGACGCGCCGCGTCATCGAAGCTGGACTGATGACGATCGGTCTCGCTCCGGGCATTGCGCTGCCGTCGAGTTATTTTCTGATCGTAGCGCCAAACTTTCTCGGCGCCGGCTCGCGCGCCTTCGTTTTCGCCGATTGTGCGGTGAACGCCGATCCGAGCGCGGCAGAACTCGCCGCCATCGCCATCGCTTCCGCACGTAGCGCCGCAACCTTGCTCGGCGAGACGCCGCGCGTCGCCATGCTGTCGTTTTCGACCAAGGGCAGCGCCCAGCACGCCCGCGTCGACAAAGTCCGGCGGGCGCTCGATCTGGTGCGCGCCGACGCGCCCGGCTTGGCGATTGACGGTGAATTGCAAGCCGACGCCGCGGTGGTGCCAGCGATTGCGCAAAAGAAGATAAAGCAACTCGGCGACGTGGCCGGGCGCGCCAATGTGCTCGTCTTTCCCGATCTCGACGCCGGCAATATCGCCTACAAACTCGTGCAGTGGCTCGGCGGCGCCACCGCCATCGGTCCGTTCCTGCAAGGGTTTGCCAAGCCGATCAGCGATCTGTCGCGTGGCGCCAGCGTCGATGACATCATCACCGCTTGCGCCGTCGTGCTGGCGACCGCCTGAGGCAACGCCGACAAACAATCCAGAAGCTATCGCGCTCTTCCTGCCCTCGCGCCGCCGGCGAGATAGCCGCCGGCGAGCGGCCGAGGATGCTGCGCCCGCCGGCCGCGTTGTCGCCAGACCGGCAGTATGCTAGTGCTTTTAAAACCACAGGTCTCACTGTCTGAGACTGCGGTATCGCTCTGGCGAAGCCGAACAAAAAATGCGGCCCGCACGTAGCGGCAAAAAATGGAACAAGGAGGGATGGGTGATGTTTGGCAAAAAACTGGCGGCGCTCGCCGCTTTAACATTGGCCGTTTCAGCTTTAGCGGTGACATGCGGCGCCGGCGCTGCGCAAGCACAAGACAAGTTTCCGGATCACCCGATCAACTTCATCGTGCCGTGGGGTCCGGGCGGCGGCGCCGATCTGTTGGCCCGCACCGCCGGCAAGATCATGTCGCAGGATCTCGGCGTCTCGTTTCCGGTGCTCAACGTTCCGGGCGCTACCGGGCAGACCGGCATCACCAAGCTGCTGAATTCTCCGGCCGACGGCTATACGCTCGCGGTGCTGATTGGCGACACCTACTCGTTGCTCGCCGGACCGCATGCCGGCTTCGCCTCCGATCAGGTCATTCCACTCGCGATCATGATACAGCAGCCGTCCGGCTATTGGGTCAATACCCAGAGCAAATGGCATACTTGGCAGGAACTCGCCGCCACCGCCAAACAGCAGCCGCTCAAAACCGCGATTCTCGGCTTCGGCAGCGCCGACGACATCACCACACAATATCTCGACAAGCAGGGGTTCAAATTCCAACCGATCCCTTATGCCGAGCCTGAGTTGCGCTACACCTCGGTTCTGGGCGGCAATGCCGACGTGCTCTACGAGCAAACGGGCGACGTGCGCAGCTATTTCGACGGCGGCAAGATTCGCCCCCTGATTTTCTTCTACCCGCACCGCCTCAATATCCCGCAGTTCGCCGATGTGCCTACCTCCAAAGAGCTCGGCTACAATGTCACGCTGCCGCAATTCCGCTCGATCGTGGTCAAGGCTGGCACCGATCCGAAAATCGTAAAGAAGCTTTCCGACGAACTGGCCAAAGTCGCGCAAACCAAGGACTTCAAAGCCTATCTCGACCAGCAATATGCCGATCCGGACAGCTTCGTGCCGATGGATAAAGCGCGCGGTTTCATGGATTCATGGCTGGCGCAGGCCAAGAGCATTCTCGCTTCCATGAAAACGGGATCAAAGTGAGCGCAGCCAACTCCGCGACAGCGCTGGAACGGTGCCGGGCGACGCTGCCTTATCTGGTCGTGCTCGCGGTGGGAGTATTTCTCTATTACACCGCCGAGAATTTCGAGTTCGAGCAGGCGTCGGGGCGTATCGGTCCCGGCGCCTGGCCGAAACTGATCTTGATCCTGATGCTGGCCTCGGCGCTGTGGGGAGCGGTGGCGAGTGCGCTCAACGCCGGAAAGCCCGCCGATCGCGACGATGAAGCGGAAGAAATAGAAGCGCTGGTGCGGCCGCCGGAAATCTATCCGTGGCTGGTCTGGCTCGCGGTTGCGGCGACGCTCGCTTATCTGTTCATCCTGCCGCTGCTCGGGTTTTTCCTGGCAACCATCGGCTACGCTTTCGTGCTGATGTATCTCGGCCATTACCGCCAGCTCGTGCGCGCGTGCCTGTTAAGCGTAGCGATCGCCTTTGCCTTCATGTTCATGTTCATGCGCGTGGTCTACGTCGCGCTTCCGGTCGGGGTCGCGCCATTCGACCGGCTGTCCTACGCGCTGATGGCCGCCATGGGCGTGCACTAGGGAGCGCAGAGTGGTTCTCGTCAATCTCGCGCACGGTTTCGTCGAAGTCTTTCAGCCGTTCGACCTGTTGATGCTGTTTATCGGCCTGCTGGTCGGCATGGCGGTGTCGATCATGCCTGGCCTAGGTCTGGTGATGGGCGTCATTCTGGCGCTGCCGTTCACCTATCAGATGCAGATCGAGCCGGCGGTAATCCTGCTGACGGCAATTTATTTCGCCGGAACCTACGGCGGCTGCTTCACCGCCATTCTGTATCGCATTCCCGGCGAGCCGATGGACGTGCCGATGCTGTGGGACGGTTACACCATGGCGCAGCGCGGCCAGCCGGCCAAAGCGCTTGGCTGGGCGCTTATTGCGGCGCTGATTGCCGGCCTGGTCTCCTCGGCGGTGATGGTCGCCTTGGCCGGCCCGATGAGCGAAGTGGCGTTGAAATTCGATTCGCCGGACTATTTCGCCGCCGTCTTTTTCGGCCTGACGACCGTGGTGGCGCTCGCCGGCAAATCGATGGTCAATTCGCTGATCAGCCTGTGCATCGGCCTTTTGGTCGCGACCATCGGCATCGACAGCATTTACGGCACCGACCGCTTCACCTTCGGCGTGCCGATTTTGCGCGATGGGGTCCAGCTGGTCGAGGTTCTGGTCGGCATGTATGGGCTCGGCGAAGTGCTGACGCGGGTCGGGCAGGGCCTGCATCTCGAACAGCCGAAGGACGCCAAAGTGAACGTGGCGACCCAATTTCCGTCGCTGAAAGAATTTCTGTCGATCAAAATGACGCTGCTGCGCAGCACCGTGCTGGGCACCGTGCTCGGCATCGTACCGGGCGCCGGCGCGACCATTACCAGCTTCATTTCCTACGGCATCGAGAAGCAATACGGACGGCGGCGCCAGCTTCTGGGCAGCGGCATTCCGGAAGGCATCGTCGCGCCGCAGATCGGCGCCACCGCCTCGGTCGCCGGCCATATGATTCCGCTTTTGACGCTGGGACTGCCCGGCAGCGGCGCCACCGCCGTGATCCTGGCGGCGTTTCTTCTGCACGGCGTGCAGCCGGGGCCGATGCTGTTCGAGGACCCGGCGTCGTCGCTGATGGTCTACACCATCTTGGCTTCGATGTTCGCGTCCGTCATCGGCATGTGCCTGGTCGGCTTTTTCTGGATCAGGGTCGTGGTCAAGGTTCTGACCATTCCGCAGGGCGTTCTCTCCGCCATCGTAGTGATGTTCTGCCTGGTCGGCGCCTATGCCAACCGCAACGATATGTCCGACGTCTGGATGATCGTCATCTTCGGCGTGCTCGGTTATCTGTTCGAAAAATTCAAATTTCCGATCTCGCCGATGGTGCTGGGGGCGATCCTCGGGCCGGTCGGCGAAACGGCTTTCATGCGCAGCATGATATCGAGCGGCAGCGACTGGACCGTCTTCTTCAATGGGCCGATCCGTGGCCCGCTGATGGCCGCGTCGTTCCTCGCCTTGAGCTATCCGCTGCTGCGCGGGCTCATCGCGATGCGCCGCCGCGCCGCGGTGGCGACTGTTTCCGGCGAGCAACGACGAAGGCCTGTGCCATGACGGACATTCTCGATCACGACCTCAGACACGAGGACGGCGCCGCGGGCGGCGAGCACGAAGCCATCTCGACGGCGACTGCGCGAACGTTCGCCATTCTCGATCTTGTCGCCCGCTCCAATGCAGCGATCGAAGTTGCCGACGTCATCGAGGAATTGGCGCTGCCCAAAGCGACCGCCTACCGCCTGGTCGATGGCTTGGTCAGTTCCGGCTATCTCGCCCGCGAGCCGTTACGCAAGCGGCTCACCGTCGGCACGAGACTGACCGATCTCGCCTTCGGCGCCATGCGAGCCTCGATGCGGGACTGCGGCCGCCACGCGCTGTTGCGCCGGCTCGCCCATCAGGTTAGCGAAACCTGTAATATCGGCGTGATCCTCAACGGCGAGATCGTCTATCTCGATCGGGTCGAGGCCGACCACTGGCCGCTGCGCCTGCATTTCGCCGCCGGCTCGCGCGTGCCGCTGCATTGCAGCGCCATTGGCAAGCTCTATCTGGCGCTGTTGCCGGCGCGGCGCCGCCAGCGCCTCCTGGCGAGCCTGGAACTGCGCCGCTTCACCGACACCACGATCACCGACCGCTCGCGGCTCGAAGCTGAGCTCAAGCAAATCCGCAAGGAACAGCTTTCGCTCGATCGCGAGGAATACCTTGACGGGGTTGTCTGCGTCGCGGCGCCGGTCGTCGGACGAAACGGCGAAATGCTCGCCGCGATCGCCATCCAGGCGCCGGAAGCGCGCCTGACCGTCGCCAAGGCGCGCGAGCACCTTCCCGCGCTGCGCAGCGCCGCCAGCGAGCTCGCCGAAACATTTCAGGACCGGACGTGAAACTGAGCAGCCTACGGCATAAACACCGCCGAAGGCCGTAAGCCGAAAACCGCAAAAGGAATTTGAACCATGAAAATGACGACGGAAGAGGCGTTTGTAAAAGTTCTGCAGATGCACGGCATCGAGCATGCGTTTGGCATCATCGGGTCGGCATTCATGCCGATCTCCGACATTTTCCCGGCGGCGGGCATCACCTTCTGGGACGTCGCCCATGAAGGCAACGGCGGCATCATTTGCGACGGCTACACGCGCTCGACCGGAAAAATGGCGATGGTGATCGCGCAAAACGGCCCCGGCATCACCAATTTCGTCACCCCGATCAAGACCGCGTATTGGAATCACACGCCGATGCTCCTGGTGACCCCGCAGGCCGCCAATCGCACCATCGGCCAGGGCGGCTTCCAGGAAGTCGAGCAGATGGCGCTATTTCGCGACATGGTCGGCTACCAGGAAGAGGTGCGCGATCCGGTCCGCATCGCCGAAGTTTTGAACCGCGTCATCGCCAAGGCGAAACGGCTGTCGGCGCCGGCCCAGATCAACGTCCCGCGCGATCTGTGGACCCAGGTGGTCGACATCAATCTGCCGGCCATCGTCAATTTCGAGCGCCCGGCTGGCGGCGCCAACGCGGTGGCGGAGGCGGCCAAGCTTCTGTCGACAGCGAAATTTCCGGTCATCCTTTCGGGCGCCGGCGTCATTCTCGGTAATGCCGTAGCCGAGTGCACTGCGCTCGCCGAAAAGCTCGATGCCCCTGTGTGCAGCAACTATCAGCACAACGACAGCTTCCCCGGCAGCCACCGGCTCGCCTGCGGTCCGCTTGGCTATAACGGCTCAAAGGCAGCGATGGAGATTATCGCCAAGGCCGACGTCGTGCTGGCGCTCGGCACCCGGCTCAATCCATTCTCGACGCTGCCGGGCTACGGCATCGACTACTGGCCGAACAACGCCAAGATCATCCAGGTCGATATCAACCCGGACCGGATCGGCCTGACCAAGCCGGTAGCGGTCGGCATTTGTGGCGACGCCAAGCTTGTCGCTAAGGCGCTGTTGGCACAGTTGTCGCCGACCGCCGGCGACGCCGGCCGCGAAGATCGCAAGGCTTTCATCCACACCAGCAAATCGCGCTGGCTGCAGGCACTCTCTAGCATGGATCACGAGGAGGACGATGCCGGCACGAGCTGGAACGCGGATGCGCAAAAGCGCGATCCCGACCGCATGACGCCGCGCCAGGCCTGGCGGGCGATCCAGGCCGGCTTACCGGACGACGCCATCATCTCGAGCGACATCGGCAATAATTGCGCGATCGGCAACGCCTACCCGACCTTCGAGAAAGGCCGCAAATATCTGGCGCCCGGTCTGTTCGGACCGTGCGGCTATGGCTTCCCGGCGATCATCGGCGCCAAGATCGGCAATCCGGATACGCCGTGCGTCGGTTTCGCTGGCGACGGCGCCTTCGGCATTTCCATGAACGAGATGAGCTCGATCGGGCGCGAAGAATGGCCCGGCATCACCATGGTGGTGTTCCACAACTACCAATGGGGCGCCGAGAAACGCAATTCGATCCTGTGGTTCGACGACAATTTCGTCGGCACCGAGCTCAACAAACACTTAAGTTTTGCCAAGATGGCGGAAGGCTGCGGCCTAAAGGGCGTAACGGTGCGCACGCAGCAGGAATTGACCGATGCCATCCGCCAGTCCTGCGAAGCGCAGAAGAAGCGCGTGACGACCTTCATCGAGGTCATGCTCAATCAGGAACTGGGCGAGCCGTTCCGGCGCGACGCCATGAAGAAACCGGTTCGCGTCGCCGGCATCCGCCGCGAGGACATGCGCCCGCAGCGGGTCGCGGGCTGATTTCGAGCGAGCCGATTTTGAGGATGTGAAACAATGAACGTGGCAGTGAAATCGCCGGCCGACGCGCACCACAAGCCGGTCCTGGACGAAGTGATGCGGCGGGCTCGCGCGGCGTTCGCAAGCTTCCGCGACGTCAGCCAGGAACGCGCCGACGAAGCAGTGCGCGCCTTGGCGTGGTCGGTCTACAAGCCCGAGCATGCCCGCGAGCTCGCCGAGTTGGCGGTCGCCGATACCGGGCTCGGCAACGCCCCCGATAAGATCGTCAAGAACCAGCGCAAGACTTTCGGCACCTTGCGCGATCTTCTTCGCGGCAAGTCCGTCGGCATCATCGAGGAAGACAAGACCAAGGGCATCGTCAAATACGCCAAACCGATGGGCGTCGTTGCCGCGCTGACGCCGTCGACCAATCCGGCCGCGACCCCCGTCAACAAGGCGATGATGGCAATCAAGGCGCGCAACGCCGTCGTTATCGCGCCGTCGCCGCTCGGCTACGAGACCACCAAGCGCACCGTGGATTTCATGCGCGCCGCGCTGGAGAAAACCGGACTGCCCACCGACTTGGTGCAAATGTTGCCGCCGCCGGTGACCAAGGAATTGACCGAAGCCTTGATGAAGGCCGCCGATCTCGTGGTCGTCACCGGCTCGCAGGACAACGTCCGCCGCGCCGCCATGAGCGGCACGCCGGCGATCGGCGTCGGCGCCGGCAACGTGCCGGTCATCATCGACGCCAGCGCCGATCTCGCCGACGCGGCGCGCAAGATTCGCGCGTCGAAGATTTTCGACAATTCCACCTCATGCTCGTCCGAAAACGCGGTGATCATTCTTGATTCCGTCTACGACCAGGCGCTCGCGGCGCTCAAGGCGGTCGGCGGCTATTTGTGCACGCCGAAAGAAAAAGCCGCGATCCAAGCGGCGCTATGGCACGACGGCAAGCTCAACCGTCATCTGATCGCGCGCGGTGCCGATGTTTTGGCGGCCGCCTTCGGCCTGCCTCCGCAAGCCGCTCGGTGTGACTTTTTCATGGTCGAGGATACGGGCGCGGGCAGGGAGCATCCGTTTTCCGGCGAGAAGCTTTCGCTCGTGCTGACGGTCTATCGCGCCAAGGATTTTGCCGCCGCGAAACAGCAAGTCCGCGCCATCCTCGACTATCAGGGCAAGGGTCATTCCTGCGGCGTTCACACCAAGGACATGGCGCATGCCCGCGAACTCGCCGAGGACCTCGACGTCGTGCGGGTGCTGGTGAATTTCGCCCACACCTTCGGTAACGGCGGCGGCTTCGACTCCGGGCTGGGCTTCACGCTGAGCATGGGCTGCGGCTCGTGGCAGAAGAACAGCATTTCGGAGAACCTGAGCTACAAGCACTTCCTCAACATCACTCACCTCGTCACCGTCATCCCCGAGGACAAGCCGAGCGAACAAGACTTGTTCGGTCCGCATTGGACGAAGTACGGGCGCTAGAGCGTGATCCGGAAAAACAGCCCTTGGACTAGATCCGGGGGTGGATACCGGTTTTGCGAAAAGATCAATAAAAAGGCGAGGGTGAGATGAATTTCGAAGAGCATGCCGCCAAGGCGAAGGTGCTGGCGCCGGCGTCGATCCCGGTGCCGCGCGGCACATTGTGCGTTACGGCGGACGAGGCCAAAGCCGCGTTTGCCGACATTGGGCCGTGCGTGGTCAAGGCGCAGGTGCCCTCCGGCAAGCGCGGCAAAGCCGGCGGCATTCGCAAGGCCGACAGCGCCGCTGAGGCCTTCGCCGCGGCGCAGGCCATCCTCGGCATGTCGATCGACGGCTATCGCGTCGACAAGGTTCTGGTTGAGGAACGCGGCGACATCGCCCGCGAATTCTATGCCGCGGTGTTGACCGATTTTGCCGCCCGCCGGCCGCTCATCCTATTCTCGAGCGAAGGCGGCATGGAGATCGAGGAGGTGGCGGCGGCGAAGCCGGACGCGGTGCGCCGCTGCGGCCTCGACATCGACGAAGAGTTCGGCGACGCGGCCGCGAACGCCATGCTCGAAGGCCTCGCTCTCGGCGATGCCGCGCCGAAGATCGCCGCCATTCTCAAGGCGCTTTACGCCATCTATCGTGCGCGCGACGCCGAGCTGATCGAGATCAATCCGCTGGCGCTGCTCAAGGACGGTCGCATCGTCGCGCTCGATTGCAAATTCACGCTGGACGATGCGGCAGCCTTCCGCCAGAGCGATCTCGCGGCCGCCGGCGCGGCGGAGAAATACACCGCCTTGGAGAAGCGCGGCGCCGATGCTGGGCTGAAATTCATCGAGCTTGACGGCAAAGTCGGCGTGCTCGCCAACGGCGCCGGGCTGACCATGACCACAATGGACGTGATTGCTTATTGCGGCGGCGCGCCGACAAATTTTCTCGAGATCGGCGGCGAAGCCTATACCAAGTCGGAGGTCGCCCTAGGGCTCGTGCTGTCAGCCCCCAATATCAAAAGCCTGGTGATCAATTTTTGCGGCGCCTTCGCCCGCACCGACGTCATGGCGGACGGCGTCGTCAAAGCCTGGAAGAAATTGCAGCCGGAGATACCGGTGTTTTTCTCCATTCATGGCACCGGCGAAGATGAAGCGGTCAGGCTCGTGCGCGAGCAGCTTAATATCGAGCCCTATGACTTCATGGAAGACGCCGTGCAGGCGGCGGTGGATGCGGCGCGATGATCATTTATCGCCAACCGCACCGGGTGCTGGTTCAGGGCATCACCGGTAAGCAAGGCACGTTCTGGACCGAAAAGATGATCGAATGCGGCACGCGCGTCGTCGGCGGCGTCAATCCGAAGCGCGCCGGCCAGAGCCATCTCGGCTTACCAGTGTTTGCTTCTGCCGCGGAGGCGATGAAGAAAGCGCCTTACGATGCCGCCGTCATGTTCATTCCGCCGGCGCTCGCCAAGGAAGCGGCGCGCGACGCCATCGCCGCCGGCGTCAAGCTCTTGGTCGTGCTCACCGAGCATATTCCGGCGCAGGACGTGATGGCGATTTTGCTTGCCGCCCGCCGCGCCGGCACGCAGGTGGTCGGTCCGAACACGGCTGGGCTGGTGACGCCGGGCGAAGGCTTCGTCGGCATCATGCCGGGGCACAATCCAAATGTGTTCAAGCCTGGCAAGGTCGGCGTGATCTCGCGCAGCGGCAGCCTCGGCACGCTGGTATGCCTCAATCTGACGCGCGCTGGCATCGGCCAATCGGCCTTTATAGGCATCGGCGGCGATCCGATGATCGGCACTAACAGCCGCGATGCGCTTGTGGCGCTCGATCGTGATGACCGCACCGAGGCTGTGGTGCTGGTCGGCGAGATCGGCGGCGCCATGGAGGAGAGCGCTGCGGAATACGCCGCCGGCATGAAGAAGCCGGTTGTCTCCTTCATCGCCGGCCGCGCTTCGCCGCCGGGCAAGAAGATGGGCCACGCCGGCGCCATCGTCACCGGCAATGCCGGCAGCTACGCCGGCAAGCGCAGCGCCCTGGAAAAGGCCGGCGTGGTCGTCACCGACACGCCGCGCGATATTCCAGACGCCCTGACGCGGCGGCTCGCCGCTAAAGGCTGAGACGGCGGGCGCAGCGCGCCGGCTATTTAACCAGCGTCATTTCACCAGCTTCTTGCCGGTGACCGCCTCGAGATTTTTGTAGAACACTTTCTCGCTGGTGGCCTTGTCCATCTTCAGGCTGTCGAGGATGCGCAAGGTCTCGCGCGGAAACATCGTGCCGCCTTCGGGATCGAACGGGCAGTCGGACGCGAACACGATCTTGTCGATGGGGAAGAACTCCATGCCGCATTTGGTCGCCGGCTCGGCGGTGAATGCCGCGGTGTCGGACCAGAAATCGTTCTTGAAATAGTCGAGCGGACGTTTCTTCAGGCTCTTGCGCAGACCGACATAGTCCTCGTCGGTGGTGCGGTTGCCCATCACGTCGTTGCCCGGGCCGAGCCGGCCTTCCAGCATCGGCACGATGCCGGCGAAATGGTGGGTGATGATCTTCAGATTGGGGTTGTTGTCCATGATCTTCGAATACACCAGACGCAGCATCGCGCAGGCAGTCTCGTAGGACCAGCCGATAGTCCACCAGATCTCGTAGAGCGACTTCTTCTCGTCCGAGATAATCCGGCGTCTCGGCGCCGCGCGCCGGATGCATCCAGATCGGCGCGCCGAGCTCGTTCATCTTTTTCCAAAACGGCGCGTATTCCGGCCGGTCGATCGGCTTGCCGGCGACGTTGGTGTAGATTTGCACGCCGAGCGCGCCCATCTTCAGCGCCCGCTCGGCCTCGGCGACCCCGGCGTCCGGCGCTGCCAGCGAGACCTGCGCCACCCAGCCGGGGAAGTGATCCTTCTCCTTGGCGATCAGTTCGGCGAAGCCGTCGTTGATGATCTTGCAGAACTCGTCGATGTCCTTGCCGCGATTTGGCGAAGCGCTCGATCGGAGGCTGCGGATAGGACAAAATCTGCTGGTAGTCCTTGTGCCCGTCGACGATCTTCTTGCGCACGTCGAGATCGAACAATGCCGGCAGAGAGCGGATGCGCTTGCCCATGTCCTTATAGTCGCCGGCGACTTCGTTGAGCTTGTCGAAGAATTTTTTCGGAAAAAAGTGGGTATATGCGTCGATACGCATGGTCATGGGCGTTTCCTTTTGTTCAAGCGGGAGATTTCTAGCGTATTTTTGCGGCGTCTGGAAACACCGCGGGCCGCCGTCAGCCCTGCGTCAAACGCGCAACGACCTCGGGTGGGATTGGCTGCGATTTGATCTCGTTTGGGATCGTCCGGGTGGCGGCCTGCCCACACTCGCGTCTCGGCACCTTCGGCGGCCAACGTACCCGCGAGGGTCAGACGGTGTTCAACTTTGAAGCTTGTGCGCCCGCAGGCCACGATGCTGCTTTCGATCACGACCTCGTCGCCGAACCGTGTCGGCAGGCGAAATTGCGCGCGGGTTTCCAGAACCGGATGGCCGACGAAATTATAGGCCTTCAGGTACTCGATTTTCTTCATGCCGAGTGGCGCGTTCGATCAGATGCGTGGTCGAAGATATCGAAAATCTCGAAATAGCGCGGATAATAGATGATCCCTGCCGGATCGCAGTCGCCCCATTCGATGCGGGTGGTACGGGTATTTTTCAGCATGGCGTTGTTATCAACAAGGTCTTGCAATCAACAAGGGGTGGCGATCAGCGCGGCGCCATGCGCAGCGCGCCGTCGAGCCGCACGACTTCGCCGTTGAGGTAGCGGTTCTCGATCATGTGGCGGACCAATGCGGCATATTGCGGCGGCTGGCCGAGCAGTTTGGGAAACGGCACCGACGCGGCGAGGCTTTGCTGGGCAGCTTCCGGCAATGCGTGCAGCATCGGCGTTGTGAAAATGCCGGGGGCGATGCCGTTGACGCGAATGCCGAACTGGGCGAACTCGCGCGCCGCCGGCATGACCAATCCGACCACGCCGCCCTTCGAGGCGGCATAGGCAGCCTGGCCGATCTGTCCCTCATAGGCGGCCACCGAGGCCGTGCAGACAATGATGCCGCGCTCGCCGTCGGCAAGCGGTTCGAGCGGCGCCATCGCCGCCGCCGCCAGCCGCATCACGTTGAAGGTGCCGATCAGATTGATCTCGATGACGCGGGCGAAATCGGCGAGCGGCATCGGACCGTCGCGGCCGACGATGCGCTTGGCCGGCCCGACGCCGGCGCAGCTGATCACCATGCGCGCCGTGCCGTGATCGGCCGCCGCCGCGGCGACGGCTTTTTCGGTCGCGGCGCTGTCGGTCACGTCGCAGGCAAGCGCAATGCCGTCGACCTCGACCGCAACCTCGGCGGCGGCTTCCCGATTGACGTCGAAGATCGCGACCTTGGCGCCGGCCGCGGCCAGCATCCGCGCCGTCGCGGCGCCAAGCCCGGAAGCGCCGCCGGTGACGATCGCCGCATGTCCACGAATGTCCATATCAATTCACCTGTTCAATTCACCAGTGCGGCCTGCGCGACGCCGGCCATGATGACATGCGGCGTCGGCGCGTCGGCGTAAAGCTCTTCGACCAATTTGGCGCGATGCGCCAGCACCGCGCGCTGATTGATCGACCCCTTGTCGGTCATCTCGCCGATGTCGAGCGACGGCGGTTCGTGCAGCAGGACCGCACGCGTGATGCGGCTCGATGTGCCACTGGCGCCGGCGAAAAACGAATTCAGCCGGCGGGAGAATGCATCGATCACGCGCGCGTCGGCCAGCAGTGACCGGACAGGAAGCTGTGCGTCAACCCCGCGCGCCAAGCTGCGGCACGCGTCGACATCGGGAAAAATCAGCGCCGTGACCTCGTCGCGGTCGGCGCCGGCCAACACCACGTCGCGGATAAGCGGGGCGAAATGCGCGATAAAGGCGGCCCGCAGCGGCCCGACGCTGACCCAGGTGCCGGTGGCGAGCTTGAAGTCCTCGGCTAGCCTTCCGTCGAACAGCAAGCCTTTCGAGGGATCGTCCGGATCGTCGAATTTCAGCGCGTCGCCGATCTTGTAGAAGCCCTCGGCGTCGAAAGCATCTGCGGTCAAATCCGGCGCGCGCCAATAGCCGGGCGTGATATTGGCGCCTTTGAGCCGGGCTTCGAGCTTGCCTTCGCGCGGCACCAGTTTGAGTTCGACGCCGGGCAACGGCAGGCCGATATTGCCGGCGCGCGCGCAGTCCCAGGTGCAGGCGAGCGCCGCGGGCGCCGTCTCGGTCGAGCCGAGGCTGGAGAGAAAAATGATGCGCTCGCCGGTGGTCGCCACCGCCAGCTCCTGCAGGCCCTTCACCACGTGCTGCGCCAGGCTCGCGCCGGCATAGAACATGACCTTCAGGCGGTCGAAGAATTTTTCCCGCAAGGCGCGATCGGATTGCAGATGCGGCAACAGCATCTCGTATCCCTTGGGGACGTTGAAATAGATGGTCGGCGCCACATCGCGCAGATTACGGACCGTCGCCTCGATCGCGCCCGGCAGCGGTTTGCCCTCGTCGATATAGAGCGAGCCGCCGTTGTCGAGCGCCAGTCCGAAATTGTGGTTGCTGCCGAACGTGTGGTTCCACGGCAGCCAGTCGATCACGACCGGCGGTTCGTCGCGCAGAAACGGCAAGCCGGCGGCGATCATCGCCTGATTGGCGCACAACATGCGCTGGGTGTTGATGACGCCTTTGGGCTGTCCGGTCGAACCGGAAGTGAACAGGATTTTGGCGATGGTGTCGGGTGTGACCGCGGCATGTGCCGCCTCGACCGCGGCCGAAGCCGGCGCCTCCATCAGCGCGGCAAAGGCGGTCGCGGCCCGGTCGCCCGCCGCATTGGCGGCGATGACGATCTCGGTTTCTTTGGGCACCGTCGCGGCGATAGCGCGCGCGAAGGCCTGCCCATTGGCGGCGAACACGAGGCCGGGCGAAAGTAGGCCCATGATCGCGGTCAATTTGCCGAAGTCTTGCGACAACAGCGAATAGGGCACCGAGATCGGCGCGTAGGGGATGCCGACATGCATGGCGGCAAGCGCCAGCAGCCCATGCTCGATGTCATTGCCGGAAAGAATGGCGATCGGACGCTCGGCTGACAAATTGCGCTTTAGAAGCGACGCGGCGATTGCGTTCACCGCCGCGAGCGCGTCGGCATAGGTGAGTGTGCGCCAGCCGCCGCCGGCATCGCGTTGCGCCAGGAAGACGCGATCCGGCGCGGCTTTGGCCCAATAGGTGAGCCGCTCGGTCAGTTTGTCCGGGTACGGCGGCAACGCATGCGGCGAGCGCAGCAGAATTGCGCCGTCGCCGCGCCGCTCCACCAAAACGTCCGCCGGGCCGAGCTTGACCGGCCGCAGCGGCGGTGCGGATTTTGTCGCTGGAGCGGCCGGCCGCGCGGCGGCTGATTTGGAATGGGTGACGCCGGTCATCTAGCTTCGCGTCACTTTCGGCGCGCGTTTGTCCAGGAAAGTCTTGAGCCGCGCTTTTGCTTCGGGCTCGCCCTGGGCGATCGCCGCCGTCAGCGCCTCGGTGGCAAAGCCGGTGGCCGGGTCGCTCTTCGCGATGCGCGGCAGCATGTGCATGACGGCGAAATTGGTGAACGGCGCATTGCCGGCGATGCGGTGGGCGAGCTCCATCGCTTTGGCGAAGCCTTCGCCGTCGCCGACCAGATATTGCGTCAGCCCGATCGACTGGCCCTCTTCGGCGGACAGCGTGCGGCCGGTGAGCATCATGTCCATCATGCGCGCGGTGCCGATCAAGGGCGGTAGCCGCACCGAACCGCCACCGCCGACAAAAATGCCGCGGCTGCCTTCCGGTAGCGCGTAGATAGGCCGAGCGCTCGGCGACGCGGATATGGGCGGCGGCGGCAATTTCGAGGCCGCCGCCCACCACCGCGCCGTGCAGCACCGCGATCACCGGCACGCGGCCGAATTCGATTCTCTCGAAGGCGCGGTGCCAGGAGCGCGAATGCGCGACGCCGGCAAAAGCATCGCGCTCGGCAAGCTCGGTCAGATCGAGGCCGGCGGAAAAATGCTCGCCTTCGCCGGCCAGAACGACGGCGCCGATCCCCTCCGGCAGCGCCGTGAAGAAGGCTTCGACGCCGGCCACCATGCGATCGTCGAGCGCATTGCGTTTGTCGGCGCGGTTGAGCCGCAGCACCGCGACCGCGCCATGCCGTTCCGCCCTCAAAGTCGGCGGCAGATCTGCGAATAAGGAGGCCGGGTTCGTCATTGGTGCTATTTGACCCGTTCCGCCGCGGCCCGTAAATAGCCTGCAAGAGTAAGAAAGGCGCCGAAAATGCAGCGGGCGATGCGGGACGTCTTTATCTGCGATGCCGTGCGTACCGCGATCGGCCGTTTCGGCGGTGCGCTTGCCAAGGTGCGCACCGACGACCTCGCCGCGGTGCCGATCAAGGCCTTGGCGGTGCGCAATCCAAAAGCCGATTGGAGCCGTCTCGACGACGTCTATTTCGGCTGCGCCAATCAGTCCGGCGAGGACAATCGCAATGTCGCGCGCATGGCGCTGCTGTTGGCCGGGCTGCCGGACTCGGTTCCCGGCATCACCGTCAACCGACTGTGCGCCTCCGGCCTCAACGCCGTCGGCGACGCCGCCCGCGCCATTCGCTGTGGCGAGATCGATTTCGCCATTGCCGGCGGCGTCGAATCGATGACGCGGGCGCCGTTCGTCATGGGCAAGGCCGGCGAGGCATTTTCGCGCTCGGCAGAGATCTACGACACGACGCTCGGCTGGCGCTTCATCAATCCGCTATTGAAGGCGCAATACGGCGTCGACGCCATGGCCGAAACGGCTGAGAACGTCGCCGAGGAGTTTCAGGTCACGCGCGCCGATCAGGATGCTTTCGCGCTGCGCTCGCAAGAGCGCGCGGCAAAGGCAAGCGCCGCCGGCTATTTCGCCGAAGAGATCGTGCCGGTAACCGCGCCGGGCGGCAAAGCCGGTCCGGTCACGGTCGACAAGGACGAACATCCGCGGCCCGACACCAGGCTCGAAAATCTGACGAAGCTCAAGCCGATCGCGCGCAATCCCGGCACGGTCACCGCCGGCAACGCCTCGGGCATCAATGACGGCGCTGCCGCCATAATTCTCGCCGGCGAAGACGCGGTGAAGGCGCACGGGCTCACCCCGCGCGCTCGCGTGGTCGGGATGGCGTCGGCCGCGGTGCCACCGCGCATCATGGGCATCGGCCCGGTGCCATCGACGCGAAAGCTGATGCAACGGCTCGGCTTAAAGATTTCCGACTTCGACCTGATCGAGATCAACGAAGCCTTTGCCGCGCAGGGGCTTGCCTGCCTGCGCCAGCTTGGCGTCGCCGACGACGCCGAACACGTCAATCCGCATGGCGGCGCTATCGCGTTGGGCCATCCGCTCGGCATGTCCGGCGCACGCTTGACACTGACCGCGGTGCACGGACTGGAAAAGCGCGGCGGCACGCGCGCGCTCGCCACCATGTGCGTCGGCGTCGGCCAGGGCGTATCGCTGGCGCTGGAGCGGGTTTGATTATGCTGTCATCGTCCGCGAGGGCGGACGATCCGGAACAGGCCGAGATTCCCGTGATTACTGGGCGCCCGCCTTCGCAGGGCATGACAAGTGAAATGGAGAGCGCCGCGTGCCTATGAGTCCCGGTTACGTTCCCTTCCATCCCAGTCCGTCGAAGCCGAAATTTCGGCCGCCGCCGGGCGCGGTCGATGCGCATTGCCATGTGTTCGGGCCGGAAGCGGTGTTTCCGTTCGCGCCGAAGCGGAAATACACCCCGTGCGATGCGCCCAAGGAGAAGCTGTTCGCGCTGCGCGACTTCCTCGGCTTCGACAAGAACGTCATTGTCCAGGCGACCTGCCATGACACCGACAATCGCGCACTGGTCGATGCGCTGGTTCACTCCAACGGCAAAGCGAAGGGCGTCGCTTTCGTCGGCGAGGAGATCACCGATGCCGGGCTCAAGGACCTGGACAAGGCCGGCGTCAAGGGCGTTCGTTTCAACTTCATCAAGCGGCTGGTCGATTCGACGCCGAAGGACGTGATGCAGCGCATCGCCGTGCGCATCGCCAAGCTCGGCTGGCACATTGTCGTCTATTTCGAGCACGCGGACCTCGAGGAAATGGGCCCGTTCCTTAAATCGCTGCCGACCACGCTGGTGTTCGATCACATGGCCTGCCCGAACGTGCGCGAGGGGGTCGACGGCAAGCACTTCCAGAACTGGCTCAAGGCGCTCGACGCCAACAAGACCTGGATCACCAAGGTGACCTGTCCGGAACGCTTCACGGTCGCGGGTCCGCCGTACGATGATGTGGTGCCGTTTGCCCGCGCGATCGTCGAGCGTTTCCCCGATCGCGTGATCTGGGGCACCGATTGGCCGCATCCCAACATGCCCAAAGCGGCGCCCGACGATGGCGTTCTGGTCGATTTCGTGCCCAAGATTGCGACGACGGCCGCGGCGCAGCAGGCGCTCCTGGTCGACAACCCGATGCGGCTTTATTGGAGCTAGAGCGATCCCCATGATGGCAAGGCTTGCGACGGTACTGCTGGCTGTCGGCTTTGCGACAGCAGCGGCGGCACAGACTGCCCCGGTGAAGTGGCCGCCGCTGCCAGCCAAGGGTTTTGTCTCCGGCCGACCGGCGACCGGCGAAGACGTCAAAGCCGGCAATGCGGTTTTTGTCCTCAAAGCCTACGGCACTTATTTCGGCAAGCCGATGAATGTCACCATTCCGCAATACGCTTATTTCACCAAAGCCGGCGGAAAGCCGACGCCGGTGATCGTCGTTCAGGCGGAGATTGGAAAGGGTATAAAGTTGTTCGGCGTGCGCGAGTTCGACGGCCAGGCGGCGACAGCCCGGGATTATGAAATCCGGTTGTTGGGCACGACGCTGCCGCATTAGACCAGGCGGCAGGCGCACGGCTTGCGTTGCTTAATGGCTTACGTTGAGCACAGCTTACGTTGAGCATGGCTTACGTTGCCAATCGCGGCTACGCTATATATGTCAAAGCCAGCGGAAGAAACGCCCAAACGGGAGAGATCGATGGCCCGCGAACAGCATGATTACGACGATATTCCGGGCACTTTTGTCTTCGACGCCGAGCGGTCCCGGCAGGGCCTCGGCATCAACATGTTTTGCATGTCGCTGATGCAGGACGAGAACCGCAAGGCTTTCAAGGCCGACGAGGCGGAATATCTGAAGAAGTTCAAACTCACGCCGGAACAGACCGACGCCATCCTCAAGCGCGACTACAACCGCATGCTGGAGCTCGGCGGCAATATCTATTTCACCGCCAAGCTCGGCGCCACCGACGGCCATTCGTTTCAGCACCTCGCCGCGGTGATGACCGGCAACACCCAGGACGACTACGCCAAGATGATGCTCGGCGGCGGCCGCAACGTCGAAGGCAACCGCTCGCGCACGGGCAGGAACGCGCCGTCGAAATTCCTATCGGCCGGCGGCGGCAAAAAATCAGCCGCCAAAAAGCCGGCAGCCAAGAAGGCCGCGGCGAAAAAGCCGGCAGCCAAGAAGGCCAAAGCCAAAACCAGCAAGACCAAATCCAAATCTCAGAAACGGAAGTGATGCCGTGGCCAGAATTGTCGCAGGAATAGGATCCTCGCATGTGCCCGCGATCGGCGCTGCGCTCGACAACAACAAGACCGAGGAGCCGTATTGGAAGCGGGTGTTCTCAGGCTTCGAGAAATCGCAAGCGTGGATGCGCGAGTGCAAGCCGGACGTCGCCATCATCGTCTACAACGATCACGCCTCGGCCTTTTCGGTCGAAATGATCCCGACCTTCGCGCTTGGCTGCGCGGCCGAGTTTCCGCCGGCCGACGAAGGCTGGGGACCGCGGCCAGTGCCGGTGGTGGAGGGCTATCCGGCGCTCGCCTCGCACATCGCGCAGTCGGTCATTCTCGACGAATTCGATCTCACCATCTGCAACAAGATGGCAGTCGATCACGGCATGACGGTGCCGATGAATCTGTTGTTCGGCAAGGTCGACAAGAATTCGCACTGGCCGTGCCCGGTCATCCCGCTCGCGGTCAACGTCGTGATGTATCCGCCGCCGACCGGCCATCGCTGCTACATGCTCGGCAAGGCGATCCGCAAGGCGGTGGAGTCCTATCCGGACGACCTTAAAGTGGTGATCTTCGGCACCGGCGGGCTGTCGCATCAGATTTCCGGGCCGCGCGCGGGTTTGATCAACAGCAAGTGGGACAAGAACTTCCTCGACAATCTGTCGAAGGCCCCGCAGAAGCTCGCCAAGGTTCCGCATATCGACTACATGCGCGAGGCTGGCGCCGAGGGCATCGAGATGGTGATGTGGCTCGTCATGCGCGGCGCGCTCGACGACAGGGTCGACGAGGTCTATCGCTTCTACACCGTGCCGGCATCGAATACCGCGGTTGGCCATATCATCCTGGAAAATCGCGCCAAGAACCGCGCCAAATCCGGCGCAAAGCGCAAGCCGGTCGTTAAGCACAAGCGTGCGGCGGCAAACGCGAAGATTGAGCGCAAGCGCAGTTAGCGTCATTGCGAGCGCAGCGAAGCAATCCAGCGCCGCCTGGCAGTTTGGATTGCTTCGTCGCTTCGCTCCTCGCAATGACGGCGTGGATTGGTATTAAGAGGTCATCATGAAAATTTGCGTAGCAGGGCAGGGCGCGTTCGGCCAAAAACATCTCGACGCGCTCAAGCGCATCCCCGATGTCGAAGTCACCTCGCTGGTCGGCGGCAATCAGGACTCCACCGCCCAGGTTGCCAAGAAGTACGGCATCCCGCACTTCACCGGCGAACTGTCCGAGGGCATCAAGCGGGCCGACGCGGTGATCCTGACGACGCCGACCAAGATGCATTTCCGCCAGGGCGAGCAGGTCATGCGGGCCGGCAAGCCGGTGCTGATCGAAATTCCGGTCACCGACTCGGTCGAGGACGCCGAGGCGCTGGTGAAGATCGCCAAGGAAACCGGCGTCATCGCCATGGGCGGCCACGTGCGCCGCTTCAATCCGAGCCATCAATACATCCACAAGAAAATCCAGAAGGGCGAGCTGAAAATTCAGCAGATGGATGTGCAGACCTATTTCTTCCGCAGAAAGAACATGAATGCCGCGGGCCAACCGCGCAGTTGGACCGATCACCTGCTTTGGCACCATGCCGCCCACACCATCGATCTGTTCCAGTATCAGGCCGGCGAGACCATCTCCGATTGCTACGCCGTCCAGGGACCGATTCACCCGCAGCTCAATATCGCCATGGATATGGGCATCGTCGCCAGGACGCCGTCAGGCGCGGTGCTAACCTTGTCGCTGTCGTTCAACAATGACGGCCCGCTCGGCTCGTTCTTCCGCTACATCTGCGACAACGGGACCTTCAAGGCGTTCTACGACGATCTGTCGGACGGCAAGGACAACAAGATCGACGTTTCGAAGGTCGACGTGTCGATGGACGGCATCGAGCTCGAGGACCGCGAATTCATCGCCGCGATCAAGGAAAAGCGCGAGCCGAACGGCAGCCTGGCTCAGGTCTTGCCCTGCATGCATGTGCTCGGCAAACTGGAAAAGATCGTCGATCCGCAACGCAAGGCGCACGCTTAAGCGCACGGCATCGGAGAGCGGCATGGCCCGCGGCCATTATCTCCCCGTCTCGATCAGTGCCATTGCCGTGCTGATCGGGATTGTTGTTGCGGCGCAGCCCGCAATCGCGCAGACGCCGGCACCGCAGACACCGACACCGCAAGCACCGGCGACACGGCCTCAGGCGCCGCAGGTCCCGGCTCCGGCCCCGCAAGCGTCACCGCCACCGGCGGCGACGCAGGTGCTGTCGGCCGCTCAACTGCAAAAGATCAACGGCTGGATCGCCGACAAGGGCCGGGACATCGCGGTCACTCCGATCATCACCGATATTCTGGGCCTGACCAACGGCAATCAGACTTTGACCTGCCGCGCCTTCGCAACGGAGGGTGACGGCGGCGAAGTCCATCAGATCTATGTGTTGCCGGACGGGAAGGGTTATCTGGAGGCGCACTTCTTCAAGGACAGGCTCGACGTCTACTGGGCCGATAAGAATTTTGCCCTGCTCGCCGCAGTGGAAGGCGTCCGCGGCCAGAAGCCGACGGCGGCATCGTTTGCCGATGCGCAATACGGCTTCGACTTCGAGTCGGCGTGGTGGGCGAAATACACCGACGCGCATTGACGGCAAAATGCCGCTACGCCCAACTGGCGAAGCTTAACCCCGTGCCGGTGCCGGCCGGCGTTCGATAGCCGGGCACATATTCGAACCAGTTCAGATCGAGATGCTCGCAGGCGCCGGCGACACCGACCCAATTGAGAATCTCGGAGCTGCCGGCATGCAATTTGTTGCGCGGCAGGTTTTGCAAAAACTTTGCATCCTTGTCGACACAGGCTTTGAGGATGGCGCGGTCGAAGTCCTCGTCGACCAGGAAATGGCTTAAGCCGCCCGAAGCAATGATGCCGACGCGCTCGTCGCCGGGAAACGCCTCGACCGCTTGGCGGATCGCCTGACCGAGCGCGTAGCACCGCCGCGGCCGCGGCTGGTTCGGCGGAAAATAGGTGTTGAGGAAGACCGGCACGATGGGAATCGGGCGGTCGGCGTCCATCAGCCGGCGGTGTACATAGGCCATGCCGTGGCCTTCACCTTCGCCCTCGCGCATGCCTTTCGAGGACGCCGGATCGAAGCCGTGCTCCATCAGCCAATCGATCAGATGCAAAGCGAGCTTGGCATCGACCGGATAGGCACGCGGCTTGTTCTCTTCGAAGAAGCCTTGCCGGTTATTGACGTACCATTCCGGAAAACGCTGCCGGTACTGTTCGTGCTGCTCGTTGCTGTTGAGAATGGTGTCGCCGTAGTAAATCGCAAAGGCCGGCCGGGCATCTTCGAGGTAGGCTTCGTCCTGGTCGTCGCTCATGACGATCAGGGCATCGAGCCGGGCCGCGTTCAGGGTCGAGCTCAGCCGCGCCATGGCCGCTCGCACCTTGTTTTGCCGCGCCACCAGCTCTGCGGGAGCGACCATCGCCGCCATTTTGGGATCGGCTTTCTCCAATAGCTCGCCGTAGGTCACCGGCCGCCCGTCCTTGTCGCGGTGCTTGATCTTCTGGTCGGTTTCCTCGAAGCGCGGCAGCGTTTCGTCGGAGGCGAGCAGCATCGGCGTGTGTGAACTGCCGAGCCCGATCGCAATCTTGGCCATCGGTATCTCCCACTCGTCCTTAGTTCCGCGGACTCCCGTGATTTACCGCAGGCTAGCACAACTACCGAAAAACCCCGCAGCGCCCCCGATTGGAGCGTCCGAACCGAGACATTGCGGACCTGGACAAAAACGCGCTGGAATGTTGGTATGCCGCCTGAAAAACAGGATAGCGGGAGGGAACCCCATGAAACGCAGGTATTTTTTGGCCGCGACTTGCGCGGCCGCGGCCTTGACGATCGCCAGCGCGGCCAGCGCGCAGGACGTCAAGATCGGCTTTATCCTGCCGATGACCGGCCAGCAGCAGTCGACCGGCAAGCAAGAGGCGGCGGCGGTCAAGTTGTGGATGGCGCAGCACGGTGACACGGTCGCCGGCAAGAAAATCGATCTCATCATCAGAGACGACGCGGCGGTTCCCGACAACACCAAGCGCATCGCGCAGGATCTTTTGGTCAACGAGAAGGTGAATTTCCTCGCCGGCTTCGGCATCACGCCTTCGGCGCTGGCGGTCGCTCCGCTGGCCACCGAGGCCAAGGTGCCTGAGATCGTTACCGCCGCCGGCACCTCGATCATCACCGCGAAGTCGCCCTACATCGTGCGCACCAGCTTCACGCTGCCGCAGTCGTCCGTCCCGATGGCCGATTGGGCGGCCCAGAACGGCATCAAGAAAGTCGTGATCATGGTATCCGACTATGCCCCCGGCCATGACGCGGAAGACGCGTTCGTCAAGGAGTTCACGGCCAAGGGCGGTCAGGTCCCCGATAAGATCACCTTCCCGCTGGCTAATCCCGACTTCGCACCGTTCCTGCAGCGCGCGGCCGACGACAAGCCCGATGCGATCTTCGTGTTCGTTCCCTCCGGCCAGGGCGGCACCTTCGTCAAGCAGTTCGCCGAAAAGGGTCTCGACAAGGCCGGCATCAAGATCATCGGCCCGGGCGACGTCACCGACGACGATCTGCTCAACAATATGGGCGATCCGATCATCGGCACCATCACCGCGCATATCTACTCGGCCGATCACAATTCGCAGGTCAACAAGGACTTCGTCGCCGCCTTCAAGAAGGCGAACAACGGCATGCGGCCGAACTTCATGGCGGTCGGCGGCTATGACGGCATGCACCTGATCTATGCGGCGCTCCAGAAGACCGGCGGCAAGACCGATGGCGATGCGCTGATTGCGGCGATGAAGGGCATGGCCTGGGAGAGCCCGCGCGGTCCGGTCTCCATCGACCCGGAGACGCGCGACATCATCCAGAACGTGTATATCCGCAAGGTCGAGAAGAAGAACGGCGAGCTTTACAACGTCGAATTCGCCACCTTCCCGAACGTCAAGGACCCGTTCAAAGCCGGGACAATCGGGAAAACACAGTAACGCGCAGCAAGTCGTTCCGGCGCGCAGCCTGCAGCGCTCCCACCACAGAGAGCGTGGCGGGATGGCTGCGGGCTCGCGAGCCTTGAAGCGATAACGGCGGAATCGCCGGCGCGATATGCGGGGTGATGTCGGGCGCGGACGGCCGCTTTTTACCGCCCGGAGCGTTGGGGTACTGGGCCGATCATGCTGACGATCGCGTTTGACGGTGTCGCCTATGGCATGCTGCTGTTCGTGCTGGCCTGCGGGCTGTCGGTTACGCTCGGGCTGATGAACTTCATCAATCTGGCTCATGGCTCATTTGCCATGGCCGGCGGCTATTGCACCGTCATCCTGGTCAATCGGCTTGGGGTGCCGTTTGTACTCGGCGTACCGATTGCGTTTTTGGTCACGGCACTGCTTGGCGGGCTGTTCGAGCGCACGCTTTACGTCCATGTCTATGGGCGCAGCCATCTCGACCAGGTGCTGTTTACCATCGGGCTGGTCTTCATGTCGGTCGCCGCAGTCGACTACACGATGGGCTCGTCGCAGCGTTTCGTGCAGATTCCCGAGGCGCTGCAAGGCCAGTTCGATGTGTTCGGCATCGGCATGGGCAAATACCGTCTGCTCATCATCGTCGTCTGTGGCTTGCTTACGGTCGCGCTGCAGCTGATCCTGGCCAAGACTCGCTTCGGCAGCCGGCTGCGCGCCGCGGTCGACGATCAGCGCGTGGCGCGCGGCCTCGGCATCAATGTCGGCGCGGTGTTCGCCATCACCTTTGCCGTGGGTTCCGGTCTCGCCGGCCTGGGCGGGGCGCTGGGCGCCGAAATCCTCGGCCTCGATCCGACATTTCCGCTGCGATTTATGATCTACTTTCTGATCGTCGTCACGGTCGGCGGCACCTCCAGCATCATCGGCCCGTTCCTGGCTTCAATTCTGCTCGGCATCGGCGACGTCGCCGGCAAATATTACGTGCCGACGCTGGGCGCCTTCGTCATTTACGCCATCATGATCGTCGTTTTGATCTGGCGGCCGCAGGGCCTGTTCGCCCGCTCCACCGCGCGGTGATGCCGATGCCCGGTCTTGACGACGATGTTTCGCGCTACCTCAAGCGTCGCGCCCGCTGGTCGCCGTTCGAGATCGCGTTCTGGATTCTGGCTTTCGCCAGCATCTGGCTGTTTCCCGACAAATATCTGATCCTGAAAGACACTGCGATCCTCGCTCTGTTCGCGCTGTCGCTCGACCTCATCGTCGGCTATGCCGGCATCATCTCGCTCGGCCACGCCGCGTTTTTCGGCGTCGCCGGATATTTTGCCGGGCTGGTCGCGAAATACGGCTTCATCAACGAGCCGATCGTCGCCCTGGTGTGTTCCGGCATCGTGGCGGCGGCGTTCGGCTTCTTGACGAGCTTTTTGGTGCTGCGCGGCTCGGATCTGACCCGGCTGATGGTGACGCTCGGCGTCTCGCTGATGCTGGGCGAAGTCGCTAACCGCTATTCCGACATCACCGGCGGCGCCGACGGCCTGCAGGGCGTCACTATCGCACCGATTCTCGGCCGCTGGAATTTCGATCTGTATGGCCATAACGGCTACGTCTATTGCCTGATCGTGCTGTTCGTATGCTTCGTCATTGCGCGGCGCATCGTCTATTCGCCGTTCGGGCTGTCGCTGCGCTCGATCAAGGGCAATGCCTTGCGCGCCGCGGCCATCGGCATCCCGGTGAAATGGCGGCTGGTTTCGATCTACACCATAGCGGCCTTTTTCGCCGGCATCGCGGGGGCGCTGTTGACGCAGACCACGGCGTTCTGTTCGCTCGACGTCTTTTCGCTGGAGCGCTCGGCCGATCTGCTGCTCGTTCTCATCATCGGCGGCACCGGCTATCTGTATGGCGGCCTGATCGGCGCGGTGATCTACAAATTTCTGCAGGACTGGATCGCGACGCTGACGCCGCAATATTGGCAGTTCTGGATCGGGCTGGTGCTGGTCGTCATCGTGCTTATCGGCCGCGACCGCATGGCGGCCTGGATCGCGGTGCCGCGCGGCGTGCTCGAGCGGCTCGGCGACCGCCTGTGGTCGCGGCTGCGGCCGCGCGCCGCCGCGCTTGATGGGCCTTGAGCCATGCCGATTCTGCAAACCATCGGATTGGAGAAACGCTTCGGCGGCATCCTTGCCGCGCAGAACGTCAATCTCTCCGTGGAAAAGGGCGCGCGGCACGCCTTGATCGGCCCGAACGGCGCCGGCAAGACGACGGTGATCAATCTGCTGACCGGGGTGCTGCGGCCGACTGCCGGCCGCATCATGCTCGAGGGCAACGACATCACCGCTGCGATGCCGCACCAGCGTGTGCGGCTCGGCATGGCGCGCACTTTCCAGATCAATCAATTGTTCCTCGACCTGACGCCGCTGGAATCGATCGGGCTTGTCATCTCCGAACGGCTCGGCACCGGCTCGGACTGGTGGCGGCTGGTCGGCAGCAAATCCGCGGTGACCGCGGAAATCGTCGAAATCGTCGAGCGTTTCCGCCTCACCGACGTCATGCACCATCGCACCGCCATCCTGCCTTACGGCAAGCAGCGGCTGCTCGAAATCGCGCTCGCCTTCGCCTGCCGGCCGCGTGTGCTGTTGCTCGACGAGCCGGCCGCCGGCGTGCCCGAGGCCGAGCGGCACGAATTACTGGCCACCATCGAGGCGTTGCCGGCCGAGGTCACGGTGCTGCTGATCGAGCACGACATGGACCTTGTCTTCTCCTTCGCCGACCGCATCTCGGTGCTGGTCAACGGCGCATTGTTCGTCGACGGCGCGCCGGAGGAAGTCGCGCACGATCCCCGCGTCAAGGCGGTTTATCTCGGCGAGGAGCTCGATGCCTGACCTTCTGACCATCGCGGATCTGTCCGCCGGCTACGGCGAAGCCGTGGTGCTGGCAGATGTGTCGCTGTCGCTGCTCGAGGGGCAGGCGCTGGCCTTGCTCGGCCGCAACGGCATGGGCAAAACCACGCTGATCAATTCGATCGTCGGGGTCACCCGTTATTTCTCCGGAACCATCGCGCTCGACGGCGCCGACATCACGAGACTGCGGCCGGATCAGCGCGCCCATCGCGGCATCGGCTGGGTGCCGCAGGAGCGCAATATCTTCAAGTCGCTCACCGTGCATGAGAATCTCACCGCCGTGGCGCGGCCCGGCCGCTGGACCACGGACAAGGTCTACGGGCTGTTTCCGCGATTGAAGGAACGTCAGCAAAATCTCGGTAATCAACTATCCGGCGGCGAGCAGCAGATGCTGGCGGTCGGCCGCGCGCTGGTGCTCAATCCACGCGTCATGCTGCTCGACGAGCCGCTCGAGGGCCTGGCGCCGATCATCGTCGATGAATTGCTCGCGGCGCTGCGCCGCATCATCCGCGACGAGGGCATGTCGGCGATCCTGGTCGAGCAGAATGCCAGAAAAATCCTCGGCGTCACCGACCGCGCGATCATCCTCGAGCGTGGCTCCGTGGTCCACGCTGCCGACAGCGCCGAGCTCGCCGCCGATCGTGCCGCACTGGAGACGCATCTCGGCGTCACCGATCACGGCCCGCGCCGGCACGGACGGGCGCGGCAGTAACAACGCTAATCGTCGCGCTTCAATTCGATGCCGCCGCGGCTTTGGCCTTGGCGACGATGTCGGGGGGTGTGGCGTAAACCTCGGCGACAAGCTTCTGAACGTCCTCGCCCGACACCGGATTGATCTCGAGCTGCAGCTTGTCGGCCTCGGCGCGAAAATCCTTGTCCGCCATCGTATCCATGAAGGCCTTGCGTAACAGCGCGACGCGGTCTGCCGGCAGGTGGGGCGGCGCCACGTAAGGCCGGCCCATGACGTTGCGGGCCAGGATCATTTTCAGGATTTGCCGCTGCTGGTCGGTCTTGGCGAAATCCATCGCCAGCGGCACGTTGGGCAGGTCGGGATGCTTGGTCAGCGATAACTGCACCAGGACGATCATGCGCCCGTCGGTGATCCAGGACTTGTGCGTCGAGAGCACGCTCGACCACGACCAGCCGCAGCGGCCCTGGACTTCGCCGCGCTCCATCGCCAGCACAACATCATTGCCGCCGGGATAGCCTTGCACGATCTTGAAATGCGTCCCGAGCACGGCATTAAGGACACGGGGAAACTGGTCGGTGTCGGAGCTGGCGCCGGTGCCGCCGACCGTGAGCTCCTTGGTGAACAGGTCCTGGAAACGGGTAACGCCGGAGCTTTTCATTGCGACGCAGACGCTGACCTCGTTATTGGCGCTGCCGAGCCAATTCATCTTCTGCGCGTCGAAGGCATCGCCCTGGCCGAGCAGCAAGGGATCGAAAGCGATACCACGGCCGAAGGTCGCGATCGCGGTGCCGTCCTGCGGCGCCACGCGATACATGTAATTGGCGAGCCGCAGGCTGCCGGCGCCTTCCATGTTTTGCGGCACGAAGGTCGGATTGCCCGGAATATGCGCGCCCATGTGGCGGGCGATGACGCGGGCGTAAAGGTCATAGGCGCCGCCGGGCGAGTAGCCGATATACATATTGACGCTGTGGCCCTGGTAAAAATCGCCCGCGCTCAGAGCCAAAGAGACAAGACCCGGCGCCACGACCAAAACCACCGCGGCCGCAAGCGCGCGCAACAAGCCAATCTTCCGTAATCGCATTCTCGTCCCCGATAGCCACAAACCCATCCTCGGGCGGCTCGACACCCTAGCATGGGCTTGACGGGATTGCAGGTTTCGGGCGCGATGCGTGGGCGGGACCAAGGAGCCTCGATGCAGCCGGATATGATCGCCAGCGCCGTGCACGCGCTGCACCTGTTGCTTGAGCCGGCGCGGCTCCTGTTCCTATTCCTCGGGGTTCTTATCGGGCTCGCGATCGGCGTGTTGCCGGGACTCAACGGCATCGTCGGCATGGCGATGCTGATCCCGTTCACTTACAACCTCGACGAATTCACCGCCTTTGCGCTCCTACTCGGCATGGCGGCGGTGGTTACGTCGTCGGATTTTATCACCGCGGTCTTGTTCGGTGTGCCCGGTCATGTCGGCGCCGCGGCAACCGTGATCGACGGCCACGCCATGGCGAAAAAGGGCGAAGCCGGCCGCGCCTTCGGCGCCGGCTTTGCGTCTTCGCTTGCCGGCGGCATCGTCGGTGCGATTGTGCTGGCGGTGAGCATCCCGATCCTGCGGCCGATCATGCTCTCGGTAGGCTCGCCCGAGCTTCTGGCCTTCACGCTATTCGGCCTGTCGATGGTCGCAACCTTGTCGGGCCGCGCTCCGCTTAAGGGGCTGACCGCCGCCGGCCTTGGCCTGATGGTCGCCATGGTCGGTTCGCGCTCGCAAAGCGGCACGCTGCGCTGGACCTTCGATTGGCTTTATCTGTGGGACGGCGTGCCGCTTATTCCGGCAACGCTCGGCCTTTTCGCATTGCCGGAGCTGGCGGAGCTGGCGATCACGCGCAAGCGCATCGCCGGCGACAACGCACCCAACATCAATCTCTCCAGCCAATGGGAAGGCGTGCGCGACGTGGCGCGGAATTGGTGGCTGGTGCTGCGCTGCGGCGTGCTCGGCGTGGGCCTAGGCGCCATCCCGGGCATCGGCTCCTCCGTCATCGACTGGATCGCCTATGGCTACGCCCAGCGCACGGAAAAAAACGCCGAGAGTTTCGGCACCGGCGACGTGCGCGGCGTCATCGCGCCGGAGAGCTCCAACAATTCCAAAGAGGGCGGCCATCTGGTGCCGACGATCGCCTTCGGCGTTCCGGCGGGCGCGTCGATGGCGATCCTACTCGGCGCCTTCCTGATGCATGGGCTGACGCCGGGGCCCGATATGCTGACCAAGCATCTCGATCTGACCTATCTGATCGTATGGAGCCTCACGCTCGCCCATGTCATGGGCGCGATCATCTGTCTGGCGTGCAGCCGCTGGCTTGCGCAAATCTCGCGCGTCCCTCCTGAAATCCTGCTGCCGATCATCGTCGCGCTGGTTTTCGTCGCCGCCTTCGAGGGCGAGCACGATTGGGGCGATCTCTACTTACTCGTGCTGTTCGGCATCGTCGGCTGGATCATGAAGCGGCTTGGCTGGCCGCGACCGCCGATGGTGCTCGGCCTTGTGGTCGGCGCTATTTTCGAGCGCTATCTGTTCATCTCGACGCAGCTTTATGGCTGGGGCTGGCTGGTACGCTGGCCGGTCTTGGCGATCCTCGCCTGCGTCGTGTGGTCGCTGTACCGGCCGCTGTCGCAGATCGCCGGAACGTTGATCGCCCAGTTCCGTGAAGTCAAAAGCATGCGGCCACGCTTGGGCGCCGCGCCGGCGTTTTCGACCGCCGTCATCGTCCTGATCGTCACCGCGATTTTATCCTCGGCCGGCTGGCCGCACGACGCCAAGATCGTGCCGTTGACCGCCTGCGGCATGGCGCTCACGGCCGCCGTTCTCAATCTGATCAACGAGCTGTTCGGCCGCGCGGAAGCGGCGCCGGTGCATGCCGATTCGACCGTCAAGGTCAGCGCCCATGTTGACGATCTCGGTCTTGCCGACGACGTGGTGCGCTGGCGCGCGGCCGTTTTCTTTGCCTGGCTGGCGGGCTTTATCGCTCTCGTCTGGCTGATCGGCTTTATTCCCGCCATCGCGCTGTTCGTTTTTGCCTATATGCGCTTCGGTTTCGGCCAGCCGTGGCCGGCCGCGCTCGGCTTCGCGGCGGCGACTGATCTGGTCTGCTACGTCGTATTCCAATGGGCGCTGCAGGTGGCGTGGCCGCCGTCGTTGTTGGGCGACCTGTTGCCGGCGCTACGCGCCGCGACAAGGCTGATTTGAACTGCTGCGCCAGACCTACCGTCCAAGGATCGCGGCGGCCTTTTTCGTCACCGCCGCCGGCGTCTGATAGACCTCTTGCACCAGCGCCTGGATTTGCTCGCCGTCGACCGGATTGATCTCGAATTTGCGCTTTTCCGCATCGGCCAAGAACGCCTTGTCCTTCATGGTTTCGCTGAAGGCCTGGCGCAGCGCCGCCAGCCGGTCCGCCGGCACGCCGGGCGGCGCCGCGAACGGCCGCCCCATGACCTGCCGCGCGAAGATCAGCTTGAAGATCTGCCGCTGCTCGTCGGTCTTGGCCAGATCCATGATCAGCGGCACGTCGGGCAGATCGGGATGCTTGGACAGCGACATCTGCACCAGCACGATGATCTTCTTGCTGGTGATCCAGTTCATCCGCGTCGCCACGACGCTCGACCACGACCAGCCGCAGCGGCCTTGCACCTCGCCGCGCTCCATCGCCAGGCTAATGTCGTTGCCGCCCGGATAACCGGTGACGATCTTGAATTTCGTGCCGAGCACCGCATTCATCAGCGCCGGAAATTGATAGGTATCGTCGCCGACGCCGGTCGCGCCGATGGTCAGTGGCTTGGTCAGCACGTCGCCGAAGCTTCGCGATGCCCGATGACTGCAGCGCGACGCAGACGCTGACCTCGTTGTTGGCGCTGCCGATCCAGGAGAAGTTTCGAGGCGTCGAACTGCGCGCCGTTCTCGTTGAGCAGCGGATCGAACGCCGCGCCGCGGCTGATGGCGCCGATCGCCGTGCCGTCGTGCGGCGCGGCGGCGTAAAGATAATTGGCCAGTCTCAAGCTGCCGGCGCCCTCCATATTTCTCGGCACGATCGTCGGATTGCCGGGGATGTGCTCGCCCAAGTACTGCGCCACCAGCCGCGCATAAAGATCGTAGCCGCCGCCGACGCTGTAGCCGATGTCGAGTTCGATGGCCTTGCCGGCGTAAAAATCGGCGACGCTCTGTGCGCTGCGCCGCCGGAACGGTCAGCGCCGCAACGGCCGTCAAAGCCGACAATGGCGGCGCCAATGAAGCCGATCGTCAGGGCCGTATTCGGGCCGCATCACGCTTCCTCCCTTTTGAGCTTGTCGCGATCCTAGCGGGTTCGGCGTCGGTCTCACCAATGAAGCTGTCGGTCCGTTGCGACATTGCGCGCGTAGCCGAAATCCCGTAATGACCGGCGCGCAGAAAGGAGCGCGTCATGACCGGAATGCTCGAACACGAACGCCCGGGCTCGGCCATAACAAGCCGTCCGCCGGAAGACGCCGACGAGATCAAGCACGGCAAATGGGACCGCTGGGCCAAGAAGCGCACCTTCGTGCGCGCGCTCGAAGGCACCTACAGCCATCTCTACAAGAAGCTGCTCGAAGAGCCGCGGGTCTATTCCTCCAAGGATCATCCCTGGAAGGGCGGGCCGGCGATGTACGGCAAGCACGTGATCTCGCCGCAGCGCCGTCAACATCGTGCAGTCGATCGAGTCGCATATCGAGTGCTACGCGCCGCTCAATGCCGGGCAAAAGCACGGCCACCTCAACAGCGCGGTGTTCTACGTGCTCAAGGGCCACGGCCATGACGTCCACGACGGCCGCTATATGAAGTGGGAGGCCGGCGACGTCATGCTGGTCGAGAACGGCTGCGTGCACCAGCACTTCAACGACGACGAGAACGAGGATCCTGCATCCTTCTGGTGTTCAAGGCGAAGCCGTTGTTTCTGTTCATGCACTTGTTGTTTCAGAAAATGGTCGAATGGCCGACCGACAAATTGCCGCCCGGGGTCGAGGAGTTCCACCCGCCGACGGAAATCTAAGCGCGGAGACGACGATGGCTCTGTTCGAAGACAAAGCGGCCGCGTTGTCCGGCGCCACGACGTCGAGCTTCCTGGCCGAGGCGATGGTCGAGTCGGAGCAATTCCGCGCAGCACTACGCCACGCTGCCCAACGTCATCAAGGCCGCGGACATGCCGTGGGAACGTTCGCCCGACGGCCTGATCAAGCATCTCGTCAATAAGAAGATGCAGACGCGCGAGTGCTGCATCGAAGCCTATATGCAATTCCTCAAAGACGGCGAGCATTCCGGCAAGCATCGCCACATGTGGGAGGAATTGTTCTTCGTGGTCGAGGGCTCGGGCTACGACCTGCACTGGGATCTGAAATGGGACTGCCTCGAAGCCTTCGAGTGGGCAGTGGGCGGCGGAGCCGAAGACGTTCGAATGGACGGTCGGCGACTATGTCTACATTCCGCCGTTCACCATGCATCAGCACTTCGCCAAGCCGGGCGAGGAGTGCCGCATCATCGTGATGTCGAACCGCATCGTCAAAGACATGGGCTTCGACTGGTACGATCAGGTCGAGCGGGCGCCGGGGTTTTGAGTGGCGCGGCAGATTATCTTTGTAAGTCAATATGATAGAGGGTGTCGATGGCCGGCCAAGGCGGCGCGTCGCCAACGCGGCCGGTAATGTCTAGACTGCCGGCCGCGCGTGCGACTTCGAAGCGTGGCCGGGCGGCGGCGCGGCGGCGGCATCGGGCCGGTCAACAGCTAAGGGTGCGAGAGATATGTCCATGTCCCTGATGGCGACGCGCCGGTTCGCGCCTTTATTCTGGTGCCAGTTCTTCGCGGCATTCGGCGATAATTTTCTCAAGACCGCGCTGGTCTTCGTCATCCTGTTCCAGGTCTCCGGCGCCAATTCGGCCGTCCTGATCACGCTCGCCGGCGCAACGCTGATCGCGCCATTCTTCTTTCTCTCCGGGCTTGGCGGCGAAATCGCCGACCGTCACGACAAGGCCTGGGTGGCGCAGCGCATCAAACTCACCGAGATCGCTGCCGCGATTGTCGCGGTGGCCGGGTTCGCCTTTCACTCGATTACCTTGCTGTTTGTCGCGGTCTTCATGTTCGGCACGCTCGCCACGCTGTTTGGTCCGATCAAATACGGGATTTTACCCGATCTGCTCAAACGCGAAGAGCTGCCGTCCGGCAACGCGCTGATCGAGGCCGGTACGTTCCTTGCCATTCTGCTCGGCACCATCGTCGCCGGCTTCGCCGCCAACGGCCAGTCCAGTCCGATCCATTTCGCTTGGCTGATGATCTTGACCGCGCTGGCGAGCTTCGGCTCGAGCCTCTTGATTCCGAAAACCGCGGAGGCGTCGCCGGATCTTTCCGTCAACCCGAATATTTTCGCTTCGACCGGGTCGTTGATCAAGCAGGTGCGCGCCGATCCGCGGCTGTGGTGGGGCGCGATCGTCGCCAGTTGGTTCTGGCTGGTCGGCGCATTGGTGCTGTCGCTATTGCCGCCGCTCGTCTCCTTCACCATCGGCGGCAGCGAACAGGTCGTCACGCTGTTCTTGACGATCTTTTCGGTCGCCGTCGGCGTCGGCTCGGGCCTGGCAGCCTGGCTCGCCGCCGGCCGCATCGTGCTGCTGCCGACGTTGGTTGCCACCGTTCTGCTCGGTCTGTTCTCGCTCGATCTCGGCTGGACCGCGTCGTCGGTCGTCACGGCAGCCGCGCCACTCACCATCGCCGGCTATTTCGCCTCGCCGCACTCGATCCACATCGCCGTCGATCTCGCCGGACTGGCGATCGCCGGCGGCTTGTTCATCGTCCCGGTGTTCACCGCAGTTCAAGTCTGGGCCGGCAATGATCGCCGCGCCCGGGTGGTGGCGGCAGTCAACGTGCTCAATGCCGCTTTCATGGTGGCCGGCGCGCTGGTGCTCGCGGTGTTGCAGAAGCTCGGGCTCTCGCACCCCGTTGTTGTTTGCGCTGATCGGTGCCGCCAATCTCGCGGTTGCCGTCGCCATCGGCCGCACCATGCCGGCAGGCTGGCTGAACGATTTTCTCTCGATCGTGTTCCGCGCTTTCTTCCGGCTTGAGGTCAAGGGCCTGGAGAACATCGAAAAAGCCGGCCGCAACGCGATTATCGCGCTCAATCACGTCAGCTTTCTCGATGCGCCGCTGGCGGTTTCGATCCTGCCGAAACGCCCGGTGTTCGCCATCGACGTGGCGATGTCGAAGCATTGGTGGATCCAGCCGTTCCTTAAATTCGTGCGCACCATGGCGCTCGACCCGCTCGGCCGTTCTCGGTCCGCGATCTCATCAACGCGGTGCGCGACGGCAATATGCTGGTCATCTTTCCCGAAGGCCGCATCACCGTCACCGGCAGCCTGATGAAGGTCTATGACGGCGTCGGCAATGATTGCCGACAAATCCGGCGCGATGGTGGTGCCGGTGCGCATCGACGGGCCGGAGGCGACCATCTTCAGCCGGCTCAACAGCTGCAGGTGCGCCGGCGGCTGTTTCCGAAGATCACGGTCACGATCCTCGAACCGGTGAAGCTCGAGGTCGACCCCGAGCTCAAAGGCCGTAAACGCCGGCAGGCCGCGGGTGCCGCGCTCTACACCATCATGTCCGACTTGATCTTTCGCACCACCCCGACCGATCGCACGGTGATCGAGGCGTTGATCGACGCGGCAAAAATCCACGGCGCCAATTGGCTTGCCGTCGAAGATCCGGTGAGCGGCCGGCTTACCTATAAGCGGCTGTTGATGGCGACCGCGATCCTCGGCCGCAAGCTGATGGCGCTGGCGCCCGAAGGCCAGGCCGCTCGGCGTCATGCTGCCGACCTCCAATGGCGCCGTGGTCACGCTGTTCGCGCTGATGTCGGCGGGTCGGGTGCCGGCGATGATCAATTTCACCGCCGGCGCGACGAATATTCTTGCCGCCTGCCGCGCCGCGTAATCTCAATACCATTCTGACGTCGCGCGCCTTCATCGAGAAAGGCCGGCTGGACAGTGTCGTCGCGCAACTCGAAAACGCAGGTCCGCATCGTCTACCTGGAGGATATCCGCCCGACGATCGGCAGGCTCGACAAGCTGCGCGGCCTGTTCGGCTGGAAAAAGCCGCTGGTGCCGCGCAAGCCCGACGACTGGGCGGCGATCCTGTTCACGTCCGGCTCGGAAGGCCAGCCCAAGGGCGTCGTGCTGTCCCATCGCAATATGCTGACGAACACGGCGCAGGCCGCGGCGCGGATCGATTTCGGCCGCGAGGACATGCTGTTCAACGTGCTGCCGGTGTTCCACTCGTTCGGGCTCACCGCCGGCACCGTGCTGCCGCTTGTCTCCGGCGTCTCGACCTATCTTGTATCCATCGCCGCTGCATTATCGCACGGTGCCGGAACTGATCTACGGCGTCGGCGCAACCATCATCTTCGGCACCGACACATTTCTCAACGGCTATGCGCGGGTCGCCAATCCGTATGATTTCCGCTCGGTGCGGTATGTCTTTGCCGGCGCCGAGCCGGTGAAGGAATCGACGCGCCGCATTTATCTGGAAAAATTCGGCCTGCGCATTCTCGAAGGCTACGGCGTCACCGAATGCTCGCCGGTGATGGCGCTCAATACGCCGATGTTCAACAAGTTCGGCACCGTCGGCCGGCTTTTGCCGGGCATGGAAGCGAAGCTGGAAAAAGTCGAGGGCGTCGAGGACGGCGGCCGGCTCTACGTCAAGGGGCCGAACGTGATGCTCGGCTATCTGCGCGCCGACAACCCGGGGGTGCTCGAGCCGCCGCCGGATGGCTGGCACGATACCGGCGATATCGTCGCCATCGACGATCAAGGGTTCGTCACCATCAAGGGCCGCGCCAAGCGCTTCGCCAAGGTCGGCGGCGAGATGGTCTCGCTCGCCGCAGTCGAGATGTTGGCGGCCGACCTGTGGCCGAACAGTATCACCGCGGTGGCGGCGGTGGCCGACGCCGCGAAGGGCGAGCGGCTGATCATGATCACCGACAAGCACGGCGCCACGCGCGCCGATTTCATCGCCTATGCGCGGAGCAAGCATGCCTCCGAGCTGATGTTTCCGGCCGAAATCGTCATCCTCGACAAATTGCCGATGCTCGGCTCCGGCAAGGTCGACCAACTGGCGATCGACAAATTCGTCCGCGAACAGGCCGTCGCCAAGGCCGCCGCGGCAGAGTGATTCTGCAGTTAGGACGTACTTACGTCGCCGCTCTCGGGCCCGCGGTTCAGGGCGCGCTAAGCGCCACCCGGGGACTCGCAATTCCTTGCTTTGCGCCAATGACGCACACGTTCGGCGATGATGAAGAGCAGCGGAATAAGGAAAATCCCGAACGCTGATGCGGCGATCATGCCGCCAAACACCGGCGTGCCGATGGCATGGCGCGTGGCGGCGCCGGCGCCGCGCGCAATGATCAGCGGGAAAAGTCCAAAGATGAATGCAAAACTCGTCATCATCACCGGGCGGAATCGCAGACGTGCCGCGGTAACGGCGGCCGTCTCGATATCTTTGCCAAGCGCCCGTTGCTCTACCGCGAAAGCAACGATCAGAATGCCGTTCTTGGCGGCGAGCGCAATCAGCGCGACAAGTCCGATCTGCGCGTAGACGTCGAAACTCAGCCCAGCCAGCGCCACGGCGATAAGCGCACCGAGTATGGCAACGCTGACGGAGAGCAACGCAGGCAGCGGGATGTTCCAGCTCTCATAGAGTGCGACCAGAAATAGATAAGCAAAGAGAATAGCGAGGCCGAGCACAAGGGTGGTGCGGCCGCCTGCCGCCTTCTCCTGAAAAGCGGTCCCGGTCCATTCGAAGCTATATCCCGGCGGCAGCGTCGCTGCCGATATGCGTTCCATCGCGGCGAGTGACTGCCCTGAACTGTAACCGGGTTTTGCCGCGCCATTGACGACCGCGCCGCGGTATCCGTTGTAGCGCACCACCGTCTGGGGACCCTGTACGAGCTTAGGCACCGCCAGCGCGCGCATGGGAACCATTCCGCCGTGGCGTTACGCACGTAAATGTTGTTGATGTCTTCGATCCGATCGCGAAACGGCCTGTCAGCCTGGATATTGACTTGCCAAGTTCGACCGAAAACATTGAAGTCGTTGACATAGAAACTGCCGAGCGTCGATTGCAGCGCGCTGAAAATATCGCTGATCTTGATGCCGAGCACTTGCGCCTTGTCGCGATCGATATCGAGATAGATTTGCGGCGTGTCGGCGGCGTAGGTGCTGAACACGCCGGCAAGCTCGGGCTGCTGGTTGGCCGCCACGATCAACCCGCCAAGCACCGCCGCAACATCGGTCGGCGATTGACCCTGCAAAGCCTCAAGGACGTATTGAAACCCGCCAGTACTGCCCAAGCCGAGGATCGGCGGTAGATTGAACGGAAACGCAATGGCGCCCTGGATCGCCCCCAGCTGCGGCCGCAGTCGCGCGATGATCGCGTTGGCGCTCTGCGCCGGATCGGTGCGCGACTCGTAGGGCTTCGAGCCGGATGACGAAAAAGGCCTGGTTCGACGACGCAACGTAATCGATGAAATTCAATCCGACCACGGACAACACGCCTTCCACACCCGGAATCGGTCTGACGATATCCTCGACCTGCTTGACCACTGCCTCGGTACGGTTGAGCGACGCGCCCTCTGGCAGCCGCAACGCCGCAAAGATCGCGCCCTGATCCTCGTCCGGCAGGAAGCTTTGCGGAATCCGGCCGAACAACAGAACCGACGCCGCCAATACGCCCGCTACAACGATAATGGCGACCCAAGCCACCCTTGAGAGCCAGCCCCACCACCGCAACATAACCGTCGCGCGCTTTGTCGATAGTCCCCAGCACATAACGCATCGGGCCGCGGCTTGTCTGGCCGCGCTTTAGCACAACCGCGCACAGCGCCGGACTGAGGGTTAGTGCGTTAAGCGCGGAGATCAGCATGGCGACCGAGACGGCAACCGCGAATTGGCGGAATAGCTGGCCGCTGATGCCGGGAATGAAGGCGACCGGGACAAAAACCGACAACAACACGAAGGTGATGGCGAGAATCGGACCGGTAATATCGGCCATCGCTTTCTTGCACGCATCCGGGACACTGAGCTCGGGTTCTTCCTCGATCACCCGTTCGATGTTTTCGACGACGACGATGGCATCGTCGACGACAATGCCTATCGCCAGGACCAGTGCCAGCAACGAAACGGTGTTGGCCGAATATCCGATGATCAGTAATGACGGCAAAAGTGCCGACGATGGATACCGGAACGGCAACCAGTGGGATCAACGTTGTTCGCAGCTTGCCGAGAAAGAGGAAGACCACGATGGCCACAAGGACAATCGCGATCGCCAGCGTGCGCACAACCTCCACAATTGTCGCGGTGACGAAGACCGTGGAATCGTAAAATACCGTGTAGTTGAGATCGGCGGGAAATCGCTTCGCCAGCGTCGCCATGGTTTCGCGGACCTGCTTCGCCACCGCGACGGCGTTGGAGCCCGGCGACTGATAGATGCCGAGCGCGGCCGCCGGCGCCCCGTTGTAACGGCTGTAACGGTCTTCGGATTCGGCGCCCATTTCGACGCGCGCCACATCGCTGACCCGGATCGTCGAGCCATCGGGATTAGCGCGAAGAACGATGTTGGCAAATTCTTCCGGCCGCGTGAGCCGTCCTTTGGTTTTGATGTTGATCTGAACTTGCTGCTGGCTCGATAGCGGCGCCGCGCCGATGCGACCGAGCGCGGCTTGAACGTTCTGAGCCTGCACCGCGGTTATGACGTCATTCGGGGTCAGATTGAGCTCGGTCAGTCGATCGGGATCGAGCCAAATCCGAAGAGAATAGTTGAGCGGCCCGAACAAAACGACCTGACCGACGCCTTTGATCCGCGCCAGCGTGTCGATGACGTTGATGGTCGCATAGTTACTCAGGTAAACTGCATCGAAGGTGTTCTTCGGCGAGTAGATGTTGATGACTTGCAGGAGGGCGGCGGATTTTTTTCGCACCGTCAGGCCGGAGCGCGACACCTCGTCCGGCAGTTGCGGGATGGCGAGGCTCGCCCGGTTCTGCACGTTGACCGTATTGATATCGGGATCGGTCCCGAGCGCGAAAGTCACGTTCAACGTATAGCTGCCGTCCGAACCGCTGGCCGACTGGTAATAGATCGCGTTATCGACGCCGTTGATCTGCTCCTCGATCGGCTGCGCCACCGTGGTCTCAACTGTTTCGGCATCAGCGCCGGGATAATTCGCGGTCAGCGTCACCTGCGGCGGTACGATGTCTGGAAACTGTGCGATCGGAATTGCCGATATGGCAATGACGCCGGCAAGCGTAATGACGATGGCGATGACGATGGCGAATCTCGGCCGGTCAATGAAGATGCTCGAAAACATCGGCCTAATTTTCTGGCACGACGGTGGCAGCGACGACCTGCCCGGGGTGCACCTTCTGGATGCCGTCGACGATGATGAGTTCGCCTTGCTTCAGGCCAGAGGCCACTTCGACGTCGCGGCCCTGCTCGGTGCCGGTGGTGATGCGCCTCTGCTCGACCTTTTTTGTGCCGTCGACCAGCATGACGTAGTGACCGGCCTGATCCAGCAAGACGGCGGATTGCGGCACCAAGAGCGCCGATCGTGGTTTGCCGCGTTCGACAATGACGCCGACAATCCCTCCTGGCGTCAGAACATCGTCAGGGTTGGGCACCTGCGCGCGCGCCGTAACGGTATCGGTCTCCCCCTGGACTTGGACGTCGAGAAAATTTGTTATGCCGGGATGCGGATAGATGGTGCCGTCGGGCAGCCTGATATGAACCGTCACATGCGGGCTTTTATCGGCTGAGGCCGCGACCCTTTCTTTGTATTCTATGATATCGGCCTCACTCGCCTGAAACGTGACGTAAATCGGGTCCTGACTGACGATGGTCGCCAGCGTTCCCGACGAGGGTTGAACGAGATTGCCTACGGTGAATTTGGCCAGACCGATACGACCATCGATCGGCGAGCGGATTTCCGTATAATTGAGATTGATCTTGGCCTGCTCCACCAAGGCCTGTGCTTGCATGATGTCGGCTTTTGCGGACTGCTCGGCAGCAGCGAGTTGATCGACCGTAGCCTGCGGCACGTTTTGATTCGTCACCAGGGCCTGGGCGCGCTGCAGCTGCAAGTTGGCGTTGATCTCGTTCGCCTTGGCCTTGGCGAGATTGGCCTGCTGTTGATCGAGAGCCGCCTTGTAGGTGTCCTGCTCGATGCGAAACAGCAGATCGCCGGTCTTGACCTGCTGCCCCTCGGTAAAATTGCGTTCCTCGATAAAGCCGGGGACGCGGGCAACGACATCGACCTTGTCGATGGCCACGACCCGGCCAATGAAATCGCCCGTTTCCGTCACCTGGCGGCTCGACACCGGGCTTACGGAAACCGCCGGCGGTGGCGGGCCCGCCTGCGCTACGGCGGTACCGCAGCCAATTGTAACGGCAAGCGCGCCAATAGCCGTCGTCTTACCGAGGCAGCGGTTGAGCGTGAGCATCAAGCGTATTCCCCACCGCAAGGTCTAGTTGACCACACCGAAAGGTAACCCCTGCACTCTCACCGCACAACGGTGCGAAGCTATGATCAGCGGCCGGTCGCCGCGACTTTGCGGTAGATGTCGTGGAGGAGTTCCTCTTCCCATCGATGTGCAAGCCGAGGAGCACGAAGTGTGCGTGTGCGGGGGGCCGCGGCCCAGCAGAAGATTTCCGGCAGCGCGATCCATTCGATTTCCCAGGCGGCCGGCCCGCAAATTGGAACTTGCCTGACGCAGCGTGCGGCTGCGGCGCCACCGCGCCTTGTCACCTCCCACGACAATGTGATGAATTGGCCGCGTCGAGTGCATGCCGCCTTGCCCGCCCTCTTTCCGGCTCATCCCCCCAATGCTCAGCAAGCTCACCGCTGTTCGCACTGACATTACGGCCGGCGCGATCACGACCATCATTGCATTGCCGTCGGCCATCGCCGCCAGTCTTTTGACCTTCGCGCCGCTGGGCCCGGATTATGTCGGCGCCGCGGCGTCGGCGGGACTGTTGGGCTGCATTGCCGGCGGGGGGCTGGCGGCGATTTTGGCGACGTCCTCTTTCGTCGGCAGTGCGCCGCGCGCCAGCGAGACGCTGATCCTGGCGACGCTGGTGGTGGCGCTCCTCAACCGTCCGGACATTGCCGCCGACAAAGGCCTGATCGTCACCTCGGTTTATGTCTGCGTGCTGCTCGGCGGCCTGTGGCAATGCCTGTTCGGGCTGGCGGGCGTCGCCAAGATCATCAAGTTCACGCCGCATCCGGTGCTGGTCGGCTTCCTCAACGGCGTCGCCGTGCTGATCGTGTTGTCGCAGGTCAAACCCTATTTCCACTTCGCCGCCCGCGGCCATTTGCCGATCGCCGACCGGCCGGCAACGTTCGCGCTGATGGTCGCCACTGCTGCCGCCATGCTGTTGTGGCCGGCGATCGCACGCAGACTTGCCGGTTTTCCCATGCTCATCAAGGTGCCGCCGGTGGTCCTCGGTTTCTTCGGCGGCATTGCCGCCTATTACGCGATCAAGGCGCTGGCGCCAGCCGTCGATATCGGCGCCACCTTCGGCAAAATATCGATTTCGCTGGTTCCACCGCTGACCCGCCTGTTCAATCTGCAAAACCTTTTGCATCTTGCCAAGGTTGAATGGGAGATTTTGCCGGTCTCGGCCATCGTCGCCATTGTGGCGACCATCGATTCGCTCTTGACCTTTCGCACGGCGCAAAATGCGAGCGAGCTTCAAATCTCCCCGGTCCGCGATATGCTGGCGCAGGGTTTCGGCAGTTGTGTCTCGGCGCTCGCCGGCGGTCTGACCATTGCGGCCTCAACCAGCCAGACCTTGGCTTCGCTTCGCGCCGGCGGCCGCACCCGCGTGTCGCCGCTCACCGCGGTCGTGCTGCTCGCCATTCTGGCCTTCGGCTTTCCCGGCCTGCTGTCCGCCATACCCACCGTGATCCTGTCCGGAGTCCTGCTCGCGCTCGGCGTGCAGATGTTCGACCGCTGGTCGTTCGAAATCCTGGCCGAGATCCGCCGGGCAACCTCGCCCAACAGCCGCCGGCGCGCGATCTACGATCTTGCCGTCGTCTTCATCGTCATGGGTTTCACCATTTTCTACTCGGTGCTTGCCGGCGTCATAGCCGGCTGTTTGCTCGCCGGCACCATCTTCGTGGTCAATATGAGCCGGCCCGTGGTGCGGCGCACGTTCAACGGCGGCGAAATGCAGTCCAAGCGGATTCGGCCCGCCCGCGACGTCGCCATCCTTCGCCAAACCGGAACCCAGCGCGCGGTCCTGCAATTGGAAGGGGTCCTGTTCTTCGGCAACGCCGACGATCTGTCGGCCAAGATCAAGACCATCTTCAACGAAGCTGACATGATCGCGCTCGATTTGCGCGGCGTCAGCGATATCGACGTGTCCGGGGCCACCATTCTGGAAAACATCATCGCCAAGAGCGGCGGCTGGAAGAAAGAGCTGTTGTTGTGCGAGGTGCCGGAGACGCATAGCGCGGCGATCAAGACCCTGGTCCGCAAAGCCGCCAAAAGCGAAGAGCCGATCAAGCCCGATCTCGACGCCGCGCTGGAATGGATGGAGGAGAAGACCCTGCTCTTGCACTCTGATCAGCGGGTGCAGGCGGACGTTCTCGAACTCCGCGACATCGACTTCCTAGCCGGCATCGACGAGGCCGATCTCGATCGGCTCGGCGCTTTCCTTGCCCGGCGCGATTTTGCGCCGGCCGAGACGATCTGCAGCGAAGGCGAGGAAGGCGATCGCCTGTGGCTGCTGGCGAAGGGCAGCGTCAGTGTGCGGCTTTCGCTCGGCGACGGCAAAGGCTACCGGCGCATCACCTCGCTGGCGCGCGGCACGACGCTCGGCGAGATGGCCTTGGTCGAGTCGGCGCGGCGCTCGGCGACGGTGGTCGCCGACGAGCCGGTCATTTGCTACGAATTGCGCCGCGAGGATTTCGACCGGCTGTTGGCGGAGTATCCGCAATTGGCGACCAAGCTTCTTGCCAACCTGTCGCGCGAACTGGCCCGCCGGCTGCGCAAGACCTCCGACGATTTGCGCAATCTCAGCTGACGGCATGGACGGGCGGCCAACGGGGCCGGCATTGCTACATCGTAATGTGTATATAACCTCATTATATACTTGACATAAGTAACAGCCTTCGGATAGGATCATGGTCATATAAGCCCATGACCAAAGCCGCCACGTTCCAACACCCTATGTTTCACGATGAGGATAAGGCCCGCGAAGCCCTAGAAGCGGAGCTTTGGCCTCATGGTCCTGTCTGCCGCCGTTGCGGCAACGTTGATCCCGAAAAGATCGCCAAGGTGCAGGGCAAGAGCCATCGGCCCGGCCTTTATTACTGCAATGAATGCAAAGGCCAATTCACGGTCACGGTTGGCACCGTCCTGGAACGGTCAAAGGTTCCCCTGACCAAGTGGCTCATCGCCGCGCACATGTTCAATTCCGGCAAGAACGGCGTATCGGCCCACGAAATTCACCGAAGCCTTGGCGTCACCTACAAGACCGCATGGTTCATGATGCACCGCTTGCGCGAGGCCATGAACGATTTGAACCCCGCGCCCATGGGCGGCGAAGGCAAATCGGTCCAGGCTGACGAGACCTATTTCGGCAATACGAAGCGCGCCAAGAGCTACCGCAAGGGCAACAGCCATAAGGCCAGCGTAGTTGCGCTGATCGAACCCAACGGCCGCGCTACGGCCGTCCACATGGTCCGTACCGGCAAGAAATTGCCTATGCGCGACATGATCCGCGAACTGCCCGTCACCGGCGTGCATCGCACGACCGAACTGCATACCAATGAAAGCCCTCCGTATCGCGAGGTCGGTAAGGAATTTGCCGCGCATAAGACCGTTGAGCATGATGGCGCTGGCTACGGGACCGGCATCTATGTCGACAAAGATGGCACGACCACGAATGCCGTCGAAAATTTCTTCGGCAATTTCAAACGGTCAATGAGGGGGACGTATTGCTTTTGCAGCGAACAACATTTGCAACGGTACCTGAAGGAGTTTCAGTTCAGGCACAATCACCGCACCAAACTCGGCTTTACTGACGGGGAACGGACGGCGGCGGCTCTTAAGGGTATCGAGGGCAAGCGCCTGATGTATCGGCCGACTAACTAAGGTAAACTCAAAATACAAACGCGCCGCAGCAAAGCGGTTCATCCGCTGGCGAAAGAGGCAGTCATGAGCAACAACATCGGAGCTTTCAATCGGCTACTCACTCGTGCAATCGGCGTTCTTTACAATCGTCATCCGCAGCCAACTACGCTCAGCGCAATGGAGTTATGGGACCCACCCCTTAAAAAAGACGATCCCAACTTTGAACACAATATGCAGGAAGCAAGCGGTACGCTGCTGTGGCTGCACAGAAACAACGTGATCGACGGCGAATTACAGGAAATGGGCAGTAGCAAGAGCGTTGCAATCAGCAGAGCGTTACTGACTGCACAGGGCTATCGGATTGCCAATGCGGTTGACCCTAACGAAAACGGAAAAACGGTTGGTCAAATCGCTGTAGAATCCCTCGCTAGGCCATCCTTGACGATCTCCGACTTGGTGGCGCGTCGATTTACGCACTGATCGCGGACGGCGTTATCAATAGCGTGATCGACGGCCGGAACAAAAAGCGGGTCAATTATCGAGACGTCGTTACGGATCAGCCAACTTTGGAGATGCTGAGCGATTGATTGCGTCATCGCTGATCTTTCTTAGCCTTAGGTTTCTTGGATACAGACTTGGTCACGCCTTTTTTATTTGCCCGCTTTCCGAGCTTCATATCCTCATGAGGCTTCGGTGGCTTCCGCAAGAGAGCCCCCATCAGCTTCTTGGTTCCAGTCAGGTCATCGTGTTTTTGTGTCATGATCAAAACCGTTGAGTTGCCGATACCGGCAAATTCAAAAACCGCAACCATTCGGGTGAAGATCACTCCGCCCACAGGGGCGGTTCTCATACGCTCAGCGAACACTAACAATACGCCAATTAAATTTCACGGCCCACAGCAGATCGGCGCAATTGCAACAAGTTCTTCCTTTGTGGCGGTCGAAATGACGGACGGCGCTACTGACTGGGAGATAGAGGTGTCAGGCTACACTTTCTAGGACGCCTCCCGCGCTTTTTTGGCGAACTCGGAGATTTGGACGGACACCTCGGAAAATTGAATCCCGAACTGTTTCACGTTCTCAAAATGGTAGCGAGTTGGATTCGTCTCGAAATAGTTTTCATGGTCGAACCACGTTGATTCGAGGAAATAAACGTGTTTTGTTGATGACAATTCCCCTCTTACCACTATTGAAAAGTGAGCAAGGCTATTTCGTAGCTTGCTGTTCTTATCTAGCGCCTTGTAAATTTGATTGTCCCATTCCTCCAAAAGCCATCGCTTTTGCACAAGGGCGCGATGGGCCGCGCTATTCACCATTTCCATTTTTGAGTAGAAGCTATGAACCGCGAAAAATCCTGAATTAGCAGCCCATTGATTTTGGCTTTTTGTCAAAACCACAAAAAGCCGCCCCAACTCGGCTTCAACGAATTGCCACTGGCCCAGTGAAAAGCCGATGGCCTCATGTAGCTTTTTCAATTCCTCAGAGGGAGGAAGGCTGCGTGACGAAGGCATGGCGTTCAGTCCAGCGACCAGCAAATCACGCACAAAGTTATAATCCACCTACCCTCGCGCAGGGAGCCAGCGGGAGCTTTCGTACAAAGCTGCCAAGGCCGCCTCGACCATCTGGGGAGCGGGGACGACCCCGGAGCCATTCGCATCCGTAGCGCTTCACCTTTCTGAGGCGAAACGCACTCACACACCTGCAAAAACGTCGGCCTGTCAGGCCTGTAGGACATTTATCCTAGCTTTTGTCAAGTATATAAATGTGTATATAATCTTGTCTATATGCACATCGGGATCGAGATGCGCACCAATATCGACATTGATGATGCGTTGATGGCCGAAGCCTAAAAGGCGTCTGGTCACGCAACGAAAAAGCAGACGGTTGAAGATGCGCTGCGACTGATGATCCGGCTGCGGCGGCAGGGGGACTTCCGGGCGACGTTCGGCAAATATCGCTGGCGGGGCAATCTCGCCGAAAGCCGTAAAGGGCGGGGCATCGATTGATTGCGGTCGATAGCGGTGTTTGGATCGACTACCTCAAGGGGGTCAACGCGATAGCGATTTCAGGCCAATGGCCCGGCATCTCGGTCTCGTTGAAGTGCCCCATTCTTGATCTACCGGTTCGCTATTTCCCCCGCATCGCCAGCACGCGGTCGACCATGGCGCCGGCTTCGCCGAGATAATTCGCCGGATCGCAGAGCTTTTGCAGTGCGGCGCGGTCGAGGTGCTTGGTGATTTCCTCGTTCTCGGCCAACAGATCGGCCAGCGGCCGGCCAGTGGCGACGACCTTGCGGCAGATGTCGTAGACGAGATCGTGGGCGTATTGGCGGCCGAGATAGGGTCCGAGCCCCATCATCACCGCCTCCGAGACGATCAGCCCTTTGGTCAGATCGAGATTGGACCGCATCTTCTTTGCGTCGACCTGCAAGCCGGTGAGCACGAATTCGGTTTGGCTGAGCGCGCCGGCGGCGAGACAGAAGATTTCCGGCAGTACGATCCACTCGATCTCCCAGGGACCGGTGGCGCGCTCGTGGTCCTCAACCATGGCATCGAGCAGCGCGGCAACTTGCTGGCGCACCACCGCGGTTTGCGCGGTGATATAGACCGACGAAATCGGATTGCGCTTTTGCGGCATGGTCGAGGACGAGCCGCGGCCTTCATGGAACGGCTCGTACACTTCTTCCACTTCGGTCTGCATCAGAAGCTTCACGTCGAAGGCGATCTTGCCGCACGTGCCGGTGACCAGTCCGAGAAAACAGCCGACTTCGGCGACGGTATCGCGCACCGTATGCCAGGCGATCGCCGGCTGGCCGAGTTTCAGTTCTTTCATCAGTTCGGCTTGCGTCTGCAAGCCGCGGCCACCGAGCGACGACAGCGTGCCGGCGGCGCCGCCGAACTCGCCGACCAACACGCGCGGGCGCAATTCCGCCAGCCGCCGTTTGTGCCGCTCGAACGCCGCCAACAGCGTCGCCATCTTGTAGCCGAAGGTGATCGGCACCGCTTGCTGCAGGTTGCTGCGGCCGGCCATCGGCGTATCGCGGTATTTGCGCGCCAGATCGGCGAGCGCATCGGCGATGCGGTCGAGATCGGCCCCGACCAGGGTCAGCGCCTCGCGCATCTGCAGCACGGTCGCCGTGTCGGTAATGTCCTGGGTGGTCGCGCCCCAATGGCACCATTCGCCCAATCCGTCGCGGCACAGCGCGACCAACTGCTGCACCACCGGCAGCACCGGGTAGCCGATCCGCTCGGTCTGGATTTTCAGCTTGGCGAAATCGATCTCGGCGACGTTGCAGTGCCGGCAGATTTCCTCGGCGGCTTCCTTGGGGATAATGCCGAGCCGGGCCTGCGCGCGCGCCAGCGCCGCCTCGAAATCGAGGTATTTCTGCACGCGGTTCTCGTCGGAAAACACCCGCCGCATCGCCTCGGTGGAGAAAATGTCGCGGAATACGGCGGAGTCGATGAGTGAGGTGGGCATAGGCTGGGGCGCTCCCGCTCGGTGATGCCTGTCATCGTCCGCGCAGGCGGACAATCCAGTACAGCGGGGGCCTCGACAAGATGACAACTGCCGGCGATTACTGGATGCCCCGCCTGCGCGGGGCATGACAGGAGTAATGGTCGGTGGTCAAGTCGGACACCCTTGCTTTGCCGCCAGGACTGCGCGCCATCCACGAGGCCGACTACCCCCGTTTCAGCGACGCTGAAATGGCGCGCCGGCGCGCCGCCATGGCGGCACTTCTCGAAGCGGCGGACGCCGATCATCTGGTCTATTGCGGCGCCAATCGCTTCGGCTCCGCGGTGCAATGGCTCACCGGCTGGCCGGTGACCGCCGAGGCGGCCGGCGTTTTCACGCCCGGCAAAGCCGACGCTTTGTTCGTCCAGCACGTCAATCACGTGCCGCTGGCGCGGCGGCTGGCCGCGCCGGCCGAAGTGGTGTGGGGCGGCGGCTCCTCGATCGGCGCTGCAATCGCCGCGCTGGAGGAGCGCGCGGCGCGCTCCGGCCGCGTCGGCGTCATCGGCCCCCTGACCTTCGAGCAGCATGAAAAGCTCGCCGCGCGGTTCGGCCCGCCGCGTAATCTTAATCGCCCCTATGTCCGGCTGCGGCAGATCAAGTCCGCCGAGGAGCTGGACTGGCTGCGCATCGGCGCGGCGCTCACCGATCGCGGCATGCTGGCGTTGCGCGACGGCCTGCGGCCGGGTCTGAGCGAGCGCGATCTCGCCGACCTCGTCGAGCGTGCCTACGTGCCGCTTGGCGGCTCGACCGTGATCCATTTCATCGGCGCGACCGCGATGGCGGAGCCGTCGCTCGCGGTGCCGCCGCAATTTGCCGGCAACCGCAAAGTCGCGCGCGGCGACGCCGTCGTTGCTGAGATCAGCGCTTCATTCTGGGAGCACCCGGGCCAGGTGCTGCGCAGCTTCACCGTCGGCGCCGAGCCATCGCCGCTCTACCGCGACCTGCACGCGGCCGCCGATGCCGCCTACGACGCCGTCGCGGCGGTGCTCAAGGACGGGGCCATGCCGCGGCAGGTGATCGACGCTGCAGATGTCATCGAAGCGGCCGGCTTCACCATCATCGACGACCTGTTGCACGGCTATGGCGGCGGCTACCTGCCGCCGATCTTGGGCTCGCGGAGCCGGCCGAGCGCGCATGTCCCAGACGAGCCGTTTCGCGCCGGCATGGTCGTCGTCATCCAGCCCAACGTCGTGACGCGCGACGGCAATGCCGGCGTGCAGACCGGCGCGATGGTGCTCATTACCGAAACCGGCATCGAGCCCTTCCACGCCGTGCCGCGCGGCTTCATTCGGGTCTGATCGCGGATTCCACAATCGGCGCCACGGCTGGCGCCGCGCCCGCCGATTGTCGTTAATGCCCTCCTAGCGCACATCGTAAAATTCGCCGCGCCGGGCGCGACGTCATCAATAAATCGTTGCGCGCGCAAAGCCGCAGGCAGCGCGATGTTTTCGAGGCCTGTCCGCGGCGCCGCTGCGACGGCTCAAATTTCGTAAAGCATATCTCTTCACTTCGAGCGGTCGCCGATACGCTCCGTAAAGAATACCGCTTCAACCAATCTTCAGCATAGGGGGAGAAGCCTCCGTAGCTTCACCAATTCAACACCGCCCGGCGGCCAATACTCGCTGCGAACAACAACGACGAAATCTTATTGGGGCTTCCGCATACGGAATTCCCGGCGTCAACAGGGGACGGACTTGCGTACCAGTACTCTCGTCATGATCGGCTTTGCAGTCCTGTTCGGATTGCTCGCGGTGTTCCTGGCGCAGACCTGGCTCAACGATCAGGAAGCCGCGCGCATGCGAAACCTCGATGCCAACCGCAAAGCGCCGGCGCCGGAGCGCACTATCGTGGTCGCCAACCGGCCGCTGCGCTACGGCGATCAATTGACCGCCTCGGCATTGCGCGAATTGCCGTGGCCGGCCGATGCGCTGCCGGCCGGCGCCTTCGCCAAAATCGCCGATCTCACGGCCGCCAAGCGCGTCGCGCTGATGCCGATCGCGACCAACGAAGCGGTGCTGGCGTCGAGAATCACCGGCCCGGGGCAGCGCGCGACGCTGTCCGCCGTGCTCGATCCCGGCAAGACGGCGGTCACGGTGCGCGTCAACGACGTGCAGGGAGTCGCCGGCTTCGTGCTGCCCGGCGATCACGTCGACGTGCTGCTGACGCGGCAGGGCGAGAAGAACACCGCGGTGACCGACGTCGTCATCGAAGACGCGCAGGTGCTGGCGATCGATCAGGTCGCCGACGAGAAGACCGACAAGCCGTCCGTCGTCAAAGCGGTCACGCTCGAGGTCAAGGTCACCGACGGCGAGAAGATCGCGCTGGCGTCGACGGTCGGCGCGCTGTCGCTGTTGCTGCGCAAGGCGGGTGACGTCGCCGCCGACGATTCACGGCGGATCACGGCGGTCGATCTCGTCAAAGCGACGCGGAAATCGGACTTCGTGACCATCTCGGTATCGCGTCCATGGAAGAACGATCGCACCGAATATTCGGTGCCGGTCGAACACGACAACGCGCGTTCGGCGGCCTGGTCGCATGCGGCGCCGGCGGCGGCGAGCGACTGAGAGCGGCGGAGCGGATTGGGACTTTGAGTTTGGGGATAATAAGCGGCGGGGAGGCCGACGTGAAACACCAGTACGACAAGCGACGAATTTCGGACGGGAGCGTCAGGATCGCCACGCTGATGCGGCGGGGCTGGGTCAGGGCGGCGCTTGCCGCTGCATTGATGCTGGCACTGGCGCCGGCCGTGCGTGCGCAGCAGCACGTCACGCTGGCCGGCGCGGTGCATACCGCAACCATCAGGGTGACGGTCGGCAAGACCGAAGACGTCCGTACCGACCAGAACTTCAGCGATATCACGGTCGGCGACCCGGACATCGCCGACGTCAGTCCGCTGACCGATCACTCGCTGTCGATTCTCGGCAAGAAGATCGGCACCACGCGCGTCACGGTCTACGATCCCGACCGTAAGCCGGTCGGCATTTTCGACATCGAAGTGTCCTACGACATTTCGCGGCTGTCGGTCGAAATCTCGCGTTTCACGGGTGGCGGCATCCGCGTCTCGTCGATCAATGGCCGCATTATGCTCACCGGCACCTCGCCGGATGCCGCGACGCTGGACAAGGCGGTGCAGATCGCCAGCCAGTTCGGCCCCGATCCGATCAACACCGTACAGGTGATGCAGCCGCAGCAGATCGAGCTCGAGGTGCGTTTCATCGAGGTCGACCGCAATGCCGGCCGCGATCTCGGCGTGCAGTGGAACGCCTTCGGCAATTCAATGGTGGCCAATGTCGGCTCCGGATTGCCGGCTTATCAGCTACCGATCACCGCGCCTGGCGGTGCGTTCCAGCAGCCGGCCGCGGCCGGCAGCGGCATTGGCGGGCCGAGCGTGATCCCAAGCTCCATCACCGGCACACCGCTGTCGCCGGTGACGGCAGCCGGCGTCCTGTCCGGCGCGGCACCGTTCGGCTTTCTCGTCGGCCAATTGTCGAACCGATTGCAAGTCGCGGTCAACGCGCTTGAGACCAAGGGCGCCGCGCGGCTTCTGGCGGAGCCGAACCTGGTCACGCTGTCGGGCGAAACCGCGAGCTTCCTCGCCGGCGGTCAAATCCCGATCCCGGAAGTGGGCGCCACCGGCACGCCGTCGTTCGGCTTCCAGCCTTACGGCGTCGGCCTGTCGTTCACGCCGACCGTGCTGCGCAACGGCGTCATCAATCTGATCGTCAAGCCGGAGGTGAGCGAAATCGACACCGCCCACTCCGTGACCGTCGCCGGCACCACCGTGCCGGCGCTGACCACGCGCAAAGCCTCGACCACACTGGAATTGCGCGACGGCCAGAGCTTCATGCTCGGCGGCCTGTTGCAGACCGACGGCACCAACAACATCGATCAGCTGCCTTGGCTCGGCGACATGCCGGTGCTCGGCGCGCTGTTCCGCTCAACCGACTACCAGAAAAACGAGACCGACCTGGTGATCCTGGTGACGCCGCATATCGTGCGGCCGCTGGCGCCCACCGACCCGGTGCACACGCCGTTTGACAGCTCGCTGCCGCCGAACGACGTCGACCTGTTCCTGATGGGCGACACCGAAGTGTCGCCTGAGCTGGCGCGGCTCGCGGTCGGCGCAATCAACCGGCCTTATGTCGGCCACATCCTCGATCTGCCGAAGAACGGAGGCGTCTATGTGTCGGTCAAAGACTGAACGCCGGCGCCTCGCGCGCCTTTTCGCCGTCGCCGGCGCGGGCATCCTTCTCGCTGGCTGCTCCGATCTGTTCGTGCTGCGCCAAGACGCCAGCTATCTCGATCGCCGCGATTCCATCGCGCTGTCGGGCGGCGACGCGGTCGCCGGCAACACCATCACCCAGACGGTCGATCCGTGGCCAGCCTATAGCGGCGACAAGAATATCGGCTTCAACGGCCAGAAGATGCAGACCGCGGTCGTGCGCTATCGCACCGGCAAAGTGATCGAGCCGGCCGATCCGGAAAACTTCATGTCGACCAATCAGCAAGGCCAGAGCATCAATACCACGGTCAATAACGGCAGCCCGGCGCCGGCAGCGACGACGACGCCGAGCCAGTAAGAGAACTGCGGACTTAAAAGAAATGCGCATCAGCCGATCGCCATCGCCGGCGAGTCAGACCAAAGTGGTGGTCATCACCGCCGACGCCGCGTTCGAGGAGCCGGTCCGCGCCACTTTCGCCACCAGTCCGCAGATCGGCCTCGACGTCGTCAAAGGCCGGCTCGCCGACTGCGCAGCCGAGATTGACGTCGGCGATGCGACCGTGGTGGTCGCCGACCTCGATGCGACCGATGCGGCCGAGCTCGCCGCGCTGGAACGGCTGATGCTGCGGATCGACGGCTGGCCGCCGGTCGTCGTCGTCACCCAGAATTTTGACGGCGGCGTTGCCCGCCGCTTGATGCAGATGCGGGTCGCCGATTTTCTGCAGAAGCCGGTGTCGCCGGTGGAGCTGGTGCGCACTTGCGCCCGCGTCGCCAAGCCGCCGGCCGCGTCGGATGCCACCGAAGCGCAGATTTTCACGTTTTTGCCCGCGGTCGGCGGCGCCGGAGTGACCACGCTCGCGGTGCAGACCGCGATGCTGCTGCTCAACAGCGGCGCCCGCGGCAAGGCCGCGACCTGCCTGGTCGATCTCGACTTTCAGCATGGCGCCTGCACCGATTATCTCGACATCGAGCCGCGGCTCAACTTAAGCGAGATCGAGCCGCGCCCGGAACGGCTCGACCGCCAGCTCCTGGAAGTGATGATCTCCCAGCATCCTTCCGGCCTGGCGGTGGTCGCCGCGCCGAACCGGCCGGCGGAAATGCGCCTGTTCGATCCCGACATGGTGACGCGGCTGCTCGATCTGGTGTCGTCGCATTTCGACTATGTCGTGTTCGACATGCCGCGCACCTGGTTTTCCTGGACCGACAGCGTGCTGCTCGGCTCCGACAAGCTGTTCGTCGTCAGCGAAACCACGGTGCCGGGGCTGCGCCATGCCAAGCAACTCGTCGATGCCATCCGCGAGCGGCTCGGCGACGGTCCGCAGCCGCAGGTCATCATCAATCGTTTCGTTGCGAAAATGTTTTCGGCCGGGTTGCGCAAAAACGACATCCGGGCGGCGATCGGCGACGCATTCGTCGCCTGCGTACCAAACGATTACGGCTTGGTGCGCGAGGCGATCGACCGCGGCGTGCCGCTCGAGGAGGTCAGAAAGGGCAACAAGATCACCGCGCAGCTCAAAAAGATCGTGTTGCCGCAGGCCGTCGGCAAGCCGGCCAAAGACTTCGCGGCTGGCGGCAAGAAACTCAAGCTGTCATGGGCGCGATCGTAGGTGCGGATAATGGCCGTTTGGCGAACGATGTGTCCCGGGCGCAGCGCGCCGCGAAGTGGTGCGCTGCAGAACCGGGACCTTCGAATGCTCTTCGTTTGTAACGATCCCGGATCAGCGGTGCACCGTTTCACGCTGCACCGCGTCCGGGAAACGCGTTGGTCTGCCTTTTAGGAACCAATCATGGCCGGACGTTTCTCCATACGCCGCGTCGCCAGCCCGGACCTCGTCCCGGCGGTCCAAGATCGCGTCCAAGAGCGCATCCAGGATCGCGTCCCAGATCGCGCGCAAGACAGCATGCAAGACCGCGCCGACGAGGGTACCGGGGAGCGCATGGCGGAAGCGATGCCGCCGGCGCTCGCGGACGCGGCAAGCGAGCAGGCCGCGCCTGTCGCCGCCAATCCGCTTTTGACCGAAAAGCTGCTCGACGCCAAGGTGCGGCTGCACCGCCGCCTGATCGAGGAAATCAATTTTTCGGCGCTGGAAAAGCTGCCGGAAGAGGAAATTCGCGGCCACGTGCAGCAACTGGTTACGCAATACGTCATCACCGAGCGGCTGGCGCTCAACACCCAGGAGCTCAACGACTTCGTTTCCGAAATCCTCGACGAGATGACCGGCCTCGGCCCGCTCGAGCCGCTGCTGAAGGATCCGGCGGTCAACGACATCCTGATCAACGGCCATGAATGCGTCTATGTCGAGCGCAGGGGCATGCTCGAGCCGACCGCGGTCCGCTTCAAGGACGAAGCGCATCTTCTTCGCATCATCAACAAGATCGTCTCCGCGGTCGGCCGCCGCGTCGACGAATCCCATCCGATGTGCGACGCGCGGCTGCTCGACGGCTCGCGCGTCAACGTCGCGGTGCGGCCGGTCGCGATCGACGGGCCGCTGATGTCGATCCGCAAATTCTCCAAGAAGCCGTTCAATCTGAACAAGCTCATCGAGGTCGGCGCGCTGCGGCCGCAAATGGGCGAATTGCTCGCCGCCGCGGTCAAGGCGCGCGTGACGCTGATCATTTCGGGCGGCACCGGCTCGGGCAAGACCACCATGCTCAATGCGCTCTCCGCCTTCATTTCCGAAAAAGAGCGCCTCCTCACCATCGAGGACGCGGCCGAGCTGCAATTGCAGCAGCCGCATGTCGGCCGCATGGAGACGCGGCCGCCGTCGATCGAGGGCAAGGGCGAGATTCGCCAGCGCGACCTGGTAAAGAACGCGCTGCGCATGCGGCCCGACCGCGTGATCTTGGGTGAGTGCCGCGGCGAAGAAGCCTTCGACATGCTCCAGGCCATGAACACCGGCCACGAAGGCTCGATGGCGACCATTCACGCCAACACGCCGCGCGATGCGATCTCGCGTCTCGAGCAGATGATCGGCATGGCGGGATTGCCGGCGACGGTGGCTTCGATCCGCGGCCAGATCGCCTCCGCCATTCGCGTCATCGTGCAACTGTCGCGGTTGTCCGACGGCAAACGCCGGGTCATGAGCGTCGCCGAGATCACTGGGCTGGAAGGCGACATCATCCAGATGCAGGAGATTTACAAGTTCGTGCGTACCGGCACGGCGCCCGAGGGCGGCGTACTTGGTCATTTCCAGGCCACCGGCGTGCGCCCGCGCTTTCTCGCCGACTTGGTCGCCATGGGCATCAAGATTCCCGGCAGCCATTTCGATCCGTCGCAGCCGCTATAGAGGGACGGAGCGATCATGGATTTGTCATTGCGAGCGGAGCGAAGCAATTCAGCGGGCCGTGCTACGGCCGGATTGCTTGGTCGTTTCACTCCTCGCAATGACGGGGAGAGCGGGATTTAGCCGCCATGCTCGATTTTCTCCGGTTCGATTTCAATCCGATCTACCTGGTCTGGCTGTTCGTCGCGCTGGCGGCGGGACTGACGGTCGAGGCCGTCTATCTCACCTGCTTCTCGATGACCTCGTATCGCAACCGGATCAATCGCCGGCTCAGGATCGCCAAGGATCGCACCGACCGCGAGAGCGTTCTGGTGGAGCTGCGGCGCGAGCGCGGCCTTACCGCCGACGGCGACTACCGGATCGGTCTGACCGCGCTGAACCGGCTGGTTCTGCAATCCGGCCTCACGCTCGGTCTATCGCGGCTGTTCATGATTGTCGGCTTCTTCGCCGTGCTTGCCTTCGGCGCCACCTGGATATTCCGCCACAGCCTCTTCGATGCGCTTCTTGCCGCGGTGTTCTCCGCCACCGCGCTGCCTTATCTTGTGCTGAAATTCCTGCGCCGACGCCGGCATAAAAAATTCGGCGCCCAATTCCCCGACGCGCTCGACATCATCGTGCGCAGCCTGCGTGCCGGCCACCCGGTGCCGATTGCCATCAATATGGTCGGGCGCGAAATGCCCGATCCGATCGGCAGCGAGTTCGGCGTGGTGTCGGACGAGATCACCTACGGCGCCGATCTCGAGGGCGCGATGCGCAATCTTTACGGCCGTCTCGGCTCCGACGACCTGCCGCTGTTCGTCACCGCGGTCGCCATCCAAGGTTCGACCGGCGGTAATCTCGGCGAAATTCTGGAAAACCTCTCCGGCGTCATCCGCCAGCGCTTCAAAATGCGGCGCAAGATTCATGCGCTGGCCGCCGAGGGCCGCGCTTCGGCGATGATTCTGTCGGCGTTGCCGATCGGCATGTTCGTCGTCATTCAGTTCATCGCGCCGGATTTCTACGCGTCGGTATGGAACCAGCACCTCACCCACGTTCTTTTGTTCGGCGCCGCCGGCTGGATGGCGGTCGGCAATTTGATCATGTTCAAAATGGTCAACTTCAAGATTTGAGCGAGTGACAGAGGCCTTCATGTTTGCCGGCGGCACAACGACCCTGCTCAATCTTCTCATCTTCCTCACTGCGGCCACGCTCGCCTTTTCGGTGCTGCACAGCCTCTTCGCGCGCGAAGCGGTGCGCCGCCGCGCCGCCCGTCTCGGCGCCACGGAAGGCGGCGCGGACAATCGCCGCTCGCTGCGCTATTCAGGACTGCGCGCCGCCCAGAAGCTCGTCGACTACACCACCAGGCATTATTCGGCTGAGAGCGGCACCGATCTGAAGGCGCTGCGGCAGCGGCTCATTTTGGCCGGCATCTACGGTCCGCATGGCGCCGCCTATTACTTCATGGCGCGCGGAGCCTTGGCCGTGGTTTTTGCCATTGCCGCCTATTCGGGCCTGTCGATGCTTGGGCTCAATACCAAGACGTCGTTCTGGCTGTTCGTGTTCGGCGGCGCCTGCCTCGGCTATCTGGCGCCGAGTTTTTATCTCGATCGCCGCATCGCGGCGCGGCGGCTGGAGCATCAGGCCGGATTCCCGGATTTCATGGACCTCCTGGTGGTCTGCGCCGATGCCGGATTGAGCATCGAGGCGGCGCTGGAGCGCATCGGCCGCGAGCTCGGCCTGTCCTATCCCTCGCTCGCCGCCAATATTCATATGGCCACGCTCGAAATTCGCGCCGGCCGCACCATGACCGAGGCGCTCGAGCATCTCGGCGACCGGCTCGGGCTGGAGGAGGCCCGCTCCTTCGCCACGCTGATCGCGCAGTCGGACGAACTCGGCTCCTCGATCAGCGACGCGCTGCGCGTGTATTCCGACGACATGCGGCATAAGCGGCTGTCGCGCGCCGAGGAAAAGGCCTACAGCCTGCCGGCCAAGCTCGCCATACCGATGATGGTGTGCATTTTCCCGGTCCTGTTCATCGTCATTTTGTGCCCGGTGATCGTGCGGCTCGCGACCAGCACGTGGTGATAGCGGCGCCGCCATAGTCGGTGTTTTCACCGACGGGGGCCCTTCAAAAAGCCGGCAAAAGACGCAAGCCAGAGTTCCTTAACCCTCGTCGCCTAGCCTGCCGCCTTGGGTGGGTCCGCCCGAAGGCGGAGCGGGTAATGCGTGGGTTGAGGGTGCTGGTCCTGATCGTGGCGGCGGCGGGCGCAATGGCGCTTGCCGGCTGCTCGACGTCCAAGCTCGCCGATACGGCGGCCGCGACCGCGCCCACGGATGGCGTCCCCGGCAGCGCCGCGCCAGCCGACGCCACCGGTTCGATCGACGTGCCGCCCGCCGAGCCCGGGCCGAGCAGCGAGCCGGTCGCGCCGATGTCGAAGCCCGGCCTGCTCGGCGACGATCCCGACGACGACATTCAGCTCGGCAAGAAGTATTTCCGCAGCAATAATTTTGCGCTCGCCGAAAAGCGCTTTCAAAGCGCCGCCGAGCACCATCCGAACGACGCCGAGGCCTGGATCGGGCTGGCCGCCTCCTACGATCGGCTGCGCCGCTTCGATCTCGCCGACCGCGCCTATGGCCAGGTCGAGCGGTTGATCGGGCCGACGGTCGAAGTCCTCAACGACGAGGGCTTCTCCTACATGCTGCGCGGCGATTATCAGCGGGCGCACAAGCGGCTCATCGAGGCGCAGGCCAAGGACCCGGCCAATCCTTACGTCGAGGCCAATCTGCGGCTTCTCAACGACGCCAACCAGGGCCGCAAGGCGCTGCAGTAGGGTTCGTCTCAGGCCATCGTAAATCGCGATGCGTTCTAGCCTGGCGCAGCCGCCACGCTCATAGCACTGCCCGAGAGATGAGATCGGCGCTCGCTGCGAGAATCGGCTTTTGCAGCCCGGCATTGCCAATTTCCGCAACTCTTTTCGCGGGAAGAAATCGAATGATTTCATCCAAGAAGGCCTTCTCAGTGGCCGCCTTTGCCAGCTCTTCCCGACGTTGCTTCGCCTTCGTCTCCACGTCCGATGTGCCATAATCACCAAACTTGTTCGCGACCATGGCTCTCTCGATTTGAGCGTTCAGCTTGTTGGTGAGATACCAAACATCCCAAACGTCGCGATACTTGAGAGCGTGCCTGGCAGTCAGCGCAACAGCCTTGTCGGCCAGAATTTCCCTGGTGCTTTCAACTGTGAGGATGACATCCTCGATCTGCACAAGTCCTGGAACGGACTTTGCCACATCGGGTCCGTTGTCATAGGAGGGCACGTTCGCGAATTCGATTTTGATGCGCGACTTCGGCGAGTGCTTCAACGACGCAACAGGAACGCTGATTTGCCATGCAACGACTTTCGCTGAATTGCTTTTAATAGTCGCTGGCAATAGCGGCTGTTTCAGCAAGATTTCATCAGGATTGATGTCGAATTCGCGATGCAGCGACTGTTTGGTTGTTTCGAGCGCGCTGCCAACAAGCTCTTCAAACTCGATCTTGTCTAAATAACCCCCTGCTTTGCCGCAAACAAAATCAAGGTCTTCGCTGTATCGCTCGCCTCCGTAACAAAGACGGAGTGCGGTGCCGCCTTGAAACACGACATGGCGAAGGATACCGGCTTCAGAGAGCGCGGACAACAAATGAAGATGGATCGCTTCCTTGACTAAATTTTGCTCCATTTCGCCGGCAATGCCTCGCCTGACCATGAAGTCCGCGACGGCGCTTTTAATGCTGGTGGCTCTGACGTTCATAATCCTTCTTCATTGATCGCTTCGGCTAAGGTCTCAGTGTCGACGAGCCCGACATTCCTGCCGACGCGGCGGAGGTCGCGCGCCGCTCGTTCTACTGTCGCTTCAGTTAATCCGTCATCCCGCGTATGGACGTCTGTGCCGAACGCGATGTTGCGATCCGTGTGGGTGAATTCGATTGCCCCCCAAGGTGTGTCAAACCGACCGGGAGATCCCGTCGTCATGCAACTTAACACCGTGGGCACTTGGGAAATGGCGCCAGCCTCCGACAGCTTGGATTTAAGGCTGACATAACTAACCTCGCGAGGCCGTAGATACCGGATCAGTCCTGCCCGCACATCGCTCGGCATCGAGCGGGCACGCGGATTGACATACACGCCACGCGCCGCCCGCGTGAGCACGCCCTGATCTGCCAAGCGTTTCATCATGAGCCTGAGGTAATTCGGAGAAGGATTGTCAAAAAGTGCGGCAAACGTGGCTGAGGTGAAGGCCCACACCCCTTTTCGATCCGCTTCATCAAGCTTATGCCAAAGCTGGCGTCTTTTCATAAGTAACATAATAATTATCAAAAATGATAACGTCAATACGGTATAGACATCGGCCAGCGTAGGTTCGGCTAGCGTGTGTCACCGTACTATTGACACAGGTCCCCAATATAGATTCATTTCAAAGAATCAGATCTCTCCCCAGGAAGGACACCGCCGGGTGACGCCGGTGGGAGGGGGCGAGTACGGTTCCCGCGGGTGGGGCTGTCACCCTCGCTCTCGGGCGGCTCTGGGCCAAAACGCCCGGCCGGCACTACGACCGGTCTGCGGGGTAAAACCCGCTGCACTGGGGCGGCAGGGGACGGATAACGCCCGTTCCTCAGTAGTCCCGTCCCCAGGAAGCGCGTGAACTGGAGCTGAGCGGTGGCGTTCGGTCGCGACCGCAAGTGCCGTGGTGGAACGCCGGCAGGCGAGCGCGCCCGAAGCGGACGGGCGGCGCAAGCCGCCTTATCCGCGGCGCGCCCTGTGCGCCGCTTGCGTACGGGTCTCTCTGCGGTCCGTATTTGACCGCAGTGCGCTTGCCGGCGGTCCATTTCCTTCTTTTATTTTCGTCATTGCGAGCGAAGCGAAGCAATCCAGTCTCTACAATTCCGCTCTGGATTGCTTCGTCGCTTCGCTCCTCGCAATGACGGGGGAAACGAAAAGCTTCGATCCGTCATCCTGAGGTGCGCGCCAACGGCGCGCCTCGAAGGAGACGGCCGAAGACTTACGGGCCGTCGCCCTTCGAGGCTCGCTTTCGCGAGCACCTCAGGGTGACGGAAGTAACTGCATTGGCTGTTTGACATTATCGAGCGAAAAGACCCATCCACCCCGCAAAGGGCGTCCCGGGGCGCTGGCTATGCGAATATTCTCACAGACCGGGGTTCATGGGATTGGGTCGGCTGGCCGAGGCAATAGTTATGGGTGCGGCGACTGATCGCTTGTCGCTCGTCGTCCTCCAACTGCTAAAACAGGCGTGAGAGCAAATGACAGAGGGGATGGAAATGTCGGCGAACAAGAGCATTTTCAAACTATCACGCCGGCGGCTTCTCGAGGCTGCCGCCACGCTAGGTTTACTCCCGGCCGCACGGGCATGGGCGCAAGCGGCGGGGCCGCTAAGCATAGGCTTCCTCACGGTCCTGACCGGCCCATTGGCCGCCGGTGGCAAGCAGCAGCAGGAGGGGGCAGCACTCTTCCTCGATGAACGTAACGGCATGATCGCCGGCCGGAAAATCGAACTCATCACCCAGGACACCGCCGGCAGCCCGGCGCTTGCCAAGACCAAGACCCAGGAATTGGTCGAGCGCTACAAGGTTCCAGTGATGATCGGACCGTTGGCGACCAACGAAGCTTTAGCGATGGACGAATATGTTCGCGGCAGCAAGGTGCCGCTGATCACGACCACCTCGGCCGCCACCGTCGATCTCAAAAGCCGCGCACCAAACCCTTACGTCCTGCACGCCTTTGGCACGGCGCCGCAGGTGACCTATCCACTGGGCGATTACGCGGCCAAAACGCTTGGTTACAAGAAGATGGCTATCGTCGCCGAGGATTTTACCTACGGCCACGAAGGTGCCGGCGGTTTCCAATTGGCGTTCGAAGCGGCGGGCGGCAAGATCGTGCAGAAGCTCTGGCCGCCGCTCAATGCGCCGGAATACGGCGCCTATCTGGCGCAGATCAAGCCGGATGTGGAGGCGATCTATACGGGCTTTGCCGGCTCGAACCCGCTGCGCTTCCTCAAGGCGTTCGCCGAATTCGGCCTCAAGGGCAAGATCGCCGTGCTCGGCAACACCACCATGACCGACGAGGGCATTCTTAAGGTCATGGGCGACGAAGCGGTCGGCGTTTATTCCGCCGGCTGGTACGCCGCGGAACTCGACACGCCGGACAACAAGAAATTCGTCGCCGGCATCAACGCGGCCTACAAGCACGATCCGGGCTTCTATACCGCGGGCCCCTACACGGCGCTCCTCATCATCGAGCAGGCGCTCAACGCTGTCGGCGGCAAGACCGATGATACAGCCGCCTTCCTTAAGGCCATGCGCGATGTGCGGCTGACCCATGGGCCGATCGGCCCCGTGCGGCTCGACGAATACGGTACGCCGGTCCTCGACATTCACATCCGCAAGGTGGCGCGGGTGAATGGCAAGCTCACCAACACCATCATCAAGACCTATCCGCAGGTCAGCCAATTCTGGACCTACGATCCCAAGACGTTTGTTCAACAGCCGGTATTCTCGCGCGCCTTTCCGCCGAGCAAATACCTTGAATAGGGGACCTCACGCCTCGGCGGGCGGCTTCCGCCGCCTGGGATTGAACGCTCCCCGGCCGATAGCGATATGAGCATCGGTTCGGGGGCCACTGCTGCAAACGAGAGGCTTGATGTTCGATACCTTTAAAAATTTCATTTCCGACTTCGTCGACGGCGGCAAGCATCCGAGTGCGTTCGGCGAGGACGATTACCGCCTCGCCGCCGCGGCGCTGCTGGTGCATGCCGCCACCATCGACGGCGCCATGACCGACAGCGAGCGCCTAAAGCTTTACGCCGTGCTTAAGCAAGGCTTCCAGCTTGACGATGCCGCGACCGATGAACTGATCGCCAAGGCGACGGCGGCAGAGCAGGAATTGGTCGATCTTTATCATTTCACCCATTCGCTCAACCGCGCGCTTAACGAGGACGGCCGCGCCCGCATCATCGAGATGATGTGGCAGATCGTCTATGCCGACGGGCACCGCGACGAACTCGAGGACAATCTGCTGTGGCGGGCCGCCGATCTCCTTGGCGTTTCCCCGCAGGAGCGGATCGCGTTGCGCCGCCGCGTCGGCGGTGACGATGCCGAACCGGGCGCGCCGGGCGATACCGCCCTGCCGGACGGCGCCAGCGGGCAGGGCAGCCCGGCATGAAGCCGGTCGCGCTGATCACCGGCGCGTCGTCCGGTATCGGCGCCGATCTGGCGCGCGTCTTTGCTGAAAATAGCCACGAGCTGGTGCTGGTGGCGCGGCGCCAAGAGCGGCTGGAGGCCTTGGCCGCGGAGATCGCCGCGTCCGGCCGGCCGCGGCCAACCGTGCTGGCGCTCGACCTTGAACGGCGCGATGCCGCCGCGACGCTGGCCGCTGAACTGTCGGCGCGCGCACTTGAGCCAGCCTATGTCGTGAACAATGCCGGTTTCGGCCTGAGTGGCCGTGCCGCCGAACTGCGCCGCGACGAGCAGCTCGCCATGATCGACCTCAATGTGCGCACGCTTACCGAATTGTCGCTGCTGTTCGTCGATAGTCTGGCACGCCATCGCGGCGGCATTCTCAATGTCGCTTCGATCGCCGCCTTTCTGCCCGGTCCGGGCATGGCGGTTTATTACGCCAGCAAGGCCTATGTCCTGTCGTTCAGCCAAGCGCTGCATCGCGAACTTGGTCCCCGGGGCATCCGGGTGACCGCACTGTGTCCCGGCCCGGTGCCGACCGAATTCCAGGAACGTTCGGGCATGCGCTTGCCAAGTGCTTCCAAGCTCATCGAATTGCCGGCCCCGCAGGTGGCGCGGATCGGCTATCGAGCGCTGATGCGCGGTGAGCGTGTCGCGATCGCCGGAGTTGGCAATCGGATCGCCGTGGCGCTGATGCGCTTTGTCCCCGGCGCGCTGTTGATCGCTGCCGTCGACCGGCGCGCCGACAGCGGACGCTGATCCATTTGCGCGCGCTTTGCTTGGTGTGGCCGACAGGCTAGGATTTTGAAAGAAAGCGAATCCTCGGCGTCATGCAGCAGCCGATCCTGATTGTCCTGCACCAAGAGCATTCGACCCCCGGCCGCATCGGCAATGCGCTGCGCGATCTCGGTTATCCGCTCGACGTGCGCCGGCCGCGCTTCGACGACCCGCTGCCGGCGACGCTTGCCGAGCATGCCGGCGCCATCATCTTCGGCGGTCCGATGAGCGCCAACGATCCGGACGATTTCATCCGCCGCGAGACCGAGTGGATCGGCGTGCCGCTCAGGGAGAACAAGCCGTTTCTCGGCATCTGCCTCGGCGCCCAGATGTTCGCCCAGCATCTCGGCGGCAAAGTCTTTCGGCATCCGCAAGGCCGGGCCGAGATCGGCTACTACCCGATCCGGCCGACCGCCGCCGGGCTCGCGGTGGTCGAGACCTGGCCGGAATGCGTTTATCAATGGCACCGCGAAGGCTTCGATCTGCCGGCGGGCGCCGCGCTTCTGGCCGAGGGCGACACGTTCGAAGTCCAGGCGATTCGTCGCGGCCGCAGCTTCGCCCTGCAATTCCACCCCGATGTTACCCACGCCATGATGCACAAATGGACCACGCGCGGCCACGACCGCATGGATTTGCCCGGCGCCAAGCCGCGCCACGAACATTTCGCGGACCGCGCCGTCTATGATTACTCGGCGCGCGCCTGGCTCACGGTCTTTCTGGAGCGCTGGCTCGCCGGCTGACGCATGGACCGGCAAAGTGGCCGCCGGTTTTCCGAAAAGATCATGCTGGCGAAAATCTATTGCCGGGATTCAAGCAGTTGCCCGAAATAGGCGACTGTCTTGGTGTAGACCTCCGAAGCATTCCATTGCAGCAGCACCTGGAAATTGGCGGTTCCTTCGCCCCACGGCTGGCCGCGCTGCCAGCCGTAGCCTTTGAGATAATTTGCGGTCGAGGCGAGCACGTCGGGCACATCGTGGATCAGATCGCGGCGGCCGCTGCCGTCGTAGTCGACGGCAAACTTCAAATAGGACGACGGCAGGAACTGGGTCTGGCCGATCTCGCCGGCCCAGGCGCCGCGCATTGCCGAGGGCGTCATGTCGCCGCGATCGACGATGCGCAGCGCGGCGATGAGCTCGCCGCGGAACTTGTCGGGCCGCCGGCAATCGAAGGCCAGCGTCGCCAACGAGCGGATGGTGGCAAAATGGCCGGTATCGGCGCCGAAATCGGTTTCCAGGCCCCAGATGGCGACGATGACGCCGCCCGGGACGCCGTATTGCTGTTCGATGCGTTCCAACAGCGAGGCGTTTTGCAGCATCTTCTGCCGGGCGCGGGCGAGCCGCGGCGGCACCATGCGGCCGGAGAACTGCTCGAAGCTCTGCTTGAAGACGCCCTGGGCGTGGTCGCGTGCAATAATGGTCGGGTCGTAGGTCACGCCCGCCAGCGCGATCTGGATCGTGCGCTGCGAAATGCCGTCGGCGGCGGCCTCCTGCTTCACGCCTGCGAGCCAGGTATTGAAATCGCCGCCGCAAGGCGCGGCCGCCAGCGCCGGCGCAGCCATGGCGGCAAGTGCTGCGGCGAAGCAAACGATCGTGAGCAGTCGCATAAGTCGTCCTCTTGCTCTGTGACGAAACCCGGCCCCACCATGATGCCGCACTGGCGGCAATGCCGAAAGGGCCACGCGATGCGGCGTCAAACCTGCTCCTCGTGATACCGGTCGGCACCGTACAAGTCGCGGAAAATCTTGGTCGAAATCAGGACGATGGCGATGGTGCTCAGCCCGCCAATGAGGACCGAAGGCACCGCGCCGAATAGCGCGGCCGCGGTGCCGGCACGGAAAATGCCGAGCTGGTTCGAGGTATTCGTCACCATCGAATTCACCGCATAGACTCGGCCGCGCATATGATCCGGCGTGCGCAATTGCACCATGGTCTGGCGAATGACGACGCTGACAGTATCGGCGGCGCCGACCACGGCGAGCGCAATCAAGGCGAGGCCAAACCGTCCCGACAGGCCGAACAAGATTGTCGCCACGCCATAGATCGTCACCGTGACGAACATGATGCGGCCGACCCGGCCGACGATCGGCCAGCGCGCCAGGACCAACGCCGTGGCAATGGCGCCGGCCGCGGGCGCAGCGCGCAGCACTCCGAAACCAAGCGGGCCGGCGAGGTAAATGTCGCGCGCGAAGATCGGCAAGACCGCAGTCGGATTACCGAGCACCACCGCGAACAGATCTATCAATATGGCGCCGAGCACGACCTTTTGGTGGAGGATGAAAGTCAGCCCGCTGAATAAGGTTCTTAGGTCGCGCGGCGCTCGAACCCCCGGCTTTGCCGCCGGCGGCTCGCCTTGCAACTCGGCTTTCGGCTCAGCTTCGGCTTCCAGCTTGGCTGCCGATTTGGCTTCTATGGCGATGCCGAGCATCACCAGTCCGGCCGAAATCCATAACAGCGCGCAGACCACATACACCAAGGTCGGGTTGATCTCGACCAGCATGCCGCCAAGCGCCGGTCCGGCGATCACTGCGGTCTGCGAGGCCGAACTCGATCCGGCGATGGCACGGGGCAACTCCGCGCTCGGTACGATATTCGGCAGCACCGACTGCAGGCTCGGCTGCTCGAAGGCTCGTCCGGTGCCGACCATGAAAGCCATGGCCAGAAGCAGCGCCGGCGTCAGCCGGTCCGTCGCGTTGGCCAAGGCCAGCATGGCGACCGCGAGGGCCTCGGTGACCTGGGCGATGCACGCGACCCAGCGCCGGTCGTAGTGGTCGGCGACATGACCGGTGAAGACGAACAGCCCGACGGCGGGAATAAATTGCACCAGCCCGATCAGGCCGAGATGAAACGGGCTGTTGGTCAACTCATACATCTGCCAGCCGACGGCAACGACCTGAGCCTGCTGCGCAACGGATGCCGCGATCCGAACGTAGAGGAAGCGGGCGTAGGCGGGGTGACGTAGCAGCGAGCGTGCCGGGGTGGATTTGTAGGTCATCACCCGGTTTTAAAGCTTAATCCGGTTTATGGCTTGGGTTTATCGGCTGGAGTGGCTTGTCTCGGGGTGGCCAGCCTTGGAGTGGCCAGCCTTGGAGTGGCCAGCCTTGGAGTGGCCTGTCTTGGAGCGGCTTCTTGCAGTGGCCTGCCGAGCCTAGCTGGCGCAGCCAGCGTAGGCTGGTGGAGCCGAGGGGAGTTGAACCCCTGACCTCCTCATTGCGAACGAGGCGCTCTCCCAACTGAGCTACGGCCCCGCCTGAGTGGCAACCGGGCCAAATATGGCGCCGGCTTTGGCGAGTGCCGGCCATTTAGGGCTGCCGCCCAAGGCTGTCAACAAGGCTGTCAACCGGTCTTTCACCGGCCACCGTCCATGCGACGGGGTGGAACAAGCCTCACTTGTTCGCGCGGCCGCAGTTCGCTAGTTTCTGCCACCCTCAACGCGAAACCGGTCCATGCTCGCACTTTTTGAAGTCATCCTCATTGCGCTCCAGCTTTATCTTTGGATCGTAATCGCCATGGCGATCTTCTCGTGGCTCGTGGCATTCAATGTCGTGAATACGCGAAACCACGTTGTCGCCATGGTCGGCGATTTTCTTTATCGCATCACGGATCCGGCGCTTCGCCCGATTCGTAATTTCCTGCCCAATCTCGGCGGCATCGACATCTCTCCGGTCATACTTTTCCTGATCATCATCTTCATCGAAAAGATCATTGAGATTTACATCCTGCCGAACGTCTTCTGAACGCCGTGACAGCCAGGATAATTGACGGCAAGGCGATTGCCGCCGATCTGCGCGTTGCGGTCAAAACCGAGACGCAGCGCCTGACGGATGCGCATGGCATCGTGCCGGGACTCGCGGTGGTGCTGGTCGGCGACGACGCCGCAAGCAAAACTTACGTCGCCGGCAAATCGCGCGCGCTGCATGAGGTCGGCATGCGGCCGCTCGACTATCAATTGCCGGCGGCCACCGGCGAAGCCGAATTGTTGGCGCTGGTGCAGGCGCTCAACGCCGATCCCGCCGTCAGCGGCATTTTGGTGCAACTGCCGCTGCCGCCGCAGATCAATACCGCCCGCATTCTCAACAGCATCGATCCGGACAAGGACGTCGACGGGTTCCACCCGCTCAATGCCGGCCGGCTCATAACCGGCCTGCCGGCGCTGGTGCCGTGTACGCCGATCGCCTGCCTCAAGCTGATCAAGAGCGTGCATCCCTCGCTGCTCGGTCTCGATGCGCTGATGATCGGCCGCTCGCATATCGTCGGCAATCCGCTGGCGCAAATTCTGCTCAATGAAAACGCCACGGTCACGTTGGCGCATACCCACACCCGCAATCTGCCCGACTACTGCCGGCGTGCCGAGCTTTTGTGCGTGGCGATCGGCTGCGCCGAGTTCATCCGCGGCGAATGGATCAGACCGGGGGCGACCGTGATTGACGTCGGCATCAACCGGGTAACCGACGCCGCCGGCAAGTCGCGCATCGTCGGCGACGTGAATTTCGTCGAAGCCCGCGAGGTCGCCGGCGCGATTACGCCGGTGCCGGGCGGCGTCGGGCCGATGACGATCGTCTGTCTGCTGGTGAATACGCTGCGCGCGGCCTGCACGCAGGCCGGCCTGCCGGCGCCGGCGGTGTAAGCGTCAGCTGTTCCAGCCGAACGCGACCTTATCGAGCACGCGAGTGCCGAATTTTTCGGAACTGCGAGCCACCGCCTTGCCGCCAAGCGCGCGGTAGAAATCGACCGCGTTTTCATTCTCGGACAGCGCCCACACGATCAGCGACTTCATCGCGCTCTGCGCCAAGTCGCGGCGGGCGGCGGTGAACAGCCGGCGACCGAAGCCGAGCCCCTGAAACTCCGGGCGCAGATAAAGCTCGTAGAGTTCGCCGTCATAGTACAGGCTGCGCGCCCGGTTGCGTCCGTAATTGGCGTAGCCGGCGATCTTGTCACCGAACTGCAGCAATGCAATGCGGCTGCCTTTGCGGATGGCCGATTCCCACCACGCCGGACCGCGGCGGTTGATCAGCCGTTCCAGTTCGGCGCCGGGGATGATGCCTTGGTAGGCGGCGCGCCACGCCTCATCATGAGCATCCGCGACAGAGCCCGCATCGCAAGCACGGGCCCGACGGATTTCGATGAGGATGGTGCTCATGATGCGATGCTCAACCCTGCTGCGCTCGATCCTGCTGCGTCCGATTGTCGTGCCTGACCCTGCGATGCCCGATCCTGCCAAGCCACCCTGCGGACCCATTGCCCGATTCACGGTACGATCAAAGCAAGCGCCGCCGTGGCCTTCAAGACTTTCGATTCACCTTTCCTTAACGATGTGGATTATTAGCCAAAAGCCACCGGCCTTGCCACTGCCGCGGAGGCGGAAAATGCAGGTCCGACGCGCAATCTGCACGCGCTGTTGCAATCGCGTCACGGTCGGCGACTTTCGTTCGGGGCGCCGCACGCAAGGTGTCGCAAAATGTGACAGGATCGGCGAGATTTGATCGTTCGTCGCGCCGCAGACCCGGCGCGCTTAGACGCGCTCGGTTTCTTTGCGGCGCTCGTCGCGCTTGCGTTCGACCGGATCGAGCAGCTTCTTGCGCAACCGGATCGATTTCGGCGTCACCTCGACCAGCTCATCGTCTTCGATATACGCCAGCGCCTTTTCCAAGGTCATGCGGATCGGCGGCGTCAGCCGGATCGCCTCGTCCTTGGAGTGGGTGCGGATGTTGGTCAGCTTCTTGCCCTTTAGGACGTTGACTTCCAGGTCGTTGCCGCGCGTGTGCTCGCCGATGATCATGCCGCGGTAAACTTTCCAGCCCGGCTCGATCATCATCGGGCCGCGATCTTCCAGATTCCACATGGCGTAGGCGACCGCATCGCCCTGGTCGGTCGAAAGCAGGACGCCGTTGCGCCGGCCAACGACTTCGCCGCGATGCGGACCGTAGGCGTGAAACAGCCGGTTCATCACCGCGGTGCCGCGGGTGTCGGTGAGGAGTTCGCCCTGATAGCCGATCAGCCCACGCGTCGGCGCGTAGAAGATGAGCCGCACGCGGCCGCCGCCGGAAGGCCGCATCTCGACCATCTCGCCCTTGCGCTCGGCAAGCTTTTGCACCACCACGCCGGAATGTTCTTCATCGACGTCGATGACGACTTCCTCGATCGGCTCGAGGAGCTCGCCAGACGGGCCATGTTGATAGAGCACCTTCGGCCGCGACACCGAAAGCTCGAAGCCTTCGCGCCGCATGGTTTCGATCAGAATACCGAGCTGCAATTCGCCGCGGCCGGCGACTTCCATCGAATCCTTCTCGGTCGATTCGGAAATCCGCAACGTGACGTTGCCTTCAGCCTCGCGCAAAAGTCGGTCGCGGATCACCCGGCTCTGCACCTTGTCGCCTTCGGTGCCGGCGAGCGGTGAATCGTTGATGTGAAAGGTCATGGTCAGCGTCGGTGGATCGATCGGCTGCGCCGGCAGCGGCTCGGTCACTTCGGGCGCGCACAGCGTATGCGAGACGAACGCTTCCGGCAGCCCGGCGATGGCGACGATGTCGCCGGCGAAGCCCTCCTCGATCGGCGTGCGCTCCAGCCCGCGGAAGGCGAGCACCCGGGTGACCCGGCCTTCCTCGACCAGTTCGCCGTTGCGGTCGAGCACTTTTACCGTCTGGTTCGGCTTCACCGAGCCGGAGAATATGCGGCCGGTGACGATGCGGCCGAGATAGGGATTGGATTCGAGAATGGTGCCGAGCATGCGGAACGGACCGCTCTCGACCTGCGGCGGCGCGACATGGCGGACGACGAGGTCGAACAGCGGCGCCATGCCCTGGTCCTTGGGACCGTCGGCACTGGCAGCCATCCAGCCTTGCTTGGCGGAGCCGTACAAAATCGGAAAATCGAGCTGTTCCTCGGTCGCGTCGAGCGCGGCGAACAGGTCGAATACCGCATTGGCGACCTCGCTCGGCCGGGCGTCCGAACGGTCGACCTTGTTGATGACCACGATCGGCCGCAGCCCCATCTTGAGCGCCTTCGTCACCACGAATTTGGTCTGCGGCAGCGGCCCCTCGGCCGCGTCGACCAGCACGAGGGCGCCGTCGACCATATTGAGGATGCGCTCGACCTCGCCACCGAAATCGGCATGGCCGGGGGTGTCGACGATGTTGATCCGGGTGTCGTGCCAGACCAGCGAGGTTGCCTTGGCGAGGATGGTAATGCCGCGCTCGCGCTCGAGGTCGTTGGAATCGAGCGCGCGCTCGACCATGCGCTGGTTCTCGCGGAACGAGCCCGATTGCTGCAAAAGCCGGTCGACCAGGGTGGTTTTGCCGTGGTCGACATGCGCGATAATCGCGATGTTGCGGAGATTCATTGCCCTAATCGTTAAATTGCAGCGGGCCCCGAAGGGGGCCCGCATTTGCAAGCGGTATATAGTGGGAAATAGCGCCGAAGCAATCGTTATGCCGCGGCGGCTTTGGCGCCGGGCATTTCCGCGGTTCCGGTGCCGTGCTCGATGGCGATGCGCCGCGCGCCGAGCGCGAAACGCAGCTGATCGAGCGCGAAGGCAAAGGACATGCGCACCGTTTCGTCGAATTCCTCGTGTTCGCCCTGGTGGATGATCGAGATCACCAGGTTGTCGGCTTCGACCTGGATGAGATCGATGGCATCGAGCGTCTGCGCGGCGTGGGCCTTGCGCACCAGATCGAGAACCCGCTGCAACAATCTTAGGCGGCGGGTGCGGGTATTACGGCGCAAATAGCTTGCGAGGCCGGCTATGGCCGATCCGAATACCGGAAAAATCAGCATGCTATAGAAGATTTCGTCGCCGTATTTGTCGAAAAACGATTGCTGACTGTCGGAAAGATAAGCGAGCGCGCCCGGATGAACGGCGACGTCGGCGTCCTTGTCGGTGGAAGGCGCCGCTATCCTGATGTCGCCCTGCGCGGCGGCGGCCAGCACCAGCCGTGACGAATAGATGACTTTGGCGAGCGCGCCGATGACCGAATTGCTAAAGCTTTTTCGCGCTACCAGATATTCGGCGAAGCTCAAGGTTTTGAGGCTGGCGTCCGGCGAGGGCGGATTGCCGCCGAACGTCCCGGCGTCGATGTCGACCGAATCGAAGGCCGGATGGCGCTTGGCGATGCCGTCGGCCTGATCGATCTCGATAAACGACGGCGCCTTGCCGTGCACCGTCGCCGCCGCCACGGCGTCGGTGATAGCGCGGCTGGTTGCAGCACCGGCCACGAACAGCACGTCGACCTGCTTGTTTTTAATCGCGTCGGCGATTTTATCCGGCACGATGTCCGACATCGTCACTTTGTCGAGCGCCACGCCATAGTGGCTCAGCACCAGTTCGAGCAGGCCTCTGGTCGCTTCATTGCCGCTGACGACGCCGATGCGCTTGCCGCTAAGCTGCGTCACCTTGCCGAAGTCGTTATCGTTGTCGTCGCTGTCGCTGTCATCGCCGGCTGCGTTTTTTTTGGCGGTCTTCTTGTCGCTCGACTTATTGTTCGTTTTATCGGTTTTGGCGGTCTTGGTGGCATTGGCGCCCTTGGCGGACGAAGCAGTCTTGCTTTTGCTGGCGCTGCCCGCGGGATTGGCCGCTGCGGCGTTCTGGTCGGGCTTAGCGGCGCTGGCCGCACCAGCCGGCGGCACGATCAGCGCCATCACATTTTGCCGGAGGATAGCGACCACCGGCCAGTCCAGCCCATCGTCGAGATTGCTTGGCAGAACGGCGAGGTCCGCTTCGCCCTTGCTCATGGCTTGCGCCGCTTCCTTGGCGCCGGGCGTGGCAATGGCGGCCATGGAAATATCGGCATGGCCCTTGGCGATTTGCGCGGACAGCGCGGCAAGGAATTTGCCATCCGGCGGCCCCGCAGCGATGCGCATGCGATCGGCTTCGTTGGCGTAATAGAAGCCAACCGCAACTGCAGCCGCCATGATGATGGTGCCGAGAATCGTCACCAGCCAAGTATGACGCAGGAACATGCGCACCCGGCTACGCATCAAATGTTCTAGCGATCCGATAGTCATCGCATGCGCCGACGCCGATTCGGTTCCGCCGGCGCCACGCAAGCGCCGAAACAGCCACAATCTTACGGCCAGAGGCGGCCGCTGCGGAAGTTGGGTTGGCATGGCCGATCTTACCACGGCTTGCCGGTCTTGAGACCATGACCGGCTCAATGGCCGGTCGGTGCCTAGTCAAACAAGGGAACCGACAAATCCGCGCGATCACGTCGGATTCGAGGCGTTCCCTGGCCGTGTTCGGCCCCGCCAGTGTCCAAGCTGCCTTTGGAAACTAGCCCGGCCGCCGCGCGTTGAGGGCCTGACTGTTAAGGAATAGTCTTGCCGGTAATAGTTTTGCCTTCGGTTTGGAGCGTCAATGACCGGCACCGCGCGCCACGCGGCAGAGGGAGATTGCAATGAGTGAAAAGCTCGCCGGCCAAGGCCGCAAGGCGGCACTCGCCCGGCTAAAAGGCTGGAGCGAAGCGCCGGGGCGTGACGCCATTACCAAGAAATTCCAGTTTGCCGATTTCAATGAGGCCTTTGGCTTTATGGCCCGTGCGGCGCTGGTTGCCGAGAAGCTCGATCACCATCCGGAATGGTTCAATGTCTACAAAACCGTCGAGGTGACGTTGTCCACCCACGACGCCGGCGGGCTGACAGAGCGCGATATCAAGCTGGCCGAAGCGATGGACAAGTTTGCCGGCTAAGCGGCGCCGCCTTGCGGCTGCCGCCTTTTGTGGCCATTTCTTGCTGGTTCACGGCGCCTGAGGAGGGACCATGGGCTTTTGGCAGCAAGCGGCCGTGTGGCCGGATCTTTCTTGGCCGGATTTTACCGCGCTGGGCCGCCGGGTCGTCGCCGATGAAGCGGAGCTGCGGCGAAAATTTTGGCATAAGGTCAAGCGTGAAGCGGCCAACATCCCGTTCCTGGAAGATGCGCTGACCGGCTATTATTGTGCGTTCGATCGCAGTACGCCGCTTTATGTGAAAGTCGTGCTGCTCGGCGCGATTGTCTATTTCGCCGTCCCCGAAGATCTGGTTCCCGATACGCTGCTCGGTCTGGCCGACGCCGCCGCTATTCTCGGCGCGGCATTCAAGCTGGTGTCGTCGCACATCAAGCCCGAGCATCGGCAAGCGGCGCAAGAGGCGGTGGCGCGGCTGCGCGCGTGAGTGCGGGCTGTTTGTTTGAGCATGTCCTTTTCGCAAAACCGGTTTTCACCCTCGGATCAAGTCCGAGGGCAAGCTTTTTGCGGGACATGCTTTACGGCCGCAGCACGATCTTTCCCATCACTTTGCGATCGGCAATGGCGTTGAGCGCCGCCGCGATCTCGGCCAATGGGTAAGTTGCGTGCACGTGCGGCTTAAGCTTGCCTTGCGCGCACCACTGCATGATGTCGGTCATCAGCGCCCGCTGCGCTTGCGGCTCGCGTTTGACCCAGCTGCCCCATAGCACGCCGCGGATGTCGCAGCTTTTCAGCAGCACCAGATTAAGCGGTAATTTTGGAATTTCGCCGGCGGCGAAGCCGATCACCAGATAGCGGCCTTCCCAGGCGAGCGCGCGCACGGCCGGTTCCGCGTAGCGGCCGCCGACCGGATCGTACACCACGTCGATGCCATGCTCGCCGCCGAGCTTCTTCAGCGCCCCGCGTAATTCCTCGTGCGCATAATTTACCGTGTCGTCGGCGCCGTGCGCTCGGGCAAAGGCGAGCTTGTCGTCCGCGGAGGCGCAGGCGATGACGCGCGCCCCCATGATCTTGCCGATTTCTACGGCCGCAAGGCCCGTGCCGCCCGAAGCGCCGAGTACCGCCAGCGTCTCGCCGGCCTTAAGTGCGGCCCGCTCGCGCAACGCATAGAGCGTCGTGCCGTAGGTCACGGTCAGCCCGGCGGCGCGGTCCATATCGAGCCCGGGCGGGATTTTCACCAACGCGTCCGCCGGCACCGCTACGGCCTCGCGCGCCGCGCCCCAGCCGATATTGCCCATCACCCGGTCGCCCGGCGCGACGGCCATGACGCCGTCACCGATGCTCTCGACCACGCCGGCAAATTCGGCCGCCGGCGAAAATGGAAACGGCGGCTTGTGCTGATATTTTCCGGAAATGATGAGCGTGTCGAAGAAGTTCAATGCCGCCGCCTTGACCCGCACCACCGCCTCGCCGGGGCCGGCCTGCGGCTCCGCGATGTCGGCGATTTCGAGCTGGTCGGGGGCGCAGAAGTGTGTGCAGAGAGCGGCTTTCATCCGCACGTCTTATCAGGCTTTGGTCACTCCGGCATCATGCAGCGCACGGCGCAGCCGCGAGAACGCGAGCCGCAGCCGCGACTTGACCGTGCCAAGCGGCAGCTTGGTTTGCTCGGCGATGGCGGCATGCGACAGCCCGTCGAAAAATGCCAATTTCACCAGCGTGAATTGCTCGTGCGGCAACGCGCCGAGAGCGGCGCGAACGCATCGCTCGCGCACCGCTGCATCGAGGCGATCGTCGTGCGGTTCGCCGGGATCGGGGATGGAGCAGAAATCCTCCGTTGCGCACGGCATTTCTCGGCTGCGCCGCCGCACATCGATCTGCCGGTTGCGGGCAATATGGAATATCCAGGTCGTCGCGGCGGCTTTGCGCCGATCGAACTGATGCGCCTTGGACCAGATCGCCTCCATCACGTCCTGGGTGAGATCGGCGGCCGCGAACGAGGCCAGCCCCAGGCGCGTCATCTGGGCGTACACACGTGGGCTGAAATGGCCGAACAGGGCCGCAAATGCTGCCCGGTCGCGATTGACCCCCACCGCGGTGAGGAGATCCTCCAAGGTCGGAACCGGCGTTCCAGGCTTGGCGGCATGGGTGGCCGGAGATAAGGCGTAACCGATTGCGAGTTGGCTCATTGGTGGACGCGCGCTGCCAGATCGGGAGCAAATCCAGCCCCCATCGGCTGAATAATAGGCGCCGGCCAAGAAGGCCGCTGTGTCGCAGGTCACAATTGCCGGTACGCGCCCGTGAACCCCGCCGCCGCCAAGATGGCCGGCCGGTGTCCGGCGGCAACTTCGGTTGTGACAAGTAGGTTATCGCCCGTGTATCTCGTTTCGCCCGCGAACGAATTGGGTTAAAATGACGAATTGCTAATGAGTTCCTGGGGCGCTCTCTTGCGAGGGGCATATGCACATGGATCGACGCTGGCAGCTTGTCTTTGCGCTGTTGATGGCGGCGGCGTTTGCCGCGCCGGCTAGGGCGCAGCAGCCGCCGGCGCCGACCTCCGCCGCTCCCGCAGCCGCCGTGCCGGTGGCCAAACCGAAACCTAAGCCCAGACCCAAGCCGGCATCCAAGCCGGCAGCCGAACGGCCGGCTGCCGAGACGGCGCGGCCCGCCGTTGCCGGCGGCGCGCAGCCGAAGCTTTTAGGCCAATACGCCGACTGGGGCGCCTATACCGCCTCTCCCGGCGGCAAGAAGGTCTGTTTCGCCATCTCCAAGCCGACGTCATCGGAAACCGATCCGCCCAACCGGCCGCGCAACCCGGTCTACATGTTCATTTCCACGCGGCCGGCAGACAAAGTGACCAACGAGGTTTCGATCATCATCGGTTATCCGTTCAAGCCCGGTTCCGAGGCCAGCGCGCAAATCGGCGCGACGACTTTTGCGCTTTACACCCAGCAGGACGGCGCTTGGATCAAGAATGCCGCTGAAGAAACGCAGATGATCGATGCGATGCGGGCGGCGGATGCCGCGATCGTCAAGGGCGAATCCGCCAAGGGTACGAAAACCACCGATAAATTCGATTTGAAGGGCGTCTCGCAGGCGCTCGATAAAGTCGGCCAGGACTGCAAGTAGGTTACAGGAGTGCGCGTAGGCTAAATGCCACCGGATTGCGGGCTTGGCCGAAGCCGGATAGCAAGTCCGATCACAAGCCCCGCGCCTTGAGGCGCTGGCCACTGTCGCCGGCCTGGCGGCCGCACCATTTATCGCTCAACCCCGTTTTGCGTTGCCATCAGAACATGAGTGCTTCGTTGACCGATTCTCTCGCTCACGCCGGCGCGGCGCCGTTTATCGAGAAACGGCCGCTGGAGGACTATGCGGCGCCAGAGCATCCGTCGCTCGTCGGAATGACGCGCGAGGAGCTTGCCGCTGCGCTGGGCAAAATCGGCGTGCCGGAGCGGCAGCGGCGCATGCGGCTCCAACAAATCTGGCACTGGCTCTATGTGCGTGGCGCGCAAGATTTCGAGACGATGACCACGCTGTCGAAGGATTTGCGCGCCGCGCTGGCCGGTGCCTTCACGCTGGCGCGGCCGGACGTGGCCGCCGAGCAGATTTCGGTCGACGGCACGCGCAAATGGCTCATTCGGTTGCCGGGCGAACAGGGCGGCACGCCGCATGAAGTGGAATGTGTCTACATCCCGGAAGCAGACCGCGGCACGTTGTGCATTTCGAGTCAGGTCGGCTGTACGCTCAATTGCACGTTTTGCCACACCGGCACGCAGCGGCTGGTGCGCAATCTGACCGCCGGCGAGATCGTCAGCCAAGTGGTGCTGGCGCGCGATCGGCTCGGCGATTGGACGCCGCTCGGCGACGCCGGCACCGGCGAGGGCGAAAGAAAGCGCCTGGTCTCGAACATCGTCATGATGGGCATGGGCGAGCCGCTGTATAATTTCGAGGCCGTGCGCGACGGCCTAGGCGTCATCGCCGACGGCGACGGCTTGAGCATTTCCAAGCGGCGCATCACGCTGTCGACCTCGGGCGTGGTGCCGAATATCGCTCGCGCCGGCGCAGAAATAGGCTGCATGCTGGCGGTGTCGCTGCACGCGGTGACCGATGCGTTGCGCGACCAGCTGGTGCCGCTCAACCGCAAATATCCGTTAAGCGAGCTGTTGGAGGCCTGCCGCAATTATCCCGGTCTTTCCAATGCGCGGCGCATCACTTTTGAATACGTCATGCTTAAGGGCGTCAACGACTCGCTGGCCGACGCCAAGGCGCTGGTGCGTCTGCTCAAAGGCATTCCGGCCAAGATCAATCTCATCCCGTTCAACCCGTGGCCGGGCACGGCCTACGAGTGCTCCGATTGGGAGCGGATCGAAAAATTCTCCGAGATTGTTTTCGATGCCGGCTATTCCTCGCCGGTGCGCACGCCGCGCGGCCGCGATATTCTTGCCGCCTGCGGCCAGCTCAAGAGCGCGACCGAAAAGCTCTCGGCCCGCGAACGTCTGGCGCTCCGCGCCATGGCCGTGACCGATTGAGCTTCGGACGCAAGCGCGAGCTAGATATACAACCATGACATCAGCCATCGCAAACGCCGTGACACGCGCGCCATGACCGCTTTGTTCCGCGTCGTGCTGATGTTCGTCGGCTATATCTGGGCCTGCATTGCCGCATCCCTGGTGCTCGCGCTCGGCACGCTCGCGCCGCAATGGGATTATTTCTTCAACGCGCTCGGCGTGCAGTCTTCGCACGCACAGTCGACGGCGATGTGGGTGGTGGTCGGAATTGGCGCATTCATTATTTTCGTTGTCGGCTTTTTGCCGACGCTGCTCGTCATCGTGATTACCGAGGGTTTGGCGCTGCGCTCGATCCTGGTCTATGGCGTGATCGGCGGCGCCCTGGCGCTGATCATGGCGTTCGGCTTGGATTTCGCCGGCTACAGCGCGGCGGCCAATGTCGACGTTGCCCGCGAACGCGAGGTCTTTGCCGCCGCCGGGATCGCCGGGGGGATGGTCTATTGGCTGTTCGCCGGGCGTAACGCCGGTATCTGGACGTCATCCAAAAACGGCGGGCAGGAACTGCGATGAACCGGACCGGGCTGACGATCGCGCTGAGCATCGGCTTTGTGGCCGGCCTGATTTGCGCGATCGATCCGGAGCTCGATATCGACATCGCCGCGATTTGGTTCAATCGGCCGGCGCATCTGTTCGACGTCAATGCGCAGATGTGGGTGCAGCACACTCGGCAAGCGGCGCGCATCGTCATCACGCTGCTGGTGCTGCCGGCCTTTCTCGCCATCATCGGTAAGCTGATCTGGCCGCGGCGGCGCATGCTGATCGAGGCCCGCGCCGCATTGTTTCTGATCGCGACGCTGGCGCTCGGTCCCGGGCTTCTCACCAATGTCGTTCTTAAAGATCATTGGGGTCGTCCGCGGCCGATCGACGTGCAGCAATTCGGCGGCGATTACCGTTTCGTGCCGTGGTGGGATCCGCGCGGCGGCTGCCCGGATAATTGCTCTTTTGTCGCCGGCGAGCCATCTGGAGCCTTCTGGACCTTGGCCCCCGCAGCGCTGGCAGGCCCGGAATTGGCGCCGATCGCTTATGCCGCGGCCGTCGCCTTCGGCGTCGGCGTCGGTATCCTGCGCATCGCCGCCGGCGCCCATTTCTTCTCCGATGTCGTGTTCGCCGGCGTCTTCATGTATCTGGTGATCTGGCTCACCCACGGCCTCATCTATCGCTGGGGCGCGACCCGCATCGACGAGGCGGCGGTCGAGCGCCGTCTGGCCGATGCCGGCGATGCGCTTGCCGCCAAGCTGCGGCGCCTGGCAAACCGGCGCGGCAAGTCGCTTTAAGCGTGCTCCGTGCCGGCAGCTTGCGCCGGTCCGCCATGCCCCTATAGTCCGCGCCGCATTTGCAGGCGGCGGCGCCGCCCAAGCTTTTAGGATGTTTCGTCATGGCCGCGGCCGGCAAAAAAGACGTCAAGAAAGTGGTGCTTGCCTATTCCGGCGGGCTCGACACCTCGATCATTCTCAAATGGCTGCAGACCACCTACGGCTGCGAGGTCGTCACCTTCACCGCCGATCTCGGCCAGGGCGAGGAGCTCGAGCCGGCGCGCGCCAAGGCGCTTACTCTCGGCATCAAGCCGCAAAACATTTTCATCGAGGATTTGCGCGAGGAATTCGTCCGCGATTACGTGTTTCCCGATGTTCCGCGCCAATGCGCTCTATGAGGGCCAGTATCTGCTCGGCACCTCGATCGCCCGGCCGCTGATCGCCAAAAAGCAGATCGAGATCGCCGAGAAAGTCGGCGCCGACGCGGTGGCCCATGGCGCCACCGGCAAGGGCAACGATCAGGTCCGCTTCGAACTGGCCTATTACGCGCTCAAGCCCGACGTGAAGGTGATCGCGCCGTGGCGCGAATGGGATTTCAAATCGCGCGAGGCGCTGCTCGAATTCGCCGAGAAAAACCAAATTCCGATCGCCAAGGATAAGCGCGGCGAGGCGCCGTTCTCGACGGACGCCAATCTGTTGCACACCTCGTCCGAAGGCAAAGTTCTGGAAGACCCGTCCGGCGAGGTGCCGGACTATGTCTATTCGCGCACCGACGACCCGGAAAAGGCACCGGCCAAAGCGCACTATGTCGAGATCGATTTCGAGCGCGGCGATCCGGTGGCGATCGACGGCAAGGCGCTGTCGCCGGCGGCGCTGCTAACCGCGCTCAACGCGCTCGGCAGGACGCACGGTATCGGCCGGCTCGATCTCGTCGAAAATCGCTTCGTCGGCATGAAGTCGCGCGGCATGTACGAGACGCCGGGCGGCACCATCCTGCTCGCCGCGCATCGCGGCATCGAATCGATCACGCTCGACCGCGGCGCCGCTCATCTCAAAGATGAGCTGATGCCGAAATACGCCGAGTTCATCTATTACGGGTTCTGGTTCGCGCCGGAGCGCGAAATGCTGCAAGCCGCGATCGACAAGAGCCAGGAGTTCGTCAGCGGCCGGGTGCGGCTTAAGCTTTACCGGGGCAATGTCGGCGTGGTCGGGCGATCCAGCAAATATTCGCTCTACGATCAGGATCTGGTCACGTTCGAGGAGGGCGCGGTGGCCTACGACCAGCGCGATGCGGAAGGCTTCATCCGGCTCAACGCATTGCGGTTGCGGACCCTAGGCCAGCGCAAACGCAAGCTGAAACTGTGAGCAAGACGCCGCGTCTAGCATCGCCGCCGTCCATCTTCGGCAGACCGCCGCCGGCCGGCTTGCCGGGAAAATAGTCCGGCGCGGAACCGGGGCCGCGGGGATCGACCGGCTCGTCAACCGGATAAGGCGTGCGCGGACCTGCGGGCTCAGGCTCGGGACTTGGCTTAGACCCTTGGCCCGGCTCTTCGATCTTTGGTCCCGTGATTGGCGCGGGATTGGGCGCGGTCATCGCATGCCCACCTTGCGGTTCTCGCCCATATCCGGGCGGTGCCCGGTCATCGCCGCGGTCGCCATCTTGATATAGGCCACGGTCTTACCCGGGGCGTCCCAATATTCGGCCTCGGCCGGCGTTACCTTGAGAACGCGAATATTCGGATCGTCTGGGGAATCCCACCACGCCTTAGCGGGCGTGCCCCATAAATCCCGGATTTTTGCGCGGTCGTTGGAGACTTCGGCGTGGCCGGATAGTGACACGTAGTTCTGGGCGCCGGTATCGGCGAAGGCGAGGCAGACTTTGGAGTACCGGGTGATCTCATCGTCCTTATGCCGGCGAGCGTCGGACAGGAAATAGATCGCATCGTCTTCACGCCGCACATAAGCGCCCATCGGACGCGCATGCAGTTCGCGCCCGTCCCAGGTCGCAAACATGCAAATCGAAATTCTCTTCATCAATTCCCAAACGCGGTCGATCTCGGCGCTCATGATGTCCTCGCTCGCAAATGCCTCGCGGGAACAACGTGTGGGGCGCCAATGTCGTTCCTTTCCGGTTCCCTAAGTCCGTTCTTGAGTAATTTCTTGGGGACTGGAACCGGCTCCCATCGGCACGGTGACTTTGCGGTTTTCGCCGAGATTGGGTTTGTCGCCGGTCAGCCGCGCCTTGACGAATTCGAAGGCCGCGACCGCCTGGCTCGCCGGGCCATCCCACAATTCGGCGGTCAGCGGCGCCACGCGCAAGACGCAGACATTGGGATCGTCCGGCCCGTGCCACCACATCGTGTCGGTGGCCTTCCAGATTTCCGCCGCCTTGGCATGGTCGCGCTGCACTGCGGCGCGCGCGGTCAGCGATAGATAGGCGTTGGCGGAAGCGTCGACGAAGGTGAGGCCGACTTCGGCTTCCGGTTCGATCTCATGCTCTTTGCCGCTGTGAGGTCGGTGACGAACCAGATCAGTCCGGCGGCGCGGTCGGGCCGGGCCTCCAGCGGGCGGGCCCGCAATCCGCCGGGAAACCGCGTAGTCAGCATGCAGACGCCGACGTTTTCGATGATGTCCCAGACGCGGGAGAGATTGGCTCATGCTCGGTCATGACGACCAATTCCCGGCGCGCCGCGGCGGTTCCGCGCTCGAACTCTGTCATGCTCCGCGGAGGCGGAGCATCCAGTAAACACCAGCTCACAGGGTTGACCGAAGCTTCAGCGATTACTTGATCACCCGCCTTCGCGGATGATGACAAATTGCCTACACCTGCCGCTCGACCAGCGTGCGCTTGATGTCGGCGATGGCCTTGGCCGGATTGAGGTGCTTGGGGCAGGCCTTGGCGCAATTCATGATGGTGTGGCAGCGGTAGAGCCGGAACGGGTCTTCCAGATTGTCGAGCCGCTCGCCGGTCGCCTCGTCGCGCGAATCCACGATCCAGCGCTGCGCCTGCAACAGCGCCGCCGGGCCGAGATAGCGCTCGGAATTCCACCAATAGCTCGGGCATGAGGTCGAGCAGCAGGCGCACAGGATGCACTCGTAAAGGCCGTCGAGCTTCTGCCGGTCGTCGTGGCTCTGCTTCCATTCCTTCTGCGGCGTCGGCGACACGGTCTGCAGCCACGGCTCGATCGAGGCGTGCTGGGCATAGAAATTGGTCAGGTCGGGCACCAGGTCCTTCACCACCGGCATGTGCGGCAGCGGATAGATGCGCACCGCGCCGTTGACGTCGCTCATCGCCTTGGTGCAGGCGAGCGTGTTGGTGCCGTCGATGTTCATGGCGCAGGAGCCGCAGATGCCTTCGCGGCAGGAGCGGCGGAAGGTCAGCGTGGCGTCGACGTTGTTCTTGATCCAGATCAGCGCCGTCGAGCACCATCGGCCCGCAATCGTCGGTGTCGACGTAATAGGTGTCGATGCGCGGGTTGCGGCCGTCGTCCGGATTCCAGCGATAGATGCGGTATTCGCGCTCCGCCTCGGTCCTTGGCCGGATGCGGCCAGGTCTTGCCTTCGGTGACCTTGGAATTTTTCGGCAGCGTGAATTGGACCATCGAGTTATGCACCTCGCGTCAATACACCCGCTGCCTTTGGGCTCGATATAGGACACGTCGTTGGTCAGCGTGTAGGTGTGCACCGGCCGGTAGTCGATGGTGACCTTGCCGGTCTCGGTGATCGAGCCAGGACAGCGTGTGCTTCATCCAGTTCTTGTCGTCGCGGTCGGGGAAATCCTCGCGCGCATGGGCGCCGCGGCTTTCGGTGCGGTTGACCGCGGCATCCATGGTGACGACGGCCTGCTCGATCAGGTTGACGAATTCCAGCGTCTCGATCAGGTCGGAATTCCAGATCAGCGAGCGGTCGGTGACGCGGACGTCGGCGACGCCGTCGAAACCTCGTGGATGAGCTTGGAGCCTTCCTGCAGCACTTCGCCGGTGCGGAACACCGCGCAATTGTTCTGCATCACCTGCTGCATCCGGCCGCGCAGCTGCGCGGTCGGCGTGCCGCCGGAGGCGTTGCGGAATTGGTCGAGCCGCGACAGCGCGCCGCTCGGCGGAATCCTTCGGCAGTTCCGGCTGCTTGTCGTTCGGCGTGAGGATTTCGGCGCAGCGCAGCGCCGCGGCGCGGCCGAACACGACGAGATCGATCAGCGAATTCGAGCCGAGCCGGTTGGCGCCGTGCACCGAAACGCAGGCCGCTTCGCCGAGCGCCATCAGGCCGGGCACGACGTGATCGGGATTGCCGTCCTTCTTGGTCAGCGCCTCGCCGTGATAGTTCGTGGCGATGCCGCCCATGTTGTAATGCACCGTCGGCACGATCGGCACCGGCTCGCGGGTCAGATCGACGCCGGCGAAGATGCGCGCCGATTCGGTGATGCCGGGCAGCCGCTCGGCCAGGATTTTCGGATCGAGATGGTCGAGATGCAGGAAGATGTGATCCTTCTTCGGCCCGACGCCGCGGCCTTCGCGGATTTCGATGGTCATGGCGCGCGAGACCACGTCGCGCGAGGCGAGGTCCTTGGCGGACGGCGCATAGCGCTCCATGAAGCGCTCGCCTTCGGAATTGACCAGATAGGCGCCTTCGCCGCGCGCGCCTTCGGTGATCAGCACGCCGGCGCCGTAGACGCCGGTCGGATGGAATTGCACGAATTCCATGTCCTGCGAGCGGCAGGCCGGCGCGCAGCACCATGGCGTTGCCGTCGCCGGTCTGGGTATGGGCGCCGGTGCAGGACGCATAGGCGCGGCCATAGCCGCCGGTGGCGAGGATCGTCATCTGCGCGGCGAAGCGGTGGATCGAGCCGTCGTCGAGATTGAGCGCGATGACGCCGCGGCAGCGGCCGTCGTCGTCCATGATCAGGTCGATGGCGAAATATTCGATGAAGAACTCGGCCGAGTGGCGCAGCGCCTGGCCGTACATGGTGTGCAGCATGGCGTGGCCGGTGCGGTCGGCGGCGGCGCAGGTGCGCTGCGCGGTGCCCTTGCCGTAATGCGTGGTCATGCCGCCGAACGGGCGCTGATAGATCTTGCCGTCCTCCTCGCGGCGCGAGAACGGCAGGCCCCAATGCTCCAGCTCGTAGACCGCTTCCGGCGCGTTGCGGCACAGATATTCGATGGCGTCCTGGTCGCCGAGCCAGTCCGAGCCCTTGACGGTGTCGTACATGTGCCAGCGCCAGTCGTCCTCGCCCATATTGCCGAGCGCGGCGGCGATGCCGCCCTGCGCCGCCACCGTGTGCGAGCGGGTCGGAAACACCTTGGTGATGCAGGCGGTGCGCAAGCCCGCTTCGCTGCAGCCGACCACGGCGCGCAAGCCGGAGCCGCCGGCGCCGATGACGACGACGTCGTAGACGTGATCTTCGATCGGATAGGCGCGGCCGTTGATGGCGGGCGCCGTGCCGCCGCCGTTCGCTCCAGTCTCTGCCATGCTCACAGTCCGAACGAGAGCTTGAGGATGCCGTAGACCGAGGCCAGGCCGACGGCGATGGTGAAGAAGGTGTTGGCCATCAGCAGCGTGCAGCTTGGCCGATTCGTCGTGCACGTAATCCTCGATGATCACCGGCATGCCGATCCGCATATGGATGGTGATCGAGACGATGAACAGCAGCATGATGATGGCGACCGCGCGGCGAGCCGAGGATCTGCGCCACCGCGGCCTGGTTGCGGCCGAGCAGCATGATCAGGATGACGACCGCCGCGATGGTCAGCGGGATGTTGGCGACCGCGGTCAGCCGCTGATGCCAGAAATGCTCGGTGCCGGACTTGGCGGCGCCGCGGCCGCGCACGCGCGCGAGCGGCGTGCGGATGTGCTGCGGCGCGCTCATCGCGAGCCTCCCATGGCCAGCAGCCCGACGATCCACAAGCACGATGGTGATCGCGATCGAGCCGATCAGGTTGGCGGCGGCCAGCCATTCGCGCTCGCTCGGCCCGAAGCCGCGGCCGGTATCCCAGATCAGATGGCGGATGCCGCCGAGCATGTGATGGATCACCGCCCAGGTGTAGCCGAACAGGATGAGCCGGCCGATCCAGGAGCCGGCGAACCACTCGAACCGGGCATAGCCGTTCGGGCCGGCGGCGGCGATCAGCCACCACGCCAGCAGCAGCGTGCCGAAATAATTGGCGAAGCCGGTGATGCGATGGACGATCGACATCATCATCGTCAGCATCGGCCGGTAGATTTGCAGGTGCGGCGAGAGCGGCCGCTCGGCGGCGGCGGGTCTTCGAGCGAACGTGTTTCGGCCATTGTGTCACTTCCGGATTTCGCTCGAGCGGCGTCGGCGCGCGAGCGTGGCGCCTTGTTCCTATCCAATCCGCGCCGCTGCCGCAATGCGACAGCGCGCCGATCGCACGGCGCGTCGGAATCGCGCTCGATTTCGTATTATGACGAAAGATTAGCCTTGAGAATAGCCCAGTACAATGGGCAATTATTGCAAAGCCTGACTTCGCCAAACACGAAGGCAGTGGTCCGCATGCGCTTCGATCTCGCCGATCTCAGCCTGTTTCGCCATGTCGTCGAGGCCGGCAGCATCACCCACGGCGCCGAGCGCGCGCATCTGGCGCTTGCCGCCGCCTCGACCCGCATCCGCAACATGGAGGACGCGCTCGGCGCGCCGCTGTTCACGCGCGGCCGGCAGGGCGTGACGCCGACGCAGGCCGGCCGCACGCTGTTGCAGCACGCGCGCACCATCCTGCGCCAGGCCGAGCGCCTGCATGAGGATCTCGGCGCCTATGGCGGCGGCCTCGCCGGTCAGATCCGGGTGCTGTCGAACACCAATGCGCTGACCGAATTCCTGCCCGAGGCGCTGAGCTCGTTTCTCGCCGCGCATCCGAATGTCAGCGTCGATCTCGAGGAGCGCCTGAGCGACGAGATCGTCGGGCTGATCGCCGAAGGCGTCGCCGATCTCGGCATCGTCGCCGGCACGGTCGATGCCGGCGCGCTCGAAACCTATCCGTTCCGCCGCGACCGCTTCGTGCTGGTGGTCGCGCGCGACCATCCGCTGGCCAAGCGCGCCAAGATCGGCTTCGAGGAAGTGCTCGACCACGATTTCGTCGGCCTCGACCGCGCCAGCGCGATGCAGCGCTTCCTCGCCGCCAAGGCGGTGCGCATCGGCCGGCCGCTGCGGCTGCGCGTGCAGTTGCGCAGCTTCGACGCGGTGTGCCGGCTGGTCGAATGCAATGTCGGCATCGGCATCGTGCCGGAGACCACGGCGCGGCGGGTGGCCAAGACCATGGCGATCAAGGTCGTGCCGCTGTCCGATCCCTGGGCGGTGCGCGACCTGACGATCTGCGTCCGCAAGCCGCGACGGAGCTGCCGGCTCTATGCGCGGCAGCTGGTCGAGCATTTGAGGGCGAGGCTGACAGTAGAGCGTATCCGGGGATACGTCTAGTGTTCATTTTAGCATAGCCATTTCGCAAAACCGATTTCCAATTCTGCGGGACATGCTCTAGCGCGGCATCAGCACCCAATAATCCAGATCGAGCAGCACCGGCGGGATCGTAGTCGTCGCCGGTCTTGTAGCGGAAAGTCGCCGCACGGCTGGTCGCTGGTGGCGACGGTGCGCAGCCGCAACGCGCCGACATCGCCGCGGCCCGGCAGTTCGGCTTTGGCCAGCACTTCCGACCAGGCGAACACGGTGCCGCCGGCGAACAGCGGCGCGACGTGCCGGCCGCCATTGATGGCGGCGACGTGGAAGGCGTTGGCGAAGCCGTTGAACGACAGCGCCCGCGCCAGCGAAATGACGTGGCCGCCATAGATCAGCCGTCGCCGAAGCGGCCCTGCTTCGCGGCGAACAGGTCGAAATGGATGCGCGCGGTGTTCTGATAGAGCCGCGTCGCCATCATGATGCTCGGCTTCCTCGACGGTGATGCCGTCGACGTGATCGATCTTCTCGCCGACCTCGTAATCGCCGAAGCGTGTAGGGCTGCCGGCGAGCGCGACGTCGTAGGCCGGCGACGTCGATGCGCGGGACAGGCTTCGCCGAGTACCTTCGGATCGAGCGCGGTCGGCAGGCGCGGCACGTGATCGCCCGGCGCCGGCGCCGCTTCGTCGCGTTTGCGCACCATCACCCAGCGCACATATTCCAGCACCGGCTTGTGCGTCCTGGTTGTAGCCGGTGGTGCGGACATAGACGATGCCGGTCTTGCGGCTGGAATTCTCCTTCAGCCCGATCACCTCGGATTGCGCGCGACAGCGTGTCGCCGGGATAGACCGGGGCGCGGAAACAGCAATCGGCATAGCCGAGATTGGCGACCGCGTTGAGCGAGACGTCGGGCACCGATCTTGCCGAACACGATGTGGAACACCAGAAGATCGTCGATCGGCGCACGCGGATAGCCGATCGGCCTTGGCGAAGGCGTCCGACGACTGCACCGCAAAGCGGCCGCCGAACAGGCCGGTATAGAGCGCGACATCGCCGACGGTCACGCGTGCGCGGCGTGGCGTGGCGGATCACCTGGCCGATGCGGAAATCCTCAAAGAAATTGCCGGGACTGGTCTTCGACATTGCAACACCTTGTACGACCGGCGAACTGAAGCGCTTCATAGCACCCCGGCGTTCGAAGCGCGCGGTACTTAGCGCAGTTCACGCAGCCGTGACATGCGGCTGAAACCTTTGCCGAAACGCCTCCGTATCTGATGTCGACGCCGCAATCGGACTGCGTCGCCGGCGGATCACCGCCGCAAACCCAACTGAAAATGGAGACTTTCATGTCCAAGCGTTTCGCTCTCGTTTGCGGCTGCGGCCGTTATCGCGGCGGCTGCCGCGGCGGCGCCGGCTCCCGTTCTTGCGCAAATGTCGGAAAAGACCGTCACCGTCGGCGGCGCGCCGATGTATCCGTCGAAGAACATCATCCAGAACGCGGTGAATTCGAAGGACCACACGACGCTGGTCGCCGCGGTGAAGGCCGCCGGCCTGGTCGAAGACGCTGGAAGGCCCCGGCCCGTTCACCGTGTTCGCGCCGACCAACGAAGCCTTTGCCAAGCTGCCGGCCGGCACCGTCGACAATCTGCTCAAGCCCGAGAACAAGGCGACCTTGGTGAAGGTCCTGACCTATCACGTCGTCCCGGGCCGGTATGACCGCGGTCAAGCTGATGAAAGCGGTCAAGGAGGGTGAGGGCGAAGCGCACCTGAAGACCGTCGAAGGCGAAGACCTGACCGTCAAGGAAGCCGGCCCCGGCAAGCTAACGGTCACCGATGCCAAGGGCGATGTCGCCGATGTCACGATTGCCGACGTGATGCAGTCGAACGGCGTTATCCACGTCATCGACACGGTGCTGATGCCGTAGCCCGCTGTCTCCCTTTGGCCAACTCCCTCTCTCCGCCCGGGCGGAGAGAGGTTAATGCTTGCGCCGAGCTTGCTGACAGAATTGTGAGGCGCATGTGCGCCGGTTATTTGCTAAAAGCAGCGGCGACAGAGCGAGCGCCATGACCATCGAAGCCACCAGCCATTCGTCCATTGTGCCCCTCGCCGCGACGGATCGGCTGATCCATCCGCGCTGGGTGCGCGTGACGCATTGGATCAATGCGCTGGCCATGCTGATGATGATCGGCTCGGGCTGGCAGATCTACGACGCCTCGCCGCTGTTCTCGCTTCCTGAATTTCCCGCGCAGATCGCGCTCGGCGAATGGCTCGCCGGCGCGCTGCTGTGGCACTTCGCGGCGATGTGGCTTCTGGTGATCAACGGCATCGTCTATGTCACGCTCGGCATCGTGACCGGCCGCTTCCGGCGCAAGCTGTTTCCGATCCGCCCGCGCGACGTCGTCAGCGACGTCGCCGCGGCCCTGCGCGGCAAGCTCTCGCACGACGACCTTGCGGTCTACAACGCGGTGCAGCGGCTGCTCTATCTCGGCGTGCTGCTCGCCGGCATCGTCATCGTGCTGTCGGGCCTGTCGATCTGGAAGCCGGTGCAGTTCAAATGTCTGACCGCGCTTTTTCGGCGGCTACGACACCGCGCGTTACGTGCACTTTTTCGCCATGGCCTCGATCGTGGCCTTTCTGACCATGCATATGGTGCTGGCGCTCATCGTGCCGAAGAGCCTGCGCGCGATGATCATCGGCCGCTGAAACGGAGAAAGCGATGCCGCGACCGCGCAAGCCGGTGCCCGGCGTCGATCCGAAGCTCCTGATCAAGGACGCGGCGAAACTGTTGCCGCAATCCGTCGCGGCGGCTGTTCCTGCGCGGCGCCGCCAGCCTCGGCGCGCTGGCGATGCTGACCGGCTGCGACATCATCGACGGACCGACTTCGGAGAACGCGCTGCGCGTCATCTCCAATTTCAACGACTGGGTCCAGGCGCGGCTGTTCAGCGCAGACCACGCTGGCGCCGGAATATCCGGAAAGCGCCATCACCCGGCCGTTTCCGTTCAACGCCTATTACGCCGAGGACGAAGCGCCCGAGGTCGACGGCGACACCTACAAGCTCGAGATCGGCGGCCTGGTCGACAACAAGAAGCCGTGGACGCTGGCCGAGCTGAACGCGCTGCCGGAAGTCTCGCAGATCACCCGCCACGTCTGCGTCGAAGGCTGGAGCGCGATCGGCTCCTGGCAGGGCGTCAAGCTGTCGCGATTTCCTCAAACTGATCGGCGCCGACACCACCGCCAAATATGTCTGGTTCCAGTGCGCCGAGGGCTATTCCAACACCATCGACATGCCGACCGCGCTGCATCCGCAGACGCAATTGACGCTCAAATTCGATCACAAGACCTTGCCGACCGCCTACGGCTTTCCGATCAAGATCCGCATCCCCACCAAGCTCGGCTTCAAGAATCCCGAAATACGTCACCGCCATGTGGGTGCAGAACAACGACGCCGGCGGCTATTGGGAAAACCAGGGCTACAACTGGTTCACCGGGCAGTAAGAACACCGCTGCGGCGCCGGCGCCTTGCCAACCGCGTTTCGGCCCTTTAGCAATCGCCGCCTCAGTAACGAGGCGTATATTCCATGCCCACTTTCAATCTTCTTCTGCTCGCCGGCGACGGCATCGGCCCCGAAGTCATGGCCGAGGTGAAGCGGCTGCTCGGCTTTTATGCCAAGAACGGCATCGCCGATTTTCAGACCGAGGAAGGCTTGGTCGGCGGCGCCTGCTACGACGCGCACAAGGTCGCCATCACCGATGCGACCATGGCCAAGGCGCATGCCGCCGACGCGGTGATTTTCGGCGCGGTCGGCGGACCGAAATGGGACAAGGTGCCGTTCGAGGCGCGGCCGGAAGCGGGGCTGTTGCGGCTGCGCAAGGAGCTTGGCCTGTTCGCCAATATCCGGCCGGCGATCGTCTATCCGGCGCTGGCCGACGCTTCGAGCCTCAAGCGCGAGGCGGTCGAGGGCCTCGACATCATCATCCTGCGCGAGCTCACCGGCGGCGTCTATTTCGGCGAGCCGAAGACCATCACCGATCTCGGCAACGGCCAGAAGCGCGCCGATCGATACCCAGGTCTACGACACCTACGAGATCGAGCGCATCGCGCGGGTGGCTTTCGAATTGGCGCGCAAGCGGCGCAACAAGGTCACCTCGATGGAAAAGCGCAACGTGATGAAGACCGGCGTGCTGTGGCACGAGGTGGTCGAGGCGGTGCATGCGCGCGACTACAAAGACGTGCAGCTCGAGCACATGCTGGCGGATTCCGGCGGCATGCAGCTCGTGCGCTGGCCGAAGCAGTTCGACGTCATCGTCACCGACAACCTGTTCGGCGACATGCTGTCCGACATTGCGGCGATGCTGACCGGCTCGCTCGGCATGCTGCCGTCGGCCTCGCTCGGCGAAGCGGACGCCAAAACCAAGCGGCGCAAGGCGATGTACGAGCCGGTGCACGGCTCGGCGCCGGATATCGCCGGCAAGGGCATGGCCAATCCGATCGCCATGCTGGCCTCGTTCGCCATGGCGCTGCGTTATTCGTTCAACATGGCCAAGCAAGCCGACCGGCTCGATGCGGCGATCGCGGCCGTCCTCGCCAAGGGCCTGCGCACCGCCGACATCAAGTCGGAGGGCGGCAAGGTCGTCTCGACAGCGGAAATGGGCGAGGCGCTGGTCGGCGAGCTCGAAAAGCACACTGCATAGCCGCGTCCGGCATCCCTTCAGCAGCGAAATGATCGCCACATTCCCGCTGCGGGCACCGGTTCAAACAGCGGCGCGCCGAAACACCAGGTCGTCAACAATGTGATCGGTCTGTTGCCATCCGTGTCGTGCCATGAAATCGATAACCGCGTCGGCGCGATGCTTCTCGAACGACTCGATCTGCGCGTAGCCATAATTTAGCGTCAGCAGGGATTTTGCGCCCTCCAGGACCGCAAGCTCGTAGCCTTCGACGTCGATCTTTATGACCAGCGGCTTGCCGGTGAAAGAAACCATCTCGTCTAGCGGAACAACGTCGATCTCAAGCGCGTCTTGATGCGACGGCACGACCGCTGATAACGCGCTGAATCCTGGCTTGCCCGGCAGCAGCGAAGCCTTTTGCCGGGAAGCACCCGCCGCGCTTTCGTAGATGACAACGTTTTCCAGCCATTGAGCGCAATATGTCCGCGTAGCCATTCAAGCACCGAGCGATTGGGTTCGAGCGCAATCAACTGCGTGCCCTGCTGCTGCCGGCCGATTATGGCGGTGTAGAGCCCGAAATTTGCCCCCACGTCGATGAATGCCGCCGGATTGAGTTCGTGGCACGCCGTCAGCATCGCTGTTAATTGCAGCCATTCGAATCGCTTCAAGACCATTTCTCGGCCGATGAGGTCATTCGGCGAAATGTGGAAGGTGGCGCCAAAATAATCGATTTCCTCTATTTCGCGCTCCGGGCGCCACAGGCGGCGCAGCCGGTGCCAGCGCTTGCGGACGGACACCGCAAATTTCCAATGAGGCGGCGGCCGTGTACGGCGCGCGATCGCCGGGGGCTCGGGGATCGTTCGCTTCATTGGTTTTTAGCTTTTTTGAAACACGAGGTTCGGCGAAACCTCATACACCAACGCGTAGCCCAAGTCCGTCAGCATGGCGACGGTCTCGGCGCGCGCTTCCAGAACCTCGACCTGCACGAAGCCGCGATTGTCGCGTAGCGTACGTGCCATGCCGGCGAGCGCCTTGCGTTCATAGCGCTCGATGTCGATCTTGATTGCGAGTGTTAATCCGGAGAGCGCAATCAGGTCGTCGAGCCGTGCGATCTCCACGTCGTAGCCGTCGCCGCCGGCCGCGGTTTCGACGATCTGCGACAGGCCGATGTCGCGCTCCGGGCCCGGTATCAGCCGGAAATGTCCGGGCGCTGCGCCGAGCGCGACTTCATTGATCTCGATATCGGCGTCAAGCAGATCGTTGATGAGGAGGTTGGCGCGCAGGTGGATGCGATTGCGCCGGTCGGGTTCGAACAGGATCGCGCGCGGCGCCAGAGCGTTCTTCATCACGACGCAAGTGTAAAGGCCAAGATTGGCGCCGATATCGATGAGGACATCTGGCCGGATCGCGCGGCAGACGCGAATGAAGTTCTCGAGTTCGCGGTGCTCGCCAATATGGGCGGAGATTTCGAGACCGCCGACATTCTCGGAGTTGACCAAAAAATCGGCGCCGAAATAGCGGCAAACAAAGTAATGGCCGCGATGAACGAGCCGATTGAACGGCTTGTAAAAGCGGCGCCGCCACTTGTACCGCCACCAAGTCAAAAAATTCATGCTGCCCTACTCGGCATGCTTCCGAGCGCTTGCGTATCGAGCCGCGACTAGAACGGCGTGTTCGGATTAATTCCCGGAATATAGAATGGCTCCGCTATCGGGTAGCCGCCTTTGCCTTGCACGTCCGGACCCATGTACCAGTTCGGCCGTCCGGGATCGCCGCCCGGCGGCAGCATGTAATCGCGGAAGTCGCGGTCGCCGACCGAAACTTCGGTCCCGGTATCGAGGTAGGAGCGGCGCCGCGGAATAATGATGATGGTGCGGTGACCGTTGCCGTCAGGGATGATGGTGGTGGTGGGCTGGATCACGGTGCCGGCGGCGGAGCGTTCGACCACCGGCCGTTGCGGGACCGCCTTCCTGGTTGCCGCATGGCCGAGGGCTGTCCCCGCAGACAGCAGCGCAGTTGCGATAGCAACGACAGCAAACGGGCGTAGTGGGCGCATCGGCTCCTCGCTTGGTTCGGTTCCAATGTAGCGCGCTTTGGCCGCCGACAACAGCATTGCGGTAAGCCTGGGCCGGCCCAGCGGTTCCGGCCATAATGCGGCTATGGTCCGCCGGGCGCCAATTATGACGTCCCGCCAGGGCCATCGTCGTTTTTTGAACGAAGAACTACGGGACTTGATCAACGCGCGTCGTCGCGCGCTCGGAGACTATGCGTGAACCGCACCCGACGGGGGATAGGGACCGGCACATTGCGTTCCGGTGTCGCCGCCAGGATCGGGTTGTGTTCGCCGCAGAAGGTGCGCTTGAGCTCGGCATGCGCGAACAGGCCGGCAACTTTGGCGTCGCCGCCGGCGGACAGGATCGTCAGCCGGTCGAGCGCGCAGGCGAGCGTGGCGCGATCGACCGGTTGCGCGCCGGCGCTGCAATACCAGCCGGATATCTGCAAAGGCGGATCGTCGAACGGCCGTGTAAAACCGAGGCAGCGGCGCGGACCGTTGCGCGCACCTGGCGTCGCGATGGCGAAGTCGACCAGCGCCACCGGGCCGAATTTGCTGTCGATCTCGCCCGCCGGTTTGACGTCGTCGGTGACGGTGAAACCGACGATGCGGGCGGCGATCTCGCTCGGCGCGTCGAGGAAGTGCTCGCCGGCACCGCCTGGCCGGTAGATTTCCACCATGACATAGGGGCCGGCGGCGCCCGGCTCGCCCCAGCTCAGCACGTCCTTGCGCGCTCCGTCGCTACTTCGGCGCAGGATCGTGTAATTGGACCCGGCAGCCGCCAATTCCGGCATCTGCATGTCGAACGCAGAGTGCGGATGCTCGACATTGATCCATTCCGGCCGGGCCGCCGGCTGGATCGCCGCCGCCACCGGGGGGCTGCGGAAAAAGCTCGCCGCGGCGATGGCAAGGACCGCCAAGCCGCCCATATAGGCGAGGATACGCACGAAGGTGGCGCGAACATCGCCGGGGACGGTGCACGGGACCTGTGGCGGGACCTGTTGCGGGGCCTGGGGCACGGCCGTTCCGATCAAACGTTGTATTTGCGGTAGTTTCTCGCCTAGAAGCGCTTCCGCTCCGGTTCCTGCGCCACGGGCCGGCCGACGAATTTTCGGTGGAGAGTTAACGATGGATTACAATGTCGCCGTCGTCGGCGCGACCGGCAATGTCGGCCGGGAAATGCTCGATATCCTGGATGAGCGGTCGTTTCCGGCCGACGAGATTGTCGCGCTCGCGTCGCGACGCAGCCTGGGCACCGAGGTGTCGTTCGGCGACCGCACGCTCAAGGTCAAGGCGCTTGAGCATTATGACTTCTCCGGCGTCGATATCTGCCTGATGTCGGCGGGCTCGCGCGGTCTCCAAGGAGTGGTCGCCGAAGATCGCCGCAGCCGGCGCGGTGGTGATCGATAACTCGTCGGCCTGGCGCTACGACAGCGACGTTCCGCTGATCGTGCCGGAGGTCAATGCCGACGCTGTGACCGGTTTCCGCAAGCGCGGCATCATCGCCAATCCGAATTGCTCGACGGCGCAACTCGTCGTCGCGCTCAAGCCGTTGCACGATAAGGCCAAGATCAAGCGCGTCGTGGTCGCGACCTATCAGTCGGTGTCGGGCGCCGGCAAGGACGCGATGGACGAGCTATTTTCGCAGACCAAGGCGGTGTTCACCCTCGGCGAGATCGAGGCGAAGAAGTTTCCCAAGCGCATCGCCTTCAATCTCATTCCGCAGATCGATACCTTCATGGAGGACGGCTACACCCGCGAAGAATGGAAGATGGTGGTCGAGACCAAAAAGATTCTCGATCCCAAGATCAAGCTCACCGCGACCTGTGTGCGGGTGCCGGTCTTCATCAGCCATTCCGAAGCGGTCAATATCGAGTTCGAGAACCCGATCACGGTGGAGGAAGCGCGCAATATCCTGCGTAACGCGCCGGGCTGTCTGGTCATCGATTCGCACGAGCCCGGCGGCTATGTCACGCCGTACGAGGCGACCGGCGAGGACGCCACCTATATCAGCCGCATCCGCGAAGACGCCACTGTCGAAAACGGCCTGTCGATGTGGGTGGTGTCGGACAATCTGCGCAAGGGCGCGGCGCTCAACGCCATTCAGATCGCGGAATGCCTGATCAACCGCAAGCTGATCACCGCCAAGCAAAAGGCGGCGTAAGGCGCCCGAATTCTCGTTTCTATTGCTGGACTGCCGGCTGCGGAAAATGCATTCTCCGCTCCTCGATAAAACACGCGCAAAAGCGCGCCGGGATTGACCGCTGCGGTCGATAACCGAGGGGGAGGTACTATGGCTGAGCGCTCATCCGCCGTCAACGTCACCGACCTGATCGATCTGCGCCCGCTGACCGAATTGCAAATCCGCGTCACCGTTCTTTGCGCGCTGACTATCTTTCTCGACGGCATGGACACCATTGTCATCGGCCTTGCCGCTCCGGCGCTTGCGGCGACAATCGGCGTGCCGGTGAATTCGTTCGGTCCCGTCTTTGGCATCGGACAGGCCGGCATCATGATCGGCGTTTTGACGTTCGGTCCGCTTGGCGACCGGCTGGGCCGCAAGCGGCTGGTCATCGCCTCCGTGATTCTGTTTGCGATCTTCACGCTATTGACGGTGACGACGACGTCCTTCGACGAGCTTTTGGCGTTCCGGCTTTTTACCGGAATCGGCCTCGGCGGCGTCGCGCCGAACGCCGTCGCGCTCACGTCGGAATTCGCACCCAGGCGCTTGCGCGCCGCCTTTGTGTCGCTGCAATGGGCGGCGCTCCCGCTTGGCGGTGTCGCCGTGGGTCTGCTCGCTTCGGTGCTGCTGCCGCATAGCGGATGGCAATCGCTGTTTTATATCGGCGCTGCGGTGCCGCTCGTGCTGGCGTTTCTACTGATCTTCGCTCTTCCGGAATCGGTTTCGTTTTTGCTCACGCGCGGTCTCCGCCCCGATATGGTCCGGCGCATCGTGCACAAGATCGCTCCCGATCTCTCGCCCGCGCCCGACGCCCGTTACCTAGTCAATGAAGAGAAGCTTCCCGGCGCCCCGATGAAGCATCTGTTCACCGAGAACCGCGCCGCCATGACGTTGCTGTTGTGGGTGCCGTTCTTCACCAGCTTCATGATCCTGATCTTCGTGACCTCATGGATTCCGACGCTGTTGCGCGCCGGCGGCCTGTCGATGGCCCAGGCGGGCCTTGCCATTGCGCTCAACAGCCTCGGTAGCTTCGTCGGGTCAGGGTCCGTCGGAAGGCTGATGGACCGCTTCGGTCCTTATGTTGTGCTCATTCCGATTTATCTTCTCGCCTCGCTTGCCGCCGCCGCGCTTGGCTTCTCGACCGGCAATTTCACCACGGCGGCGATTGTCATCACTTTGAGCGGGCTATTTGCCGGCGCGAGCCAGGCAGGCGTCATCGCACTTGCCGCGGTGGTTTACCCGGTCGCGATCCGCTCGACCGGTGTGGGCTGGGCGATGGCAATCGGACGGGCTGGCGCCGTGGTCGGGCCGCTCCTGGGCGGCATCTTTCTCAGCTGGCACTGGCACATCGACCAGATTTTGTTGGTGATAGCGGTACCTGAACTGCTCGGCGCCTTGTGCGTGTTCCTGATCCGGCAGCTCTTTGCGTCGTCGGCGCCGCCGCGGACGAGCGCCGGTCTCGCGACGGGCTGACACAAGCGAAGGCGTCTCAAGCGGCGGCCAGCGTCCGGGTCTCGGCGGCGACGTCGTAGCTGTAAAACGCGCCGAGCTGGATGCCGGTCTTGTCGCCGCCGAGCCTTTGGTGGAACGCCATTTTGATATTGCGCTTGATTTGCCCCCACGGCGACGTGCGATGCATTTCCTCCCCGCGCGCGCGCGCTTCCAAGACTGCACGGCGGGCCCGCGGCACTCGCATCCGCTCGTAGAGCTTGAGCGCCTCGCCGATATTGTCCGGCATCTGCGCGATGACGGCTGCGAGCGTATAGCCGTCCTCGATCGCCATGCATGCGCCCTGTCCGATATAGGGCAGCATGGCATGCGCCGAATCGCCGAGCAAAGTGGCACGGCCTTTGCCCCAACGCGACAGCGGTTCGCGATCGTACAGCGCCCATTTGTAATAGCGCTCCGCGGAGCCAAGCAATTGCAGCAGCGGTTCATGCCAGCCGGCATAGGTCTTTATCACTTCCGAGCGGTCGCACTCCTGCGTCCACGACTCGTCGGTGAACGCGTCGCTCTCGACATGGGCGACGAAATTGACCAGTTCGCCGCCGCGGACGAGGTAATAAATGATGTGGCTGTTCGGCCCCATATACATTGTGCCGTCGGTGCTCACGACGCCGTCCGCAAAGGCGTCCAGCGGCACCAGGCCGCGCCAGCAGGCGCAGCCGGTGAAGCGCGGCGCCTGTTTGCCGAACAGGCTCGAGCGGACCGCGGAGTGAATGCCGTCGGCCCCGACGACAACGTCCGCTTCGATCTCCCGTCCGTCGGCAAAGCGGGCGCGGGCGCTTCGCTCGCTCGTATCGACGCCGACGCAGCGCGCGCCAAGATGAATGGCGGTGTCGGGAAGCTGCCGGTGCAGTACGTCGATCAGATCGGCGCGATGCATGGTGAGATACGCCGCCCCGAATTCTCTGGTATAGGCACCCTTGCGCGGCACTCGCGAGATCACGTTTCCGTTGTTCCAGCTGCGCACCACCTGATAGTCGGCTTCATAGCCGATGGCGGCAATCGCCTCCTCCAGGCCAAGCCCGCGATAGGCCTTCATTGCATTCGGCGTCAGCGCCACGCCGGCACCAATCTCGCTGATCTGTGCCGATTGCTCGAACACTTGGGCGTCAACGCCGCGTTGCCGCAACGCGACGGCGGCCGTGAGGCCGCCGATGCCGCCGCCGACGATCGCAATTTTTGGTTGTCCCGGCATTTTCTTGTCGGTATCCCTGTTGGAGCGGCATTTCTGTTGGCGTCTTGGCCGGTCAAGTCTTTCCGGCACACTGAACATATTCTGGCACGGTGCGGGCAGGCCGGCTAGTTTGCGCCTGCAACGACGAAAGGCTGAGCGATGACCGTCCGACCGCGCCGCAGCGTATTGTATATGCCCGGGTCGAACGCCCGCGCGCTTGAGAAGGCGCGGGAATTACCGGCCGACTGCCTCATCCTCGATCTTGAAGACGCCGTGGCGCCGGAGGCCAAAGCGGCCGCGCGCGACAACATCGTCAAGGCGCTCAAAACCGGCTTTGGCGATCGCGAGGTGCTGGTGCGCGTCAATGGTCTCGATACGCGCTGGTGGGTCGACGATATCGATGCGGCGGCCACGGCCAAGCCGGACGCCATCCTGGTGCCGAAAGTCTCGTCGCCGAAGCAGTTGCAGGACCTGGCGGCACGGCTCGTCGATATGGGCACCCACCCGACCGTCCGCGTCTGGGCGATGATGGAGACGCCGCTCGCCATGCTCAATGTCGGCGATATCGCTCATGCCGCGCTCGACTCCGAGACGAGGCTCGCCGGCTTCGTCATGGGCACCAACGATCTCGCCAAGGACACGCGCGCTAGGCTCGTTCCCGGCCGGGCGCCGATGCTGCCATGGCTGATGGTCTGCATTGCCGCGGCGCGCGCTTATGGGCTGTCGATCCTCGACGGCGTCTACAACGATCTCGGCGACGCCGACGGCTTCGCCGCCGAGTGCCGGCAGGCGCGCGATCTCGGCTTCGATGGCAAGACGCTGATCCATCCGCGGCAGATCGATCCGTGCAACGAGGCGTTCTCGCCGAGCCCGGAAGAAATCGCGCTGGCGCGCAAGACGATCGCCGCCTTCGACCTGCCCGAGAACAAGGACAAAGGCGTCGTGCAGGTCGACGGTCGCATGGTCGAACGGTTGCATGCCGACATGGCGCGGCAGACGGTGGCAATCGCCGACTTGATCGAGAAGCGCCAGGCGGCGCAGCCGATCCAGGAGACGCTGGCGTCTTCCTAGATCGTGTCCGGCAAAAGTGGAAACCGGTTTTGCCAAAAGGACATGCTGAAATAAGCAGCTCCAGACCCGCCTTTGCGATGCGAAGCTTTCGATCTAAAATAGCGCTCGAGTTCCCGTCACTCTCACCAGCGAGCCATCAGCAATGCCCGTTTCCATGTACACCGTTTCCATTCCCGTCTTCATTCAGCATCTCAACGGCCTTGCCACCGTGCTCGACAAGGCCGCCGCCTGGGCAAGCGCCCGCAAGGTCAACGAGGCCGATTTGTTGAATATGCGGCTGTCGCCGGACATGTTCACGCTGACGCGGCAGGTGCGCGCGGCGACCGATCATGCCGCCAATGCGGCGGGACGTCTGTCGGGCAAAGAGCTGTTGAAGTTCGCCAATGACGAGACGACCATCGCCCAGCTCAAGGACCGCGTTGCCAAGACCATCGACTATCTCAAGAGCGTCAAGCCGGCGGAGATCGACGGCACCGAGGGCAAGGACATCAGCATTACGTTCCCGAGCGGTCAGACGCGTCAGTTCACCGGGCAGAGCCTGTTGCTTGGCAACAGCCTGCCGAACTTCTATTTCCACGCCACCACCGCCTACGACATCGTCCGCCAGTGCGGCGTGGAGATCGGCAAGCGCGACTTCATGGGGACGCCGCCGACGCCGTAAGCGTCGGGCAGGGTCCGGCCGCGCCGACGCGCACTCCGCTCGGTCCCGCCCTGGCGTGTATCCAGTCTTGTATCGGTGATTAGTTCTTCAGCCGATAGCCGGTCTTGAAGAACCACCAGACGATGGCGAGGCAGATGGCGAGGAAGAACAGCGCCATCGCCACGCTGACCTCGACACTGACGTCGGCAATGTCGAAGAAGCTCCAGCGGAAGCCGGAAATCAGATAGACCAGCGGATCGAACAGCGTGACCTTGCGCCAGAAGGGCGGCAGCACGCGGGTCGAATAGAACGTGCCGCCGAGGAACGTCAGCGGCGTGATGATCAGGAGCGGCACGATCTGCAATTTCTCGAAACCTTCGGCCCAGATGCCGAGGATGAAGCCGAGCAGGCTGAAGCTGACCGCTGTCAAGAACAAGAAGCCGAGCATCCAGAACGGATGCGCGATGTGGATCGGCACAAATAGGAACGATGTCGCCAGGATGATCAGCCCGAGCGCAATCGATTTCGTCGCCGCCGCGCCGACATAGCCGAGTACGATCTCAAACGACGACACCGGCGCCGAAAGGATCTCATAGATGGTTCCGACGAACTTCGGAAAATAGATGCCGAAGGCGGCGTTGGTCACGCTTTGCGTCAAGAGCATCAGCATGATCAGGCCCGGGACGATGAAGGAGCCATAGCTGACGCCGTCGATCTGCGTAATGCGCGAGCCGATCGCGGCGCCGAACACGATGAAATACAGCGACGTCGAAATCACCGGTGACACCACGCTCTGGAACAGCGTCCGTCCGGTTCGCGCCATTTCGTAGAAATAGATCGCGCGCACGGCGTAGAGATTCATGGCGCGGCTCCGGCATTCTTGCTCACCAAGCCGACGAATATGTCCTCCAGCGAACTTTGCGTCGTCTGCAGGTCCCTGAACTTGATGCCGGCGTGGCGGACCGCGTCGAGCAGATCGGTGATGCCGGTGCGCTCGCTCCGGGTATCGTAACTGTAGATCAGTTCCGTGCCGGCGGCGGAAAGGCTGAGGTTGTACGGCGTGAGCGCGGCCGGGATCGCGTCGACGCGCTCGCGCAGTTGCAGCGTCAACTGCTTCCTGCCGAGCTTGCGCATCAGCTCGGCCTTATCCTCGACCAGGATGATCTCGCCTTTGTTGATGACGCCGACCCGGTCTGCCATGTCCTCGGCTTCCTCGATGTAGTGCGTGGTGAGGATGATAGTGACGCCGGCCGCGCGCAATTCGCGCACGAGCTGCCACATGTCCTTGCGCAATTCGACGTCGACGCCGGCGCTCGGCTCGTCGAGGAACAGAATTTGCGGCTCGTGCGCCAGCGCCTTGGCGATCATCAGCCGGCGCTTCATGCCGCCCGACAGCATCCTGATCTTGGCGTCGCGTTTGTCCCACAAGGACAGCTGTTTGAGCACCTTCTCGATATGGCCGGGATCGGCCGGCTTGCCGAACAGCCCGCGCGAGAACCGCATGGTCGCGGGCGGCGTCTCGAAGGCGTCGGTGGTGAGCTCCTGCGGGACCAGCCCGATCAGCGAGCGTGCCGCGCGGTAATCCGCAATGATGTCATGACCCTCGACCGTGACGGTGCCGCTCGACGGCTTGACGATGCCGCAAATGATGCCGATCAGCGTTGTCTTGCCGGCGCCGTTCGGCCCGAGCAGCGCGAAAATCTCGCCATGGCGGATGTCGAGATTAATGTCTTTCAGCGCCTGGAAGCCCGACGCGTAGGTCTTGTTGAGATGCGAGACGGATATGGCGGAGGTCATGGGTTCCCGGCCGTCATCATCGGGCTTGCCCCGGTGATCCATGCTGACGTGGATGTAAAGATGGATTGCCGGATCAAGTCCGGCAATGACGATTCGTCATACCCAGGGCCGCGATTCCTTGGCCTTGGCCTCGAAGCTTTCGATCTTGGTCTGCTTCTGCATGGTCACGCCGATCTCATCGAGACCGTTGAGCAGAGCGTGCTTGCGATGCGGATCGATGTCGAATTTCACCACGCCGCCGTCCGGCCCGCGGATTTCCTGCTTTTCGAGGTCGACCGTCAGCGTCGCATTGGCGCCGCGGTCGGCGTCGTCGAACAGTTTCTCGAGGTCTTCCGGCGACACCTGGACCGGCAACACGCCGTTCTTGAAGCAATTGTTGTAAAAGATATCGCCGAACGAGGTCGAGATCACGCAGGTGATGCCGAAATCGAGCAAGGCCCAGGGCGCGTGCTCGCGCGAGGAGCCGCAGCCGAAATTGTCGCCGGCGACCAGAATTTTGGCCTTGCGGTAAGCCGGCTTGTTGAGCACGAAATCCGGATTTTCGCTGCCATCTTCATTGAAGCGCTTCTCGGAGAACAGGCCCTTGCCGAGGCCGGTGCGCTTGATGGTCTTTAGGTACTGCTTCGGAATGATCATGTCGGTGTCGACATTGATCATCTTCATCGGCGCGGCGACGCCTTCCAGAACCGTGAATTTTTCCATGGTCGATCCTGCCTTCGCGCGAATGCTGCTGTCTGGGCGAGTTAATGGGGTCTCGGCGTCCCTCGGTCAAGTCCGCGCCGGCGGAGCCGATCAGCTCTGCTTTTCCACCGTCGGTACGCTAGCGAGTTCGCTCACCCAGGGCCGATGCGAGCGCCACCAGGTCTGCCGTTTCGGCGGCAGTTGGTCGCGCTGGCGCAGCAGGCCGACGCGCACTGTATAGGACGGCTGCACGCCGTCGCCCGGCGTGGTCGAATAGATCGGCGTGCCGCAGCGCGGACAAAATGCCTGCAGCCGCGGCTTGCCGCTGTCGGCGGTGGTTTTGAGATAAGTGGTCGGCTGGCCGGTCATCTTGAACGCCGAGCCCGGCACCGGAACCGAGATGCGAAACGCGGTGCCGGTCGAAGTCTGACAGTCGGTGCAATGGCAGATGTTGACCTTTTCCGGGTCGGCTTCGCCCTCGATGGCGATAAAGCCGCAATGGCACGTGCCGTCGATCTTCATGGGTTCTCTCCTTGGCCTATCCTGCCGCCTGCTCGATCGCATGCATAGCGTCGTCCGACAGGCCGAAATGGTGGCCGATCTCGTGAACCAGCACATGCCGCACGATGTCGCCGAGCGTGTCGTCGTGCGCGGCCCAGTAATCGAGCATCGGCCGGCGATAGAGCCAGATCATATTCGGCATCTGGCCGGTGAAGCTCTCCGCGCGAAACGGCAGGCCGATGCCGTGAAACAGCCCAAGCAGATCGAACTTGCTGTGCGCGTCCATATGGCGGAGCACCTCGCGGCTCGGAAAATCGTCGACTTGGATGATGACGTCGGCGCACAAATCGCGGAATTTCTTCGGCAAATGGCGGAACACCTCGCCGGCCAGCACTTCGAACGCGGCGAGCGAGGGCGCCTTGGCCGGGCCCCACGCCAGTGGATCGGATTTTACATCGGCCATAATTAGAGTTTAGCCTGAATTGCAAGCTGAGCTAAGCTCGCCGGCCAAGCCTAGCTAGCGGACCAAGCCTAGCTAGCGGACCAAGCCTAGCTAGCGGACCAAGCCTAGCTAGCGGACCAAGCCTAGCTAGCGGACCAAGCCTAGCTAGCGGACCAAGCCTAGCTAGCGGACCAAGCCTAGCTAGCGGACCAAGCCTAGCTAGCGGACCAAGCCTAGCTAGCGGACCAAGCCTAGCTAGCGGACCAAGCCTAGCTAGCGGACCAAGCCTAGCTAGCGGACCAAGCCTAGCTAGCGGACCAAGCCTAGCTAGCGGACCAAGCCTAGCTAGCGGACCAAGCCAATGAAACCGCTGATCCTCATCGCGATTATGGTGCCGGCACTCCTCGCGGCGTCGCAGGCAGTGGCGCAGAACGACGCTTCGCCGCTGGCGCAGCCGGGGTTTGCCTCGCCGCCGGCGCGTCATGTCAGCGGCCGCATCACCATCCATCCGGGTCGCTTGCTCTACCGCCGCTGCACCGACTGGTATGAGCTGCAGCACCGGCCGAGCGGCACGGTGCTGTTCCCAGAAATGCGCTGCTGGTGGGTGAGGGGGTAGCGCTGATCGTAACAAGCACTGAGTATTCAACGATCCCGGATCAGCGGTGCATCGCTGCGCGCTGCACCGTGTCCGGGAACGAGTTCCTACCGCCACTCTCTGATGTCGACGAAATGGCCGGCGATGCCGGCGGCCGCCGCCATGGTCGGCGACACCAGATGCGTGCGGCCTTTGTAGCCTTGGCGACCCTCGAAATTACGGTTCGAGGTCGAGGCACAACGCTCGCCCGCCGCGAGCTTGTCGGGATTCATCGCCAAGCACATCGAGCATCCAGGCTCGCGCCACTCGAAGCCGGCCTTGACGAAAATCTTGTCGAGACCTTCCGATTCGGCCTGCTCTTTGACCAGGCCGGAGCCCGGCACGATCATGCCGTTGACCTTGGAATTGATCGTTTTGCCGTCGACGATCCGCGCCACCTCGCGCAAATCCTCGATGCGGGCATTGGTGCACGAGCCGATGAAAACGCGATCGATGGCGATGTCGGTGATCTTCTCGCCGCCTTGCAGGCCCATATAGCGGAGCGCGCGCTCAATAGACTCGCGCTTGCGGTCGTCTGTTACGGCTGCGGCGCTCGGCACATGGCCGTTCACCGAAATCACCTGCTCGGGGCTCGTCCCCCAGGTCACCAGCGGCGGCAGCTTCGCGGCATCGAGCTTGATCTCGCGGTCGAAATGCGCGCCGTCCTCGGAGTGCAACGTGTCCCAATAGGCCATTGCTGCGTCCCAATCTTTGCCTTGCGGCGCCTTGGGGCGGCCCTTCAGATAGGCGTAGGTCTTTTCGTCCGGCGCGATGAAGCCCGCTTTGGCGCCCGCCTCCACCGACATGTTGCAAACCGTCATGCGGCCTTCCATCGACAGCGATCGGATCGCTTCGCCGGCATATTCCAGCGCATAGCCGGTGCCGCCGGCGGTGCCGATCTCGCCGATGATGGCGAGGATGATGTCTTTCGCGGTTACGCCCGGCGGCAATTTACCGTCGACCACCGCGCGCATATTCATCGATTTTTGCTGGATCAGCGTCTGCGTCGCCAAGACATGCTCAACTTCGGAGGTGCCGATGCCGTAGGCGAGTGCACCGAAGGCGCCGTTGGTCGCGGTGTGGCTATCGCCACACACCAGCGTGACGCCCGGCAGTGTGAAGCCCTGCTCGGGGCCGATGATGTGGACGATGCCCTGGCGCTTGTCGAACTCGTCGTAATACTCCAGCCCGAAAAACTTGGCGTTCTCGGCCAGATAGGCGATCTGCGCCGCGCTCTCCGGATCCGGATTGGGCAGATGGCGGTTGGTGGTCGGCACGTTGTGATCGACGACCAGCAGCGTCTTGTCCGGCGCGTGCACTTTGCGGCCGGTCAGCCTCAAGCCCTCAAAGGCCTGCGGGCTCGTCACTTCGTGGACAATATGGCGGTCGACATAGATCAGGCTGGCGCCATCCGGCGCTTCCTCGATCAAATGATCTTCCCAGATTTTATCGTAGAGGGTGCGGGGCTTGGCCATTTGCGCAACTCACAAGGTCACGACGCCATGATGCTCCATCGCGAGCGCGGAACGCAATTGCGATGGATGAAGGTTACTTGGCTTTTTTCGGGGCGGCTCCCGCGGCGCTGTGGTCCTGGCGCTCGACGATGCGGGCGGACTTGCCGCGCAGGCCGCGCAGGTAATACAGCTTCGCCCGACGCACCTTGCCTTTGCGCACCACTTCGATCGAGTTGATCATCGGCGCGTAAAGCGGAAAGACGCGCTCGACGCCTTCGCCATAGGAGATTTTCCGCACCGTGAAGTTCTCGTTGATACCGGCGCCGGCGCGGCCGATGCAGACGCCTTCATAGGCCTGCACGCGGGCGCGCTCGCCCTCGACGATCTTGACGTTGACGATGACCGTATCGCCAGGCTGGAAATCGGGGATTTCCTTGCCGGCGGTGAGCTTCGCCACCTGTTCGTTTTCGATTTCTTTGAGCAAATTCATGGCGAATTCTCCATCGGCTGCGCTTCCCTCGCGCCGTTCAAAAGCCGGTTTTCCACGGGTTCGGCGTGCTTCTACGCTACCCTGCGGGTTTTGTCACCCTGCCGTCACCCTGTCGACGAGCCCTTTTGGAAATGCCGCAAAAAGGCTGCCCAGAGATCGGGCCGGCGCTCCCGCGTCAGCCGTTCGGCCTCCGCGCGCCGCCAGGCGGCGATCTTGCCGTGGTCACCGGACAGCAAAACCTCCGGAATAGCATGGCCTTCCCACACCTGTGGCCGGGTATAATGCGGATATTCCAATAGGCTTTCGGCAAAGCTCTCTTCGGTGCCGGAGGCGGCCGCGCCCATGACGCCGGGAATGAGCCGCACGCAAGCGTCGATCAGAGCCATCGCCGCGATCTCGCCGCCGGACAGCACGTAGTCGCCAAGCGACACCTCTTCCAGGCGGCGCCCGGCGATGACGCGCTCGTCGACTCCCTCGAAGCGGCCGCAGACCAGCACAACGCCCGGGCCGCGGCTTAACGCTTCGACGCGGCTTTGCGTCAGCGGCGTGCCGCGCGGCGACAGCAACAGCCGAGGGCGCTGGTCGGTCGCGGTCGCGTCGATGACGCGGCCCAGCACGTCAGGCTTCATCACCATGCCCGGCCCGCCGCCGGCCGGCGTATCGTCGACCGTACGGTGCCTGTCGGCGGCAAAATCCCGGATATCGGCGACGTCGAGCGCCCAGCCGCCGGAGGCCAGCGCCTTGCCAGCCAGGCTGATCCCCAGCGGCCCCGGAAACATGTCCGGAAAAATCGTCAATACGCTGGCGCGCCACATATCAGTCGCTCGCCGCCGGGAGTTGGACGACCAAACGCCCGGCGGCGAGATCGACGCCGGGTACGGTCAGCGCATCGAACGGGAGGAGTTGCGTCGGCTTGCCCTCGGCCTGCCGCACCTCGATCAAATCGCCGGCGCCGAAATTGTGAACGGCGACGACGGTGCCGAGCGATGTCCCGGCGCGATCGACGACAGCGAGCCCGATAAGATCGGCGTGATAATATTCGTCAGGTTCGTCCGGCGCCGGCAGCCGATCGCGCGGCACGTAGAGCTTGGTATTGGCCAGCCGCTCGGCGGCGTTGCGATCGGCAATCCCGGCCAGCGTCGCGACGAAATGATCTTTCGCCGGCCGCAAGCTTTCGATTTCGAGCACACGGCCGTCTTCGGCCTGCAACGGGCCGTAGCTGACGATCGCGGCGGGATCGGCGGTAAACGAGCGTAGCCGAACCTCGCCGCGCACGCCGTGGGCGGCGCCAATTTGGCCGACGCAGACGCGCGCGCCGCCGGCCATGGAGTTTTAGCTCGCCGGTGCAGCCGGCGCTGCCGGCTTGGGAGCGCTTGCGGCGGCCTTGGCCGCTTCTTCCTTGGCCTTGCGTTCTTTGCGCGGGACGGCCTTTTCCGGATTGTTACGCGGCTTGCGTTTCATCACGCCGGCGGCGTCGAGAAAGCGCAGGACGCGATCGGACGGCTGGGCGCCCTTGGCCATCCAGGCCTTGGCTTTTTCGACGTCCCACTTCAGCCGGTCGGTCTTGTCCTTCGGCAGCAGCGGATTGAAGTAGCCCAGCCGCTCGATGAAGCGGCCGTCGCGCGGTGAGCGCGATGTCGGCAACGACGATATGATAGACCGGCCGCTTCTTGGTGCCGGCACGGGCCATGCGGATAACGAGAGACATTCAGTTTCCTTTCGTTGAGTCAGATGATCGCAAAGTTGAAACGTCACTTTTTCTTTCCCAATCCCGGCAGACCGCCGGAAAATTTCGGGCCGAGACCGGGTAGCCCGCCGGGCGCTCCGGGAAAATTCGGTGGCAGGCCTTTGGGCAAGCCCGGCATGTTCGGCGGCAAGCCGCCGGCACCGGGAAATCCCGCCGGCATTCCGCCCGGCACGTTGCCCGCGAGCTTCGCCATCTCTTCCGCGCTCGGCATGCCGCCGCCGAAGCCCAGCATATTGGCGAGCCCGGCGAGCGGGCCGCGCTTGGCGCCGCCCATCGCCTTCATCACGTCGGACATGGTGCGGTGCATTTTCAGAAGCTTGTTGATGTCTTCCGGCTTGGTGCCGGAGCCCGCGGCGATCCGGCGTTTGCGGCTAGCCTTGAGCACGTCGGGATGGCGCCGCTCGCCCGGCGTCATCGAATCGATAATCGCCATCTGCCGCTTGAGCACCGTTTCGTCGAGATTGCGCTCCGCAAGCTGATTTTTCATTTTGGCGACGCCCGGCATCATCGCCATCAGCCCGCTCATGCCGCCCATGGTCTGCATTTGCGCCAGCTGCTCGCGCAGATCGGAAAGATCGAATGCGCCTTTGCGCATTTTCTCGGCGACGCGCGCCGCTTTCTCGGCATCGATGGTGGCCGCGGCCTTCTCGACCAGCGAAACGATGTCGCCCATGCCGAGAATGCGGTCGGCGATGCGCTGCGGATAAAAATCCTCGATGGCGTCGAGCTTTTCGCCGGTGCCGATGAGCTTGATCGGCTTGCCGGTGACCGCGCGCATCGACAGCGCCGCGCCGCCGCGGCCGTCGCCGTCGATGCGGGTCAGCACGATGCCGGTGAGATCGAGCCGCTCGTTAAACGCTTTCGCCAGATTGACGGCGTCCTGGCCGGTTAACGCGTCGGCGACCAGCAGCACTTCATGTGGCTTGGCGGTGCGGCGCACCTCGGCCGCTTCGCGCATCAACTCCTCGTCGAGCGTCAGCCGGCCCGCGGTGTCGAGCAGCACCACGTCGTAGCCGCCGAGCCGGGCGGCCTGCTCGGCGCGCGCGGCGATCTGCACCGGCGTCTGCCCTTCGACGATCGGCAAGGTCTCGACGTTGACCTGCTGGCCGAGCACGGCGAGCTGCTGCATCGCCGCCGGGCGCCGGGTGTCGAGCGACGCCATCAGCACCTTGCGTTTAAGAGTTCTCGGTGAGACGCTTGGCAATTTTGGCGGTGGTGGTGGTTTTGCCGGAGCCTTGCAGGCCGACCATCATGATCGCAACCGGCGCCGGCGCATTGAGATCGATCGGCTGCGCGGTCGAACCCAGGGTCTCGATCAATTGGTCGTGCACGATCTTCACGACCATCTGGCCGGGCGTGACCGATTTCACCACCTCGACGCCGACGGCGCGCGTTTTGACCTGATCGGTGAAGGCGCGGGCAACGTCCAGCGCCACGTCGGCCTCAAGCAAAGCGCGGCGCACCTCGCGCAGTGCCGCCTCGACGTCGGCTTCCGACAGCGCGCCGCGCCGGGTCAGCCGGTCGAGGATGCTATTGAGCCGCTCCGACAGAGTGTCGAACATTCATCGTCCTTTTCAGTTCGTCATACCCGGGCCTGACCCGGGCATCCATGCGGCCGACCCGCTGCATGGAGTGCCGGATCGGGGCACCCCGCGATGCAAGCGTCGCGGGGACCCCATGTCCGGCAATGACAACGACGCCCGAGGGCGCATCGCGCTGTCGGGCGGTAGCCGCCGGTCTCACAGGGCCGGTCGGCGATCCAAATTCGTCTCTTTAACGAGAGCAGCCGGAAAATAGGGGGTGCGTCCACCTACGTCAACCATGGGTCCCGCGGGGTCTCGCCGCCGGCGCCCTATATATCGGGAGCGATGTCCCGCTATTACCACGGTCCAATTTCCGATCATTTCGACGGCGAGCGGTTCTTCGATCCCGCTGGCGCGCCGCCGCGCAGCCGAGGCGATCTGTTTCGCTGGTATCGCCGCCGACGTGCCACGCGGGCCAAATGGCCGTCCTGGGCGCCGTCGCCCTATGCCGACCATCCGCCGGCCCGTGTCGATGGCGCCGCCTGGCGCATCAGCTATGTCGGCCATGCGAGCTTTCTCATTCAGACCGCCGGGTGCAATATTCTGCTCGATCCAGTGTGGTCGAAACGCGCCTCGCCGTTTCGCCTTATCGGCCCCAGGCGAGTCAACGATCCGGGCATTGTCTTTGCCGACCTGCCGCCGATCGATGTCGCGCTGGTGTCGCACGGCCACTACGATCATCTCGATATTGCCACCCTGTCGCGCCTTGCCGCCGCGCATCGTTGCCGCGTGGTCACCCCGCTCGGCAACGACACCATCATGCGCAATCGCGATCCGGCGATTGCCGCCGAGGGATGTGACTGGGAGCAGCGCGTCGAGCTCGGAAACGGCGTCAGTGCGACGCTGGTGCCGACGCGGCATTGGTCGGCGCGCAATCTATCCGACCGCAATATGGCGCTGTGGGCCTCATTCATCATCGACACGCCCGGCGGGCGCATCTATTTCGTTGCCGATTCCGGCTACGGCGACGGCCGCCATTTCCGCAGCGCCCGCCAACGCCATGGTCCGTTCCGCCTCGCCATCCTGCCGATCGGCGCCTACGAGCCGCGCTGGTTCATGCGCGAGCAGCACATGAATCCGGCCGAGTCGGTGCAGGCCTTTGCCGACTGCGGCGCCGAGCTCGCACTCGGCCATCATTTTGGGACTTTTCAGCTCACCGACGAGGCGATTGATGCGCCGGTTGCCGCGTTGGCGGACGCCTTACGTGACGCCGGCATTGCGCCCGAACGATTCCGGACGCTGCGCCCGGGGCAGGTGTGGCAGCTCTAGTCTTGCTGGATCGTGCTCATGTCTAGTCCGGTGACGCCTGCGGCGGCGCGATCAGCACATAGACGTTGACGACCAGCTTGTTGATGTCGGCGGTGAGCGGGTTGGTGACGTATTCCTCGATGAACATGTCCTTGGCGACCAGCCGCTTATCGTCGAGATCATTGGTGATCGCCTCGTAGGTGTTGTCGAGATCGTCGTAAGAGCCGCGATGGACGAATTTGAGCGCCTGGCCTGCCGGCGTCTGGCCCAGCGCGATTTCGCCATGCGGAGGATTTTTGGGCGGCGCGGCGATCGGCACCGCGGCCTCGTAGTCGAAGCCGTTATCGTCGGTCGCGGTGAAGATCGTCATCGGTAGTCCGTCGGGCTTGATGCCTTCCTTGTCGAGATAGGTCTTGATCTTCTTGAACGAGGCCGTGAGCGTCTCGAATGCCTTGTCCCAGGTGCCTGAACCTTTGACGTAGATCATCGGCTTTGCGGTCAATGTCGTGTCGGCGCCGAACACGTCGCCCGGCTGTGCCGGTGTCGACGACGGAGCGATCTGCTCGGGGGCCGCGGGCGTTGCCGCCCCGGCCGGGGGAGCGGCTGCGGGATTTTGTGGGGCAGTCGGTGCGGCACTTGGCGTCGGGCTTGGCGCGGGGCTTGGCGTGGGGCTTGGCGTGGGATTCAGCGTGGGCGCCGCGGTCTGGGCGAAGGCTGGCTGCGGCAGGCCAATACAAAGCCCGGGACCGAGGGCTAGAGCCAAGGCGGCGCTCGCGATGGCGGCGCGCAGCGCAAAGCGGAATGGCATCGTCTTTTTCTCCTTGAATTGAGCGATCCGGCGCCCTCGGCTGCGCCTCGCCCTTAACTGAATCGTGCAGCGAATCTAGCACTTTCCCGGCCGCGATACTGGCGCAGTACGCGCCAATTCTCATATAAGTTGGCTGCATTTGTCGTCGCCTGCATTTCGGGCATTATCATGAGCGCGCTGGCCAACCGCGATTTCGTCAAGATGAACGGTCTCGGGAACGAGATCGTCATCGTCGATCTGCGCTCGCGCCCGGCGGCGATCGACGCCGCGGCAGCGCAGGCCGCCGCCCGCCAGGAACCGTACGATCAATTGATGGCGCTCTATCCGCCGCGCGGCGGCGACGATGCGGCAATCCGCATCTACAACAACGATGGTTCCGAGGCGGGCGCCTGCGGCAACGGCATGCGCTGCGTCGCCTCGTTGGTTAGCGAAGCGACCGGCAAAGCGCAGTTGCGATTTTCGACCGCGGCCGGCGTCATTTCGTGCTGGCGCGCCGAAAACGGTCTGTTTACCGTCGATATGGGCGCGCCGCGTTTGCGCTGGGATGAGATTCCGCTGGCGGAGGAGTTCGCCGATACGCGGCGAGTTCGAGCTCGAAATCGGACCGCGCGGTTCGCCGATCCTGCATTCGCCGTCCGTGGTCAGCATGGGCAATCCGCACGCCATCTTCTGGGTCGACGATCCGCAACTCTACGACCTCGCGAAAATCGGACCGTTGCTCGAGCATCATCCGCTGTTTCCCGAGCGAGCCAACATCACGCTGGCGGCGACGCCGTCGCGTGAGCGGATCGTGATCCGCACCTGGGAGCGCGGCGCCGGCTTGACCAAGGCTTGCGGTTCGGCGGCCTGCGCCGCGGCGGTAGCCGCCGCCCGCCTCAATCGCACCGGCCGCAAGGTGACGGTCAGTCTGCCAGGCGGCGAGCTGGCGATCGAATGGCGCGAGAGTGACGATCACGTGCTCATGACCGGTCCGGTCGAATTCGAGCACAAGGGCCGGTTCGACGCTAACCTGCACTCCAACGCCGCCGGAGCGGCGTGATGGGCGTCGACGTTGTCACTTTCGGCTGCCGGCTCAACGCCGCCGAATCAGAAGTGATCCGCCGCGAGGCCGAGCAGGCGGGCTTTGCCGATACCGTCGTGGTCAATACCTGCGCGGTGACGGCGGAAGCCGTGCGCCAGGCGCGGCAGACGATCCGGGCGCTACGCCGCGAGCGTCCGCAGTGCAAGATCGTCGTCACCGGCTGCGCGGCGCAGACCGAGCCGCACAGCTTTATCGCCATGCCCGAAGTCGATGGCGTGCTTGGGAATACGGAAAAGCTTTCGGCCGCCGGCTGGAGGCAAGCGTGCGCGGCTTTCGGCGGCGGTGAGACGCCGGAAGAGACAACCAAGGCCTTCGTCAACGATATCATGGCGGTCAGGGAAACCGCGCCGCATCTGGTCGAGGCTTTCGCCGGCCGCACACGCGCTTTCGTCCAAGTGCAGAATGGCTGCGACCACCGCTGCACGTTCTGCATCATTCCGTTCGGCCGCGGAAATTCGCGCTCGGTGCCGATGGGGGCCGTGGTCGACGACGTGCGCCGGCTTGTCGCCAAAGACTACTGCGAAATCGTGCTCACTGGCGTCGACATCACGAGTTACGGCGCCGACCTGCCGGGCGCGCCGAGGCTCGGCGCGTTGGTAAAGCAAATTCTCAAGCATGTGCCGGAACTCAAGCGGCTGCGGCTGTCGTCGATCGATTCGGTGGAGGCCGACCGCGACCTCCTCGACGCCGTGGCGGACGATACGCGGCTGATGCCGCATCTGCATTTGTCGCTGCAATCCGGCGACGATCTCATTCTCAAGCGCATGAAGCGCCGGCATTCGCGGGCCGACGCCATCGCCTTCTGCGCGCAAATGCGCCGGCTGCGCCCGGACATGGTGTTCGGCGCCGATCTGATCGCCGGCTTCCCGACCGAGACCGAGGACATGTTCGAAAGCACGCTCGATCTCGTCGACGATTGCGGGCTGACGCACTTGCATGTGTTTCCGTTCTCGCCGCGGCCCGGCACGCCGGCTGCGCGCATGCCGCAGCTTCCTCACCGCGCAATCAAGGAGCGCGCGCGGCGGCTGCGCGAGTGCGGCGCGTCGGCGCTCGCCCGGCATCTCGACGGCGAGGTTGGCGCGGTCCGCCGCGTTCTGGTGGAGGACGGCGGCACCGGCCGTACCGAGCATTTCACCAAGGTCGCGCTGGCGCGGCCGAGCGCGGCCGGCCGCCTGATCGATCTGCGGATCGCCGGACACGACGGCAGACAATTGCTGGCGGCTTGAGCTAACATCGCCGCAGAGCGGAGACGGCACTATGGGCGGAAAGATCGACGACAGCGACCGGGACTTCACCATCGCGACCACCGAGCAGCTCGAAGGCTCTATATACGGAGCCGCCTTACGGCCCGGCCGTCTTCAAGGAAACCGATCGCATCACGCCGCAATACCGCAAGCTGATCGAAGCCGCGCCGTTCGTGGTGCTGGCGACCTGCGGCCCGGAAGGCCTCGACTGCTCGCCGCGCGGCGATGCGCCGGGTTTCGTGCGCGTGGTCGACGAGCACACGCTCATCATTCCGGACCGCCGCGGCAACAATCGCATCGACAGCATGCGCAATCTGGTGCGCGACCCGCGCATGTCGCTGTTGTTTCTCATCCCCGGCGTCGGCGAGACCATGCGCATCAACGGCCGCGCCAGGATTTCCACCGATCCGAAATTGACCGAGAGCTTCGTCGTCAACGGCAAGGCGCCGAAATGCGTGCTGGTGGTCACGGTGGAGAAAGCCTATTTCCAGTGCACCAAAGCGATCATCCGCTCGAAACTGTGGGATCCGGCAAGCATCGTCGATCGCAAGAGCTTGCCGACGCCCGGCTCGATCCTCGCCGAATTGACCGACGGCAAGATGGGCGGCGCGGAGCACGATCGCCTGGCGCCGGCAGCGCATCAAAGAGACGATCTACTGATCCGTCGTTGACTGATCCGGCATTGCTGGCAATGCCGGGTGTTCCTGACCTTCGCTCGCCGTGGAGATATCTTTCTCCACGCCGTCCCAGCCGCACGCCAGCAGCAGTTCGCGCATGTGCGCCGGCACCGGCGCGGTGACGCGGATCGGCAGCACGGTTCTTGTAAAGCGGCACGGCGACTTCGCGGGCATGCAGATGCAGCGGCGGACCGCCGTGGCGTGGCGCGTGGCCGTAGATGCCGTCGCCCAGAATCGGCCAGCCCGTTTCGGCGCAATGGACGCGAAGCTGATGCGTCCGCCCGGTCAACGGCTCGAGTGCGAGCCAGGTCAAATTGCCACCTGTCAAACTTCCGGCTGTCAAATTGCCGGCCGAATAGCCGGACGTTCGTCCCATCACCTTCCATTTGGTCATGCGCCGGCTGGCCCGCCGGATCGTGCTTCATCCACCAGCCGCGGGTGTCGTCGAGCCGGCCGAGCGGCAGTTCGATCGTGCCTTCTTCGGCGTCCGGCCCGCCTTCGACCACGGCCCAATAGGTCTTGCCGACGGCGCCGTTGCGAAACAGCTTGCCGAGCTCCGCCAGCGCCTTGCGATGCCGGCCGAGCACCAGGCAGCCGGAGGTGTCGCGGTCGAGCCGGTGCGCCAGCGCCGGCGGCCGCGGCAGTCCGAAGCGCAGTGCGTCGAAATGGTCCTCGACGACTCGCGGTTCCTGTCCTTGCTGTTCGGCGGCCGCGATGCACGGCCATGCCGGCCGGCTTGTCGATCACCAGCATCAGCCCGTCGCGATAGAGCAGCCGCGACACCATCTCTTCCGGGGTCATGTTGCCTACCTCGGCGAAACCGCTATCACGGGCGCCGCATGCAAGACACTTCCCAAGACAATCCACCGGACAGCACCGTCGAAACCGGCGAGAAGCGCGAAAGCTGGTGGCGGCGGCTCTCCGGCGGGCTGAAGCGCAGTCCTCGTCGCGCTCGGCGCCATCTCCGATCTCGTCACCAAGCGCATGCTCGACGAGGCGACGCTCGAGGAAATCCACGACGCGCTTGATCCGCGCCGATCTCGGCATCGGCACCGCCGGACCGCATCGTCGACGCGCTTGAGCAGAAGGCCGTCAGAACGCCGCGATCACGCCGGACGAGGTCAAGGCGGTGGTCGCCGCCGAGGTCGAGAAAGCGCTCGCCGGTGTCGCGCAGCCGCTCGTCATCGACGCGGCGAAAAAGCCGTTCGTCATCCTGGTCGCCGGCGTCAACGGCTCCGGCAAGACCACGACCATCGGCAAGCTTGCGGCGAAATTCCGCGCCGAAGGCCGCTCGCGTGATGCTGGCGGCCGGCGACACGTTCCGCGCCGCGGCGATCGAGCAGCTCAAGATCTGGGCGGACGCGCACCGGCGCCGATTTCATCGCCCGCGAGCCGGGCGCCGATGCCGCCGGTCTCGCCTTCGACGCGGTCACCGCGGCGAAAGCAGCGCGGCACCGATGTGCTTCTCATCGACACCGCCGGCCGCCTGCAGAACCGCACCGAGCTGATGGGCGAACTGGAAAAGATCGTGCGCGTCATCAAAAAGGTCGACGCCAGCGCGCCGCATGCGGTGCTGCTGGTGCTCGACGCCACCGTCGGCCAGAACGCGCTGTCGCAGGTCGAGATTTTCGGCAAGATCGTCGGCGTCACCGGTCTGGTCATGACCAAGCTCGACGGCACCGCGCGCGGCGGCATTCTGGTGGCCATCGCGGCGAAATTCGCACTGCCGGTGCATTTCATCGGCGTCGGCGAAGGCATCGACGATCTGGCGCCGTTTTCGGCGCGCGATTTCGCCCGCGCCATTGCCGGTTTGGATGAATAGCGCAATCTGAATAGCCTACCATGCACGACAGACAACCAAGCCGCAGCTCAATCCGCTTCTCAAGCTCGCGCTCGATCTCGGGCCGCTGGCGCTGTTCTTCTTCGCCAATTCGCGCTACGGCATTTTTGTCGCCACGGCGACCTTCATGGTCGCGGTGCTGGCGGCGCTGGCGGTCTCCTATGCGCTGACACGCCATCTGCCGATCATGCCGGTGGTCACCGCGATCATCGTCGTCGTGTTCGGCGGCCTGACGCTGATCCTGCACGATGCGACCTTCATCAAGGTCAAGCCGACCATCATCTATGCGCTGTTCGGCGCTGTGCTGCTCGGCGGTCTTTTCTTCAACAAGCCGCTGCTCGGCATCGTGTTCGATTCGCTGTTCCACCTGACCGACGAAGGCTGGCGCAAGCTGACGCTGCGCTGGGCGCTGTTCTTCTTCGTGCTCGCGGTGCTCAACGAGATCGTCTGGCGCAACACCTCGACCAATGTCTGGGTCGATTTCAAAGTGTTCGGCGTGATGCCGCTGACGCTTTTGTTCGGCGCGCTGCAGGTGCCGCTGTTGAAGAAATACGCGGTCGAGCCGGCGGATGCGCGATCGACGACTACGACTTCGCCGCCAGCGCCTTCTCGATCTGCGGCTTGAGCAGCGTCTCGAAATTGTCCGGCGTGATCGGACCGACGAGCTTGTAGGCGATGCGGCCGTCGCGGCCGATCGACGAAAGTCTCCGGCACGCCATAGACGCCCCATTCGATCGCGGCGCGGCCGTTCGGTCGGCGCCGGCGGCGGCGAACGGATTGCCGTAACGGCCGAGAAAGCGCCGCGCATTGTCGGGCTCGTCCTTGTAATTGATGCCGACCAGGCGGAAGCGGGTGTCCTTGCGCCAGTTGCACCAGCAGCGGCGCCTCGTCGTGGCACGGCACGCACCATGACGCCCACACGTTCACCACCGTCACGGCGCCTTTGAAATCGGCGGGTTCGATGCCCGGAACGCGGCGTGCCGTCGCGCTCGAGGCCGGCGATCGGCGGCAGCGTCGTCTGCGGCGCCGGATGACCGATCAGCGCCGACGGGACGAGCGACGGATCGCCGGCATTGAGCCGGATCAGAAACAGCACCGCGAGCCCGAGAAAGAGAGCGAGCGGCACCAGCACCACAACGCGGCGCCAGCGCACGGTGCGGTTTTCCGGCTCGGCGACGCTCATGCCTCTTCCTTCGCTTGTTGTCTTCGGGCTCGGCGGCCGCAGCGGCCGGTCGGAGGCCGAGCGGCGGGTGAAGCCTTGCTTTTCCATCTCGGCGATCTTACGCCGCTCTAGCGCGATAATCGAGCGCCACCCAGGCGATCAAGGCGCCGATGACGATCGCCGCGGCGGCATAGGCGGCGGCGATGAAATCGATATGCGCTGTGGTCGCCATCGATCAGCTCGCGGCGCTCGCCTGCATGCAGCTGCAGCGTGCGCACGCGGCGGCGCAGAATTTCGTTGCGCATCGCCGCGAACAGAAGCGTGACGAACAGCAAGGTGAAGGCGCCGGTCATGACAGAACAGCGGCATCAGGATCGTCGGATAGATGGTCGAGCCGCCGACGCGGAACACCGACGCGCCCTGGTGCAGCGTGTTCCACCAGTCGACCGAGAATTTGATGATCGGCAGATCGATGGCGCCGACCAGCGTGAGGACGGCAACCGCGCGCGCCGCGCGCGATGGATCGTCGACCGTGCGCCACAGGGCGATGACGGCGAGATAAAGCAGAAACAAAATCAGCTCCGACGTCAGCCGCGCGTCCCAGACCCAATAGGTGCCCCATTCGGGCCGTCCCCACAGCGAGCCGGTGACCAGACAGAGCAGGGTGAAGGCGGCGCCGATCGGCGCCGCCGCCTTGGCGGTGACGTCGGCGAGCGGATGGCGCCACACCAGGGTGCCGAGCGCGGCGACGGTCATCAGCCCCCAGCACAGCATGCCGAGCCAGGCCGACGGTACGTGCAGATACATGATCTTGACCGTGGCGCCCTGCTGATAGTCGTCCGGCGCGGCCATCGCCTGCTGCAGGGCGAACGCGCCGACCAGCACGGTCACGCCGCGCGAGCCAGGGAATGGCAGTGTCGGCGAGCTTGAGAAACCGCGACGGATTGGCGAGATCGATGAGGGCCATCGGCAGTTTTCCAGGCAATCCGGTTCCTAGTGCCCGTGCGGGCACAATGCGGCGCGGTCGCACCAAGCACCACTTTTACACGAGCAAGGTTGCCATTTCATCTTGCCTCCGCCGGTTTATTCCATTTCTTGCCGCAACGCCGCGGCGGCGGCGAAAGGTCCGACCACCAGGCTCGCCAGCGTCAGCGCGCAAAGGACCGTAAAAGGCGTACCGAACGGCGCCGGCTCCGACGATCGCCGCGTTGGCGGCGGCGACGCCGAAGATCAGGATCGGAACCGTCAACGGCAGCACGATGACGGCCAGCAGCAATCCGCCGCGGCGCAAAGTCACAGCGATGGCGGCGCCGATCAAGCCGATGAAGGTCAGCGCCGGAGTGCCGACCAGGAGCGTCAGCATCAGCGCCGCTTCGGCCGGCGGATCGAGGTTGAGCAGAACACCGATCAGCGGCGCGCAAATCACCAGCGGCAAGCCGGTGGTGAGCCAATGCGCCAAGCCCTTCACCGCGACCACGAGCTCGAGCGGGGCACGCCCCATCAGGATCAGATCGAGCGAACCGTCGTCGTGATCGCCGGCAAACAGCCGATCGAGCGCCAACAGGCTGGCGAGCAGGGCGGCGAGCCAAAGAATGGCCGGTCCGATGCGCTTTAGCAGCACAAGGTCCGGGCCGATGGCAAACGGCGTCAGCGTGACGACGACCAGAAAAAACAGCACGCCGATGAGCGCGCCGCCCCCGACACGTACCGCGACACGCATCTCGCGCACCAAAAGCGCTGCGAGCGGGTTCATTGCGCCTCTCCGCCACCGTCGGCTGACAGGCCGCTAAGCGGGGAGGGGATGGCCGGGTCGAGCCGCAGCTCTTGCGCGCCGGGAAGCCCCGTCGGTCCATGGCTGGCGGCGAGAATGAGCCCGCCTCCGGCCAGGTGCGCCCCCATCAATTCGGCCAGGCGGTCCTGCGCCGCCGCATCAAGCGTGCTGGTCGGCTCATCGAGGAGCCAGATCGGCCGCGGCGCGGCGATGAGCCGGGCGATGGACAGCCGCCGGCGCTGGCCGGCGGACAGGGTGGCGGCCGGCAGCCCGGCGAGGCCGCCGAGGCCGACCGCATCGAGCGGCGCGGCGACGTCTGCCGTTCCACCGAAAAAGCCGGCCCAAAAGCGCAAATTCTCGGCCACCGACAGTGAGCCTTTCAGTGCATCCTGATGGCCGAGATAATGGGCCTGTTCGGCGATCGAGAGTTCGGGATCGCCGCCCTCGAGCGCGAGCCGGCCCGCTGCCACGCGGACAAGGCCGACCAGCATCCGCAAGAGCGACGATTTTCCCGCGCCATTGCGGCCGCTGATGATCAAGGCCTCGCCGCCGCCGACCGCAAAGCTGACGCCGGCAAAGACCTCGCGTCCGCCGCGGTGACACACCAGGTCGACGGCGGTGAGACGCATCAGCAACGATCCCGCCGCGATTTTTGAGGCGATGTGACGGTCCCTCTGGTCATGCACGCCATGTTAGCCGACCATTCCTTGCCGAACTGGCACAACCGCCGAAAAGACCCTATAAGCCGCAAGCCGGACTGTGGCGTGCCGGTGACGCCACGGTGTCCGGGTGCCCCTGCTCCATCGGAGCCCGTTTCGGCAATCCATTGCCTCCGATTTACCCCGGCCCCCCGCCGGCGGCATAGGAAAAAAGTCATGGAATCGCTCGATAGCTTCAAGTGTCTGCGGCCTCTCAAGGTCGGCTCTAAAACCTACGCCTATTACAGCCTCCCGGCGGCCGAGAAAAACGGCCTGAAAGGCATTTCCCGGCTGCCTTTTTCGCTGAAAGTGCTGCTGGAAAATCTGCTGCGCAACGAGGACGGCCACTCGGTTTCCAAAGAGGACATCCAGGCCGTCGCACAGTGGCTGAAACACAAGACCTCGGAGCGCGAGATCGCATTCCGGCCGGCGCGGGTGCTGATGCAGGATTTCACCGGCGTGCCGGCGGTGGTCGATCTCGCCGCCATGCGCGACGCCATGCAGCATCTCGGCGGCGACGCGAAGAAGATCAATCCGCTGGTTCCGGTCGATCTCGTTATCGATCATTCCGTCGCGGTCAATCATTTCGGCAACGCGCTGGCGTTCAAGCAGAACGTCGAGGACGAATACAAGCAGAACCAGGAGCGCTACCGCTTCCTGAAGTGGGCGCAGCGCTCGTTCGAAGACTTCCGCGTCGTGCCGCCCGGCACCGGCATCTGCCATCAGGTCAATCTTGAATATCTGTCGCAGACGGTGTGGACGTCCAAGACCAAGATCCAGTTTCCGGACAAGAAGACCGTCGCCACCGAGCTTGCCTATCCGGACACGCTGGTCGGCACCGATTCGCACACCACGATGGTCAACGGACTGTCGGTGCTTGGCTGGGGCGTCGGCGGCATCGAAGCGGAAGCCGCCATGCTCGGCCAGCCGTATTCGATGCTGCTGCCCGAAGTGATCGGCGTGCGGCTCAACGGCAAGCTCAAGGAAGGCATGACGGCGACCGACCTGGTGCTCACCGTGACGCAGATGCTGCGCAAGCGCGGCGTGGTCGGCAAGTTCGTCGAATATTTCGGTCCCGGCCTCGCCAATCTGTCGATTGCCGATCGCGCCACCCTCGGCAACATGTCGCCGGAATACGGCGCGACCTGCGGCTTCTTCCCGATCGACGACGATACCATCGGTTATCTGCGCGATACCGGCCGTTCCGCCGAGCGCATCGCTCTGGTCGTCGCCTATGCCAAGGCGCAGGGCATGTACCGCACCAAGAACACGCCGGATCCGATGTTCACCGACGTGCTCAAGCTCGAATTGGGCTCGATCGAGCCGTCGATGGCCGGGCCGAAGCGGCCGCAGGACCGCATCGCGCTCAAAGAGGTCAAGAACGGCTTTGCCTGGTCGATGGACAAGGAATTCAACAAAGCCGCCGAGCTCGACAAGCGCGTGCCGGTGGAAGGCCGCAAGCATACGCTCGGTCACGGCGACGTGGTGATCGCGGCGATCACCTCCTGCACCAACACCTCCAATCCGAGCGTGATGGTCGCGGCCGGGCTGTTGGCCCGCAAGGCGGCGGCCAAGGGGCTCACCGTCAAACCGTGGGTGAAGACCTCGCTGGCGCCCGGTTCGCAGGTCGTCGCCGAATATCTGGCGAAATCCGGCTTACAAAAGGATCTCGACGCGCTCGGCTTCAATCTGGTCGGTTTCGGCTGCACCACCTGCATCGGCAATTCCGGCCCGCTGCCGGAGGAGATTTCCGAGGCGGTCAACAAGAACGATCTGGTCGCGGCTGCGGTGCTGTCCGGCAACCGCAACTTCGAAGGCCGCGTCAACGCCGACGTGCGCGCCAACTATCTGGCCTCGCCGCCGCTGGTGGTGGCCTACGCGATTGCCGGCTCGATGCAGATCGACGTCGCCAAGCAGCCGCTCGGCACCGATCAGAAAGGCCGCAAGGTCTACCTGCGCGACATTTGGCCGTCGAACCGCGAGATCACCGACGTCATTCGCAAGAACATCAACCGGCAGATGTTCGCCAAGAAATACGGCGACGTATTCAAGGGCGACGCCAACTGGCGCAAGATCAGCGTTGCCGGCGGCCTGACATTCAAGTGGGACGACCGTTCCACTTACGTGCAGAATCCGCCGTATTTTGAAGACATGCCGAAGCGCAGCCGGCCGATCGAGGATATCGTCGACGCGCGTGTGCTTGGACTGTTCCTCGATTCAATAACCACCGACCACATCTCGCCCGCGGGCTCGATCAAAGAGGAGAGCCCGGCAGGCGAGTATCTGCGCGATCACCAGGTCCGGCCGCGGGATTTCAACCAATACGGAACGCGGCGCGGCAATCATCAGGTGATGATGCGCGGCACTTTTGCCAATGTCCGCATCAAGAACCAGATGGTGCCGGGCGTCGAAGGCGGCTACACCATTCACTATCCCTCCAAGCAGCGCATGACGATTTATGACGCAGCCATGCGTTACAAATCCGAGAACGTGCCGCTGGTCCTGTTCGCCGGCAAGGAATATGGCACCGGCTCGTCGCGCGATTGGGCGGCCAAGGGCTCCGTGTTGCTCGGCCTGCGCGCTGTCGTCGCGCAGAGCTTCGAGCGCATCCATCGCTCCAACCTCGTCGGCATGGGCGTGGTGCCTCTGGTGTTCGAGGAAGGCACGTCGTGGCAGACCCTCGGCTTGAAGGGCGACGAGCAGGTCACCATCCGCGGTCTGCATGGCGATCTCAAGCCGCACCAGCGTTTGATGGCCGAGATCATTGCGTCCGACGGCGGCCTCAAGCGGGTGCCGCTGATCTGCCGCATCGATACCGCCGACGAACTCGATTATTACCGTAACGGCGGCATTCTGCAGTATGTGTTGCGGCACCTCGCGGCGTGACCCCCGCGGCGGGGCGGGCGCGCGAAACACCCTCACCGTGAATTGAGTAGCGGGTGACTGGCGCCGGCGCTAAGAACGCCGGCGTCATGAAATGGTCACCAAGCGGCAAATTGCCGTTGCGGGACCGGAGGTTTTCGAATGCTGCGTCGCCGCCGAATCTTTTTACGACGGATTTCGTCGGCATCGCTGATCGCAGGCTTTCTGGTCGCGGCATTCTTTCCGGTGGCGACGCGCGCCGCCGAGCCGCGGGCGCTGCTTGAACTGTTCACCAGTCAAGGCTGCTCGTCCTGTCCCGCCGCCGACAAGCTGCTTGGCGAATTGACGGCCGATCCGTCGGTGATCGCGCTGAGCCTGCCGATCGATTACTGGGATTATCTGGGCTGGAAAGACACCCTGGCCAGCCCGGCGCATTCGGCGCTGCAGCGCGCTTACGCGCGGGTGCGCGGCGATCGCCAGGTCTATACGCCGCAGATCGTCGTCAATGGGGCGATGCACGTGCTTGGCAGCGATAGGGCGGCCATCGAGCACACCATCGCGCTGACCGACCAAAGATCGGGCGTCATGTCGGTGCCGGTAGCGCTGACGCTCGATGACAAGGGTCTCAACGTCAAAGTGGAGTCGGCTGAAAGCGCGCATAACACCGGCGAAGTCTGGCTGTGCCCGGTGGCAAAGGCCATCGCCGTCGCGATCGGCCGTGGCGAGAACCGCGGCCGTACTCTCACCTATCACCACGTGGTGCGCGGCTGGCTCAAGCTCGGTGAATGGACCGGTGCGGCCGCCTCATGGAACGTGCCGCTGACGGAACTCAAGACCGGCGGCGCGGATGCGGCGGCGGTGTTGGTGCAGGAGGGGTCGCGCGACAAACCCGGCATTATCCTCGGCGCGGCTTACACGCCGCTCCGGTAGAGCGAAATCGCAGTTTCGTCGCCTGTTTCTTCGCCAACAAAAACATTCGCCGACAAAAAAGGCCGGCAACGCGCCGGCCGAGGGTATTGGGGAATGAACCATACAGTGCATTCTGTTGCCCTCCGGCCCGATCCGTTCGCACCCCGGGGGGCTGGGGGGCTGAGGAATCCGGAACACGATCCGAATCGGGCCTTGAGGCAACAAGTGATATTTTGCAACCCAGCTTGGCGTGTGGTTGTCCGAAATAGGGCCGTATTATGATCCGCTTAACGAACGCGTGATGTCGGAAACCGCGCCTGCCGCCGCTGGTATTGCTCCGATGGTCCCGCAGCGGATCGCCAGGCCGCAAACCCCTTGCCCGTCGTCCGTTCTGGCGCGATCATGAAGCGCGGATGACAAGGGCGATGAAAGCTTAAGGAGGCGCCGATGGATTTCGGCGAAACCGATCCAAGCGCGTGGCGCGGGGGCGAGTCTCGTCCGCCCGCCCCCGCAACCGAAGTCAGATTTAGCCGGCGCGAGCTTGACCGTATTCTCAGGCTCTACGGCCGCAAGGTCGCCGATGGCGAATGGCGCGATTACGCGATCGATTTTCTCAAAGACCGCGCGGTGTTTTCGGTGTTTCGCCGGGCTTCGGAAGTCCCGATCTACCGCATTGAAAAGAACCCCAAATTGGGCCGCCGCCAGGGTGCCTATAGTGTGATTTCGGCGACCGGCCATATCGTCCGGCGCGGTCCTGAGCTTGATCGCGTGCTCGGCGTCCTCGATCGCTCGTTACGGGTGGTGGCCGGCTAACAGGCGGTCATGGCGGCGAGGCGTCGCCGTCACCCAGCGCGAGCTGCATCAGCGGCGTATCGAGCCATTGGGCGTGCTTATAGCCGACCGCGCGCAGGGTACCGACAAACTCGAACCCCGCGGCCTTGTGCAGCGCTATCGAGGCGGTCTGCGCCGAATCGCCGATCACAGCGATCATCTGGCGAAAGCCGCGCGCTGCCGTCTCCTCGATCAGCCGTGTCATCAAATCCACGCCGATGCCGCGGCGGTGGAATTGCGGATCGATATAGATCGAATTTTCCACGCACCATCGATAGGCCGGCCGCGCACGGTACGGCCCGCAATAGGCATAGCCGACCACGGCGGCGTCGATCTCGGCCACCAGATAGGGGTAATTGCCGGCCAATAACGCCACCATGCGGCGCGTCATTTCCGCTTCGTCCGGCGGATCGATTTCGAAGGTCGCCGTGCCGTGCAGGACGGCATCGGCATAGATGCGGGTAATGGCGGGACTATCACCGGGCACGGCAGGTCGGAGGACACTCGGCATCGCAACCTTCAATCGCCATGCCCGGCGTTATGCCAAGCATCCACGTCATTGCATCTACGTCCTTCATGTAAGCAAGACGCGGGTGGCCGGGACAAGCCCGGTCATGACGAGAAAACAAAACGCCCCGGGTTTGGGCCCCGAGGCGCTTTGGCTTGCGTTACCGTGGAAAGCTATTTTGCTTTAGCAAATCCTTTTCGCAAAACCGGTTTCCACTTTTGCGGAACTTGCTTTAGCGGCGGTCGCCGAACAGCCGCAGCAGCATCAGGAACAGGTTGATGAAGTCGAGATAGAGCCGAAGCGCGCCCATCACCGCCTTGCGGCCGGCGACGGTGCCGTCGTCCATCGGGGAGTACATTTCCTTGATCGATTGCGTGTCGTAGGCGGTGAGGCCGACGAAGATCAGAACGCCGATGACCGAGATCGCCCAATCGAGCCCGCTCGAGCGCAAGAACATGTTCACCAGCATGGCGATGACGATGCCGATCAGACCCATGAACATGAACGAGCCGAGGCCGGTGAGATCGCGCTGCGTGGTGTAGCCGTACAGGCTCATCGCGCCGAAGGTGGCCGCCGAGATGAAGAACACCCGGGTGATCGACATTCCTGTGTACATCAGAAAGATCGACGCCAGCGACAGGCCAAGCAAGCCGGCATAGACAAAGAACATCGCCAAGGCCGAGGACGCCGAAATCCGGTTGATGCGGTAGCTCATGAAGAAGACCATGCCGAGCGGCGCCAGCACCAGTACCCACATCAGGGGGCCCTGGAACACGGCTTGCCCAAATGAGGTCAATCCGGCGATCCGCCCACCGACGACTTGAATGGCGTCGCCGCCAGCCGCCTGGTAAGTGAGCCACGCCACGACGCCGGTCAGCGCCACGCCGCCGGTCATGTAGTTATAGACGCGGATCATGTATGCGCGCAGGCCCGCATCGATCGTCACTTGGTCGGTGCGATAGCCGGGCTTCGCGGCCGCGTAATTCCGATCAAAGTCGGACATGGAAATTACCCCTGGGTTGTCCCGGCCCTGCCGGGTTTGGCGGCCGGCGGAAGTCGGCTGCCACTTGCGGCAAATCTAATGCCAAAGGCCGGCCCGCGCCAGATGGTGTGACGCCATATTTCTCAGAGTGTTACCAACTGTTCATGGTACTTAATGGCGCCTTGACGCCGCCAACTTCACAGATTCCGCAGCACGTCTGCGGGTTTGCGGCCAAGCGCCGCCACGGTGCCGGCCAGTCCGATGCCGACCGTGACAAAAAGCGCCAGGATGGCGGTGGCGGCCGCCTCGCCCGGAATGAAGACAAAATGGAATTCCATCAGCCGCGTCACCACGAGATCGGCGGCCAATGCGCCGGCGCCGACCGCGAACACGACGGTGACAAGACCGATCAACAGATATTCCAGCGCGTAAGCGGCCATCAGCCGCGCGCGCGTGGCGCCGAGCGTCTTGAGCACCACGGCATCGTAAACGCGGAATTGCTGGCTTGCCGCCAAGGCGCCGCCGAGGACGAGCGCCGCGGCGGCAAGGGTAATCAGGCTCGCGCCCCGCACTGCCAGGATGAGCTTGCCGACCAAGCCCGCCACGGCATTGAGCGCGTCCTTGATGCGCAGCGCCGTCACCGTCGGAAACGCTTGGGCAAGTCCCTTGATGAGGGCCGCGTCTTCGGCCGCGGAGCCGCCGTCGGCAAAGGTCAATGTGGCGATGTCGCTATACGGTGCGCCGGCGAAGGAGCCGGGTGAATAAACCAGGACGAAATTGATACCGAGGCTCTCCCAATCGACGGCGCGGAGGTTGGCGATCCGCGCGGTGATATCGCGGCCCAGCACGTTGACCGTGACCGTATCGCCGATCTTGAGATTCAAATTCTGCGCCGTGCGGCTCTCGAGCGAAACCAGCGGTGGGCCGGAATAGCCGGCGCTCCACCACTGCCCGGCGACGATGCGTGAACCGGCTGGGACGGCGGCCGCATAAGTGATGCCGCGGTCGCCGCGCAGAACCCAGCGCGATCCTGCGGCCGGCTTGAGCCGCTCCGCAGGAACGCCGTTGGCGGCGACAATGCGCCCGCGCAGCATCGGCACACGGTCAAGCGTCGAACCCGGCGCTTCCTGGCGGAGGAAGGCATCGAAGCGGGCCGTGTCCGCTACCGGGATATCGAGGAAGAAGAACGAGGGCGCCTTGTCGGGCAGCGCCTCGGCTAATTCGCGATGCAAATTGCCGTCGATCTCGACCAGGGTCACCAGCAATGCCAAGCCCAGACCGAGCGACAACATGACGCTCGGCGTCAGCGCGCCCGGACGATGAATATTGGCGATGGCCAAGCGTAGAACCGTCGAACGCTGGCGCGGCAGACGCCGCGCCAGCGCCATGGCCGCGAGCGCCATTAGTCGCAAGGCTAAAAATACAGTTGCGGCGGCGACGATAAAGAACAGGGCGACGCGCCGGTCATAGGTCGTCACGATCGAAAGCGCGGCAAGCAGCGCGACGATCGCCGTGGTGACGACGATGTAGCGCATCCGCGGGAAGCGCCGCTCGCCCGCGACCTGGTCGCGAAACAGCATCGCCACCGGTATCTCGCGGGCACGACCGAGCGGCCACAGTGCGAAGGCCAGCGCCGTGAAGAGACCGTAACCGACAGCCAATCCCAGGACATGAGGATGGAGCGCCGGCTGCGATCGGCAGCGGAATGATCGCGCCGAAAGCGTGGACGAGGACATAGGGCAGTGCGGCGCCGAGCCGCGGCGCCGATCACCGCGGCGAGGAACGCCACCAACAGGATCTCGCCGCAATAGACAGCGAAGACGCCGCCACCGGTCAGACCAAGCGCCTTCATGGTGGCGATGGCGTCGCGCTTGCGGGCGAGGTAGCTCGCCACGGCATTGGCGACGCCGACGCCGCCGACCAACAGCGTGGTCAGGCCGACCAACGTGAGAAATTGGCTGAAGCGGTCGATGCTGCGCTCGAGCGCCGGCGAAGCGTTGCTGCGCGTGCGGATTTCCCAGCCGGCCTGCGGGAATTGCGCCTTTACCCGCTCCTCGAGGCGCGCCACCGCGGCGTCGCTGGAATCGCCTTGCGGCAGGCGCAGCCGGTATTGCCAGCGGATGAGGCTGCCCGGCTGCACCAGTCCGGTCGCTTGCAGCGCGGCCTCGCTGATCAAGACGCGGGGACCGAAGCCGATGCCGCTTGAGAGCTTGTCCGGCTCGTTGGTCAGTGCGGCGCGCAATTCGATTGTCGCGCCGCCGATGACGATGCGACCGCCGGTTTTCAGATCGAGCCGCGTCAACAGCGCTGGATCGACCGCCGCGCCAAAGACGCCATGCCTTTTGCGCGAGCCAGCGTATCGAGCGGCACGGGCGGATCGGTCACCGCCGCGCCGAAGAGGGGATAATGGCGATCGACCGCCTTGAGCTCGACCAGGGTCGAGCGGCCGTCGGCGGTGCGCGCCATCGCCCGCAGCGTGGCGACGACGGAAACCGGCCGTGGGCGTCGAGGAATGCGCGCTCGGCGTCGCTGGCCTGCCGTTGAATGAGCGTCACGGCGAGATCGCCGCCGAGGATGATCGCGGCCGGCGCCGGCGATGCCGTCGTTAAGGCTTGCCGCCACCGAGCCGACGCCGGCAATCGCCATCACGCCGAGCGCGATGCAGCCGATGAAGACGCCGAAGCCGCGCAAGCCGCCGCGCAAATCGCGCCAAATGAAGCGCAAGCGCAAAGCGCCAGCGATAAAACCGGCTTGCTTGTGGACCGGGCGCCAGCATCAAAACGCCTGTTCGCGCCCGCCAACCGGCGCGGCGGGCATGATGCGGCCAAGAGAAAGTGTGTCGGCGCGAAGACGAAGAGCGGGAGGCCGAGCAATAAGCCGGCGAACCAGATATCGGGCGGCAGCAAGCGTTTGCGCGGCGGTGTCGCGCAGGCCGAAGACGTAATTGATATTGACCGGCGTAAGGCCCGGATGCGGCGTCGGCGGCGGCATCAGAAAGAAGCAGATCAGCATGTCGAGTGCGAACAATCCGGTCCACGCCGGCAAAGCCCGCCGGTCATAGCCGAGCTTCCACACCAGATAGACGAGCAGAAACGGCAACCAGCCATGGAACAGCGACAACAGCCGCAAGAACAGCGAATGGGTCGCGTCGAACATGTAGTCGGTCATGCCGGTGAGCGAATGACCGGCCAGGTTGACCAGAAAGTCGAAGACCCAAAACGCCTGGGGCACCAGAATGCCGACGCAGCCCATCGAAACCAAAAGCGCGCTTTCCGTCCAGATCGCGATCAAGAGCAGCATCAGCGTGATGTCGCAGAAGTAGAGGAAATTGGTCGGCCCGTAGATAGTGCCAATAGACCGGAATCAGCACCGCCATGAACGCGGTATAGATGAGCTTGAGCCAAAGCGGCACGCGCGCTGTCTGGGTCATGGCTGTTTTCATGTCGCTGTGTATGGCGCCGTGTTTGGCGCCGCCGCCGCCGCCGCGGCCGTGCGGCTGACGATCTTGCCGGAATGCAGATGCAGCACGCGATCGCAACGGGCCGCGAGCTCGCTGTCGTGGGTCACCATGACGAGCGTCGTGCCGCGCTCCCGGTGGCCGCGGAACAACAGCTCGATGATGTCGCCGCCGGTGGTTTCGTCGAGATTGCCGGTTGGCTCGTCGGCGACGAGGATGGCCGGATCGGGCGCGAGCGCGCGGGCGAGTGCCACGCGCTGCTGCTCGCCGCCGGACAGCTCGGCCGGATAATGATGCTGCCGCGCGCCCAAGCCGACCGCGGCCAATTCGCGCTCGGCGCGCGGCAGCGCATCGGCGACCCGCGCGAGCTCGAGCGGCACGGCGACGTTCTCCAGCGCCGTCATGGTCGGTATCAGATGGAAGGCCTGAAAGACGATGCCGATGGTCCTGCCGCGAAAGCGTGCCAGCGCATCTTCGTCGAGCCGGCTCAGGTCCTCGCCGGCGACATTCACCGTGCCCGAATCGGGCCGTTCCAGACCGGTCATCACCATCAGGAGCGTCGACTTGCCGGAGCCCGATGGGCCGAGCAGAGCAACCGCCTCGCCGCGGCCTATATTGAGGGCGATGTCGCGCAAAATATGGACGCGGCCGGCGCCGCGGCCGAGCGACAGGTTGACGCCGTCGAGCACGATGGTGTCGGCCGCGATAGGATGCCGGACAATGTCGTTCATGCCTGCAACGAACCTCGCTCGTGGCCAAAATGCCGCCCAAAAACGCGGTCACGCGCGCGCCACCTCACGCCGATGGCGACGCATCATCGCGCCAATCCTGGCGGTTTGTAGCGTGACGCTTCTTGCCGCAACAGGGATGCGCGCCAGCGCCGCGGCGCCAATTCATATCGTCGCGCTCGGCGATTCGCTCACCGCGGGTTACGGCCTTGCCGACAAAGACGGTTTTGTGCCGGCGCTGCAGGCGGCGTTGGCCCAGGCTGGGATTGCCGCGACGGTGACCGATGCCGGCGTTTCCGGCGACACCGCCTCCGACGGGCTTGCCCGGCTCGACTGGTCGGTGCCCAAGGGAACCGACGCGGTCATCGTCGAGCTTGGCGCCAACGACATGTTGCGCGGCATCGCGCCCCACGTGACGCGTGCCGCGCTCGACTCGATTTTGCAGCGTCTGACGCAACGTCACATTTCCGTCTTGCTGTGCGGCATGCGGGCGGCGCCGAATCTGGGGCCGGACTACGCTTCCGCTTTCGAGGGCATTTATCCGCAGCTCACGGCAAAATACGGCGTGTTGCTCTATCCGTTTTTCCTCGATGGCGTCGCCGGAAACCTCGCTCTCGAGCAAGCGGACGGCATGCATCCGAACCCCGCCGGCGTGGCGGCGATCGTGGCGCGCATTCTGCCCAAGGTGCGGGAACTGGTCGGTGAGGTAGAGAACCGCAAGCAAACCCCGTCGTAAGGGTTGCGCGCGCGCCGCGATCACCCCATTCTGAAGGTGTCGTGATTCGCGCAGCGAGCCCGGGAGGTTGTCATGCCCCGCTTGTTCACCGGTCTCGAAATCCCGCCCTCGATCGCCCAATCGCTCGGCATGATGCGCGGCGGCCTGCCCGGCGCACGTTGGCTCGATCCTGAAAACTATCATCTGACCTTGCGCTTTATCGGCGATATCGACGATGCGTTGGCGCGCGAGATTGCCGGCGTGCTCGACCGGGTGCACCGCCGGCCGTTCGAGCTGCGCCTCGACGGACTGACGTCTTTCGGCGGCCGCAAGCCGCGCGCCGTTGTCGCCGTAGCCGCGGCGGTCGCGCCGCTCATGGAACTGCAGGCCGAGCACGAGCGGCTGCTGCAACGGCTCGGGCTGGAACCCGAAGGCCGCAAATATACGCCGCACGTCACGCTGGCGCGGTTGCGCGATTGCTCGAGTCATCAGGTCGCCGATTACCTCGCCGCGCGCGGTCATTATCGCTCGGCTCCGTTTCCGGTCACGCGCTTCGTGCTGTTTTCCTCGCGCGCGTCCATTGGCGGCGGCCCCTATATTGCCGAGGAAATCTATCCGCTCACCCGGCAAAGCGCCGACGGCCGCGAAGCCGGCATCATGCTATAAGCCGGTTCGGCATCCGGTCCCGCCGGCTCGATCAAGCCCGCAGCATGCGCGAGTGCAATTCGAGCATCGCGGTGGCGAAGCCATGGCCGTCCGACATCAATTCGCGCATCAGCGACAGCGGCGTCGGGCGCGACGAGGAGACCTCGCCGATGACGCTTTCGAAATCGAAAGTGAGCTCGGCATCGAATTTGCGCGCCAACTGCTGCATGCGCCGGTTGCCGGCGAGGCAGGCCATGTGCAGATGGCGATAGCCGCGATTGCGCGCCGCAAGCAGCGTGCGGCGGAGCAGCGCCGATCCGACGCCGTGACTCTGCCACGCCCTTTCGATGCTGAACGCAACTTCGGCCTGATGCGGCAAGTGCCGGCCGAGCGGCCGCAGCTCCGCGGCGCCCCGCAACGTGCCGTCGATGAAAAATCCGTGCACGACGGTGTCGAGGCTCGACGTCAAATCCGCGTAGCCGCGGATGAAGTCATCCGACACGGCGCCGCCGAACCGGTTGCGCCGGCTCTCGGCATCCAGCCGAAGTACGTGGTCGCGGTATGTGTTAGCTTCGCCGATCCACAATTTGCGGATGACGCCGCCTTCGGGAAGAACTTCGCGCAATTGGCCCTCCTGGCCTTGGTCGCCGATGAGGCCCGCCTTCTCGCTTCCTCCCCAGAAAGCAAGCGGGCGTCTCGAATTCGAAACGCCCACAATCGAGAGCATCATGTCGGGTGCCGTAAAAATTTGGCAAGGCAGAGGATTGAGCAACATGCCTATATTCCGTATACGCATGGCTCGTGCGGCGTTTACGACGAATTCGCGACGGCAAATCACCAAATGCTTGGCGAGCAAATAGCGGGCATGCAAAAAGTTGGCAGGATGGTCGCACGATGTTGGTAGATTCCCTGATCATTGGCGTCACGGTTCGCGCCGCGAAGCGGCATAAGGCGTGGCGCCATCAACCATAAGCATTAACGCGCATCCGCCGGTCTCACAGCCATTGATATGACGAATTCCGTCACAGCGCATTATGCCGCAGCTGTCGCCGCAGGCCGCGTCGAGAGTGATGAGGCGCAGCTTGCCGTGCTTGAGCGGATGGCGCGGCTCGAAGCGCACATCGCCGAGCACCGGCTGGCGCGAAAATCCTCGGCGCTCGGCTGGCTGTTCGCCGGCCGTCAGCGTGCGCGCCCGCCGATCAAAGGACTCTACATCTACGGCGAAGTCGGCCGCGGCAAGACCATGCTGATGGACTTTTTCTTCGAGACCTCACCGGTCGAGCGCAAGCGCCGCGCGCATTTCCACGAATTTATGCTCGACGTGCATGAAAGAGTGTTCGCCGTGCGCCAAGCCATGAAGCGCGGCGAGCATCAGGACGAGGATCCGATCCGGCGCGTCGCCGATGCGCTCGCCGACGAAGCCTGGCTGCTCTGCTTCGACGAGTTTCACGTCACCGACATCGCCGACGCCATGATCCTGGCGCGGTTGTTTGCGCAATTGTTCGCCCGCGGCATCGTTCTGGTGGCAACGTCGAACGTCGCGCCGGACGAGCTTTATAAGGACGGCTTGAACCGCGCCCTGTTCGTGCCATTCATCCATATGCTGCACGAGCATGTCGATGTCATGCGGCTCGATGCGCGCACCGATTTTCGTCTGGAGAAGCTTGCCGGTTTGCCGGTGTGGTATGTGCCAGCCGATGCGGCGGCCGATGCCATGCTCGATGACGCCTGGCGGCGTCTCACCGGCGGACATAACGGCGCGCCGGCCGAGCTTGCGGTGCGCGGACGCAGCGTGCACGTACCGCGCGCGGTCATGGGGGTGGCGCGATTTTCTTTCCACGATCTATGCGAGGAGCCGCTCGCCGCCGCCGACTATCTGCGCATTGCGCACGAATATCACACCGTCATCCTCGATCACGTGCCGGCGATGACTTACGACAATCGCAACGCCGCCAAACGTTTCATCATCCTGGTCGACACGCTTTACGATCACAATGTGAAGCTTATCGCATCCGCCGCCGCCGAGCCCGATGTCCTCTATCGCGCCGATGAAGGCTTCGAAGCGGGCGAATTCAAGCGTGCCGCCTCGCGGCTGATCGAGATGCGATCGCAAGCCTATCTGGCGCGGCCGCACGGCGCTCTGCATGGCAGGACCAGCGGCGCGTCAACCGGGATTGTCGAAACCTAGAGCCGCTTGTTTGCATGGTCTTTTCGCAAGACCGGTTTCCCCTCGGATCAGGCCCGAGAGCAGGCATTTTGCGAGACATTCTTCTAATTGCCGAAGCTGGTGACGATCATTGCCGCGACGACGACCGCCATCAGCGCCGTTGCCCCCCAGCCGCCGATCATCAAGGCGCGCGAGGCGGCGAACTTATTCATGATCTTGTAGCTGCCCACGACGATCATCATCGCGACCATCAGCGGCACCGCCACGACGCCGTTGACGACGGCGCTCCAGAACAGCATCCGGATCGGATCGAGCGGGGTGAGCGCGGCGCCGAGCCCGGCGAGCGTTGCGGCCGCCACCACAAGATAAAAGCCCGGCGCGCCGCGTGCCGGCAATTCCAGGCTGCCGCGCCAACCGACGGTTTCGGCGACGGCGTAACCAGCCGATCCGGCGAGCACCGGCACGGCGAGGAGGCCGGTGCCGACGATTCCGAGCGCGAACAAGAGAAACGCCAGCGGGCCGGCGAACGGCTCCAAAGCCTTGGCCGCCTGCGCTGCGGTGTCGATGTGGGTGATGCCGTGTGCGTGCAGCGTAGCGCCGGTGGTCACAATGATGAAAAAGCCGATCACGTTCGAAAGCACCATGCCGCTGGTGGTGTCGAGGGCAATGCGGGTCGCATCCTGATTGGTCAAACGCTTGCGATTGCGTGCGCTCTTGACGGTTGGTTTGGCGGTTGACTTGGTCGCAGTCTTTGCCGCTGTTTTGGCCGCTGTGCCTTCCGGCGTTTTGGCCGCGGCCAGGAGCTTGCGATCTTCCGCTTCGAGCGAGGCCTGCCAGAAGAACATATACGGGCTGATCGTGGTGCCGAAGATCGCCACCAGCATCAGCATGAAATTGCGATTCCACGGAATATGCGGAATGAAAGTCTCGGCCGCAACTTGGCCCCAGGCAATTTTCACGCTGAATGCGGTGGCGACGTAGGCGAACAGCACCAGCGTCAGTGCCTTGAGGTAACTGGAATAGCGATGATAGGGGATCAGAATCTCGGCGGTAAGGCAGCCAAGGCCGAAGAGCGCGATATAGACCAGCATCGGTCCGCCGACGACGAGATGCAGCGCATCGCCCATCGCCGCGATGTCGGCGGCGATGTTGAGCGTGTTGGCGATCAGGAGCAGGCCGACGATGGCGTACAGCACCGGCCGTGGCAGCGCCTTGCCCAAATTCGCTGCCAGGCCTTGGCCGGTCACGGCGCCAATGCGGGCGCTGACCATTTGAATGGCGATCATAAACGGCGTGGTGAGAAACATCGTCCAGCCGAGTAGATAGCCGAACTGGGCGCCGCCCTGAGAATAGGTGGCGATGCCGCTCGGATCGTCATCGGCGGCGCCGGTAACAAGACCCGGGCCTAGCATGTGGATAAACCGCCAAGGCGACCGCGCCTTACCCGCCTCGCTCGTTTCGCTTGTCATCCAGCTTGCGCTTCCCCTCGGCGGCGATCGTACCATCGACCCGTAAGCGTGTCGTTCCCCAGTAAGTATGCAGGGACCGTTTTCGTTCCTGTGGCCGACCGGCATGGCGATTTGCCCCGACTTGAACGCGTCATCCGAAAGGGCTAATGACCCCGACTGTCGGGCTTTCTTCACCAATCAAGGAAATCTGTCTGATGGCGCGAAGCAAAATCGCATTGATAGGCTCGGGTCAGATCGGCGGCACGCTGGCGCTCCTGATCGGTCTGAAAGAGCTTGGCGATGTCGTCATGTTCGACGTTGCCGAAGGCATCCCGCAGGGCAAGGCGCTCGATCTCGTGCAGGCCTCCCCGGTCGAGGGCTTCGACGCCCGCTTCAGCGGCACCAATTCCTATGAGGCGATCGAAGGCGCCGCGGTGTGCATCGTTACCGCCGGTGTGCCGCGCAAGCCTGGCATGAGCCGCGACGATCTGCTCGGCATCAACCTTAAGGTGATGGAGCAGGTGGGCGCCGGCATCAAGAAATATGCCCCGAACGCTTTCGTCATCTGCATCACCAATCCGCTCGACGCCATGGTGTGGGCGCTGCAGAAGTGCTGCGGCCTGCCCAAGACCATGGTGGTCGGCATGGCCGGCGTGCTCGATTCGGCGCGCTTTCGCTATTTCCTCGCCGACGAATTCAATGTTTCGGTGGAGGACGTCAACGCCTTCGTGCTCGGCGGTCACGGCGACAGCATGGTGCCGCTGGTGCGCTATTCGGCGGTCGCCGGCATTCCGCTGCCGGATCTGGTCAAAATGGGCTGGTCCTCGCAGGCGCGCATCGACGAAATCGTCGACCGCACGCGCAACGGCGGCGGCGAGATCGTCAGCCTGCTCAAGAGCGGCTCGGCATTCTATGCACCGGCGGCGTCGGCGATCGCGATGGCGGAAAGCTATCTGCGCGACAAGAAGCGGGTGTTGCCGGCCGCCGCCTGGCTCAATGGCGAATACGACGTCAAAGACCTTTATGTCGGCGTGCCGGTGGTGCTTGGCGCCAAAGGCGTCGAGCGTATCGTCGAGATCGAGTTGAACGGCGCCGAGCGTGCCATGTTCGAGAAATCGGCGGAAGCGGTGAAGGGCCTGGTCGACGCCTGCAGGAAGATCGCGCCCGATTTGGGGAAGTAATTTGACCGTCACCCTGAGGTGGCCGCATGCAGCGCGGCCCTCGAAGGGCGACGGCAATCAAGTCGGTTGTCGCCGACTTGAACATCGCAGATTCCGAAATCGGCGAGCCGATTTCGGGCGCGCCTCGGCCGACATCCTTCGAGGCTCGCTACGCTCGCACCTCAGGATGACGGGGCACCCGCAATGAACATCCACGAATATCAAGCCAAGGCCGTGTTGCGCGACTTCGGGGTGCCGGTGCCGCGCGGAGTTGCGGCATTTTCCGTTGAGGAAGCCGAAAAGGCCGCCAAGGAGCTCGGCGGTCCGGTGTGGGTGGTGAAGGCGCAGATCCACGCCGGCGGCCGTGGCAAGGCCGGCGGCGTCAAGGTCGTCAAATCGATCGATGACGTGAAGAAGGAAGCGGCGCGGCTCATCGGCTCGATCCTGGTCACGCACCAGACCGGCCCGCACGGCAAGCAAGTGCACCGCCTCTACATCGAGGACGGCTCGGCCATCGACAAGGAGTTCTATCTGTCGATGCTGATCGACCGCGAGACCTCGCGCGTCGCGCTTGTGGTGTCGACCGAAGGCGGCATGGACATCGAAGAGGTTGCGCACAGCGCGCCGGAGAAGATCGTAACCATCTCGATCGATCCGGTCGCCGGCATCTGCCCGCATCACGTCCGCGCCGTCGCGCATGCGCTGCATCTGGACGCCGACCTGGCGAAGCAACTGAGCCCACTCTTGAGCAATCTCTACAAGGCCTTCATCGACACCGACATGAGCCTGCTCGAGATCAATCCGCTGGTCGTCACCAAGGACAAGAAGCTCGTCTGCCTCGATGCCAAGACCGACTTCGACAATAACGCGCTGTTCCTGCATCCGAAGATCGCCGCCTTGCGCGACGAAACCGAGGAGGACGCCAAGGAGATCGAGGCTTCGAAATTCGATCTCAACTATGTCGCGCTCGACGGCTCGATCGGCTGCATGGTCAACGGCGCCGGCCTCGCCATGGCGACGATGGACATCATCAAGCTCTACGGCATGGCGCCGGCGAACTTCCTCGACGTTGGCGGCAGCGCCACCAAGGATCGCGTCTCGGCGGCGTTCAAGATCATCACCTCCGATCCGAACGTGAAGGGAATTCTGGTCAACATCTTCGGCGGCATCATGAAATGCGACGTGATCGCCGAAGGCGTCGTTGCCGCGGTGAAGGAGGTCGGATTGAAAGTGCCGCTGGTGGTGCGGCTGGAAGGCACCAATGTCGAACTCGGCAAGAAGATCATCGCCGACTCCAAGCTCAACGTCACCTCCGGGGACGATCTCGACGATGCCGCGCAGAAGATCGTCAAAGCGGTGAAGGAGGCGGCCTGATGTCCATCCTGATCGACAAGAACACCAAGGTCATCTGCCAGGGCTTCACCGGCAAGAACGGCACGTTCCATTCCGAGCAGGCCGCCGCTTACGGCACCAAGATGGTCGGCGGCGTCTCGCCCGGCAAAGGCGGCGCGACGCATCTCGGCCTGCCGGTGTTCGACACCGTGGCCGAAGCGCGGGAGAAAACCGGCGCCGATGCCACCGTCATCTATGTGCCGCCGGCGGGCGCCGCAGACGCCATCGCCGAAGCCATCGACGCGGAGGTACCGCTGATCGTCTGTATCACCGAGGGCATTCCGGTCAGCCACATGGTGAAGGTGAAGCGCTCGCTGTGCGGCTCGAAGTCGCGCCTCATTGGCCCGAACTGTCCCGGGGTGATGACCGCGGGCGCCTGCAAGATCGGCATCATGCCCGGCAATATTTTCAAGACCGGCAAGGTCGGCATCGTGTCGCGGTCCGGCACGCTCACTTATGAGGCGGTGTTTCAGACCACGCGGGAGGGCCTCGGCCAGACTACGGCCGTCGGCATCGGCGGCGATCCGGTCAAGGGCACCGATTTCATCGAAGTGCTGGAGATGTTTCTCGCCGACAAGGCGACCGAAGCGTTGGTGATGATCGGGGAAATCGGCGGCTCCTCGGAAGAGGACGCGGCGCAATTTATTAAGGATGAAGCCAAACGCGGCCGCAAGAAGCCGATGGTGGGCTTTATCGCCGGGAGGACGGCTCCGCCCGGGCGGCGTATGGGACACGCTGGGGCGATCATCGCCGGCGGCAAGGGTGGCGCTGACTCCAAGATCGCCGCCATGGAAGCCGCAGGTATCAAAGTGTCGCCGTCGCCGGCGCGCTTGGGCCATACCCTCGCCGAAATTTTAAAATGACGATTCATTCCTAGCGTCTTTTCCCTGCCGCATCTGGCTATTAAATAGAGTAAACAGAGCGGGCCGAGCGCCGGGCTTGGCTGATTCGCGTGGGTTCTGCACACGCGTTCGGCTTCTACGTATTGCGCCGGGTTTGCCCTTTCCCAGTTCGGGATTTGCTCAAGGATAGCCCCAAGGATTGCTTCATGTCTCGCCAGGACGCGAATGCCGCTTTCGCCCTCACTTCCTTTCTCTACGGCGGCAACGCCGCCTATATCGACAATCTCTATGCGCGCTACGAGACCGACCCGAAGTCAGTCGATGCCGAGTGGCAGGCGTTCTTCCAAAGCCTGAAAGACGACGCTGGCGACGTGGCCAGGAACGCCGAGGGGCCGTCATGGGGCCGGCCGGACTGGCCGCCGCTGCCGGGAGGCGACCTTGTCGCGGCGCTGGACGGCAATTGGGCGGAAGCCGGCAAGACCATCGGCGCCAAGGTCAGGGTTCAGGCGCAAACCCGCGGCGTCGAACTGTCGCCGGCCGAGGTCGAGCGCTCCACCCGCGATTCGATTCGGGCGCTGATGCTGATCCGCGCCTACCGCGCGCGCGGCCATTTCCACGCCAATCTCGATCCGCTCGGTCTGGAAGCGCCAAAAAACACCGAGGAGCTCGATCCGCGCACCTACGGCTTTTCGGACGCCGATCTCGACCGGCCGATCTTCCTCGACAAGGTGCTAGGGCTGGAATTCGGCACCGTGCGGCAGATCGTCGGCATCCTGCGGCGTACCTATTGCCAGACGCTGGGCATCGAGTTCCTGCACATTTCCGACGGCGCGCAGAAGGGCTGGCTCCAGGAACGCATCGAAGGGCCGGACAAGGAGATCAGCTTCACCCGCGAAGGCAAGCGCGCCATCCTCAACAAGCTCGTCGAGTCCGAAGGCTTCGAGAAATTCTGCGACCTGAAATTCACCGGCACCAAGCGCTTCGGTCTCGACGGCGCTGAATCGATGATCCCGGCGCTGGAGCAGATCATCAAGCGTGGCGGCGCGCTCGGCGTGCGCGACATCGTGATCGGCATGCCGCATCGCGGCCGGCTCAACGTCCTGGCGCAGGTGATGGCGAAACCGCATCGCGCCATTTTCCACGAATTCAAGGGCGGCTCGTCGACACCCGACGCGGTGGAAGGCTCCGGCGACGTCAAATATCACCTGGGCGCTTCGTCCGACCGCGAATTCGATCAGAACAAAGTGCATTTGTCGCTCACCGCCAATCCGTCGCATCTGGAAATCGTCGATCCCGTGGTGCTGGGCAAGGTGCGCGCCAAGCAGGATCAGCTCGGCGCTTCGGCGGCCGACCGCAGCATGGTGATGCCGCTGCTCATCCACGGCGACGCATCGTTCGCCGGCCAGGGTGTGGTCGCGGAATCGTTCGGATTGTCCGGATTGCGCGGCCACCGCACCGGCGGCTCGCTGCACTTTATCGTCAACAATCAGATCGGCTTCACCACCGATCCGCGCTATTCGCGGTCCTCGCCGTATCCGTCCGACGTCGCCAAGATCATCGAAGCGCCGATTTTCCACGTCAACGGCGACGATCCGGAAGCCGTCGTGTTTGCCGCCAAGATCGCCACCGAATTCCGGCAGAAGTTCCAGAAGCCGGTGGTCATCGACATGTTCTGCTATCGCCGCCACGGCCATAACGAGGGCGACGAGCCGTCGTTCACCCAGCCGCTGATGTACAAGGCGATCGCCAAGCATCCGTCGACGCTGGAAATCTATGGCGACAAGCTGATCGCCGAGGGCGTCGTCAGCGCCGGCGAAGTCGACAAGATGAAGGCGGAGTGGCGCGAGCGGCTTGATATCGAGCTCGACGCCGCCCTCAGCTATCGTGCCAACAAGGCCGACTGGCTCGACGGCCGCTGGTCCGGCTTCAAGGCCGCCGGCGATACCGACGATCCGCGCCGCGGCAAGACCGGCGTCGAAATCGCCAAGCTCAAGGAGATCGGCGAGAAAATCACGACGCTGCCGCCGGATTTTCATCTGCACCGGACGCTGACGCGCTTTATCGATAATCGCCGCAAGGCAATCGAGACCGGCGCTGGGATCGATTGGTCGACCGCCGAGGCGCTGGCATTCTGCACGCTGCTGCTCGACGGCCATCGCGTGCGCCTGTCGGGTCAGGATTCCGAGCGCGGTACGTTTTCGCAACGGCATTCGGTGCTGATCGATCAGGAGACCGAGAACCGCTACACGCCGTTCAATAATCTCGCCGACGGCGCGGCGCGCTACGAAGTCATCAACTCGATGTTGTCGGAAGAAGCCGTGCTGGGCTTCGAATACGGCTACTCGCTGTCCGAACCCAATGCGCTGACGCTGTGGGAGGCGCAGTTCGGCGACTTCGCCAACGGCGCCCAGGTTTTGTTCGATCAGTTCATCTCGTCGGGCGAACGCAAATGGCTGCGCATGTCGGGCCTGGTCTGCCTGCTGCCGCACGGCTACGAGGGGCAGGGTCCGGAGCATTCCTCGGCGCGGCTCGAGCGGTTCCTGTCGATGTGCGCCGAAGACAATATGCAGGTGGCGAACTGCACCACGCCGGCAAACTACTTTCACATCCTGCGCCGCCAGCTTAACCGCGACTTCCGCAAGCCGCTGATCCTGATGACGCCGAAGTCGCTGCTGCGCCATAAGCGGGCGGTGTCGCGGCTGGACGAAATGGGTCCGGACACCTCGTTTCACCGCCTGCTCTGGGACGACGCCCAGATGCGCCCGGACGAGCCCATCAAGTTGGTCGCCGACAGCAAGATTCGCCGCGTCGTCGTCTGTTCCGGCAAGGTCTATTACGACCTCTACGACGAGCGCGAGAAGCGCGGTATCGACGATATTTATCTGTTGCGCATCGAGCAGCTTTATCCCTTCCCGACCAAGGCGCTGATGACCGAGCTGTCGCGCTTTAAGGAGGCGGAGATCGTCTGGTGCCAGGAGGAGCCGCGCAACATGGGCGGTTGGGTGTTCGTTGATATCTTCCTGGAATGGGTTCTCAATCAGATCGGCGCCAAGCATCGCCGCGCCCGCTATGCCGGGCGCCCGGCTTCGGCATCGACTGCCGTGGGACAGATGTCGCTGCACCTCGCCCAGCTCAAGCGTTTCCTGGACGACGCCTTAAGTTAATTCCCCGCCGAAAGAGGACATCATGACTGAGATTCGCGTGCCGACGCTCGGGGAATCGGTGACCGAGGCGACCATCGGCAAATGGTTCAAGAAAGCCGGCGAGGCGGTCGCGGTCGACGAGCCTTTGGTCGAGCTTGAGACCGACAAGGTGACGATCGAAGTGCCGGCGCCGGCCGCCGGCGTATTGAGCGAGATCGCCGCCAAGGACGGCGAAACCGTCGCCGTCGGCGCGGTCCTCGGCCAGATCAAGGATGGCGCCGGCCCCGCCAAGGGGGCCGCCACTCCGGCCGCGGCGAAGCCCGCTGCCGCTGCATCGCCGCCACAGGCCGCCACGACTTCTCCCCCGACCAAGGCTTCTGCCCCGGCCAAGGCTGCGCCCGCGCCGACCAAGGCGGCCGCCGTGACCGCCCCGGCCAAGGCCGCAGAGACGCCGCTGGCGCCCTCGGTACGCAAGCTTTCAGCCGAATCCGGCATCGATGCCGGCACCGTGCCTGGTTCCGGCAAGGACAGCCGCGTCACCAAAGGCGATATGCTGGCGGCCATCGAACGCGCCGCGGCGCAGCCGACGCCGGTGGCCGCAACCGCGGCCACGGTACAGGTCCGCGCGCCATCGCCTGCCGACGATGCCGCGCGCGAAGAGCGCGTGCGCATGACCCGGCTGCGCCAGACCATCGCCCGCCGCCTGAAGGATGCGCAGAACACCGCCGCCATGCTGACGACCTTCAACGAGGTCGACATGAGTCACGTGATGGCGTTACGCGCGCAGTACCGCGACCTGTTCGAGAAGAAGCACGGCGTCAAGCTCGGCTTCATGGGCTTTTTCGTCCGTGCCTGCGTGCAGGCGCTCAAGGAAATCCCCGCCGCCAACGCCGAGATCGACGGCACCGACATCATCTACAAGAACTACTATCACATCGGCATAGCGGTCGGCACCGAGCGCGGCCTGGTCGTTCCGGTGGTCCGCGATTGCGACCAGAAATCGCTCGCCGAGATCGAGCAGGCGATCGCCGATTTCGGCCGCCGTGCCCGCGACGGCGCGCTCAAGATCGAGGACATGCAAGGCGGCACTTTCTCGATCACCAATGGCGGCATCTACGGATCGCTGATGTCGACGCCGATTCTCAACGCGCCGCAGTCCGCAATTCTCGGCATGCACAAGATCCAGGAGCGCCCGGTGGTCATTGCCGGCAAGGTCGAGGCGCGGCCGATGATGTATCTGGCTTTGTCCTACGATCACCGGCTCGTCGACGGCCGCGAGGCGGTGACGTTTCTGGTGCGCGCGAAGGAATGTCTGGAGGAGCCGGCCCGGCTGGTGCTGGATTTGTAATCCCGTCATGCCCGGACAGGCCCGGCTATGACGATTGAGAGGGTGGAGCTTCCCTATGCCTTACGATCTCATCGTCATCGGCAGCGGCCCCGGCGGTTATGTCTGCGCCATTCGCGCCGCGCAGCTTGGCTTGAAGACCGCCGTGGTCGAGAAGAACGCGACCTTCGGCGGCACCTGCCTCAATGTCGGCTGCATTCCCTCGAAGGCGATGCTGCACGCCTCGGAGCTTTACGAGGAAGCCGAGGACAGCTTTGCGCAAATGGGCATCAAGGTCGGCAAGCCGGGCATGGACCTGCCGGCGCTGCATCAGTACCGGCTCGGCAACGTCGACAGCAACGTCAAAGGTGTCGCCTTCCTGTTCAAGAAAAACAAGATCGACACCTTTCGGGGGTCAGGCCGCATCGCCGCGCCGGGCCAGGTCGAGGTGAAGGCCGCTGACGGCAAGACCCAGATGCTCGAGACCAAAAACATCGTCATCGCCACCGGCTCCGACGTGGCGCGGTTGAACGGCATCGACATCGACGAGAAGCGCGTCGTGTCGTCGACCGGCGCGCTGGAATTGCCGGCGGTGCCGAAGAAACTCCTCGTCGTCGGCGCCGGCATCATCGGGCTCGAGCTCGGTTCGGTATGGCGGCGGCTCGGCGCCGAGGTGACGATCGTCGAATTCCTCGACCACATTCTGCCCGGCATCGATCGCGAGATCGCCAACCAGTTCCACCGCATGCTGCAAAAGCAGGGACTGACGTTCAAGCTCTCGTCGAAGGTCACGATGGTCGACACGTCGGGCAAGTTGCTCAAGGTCAGGGTCGAGCCCGCGGCCGGCGGCGCTGCGGAAACGCTTGAGGCGGATGTCGTCCTGGTCGCGATCGGCCGCGTGCCTTACACCGAGGGCCTGGGTCTCGAAGCGGTCGGCGTGAAAAAGGACAATCGCGGCCGCGTCGTCGTCGACCCGCATTACAAGACCGCCGTCGACGGCATCTATGCCATCGGCGACGTCATCGCCGGGCCGATGCTGGCCCACAAGGCGCGAGGAGGAAGGCGTCGCCGCGGCCGAGATCATCGCCGGCCAGGCGGGGCACGTGAATTACGACGTCATCCCCAATGTGGTCTACACCAAGCCGGAGATCGCCTCGGTCGGAAAGACCGAGGAGGAGCTGAAATCCGCCGGCGTCGCTTACAAGAGTCGGCAAGTTTCCGTTCAGCGCCAATGCCCGCGCCCGCGCCAATCTCGCCACCGAGGGCTTCGTCAAAATTCTCGCCGACGCCAAGACCGACCGCGTGCTCGGCGTGCATATTCTCGGGCCCGACGCCGAGACCATGATCGCCGAAGTGGCGATGGCCATGGAGTTCGGCGCCTCGTCGGAAGATATCGCCCGCACCTGTCACGCCCATCCGACGCTGAGCGAAGCGGTCAAGGAAGCGGCGCTCGCGGTCGACAAGCGCGCGATCAATATGTGAGTCCTGCCCCGCTATCGCGGGGCGGAAAGCAGCTACAAATTCGCGATCAGCGGCACCGCGTGCGGCGCGAAAAGCCCAAGCCCCAGCAGCACGGCGCCCACAACGCCGAGGCCGCCGGCGAACCAGGCCAGCGCCACCATGCCGGTGATCACCGCCGCCGACGCCAGCACGATGCCGATCTGGAAAGCGGCGGACGCGAGTTCGTAGTGATGGTATTTCGCGGTAGCGAGGTCGCGCTCCGCCTCGGCATCCTTGGCCTTCTCTTCCAGTTGCTTGCGGCCATTGCCGGCCTTCGGATCCGATTCGTAGCGCTCGGCGGTCTGTGCGCCAGGTCGCGACCTGCTTGTCGATGGCCGCCTTGGCGGCCGGATCGGTCAAGCCGGCCGCCAGCAAGCCGGTCTGGTCGGCGGCCACGCTGATCACGGTGCGGCGAATGTCCTTGGCCTGGAAGAAAGCCCACAAGTCGGAGGCTTCGATATTCTTGGTCATCGCCTCGGTCTGCGCGCCTTTGCCGAGTGTCTCCGAGAACGACAGGAACAGCGCCAGAATCGCGATGATCAGCGCGATGCGCCTGTTGAAGAATTCGGCATGCTCGCCCTCTTGGGCTTTTTCGATGACTTCGTGGAGTTCCGACATTTTGTGCGCCCCTTTGTCTTGCGCAAGGATAGCATCCTGCCCGTCATTGCGAGGAGCGCAAGCGACGAAGCAATCCATGCTGGATCTCGCGTCACGCCCTGCGGATGGGCGGCTGCGATAGGCTTCGATCAGGCGCTCGGCGTCGACCGCGGTGTAGATCTGCGTCGTCGACAGCGAGGCGTGGCCGAGCAATTCCTGGATCGAGCGCAGGTCGCCGCCGCGGGCCAGCAGATGCGTGGCGAAGGAATGGCGCAGCGCGTGCGGCGTTGCGGTTTCGGGCAGGCCGAGCGCGCCGCGCAGCCGCGCCATGGCGAGTTGCATGATGCGCGGCGACAGCGGCCCGCCCTTGGCGCCGACGAACAGCGGGCCGTCTTCGGGCAGATCGTACGGGCAGAGCGCAACGTAGTCGGCGATCAGCTTTCTGCACCTGCGGCAGCAGCGGCACCATGCGCTGCTTGCGGCCTTTGCCGGTCACGGTGAGCGTGTCGCCGCGCGCCGAGATCGCCGCGCTTTAATCCCAGCGCCTCGGAAATGCGCAGGCCGCAGCCATAGAGCAGGCCAGCACGGCGGCATCGCGGGCATGAATCCACGGCTCGCGGCCGTCGCCGGCGGCGATATCGGCATCGGCCATGCGCTTGGCCGCGCTGACGGCGAGCGGCCGCGGCAGTGTCTTGCCGATTTTCGGCGCGCGCACCGCGGCGAGCGCGCCGACCTTGCCCTTGCCGTTGCGCTCGAGATAGCGGGCGAAGGCGCGCGAGCCGGCGAGCGACCGCATCAGCGAGCGGCTGCCGATGTCTTGCCGCCCGCCGCGCCGCCAGGAAGGCGCGCACATCGGCGGGCGTGAGCGCGGCCAGCTCTTTCAGCGACGGCGCGCCGCCGAGATGCTCGGCGAGAAAGCTCAGGAACTGCAGCAACGTCGCGCCGGTAGGCTTCGACCGTCTTGGCCGACAGCCGCCGCTCGGCGCCGAGATGGACGAGCCAGGCCTCGATCTCGGCCGCGACCTGCGGGGCGATGAAGATCGAGTCGGTTTACGATCGGGCATCATAGCCTTGCGTTTCCCGGACAGCGGTGCGCCGCTGATCCGGGATCGTCTACACGCCATAGCATTTTGCCCTTTCCCCTTCCTTAACCGCCCGGAATCGGCCGAGAATCCCGGTATGGCCAAACGCGTCGTCGATGTGCTGGTGCCGGTCGCGCTCGACCACGCCTATTCCTACCGGGTGCCGGCGCGAGCTTGACGCTTGCGCCGGGCGACATCGTCTCCGTGCCGCTCGGCGCCCGCGCGAGACCACCGGCGTGGTCTGGGCCGAAAATCCGCAGCCCGATATCCGGCCCGACAACCGGCTCAAAGACGTCGAGGAAAAGCTCGACTTGCCGCCGCTTCAAGCCCGAGCTGCGCAGCTTCGTCGACTGGGTGGCGAACTACACGGTCAGCTCGCGCGGCATGGTGCTGCGCATGTGCCTGCGCATGGGCGAGCATCTCGGCGCCGGCGCGCGAGCGCGTCGGCGTGCGGCTTGCCGGCGCCGCCGCCGCAGCGCATGACCGCGGCGCGGCGCCGCGTGCTCGAGCTCCTCGCCGACGGCTGCTGCGCGCCAAGAGCGAGGCGGCGCGCGAGGCCGGCGTCTCGCCCGGCGTCGATCGACGGCCTGATCGACGAAGGCGCGCTGGAGACGCGTGGTGCTGCCGCCGGAGCCGGTGGCGGAAAGCCCGATCCGGATTTCGTCCGCAGCCGGAATTTTCCGCCGCGCAGCGCGCCGGCGCCGCAGCGCTGCAAGCGACCGTCGCGCAGGGCGGCTATTCCGTCACGCTGCTCGACGGCGTCACCGGCTCGGGCAAGACCGAGGTTTATTTCGAGGCGGTGGCCGACACCATCCGGCGCCGCCGGCAAGTCGCTGATCCTGATGCCGGAAATCGCGCTCACGGCGCACTTCCTCGACCGCTTCGCCGCGCGCTTCGGCGTCCGGCCGGCGGAATGGCATTCGGAATTGTCGCCGCGCAAACGCGCGCGCACCTGGCGCGCGGTCGCCGACGGCGAGGTGTCGGTCGTGGTCGGCGCGCGCTCGGCGCTGTTTCTGCCTTACGCCGATCTCGGCCTGATCGTCGTCGATGAGGAGCACGACCCCGCCTACAAGCAGGAAGACGGCGTGCATTACCACGCCCGCGACATGGCGGTGGTGCGCGGCGCACATCGCCAAGATTCCGGTCGTGCTGGCGTCGGCGACGCCGTCGGTCGAGACCGAGGTCAATGCGCGGCGCGGCCGCTATGCGCGGCATCGCGCTTGCCGGAGCGGTTCGGCGGCCAGCGCCTGCCGTCGGTCGAGGCGATCGATCTGCGCCGCGAGCGCCGCCGCCGCGCGGCCGCTTCATCTCGCCGGTGCTGGCCGAGGCGGTGCAAGACCGCGCTGGAGCGCAAGCGAGCAGGCGCTGCTGTTCCTCAACCGCCGCGGCTATGCGCCGCTGACCTTGTGCCGCGCCTGCGGCTTCCGCTTCTCCTGCCCGAACTGCGACGCCTGGCTGGTCGATCATCGCTTCCGCCGGCAGCTGGTCTGCCACCATTGCGGCTTCGCCATGCCGCATCCGGCCGCATTGCCCGAAATGCCAGGCGCGGCGATTCCTTCGTCGCCGATCGGCCCCGGCGTCGAGCGGCTGGAGGAGGAGGTGCGCGAGCTGTTTCCCGAGGCGCGCGTCCTGGTGCTGTCGTGCGATCTCGTCGCCACCGTCGAGCGCATGCGCGAGGAATTCGCCGACATCGCCGAGGGCCGCTTCGACATCGTCATCGGCACGCAGCTCGTCGCCAAGGGCCACCATTTCCCGATGCTCAATCTGGTCGGCGTCGTCGACGCCGATCTCGGCCTGGCCAACGGCGATCCGCGCGCCGCCGAGCGCACCTTCCAGCTTCTGCATCAGGTGGTCGGCCGCGCCGGCCGCGAAGCCGGCGCCGGCCACGGCTTTCTGCAGACGCATCAGCCCGAGCATCCGGTGATGCGCGCGCTGATCGCGCAGGACCGCGAGGCGTTCTACTCCGCCGAGATCGAGGCGCGCGAGAGCGGCGCATTATCCGCCGTTCGGCCGGCTGGCCTCGATCGTCGTCTCCGGCCCCGACAAGCACGCCACCGCAGTCCTATGCGCGCGCGCTGGCTCGCGCCGCGCCGCAGACCGATTGCTTGACGACGAGGTGCGCGTGCTCGGCCCGGCCGAAGCGCCGCTCGCGCTGGTGCGCGGCCGCCACCGCTTGCGGCTGCTGATCAAGGCGCCGCGCGCCTTCGATCTGTCGGCCTATCTGCGCGACTGGCTCGCCGCCGCGCCGAAGAAGCAGGCTTCGATCAAGCTCGACATCGACGTCGACCCGCAGAGTTTTTTGTAGCCTTGTCGTCATCCGCGCACGCCGACGATCAGTAATCCCCAGCGCTGGAGTGGGTACGGGACGCTCCGCCCTTGCGGAGCTTGACAACTACTGGGCCGCGGCTCGCCGACCGCTCCCGAATGACAGGGCGAGCCCGCCACTCTTTTGCCAAGTTGCAGATAAAAAGAACTTCCCGTCAACGAGAAATTGCAATGGAACTTTGGGGTACCTTGCAATTGCCGACGAGAGGGGAACCTTCCAATGTCATGCCGTATCGCTTTTGCTCTTGCGTTCCTTGCGACGCTGAGTGCGCCCGCTCTGGCGCAGCCTGCGGCGCCTCAAAACGAAGCGGCGCCGCCTCAGGTCGCGCCGGCCGCGCCCGCCGCGACGGCGCCGGATTTGGGCGAATTGATGAACCCGCCGATGGTTGGAGATTATTGGACCTACGAATTGCGCGATCAGATCAGCGGCGAGCTGAAGAATACGTTGACCACCACCATCACCGATGTGACGCCCACAGACATTGCCGTTCGTATTCAGGCCCAGGCTTATTCCCAAGGTCCGAGCGTGCTCGTCTATGACCGGTCCTGGAACCTGAAAAACAATCCGGGCTGGAAATTCTCGCCTAATGATGGAACCGGCGTAAAAATGCCGCTCGCCGTCGGCAACACGTGGCGTTTCCGAGACGATCAGGTTCGCGGCGGTTACGGGACGACATTCAAGAACGCTGGTACTTCGAAAGTCGTCGGCACCGAAAGCGTCACCACCGACGCCGGCACGTTCCAGGCGCTAAAGATCGAAACCTCGATCAACGGCCGCAATGCCAATGATTTGACGAAGCGATTCGAATCCACAATGACGACTTGGTATGTTCCCTCGATCAATCATTGGGTTAAGCGGACCGTGAAGTCGGCCTTCAACGGCAGCGTCGATGAAAATGAATCGTTCGAATTGGTCGATTACGGCAGACGTTGAAGAACCTCGTCATATCAACGACTTTTATAATCCGAATGGCGGAGGCGAGAATGCTGTGCGGCGCGCGCGCAGGTGCGGTGGCGCTCTTGTTGGTCGCACCGGCGTTTGCGCAAGGCGGCGGCGCATCGCACGCCGAGCAGCTTGCAACGCCGGTGGTGGCGCAAGCTGTGCCTGCAACCATGCAACAGCCGACGCCGGGAGATAGGTGGACCTATGATGTGAAAGACGACATCTCCGGCGCGCTCAAGTGGACGCGAACCGACATGATCACCGACGTGTCGAAAGATGACATCACCGTACGTTTCGACATTGCCGGCACCGGCCGTTCCGGTAACGTTACTTATGACCGCTCGTGGGATATCGTGCGCTCCGGTCCATTCAAATACACGCCCAATGACGGCACCGGCGTTCGACTGCCGCTGACGCTCGGTGCGCAGTGGAAATTCGCCGCCGATGTGGTGAACGCTGCCAACGGTCAGACATTCAGACGAAAGGGCACTTCGCAGGTGGTGGGGCGCGAAAGCGTTACCACGAAGGCGGGGACTTTCGATACTTTCGTCATCGAAACAGATTTCACCGGCAGGAATGTTCAGGACCCCAGTTTAGTCAACCAGAGTTCTTGGCGCTCCTGGTTCGATCCCGACATCGATCATTGGGTCAAGCTGAGCATGGTGCAGCGCCAGCGCGGTCATGTCATGTCGAGGACCATCGTCGAATTGACGAAATACAGCCGCGGCAAGCAGCAATAATGATACTCGGCCCGTCTTTCAGTCGGCTCGCTTTTGCCTGCCTCGCACGCGCGGCTTGAATTGCTTCCGCTCCGCCGCCGCGAACGCCTTCGCCGCCCAGGCCGCAAGCTCCTCGGGATCGTCATAAAGCCGTTCCGGCAGGCGCCAATAGGGCAGCGCATGCTCACGCGGCCGGCCGCTCTTTTTGCCGCGGGTATAGGTGAAGGGCGGGCAGCCTTCGCGTTCGAAATCGGCTGCGGTGCTATCGTCGGCTTTCAGATAAATCACCTCGCGCACGACGAGGCCGAACATCAGGCCGTCGGCAAAAATCCCGGCGCCCGAGAACATGCGCCGTATGGTGACCGGGCGGAACGGTGCGAATAAATCGCGGATGAAATCGGGGTCCATCGCGGGGCCTCGTTACAATGTTTCCCGGGCGCGGCGCAGCACGCAGCGTAGCGGAGTGTTGCGCTGCAGACCCGGGATCGTCACAAGCGCAGAGTTTGCGACGATCCCGGATCGGCGGTGCACCGTTACGCTTCGCTTCACGCTGCACCGGGTCCGGGAAACGTAAGGGCTCTACGCAAACCGCTCTTTGGTCCGGGCGCGCGCCTTCGCCGCTTCTTCCTCGCGGTTCTTCGGCGGGCTTGCGGTCTCCAGAGAGGCGATGAGCCGGCGTGCGGTGGCCGAGACTTCATCGACGGCGCGATCGAACGCCGCCGCGTTCAGATGCGACGGATGGGCAAAGCCCGACAGCTTGCGCACGAATTGCAGCGCCGAGGCGCGGATTTCGTCTTCGGTTGCCGGCGGCTCGAAATTAAACAGCGTGCGGATGCTGCGGCACATGGGTTGCTCCTTGCGCTTTGGCTTTTGGCGGCGGGGTTCTGGCATAATCCAGCGCGCCGGCGATAGCCGGTCAAGTCCGCGGTGGGCCGCCGCAGCCATGCAGGAGCCGCCAGATGCCGCCGGTATCGGCCGAGCCAATGACGATTGAAGGGGAGGAGAGCGGCATTGCCGTCTCCGGGCTCCTGCAGGCGCCGCGCGGCTCGCGGGCCTGCCTCGTGCTGGCGCACGGCGCAGGCGCCGGCATGCAGCATCCTTTCATGGCTACGGTCGCCGCGGGCCTCGCCGAGCGCGGCATTGCCAGTCTGCGCTATCAGTTTCCCTATATGGAACGCGGCTCCAAGCGTCCCGATCCGCCGCGCGTCGCCCAAGCAACCGTCCGCGCCGCAGTTACCGCGGCGGCGCATGCGCTGCCGGAGTTACCCTTGATCGCCGGCGGCAAATCGTTTGGCGGTCGCATGACCTCGCAGGCGCAGGCCGCCGCGCCATTGCCGCATGTCCGCGGCTTGGCTTTTCTCGGCTTTCCCCTGCATCCGCCGGACCGTCCTTCAACCGACCGCGCCGCGCATCTGTCGGAGGTGAAAATCCCGATGCTGTTCCTGCAAGGCACGCGCGATGCGTTCGCTACGCTCGAACGATTGCGTCCGGTGTGTGCGGCGCTCGGCGGTCGGGCGACGCTGAAACTGGTCGACGACGCGGACCATTCATTTCATGTGCCGGCGCGCACCGGCCGCAAGGATGCAGACGTGTTGAACGAAGTACTCGACGCGTTCGCGGTCTGGCTCGACGGCGTGCTCCGGGGTCCGCCGGGCTGACGACGTCGTGCTCGATCGCGGAGCTTAGTCGATCTGTCATCGTCCGCGGAGGCGGATGATCCAGTAAACACCGCGCTGGAGATGGGTACTGGATGCTCCGCCTTCGCGGAGCATGACAGGCCACATTCACGTCATCGTCATCGGAACGTTGCCGAGGAAATCGCGCTTGCCGATCTCGACGCCGAGATGGCGCAGGATCGTGTAGGCCGCGGTGCAATGGAAATAAAAATTCGGCAGCACGAAGTGGTTGAGATAATCGTCGCCCTTCATGTGGCCTTTTTTCTCCGGCCCGAGCGGAAAGACGATTTCCTTCTCCGCCGACGCGTCAATCGCCTTCTTATCAAGCGTCTTGATATAGGCGACCGTTTTGGCGACGCGGTCTTTTAATTGCGCGAGCGTCGTCTCGTTGTCCTCGACCTTCGGCGCTTCGGTGCCGGCAAGCCGCGCGGCGCCGCGGCGAGCCTGATCGGTCGCAACCTGCACCTGGCGGCTGAAGTCGAACATGTCGGGCGCGAGCTTGGCATGCAAAAGCGTGGCGGCATCGGTTTTCTTGGCGGCGACAAAAGCTTCCGCCTTATCGAGCACGCCGGCGAGCGCATTGAGCATGATTTCGAAAGTGGGCAGCGAGGCTTGCGACATCGATTCCGGCATGAAAGGCTCCTTGTTATCGGATTGGGCTCAGACAGGGCCAACGAACGGGCCAAGCAATGGGCCAAGGGAACGGGCCAAGCAATAGCCCTTAGCAAAGCGGAAAATGTCTTATCGCGCAATAAAGTCCCAGTGATGACGTCGCAGTGATCATGTCGTCGCAGTAATTACGTTCCAGTAATCATGTTCCAGTAACGATGGCCGAGACGATCCAGACCATATTGTTCCTGCTCGCCGTGATGGTCGTCGTCGCGGTGGTGGCGCGGCGCATCAACACCGCGCCGTCGATTCTGCTGGTGGTGGCCGGCATCGCGCTCGCGCTCATTCCCGGCCTGCCGCGGCTCGAACTCGCGCCGGAACTGGTCTTGCTCGGCATCCTGCCGCCGCTGATCTATTCCGCCGGCGTCGCCATGAGCTGGCGCGAATTCCGTTTCAATCTGCGGCCGATCGCGCTGCTTGCCTTCGGCTGCGTGCTTGTCACCGCCAGTGCGGTGGCGCTGGCGATGCACTGGCTGCTCGGCATGCCGCTCGCGGCCGGCTTCGTGCTCGGCGCCATCGTGTCGCCGCCCGATGCGGTGGCGCCGCTCGCTTTGGTGCGCCGGATCGGCCTGCCGCGCCGGCTCTCCGTCGTGCTCGAGGGCGAGGGGCTCGCCAATGACGCCACCGCGCTGATCCTGTACCGCTTCGCCGTTGCCGCGGTGGCGACCGGGGTGTTCTCGTTCCGCGATGCGGCGAGCGAATTCGCCGTCATTGTCGTCGGCGAAATCGCCTTTGGCATCGGCGTCGGCTGGTTCAGTTTACGGCTACGCCGCTGGGCGCACGATCCGCGCGTCGAGGTCACGCTGTCGCTGCTCACCCCCTACGCTGCGTTCTTGATCCCGCAAGCGCTCGGCGGCTCGGGCGTGCTGGCGACAGTGGCCGCAGGGCTCTATGTGAGCTGGAACGGCCCGCTGCTCATTCCGGCGGCGACGCGGCTGCAAGGCATCTTCTTCTGGGACTTCGTCATCTATCTGCTCGAAGGTTTCGTTTTTCTCGTCACCGGCATGCAGACGCGCACCATCATCGACAGCATGCATGCCGCGCTTCTCGATCAACTGCTCCTCGCCGTCGCCGCCACCGTTGCCGTCGTCATCGCCGTGCGCTTTGCCTGGATTTATCCGGCTGCGTGGATTCCGCGCTGGATCAATCCGACGCTGCGGCGGCGCGATCCGCTGCCGTCCTGGCGCTGGCTGTTTCTGCTGGCTTTTGTCGGCGTGCGCGGCGTCGTCTCCTTGGCCGCGGCGCTTGCCATCCCGCTGACGATGCAAACCGGCGCGCCGTTTCCGGATCGCGACATCATCCTGTTCGTCACCTTCGGCGTCATCGTCGTCACGCTGATCGCGCAAGGCCTGTCGCTGCCTGCGGTAGTGCGCTGGCTCAAGCTCGATCGCGACGCCGCCAAAGAGCAACGCAGCGAAATGGCAGCCGAGACCGCCGTGCGCGCCGAGGCTCTCGACGTCGCCTATGCCAAACTCAAGCAATTCGTCGCCGACGGTCGCGGTTCAGCGTCAGCGCACGCCTTGTTGCGGGCGCGGCACGACTATCGCGCCGGCCGGCTGGCGCGGCCCGGCGCTGACGGCGGTCATGACGGCGGCGACAATGGCGATATGGCGACAACCTATCGGCTCCGCCTCGAATTGATCGCGGCCGAGCGCGAATACATCTATCGCCAGCTCCGGGACGGCAAGATTACCGACGAATCGCGGCGCCGCATCGAGCGCGAGCTTGACCTCGAAGAGGCGAGTATCGCCTGCAAGGTCGAAGGCGGCGAGGAACCGCCGCTGTAGGGGCGCCGCTAGCTGCAAACTTCGATTCCTCCTTGTCATCGTCCGCGCAGGCGGACGATCCAGTAATCGCAAGGCAGGCGGCACTCTGCTTAAGCCCTGGCCGGAAATTCCTGCGATTACTGGAATGACAAGTTTTTTGCTGTCACGTCACTATTGACAAATGTCCCCGATATAGATACATTCTAAAGAATCAAATCTCGTCCCACGAAGGACGCCGCCCGGGTGATGCCGGACGGCAGGGGGCGAGTGCGGTGCCCGCGGGTCGGTCTCATCAGCCGGCTCCCGGGCGGTCCGGGCATCATGCCCACCGGCACTATGACCGGTGCGCGAGGTGCGTCGCTGGAAGTGGAGATTTGGCCGGCGGTCATATCCGCCGCGTTGGCCAAGCCGCCACGAAGCCTGGCCCGGATCGCACCAAGGGACAACAACACCCCTTGGGCAGAACCGCAGTGGAACGCCGGCAGGCGAGCGCGCCCGATAGCGGAAAGGGCGGCGCAAGCCGCCCTATCCGCGGCGCGCCCTGTGCGCCGCTTGCGTACGGGTTACGAAACACCGCGTCTGCCGGCGCTCCGCTTCCTTCTTCTTTCTTCGTCATTGCCAGCGAAGCGAAGCAATCCATATGTGGACGGCCCCCTGCTCGCAAGCGTGATGAGCGGATGAGGAATAGGATCGCTTGCATCCATATGTCCGGCCTGTTTGTTGCAGTCCCGATTGACTGCTGGCCAAGATGGTTTCCGCGGCGAGGTTCCACACAGAATGGCGGCATCTTGCGCGCCACTGGATTGCACGGAGTGTCTCCCGTCTCGGATTGATCGATCCCCATCTACTCGCTCGCTTGCAAGGTCCGTCTCGGCAACAGGCGATGCCTGTTGCTAAGTGGTTGCCGGCAACGCGCGCCGGGCGTCATAGGTCTCGCCGGTCGTCATCAGCTTCCAGGCGACACGGGCGATCTTGTTGGCGAGCGCCACGGCCACCAGCTTCGGCGGTTTGCGCTTGAGAAGCTCGACAAGCCAAGGTGAGGCGCTGCGGCAGTCTCGGTTGCGGCGCGCCTGCCAGATGACCGCCGTGGCCCCGACTACGAGCAGGCTGCGCAAGGTCTCGTCGCCCGCCCGCGTGATGACGCCGAGCCTGGTCTTGCCGCCCGTGGAATGATCCTTCGGCGTCAGACCGAGCCAGGCGGCATATCGCCGGCCGGACCGGAAGGCCCGCGGATCGGGCGTCTTCATCACCAACAACGAAGCGATCACCGGCCCAATGCCAGGAATTTGCGCTAACCGCCGGCTCGTCTCGTTGGCGCGGTGCCAGGCCAGCAGTTTGGCATTGATCGCAGTGAGTTGGGCGTTAAGCTGGGCGTATTCCTCGGCGTGCTCGGCAAACAGCTCTCGCGCCAACGCCGGAAGCGTCTCGTCTACTTGCAGACGCAACAGCAGCGGCTCGATCTTGGCGCGCCCTTTCGCGGCCACGACACCGAACTCCGCCGCGTAGCCACGGATCGCATTGGCCAGCTGCACCCGATTGCGTACCAGGCGATCGCGCAGCCCCGCCAGCATCAGCGCCGCTTGGTTCTCGGCGCTCTTTACCGCGACGAAGCCCATCCTCGGTCGGCTCATCGCTTCACAGATCGCATCGGCATCCGCGGCGTCGTTCTTGCCACGCTTGACATACGGTTTGACGTATTGTGGCGCTAAAAGCCGCACGCTGTGTCCGAGCCGCGTCAGCTCTCGCGCCCAGTAGTGCGCGCCGCCGCTAGCCTCCAGCCCGACCAGCGTCGGCGCGATCGAGGCAAAGAAACTTAGAACCTCCTTTCGTTTGAGCTTGCGGCGCAAAACCACCCGCTCCAATCCATCCACCCCATGCAGTTGAAAAATAGCCTTCGACGTATCCAGGCCAATGCGGCTAAGCTTCTCCACGGACGGCTCCCTTGTCTGATATCTCCAACGACCTCATTCTGGCACATCGATGCCGTCGGGGGCCGTCCACCCCATCAGTCTCTACAATTCCGCCCTGGATTGCTTCGTCGCTTCGCTCCTCGCAATGACGGGGGAAGACGAAAGCTTCGATCCGCCATCCTGAGGCGCGCGCCAACGGCGCGCCTCGAAGGAGACGGCCGAGGACTCACGGGCCGTCGCCCTTCGAGGCTCGCTTCCGCGAGCACCTCAGGGTGACGGACGACGTGAAACTTCGCTGTCACGGCGTAGCGCCGCGAGCCATTCCGGAGCTAAACTCCGGATCAGGGGAGGGGGTCGTCATGCGTATCCGTACCGTCGGTCTTGGCGTGCTCGTCGTGGTCGTCGCCTTTGTCGGCGCGACACTGCTGATGGACGTCCTGTGGCCGCCGGCCACGCCGCAGGCCAATCGCCCGGCCTTGGTGGCGGTGCCGCCGCTGCAGCCGTTGACCGGCACCTCCACTGTGCTGGCGCCCACCGCGATCGCGCTCTCGGCGATCGCCCGGGCGCTCGACGCGCAGGCGCCGCGCCAGCTCTCCGGCCGGCCGCAGAATCCGGTGACCAAACTTCTCTCCAACGCGCAGCTGACATTCAGCGTCAATCGCGGCCCGATCCAGGTCACCGGCCAGCCCGGCGTGCTGGTGGTCACGACGCCGCTGCAGGGCCAGTTCGAAGCGCTCGGCACCGTCACCAGCGCCGTCGGCTCAGGCATCAGCAGCGTCGGCAATACCCTCGGCGGCCTGATCGGCGGCAGCGTCGGCCAGCAGGTGGAAAACTTCGCCGGCAAGGCGTTCGATCAGCACACCGACATCCAGGGCACGGTGACGACCGCATCGCGGCCGACCATCGCGCCGAACTGGCGGCTAGCGCCCAATCTCTCCGCCCAGGTCAACGTCGTCGACGTCATTCTGCCGCTCGGCGGATTGAAGCTCAGCGTCGGTAACGCGGTGCGGCCGGTGCTCGACAAACTGGTGCACGACCAGACCAATGCGCTCGAGACTTATCTGCGCAACGACCCGTTCATCGAGACCGCGGCGCGCAACGAATGGACCAAGCTGTGCAATTCCATTCCGCTCGGCGCCGCCGGACAGGGCATGCCCAGTCTCTGGCTCGAAATTCAGCCGGTGCGCGCGATTGCGGCGCAGCCGCAGATTGACGGACAGGCCGTGACGCTCCTGGTCGGCGTGCAAGCGCAAACCCGCATCGTGCCGGCGCCGACGCATCCGCAGTGCCCATTCCCGCAAACGCTCGATCTGGTGCCGCAGTCGAATCCCGGCGGGGTCGATATCGCGGTGCCGATCGACATTCCCTTCCCCGAGCTGAGCCGGCTCCTGGAAACGCAACTCGCCGGCAAGACTTTTCCTGAAGACGGCTCCGGCGCCTTCGCCGTCACCGTCAAACAGGCAAGCATTGCCGCCTCGGGCGACCGGCTGTTGATCTCGCTGCTGGTGCACGTGAAGAAAAGCGGCTTCTTCGGCATCGGCGCCGACGCCACGGTCTATGTCTGGGGCAAGCCGGTGCTCGACAGCGCGCAACAGATTTTGCGCTTCACCGACGTCACGCTCGACGTGCAGTCGCAGGCCGCGTTCGGGCTGCTCGGTGCGGCGGCGCAAGCGGCGGTGCCTTATTTGCAAAAAACATTGGCCGAGAAAGCGGTGATCGATCTCAAACCGTTCGCCGCCGACGCCAGGAAGCGGCTCGCCGCCGCGGTTGGACAATTGGCGCAGCAGGCGCCGGGCCTGTCGGCAACCGCAACTGTCAATGAGCTCCGTCTCAACGGCATCGCCTACGATGCCAAGACGCTGCGCGTCATCGCCGACGCCAAGGGCAGCGTGAACGTGGCGATCTCATCGCTCGCCGGACAGTAGCTGCAGCCGCTGCAGCGTCGCGCGGTCCATCTCGCCGCCGTAGAATTTGTCGAGCGCAGCGACGAAATCCGTTGGGTCTTCGGCAACGCTGGCGAACAGCGTCATCGACGAACGGAATTTCAGATCGTCCGGATAGCCGAGAATGGCGTCGATCGTGCGGTCCTCTACCGCGGTCACGAGCCGGGTGCATTCGCGCAACCGCGGCCCCAACAGCGGATGATCGAGATAGGCCTTGGCTTCGGCACGCGACACGATGGCAAATCTCTGCGCCATCGGACTCGAACCGAGCCCTGCGATCTGCGGGAAAATGAACCACATCCAGTGGCTCTGCTTTCGGCCGTGGCGCAGCTCCGCCACCACGCGCTGATAAACCGGCGCCTGGGCGTCGACGAAGCGCTGCAGATCGAACGGATCGTTCACGGCCGCCCTCGAGACTCCTCCTTGCGAAAGGCCTCCTCGCTACTCCCAATCTATGACGTTTTTTGACGGCCGGCGCCGCGCGGTTACATAAACGCCTGGATGCCGGTCTGCGCGCGGCCGAGGATCAGCGCGTGGATATCGTGCGTGCCCTCATAGGTATTGACGGTCTCAAGATTGCACAGCACGCGCATGACATGGAATTCCTCGGCAATGCCGTTGCCGCCGTGCATGTCGCGGGCGAGCCGCGCGACATCAAGCGCCTTGCCGCAATTGTTGCGCTTGAGCATCGAGATTGCCGGCGGCGATGCTTTGCCTGCATCGATCAGGCGCGACAGCCGCAACGCCGCGTGCAGGCCGAGCGTGATTTCGGTCTGCATATCGGCCAATTTCTTCTGCACCAATTGATTGGCGGCGAGCGGGCGGCCGAATTGCTTGCGGGTCAGCGCATAGTCGCGGGCGCGATGCCAGCAGAATTCGGCGGCACCAAGCGCGCCCCAGGCGATGCCGGCACGCGCCACATTGAGGCAGCCGAACGGCCCGGCAAGCCCCGAAACATTCGGCAGCAGGTTCTCCTCCGGCACCACCGCGCCTTCCAGCACGATCTCGCCGGTGATCGACGCCCGCAGGCTGAGCTTGCCCTCGATCTTCGGCGTGGAGAATCCCTTGGTGCCGCGCTCGACCAGAAAACCGCGAATCTTGCCCTCGAGCTTCGCCCATACGATCGCAACGTCGGCGACCGGCGCATTGGTAATCCAGGTCTTGGCGCCGCTCAGGCGATAACCGCCGGCCACTTTCTCGGCGCGCGTCACCATCGAGCCCGGATCGGAGCCGTGATCGGGCTCGGTGAGCCCGAAGCAGCCGAGCAGCGTTCCGGCCGCCATCTTCGGCAGATATTTCAGGCGCTGTGCTTCGGAGCCATAGGCATAGATCGCCTGCATGGCGAGCGAGGACTGCACTGACATGGCCGAGCGGAAACCGGAATTGACGCGCTCAAGTTCGCGCGCGATCAGCCCGTAACAGACGTAGCCAAGTCCGGCGCCGCCGTATTCTTGCGGGATTGTCGCGCCGAGCAGGCCGAGTTCGCCCATCTCGCGGAAGATCGCCGGATCGGTCTGGCCGTCGCGATTGGCGGCAAGCACGCGCGGAAACAGCTTCTCCTGCGCATAGTCGCGCGCCGTATCGCGCACCATGCGCTCTTCTTCGCTGAGCTCGCCTTCCAAATCGAGCGGATCGTCCCATTTAAACGCGGTGTCCTTGATCAGCGCGCTTTTTGGCACGTGTTTTTCGGTCTTTTCCGCAAGCTGTGACATCGGAGGCTCCCTGCTTGGGACAAGACTAGGGGCCGAGCGGACGAGCGGCAAGCCGCCGTTGCTGCGCTGCCCGGCTTTCGCTATCTAGGCAGCACGCGCCCGTAGCTCAGCTGGATAGAGCGCTGCCCTCCGAAGGCAGAGGTCAGGGGTTCGAATCCCTTCGGGCGCGCCACTCTTAAAGGTGTCCGACCCGGAGACATGGGTGACAGAAGGTACCTAAGACATGGGTGACAATCTCGTGCCGAACGGATTGTCGATGGTCTGCAAGGTCCTTTGCTCCAGGTCGATATAGCCGAGATCATAGTGCATGAAGCTTATGAGCCAAATGCCGTCGTCGACCTCCTTGATGCCGAGCTTCTGACCAGCCAGCACGCTTGAGATATTGATCTTCTTGCGATGCATGCAGATGCGGCCACAGGCGGTAACCAGGATGTCGCGGTCGTGGAAGGGATATTCGAGCTCCGGTAGGCCGTCATAAGGTCGTGGTGAAGCGGCGTAGAGTTGGGCCGGGCATTGCATGGCAAGGGCTTCGTGCGGACGTTCGGTATTGAACTCGCGGACGAAGGCGTCGAACCTGTCTTGCTGTTGCAGAGCGTTGATGCCCGGTGGGCGGGTGGCCTCTTTCTTCAAGGTCAGATGCATGCGCTCATGGCGGCCATTCTGTTGCGGATGGCCGGGCTTGATGCGTTCGATGGCGATGCCCAGCCGCAGCCACCAGACCGACAGACGGGAGAGATTGTAGAGGCCGTTGGGACTGGCGAAGGGAAGGCCATTGTCGCTGCGGATGGCGGCCGGCAGGCCGCGGTCGCGGAATAGGCGCTGGAAGGCCTCGATAACCGGGACTTCACGGGTGGAGTTGAAAGCCTCGCACAGCAAGAGATAGCGCGAGGCGTGGTCGGAGACGGTCAGCGGATAACAGTAGCGGCCGTTGCCGAGCTTGAACTCGCCCTTGAAGTCGGCACACCATAGCGCGTTGGGCACAGCTCCCGCCGACAGCGGCGTACCCTGGGCACGGTTCTTCCGCTCGCGGGCGCGCTTGACCAGGCCGTGGCGATCGAGCACCGCGTGCACGGTGCTTTTGGCCGGCAGGCGGACCTCGCCGGCAAGTTTGCGGATGAGGAGTTCGCGGATTTTGCGGGCGCCCCAATGCGGCTTGTTCCGTTTGAGGTCGATGATCAGGCGCTCGACCTGGTCCGGCAGCTGGTTGGCGTAGCGCACCGGCCGGCGCGAGCGATCGCACAGCGCATCGAGCCCCTCATCCTTGTAGCGATTGAAGATTTTGTAGCCGGTCTTGCGGGAAATGCCGAAATCGCGGCACACCTCGCTCATGCCTTCACCCACAAGAAGGCGGGCGACAAAGCGTAGACGTTCTTCCGTCACCGAACATTCCCTCCACGGCATCAACACCTCCCGCCTGAAAATGGCGAAAAGTGTTACCCATGTGTCCGGTACGTTCCGTCACCTATCTCTCAGGCCGGGCAAGGCTTATGCGACCGATGTTTCGGCCCTAAGCAATTCCCCCGGCGACATCGAAAATCTCTGCGGTCCACACTGGTGCCACAGTAGGAGACAGGACCCTTCCCGGTCGATCCTAGAGCGCTCCAGCAGGTTACCCTCGAGAGTTCGTCGCTCGTTATCGCGTGCTTACAGCCCGCGCTAATGTATGCTGTCGACCAAATGAGAACGGGGAGGATGCCATGGTTGAACCGCAAGCTGAAACGAAACTTTTCTTTCCGGCTCTACAGCCCTTCTACGATGCCGCCGTTCCATTGTCCTGGCTCGTCATTCGCGTCGCTGTCGGATGGAATCTGCTGGTGCATGGCTGGGGCAAGGTCATGATCGGGCCAACGCCCGGCTTTCTCAAAGCGTTTGCCGATCTCGGTTTTTCTCCGCCGGACATATTTTTCTGGGGTTCGTTTCTGATTGAAATGCTCGGCGGCATTTGCATCATTCTGGGGCTGTTTACCCGCTTCTTCGCGGCGGCGGCAGCGATTGAGATGCTATGCATCTTTGTTACCTACTGGGATAACGGCTTCGGCTGGATGAAGCGCGGCTACGAATATGTAATGCTATGGGGCCTCGCCTGCTTCGCCATCGCTTTGCGCGGAGGAGGACCTTATTCGGTTGACCGCAAGCTTGGCCGGGAGCTTTAGGTCGAGGCAGGGGCCGCATTGATTGCCCCGCCTGTATTCTCGCCGAGCGTCTGGAAGACCTTCGGCCGGATCGCCGCCATCTCGCTTCCGTGCCGGGTAACCGCTTGGCTCGGCGGCGGGAAAATTGCTCCGCATTGCAGACGCGCTCGACGACAGATTTCCCAGCGTCGAAAAAATTTCGCCCGACTCCGATTTAACTCATCGCCGGGTGCTGGCAGCGATGAGCAAAGTCGGCGTCGAGAGGTAGGCTGACAGGGCGGCGCTGAGTCCGCTTTCGGGGGCAAAGCTGACGTTCGGTTCCAGCGTCTCGAATTTGGGGTATGACCCATCTCAGACTTTGGGCTGCTCCGGAAAGAACTTTCGATCAAATCAGCAGACCTGCTATGATGCGGGTCATCTGGACCTCGGGGGCGTAGTGCGGCGGCGCGATTTCATCCATTCCATTATCGGTTCGGCGGCCGCGTGGCCGCTCGCCGCACGCGGGCAGTCGACGGGCCATCCGGTCATCGGATTTCTCGGACCAACAACGCGGGCCGCGTGGAGCGAGCCAGTCGCTGCGTTTGAGAAACGGCTCGGCGAACTAGGCTGGATTCCGGGCCGCACCGTCACCATCGATTATCAATGGACAGATGGTCACAACGAAAACCTGCCGCAAATAGCCCAGGGCCTGGTTACCCGCAAAGTCGATGTCATCGTTGTTGGCGGCAACGGCGTGGCGCCAGTGAAGCGAGTTACCTCCACCATTCCCATTGTCTTTCCGGTGGCCATCGATCCAGTCGGAAGCGGCTTTGTTGCCAGCTTGTCGCACCCCGGCGGCAACGTAACAGGTCTTTCGCTGGAAGGTCCTGATGTTGCCGGAAAACGGTTGGAAATGCTGCGCTCTACCATCTTCGGTCTGCACGAGATCGCGATCATGGCCGATGTCGCCTATCCCGCCGCCAAGAAAGAGCTAGACGAATGCCATGCGGCTGCCCGGACCCTCGGCATGGAGGTTACCGTCCTTGAGCTGCGGCAGCCCGATGACATCGCCTCGGCATTTGAGCCGCTTCACGGCAATACTCAAGCGCTCTACGTCGTCACCGACGCATTGACCAACGCCAATCACAGCCGGATTTCAACGCTCGCTTTGGGAAACCGCTTGCCAACAATGTTTGGCAGCGGCGACCAGATGAATACCGGCGGTCTCATGTCCTACGGTCCCAGTTTCCCTGATCTTTTCCGCCGTGCCGCCGAATATGTCGATAAAATACTTCACGGCACCAGGCCCGGTGAAATTCCGGTGGAGCAACCGACCAAATTTGATCTCATCATCAACATGACGACCGCCAAGGCACTTGGCCTCGCCGTGCCGCCAACGATGCTTGCGCTTGCCGACAAGGTAATCGAATGAGGGACGCGATGTCGCTTCTTGGCACTTCTCGGATATGAAGGCGCTGGAAAAGTTCGCGCCGCCGCTGGTCGAAACCATCCGTAAGCGATTGAACCTGACTTGGGGCGATCTAATCATTCCGGCCGAACATGAAAACAGTAGCTCGCTTCGCATCGATTCCGTTGAACGGAAAACCCGCGTCGCTTCCGCCGCATGACCATCGAGCCATCGTCAGCGGTCACACGATCTATCCCTCGACGGTCGTGTCGCCGCGCCAATTTTGGGCGTTGAAAAGCGCGGCCAACTGGCGCAAGATCGGCGGCGAGATTCTTCGAGGCAAATGGCGCGGCTTCCCGGTCTATGTGTTGTCGCTTGAGGAACGGCAGACGTGTCCATTGTCGTGTCGCCACTATCGAAGCTGTTACGGAAATTCGATGCAGTGGCTGCAACGGATGGAAGCCGGGCCGGAATTGGAATGGAAGCTCGTGCGCGAGGTGGCGTTGCTCTCCATTGACCATCCTCACTTTGTTGTCCGGCTGCACGGCATGGGCGACTTCTACAGCGTCGAGTACGTAGCACTGTGGCGGCGATTGCTGGAACGACATGAAGGGTTGCATGTCTACGGCTACACCGCGCGGCTCGACGACGATATTGGGGACTCGTTACGGCGGCTAGCTGGCGACGCCGGATGGTCGCGCTTCGCCATGCGCTTCTCGAATTCGGGCGACGTGAAGCGGTCCACGGTGACGGTCGAGAGCACGTTGCAGCGTCCAGCCGATGCTATCGTGTGCCCGGAGCAGACCGGCCGCAGTGAAAGTTGCTCGACGTGCACATTGTGCTGGGCGACCGAGCGACGGATCGCGTTTTTGCAGCATTAGGAATCTGAATGTCGAAACCCGAAAAGAGCCTCCGGCAAGAACTGTTGGAAGCGCGCGAAAAAGTGTCGCGGCAATTGGAAATCTGTGCGAACAATCCGGTCTCTAATGGTTGGACAGCGGGAGGCGGCGAAGCGCCTGCCCCTACTCCGGTCGCCGACTTAGAAGCGACGCTTAGAGAGATTGAGGATGCCCTCGCTAACCTAGGGGACGACGATGCCTAGGGCTGTAGTGCGCACTGTGTCGGCAGAGCGAGCGGAGGATCGCAGTCACCGCGTCGCCGGGCCTATGGTCCGGCCTTTCTCTTTTACCTCTGAGGCGGGCCGCCCCACACCAGTCTGTCAAACGCATCCACGTCCTTGTGGTAAAGCTCGGCGCGCGCGATTAACTCGGCGTCGGTCCAGCCGGTCACGTCGATTTCCTGATTTTTGAACAAGGCGCGGGCGCGTTCCAATGGCGTCACTGCCACCGTGGCGGCTTTTATCTTGTCATCGTCCATGGGCATCACATCGTGGTGCGGTCGCCGCCGTTCAAGTTGGGTGTGGTAGGGGAACGAGCGGCTTTTTGTAGCAAAAATCTGGTCCGCCTCTCCCACTCTGTGTACATTGCCATTCAGGCCCGAAGCCTGACGGTGCTTGCAAACCCGGATGCTTGAGATACCAGAATAGGTAAAACGATGCGAATGCGATCACAATGATAGCTACCGGAATATCTTGCCATTTGGGCCACCTCATCTGCTGTGTTCCCTGTGCTCCGCCGATCCCTCATAAATCCCACCGATACATGTCGGTGTGTTTCTTCACGAACCAGCACACATAGGTCAGGAGCAATGAGATCGGGGCGATGACATCGTCCCACCAAGGAAAATGATATTTGAATGCCCATCGTGCTTCATCCGTATCAAGCAAGATGAACAGACACATGACCCAGACCGATATCGCCCTCCGAAGGCAGAGGTCAGGGGTTCGAATCCCTTCGGGCGCGCCACAATCCGCCGTTTGGCGCCGCCGCCGTTTTTAACTTTGTTCCATAAGCGCCCGAGTTCCGCCACGTGAGAGCAGTCTTTCCTCGCTCCGGGACGCAGGATCTGTTAGAGTTTTGCTCGCCGTCGGGGGACGGGACATGAGTTGGCACAAATTATTAAGCGGCACGACCGGGACTATTCTGCTGTTCGCGGGATTTATCTGTGCCGCCGCCATCATCCCGACAACGCAGCCGCGGGACTTGCCGGATTCCGATATCATTCAATCGAACCCGTTCCGGCGTGGCGATAGGGAATCGCGTGCGGCCATCGACGGGGCGCTCGCCACTCTGCGGCTAGCGCTGGCGCCGTTCGGGTCCGGCGCGGCGATACCGCCGGCTGCGGTCCCTAAAGACCTCAGCTATCTCGCCGACTATGCCTATTCCGAAACGCCGCCGGACAAGAAACCCGCCGACGTGGTGCTTCAATCGCTGCAGGACATTCCGGTCGGCACGCCGGTCGATGAAATCAAACTCGCGTCCGACGCATTCGGTCTCGATTTCCCTTTCATGAAAGCGGTGGCCAGGATCGAGTCCGATTTCGATCCGACGCAGCGCACCGGTTCGTATATCGGTCTTTTCCAGCTCAGCCATTATGAATTTAACCGCTACGGATCGGGCGACATCATCAGTGCGCGCGATAACGCCATTGCCGCGGCTTATAAGTTCGCCACCGAGGCGGCGCTGTTCGAAATTGATACTCACGTCAAGCCGACGTTGCTGGACCTTTATTTGATTCACCAGCAAGGCTGGCAGGGCGCGGCGGAGCACATCAGCCATCCCGAGCGGATCGCCTGGCAATCCATGTGTGCGACCGACGAAGGCCACCAGAAGGGTGAGAAATGGTGCAAGCGCGCCATTTGGCAAAATACGCTGCCTGATACCAAACACGTCTATAAGTCGGTCGACAATCTCACCTCCGCCGCCTTTACCGAGATGTGGCGCCAACGGCTGGCGATGTTCTACGCGCGCTATTCGGAGACCGTGTCGGCGAAGTGACGTGACGAGCGGGGCCCCTCAACTTCAATAGGCTGTCGTGGCTATTGTGGGCTGAACATGCCGTATTGATCTGGTGCGTCCACTAGCAAATAAAAGCTGTGATCTGACGGAGAAGCTCGGCCTTTATTTGTAGCCGATGCGCCTGCGTAAGTTTGCGTGTCCCGAGGACACGCAAAGCCGCCTCATGCCCGAAGCGAAAGGAAATAATCTGCCCATAAAGGCCAAGTGCTGCAATCGCAGCCCGCGGATCGTTTGGCGGCAAATCTGCGAGCTTGGCTAATAGCGCCGTGCAAGTCGCGATGGTCGGGCCCATAATCTTATCAAAAATGTTGTCGAATGCCGACGTTGGATGCGCTTGCTCGCGCATAATGAAGAGTGCCCACGTCTCCACTTTCGAGTCCAGAAGCATGTCCAAAATTTCGGACAAGAGAGCGTGAAATCGCTGCACGATGTTCTCTTTCGTGGACTTATCGTCGGCTAGAGCTTGCCGTGCCTCGTCAAGCGAGGAAGCCAACCGAGCTCCAATGACGTCCGCAATATGGTTGCCGCAAGCCGAGTATAGTCCCTGCTTTCCACCGAAATAATATTGGAGGACGGGCGCGGTCACAGCGGCCCGCTCGGCGATGGTCCGTGTTGAAGTGCCCTCGTACCCGTGCAGCCCAAACGCTTCGATAGCGACTGTAACGATGCGCGCGCGCGCCTCGTCGCCGCGGGGATATCCACCCCCGGGCGGATGGCGACGCCGCTCTGGAGCATGGCTGGCTTTACTCATGCAGCGCTCAATAGCATTAGTTGACAATATCTTCCAATTGGAAGACATTGATCACTTGGAAAATATTGGAGTTAACGTGCGAATAGGCTCGTTGCCAGAGGCACACAGCAAGATGCCTGCGCCAGTGCTGATCGTGGGCGGCGGACCAACCGGCCTGTCTCTAGCCCTCGGCCTCGCGCGGTCGGGCGTGAAAAGCACCCTGCTCGAAAAAAAGCGTGATCTCGATCCGCATTCGCGCGCCACGGTCATCCTACCGCGGACATTGGAAATCTTCACACAGTGGGGCGTCATCGAACAGTTCGTCGAAGCGGGCAACCGGGTGTCACACATTCGGTTGCGCCGCGCTCCAAGAGGCGAACAGATCGTTCATTTCGACCTCACTGACCTGACGAACGAGACCTCGACGCCCTTCGCGATCGCGCTGGCGCAGGATCGGACGGAGCGCCTCCTCCTGGATGCCGTGATCAGCACCGGGATGGTCGATGTCCGTTTTGACACCAGGGTCATGGGATTTGAGCAGGATGCAAATGGGATAAAGTTGCACATCCAGTCTTCCGCCGGCGAGGAAGTACTGCGCGGCGAATTCCTTGTCGGCGCTGACGGTGCGCACAGTATTGTACGTCAAACGCTCGGACTGGAACTTGAAGGCAAGACTTATCCGACGCGTGCGCTACTCGCGGACATCCGCGTGCCTCCCGAGGTCGATCAAACCGAATTTTGGCCAGCACTCCTCGACGAAGGCTTGGTCGTTGGCATCCGCTTCGGCGATGGCATTTTCCGCATCGTCGCTGACGCCGTAGACGAAAGCGTGGACGAGCACACGATCGATGACCACGTCGATCGGCTCGCACGCAAACTGTTTGGAGTACCAGCGATCGAGACGCTCTGGCGGGCCATCTATCACAAACACCAGCGCAGCGCCATCCGCTACCGCGTCGGGCGCGTGCTTTTGGCCGGCGACGCCGCCCACCTCAACAGTCCGGCAGGCGGTCAAGGGATGAATTCAAGCATCCAGGACGCCCACAATCTTGCCTGGAAACTGGCGCGCATTTCCAGCGATCCTGGCGCTGACGTCGAAGCTTTGCTCAACTCCTACGCCGAAGAGCGTTGGGGATACGTCGATCGCGAGGTTCAACCGACAACAGACATGATCGAGCATTTTGAGAGCGCGCCCACGTTCTTGCGCGCGTCGATTGTGTGGCTTGGCGACAAATTGCTTGGAGTTGGCAGGTCAGCGCCTGCCGTTGCCCGGCGTGTGTCTATGCTCGACGTGGCGTACGGCCCTTCCTCCTTGCTTGTCTCCGAAGCGCCAGTCGGGTCACGCATTCCAGATGTCATCGGCGGCGACGGGCGTAGATCGTTGGGCGACCGATGGAGTGCCTTCGTGCTTCAGGCATCATGCCAGAAATCCGGTAGCCAGCTTGCCTCGGCGTTAAAGCTTCCATTGGTGGACGGCGATGTCGCACGGCTTGGGAAATTTTTCGAGCGCGACCGCTTTGTCGCGCTCATCCGTCCTGACCGGATCGTGGGCTGGGTCGGTGATGGAGATGAAGTAGATGTTCGGGTCTGTAAAGCTGCACTAGGGATTTGTTCGGGAACGCCTGAAATCCTGCTGGCGAAAGCGAACTCCCCGTGACATGTCACAGGCTCGACAGCCTCAACAAAGCGTTAGCGCGCCCGGCAAAATTCGCGGCGGTTTACGAGCATTAACTTTTCCGGACGCCTGTCGTTCGACGATCCGTAACCGTCGTCCGATAGGACCGAAGCCTGCCGGAGGTTCGCCGGATCGGGCATGCGGCCATGACTGGAATTCCGATGAACGACGAATTGGGCGATCGGCGCGACGTGGCGCGTACCAAAGTGCTGCGCAATGCCAAGATCATCGTGCCCGCGCGCTCGTCGGTCATCCATTGCACCGTCCAGAACATCACCTCCGGCGGTGCTTGTTTGAAGCTCGCCAACACCTACGGCATGCCGGAAAACTTCGATCTCACCTTCGAGCATGGCCGCACGCGGCGCGGGTGCCGGGTCATATGGCGCACCGCCGACCTGCTTGGCGTCGCGTTCGAAGGCGATGATGTCGCTGTTGCTGCCGAGCCGCAGCAGGAGTTGCCGGCTAAAGTTCCGCCACGGCACGAATGAGCCGCTCGATGTCTTCCGGCCGCGACAGCCGATGATCGCCGTCCTTGACCAGCGTGAGCACAACATCGTCGCACGCCAGCCGGGCGACCAGCGCCTTGGCATGCTGCCACGGCACGTCGGGATCGGCGACGCCTTGCAGGATACGCACCGGGCAGCCGCACTCGATCATGTCGCCGAGCAAGAGATGATTGCGGCCTTCCTCGATCAATTGCCGCGTCACCAGATAAGGCTCCGCCGCATATTGCGACGGCCTTGCCCAGACGCCCTTGGTCTCCAGCTCCCGTTTGATCTCGGGCGTGAACCGCTTCCACATCAATGCTTCGGTGAAATCCACCGCCGGCGCGATGAGCACCAAGCCGGCCACGTTTGTCGTTGCGGGGTGGCGCTTGCGCCGCAGCGCGCGCACCAGAAGCAGCGCGAGCCAGCCGCCCATGGACGAACCGATGAGAAGTTGCGGGCCGCGGCAGCAGGCCTCGAACACGGCGAGACTTTCGTCGAGCCAGCGGCCGATGGTGCCGTCGGTGAAGGCGCCCTCGGATTCGCCGTGACCCGAATAGTCGAAGCGCACACAGGCGCGGCCTTGGCGCACCGCCCAATCGGCCAGCGCCTGGGCCTTGGTGCCCTTCAGGTCGGACTTGTAGCCGCCGAGCCAGAACAGCCCGGGCGCTGCGCCAGGAAGCACACGCATGGCGATGGCGCGGCGCTCCGCTCCGTCGCCAATGTGCAGGAATTTCAGGCCGTTATCGTCGCTCACCGGGGTCACTCGCAAATTGGGATGACGGACCATAAATCATGACCGGCACGCGGCCTATCCATGTCAGGCTCCGCGTGGCGCCCTGTTTATCGACCTTGGCGGTCAACATTGTCCGTTGACTTGGGGTCAAAAACTTTCGATTCTCCGCGCTCGACCGTCGCAACGACCATAGGAGAGATGACCCATTCGCCGCCCCATGAAGCTGCCGCAGCCCGCCGCCAAGGAAGGGCCGCGCATTAACGACGAGATCCGCGTCCGCGAGGTCCAACTCATCGATAAAGACGGCGCTAATTTGGGCGCCACCCCCATAGAGACAGCACTGGCCATGGCCCAGGAGGCCGGGCTCGACTTGGTGGAGATTGCCCCCAATTCGGTGCCGCCGGTCTGCAAAATCCTCGATTTCGGCAAATACAAATATCAGGCGCAGAAGAAAGCCGCCGAGGCGCGCAAGAAACAGAAGGTCGTCGAGATCAAGGAGATCAAGCTCCGGCCGATGATCGACGATCACGATTACGACGTGAAAATGCGCTCGGTGCAGCGGTTTTTCGAAGAAGGCGACAAGGTCAAGGTGACGCTGCGGTTTCGCGGCCGGGAAATGGCGCATCAGGAGCTCGGCTATAAGCTCCTGGACCGGATCAAGACCGATACCGCCAAGTTCGCCAAGATCGAGCAGGAACCCCGCTTCGAAGGCCGCCAAGTGGTCATGGTGCTGGCGCCGCGTTAAGCGGCGCCCACCGGCCCGATCGCTGGTCTCGCTGCGGTTGCCATTACGCTTGCCCTCTGCCATAACGCGGCCCTCTCGCCGCCCGGCTGATCAGGGCTGCCGTGGCGGCGACGTGCTTCAAGCACAACTCGCTCATTTTTAGAGCATTTTCGGTTCGCAGGCGTTCGCGCCCGCGGCCAAAGGAGAGCCAAATGCCCAAGATTAAGACCAAATCGGGCGCCAAAAAGCGCTTTAAGGTGACGGGGTCCGGCAAGGTCCTCTATGCCCAGTCGCACAAGCGCCACGGCATGATCAAGCGCACCAAGAAGCAAATTCGCCAGCTGCGCGGCACCAACGTGCTGTTCAAGACCGATGGCGACAACATCAAGAAGTACTTTTTGCCGAACGGCTGATGCGCGCCCAGCGCGGCGCTTTCGGTATCAAGGTTTCAGATTACTAAAGGAGACAGATCATGGCTCGCGTCAAACGCGGCGTCACATCGCATGCCAAGCACAAGAAGGTGCTCAAGGCCGCCAAGGGCTATTACGGCCGGCGCAAGAACACGATCCGCGTTGCCAAGCAGGCGGTGGAGAAGGCGAACCAATATGCCTTCCGCGACCGCAAGCGACGGAAGCGAAGCTTCCGCGCGCTGTGGATCCAGCGCCTGAACGCGGCGGTGCGACCGTTCGGACTGAATTACAGCCGCTTCATCGCCGGGCTGGACAAGGCCGGCATCCTCGTCGACCGCAAGGTCCTGTCCGATCTCGCCATTCGCGAGCCCGTGGCATTCGAGGCCATTGTCGGACAAGCAAAATCGGCATTGGCGGCTTAGGCGTTTGGTGCCCGTCATGGCCGGGCTTGTCCCGGCCATCCCGATCAGTCAGGCAATGCCTTGCCAATTGTATCGGGATGCGCGGGACAAGCCCGCGCATGACGCCATAAGGGAAGCGAGTCATGATTGACCGCGCATACGTTCGGCACATGGCGCGCTACAATCGCTGGCAGAACGAAAATCTGTACGGCGTCGCTGACCGGCTGCCGGCAGAGGAACGGCAGCGCGAGCGCGGCGCATGGTTTGGCTCGATCCACAAGACGCTCAGCCATATTTTATGGGGCGACCGGAGCTGGATGAGCCGCTTCACCGGTCTGCCACGGCCGGCCGGCGGCATTGCGGAGTCGGTCTCGCTGGTCGCCGACTGGGACGAGCTGAAGGCCGAGCGCGCCGCCTTCGATCGCAAGCTCCTTGATTGGGCGGATAGCGTCGACGATGCTTGGCTCGCCGCCGATCAGACCTATTATTCCGGCGCCACCAAGCGTGAATGGACTCGTCCGCGCTGGGTCCTGGTCACCCATATGTTCAACCACCAGACCCATCACCGCGGCCAGGTTCACGCCATGCTGACGCAGGCCGGCGGCCGTCCGTCCGACACCGATCTGCCGTTCATGCCGGATCAAGCGTCAGGCATGCCGGATCAAGCGCTAGGATCGACGGCATGACCGATACGGCGCAACTCGAGCAGGACATCCTCGTCGCGGTCACCGCGGCCGGTGACGAAGCGGGCCTGGAAAGCGTGCGAGTGGCCGCGCTCGGCAAGAATGGCTCGATCACGGCGCTCCTGAAGACGCTCGGCACGCTGCCGCCCGAGGAACGCAAGATTGCGGGCCCGGCGATCAACGGGTTGAAGGACCGCGTCAATGCCGCGCTCACTGCGCGGCGCGATGCATTCAAGGATGCGGCGCTCGAAGCGCGGCTCAACACCGAAAGCGTCGACGTCACGCTGCCGGTGCGCGAGGCCCCGACCGAGATCGGTCGCGTCCATCCGATCACGCAAGTGACCGACGAATTGACCGCAATCTTCGCCGACATGGGCTTTGCGGTCGCCGAGGGTCCCGACATCGAGACCGACGATTACAATTTCACCAAGCTCAATTTCCCGCCCGACCACCCGGCGCGCGAGATGCACGACACCTTCTTTTTCAACCCGAAGCCGGACGGCTCTCGGCTTTTGCTGCGCACGCATACTTCGCCGGTCCAGGTGCGCACCATGCTGAGCCAGAAGCCGCCGATCAGGGTCATCATTCCCGGCCGCACCTATCGCTGCGACAGCGATCAGACGCATACGCCGATGTTTCATCAGGTCGAGGGCCTGGTCATCGACCGGCGTTCGCATCTCGGCCACCTGAAGTGGATTCTGGAGGAATTCTGCAAGGCGTTCTTCGAGGTCGACCGCGTCGGCATGCGTTTCCGGCCGTCGTTTTTTCCGTTCACCGAGCCGTCGCTGGAAGTCGACATTCAATGCCGCCGCGACAAGGGCGAAATCCGTTTCGGCGAGGGCAACGACTGGCTGGAGATTCTCGGCTGCGGCATGGTGCATCCGAACGTGCTGAAGAATTGCGGACTCGATCCCGACGAGTATCAGGGCTTTGCCTGGGGCATGGGCATCGACCGCATCGCCATGCTCAAATACGGCATGCCGGATCTGCGTCCGTTCTTCGAGGCCGACGTTCGCTGGCTCAATCACTACGGCTTCCGCCCGCTCGATCTGCCGACGCTGGCGGGAGGATTGAGCTCTTAAGATGAAATTCACGCTCGCCTGGCTCAAAGAGCATCTCGACACCGATCGGCCGCTGGCGGAACTCGCCGACAAGCTCACCATGATCGGGCTCGAGGTCGAGCGCATCGAGGACAAGGCGAAAGCCTTCGCGCCGTTCGTCATCGCCCGCGTCATCGAGGCCAAGCAGCATCCCAATGCCGATCGGCTGCGCGTCTGCATGGTCGATACGGGCGACGGCACGCCGGTCCAGGTGGTGTGCGGCGCGCCGAATGCGCGCACCGGCATGAAGAGCGTATTCGCTCCGCCCGGCGCGTTCATTCCGGGCAAGAACATCACCCTTGGAATTGGCAAGATCCGCGACGTCGAAAGCCGCGGCATGCTGGTGTCGGAATTCGAACTGCAGTTATCCAATAATCACGAAGGCATCATCGATCTGCCCGACGATGCGCCGGTCGGCGAGCCTTACGCGCGCTATGCCGGCCTCGACGATCCGGTGATCGAGATCAATCTGACGCCGAACCGCTCGGATGCCACCGGCGTGCATGGCATCGCCCGCGATCTCGCCGCGGCCGACATGGGGAAATTCAAGGACGCGCTGATCAAGCCGGTCAAAGGCGAATTTCCCTGCCCGGTCGCGGTCAAGATCGAATCGCCGGACCTGTGCCCGGCCTTCGGCCTGCGCCTGGTGCGCGGCGTCAAGAACGGCCCGTCGCCGGACTGGCTGCAAAAGCGGCTCACCGCGATCGGGCTACGGCCGATCAATGCGCTGGTCGACATCACCAATTTCATTACCTTCGACCGCGGCCGCCCGCTGCATGTGTTCGATGCGGCGAAGGTGCACGGCAATCTGACCGTCCGCCGGGCGCGCGCCGGCGAGAGCTTGCTGGCGCTCGACGGCAAGACCTACCCGCTCGACGACAAGGTCTGCGTCATTGCCGACGAGGAGCGCGTCGAATTGCTTTCCGGGATCATGGGCGGCGAGGCAAGCGGCTGCTCGGAGACGACCACCGACGTCCTCATCGAGTTCGGCCTTATGGGAGCCGCTGAATATTGCCCAGACCGGCCGCAAGCTCGGCATTAATTCCGACGCGCGCTATCGTTTTGAGCGTGGCGTCGATCCGGCCTTCATGCTGCCCGGCCTCGAGCTCGCCACCCGCCTGGTGCTGGATCTGTGCGGCGGCACGCCGTCGGAGGCCACAGTTGCCGGCAATCCCGAGCCGGCGGAATGCGTCATCGATTTCCCGGTGTCGGAGCTGACGCGGCTCGCCGGACTCGACTTGCCGCTCTTGGAAATGCGCCGCCTCCTCGAGCGTCTCGGCTTCTTCGTCGCCGGGCACGGCGAGCGGATCAAGGTTGCGACGCCGTCGTGGCGGCCCGACGTTCAAGGCAAGGCCGACCTGGTCGAGGAGGTGGTGCGCATTCTCGGCGTCGACAGCGTGCCGCCGATGCCGTTCGATCGCGGCCAAGCGCCGCGCAAACCGGTCCTAACCCCGATCCAAATGCGCACCCGCAAGGCCAAACGGGCGCTCGCCGCGCGCAATCTCATGGAAGCGGTGACGTGGTCCTTCATCGCCGCCGACCAGGCCGAGCGGTTCGGCGGCGGCAAGGCCGAGCTCAAGCTTGCCAATCCGATCGCGGCGGATCTTTCCGACATGCGGCCAAGCCTTATTCCCGGCCTCATCGCGGCGGCGCAAAAGAATGCCGACCGCGGATTTCCCAACGTCGGCCTGTTCGAAGTCGGCCAGGTGTTTCGCGGCGATCAGCCCGCCGATCAGCTGTCCGCCGCCGCGGGGATCAGGCGCGCGCTGGCGAAGCCGTCGGGCATCGGCCGGCACTGGCAGAAGCGCGACGGCGAGGTTGACGTCTTCGACGCCAAGGCTGACGCTCTGACGGTGCTCGCAGCCGCCGGCGCGCCGCCGTCGGCGCTGCAGGTGGTGCCCGGCGGGCCGGCGTGGCTTCACCCCGGCCGCTCGGGAACGATCCAGATCGGCCCGCAAAACGTCCTCGGTTATTTCGGCGAGCTGCATCCGACTACGCTCGAGGCGCTCGACGCCGATGGGCCGCTGGTCGGCTTCGAAGTGATCCTGGAGCGCATCCCCGAACCCAAGACGAAAACGACGCGCGCCAAGCCCGCGCTCGAGCTCTCGCCATTCCAGCCGGTCGAGCGCGATTTCGCTTTTGTGGTGGAGCGCAGCGTCAAGGCGGCCGACGTGGTGCGCGCGGCGCAATCGGTCGACCGCAAGCTGATTACGGCGGTGAGCGTGTTCGATCTCTACGAAGGCAAGGGCATCGAGCCGGGCAAGAAATCGATCGCCATCGCGGTGACGATTCAGCCGCGCGACAAGACCATGACCGACGCCGAGATCGAGGCTCTGGCGGCCAAGATCGTTGCCGAGGTCGGCAAGCGCGCCGGTGGAGTGCTGCGGGCCTGAACTCTCGGCCTCAATCTTGAACTACAAGATCGAGTGGCACTTTCAGGACATCGGCGATAAGGCGAAGCGCAGCTGCCGTACCTTTCCGGCGCCCGGTCTCAACGTCTGATAGGTAGCCCTGGCTTAGCCCGGTTTTGAACGACAAATGCAGCTGAGTTCATGTCGCGCCACTCCCGCAGAACTCGAATTGGGCTTTCCCTTTGGGCGAGGCGATCAACAACATGCTTGGGCAACAAGGGCGCACCCGCGGCAATTTTGCGTCGGCCGTGAGACACGAGGCGTGCCGTGCCCTCATCCTCGACCGCTTCTGCGGCTTTCGCGACAAGCGCCTCATAGTCTTTACGCGGGAAAATCGCGACTTCACCACGCGCTGTCTTTTGAAAGCGAACATTCATGGCATTTTCCTAATCGTAAATTTCTCGTCTGTGGCCGACAGCAACAACAACGATCGAGCTATTTTTTTCGTAAAATATCACTCGCCAGTCGCCTACTCGGAGCCGTGACCCCTGGCGGCCCTTAAGTCGCTTTACGTCGCCTTTTCCACTCGCGGCGAACGCCATCAAGCGCGAGTTGATACGCTGACGAATGTGCTCCGAAAGCCTTGTCCATTGCCGTGTAGCTGCCGGAGTGAACAGGATCGGCTTCATGATAAAATATCGCGGTTCGCGATATAAAATTCAAGGCCAATTTACCGGGAATTTCAGCGCTCCGGCGCCATGATATTGGGCGTCCCGCCGTAATATCGCGGCGACAGGGTTTCGCGCCGTTCGCGGCGTTCGGCGTGTGCACGCGCTCGCGCCGGCGGCTTGCGCTTTGCCCTGGCTTCCGGCTCCGCCGGGGTCTCGCCGCGTAGCGGCCCGAGGCGGCGCAGCGCCGCATCGGCGGCCCGTTCGCCGGACTCCCAGGCGCCGCCTACGGTTCCCCATAAGGTTTCGTGCGCGGCCTCGCCGGCATACCAGACGTCATCGGCGATCGGCTGCAGTAATTGCCGCCGCGCCGACTGGCTGCCGGGAGCTGCCGCCGACCATGCGCCGAGCGCGAATGGATTGCTGTTCCAGCGGGTGGCGTGTTTACGGCCGATCGCGTTTCTCACCTCGGAACCGTACAGCCGCGCCAGCCAGTTGGCGGCGAAATCGATCATTGCCGCTTCGCCTTGCGCCGACAGATCGCGGCCGAAGGAACCGGCCACATCCACTACGCAGAGCGCGGTGCCGGAAACATTGGCGAGAATCGCGGCGGTGTGCGTATCGGCGGATTTTTCGAAGACAAGGTCGTCGCTGTCGAGCCCAAGCGGGTTGCCGGCAAGCTCGAGCGCGATGTGATCGTAGCTGCCGAGCGACAACCTGCCGAATGCGTCGATCGCCTGACGATTGAGATCGGGAAGACGCAGACCGCCGGCGGCGATCACACTGGTCGGCACGGTGACGATCGCGGTGCGCGCGGTGATCGTGCCTTTCGCGGTTTGCACCGTGATCGCGCTGCGCGCGTCCACGGCCGTGGCCGGCGTCGCCAAATGAATATTGAGCCCACGGCCCAGCGCGGCCAGCATGGCGCCAAAGCCCTGCTTGCAGAATGCCGCTCTATTGCGCTCGGCGGAGCGGGAGAAATCGAGCGACGACACTTTCGCCAGATCCTTGGCACAGGTGTAGGGACCGAGCACGAATTCGACCGCACCGCGCCAGTCGCCGAGATCGTTCGGCACCGCCTGCTCGCAGGAAATGTCGGCCTTGCGCGCGGCCTCGTCGATGGCGCGGGTGGTGCGGACCTGGACGCTGAGAAAATCCTCAAGCTCGCCCTCGCGTGCATAACGCAAGCCGATGCGCACCTTCTGGCTTTCCGGTGCCGGATAAATGTCGATGCCGCCGCGCGGCGTGAGCTTGGTGACGGGGTTGGAGTCCGGCAGATAGATCCAATGGGCGCCGCGGTCGAAGGGAACGCCGAACGTTTTGGTATCGGTCACGCAGCGGCCGCCGATATGGTCGGCGGCTTCGATCACGACATAGCGACGGCCGGCGGCGGCAAGCCGCCGCGCCGCGGCAATGCCGGCGGCGCCGGCGCCGACGATCAGCACGTCGAAATCGGCGGCGACAGGTGCGGCAATGGCCGGCCGCGCCATCAGCGCAGCCGAGCCGGCAAGGAACGCACGGCGGCTGAATTGCAGCGATTGACCCGGCATGGTGTCCGATGACTTGCGTGTGGTGGAGAGATTGCACGAACGGCATGGCCTCGGCAAACGGCATCATCGGCTTTGGCAAGGATGGCGCGGCCGCCGGGCGATACGCCGCAGACCCCGCGCGGCGGCCTTCCATCGTCGCCGCGGTCGAGGCCGGAACTTAGTCACAAAAGTGAAATCGGTGCTATGGCAGGGCCGATGAAACCGGCCGCCTGCGCTGGACCAGATTGACACCATGCTCAACGCCGCCATCGACGCGCTCACCGATATGTTTTCAGCGCCGCTGCGTGCGGTATTGTGGAAATCGATCGGGCTTGCCTTGGTGCTGATCGTCGCCATCGGCGCCGCGCTCGACCGGCTGATCGTGCACCTGGTCGGCACCGGCGGCGCTTCAGTTGAGACCACGTTCGGGCCGCACGCGCATCTGCCGGTCGACGCGATCGCCTGGTTCTTGTCGGTCGCGGCTGGTTTTGGCATCATCGTCGGCGGCGTGTTTTTGATGCCGGCGGTTACGGCGCTGGTCGCCAGCTTCTTCGCGGACGAGATCGGCGAGGCAGTCGAGCGTGCCCATTATCCCGCCGAGGCTCCGGGCAAAGCCCTGCCGCTATGGGTGGCGCTGTGGGAGGGCGTGAAGACGGCTTTGCTCGCGATTGCGATCTATCTTTGTGCCGCGCCGCTGTTGCTGTTCGCCGGTTTCGGCGCCGTCATCTTTTTTCTCGCCACCGCGTATATCCTCGGCCGTGAATATTTCGAGCTCGCCGCCATGCGCTTTCGGCCGCCGCGCGAGGCCAAGCTCTTGCGCAAGCGCAACGCCGCGACGGTTTATTTCGCCGGGCTTTTCATTGCCGTCTTCGTCTCAATCCCCGTCGTCAACCTGGCGACACCGCTGTTCGCCATGGCCCTCATGGTCCGTGTGCACAAGCGGCTGGGCGGTGCTCGCGTCATTCCGGACGAGCGCGTGCATGCGCTCCGGAATGACCGATAGTCATTTCCACACTTCGTCGGCCAGTTCGACGATCATGCGCAGCTTCGCCCATTGCTCTTCTTCGGCCAGCACGTTGCCTTCTTCGGTCGAGGCGAAGCCGCATTGCGGCGACAGACAGAGCTGATCGAGCGCGGCGTATTTGGTCGCTTCCTCGATACGACGCTTGACGTCGTCCTTCTTCTCCAATTGGCCGGACTTGGTGGTGACCAGTCCAAGAACGACGATCTTGTTTCCTTTCGGCAAAAACCGCAGCGGTTCGAAGCCGCCGGCGCGTGTCGAGTCATATTCGAGGAAATAGCCGTCATAATTCAGCGCGCCGAGCATGATCTCGGCGACCGGCTCATAGCCGCCTTCGGAAATCCAGGTCGAGCGGAAATTGCCGCGGCAGACATGCGTGGTGACCGTCATGTCGGCCGGCTTGCCTTCGAGCGCGCCGTTGATCACGCGGGCGTAATCCTGCTGCAGGCGCTCGGCATTCAGTCCGCGCTCGCGCGCTTTTTTCAATTCGGCCGGCGAGCACAAATAGGCCCAGGCAGTATCGTCGAATTGCAGATAACGGCAACCGGCGTCGTAGAAGCCGCGGATCGCCTGCTGATAGGTTTTCGCCAGATCGCCGAAAATGGCGTCCCGGTCGGCATAATCCTTGGTCTTGATGGCGTCCGGCTCCAGCCGGAAATGCAGGGTGGCCGGACTGGGAATGCACATTTTCGGCATCACCCGCGTGTGCGCCTTTAAGAAATTTGAAGTGCTCCAGCATCGGATGATTGGAGAAGCCAAGCTTGCCGACAATTCGCGGGGTGCGCGGCCGCGTCTGCACGCCCTGAAACTGTATGCCGTGATCGAGTTCCTGGATCTCGACGCCGTCGAGCATGCCGTAAAAATCGAAATGCCACCACGAACGGCGGTATTCCCCGTCAGTCGCGACCTTCAGCCCCACACCCTCTTGCTGCTTGATGATTTTCTCGATCTCGCGGTCTTCGACTGCTTTGAGTTGCGCCGTGTCGATCTCGCCCTTTTCGCGTTTGGCGCGCGCCTCTTTCAGCGCCGCGGTGCGCAAGATCGAGCCGACCACGTCGGCGCGGAACGGCGGTTTGGTTCTCGGCATTGGGCGATCCTCCAAAAATTTCTTGGCCATGACTATTGGCAAGAAGATCGATGCGCGGACAAGCCAGGACGATCCGTTATGAGGTGGGCGGAACAGCCCGGTGGGCCATATCCCAATCGGGCCGCCTCACATCTCGATCGTCACCTTGCCGTCGACAATCGTTGCCGGATAGGTCTTCACCGGCACCATGCAGGGCGGCGACACCACCTCGCCGGTGCGGATATTGAACTGGCCGTTATGGAAGTTGCATTCGACGACGTCATCTTCGATATAGCCTTCCGACAGTTGCCCCGGGCCATGGGTGCATTGATCGTCGGTGACATAGAATTCGCCGTCGACATTGAACACTGCAAGCGCGAGGCCATCGGTTTCGACGCGGAGCGCCGTACCCGGCGCGACCTCGTCGGCACCGCAGAGTTCAAGGCGCTTGGTGGTCACTGGACATGATCTTCGCTTAAGTAGGCGCGGAGCGCGTTATTGCGGCGATAGGAAACGCCGTTATAGCATGAAAAGTGGGAAACGGTTTGCGAAAAGGAATGCTAAAATAAGCGGAGGAGCGCATTCCGATGCCGTTAAATCGGAATGCACTGGAAGATTGGCGTTCAGGAGAACAGGCGATGCAAAGCGAATCGGCCAGGATGAGTTCGGCGGCGGAGGCTAAATTCCGCATCGAGCGGCCCAATTCGCAGGCCCGCGCGATCAAGGTGATCGCGCTGGACGCGGCTAGCGAGCGCATCGTCAAGGAGCTGGCCTCTGCGCGGTGGCAACGCGCCAGTTTCCTCACGGCGTCGGCGTTTTCCGGCGCGCCGCAGCAGGCCGGCAGGTTTTCCATGGATGGCTGGCTCAACGATCTCGCCGGCCGCGCCAAGAACCTGGTCGACGAGGTGGAGACGGCCGATCTCGTGGTCATGATAGCGACGGCGGGCGAGAACGCCGCCGCGGCCGGCCTGATCGGCGAGGCCTGCCAGGCTAAGCATGTGATGACGACCGCGCTCATTATCGGTGGCGCATCGGCGAGCGACGAGACCCTGTCGAAAATGCTCGCGCAATTACGGCCCCATGCCATGATGCTGGTGATCTCGAGCGCCGACGAATATATCAGTGATATGCTCACGGCCTTGCGCGCGTAACGAAGTCATCCAACAATGAAATTTTCCGGAGAATTGACCGTCAACGCGCCGCGCGGGGAAGTGTACAAGAAGGTGCGCGATGCGCGCTTCTTTGCCTCCTGCGTCGACGGCGTCAGCGAGCTTGCCGAGACCGCGCCCGATACTTATGCGGCGGTGTTCGAGACCAAGGTCGCCTACATGAAGTTCAAATTCAAGGTGAGCGTGCAGGTGACGCGCGCCGAAGAGCCGAGCGAGATCGAGGCCAAGGTCGAAGGTACGCCTTTTGGTATTATCGGGCGGCTGACCGCGACCTCGTTGACGCGGCTCACCGAGGCGGACGGCCGGACCAAGATCGACTATGAGGTCGAGGCGGCGCTGACCGGCAAGCTTGGCAGTCTCGGCCAGCCGGTGTTGCGGTCCAAGGCAAAGGACATGGAGCGGCAATTCGCTGCCCGGCTGGCGGCCGCCTTTGCTTCGGCGGTGGGGCCACCCGCCGCGTGACCGGGCCGCGCATTTCGGTTAGGTTTGAAAACAAAATACGGGGGGAAGCATCACATGACGGACATCACCAGCGCCACGCCCGCAGGAGTGCCGTGGTATCGCGCGCTGACGCGGCCGCAGTGGCGCATCCTGCTCGCATCCAATCTCGGCTGGCTGTTCGACGGGTATGAGACTTATGCGCTGATCCTCACGGTCGGCCCCGCCATGCATAGCCTGCTCAGTCCATCGCAATATTCGCAGATCCCCGGCTACGCCGGCACGGTGATCTCCATCACGTTGCTTGGCTGGGGCATCGGCGGGGTCTGCGGCGGCATTCTCGCCGACTATGTCGGCCGCAAGCGTACCATGATCTATGCCATCCTTGCCTATTCGCTGCTGACCGGGCTGACAGCGCTGTCGTTCAACTGGATTTCGTTTGCGCTGTTACGCTTCGTCGTCGGCATTGCCATCGGCTCGGAATGGGCCACCGGCACGTCGATGATGGCCGAGCTCTGGCCGCGTGACGCGCGCGGCAAGGGCGCCGGCATCATGCAGTGCGGTCTCGGCATCGGTTTCTTCCTGTCGTCTTTCATCTGGCTGTTCATGTCCGCACTGGGCCCGGACGCTTGGCGCTACATGTTCCTGCTCGGTATTTTGCCGGCATTGCTGGTGCTGTGGATCAGGACTTCGATCGACGAATCCGATTTTTGGATCGAGGTTGATGCCAAGCGCCGCGAGGCGCGGGCGCGCAAAAAGACCGGCGCCGCGCTGACTGCGGAAGAGCAGGCGCTCACCCGCTTCACCGTCACCGATCTGTTTGCCGATCCGGAAATCCGCCGCCGCACTATCTTCGCCTTTCTGATGTCGCTTACGACGACGCTGGCGTGGTGGGGCATCTCGTCGTGGGTGCCGCCCTATATCGCCTCGGTCGCGGCCAAGCACGGCTTGCCCGCCGCGCGATGGGCGAGCTATGCCGGTATGGCGTATAACTTCGGTGCCATTCTCGGCTATGCGAGTCTCGGCTTCTTGTCCGACTATTTCGGCCGCAAGCCAGTGACGATGGTCTATTTCGCACTGGCCTTCCTGATGACGCCGGTGCTGTTTCTGTGGACCAGCGATCCGACGATGCTGCTCGTCGCCGCGGCGGTAAATGCGTTCTTTACGCTCGGGCAATACTCCTGGATGCCGGTCTGGCTGCCGGAACTGTTTCCGACCCGCTCGCGTGCGACCGGCATTGCGTTCTCGTTCAATGCACCGCGCTTCATCGCCTTCCTTGGCCCTTTGTTCGCGGGCGTCTTGATCGTGCAGTTCGGCGGCTTCAGCCACGCAGCCATGACCATTGCCTGCATCTACGTACTCGGCTTTGTCGCGGCGATCTTCTTGCCGGAAACCAAGGGTAAGCCCTTGCCGACGTAGCGGATTTATCCGCCCATTCCGGCGTAAGCGGGAATCCAAACATTCCAACCTTCTTGCAATCGCTGGGTCCCCGCTTTCGCGGGGACGAGCGGCACACTATTTTCGGATCTCATCATTCTCGACCCCGTCAACATCGAGACCGACGTGCTGGTGATCGGCTCCGGCGCTGCCGGCATGTATGCGGCGATCGAGGCGGCGCGCCGCGGCGCGCAGGTGTTGCTTGCCGATCGAAGCTTGATCGGCCGCGGCGGCGCCACGGTGATGGCGCAGATGACGGTTGCCGCCGCACTCGGCGAAGAAGTGCCGGACGATCCGCAGGCGCATTACGCCGACACCATCGCCGCCGGGCGCCGCCTGTGCGATCCGCAACTGGCGCGGCTGCTCTGCGAACAGGCGCCCGAATGCATTCGGGAGCTTGACGGTTGGGGCGTCGGCTGGGCGCGCAAGGACGGGCACGTCACCGCGACCCAGGCGCCGGGCCACGATCGGCCGCGTTGCGTCTATGTCGATTTCATCAATACCGGGCCGGCAGTGTCAAAAACGCTGCGCACGCATCTGGCCCGCAACCCCTCGATTCGCAAAATCGGCGACCTGTGCATCGTCGATCTGGTGGTGAGCGACGGCGAGGCCGCTGGCGCGGTCGGTTTTCACGTCGGCAGCGGTGCCCCGGTCGTGATCGCGGCCAAAGCCGTGGTGCTGGCGACCGGCGGCCTCACCCGGCTGTATCGGCGCAACAGCGCATCGGCGAATATGGGCGGCGACGGCTACGCGCTGGCGCTGCGTGCCGGCTGTTCGCTCATCGACATGGAATTCGTCCAGTTCTTCCCGATCGGGCATCTGGCGCCGCGGCTGGTCGGCATGGATCCGATCATGTGGGATCCGTTCCGCTACAAGCTCGGCGGCCGGCTGCTCAACGGCGCGATGGAGGAATTCACCTCGAAATACGGCTCCGACGAAGACGGCAAATACGTGCTCGCCCGCGACCTCGCGACCTACGCTATCGTCAAGGAGGTCGAGGCCGGCCGCGGCTCGCCGCATGGCGGCGCCTATTTGTCGTTTCAGCATTGCAGTGCGGCGGCGCTGCGCGGTGCCTTCGGGCCGGTGATCGACCGGCTCGCCGCCAACAGCATCGATCTCACGAAAATGCCGGTCGAGGTGGCGCCGATCGCGCATTATCACATGGGCGGAGTCGCGGCCGAGGCGACGACTTTGGCCACCGAATGTGCCCGGGTTATACGTCGCCGGCGAAGTTGTCGGCGGCGCTAACGGCGCCAACCGGCTGTCGGGGAATGCGCTGACCGAAGCCTTTGTGTTCGGCCGTCGCGCCGGCCACAGCGCGGCTGAACACGTCCGCCGGGTGTCAAAACCGGCTTGGCGACTGCGCGATACGGGTGCCGCGCTGGACTTGGTGCGTAGCGGCGCCGGCAATATTCCTCGCGCCAACCCGGCCGATATGATCGCGCATCTGCAGGCGGCCATGGCCGATGGCGTGGGGCCGCTGCGGACCGGGGCTAAATTGGATCGCGCACAGATGGCTATCGCCGGGCTTCGCGGCGAGCTGGGCGAAGCGCCGCCGGGCTCGCCCCGCGCGTTCGACCTTGCTCGCCTCGACTGGTTCGATCTGCGCAACATGATCGATGTGGCGTCTGTGGTCGCATCGGCTGCACGGGCGCGATCGGAGAGCCGTGGGGCGCACCAGCGCGAGGACTTTCCCGAAACCCTGCCGCATTGGCAGCTGCATCAGCGAGCCGCGCTTTGCGACGGCAAGCTGGCAATTTCCGGCGCGCCGGATGGGGCGAGCGCAACTGTGGCGGCGTCATGAGCGGAGCCGGGCAGCGCATCGCCATGCTGAAAATCCGGCGCGGCAGCGAGGCCGAGGCCGGGCACTGGCAGAGCTTTGAAGTGCCGTTCGAGGAGGGCCAGTCGGTGCTCGACGGCTTGCGCTGGCTGCGCATCAACAAGGACGCTTCGCTCGCGGTGCGTTTTTCCTGTATCAACGCCAATGCCTGCAAGGAATGCATGATGCAGGTCGACAGCGAAACGGTTTACGCCTGCACCGCCCGGCTCGAAGCCCGGGAAATGACGCTTTCACCCTTGCCCAATAAAAAGCTCATCCGCGACCTCGTTACCGAGATCGCGCCACCATCGGAGCGGTTCAAATAACCTTCCGCGGGAGGGTGCGTCAGCCGCCGGGGATCAATCGTTCGCGGCGTAGCGCTGATAGTCGCCGCGGTACGGCACGACGACCATGCGGTCGACTTGGCCGTTTTCGACGGCTTTGAGAAACCGCGGATAATCCTTGAACGACACGCAGCCGAACGACTGGCCCGAGGCACCCAGCATGTAGGGATGCGCCAGGATGCCGTCGCGGCCGTACATCTTGTCGTCGTTGACGGGTTTGAGACGAATGGCCTGGACGCCGTGAAACAGCCCTTCACGCAGCGCCAGATTGTAGACATTGGGCGGCGTTGGACCGCGGCCCTTTCGGCTGATGTAATGGGGATCGTCCATCATCGATCCCAGCCCCGAATGCGCTTCGAGTTTCTCGCCGTCGGGCAGATACACCATGCCCGCTTCGATGTCATAGATCGCGGTGCGGCTGCCGAGCGCCGGCGTGATGTCCGGGTCGGCGCTGGCCACTTGCCGGCCGAATAGTTTGCGCAAGAAGCCGGTCAGCGTCGAATGCCGCGCCGGGGCTGCATCCGCCATCGGCGGCAGGACCGGATTCGCCTCCGCGTCGGCAAGTATGAGCGGCGCCGCGGCGCGCGCGGTGACCTGCCGCGTCGGCGATGCATTGTTGTCGGCGGTGCGAGGCGTCGTCGTCTGTGTCACGGCGACCGCCGTGCGCGGCAGCGATGCGACCCAAGTCGGCTCGGGATCGAGCAGATCGAATGTCGCGGCTACATAGCCGGACGGAGGCGCGGCCCCGTTTTCCGGCACGGCTGTCGGCTTGGCGCCGGCAGATTGCGCTTCGATTGCTGCGGCTTCCCTATCGCCTTCGTTAGTGGGTGTCAGCGCGAAGCGCTCGCTGGGGAAGGGCACGCGACGGACTGCGTCGAGCCGGGCACTCTTGATGCGCTCGGCTGCGCGCGAAGGCGACAATGGCGAGAGATTCACGGAACCGGGAGAGAAGTCGGTCATCCAGCGGCCGGCGAAGCCGGTCTCGGAGCGGCCGAGCGACAGGCCAGGCGGAGCGTTGCCGAGACCGGGCAAGTGCGGCGCCGCGCTCATTGCGGCGGCGATCATCCACGCTGCGGTCAGGGTGACCGCGCTGGCTGTGCCTGCCGCGGTCAAAGTGCCGACGCCGATACCGGCGCCGCGGCGGATTGCCCGGCGATAATGGCCTGGGACAACGCGACCGACATCAAGGGCGTGGGCGCCGGAATACGTCGCGGCTGCACTCGTCATTGCTGGCTTACGTGCTGGGAAGGCTTACAGAGACGCTGCGGTGGGCCGTCCGGCCCAGCGCTGCGCAAACGGCACTGAGCGCTCGAAATGTATGGAACTTGGCTTGCTGGTTTTCATTGTCCACCCCTCACCCGTGACCCCGTCTCACCCGTGACCCCCATGCGAACAATGCAATGCATGAGGTTAAGCTGCTGTAAACGGTATGATCATGGCTAAAATCGGCCGGCTGTCCGTCCGTTTGACGACTTAGGGTTAACATACCTCGCGGCGAGGCCGCTACGGGGCGCCGGCCGGGCGCTGGGCAAAGTTCCATTTCTTGACAGAACGAATGCGGCCGGCGCACAAGGGCCACCTCACTTCACCGGGAATTTCAATGGATACGGAACGAAAGCCGGTTGCCTTCGGCGATTTGCGCGGCTGGATCAGGGCGCTCGATCAGGCCGGCGAACTGCAGCGTGTCGGCGCCGAAGTCGACTGGAATATCGAGCTCGGCACCATCGCGCGGCTGGCCCAAGGCGCCGGCACTGGGCCGGCGGTTCTGTTTGAGAACATCCGCGACTATGGCGCCAATGCGCGCTGTCGCCAGGTCTTTACCGGCGGCCTGTCCAGTGCCCGCCGGGTCGCCATGATGCTGGGGCTCGCGCCCGATACTCATCCGCGGGAATTGGTGAAGCTCGGCCGCTCGCTCCTCACCGGCAGCGTGCCGCCGAAATTGGTCAAGACCGGCCCGGTCAAGGAGAACATCGTCAAAGGCGACGATATCGATCTTCTCGAACTGCCTGTGCCGCATTGGAACCGGGCCGACGGCGGCCGCTACATTCTCACCTATGGCGGCGTCGTCACCAAGGATCCCGATACCGGCGTCACCAATGTCGGCATTTACCGCGGCATGGTCGGGGGCAAGAATCTCATCCCGATTCTGATGTGGCGCGCTCAGCATATCGGTCATCACGTCACCGCCTGGCAGCAGAAGGGCCATAAGGAAATGCCCATCGCCGTCGCCATCGGCTGGGAGCCGTCGCTCGGTTTCGTCGCCGGCTCGCCGGTGCCGAAAGGCTTGTGCGAATATGACGTCATCGGCGCGGTGCGCGGTGCGCCGGTCGATTTGGTCCAATGCGAGACCGTCGATCTTCAAGTGCCGGCCACCGCCGAGATCGTGATCGAAGGCTATCTGCAGCTCGACCCATCGAGCTATGTGATGGAAGGCCCATTTGCCGAAGTCACCGGCTATATCGCCGGCGACCGTTCGCCAAAACCGGCAATCCGCGTCACCTGCATCACCCATCGCAAGGAGCCAATCTTCCGTGGCACCATCGAAGGCTCGATGCCGGGCTGCTACTCGGAAAATGGCATGTGCTCGTCGATCATGCGCGCGGCGACGGCCTGGAACGTGCTGGATCGCGCCGGCGTGCCGGGCATTACCGATGTGTGGTGTCCGCCGGTTCAGGCGGGCGTCAACATCCTGGTGCAGATCAAGCAAAGCTACCGCGGTCAGGCGAAGCAGGTCGCCAATGCGCTATGGGGCTCGTCCGCCGGGCATGTCCGTTACAAGCACGTCACCGTGGTCGACGGCGATATCGATATCCACGATTACGCCGCAGTCGATTGGGCGATGGCCTACCGGGTCAATGCCGGCGAGGACGATATCGTCATCATGCCGGCGACGTTCGGCCTCGGGCTCGATCCCTCGACCCGCAAGCGCGACCGCAACACCTCCTTGTTCGGAACCGGCAAGTGGAACCGCATGCTGATCGACGCCACGATGAATCTCGATTTCGACCCCGATCCGGATTTCGGCGGTGCCCGCTTTCCGCCGATGGTCACGCCGGCGCCGGAGGACATCGCCGCCGTGCAGGCGCGCTGGAACGAGCTCGGGTTCGGCAACAAGAAGTCCTGATCGTCATACGATCGGCAATACCGGCTTGCCATCCGGCACTTGCATGTCCATGGCCGCAAGCAGGATCGCCGTGCCGGCATAATCGCCCATCAGCAGCACCAGATCGACAAGCTGGCCCGGCTCGAACAGCGCCTTGAGTCGGGCGAAAGCTTCCGGCGTGACCTTGTGGCGGCCCACCACCTGGCGGCCGAATTCGACGATCGCCGCGTCGATCTCGCTTAAGCCCGCGGTGCTCAAACGATGCTTGATCACCTCGATCACGTTCGGCGCCACGCCGACCGTCAATGCCTCGGGCTCGTGCGCCGCCCATTCGAAACGGCTGTCCATTTCGCGCGCCACGGTGAGGATCGCGACCTCCCGCACTTTCGGATCGAAGCCCGCCTCGTGGCGCAGATAGCGGTTTATGGTGCTGTGCGCTTCGACGGTTTTAGTGCTGTAGAGGTGGATTCCCGCCGGGCCGCGCAAGCCGACGATGGTCTTGCCCGGCGTGTTGGCGCGGTCATAGGCGGCCTTGCCGACATCGTCCAAATCCTCGCGCTTTAGCAGCGGCAAGCGGAAGCCCGATTGCGGATCGACGTCTGACGGCATGTGCTTCCCCTGTTGCGTCACGCCCGCGAAGGCGGGCATCCCGTAATCACAATGGATGCCACTCCAGCGGCAAGGTTGCTAGTCCAATGAGATTGCTGGATCATCCGCCACCGAGGATGACGGCCGGATAAGGAGGCTGCATGTTCTTCGAGAATTTCACGCGGAGCGAAATCAAGACCTCCGGTGCGCGCATCGTGACACTGTGTGGCGGCAAGGGTCCGCCGCTTTTACTGCTGCACGGCAATCCGTTCAGCCATTTGTCCTGGCAAAAATTCGCCCCGCGGCTCGCCGAGGAGTTCACCGTCGTCGCCACCGATCTGCGCGGCTACGGCGATTCCGAAAAGCCGGCCGGCGGCGAGGATCATCGCAACTATTCATTTCGTGCCATGGCGGCCGATCAGATCGAGGTGATGGCCGCGCTCGGACATGAGCGCTTCTATGCCGCCGGCCACGATCGCGGCGGGCGCGTCCTGCACCGCATGTGTCTCGATCACCCCGACAAGGTTGCCCGCGCCGCCATTCTCGACATCGTTCCGCAGCATCATCTGTTCAATAACATGACCAAAGCCTGGGCGACGTTCTCCTGGCATTGGTTCTTCATGATCCAGCCCCATGACTTTCCCGAACGCCTGATGAGCGCCGATCCCGATTTCTTCATCGAGAAGAAGCTTGCCAAGACCAAACAGGGTTTGAGTTTCTTCGATCCGCGCGCGATTGCCGAGTACAAGCGCTACATGCGCAATCCGGCAACCGTCCACGCCATGTGCGAAGATTACCGCGCAACGGCGACGATCGACTTCGCGATGGATACTGAAGACTTCGATGTCGGGCGCAAGATCGGCTGTCCGACGCTGCTGTTGTGGGGGGCGACCGGCGGGGTTGGCCGTAATCACGACCCCGGCCCGGGCGAAATCTGGCGGCGCTATGCCGCCGATATTCGCGGCGCTAAAGCGCTACCGTGCGGCCACTATCTGTCCGAGGAGGCGCCGGAGGAAACCTATAGGGAACTGCGGGCGTTTTTTGCCTCGGGCGAGCTCGGTCCATAGCAATTCCCAGGGTCTTGCCGGTGAGACAGTGCGGTACTCGCATCGGCCGATTACATCTGCTAGTGGGGGCCAAGCCGCGCTGGCGGAACGAGATTCACTATGGATGCGCAAGCAACCGATCCGGGGCGGGGCATATTGAATAAATTGCGCGGCGGGGCGCGTTTCTGCGACCGCAAGATCGGCCTGCACCGCATCGGCGTGGCACTTAGCGTCACGATCATCGCGGTGGCGGTGGTGGTGCTGTATCACATCCTGCGCGATCTGAATGTCGAAGAGCTCGTCCGCGCCATAAAAGCAACCGACCGGCGCACGCTTATCATCGCCGGACTGTTCGTCGCCGCCGGCTATCTGACCCTGACGCTTTACGATCTGTTTGCGCTGCGCACCATTGGGCGCAACGAAGTGCCGTATCGCATTGCCTTGCTTGGCGGCTTTACCAGTTACGCCATCGGCCACAATGTCGGCGCCAGCGTCTTCTCCGGCGGCGCGGTGCGTTATCGCATTTATTCCGCTTCCGGCCTTTCGGTCATCGAGGTCACCAAAATCTGCTTTATCGCCGGGCTGACGTTCTGGCTCGGTAATGCCACGGTGCTGGGACTGGGCATTCTCGACGCGCCGCAGGCGGCCCGCTCGCTCGATCAACTGCCGTTGTGGGCCAATCGCGTTATCGCGCTGGTGATTCTGGCGATGCTCGCAGCCTATGTGATCTGGGCCTGGGTCAAGCCCCGGATCATCGGTCGCGACGGCTGGCAGGTAACGCTGCCGGGTGGCCCGCTGACGCTTGTTCAGATCGCCATCGGCATTGTCGACCTCGCCTGCTGCGCTGCCGCCATGTACATGCTGGTGCCGGACCAGCCCAATCTCGGCTTCGTCACCGTCGCCGTCATCTTCGTTGCCGCGACGCTCCTCGGCTTTGCCAGTCACGCTCCGGGCGGATTGGGCGTATTCGATGCCGCCATGCTGGTGGCGCTGTGGCAGTTCAACAAAGAAGATCTGTTGGCCGGGCTGCTGCTGTTCCGGCTGCTGTACTATATCACGCCGTTCATTCTTGCGCTGTTGATCTTGGCAACGCGCGAAATCGCGTTCAGCTACGCCTCGCGGCGTCTCGCCAAGCCGGCGCTGCCGCCGCCGCCAAGCCCGCAGGCCGATCGGCACCGCGATCCACGTAGCGACCGCTAGCCGAGAAATTGCGGACAATAAAAGAGGTCGCCGCTGCCCGATGGGAAGGCGACCTCTCGCGTTTGTTATTTCAGTTTGATGACAAAGGAACGCCGGTGCGAACCAAACGGCGCCCAGCGACTGCGTCGAGGTGAAATTGTTCCGTAATCAGAGAGACATGCCTTGCGGCGGGGTGCGACGAAAATCTTCTCCACCGTCGAGCGACGTCCGGCGCGGGGTCAAGCCTTGCCCGAACGCAGCTCGCAGCGCATATCTCAGGCGATGGTGAACCACGGCCCCGACCGATCCGACGCCGTCTTCCGTTGCGCAGCTCCGCGCTTCCCATGAGCTTGCTCGAAGACCGGATATTGCTCACTGCAAAGCGCGGCGGCGGTTTGGTCATTCTTGCGGCGGCGATTGTCTTCGCCGCCTTGACGATTGGCGGCACCTTGCCGCTCCCCTATGCCATTGGCGGTTTCGCGATCGTCGCCGCCGCCGCGCTGCTCGCCATTCGCACTGTCAAAGAGGATGATCGTCTCACCCAGCCGGTGGCTGTTTTGGAACGCGGCGACAGCTTTCTGCGCGCTGTCGTTGCCGGGTTACCGGACCCTGTCGTTGCGCTCGACCGGGACGGCCGGGTGCTGGCGCTCAACGAGCGGGCGCGCATGCTGGCGCCGGCGTTGCGGCACGGGGAGCCGGTGGCGTTTGCGTTGCGCAATCCCGAATTGATTGAAGCCATCGGCCGCGCCACGACCGAAGGCGAAGAGCAGCGCGTGGTCTATTCCGAGCGTGTGCCGCTCGACCGCTGGTTCGAGACGATCGTGATGCCGGTCAAGCGTGAGCCTGGTATCGGTCAGCCGGATTTTGTCCTGATAACGTTTCACGACCTCACGCCGTTGCGCCGGGTCGAGGAAATGCGCGCGGATTTCGTCGCCAATGCCAGCCACGAATTGCGCACCCCGCTCGCCGCACTGTTAGGATTTATCGAGACCTTGCAAGGCTCGGCGCGCGAGGACGCCAAGGCGCGCGAACGCTTTTTGTCCATCATGCAGGAGCAGGCGCGGCGTATGGCGCGCCTGATCGACGATCTGTTGTCGCTGTCGCGGATCGAACTGAACGCCCACCGCCGCCCCGACACGCCCGTCGACCTCGTACCGATCGTGCGGCAGGTCGTCGATGGGCTCGAAACGCTGGCGCGCGACCGCGGCGTTACCGTTGCCATCGCCGCGACTGGCGCATTACGCGTACTCGGCGATCACGACGAGCTCGTGCGGATTTTCGAAAATCTGATCGAGAACGCCCTTAAATACGGGGCTGCGGGACGGCGCGTGGACATCAAGATCGAACCCGGTGTCTCGACCGAAAGCGAAGCCGAAGCGCTGGTCAGCGTGCGCGATTACGGGCCTGGTATCGCTCCGGAGCATCTGCCGCGGTTAACCGAACGGTTTTATCGCGTGGACGTCACCGAAAGCCGTGCCCAAGGCGGCACTGGGCTGGGCTTGGCGCTGGTGAAGCATATTCTCGCCCGTCATCGCGGTCGGCTGACGATCGACAGTGCGCCCGGAGCCGGCGCGGCCTTCATCGTTCACTTGCCGGCGCCGGGTCCGCGGCCCAGTGCATAGACGAAGCGAGGCGCCGTGCGCTTTCTGGCGCATCGGCGAACTTGCGGATTGCGGTTACGGTTCCAAGAAATAAAAAATAGAGGCCGGGCTTTCGCCCGGCCTCTCTGTCGAGGAAAAACTTGCTTTGGCCGCGGCCCTTCTAGTGGGTCACTTCGCGGATGAAAGTTCGATATCGAGATTGGCTTTCCAATAAGCCTTGATCGCATCCACTGTGCTGGGCGGCAGCGGGCCGAAGGCGATATCGGTTGCCATCTGCTGACCCTTTTCAAAGCCCCAATCGAAGAACTTGGTGACTTCCTGGTTCGTCGCTTTGGGCGCATCCTTACGCAGAATCTGCCACGTGCACCCGGAGATAGGCCACGTATCGTCGCCAGGCTGATTCGTCAGGATGACATAGAAGTCCTTGGCCTTTGTGAAGTCCACATGCGACGCGGCGGCCTGGAACCCCTGCAGACTGGGGCTTACCGTTTTGCCGGCGCTGTTGATCATGCGAGCGTAGGGCAGCTTGTTTTCCAAAATGTAAGCGTATTCCACATAACCGATCGCGCCCTGAATCCGCTGCACATAGGCTGAAACGCCTTCGTTGCCTTTGCCGCCGACGCCGGTCGGCCAAGCGACGGTCGTATTGGCGCCGAGCTTCGACTTCCACTCGGGGCTCACCTTCGACAGGTAATCGGCGAAGGTGAAAGTCGTGCCCGAACCGTCCGAACGATGCACGACCGTGATGGCCGTGTCCGGCAACTTCAGGCCAGGGTTGAGCTTGGTAATGGCGGCGTCGTTCCAGTTCTTGATTTTGCCCAAATAGATATCGGCAACGACCGGGCCAGACAGAACGATCTCTCCCGGCTTGATGTCAGGCAGATTGTAGACCAAGTCCTCGCCGGCGATGGCTGTCGGGAACTGGATCAACTTGTTTTTGGCGAGGTCGTCTGGCGTGAGGGGCATGTCGCTGGCGCCGAAAGCCACCACTCCGCCCTCGATTTGCTTGATGCCACCGCCGGAACCGATCGAAGCATAGTTTACTTCGTTACCGGTCTCCTTTTGGTAGGCCGCGGCCCACTTGGCGACTAGCGGGTAAACCCATGTGCTGCCAGCGCCTGTAATGGTCACGGCGTAAGCGGGCATTGCAAGTGAAACTGTTGCGGCAGCCACGGCTGCAAGTAAGCGTCTTCGCATAAGGAATCTCCCTGCTGGATGTGAATTGTCCGGGTCCAACGTCGCCCGGGATGCGTGGCGTGCCATTACTAGAGTTCGTAGTATTTCAGTTTGATGACAGTGTCCGGGCAGTTTCGTGCAGGACGATGGAAATAGGTTGGGCAGGCGAAAATAAGCCCGCAGGATCAATACGATTGGCGTCCGCGCGCTCGGCCAAAAGTCTTCAAGTGTTTTGCGGAATGGTACGCGGAACCGACTTCGGCCTGGTGCCGGTCAAATACACCTCAACCGCCACCGCTGCCGGCGACGATCGACAGCACGCCGGGCGCAGGCGCTACCTTTAGCGTGCATCCATCGACCGCGGCATCGCCGGCCGCGTTATAAGAATGTTACTGATTTCAATGGCTTGCGCTGTCATCTGATTGTCATCTTGGCCTCCTAGAACATGGCGGTGTTGAAGTTAAGCAGCTCCAGTTGCGGAGGACGGCGGAGTCCTCAGTTCCGACCCCGCAGGCCGCGTACAGATTTCAAGCAGAACTGTTCGTTCGAACACGACGGCGTGGCTCGGCTTTCTGCGTCGCCGGCGGTCCTTATTTTCACATGGCCATCGCGCGGCATCTTGTGCGGCGGTTGGCAGATCGTTTGATTGGGCGCTCCAACCAACTGTTGCGGGAGCACCCGGGTGGACTCTGCGCGGAGGCGTTCGGTGGTTGATATGGCGTTACAGCAGGGGTCGATGCTGTCGGCGGACGCGGCCACGCGCGCCAAAGCGCTCGATCGAATGCGCCTTGGCGATCTGCTCTTTCGCCATCTGACGCGAATTGCGGCGATCAGCGTTCTGCTGCTGCTAAGCGGCGTCATTGTGTCGCTGATCATCGGTTCATTGCCGGCAATCAATAAGTTCGGGCTGAACTTCCTGGTTTCCGAGCAGTGGGATGCGGTGAACGACGAGTTCGGCGGCATGGCCGCGATCTACGGCACGCTCGTCACGTCGGCGATCGCCATGCTGATCGCAGTTCCGGTGGGGCTCTTTATCGCCTTCTTCCTCACCGAACTGTGCCCGCAATGGCTGCGCCGGCCGATCGGCATCGCGGTCGAACTGCTGGCCGGCATACCGAGCATCATTTACGGTATCTGGGGACTATTCATTTTTGCGCCGATCCTGCAGCAGACGCTGCAACCGTTCCTGATCAATACGCTGGGCAATGTGCCGATCATCGCGCCGCTATTCCAGGGGCCGCCGTTCGGTATCGGCATGCTGACCTCGGGGCTGATCCTGGCGATCATGGTGCTGCCCTTCGTGACGTCGATTTCGCGCGACGTCTTCGACGCGGTTCCACCGGTGCTCAAGGAGGCCGCCTACGGCGTCGGATGCACCACTTGGGAGGTGGTTCGCTATGTCGTGCTGCCGTATACGCGAGTCGGCGTTATCGGCGGCGTGATGCTGGGGCTCGGCCGCGCACTTGGCGAGACCATGGCGGTAACGTTCGTCATCGGCAATGCGCACCATATCGCGACTTCGCTACTGGCGCCGGGCACCACGATATCCGCCGTCATCGCCAACGAGTTCACGGAAGCGGTAGGCACGCTGTACACCTCCGCTTTGATCGAGCTCGGACTGATTCTGTTCGTCATCACGTTCATCGTACTCGCGGCAGCCCGTTACATGCTGCTGCGGATCGAACGTCGCATTGGATAAGTCATGACTGGCCGTTATGCCCTGCGCAGACATCGCAATAACGCCGCAACAGTATTAGCGCTGGTTGCTACGGCATTCGGGCTGGGCTGGCTGGTGCTGATCCTGGGCTCGCTGCTGTGGCACGGCTTCGGCGGCTTGTCTTTGTCGGTCTTCACCGAAATGACGCCGCCTCCCGGATCCGATGGTGGTCTTCTGAACCCGATCATCGGCAGTCTCATCCTCACGGCTCTCGCGGTCGCGATCGGGACCCCAATCGGCGTCCTCGCCGGAACACACTTGGCCGAGTACGGCCGCCACGACCGTCTGTCGAGTGTCGTTCGCTTTATCAACGATATCCTCTTGAGCGCGCCGTCGATCGTCATCGGGCTGTTTATCTACCAGGTGATGGTCGCGCCGATGGGACACTTTTCCGGCTGGGCGGGCAGCGTCGCGCTCTCTGTTCTGGTGATCCCCGTCGTCGTGCGCACCACCGAAGACATGCTGACGCTGGTGCCTAATGCGTTGCGCGAAGCGGCCACCTCCATCGGTCTGCCGCGCTCGATGTCGATCACCCGCATCTGTTATCGTGCGGCGCGTGCCGGCATGGTGACCGGCGTGCTGCTGGCCGTCGCCCGCATCAGCGGCGAGACCGCGCCGCTTCTGTTCACTTCGCTCAACAATCAATTCTGGAGCTCGAACCTTAACGCGCCCATGGCCAGCCTGCCGGTCGTTATCTTTCAGTTCGCTCTCAGCCCCTATAAGGAATGGCAGGACCTGGCGTGGACCGGCGCACTCATCATCACTCTCGCCGTACTCGCTCTGAGCATTACCGCTCGAGCCCTCGTTTCAACGGGAAAACAGTCATGAGCATGGGCGTTGCCTCGGTCTCCGTTCCCCCGGTAAGCCACGTAGCGAGCGACCCCGCGGGGTTGGCCGACAAGATCACGATTCGCGATCTCAACTTCTTCTATGGCGAAGCACGGGCGCTGAAATCGATCGGTCTTTCGCTCTACCAGAACAAGGTGACGGCCTTTATCGGCCCGTCCGGCTGCGGCAAATCGACGTTGCTGCGCGTTCTCAACCGCATGTACGACCTCTATCCGCATCAGCGTGCCACCGGCCAAGTCATGTTCGACGGCGAAAATATCCTGTCGCCGAAGCAGGACCTCAATCTGCTGCGCGCGCGCATCGGCATGGTATTTCAGAAGCCGACGCCGTTTCCGATGTCGATCTACGAAAACATCGCCTTCGGCATTAGGCTGTACGAAAAGCTGCCGAAGTCCGAAATCGACGGCCGCGTCGAAACGGCGCTCCGCCGTGCTGCGTTGTGGGAAGAGGTCAAGGACAAGCTCAGCGCCAACGGCCAGAGCCTGTCCGGGGGCCAGCAGCAGCGACTGTGCATCGCCCGCACCGTCGCCGTGCGCCCCGAAGTAATCTTGTTCGACGAGCCTTGCTCGGCGCTCGATCCGATCTCGACCGCCAAGATCGAGGAACTGATCGACGAATTGACGGACGACTACACGATCGCGATCGTCACGCACAATATGCAGCAGGCCGCGCGCGTCTCCGAATTCACCGCGTTCATGTATCTCGGCGAACTGATCGAATTCGACGCCACCAGCAAGATGTTCACCGCGCCGCACGATCAGCGCACGCAAGACTATATCACCGGCCGGTTCGGGTAACCGACCAGCGCCCAAGTGAAAACGTTCAGGTGAAAAACCAATGACCGATGCCACCACCACGCGAATCGATCACACCGCCAAGGCGTTCGACACCGACCTGCAGGAAATCACCCGCAAGGTTGCCGAGATGGGCGGGCTGGCCGAACGGCAGATCGCCGATTCCATCCAGGCGCTGGTCGACCGCGACGTCGAGCTCGGCGAGCGCGTGATCGCCATGGATCCGGCGATCGACGCCCTGCAGCGCGAAATCGAGGAAAAGGCGATCCTCACCATCGCGCGGCGGCAGCCGATGGCGGTCGACTTGCGCGAATCGTCGGCGCGCTGCGGGTCTGCAACGATCTTGAGCGCATCGGCGACCACGCCAAGCATATCGGCAAGCGCGTCGTCGCGCTGGACGGCGATTTCCATCCGCAAAAGCTGATCCGCGGCGTCGAGCATATGGCCGCGCTGGTGCTCGGCCAGCTCAAGCACGTGCTCGACGCCTACGCCAGCCGCGACCTGCAGGCGGCGCTGGCGGTGTGGAATGGCGACGAAGAAATCGACTCGATGTGCACGTCGCTGTTTCGCGAGCTGCTCACCTACATGATGGAAGATCCGCGCAATATCACGTTCTGCATGCACCTGATGTTCTGCGCCAAGGACATCGAGCGCATCGGCGACCACGCCACCAATATCGCCGAGACCGTCTATTACATGATCGAGGGCCGGCCGATCACCGACCAGCGTCCCAAGGGTGACACCACGAGTTTTCCGGCAGGTCTGCTGACAAAATAGGAGACCGGGGATGGGAGCCAACATCCTGATCGTGGAAGACGAAGAGCCGCTGACCACGCTGCTGCGCTACAATCTCGAAGCCGAGGGCTACGAGGTCGACGCCGTCACCCGCGGCGACGAGGCCGACACGCGGTTGAAGGAAACCGCGCCCGATCTGGTTGTGCTCGACTGGATGCTGCCGGGACTGTCCGGCATCGAACTGTGCCGTCGGCTGCGGGCGCGGCCGCAGACGCAATCGCTGCCGATCATCATGCTCACCGCACGCGGCGAGGAGAGCGAGCGCGTGCGCGGGCTCGCCACCGGCGCCGACGACTATATCGTCAAGCCGTTCTCGGTGCCGGAATTGCTCGCCCGGGTTCGCGCGCTGTTGCGCCGCGCCAGCCCGGAGCGCGTCGCCATGGTCCTGACCATCGGCGATCTCGAGCTCGACCGCGAGAAGAAGCGCGTGTCGCGCTCCGGCCGGCCGGTCGATCTCGGCCCGACCGAATTCCGTCTGCTTGAGTATCTGATGGAACGTCCCGGCCGGGTATTCTCGCGCGAGCAATTGCTCGATGGGGTCTGGGGCAGCGACGTGTATATCGACGAGCGCACCGTCGATGTGCATGTCGGGCGTTTGCGCAAGGCGCTCAACCGCGGCCACGCCACGCGACCCGATCCGCACCGTCCGCGGCGCCGGCTACTCGCTCGACGACCGCTTCGGCAAGGACGACCAACTCGTCAAAGACGGCCAACAGCTCGGCAAAGCGAGCTGAAATTTATCCGATCGCCCGAACGCGCAGCTATCGGCGTCAGCTCAAAACGGCCTCGGCCGTGTCGCCATGGAGCGGAGGCGCCGCGTGGGTCCGTCGCGGCGCGTGGGCAGGTTCAGCGCTGCTGGCGCCGGTCGCGGCGGCGGTCGCTGGCCGGCTGGTACGCCACGCGCGAGTGATAGGCACAATAGGGCAGCCCGGCATGTGTATTGCCGCCGCAGAAGAAGAATTCGGTCGATCCGGGATCGCCGACCGGCCAGTGGCAAGTCTGCTCGTTCAGCTCGAGCAACGTGCGGCGCTGTCCGATCGGGATGATATTGTCGATCAATTCCGGTTCGGCCTCGGCCTCGATCTCATAGGCGTGCGCAAGCGCGGTATTGCCGCGGATCGCACCGCGCCCAATGCGCAGCATGTGCGATGGCGCGCGCGCCTTGCGCGGACGCGGCGAGGCGCTCGATGTGCTCTTGGCGCGGCCGGATAGACCGAGGCGGTGCACTTTGCCGATCACGGCGTTGCGCGTGATGCCGCCGAGCTCGGCCGCGATCTGGCTTGCCGAAAGCCCGTCCGACCAGAGCTTCTTGAGCAGTTCGACCCGCTCGTCAGTCCACGACATGCTCAATGCTTCCTGCATGCCCGATCCTTTATTTTGCAGAATCCCCCACCGGGTCGGGCAGCGCGCAGCCGCCCAACACACACGCAACACCAACGCTTTAGATGACTGTCCGGCGCACGATATGTCGTACTTGACAATCAAAAGGCTACAATATGGCGTGAGTCTGACGCAAGAGTTCGTTTAAAATGAGTCCACACATTCCTCATCGGTGTGGATGAAGTGGTACAAACCGGGTTCGTAGCGCGCAATTATCTAATGTTGACAGTGGGGCTCACGGAAATACAATATTGTTCCGTGCCGCCGAAGAGGCGGCACATTTCGTTTGAACTGTGTGGATAGTTGCAGCGATGCCACAGCGGGCAAAGCCATGACATCGAATTTGATGGCGACCTTCGCGCGCGTGCACCTCGCCTTTGAGCGGGGCGAGGGCGTTTGGCTGACTGCGACCGATGGCGAGCGTTATCTCGACTTCACCTCCGGCGTTGCCGTCAACGCGCTCGGCCACGCCCACCCGCATCTGATCGCGGCGCTGACCGAGCAGGCGCAAAAGCTCTGGCACGTTTCCAATCTATATCGAGATCCCGGACTCCGAGCGCGCCGCTCAACGCTTGTGCGAGGCCAGCTTCGCCGATGTGGTCTTCTTCTGCAATTCCGGCGCCGAAGCGGCGGAAGGCGCGATCAAGATGCGCCCGCAAATACCAGTCCGTGAACGGCAGGCCTGAACGCTACCGCATCGTCACTTTTGAGGGCGCCTTTCATGGCCGCACGCTGGCGACGCTCGCCGCCGGCGGCCAGAAAAAATACCTCGACGGCTTCGGCCCGGTGGTCGAGGGTTTCGACCAAGTGCCGTTCGACGATCTCGCGGCGGTCAAGCGCGCCGTCGGCGGGGAGACCGCAGCCATCATGATCGAGCCGCTGATGGGCGAGGGCGGCGTGCGCATCGTCGAGCCTTCGTTCCTCAGGGCGCTGCGCGAACTCTGCGACGAGCACGGCCTGCATGCTTATCTTCGATGAAGTGCAGAGCGGCATGGGCCGAACCGGCGAGCTGTTCGCCTATCAGCGCACGGCGTCGCACCCGACATCATGTCGCTGGCCAAGGCGCTGGGCGGCGGCTTTCCGGTCGGTGCGGTGCTGGCGACCAACGCGGCGGCCAAGGGCATGACCGCCGGGCACCCATGGCTCGACCTTCGGCGGCAATCCGCTGGCCATGAGCGCGGTCAATGCGACGCTCGATGTCATGCTCGAGCCCGGCTTCTTGGAGCACGTCAACCGGATCGGGCTGCTGTTCAAGCAGCGGCTGGCGGAGATCAAGGACCGCTACCCGTCGCTGATCGCCGAAGTGCGCGGCGAAGGGCTTTTGGTCGGTTTGCGCGCGCACGTTCCGGCTCGGCCAGCTGGTCGACGCCACCCGCAGCGAGAAGCATGCTCACGGTCGGCGCCGGCGATAATGTCGTGCGCCTGCTGCCGCCGCTGATCATCAGCGAGCAGGAAATGGCCGAAGGCGTGGCCCGGCTTGACCGCGCCTTGGCGAGGCTCGAGCGCGCGCCATCAAGGCGGCCAGGACGGCGCCAATAAGCCTCCGCCAAAGCGGGAGCCGGCCGGATGACCGGCATTCGTCATTTCCTGGATCTGATCGACGTGTCCGGCCGCCGATCTGCGGGCATGCTCGACTGCCGCGCGCGCGATGAAGGCCAAATCAAGCTCCGGCGGCGCCCGCACCGATCGCCCGCTCGCCGGCAAGACGCTGGCGATGATCTTCGAGCGGCCGTCGACGCGCACGCGGGTCTCGTTCGAGGTCGCGATGCGCCAGCTCGGCGGCGACGTCATTCTGCTGACGCGCGAAGAAATGCAGCTCGGCCGCGGCGAAACCCTCGCCGATACCGCGCGCGTCCTGTCGCGCTATGTCGACGCCATCATGATCCGCGCTCTCGACCCGGACGCGGTCGCCGAACTGGCGCGCCATGCCACGGTCCCGGTGATCAACGGCCTGACGCGGCGCTCGCATCCCTGCCAGGTCATGGCCGACGTCATGACCTTCGAGGAGCATCGCGGCCCGATCCGCGGCCGCACCGTGGCCTGGACCGGAGACGCCAATAACGTGCTGACCTCCTGGATGCACGCCGCCGAGCGCTTCGAGTTCCGTCTGCGGTCGCCGACCCGCCCGAACTCGCGCCGAAGAAGCCGCTTACTCGATTGGATCAAGTCTTCGGGCGCCGCCATCACTATCGGCATCGATCCGGACGAGGCCGTCAAGGGCGCCGATTGCGTCGTTACCGACACCTGGGTCTCGATGGGCGACCGCAACGGAGCGCGCCGCCACAATCTGCTCAAAGCGCTACCAGGTCGATGCGGGGCTGATGGCGCGCGCCAAACCGGACGCCATCTTCATGCACTGCCTGCCGGCGCATCGCGGCGAAGAGGTCACCGATGAGGTGATGGACGGGCCGCAATCGGTGGTATTTGACGAAGCGGAAAACCGGCTGCACGCGCAGAAAGGCATTCTGACCTGGTGCCTCGCGAACGGCTGGCTGAGCTTGATGCGGACAATGCTGCGCTGCGGGCCTGGTCCGAGACTGAATACCGGCTTTTGAACAGAATCATGCCCTGTGAGGCGCAGCCGCGAGGCCTCACATACGCCGGCCGGCACCTATATTCCGATGCGATGAACAAGCCCGAACTCGCCATTCCGGTCCGTGAGCCCGACCAGACCGGCCACGACGACACCATCCTGCCGTTCGCGGTCAAGGCGCTCGACCTGCGCGGCCGCATCGTGCGGCTCGGCCCGGCCGTCGACGCCATCCTGACCAGCCACGATTACCCGACGCCGGTAGCGAAATTGCTCGGCGAAGCGATCGTGCTGACGATCATGCTCGGCTCGGCGCTGAAAATCGAAGGCCGTTTCATCCTGCAGACCCAGAGCGACGGGCCGGTGCGCATGCTGGTGGTCGATTTCACCTCGCCCGGCAAGATACGCGCCTGTGCCCGCTTCGATGCCGAGCGGGTTGCGCAGGCGATCGCCGATAATGCCGCGTCGCCTGGACAATTGCTCGGCCGCGGCCATCTCGCCATGACCATCGATCAGGGGCCGGACATGAGCCGCTATCAGGGCCTCGTCGCGCTGGAGGGCGGCGACCTGGAGCAGGCGGCGCACGAATACTTCCTGCGCTCGGAGCAAATTCCGACCCGGGTTCGGCTGAGCGTGGCCGAGGAATTCCGCAGCGGCGAAAGCGGGCCGCGCCGGCATTGGCGCGCCGGCGGCATACTACTGCAGTTTCTCCCAACTCGCCGGACCGCGCGCGCGTGGCCGATCTGCATCCCGGTGACGCGCCGCCGGGCACGTGCCGCATGCCGTGCCCGAGGATGATGCCTGGGTCGAAGGCCGTGCCGCTGGTCGACACCGTCGACGATCTCGAGCTGCTCGATCCCGACTTGTCGAGCGAGCGGCTCGCCTACCGGCTGTTTCATGAGCGTGGCGTCCGCGTGTTCCGCGCCGCGCCGGTCAATGCGCGGTGCTCGTGCTCGCGCGACAGCGTCGAGACTATGCTCAAAAGCTTTCCGCAGAAGGATCGCGACGACATGGTCGAGAACGGCACGATCACCGTGACCTGCGAGTTTTGCAGTTCGACCTATGTGTTTGCACCGGAGGACGTCGTGACCTCGGGCCCGACGCCGTCTTGAAGCGCAATCGCCGCCGCGATTTGGCTTCGCTCAAATTCCCGGCGGCAAATCAAATAACCCGGCCTTTCAATAACCCTCAGACTTACAAGGCTTATGCGCTGCCGCGCGACCTCGGCAGGCTTGGCTCATTTTAGACGCGGCCGGGAACCAAACCGGGTGCGGCGAAATTGATACCGCAAGCACAGCGGAGGCCAATAATGGGTAAATTCCTGATTGGCGTGGCGACGGCCGCTCTGTGGTTCGTGCTGTCGCACGCGGCAAATGCGGAGCAGGTTTGCGGGCAGGCATGCAACGCCGGCAGCTGCGTGTCGAAGTGCGTCGATCATCCGGGCCTCCAGCAACAAGCGCGGCTCGTCCAACGATCCGCACTTTAGCGATCCGGATATCGGCTGGGCTCAGTTGATCGTCCGCCGGTTTTCCACACTGTCGAGCGAAAACGCGGGCACTTCGATGTCGAAGTGCTCTCCCGACGCACTCACCATGCCGTAGGTGCCGACCATAAACCCCGATGGCGTCTGCAGCGGCACGCCGCTGGTATATTCAAAGGCTTCACCGGATTTGAGCACCGGCTCCTCGCCGACGACGCCGGCCCCGCGCACGTCCTGACGGCGGCCAGTGGCGTCGGTGATGCGCCAGTGACGGGTCTTGAGCTGCACGGTTTCGGCGCCATTGTTGGTAATCGCGATGGTGTAGGCCCAGAAGAAATAACTGTTTTCCGGCGAGGATCGGTCGGCGACAAAGCGCGGGGTTACCACGACCTCAATGTTGCGGGTCACCGCGCGATACATGGTGCCGTCCCTGCCCATTGCCGCTCTCTCCGCAAGCCCCGCCAGCGGCGCCAGCCTCATTCTCAACGTATCCAAGCGATAGCTTTAAAAAGTGAACAACGTTGCATCCGGCGTTGCAATAAGGAAGTGGGTGCGCTTTCTCAAGCCGCATTGGTTGGATTGCCCCAACCGGTTGAAGCCGCCAATATCGGGCTCGCCGTCCTGTTCTGCGAGAGGCTTTTGCAGGAAGCTGTTTTTGCAGGGAAAATGAAGCGGTCGTGACGATCATCGTCGGCAAGCAAGTGGTCTCGCAGTCCTCGCCGGTGGCGGCGGTGCTGCCAAGCTCGACCGAGCGCGACCTGCGGCTCGATCTATTCCGCGGCGTGGCGCTATGGCTGATCTTTCTCGACCATATTCCGCAGAACATCGTGAACTGGTTCACCATCCGCAATTACGGCTTCTCCGACGCCACCGAGATCTTCATTTTCATTTCCGGCTATACCGCGGCGTTTGTCTACGGCCGCGCCATGCGCGAGCGCGGCATCATTATCGCGAGCGCGCGGGTGCTACGCCGGGCCTGGCAGATCTACGTCGCGCATATCTTTCTTTTCACCATCTTCATGGCCGAGATCGCATATGTGGCGGCGACCTTCGATAACCCGCTTTACGCCGAGGAAATGAATATCCTCAATTTCCTCAAACAACCCGACGTTACGATCTTTCAGGCGCTGTTGTTGAAGTTCAAGCCCGTCAACATGGACGTGCTGCCGCTTTACATCGTGCTGCTGCTGTTCTTCCCGCCGATGCTGTGGCTGCTCCTGCGCCAGCCGGCTTTTGCGCTCGCCGGCTCGGCGCTGGTCTATGTGCTGGCGTGGAATTTCGATTGGAACTTGCCGGCCTACCCGAACGGCGTCTGGTTCTTCAATCCGTTCGCCTGGCAATTATTGTTCGTTTTCGGCGCCTGGTGCGCCGTCGGCGGCGCCCAGCGGCTGTCGGGCCTGCTGCGCTCGCGCATCGTGCTCGGCATCGCCATCGCCTATTTGCTGTTTGCCTTCGCCATCACGCTCACCTGGTATGACGAGCCGCTCGCCCGCTTCGTGCCGGGCTGGCTGAGCGCGTGGATGTATCCGATCGACAAGACCAATCTCGACGTGCTGCGCTTTGCCCATTTCCTGGCTCTGGCGGCGATCACCGTCCGCTTCGTGCCGCGCGATTGGCCGGCGCTGCGGTCGCCCTATCTGGCGCCAGCCATCCGCTGTGGGCAGCACTCGCTGGAAATCTTCTGTTTGGGGGTATTTCTGGCCTTTGCCGGGCAATTCATCATCAGCGAATGGTCCGGCGGCCCTTTGATCCAGGTCGCTATTAGCCTAACCGGCATCCTCATCATGATTGCCGTGGCATACCTGATATCATGGTACAAGCACATGGAAGGGCGAGGCGCTACAACGCGGAGCAAACCGCCGGACGCCGACCTCGCGGGGGGAGACGTATGAAGCTTGCCGCCGCAGTGGTTGCGACGCTGGCGAGTTTGGCGACGCTGGCTGTCTGTCAGGCCGGCGATGCTGCCGCGGCGCCGCCAGAGCAGTGCCAGGTTCCGCAGTCGCTGCTCGACACCGATGCCGATTTCAGCCGCGTCCTGAAGGTTTTCAAGACCGAGCATCGGATCGCCATTACCGTGATCGGCTCGGGTTCATCCGGCCTTGCCGGCCCCGATGGCGCGCATGCGGCCTATCCCGCCCGGCTAGAATACGTCCTCAAACAGCTCCTGCCGGGCTCCGACATCAAGGTCACCGCGCATGTCCAATCGAAAGAAACGACAGCCGTCATGCTGTCGGGACTGGACAAGGTCTTGGCCGACGACAAGCCGGTCTTGGTGATATGGCAGGCCGGCACCGTTGACGCGCTGGACGGCGTCGAACCGGATGACTTTCGCGACTTGCCTCAACGACGGCGTCGAGAAAATTCAAGCGGCCGGCGCGGACCTCGATTCTGATGAACATGCAGTACAGTCCGCGCACGGAATCGATGTTCAACATTTCGGCCTATGCCGACGTGATGCGGGCCATCGCCGAGCAGCATGGTGCGTTGTTATTCGACCGGCTCGCGATCATGCATTACTGGAATGACGCCGGGGCTTTCGATCTCTATGCCGCGACCAAAAAGTATGATATGGCCCGGCGTGTTCATAACTGCATTGGCTGGGCCTTGGCGTCGCAAGTCGTGAACGCGGCACGTCTCGACGCCACGAGAATACAAACTACGCAATGAGTGAAGACGAGAGCGTAAAATCGGTCCGCTGCAAGCGGGCAGCGGTCATCGCCGCGTTTTTCGCAGTGCACATTGTTGCGGCGCACATGGTCGCAGGGCAAATCCTTGCAGCGCCAACTGCCGCCAATGCCCAAGTAATAGGTAACGAGTCGAACCTTCCCCTGGCTCCGGAACTCATTCCGTTAACCGCGCTGGCGGCAACGCCCGCTGCCACTGCGGCAATGGCGGCACAGAGCCTGCACCCAGGTTCCGCTGCGCTGGCGAAGCCGGCTCCCTCGGCCGCATCGCCGCTTGCACCGCCACACGCCGTCTGCGCCGCGCCCGCCGATCTGACGCATTTCGATCGGCCGCTTATTCACACCATGCGGCGGCTGGCAGGCGGCATGCCGCTGATCATTGTTGCAATCGGTTCGTCGTCGACCGCCGGCGCTCAAGCCAGTTCGCCCGCCGCAACCTATCCCGCCCGGCTCGCGGTCGAGCTGCGAGCGCGGTTTCCGGGGCACGACATCACGGTGCTCAATCGCGGCGTCAACGGCGAAGTGACCGACGAAATGATGGCGCGGTTTGCGACCGATGTCATCGCGGCGCACCCACAGCTTGTGCTGTGGCAGGTCGGCACCAATTCAGTGTTGCGCGATAAGCCGCTGCAGGCGCATTCGTCGCAACTGCGTCATGGTCTCGATGAGCTCAAGGCCGCGGGCGTGGACGTCGTTCTTATCGATCCGCAATATGCGCCCAAGGTTCTCGCGAAATCCGAGACGCCGGCGATGGTCGAACAGATTGCGCTTGCGGCCAAGAAAGAGAATGTCGATCTATTCCGCCGCTTCGCGGCGATGCGCGATTGGCATGAGGTCCAGCATCTCGGCTTCGACGTATTCGTGGCGCCCGACGCGCTGCACATGAACGACTGGGGCTACGCCTGCTGGGCCAAACTGATCGGCAAGGCCATCGCGGAGGCCGCCACGCGGCCGATCGCGTCGGCCGCGGCCCATCCGGTGCGCCCGGCCGATCAGCCGTAGTTCACACCGCGTCGAGCGCGGTGATGACGTCTTCGACGATATCGTCGGGATGCTCGAGCCCGACCGAGACCCGCACCAGGCCGTCGCTGATGCCGAGCGCGGCGCGCTGCGCCGGCCCAATCCGCTGATGCGTCGTCGTCGCCGGATGGGTGATCAGGCTCTTGGCATCGCCCAGATTATTGCTGATGCGCACGAGCTTGAGCGCATCCTGAAAGCGGAACGCGCCCGCCTTGCCGCCCGCGATCTCGAAAGCCAACAGCGTCGAGCCGCCGCGCATCTGCTTTTGCACGACCGCCGCCTGCGGATGGTCGGGGCGGCCGGGGTAAATCAGCCGGGTGACTTTGGCATGCCCGGCGATTGCCGCCGCAAGCTTCGTCGCGCTGTCGGTCTGCTGCCGCACCCGCACCGCCAGCGTCTCCAGGCTTTTCAGCAGCACCCAGGCATTGAACGGCGACATCGACGGTCCGGTCTGGCGCAGCAGCACATGGATCTTCTCCATGATGAATTTTTGCGAGCCGAGAATGACGCCGCCGAGGCAGCGTCCCTGTCCGTCGATGTGCTTGGTCGCCGAATAGACCACGCAGTCGGCGCCGAGCGCGAGCGGGCTTTGAAACAGCGGCGTTGCAAACACATTGTCGACGGTGAGCGTTGCACCGGCGGCGTGTGCGATGTTCGCCACTTCGGTGATGTCGATCACATCGAGCGCGGGATTGGTCGGGCTTTCGAGGAAGAAGGCCTTGGTGTTCGGCCGCACCGCGTTGCGCCAGGCATCGAGGTCGCAGCCGTCGACCAGCGTCGAGGCAACGCCGAAGCGCGGCAGATAGTCGTCGACGATGTAGAGGCAGGAGCCGAACATCGCCTTCGACGCCACCACGTGGTCGCCGGCCTTGAGCTGGCCGACCAGCGCCAGGGTGACGGCGGCCATGCCGGTCGCGGTGGCGCGTGCCGCTTCGGCGCCTTCGAACGCCGCCATGCGCCGCTCGAACATGTCGATGGTCGGATTGGCAAAACGCGAATACTGGTAGCCGGGATCCTCGCCCTTGAAGCGGGCCTCCGCCTGGGCGGCATTGTCGTAGACATAGCCTTGAGTAAGGAACAGCGCCTCCGAGGTCTCGGCGAACTGCGACCGCAGCGTGCCGGCATGCACCAAGCGGGTCTCGGGGCGGTAGGTTTTGTTCGTGGACGCGGTCATGCGGGCCTCCTTGGCCAAACAAAAACCCGGCCGGGAGGACAAATCCTCAGGCCGGGCTCACGCGTCCCCGGCCTTTTAGCTATTTATTTTACGTGGCTGCAAGCCGGCCGGCTCAAATGACCACGGGATAAGCGAGTTATACGCCGCGTGCATCTTTGCGTCAAACCGGGCATCGGGTTAGATCGCGAAAGCAAACGCGGTGACCGAAGTGACGCTGTCTTTCGCACCTTCCGACCGGGGCATCTTGCCCGATCGCATGATCGCGGCATTGGCCGATGCCGGCGGCATTAAGGCGCACTATCCGTTCGCGCCCGGGCAAATCCAGCCGGCCAGCCTCGATTTGCGGCTCGGCGCCATCGCCTACCGGGTGCGCGCCAGTTTTCTGCCCGGGCCTGGCACGACCGTGGCGGAGCGCCTCATCGACTTGAAGCTGCATGAATTCTCGCTGACCGGCGGCGCCGTCCTGGAAACCAATTGCGTCTATATCGTGCCGCTGATCGAGCGGCTCGCCTTGCCTGCCGATATCGCCGGCGCCACCAACCCCAAGAGCTCGACCGGCCGGCTCGACGTTTTCACCCGCGTCATCGCCGACGAAACGCGCGGCTTCGATCGCATCGAGGCCGGCTATAGCGGCCCGCTCTATGCCGAGATCAGTCCGAAGACGTTTCCCATTCTGGTGCGCGAAGGCTCGCGGTTGTCGCAGTTGCGCTTGCGTCGCGGCGACGTCGCGCTCGGCGCCGAGGAATTGCGCGCAGTGCACGCGCGCGAACGGCTGGTCGACCGCGGCGAAGCGGTGATGGGCGACGGCGTCGCCGTCAGCATCGATCTGGCCGGTCGGCAGAACGGCAAGGCGTCCGCCAACGGCGAGGGTATCGTCGGCTACCGTGCCAAGCGGCATACCGCCGTCATCGAGGTCGAGCGGCGTGCCGCCTACGAGGTTGCCGATTTCTGGGAGCCAATCACGGCGCGCGGCGACGATAGCCTGATCCTCGACCCAGACGAATTTTACATTCTGGCCTCCAACGAGGCGGTGCAGGTGCCGCCCGATTACGCCGCGGAGATGGTGCCGTTCGATCCGTTGGTCGGCGAGTTTCGCGTGCACTATGCCGGCTTCTTCGATCCCGGCTTCGGCTATGCCGGCGCTGGCGGGTTAGGGTCGCGTGCCGTGCTGGAAGTGCGCTCGCGCGAGGTTCCGTTCATCCTTGAGCACGGCCAGATCGTCGGCCGGCTGGTTTACGAAACCATGTTGGCGCGGCCGGATCAGCTTTACGGCGCCGGCATCGGTTCGAATTATCAGGCGCAAGGCCTCAAGCTGTCGAAACACTTTCGGGGCTGAGTTCCGCAACGCGCTGCCGCGCCAGCGCGACGGCGCGCCATGCTGCAAGCCCAACCGCGAAAACGGCGACCCAGACCAGCCGCGAACCGTAGCGGCTTTGGTAATGGGAAATCACCGCGCAGAACGCGGCGTTGGCGAGCAAAGCCAGCGTGAGCGTGGTGGCAAGGCCTCCCAAGGCGGCGAATTCGGCATTGCACAGCCCGTAGATTGCCAGTAGCGGCAGCAACGCTGTGGCGAGCCACGCCACCGGTATATCGATGTCGTTGACGATCGTGAATCCGATCTCGCCGCGCTGCTGGCGCGCGGCGCGCATGGCCGGCACCACCGACGGCGTGTAGCGTTCGATGATGCCGTAAGTATGGGCGATTGTGGTCAGCACGCCGTAGCCGGTTGCCACCGCGCCGAGTTGTTTCGCCGTATCGGTCAGCGCCGCCTCGATCTGCATTCCAGGATAGTCGCGCAAGCTTGCGAGCACGATATGGCGCATCTCGCCGTCGAGCCCGGCAAACCGGCCAAGCTTGTTGAACACGCTGTCGTCCCACAAGAACGCGTCGGCGTCGCGCGGCAGCTCATTGCGGTAAGGGCACAGGCGGAGCCCCGGATCGGGGCAATGAACATCGAGATAACGCGTGACGATGCCATCCTGCAGCATGCGGGCGAAGACGAGGCCGTAACCGCCCGGCGTCCAGGCGAGCCGGCCCGCGATGACGACATTGGCGCCGACCAGCAGCGCGGCGCCGAGGAGGAGCGCCGCGCCGGCGCGCATGACGCCGCGCCGCGGCACACGACCCGGCCAAATAAGCGAGATCGGCAGCGCCAGCAATGCTAGCGCCAGCAGCACGGCATAAGTGGCGCTGTGGGTTGAGACCGCAAAAGCGGTGAAGACGACCAGGGCAACACGTTCTCTCCGTGCAATGCGATCGCCGTGAAATAGCAAAGCATGCAGCGCCAGCACGGCAAAGCCGGCGAAAATATCGGTCAAAAGCTCGCTGGCGAGCCAGGGCAGCGCCGTCGTCGCCGCGAGCGTCGCAACTATAGCGATGAGTCCGGCCGAGGACGTCTTGAAGCCATGGAGCCGCAGGATCAGGCTGATGATCCAGACCGCAGCGGCGGCCTGAAGAATGACGATCGGCCAGAAATCGAGCGGCCAGCCCGCGACCAGGAACAGGCCGTAACTGGTCGACCGGCTCGGCACCAAAGTCGCTTCGAACCAGCGCGCCAGATAGCCGCCGGTGTCGTATTCCAGAAGCGGGAAACGATTCCACAGCGCTGGGGACAACAACAGCGCCATGGCCGCGGCGAAGGCAGCGAACCGCCCCGCGGAGCTGGTCGAGTCGGACATCCGCGCAAACTAACTCAGTCGCTCGCGATCACAGTCGGCATGATGTGAGGCAATTGCGCGCGGGGCCCCTGGCTGAGTTGGCTCGACGACGCACAGCTTGAAGGATTCACAGGTTAGGCGGTTGGCCAAAATATTTGTGGCATTTTGGCCGGAACGGCGTTCTTGTGTGCAGGGGGACGCGCGGCATTGCCGGGCAGGCGAGGTTGACGCAATGAGGCGGGCATTCCTGGCGGGCTTGGCCGTGATGGTTTTTGCGGCCGCAGCCTCCGTCGCGCCCGACATGACACCGGCTTCGGCCCAGTCCGGTTATGACCGGCCGGGCGACGATTACGCCAGTGCTCCGGTACAAAGCGGCGATCCGGCGGTGTGCGCCAGCCGCTGCGAGCGCGAAAGAAATTGCCGTGCCTGGAGCTTCTCTTATCCGACCGCCTCGGGCGCTCCGGCGATGTGTTTCCTCAAGCGCCAGGTGGTGCCGCGGACGCAATCGAGTTGTTGCGTGTCGGGCGTGCGCGGGGCCGGAGTGATCGAGCCCCTGGGCGGCACTATCGAGTATTCGATCGATCGCTACGGCGGCGATTACCGCGCGTTCGAAACGCCGCCGGACCCCAAGGGGCAAGCCTGCGCCGATGCCTGCCAGGGAGAAAAGCGCTGCCGGGCCTGGACCTATCGGCGCCCGGGCTACGGTTCCGCCGACGCGCATTGCTATCTGAAAGAGACGATCAAGCCGCCGCGCCACCGGCCGTGCTGTATCTCCGGCGTGGTGCGTTAAACGCGGCCGTCCTACTTCACTGCCGTGAAAAATCGCGACAGCCGCAAATCCGACGGCCAGTCCCAGAGCGGAGTGCCTTTGGCGGCCGCCATGTCCCAGGAGCCGACCAGCGCATCGACGCGCCCGACCAGGTCCGGAACCGGCAACAGCCCGACGCCACCGGCGTCGAGGGGAACCCGGCTGTCCGCCGAGTTGTCGCGATTGTCGCCCATGACGAACAGATGTTTCGGCGGCACCGTGACCTCCGACATATTGTCGAGCATGCCGAACGTTTGTTCCTTGAGGATGGTGTGCTGCCGTCCTCCGGGAAGCGTTTCGATGAAACGCCGCGCCGGCTGCCGGGCGCCATTTTCGTCTTCCGACCAGCCCATGCCGTCAGCCTGAAGGCCGACCGGCGTGCCGTTGATCCATAGCCGTCCATCCTTCATCGCGATGCGGTCGCCGGGCAGACCGACGACGCGCTTGACCCAGATCTGCGAACGGTTGCCCGGCCAGCGGAACACCACGACGTCGCCGCGTCGCGGTAGCGCGCCCAGGATGCGCTGCGTGTTGGGCAAGGTGATGAAGATCGGCAGCGAAGCGGAACTGTAGCCGTAAGGATATTTTGTCGCCAACAGCTCGTCGCCGATTTGCAGCGTCGGCTCCATCGAGCCCGACGGCACGTAGTACGGCTCAGCGATGGCCGACTTTCCGGCGATCACGATCAGAACGATGATCGCGATGTCGAATATGCTTTTGATCCAGCCCTTCATTCCACGAAGTCTCCGCAGCGTCGCGCCCCGTTCAATCTGATCAGCCGCCGGTGCCGCCTACGGTGATGCGGTCGATGCGCAGCGTCGGCTGGCCGACTCCGACCGGAACGCCCTGACCGTTCTTGCCGCAGGTTCCGATGCCGTGATCGAGCGCCAGATCGTTACCGACCATGGACACGCGATGCAAATCGGTCGGGCCGTTGCCGATCAGCATGGCGCCTTTGATCGGCGCGCCGACCTTGCCATTCTCGATGCGGTAAGCCTCGGTGCATTGGAACACGTATTTGCCCGAGGTAATATCGACCTGGCCGCCGCCGAAGTAGGTCGCGTAAACGCCATTCTTCACCGAAGCGATGATCTCATTCGGATCGCGTGTTCCCGCGAGCATGTAAGTGTTGGTCATGCGCGGCATCGGCACATGGCCGAAGCTTTCGCGCCGGCCGTTGCCGGTCGGTTTCATCCCCATCAGCCGCGCGTTCTGGCGGTCCTGCATATAGCCAACCAGAATGCCGTCTTCGATCAGCACGGTGCGGTTGGTGGGCGTGCCCTCGTCGTCGATCGACAGCGAGCCGCGGCGCGCCGCCATGGTGCCGTCGTCGACCACGGTGACACCCTTGGCCGCGACCTGCTGCCCCATCAGTCCGGCAAAAGCAGAAGTCTTTTTGCGGTTGAAATCGCCTTCGAGCCCGTGCCCGACGGCCTCGTGCAGCATGACACCCGGCCATCCCGGCCCGAGAACGACATCCATCTCGCCGGCCGGCGCCGGCACCGCTTCGAGGTTGACCAGAGCCTGCCGGATGGCGTTGTCGACCGCGCCCTGCCAGGCGTCGCTGACAATGAAATGCTCATAGCCTTCGCGGCCGCCATAGCCGTCGCTGCCGGTCTCCTGCCGATTGCCGTCGCCGACCACCACCGAGACACTGACGCGAACCATCGGCCGCACGTCGCGATAGATTTCGCCGTCGGCCCTTAAAATCTCGACCGCCTGCCAAGTCGCGGCGAGGCTGGCGCTGACCTGGCGAACCCGCGGATCCTTGGCCCGCGCATAGGCGTCGATGGTCTGCAGCAATTGCGCTTTGGCCTCGAAGGAGGGGGCGGCCAGCGGGCTGTCGTCGCCGTACAGCTTCACGTTGCTGCGCGCCGGCGGCGCCACATAGCTGCCGGAATGCCCGCTCTTGACCGCGCGCACCGCGTCCGCGGCGCGTTCGATCGCCGCCTCCGACACGTCGGAAGCATGGGCATAGCCGACCGCTTCGTCCTTCACCGCGCGCAGGCCGAAACCTTGGGAAGTGTCGTAGGTCGCCTGCTTCAGCCGGCCGTTATCGAAGCCCAGCACCTCGGCCTGGCGGTATTCGAGGAACAATTCGCCATCATCGGCGCCGTCGAGGCCGCGCGCGATGATCTTGGACAGGCGCGGCCGGTCCAGGCCGGCGCGGTCGACAAGCGAGATGGGGGTATCGGACATTTTCTTTAGTCTTTCTGGGCGAATTGGTGCTGCACCTCTACATAGGCGCTTCGCTTCCGGCGGGCGAGGGGCGTTTAGTCTCGCTTCGGGATGCCGGCCTTGGCGATGACGCCGCCCCATCTGGCAATGTCGGCCTTCATGCGCACGGTCATCTCGTCGGGTGTGCTTGCGCGCATTTCCATGCCCATGGACTGGGACTTGGCTTGAATGTCCGGTTCGGCAATGACCGTCGTCATCGCGGCATTAAGCGTGGTAATGACGGCTTTCGGCGTTTTGGCAGGAACCGAAAGCCCGTTCCAGCTCACCACGTCGTAACCCTTGATGCCGCTCTCGATGACGGTCGGGATATTCGGCAGATAGGCCGTGCGCTTGGCGCCGGTCGAGGCCAGTACGACCATTTTGCCGCTGTCGAGGAAGCCGTGGACCGCCGCATAGAACTCGAAGGCCAGGTCGACGTCGCCGCGCATCACCGCATTGGCCATGTCGGATGAAGTGCGAAAGGGCACGATCGTCGCTTTTATGCCAGTGGTGCTGTCGAACAACAGCGCCGCCAGGTTCTGCGTACTGCCGGGGTTGATGGTGCCGATATTGAGCTTGCCGGGGTTGGCTTTCGCCGCCTTGATCAAGTCCTCTACGGAATGCAGAGGCGATCCCGTACGCGTTACGATCAAGAGGTCGAAAAAGGCGGCTGTCGAGACCGAGGCAAAGTCGGTCAGCACGTCGAACGGCAGCTTGTTGAACAGCGCCGTGGCGATCGCGGTATTATTGCCGGTCATCAACAGCGTGTAGCCGTCGGGCGCGGCCTGCGCGCCCGCCTCGGCGGCAATGATGCCGGCGGCACCCGGCTTGTTTTCGATCACGAATTGCTGGCCGAGCCGGGTGGACAGCTTGTCGCCGAGAAGCCGCATGCCGACGTCGGCAACGCCGCCGGGGCCGTAGGGTACGATCAGCGCCACCGGGTGATCGGGATAATGGTTTTGCGCCGAGACTGGCGCTGCGGCCATGGCAACGACGGCCAAGACCAATGCCGCGGCAGCAGCCACCGAGTGGCGCCAGATTGCGCTCATGATTTCCTCCCGAACGTTGCGGGGGAGGGTACGCATTCGGCGGGAGGCGTCAATTGCCGGCTGGTGCGCCATTGGCACGCGTGAGATATGCTGACCGAACGCCCCATCACCCAGTGCAATGCATGCCGCAGTACCATCTGATACCCGACATCGGCGATTTCAACGAAAACGTCGATGACGTCAATCTGGGAGTGCACGACTATATCTGGAACAAGCGCCGGGCCTTGTTTCTGGGAACCTGCGCGGTCAGCGTCGCTCTCTGCGCGGCGCTTTGGATCTTGGAGGTCAGGTATTACGGCACGCTCACGCGTGCCATGGGCTCGAGGGCCCTTTGGTACAGCCTTCTGGTCTTGCTCCTGCCCGAGTTCTGGTACGCTCATTTCAAGGCGCAAATGCAGCATTTGTTCATGCGGCAGCTCGCTCAGGCGATCGGCTTTAACTACGAGAGCACGGCAAGTCTGCAAACCGTGCAGGGCAAAATCTTCGAACTGGGCTCTTCGCGGCAGATCGAAGACGTCCTTTCAGGCACCTACCAGAGCCACCCTATTCGGATCTTCGGCTACCGCTTCACCGTGCATGCCGGCAAGAGCTCATATACCGCAAAATACACGGTCTTCGCGCTCGCCTTCGAAGGCAAGATGCCGGACATCGTGTTGGCACCCAAATCGTTTTTGCTCGCCAGCACGCTCGGGATCGCACCCGGTGACTGCACCAAAATCGTTCTGGAAGGCGACTTCAACGAACATTTTCACCTCTATGCGCCGGAAGGCTACGAGGTTGAGATCAGGGAAATCTTCCAGCCGGATTTGATGGCCGAACTGGTGGAAAAATATCAGTCCTATCGGATCGAAATTGCCGGCGGTTCGCTTTATGTCGTCTGTCCGCTAATAACGAACAAAGCCAAATTCCTGGCCGCACACGATCTGACCGACCGTCTGTTCGCGCGACTCGCGCCGCAGCTTAAAGCGATAGCTGCGGCGCCGACGCCGGTTTGACGACGCGCGCGCCGGCTCGCCGTTTGGAAAGGCCGCCGGGCCGTGTCAGGGCAGCGCGTCATAGCCCTCGCCAAATCCCTTCAGGCTCATGGGAAAGCCGATGCCTTCCTCGGGCGTCTGAAAGATGATGAAGGTCGAGGTTTTGCCGGTACGCAATTTATTGATCAGGTTATCGTCCATGACCACCTCGGCAACGCAGCCGTTGGGCAGGCAGCGGACAAAGCCGGCGCGGCCGACGTCCTGATTGTCGATCTTCAGGCCCAATCCCGAAGGCAAGAGCACCCCGAGCGGGGCGACCACGCGCATTAGGCGGCTTTTCTGGTCGGCGGTTTTCAGCACGATGACCGTCAGTCCGACATTGGGCCGGTCCTCCGCCGTCACGCTCTGCATCAGGGCGCATTGCTCGGTTTGCGCGCCGGGCGGCGTGTCGCAGCGAATCTGCCAGTCGCCATGGACCGACTTGACCGCGCCCTGGGCGAACCCCGGTCTGCTTGAGACGGCAAGGCTGGCCAGGATGACTGCGACGAAAAGGGCCGTGCCGGCAGCGGCCTTGGCCAATGGCCGTAGCCGCCATCCGCCATCGAAATTGGCCATGATCCTGTTCCCCTGACCCGCCGTAAAACGCGCCCCTCTCAGGCTTACTGCGTCAGGCCGTTGCCGAATCACTTGCACCGGCCGACCGTTGGGCGAGCCTGCCTACATGGTGAGCCCGCAGTGTCAAGGTGATCCACATCAGCGCATTGTGGCCGAGGCAAGGTGACGGACGTGCGCTTTGGGTCCGCGCGGCAGCGTCCGAATGCCGCTATGCACGGTAAGGACAAGTGCGGCTGAGGAGTGCATTGCGGCAAGCCCGGATTTGTGGTTTGGAGAAACCGGGATTCCCCTATCCCGCCGAACCTGCCAAGGACTTGAAGGTTGTGCAGCAAGTCCCGCCGAAGCAGGCGGCGTCATACCGTTGCGATCTGCGTCGAACCAACCTTCTGCGCTCGTCGCTGGCGGTCGTGGCCGAGACCAGAAACAGGGAGCTGAACGAGACATGAAAATGTTCTCACGCCTGACCGGTATCGTGGTGGTCGCCGGCGCTTTGCTGGCAAGCGCCGGAGTGGCTTTCGCCGGTATGGGCCATCCAACGCCGTGGCAGATGGGCCTGCAGGGCGCGGCCACGCCGGTGATGGAGGAGATTTCCGAGTTCCACTATTTCCTGCAATGGGTCATCGGTGCGATTTCAGCCTTTGTCCTCGGGCTGCTGCTGATCGTCATCGTGCGCTTCAATGCTCGGGCCAATCCGACGCCATCGCGCACCACCCACAACACGCTGCTGGAGACCGCCTGGACCATCGTTCCGGTCATTATCCTCGCGGCGATCGCCGTGCCGTCGTTTCGGCTGCTATTCGTCGAGCTCGACGTGCCGCATCCCGACCTCACGGTGAAGGCGACCGGCAAGCAGTGGTTCTGGAGCTACGCCTATCCCGACTACGGCAATTTCGAATTCGATTCGATCATGGTGCAAACCAAGGACCTCAAGCCCGGGCAGCCGCGGCTTCTCACCGTCGACAACCCCCTGGTCGTGCCGGTGAATAAGGTGGTGCACGTGCTCGTCACCGGCGCCGACGTCATCCACTCGTTCGACGTATTGTCATTCGGCATCCGTATCGATGCCGTTCCAGGCCGCATGAACGAGACCTGGTTCAAGGCGACCAAGACTGGCATGTTCTACGGCCAGTGCACTGAATTGTGCGGGAAGGATCACTCCTTCATGCCGATCGCGGTGGATGTAGAGAGCGAAAGCGACTTCAACGCCTGGGCCGCGCAAGCGAAGCAGAAATTCGCCGCAGAAAATGGCGTACCGCCGAATACCTTTGCGGCGGCCAGCGAACCGTCGTCGCAGTGACGGGCGGGGCGCCTAAAACGGAACGGACGACGGGCAGTCGCTAACGAAGGAACCGGCAATGGATACGATGGTACATGCGGCTCACGGTGACGAAGGCGGGCACGCTATACCGCATGGCTGGCGCCGCTTCGTCTATTCGACGAACCACAAGGACATCGGCACGATGTACCTGGTGTTCGCGCTGATTGCCGGCCTGATCGGCGGTGCGCTGTCGATCGCGATCCGGGCCGAGCTGATGTATCCCGGCATCCAGATCTTCCACGAGACGCACTATTACGACGTGGCCGTCACCGAACACGGCCTGATCATGATCTTCTTCATGATCATGCCGGCCATGATCGGCGGCTTCGGCAATTGGATGGTTCCGCTGATGATCGGCGCGCCGGATATGGCGTTCCCGCGCATGAACAACATCTCGTTCTGGCTGTTGCCGGCATCCTTTACCCTGCTGCTGGCGTCGACGTTCTTCGGCGGCGAGCCGGGCACGGTCGGCGCCGGGACTGGATGGACGCTCTACGCACCGCTGTCGACCACCGGTCACCCCGGCCCGGCGGTCGATTTCGTCATCCTGTCGATCCATCTCGCCGGCGCCTCGTCGATTCTGGGCGCCATCAACTTCATCACTACGATCTTCAACATGCGCGCGCCCGGCATGACCATGCACAAGATGCCGCTGTTCGTATGGTCGATCCTGGTGACGGTGTTCCTCCTGTTGCTATCTCTGCCGGTGCTCGCCGGCGCGATCACCATGCTGCTGACCGATCGCAATTTCGGCACCACCTTCTTCAATCCGGAAGGCGGCGGCGACCCGCTGTTGTTCCAGCACTTGTTCTGGTTCTTCGGTCATCCAGAGGTCTACATCCTCATCCTGCCGGGCTTCGGCATGGTCAGCCAAATCGTTTCGACGTTCTCCAAGAAGCCGATATTCGGTTATCTCGGCATGGTCTACGCGATGGTGGCGATCGGCGGCATCGGCTTCGTGGTGTGGGCGCACCACATGTACAATGTCGGCATGTCGGCGAGCGTGCAGGCCTATTTCATCGCCGCGACGATGGTGATCGCGGTGCCCACCGGCGTGAAGATCTTTTCCTGGATCGCCACGATGTGGGGCGGCTCGATCGAGTTCAAGACGCCGATGCTATGGGCGATGGGCTTCATTTTCCTGTTCACCATCGGCGGCGTGACCGGCGTGGTGCTGGCCAATGCCGGCGTCGACCGCGAGCTACACGGCACCTATTACGTTGTGGCGCATTTCCACTATGTGCTGTCGCTCGGTGCCGTGTTCGCCATCTTCGGCGGCTGGTACTACTGGTTCCCGAAGATGACCGGTTACATGTACAGCGAGACCATCGGTAAGCTGCACTTCTGGCTGACCTTCATCGGCGTCAATGTCGCGTTCTTCCCGATGCACTTCCTCGGGCTCGCCGGCATGCCGCGCCGCTATGTCGATTATCCCGATGCCTTTGCCGGGTGGAATTTTGTGGCGTCGATCGGTTCCTTTATTTCCGGCTTCGGCACGCTCGTGTTCTTCTTCGGCTTGATCTACGCTTTCGTCCGCAAGGAACGTGCGGCGGCCAATCCATGGGGCCCGGGTGCGACCACGCTCGAATGGACGCTGTCGTCGCCGCCGCCGTTCCACCAATATGAAACACTGCCGCTGATCCGATGAGCCTGACAGTCGCCCGCGTCGAACCGAGCATCGCCGGGGTCGGCGATTACATCGAGCTGATGAAGCCACGGGTCATGTCACTCGTGGTGTTCACGGCGCTGGTTGGCCTGTTGGTGGCGCCCGGTCATATTCATCCGGTGATCGGCATGACCGCGTTGCTCTGCATCGCGGTCGGCGCCGGCGCAGCCGGGGCGCTTAATATGGCCTATGACGCCGACATCGACGCGCTGATGGCGCGCACCGCTGGCCGGCCGATTCCGCGCGGCCGCATCACCGCCGGTGAGGCGGCAGGCTTCGGCGTGACGCTTGCGGCCTTTTCGGTGGTGGCGCTCGGCCTGCTGGTGAACTTGGTGGCGGCCGCAATGCTCGGCTTCACAATTTTGTTTTACGCCGTCATTTATACGATGTGGCTGAAGCGCTCGACGCCGCAGAACATTGTCATCGGCGGCGCCGCCGGCGCATTGCCGCCGATGATCGGCTGGGCGGCCGTGACCGGCAGCACCGCCGTAGAGCCGATTTTGCTGTTCCTTATTATCTTCTTCTGGACGCCGCCACATTTCTGGGCGCTCGCGCTCTACCGCGCCGAAGACTATGCGCGCGCCGGCGTGCCGATGCTGCCGGTGGTCGCCGGCGAGCGCGAAACCCGCCGCCACATCCTGATTTACACCTTGCTGCTGGCGCCGCTCGGCGTAACGCCGTGGCTGCTCGGCTATGCCGGGCCGACCTATGGCATCGCCGCGGCGGCGGTCGGTGCTATCATGACATTGCTTGCGCTGCGAGTGTACGCCGAGCGCGGCAGATATACCGCGAGCAAGCAAATGTTCGCCTTCTCGATCCTGTATCTGTTTCTGTTGTTTGCCATGCTGTTGGTCGATCGGACTTCCGGACTGGTATTCAGCCATATCGCGCTATGACGACGGCGAGTGACGCGGTGGATGATTTCACGAAGCGATTCATGAGCGGCCCTATTGGTGACCCGATGGGCGATCCTTCCCCGCAGCCGGGCGTGAAGCTGACGGAGCAGCAGTTGCGCGCGCGCCGCGCCCGTTCGATTGCGATCGCATTGGCGCTCGGCGCCTTCGTCATCGTGATTTTTCTGGTGACGATCGTTCGGCTCGGCGGCAACGTGCTGACCCAGCCGATGTAGCGGCTTATGTGAATCTGCCCATGCATGCACCGTTCAATCTCCCGAATTGAACCGGCGGCAGCCGCCGCGACATCGCGGTGGCGCTCGCTTGCGGTGTCTTTGTCGCGGCGATGGTGGGCGTTTCCTTTGCGGCGGTGCCGCTTTATTCCTGGTTTTGCCGAACCACTGGTTTTGGCGGCACCACCCAGGTGGCGCACGTGCTGCCGACGCGCGAAGTGTCCGGCCGTCTGGTCACCGTGCGCTTCGATTCCAATGTCGCTCCCGGCCTGCCATGGCTGTTCGAGCCAGAACGGCGGACCGTCGACGTCCATCTCGGTGAGGTGGTCACGGTCTATTATACGGTGACCAACCAGGCCGCCCGCATCACGACCGGCCAGGCCGGCTACAATGTCACGCCGCCGACGGTCGGCAGCTATTTCGATAAGATCAATTGTTTCTGTTTCACCCAGCAGACCATGAAGCCGGGCGAGAAGCGCGACATGGCCGTAGTGTTCTATGTCGATCCGAAGCTCGCCACAGACTCCGAGCAAGATACGCTCAGCAATATCACTCTGTCCTATACCTTCTATCCGGTGAACGCGCCGGCGCCGCCGGTGACGGCGAGCGAAACTATGCCGATGCGGGAAAAGTCGGGACCGATCTGAGAGCAGGAATTGAAACGGCGCGTAGCGGAGCATCCAGCGCGCCAAGGTGGAGAAGATAACGATGGCTGACGTTGCACACGCCAAACCGCACCACGATTACCATCTGGTCAACCCCAGTCCGTGGCCGGCGATCGGCGCGACCTCGGCGTTCGTTCTGGCCGTCGGCCTCATTTTGTGGATGCACCACATGGTGTCCTACGCGCCGGTCATCATGGGCGCTGGCATCATCGGCGTCGCCTACACCATGATCGGCTGGTGGCGCGATGTTATCCACGAGGCGGAGTTCGAAGGCGATCACACCCGCGTGGTGCAGATATCGCACCGCTACGGCATGATCCTGTTCATCGCTTCCGAGGTGATGTTCTTCGTCGCCTGGTTCTGGGCCTATTTCAACACCGCTTTGTTCCCGGACGAATTTCGCGACATCGCGCGGATCGCCTATACCGGCGGCGTGTGGCCGCCCAAGGGCGTGCTCACCTTCGATCCCTGGCATTTCCCGTTGCTCAATACGCTGATCCTGCTCACATCGGGCACGACGGTCACCTGGGCGCATCACGCGCTCCTGGAGGATGACCGCAAGGGTCTGGTCTGGGGTCTCGTGCTGACGATCGGGTTGGGCATCAGCTTCACCTGCCTGCAGGCCTGGGAGTACATGCACGCGGCGTTTCACTATTCCGGCAACCTCTACGGCGCGACCTTCTTCATGGCGACCGGCTTTCACGGCGCCCATGTGATCATCGGCTCGATTTTCCTGATCGTCTGCCTGTTCCGCGCGCTCGCCGGCCAGTTCAAGCCGACACAGCATTTAGGCTTCGAATTTGCCGCCTGGTACTGGCATTTCGTCGACGTGGTATGGCTGTTCCTGTTCGCCTGCATCTATGTTTGGGGCGAAGGACCGCCGATCGCCGGTTAGTCGCGGCGTTTATCACGAGCCGGCCCCCCGCTTTCGCGGGGAGGAGCAGATACCTACATGGCCGGCATGCTCGAAACCAAGATTACGACGCTTTCCGGATCGATCCGGGCCGGATTGGCTTGCGCCTGTCCGCGCTGCGGGCGAGGCAAGCTGTTTGAGGGATTTCTGACCCTGCGGCCGCGCTGCGAGGTCTGCGGGCTGGACTACGGTTTTGCGGATTCCGGCGACGGGCCGGCGGTGTTCATCATATTTTTCGCCGGCGCCATCGTGGTGGGCGCCGCGCTGATCACCGAGGCGCTTTATCACCCGCCTTATTGGGTCCATGCCGCGTTATGGCTGCCGCTGATCCTCATTCTTACGCTAGGACCGTTGCGGCCGATGAAAGGCTTGATGATCGCCCTGCAATACCATCACAAGGCCGCGGAAAGCCGCTTCGGCGGCAACCGGACATGACGGCGCCTTCCGAGATGGAGGCGCGCGGGATCAGCGTGCCGCGGCGGCGGTCCTGGATCGGCATTCTGGTGCCGGCGTCGCTAGCGTTTTGCATCCTCATCGGGCTCGGCGTCTGGCAGATCCAGCGCAAGGCCTGGAAGGAAGGCCTGATCGCCTTGTTGACCGAACGGCTTGCCGCGCCTCCCGAGGCATTGCCGCCATCGAAGAGCTGGCCGCAGCTCGGTCAAGCCGGCGACGAGTACCGCCGGGTCGAATTCAGGGCCGCGTTCGAGCCGAACCGCGACGCGCTGGTTTATGCCTCGGCCACGGCGTTTCGTCCCGACGTGGACGGGCCCGGCTATTGGGTCTTTACGCCGGCGCGGGTCGCGGACGGCGGCGTGGTAATGGTCAATCGCGGCTTCGTTCCGGAGGGCGGACAGGACCCGAAATCGCGCCCGGGCGGCCAACTCTCCGGAACCGTCCCCGGAACCGTCGATGTCTCCGGAACCGTGGATATCGTCGGCACGATGCGCTGGCCCGACCCCAGGCACTGGTTCACGCCCAACGACGAGCCCTCGCATAATCTATGGTTTTCCCGCGATCCGTCGGCGATAGCGGCCGCCAAGGGCATCGGTCCGGTCGCGCCGTTCTATGTCGAGCAGGAGGCGCCGGTGCCGCCGGGCGGCTTGCCGCAGCCGGGCAAGCTTGTCGTCAGCCTGCCGGATAATCACCTGCAATACGCGATCACCTGGTTCGGGCTGGCGGCGGTTCTGGCCGGCGTCACCATCAGCTTTGCCTTGAGTTCGCGACGCCGCGACGCCCCCGGAACGGGACCGGCGCCGGGGGTATAGGGCTTTATTTCCCTTCGATGGGACTACTTCCGCTCCCTTGGCGTTGCCGGAGAAGCCATCTACTGTGATGTTGGTTCCGGCGGGCCCGAGGGCTGGTAGCCCATAAAAAACCTTCGGAATCAGTATCTTAACTCGCCAAACCGCATCGACACGACGGCGAAGGAGAGAACGTGCGTTACGTTTCTACCAGGGGTGAGGCTCCATCGCTCGGCTTCGCCGAGGCCATGCTCGCGGGCCTTGCCCGCGACGGCGGCCTCTACGTGCCCGAGACGTGGCCGCGCCTCCAGCCGGAAGCGATTGCCGGCTTCGCCGGCCGTTCCTATGCCGAAGTCGCCGTCGAAGTCATCCGGCCGTTCGTTGGCGACGGCCTGAGCGAAGCCGACCTCGGCCGCATGGCGCGCGAGGCCTACGGCAATTTTCGCCATCCGGCCGTGGCGCCGCTGGCCCAGCTCGGCGTGAATAGCTTTGCGCTCGAACTGTTCCACGGGCCCACGCTGGCCTTCAAAGACTTGGCGATGCAACTTTTGGCGCGGCTGATGGATCACGCGTTGGCCGCCCGCCGCGAGCGCCGCACCATTGTCGTCGCCACCTCCGGCGATACCGGCGGCGCAGCGGTCGAGGCCTTTCGCGACCGCAGTCAGGTCGACCTTATCGTGCTGTTTCCGCACGGCCGCATTTCCGAGGTCCAGCGCCGCATGATGACGACGGCGGCTGCCGGAAACGTCAGCGCCATCGCCATCGAAGGCACGTTCGACGATTGCCAGTCCATCGTCAAAGGCCTTTTCAATCATCATGCTTTTCGCGACCAAGTCCGCCTGTCCGGCGTCAATTCGATCAATTGGGCGCGCATCGTGGCGCAGGCGGTCTATTACTTTACGGCGGCGGCTTCGCTCGGCGCGCCGGCACGCAAGGTCGCTTTCACCGTTCCGACCGGCAATTTCGGTGACGTCTATGCCGGTTACGTCGCGGAGCGCATGGGTTTGCCTATCGACCGGCTGGTGATCGCCACCAACGTCAATGACATTCTCGCCCGCACTTTGGCGACCGGAGTTTATGAGCTGCGTGACGTGGTGCCGACGACTTCGCCGTCCATGGACATCCAGGTGTCGTCGAATTTCGAGCGTCTGTTGCTCGAGGCCGGCGGCCGCGACGCGAGCGCGGTGCGGGCGTTGATGGGCTCGCTGCAGCAGTCGCGGCGGTTCACGCTGCCTGCCGCCGCCTTGTCCGCCATTCGCGCGCTGTTCTCGGCCGGTCGCGCCGGCGAGGATGAGGTCGCGGCGATGATCCGCACCGTCAAGCGCGAAACCGGCAGTTTCATCGATCCGCACACTGCGGTCGGCATTGCGGTGGCGGAAAAGGAAAAGCGCGATCCGGCGGTGCCGATGGTGGTGCTGTCGACCGCCCACGCGGCAAAATTCCCGGATGCAGTCGAAGCCGCGTGCGGCGCCCGGCCGCCTTTGCCGGAATGGCTATCCGATCTCAGTCAACGGCCGGAGCGCGTCACGGTGCTGCCGGCAGATCAGTCCGCGGTCGAACGGTTCGTCCTGTCGACGAGCCGCGCCGCGCAGGAAGGAGCGGCAGCATGAGTGTTGAGGTGACGACCTTGAAATCCGGCATCAATGTCGTGACCGAGGCAATGCCGCATCTCGAGACCGCCTCGCTTGGCGTGTGGGTCAATTCCGGCAGCCGCGACGAGCGCCGCGACGAGCACGGCATTTCGCACTTTCTCGAACACATGGCGTTCAAGGGCACGCGGCGGCGCAGCGCGCGCCAGATTGCCGAAGAGATCGAGGCGGTCGGCGGCGACCTCAATGCGGCGACCGGCGCTGAAAGCACCGCTTATTACGCGCGGGTGCTCAGGGCCGACGTGCCGCTGGCGCTCGACGTATTGTCGGACATTCTGTCGGAGCCGGCCTTCGATCGCGAGGAGCTCCTGCGCGAGCAGAACGTCATCGTCCAGGAAATCGGCGCCGTCGCCGATACGCCGGACGATCTGATTTTCGAACATTTGCAATCTATCGCCTTCCCGGACCAGTCGCTCGGCCGCTCTATTCTCGGCACGCCGAAAACGGTCCGGTCGTTCGACGGCGGCAAATTGCACGACTATCTCGGCCGGAATTATCGTGCGCCCGACATCGTGGTCGCCGCCGCCGGCGCCGTCGAGCACGGCGCGGTGTTGGCCGAGGTCGAGAAACGGTTCGCTGCGTTCAACGGACCGCCCGGCGCGGCGCCGGAGCCGGCACGGTTCGGCGGCGGCACGCATGTCGAGAAACGCGAGCTGGAACAGGTGCATATCGCGCTCGCGCTACCCGGCGTGTCGATCGTCGACCCTTCGCTCTATAGCCTGCAGGTATTCACCAACATTCTCGGCGGCGGCATGTCTTCCCGGCTGTTCCAGGAAGCGCGCGAGCGGCGCGGCCTGTGTTATTCGATCTACTCCTTTCACGTGCCGTATTCCGACGTCGGCATGTTCGGCCTTTACGCCGGCACCGATGCCGCCGACACGTCGGAACTGATGCGGCTCATCGTCGACGAGATCGCCTCCACCGCGCAGACGCTGTCCGAGCCGGAATTGGCGCGCGCCAAGGCGCAGATGAAAGCCGGCCTGTTGATGGCATTGGAAAGCTCGGGTGCCCGCATCGAGCAATTGGCGCGGCAAATGCTGACGCGCGGACGGCCGATCCCGCTCGCCGAGCTTGTCGAAAAGGTCGAATCCGTCACGACCGAAAGTGCGCGGGCGGCCGGCCGGGCGCTGTTGTCACGCGGCAAGCTCGCAACCGCGGTGCTGGGGCTGGGGTCCGGGCTTGAAAGTGCGGCGGCAATTGCCGAAAGTCTGACGCGCCGGGCGGCGTAAGGCTATTGCGCTCCCGGTCGTCGCCATGCCGGCGCGGCGCCAGTATTATGCGGCAGGAATTGGATGGCCCGTCGGCGCCGCAATGAGCGGAAAATATCCTGATTAAGCATGGCGTTCTTCCGCACCATCAATTTCAGCGAACCGCTGCCGGGCATCGATGGCATTGGCGTCACGCTGCGGACGCCGCAGATGACGGACTTCGAGGAGTGGGCGGCGCTGCGCGAAGCCAGCCGTGATTTTCTCACGCCCTGGGAGCCGACCTGGCCGGACGACGACCTGACCCGGAGCGCATTCCGCCGCCGGCTCAAGCGCTACGCCGAGGATCTGCGCAGCGACCAGGGCTATCCTTTTTTGATTGCCCGCCATTCGGACGGAGCGCTGGTCGGTGGCCTCACCCTTGCCAATATCCGGCGCGGCGTGGCCCAAGCGGGCAGTCTCGGCTACTGGATGGGCCTGCCGTATATCCGCCATGGCTATATGGCCGCGGCGGTCCGCGCCGTCATTCCCTTCGTCTTCGCAAGCTTGCGGCTGCACCGGCTCGAAGCGGCATGCATCCCCAGCAACACCGCCTCGATCAGGCTCTTGGAAAAAACCGGCTTCGCGCGGGAGGGTTATGCCCGCGAGTACCTGTGCATCGACGGTGTATGGCAGGACCACCTGCTCTATGCCCGTCTCAAGGACGCGCCCGCGGCATAACGGGCCGGGCTTAACCATGCCGCTGCGGTATTTTCCATTGTCGGCTCAGTGCGGTAGGTTGCTGCGCCTTGGGATGGCCACGGTTGGTTCGTTATAAGGATCGAGGGCATCGCATCAATTGGCGCGCGGTCCGGTTCCTGATCCATCGGGATCGCGCCTTAGAGCGATGAGCGGGGAATGCTGCGATCTTTGTCGAAAGTGCTGGTCGAACGGCTGCCGCTCGCGGCGCTGCTGACGCTGGTATTCGCCGTCGGCGGATGCAGCGGCGGCAGCAGCAGTATTTTTGGCGGTCCGCCGGCCACCGCGGCGTCCGAGGCGGCACCGCCGCCGGCGTCATCGGCTCCGCCCGTAACGGCGCAGGCTTCGCCCAGTTCGCAATCCCTGAAAGACAAGATCGAAGGCTTCTTTGAAACGGCAGGCGCTGCGAGCGACCCGCGGCCGGTCGTCAATACGCAGCAGGCCAATGTCGATTGTCCGTTGCTCGATATCCGGCAGGGCGCGGGTACGCTGACCATACCGCCGCCGCCGCCGGACGGCAGCAACGACGCCATGTCGCTGAAATACCAGGGCACCTTCGTGCGCGCCGCGCGCGACTGCAAGGTGGTCGCCGGGCAGTTGGTGATGAAGATTGGCGTTCAAGGCCGCGTCATCGTCGGGCCGGCCGGCGGTCCAGGCTCGATCGAAGTGCCGCTGCGGCTTGCTGTCGTGGATCAATCGCCGGCGGCGTCCCAAACAATTCTCACCAAGCTTATTATCATTCCCGTCACGATCGCGTCCGACGACACCGGGGCAATATTCACCCATATCGAGGATAATTTCGCCTTTCCGCTGCCGTCATCGGCGGAACTGGACGATTACATTGTCTATATCGGCTTCGATCCCATCGGTGCGGCGGAAGCGGAACGGGCGCGACCGCGGCCTGCCGCCAGGATCAAACCTAAGCCGAAACTCAAGTCCAATTCGGCTCCGACGGGGTAACAGGTCTTTAAAGAAATCCGCTCACCACCCGCCGTTATCCGGGCCTAATTGAAATTTTCCTTGATGTCCTCAATCCCGCGCCTCAACAGGTCCTCGGCGACCTTGCCTTTGGCGGCCGCGGAGAGGATTTTTCCCGCGGCCGAAACGGCGGCTTCGGCCGCGGCGGAGCGTACGTCGGCCACCGCTTGAGCCTCAGCCTGGACGATTTTTGCCTCCGCCATTTTGGTCCGGCGCGTCACGAAATCCTCGGCTTTCGCTTTGGCGTCGGCGGTCAGACGCTCGGCCTCGGCCTTGGCGCCGGCGATGATCGCGGCGGCCTCGCCCTCGGCTTCGTGACCCTTGCGCTCGAATTCGGCGAGCAACGCCTGCGCTTCGTCGCGCAGCCGGCGCGCCTCGTCGAGCTCGGATTTGATGCGAGCCTGGCGGGCGTCGATACCATCGATCATCTTGCGATGCGCGCCGAGATAGGCGAGCAGCCCGAGGAAACAGAGAAAGCCGAGCGCCACCCAGTTTTCGGTTTCCATCAGCGATTTAAGCATCGGCGCCTCAGCTCTTTCTTGCTTCGCCCACCGCGGCGGCGACATCGCTCGCGGCGGGAGCTTGGCCGATCAGGCGTTCGACGATCGCCGCCGCGGCGTCGGCGGCGATGGCGTGGACATGGCCCATTGCAGTGCCGCGGGTCTGCCCGATCGATTGCTCGGCGGCGGCCAGCCGCTCGTGCAGTTGCGCTTCCAGGCGCTTGTGCATGTCCTCGGCTTCGCGCGCCTGCTGCTGCCTGGTCGAGCTGGCGATGCCCTGGGCCCGGCCGCGGGCGTCGGCGAGCGCCTTCTCGTAAGCGGCATGGGCCGCGTTCGACTGCTCCTTCAGGCGTTCCGCCGCCGCCAGATCGTCGCCGATCAGTCGGCTGCGCTCGGAAAGAATCGCGCCGATCCGCGGCAACGCGATCTTCGCCATCAGAACATAGAGCAGCACGAAACTTATCGTCAGCCAGAACAGTTGCGACGGGTAATGCTGCGTCTCAAACGGCGGGAACGCAGGATGACCCGCCGGCTGTTCGGTATGGGCAGTGGTCTCGGCCATCTATGCCGCCGTCGCTGTCGGGAGCTTACAGCCCGAACAGCAGCAAGAGCGCGATCAGCAGCGAAAAGATGCCGAGCGCTTCGGTAATGGCGAACCCGAAGATGAGGTTGCCGAACTGGCCTTGCGCGGCGGACGGATTACGCAGCGCCGCGGCCAGATAGCTGCCGAAGATGATGCCGACGCCGACGCCGGCGCCGCCCATGCCGATACAGGCGATACCGGCACCGATATATTTTGCGGCGGTCGGATCCATGTGAGAACTCCTTGTCTAAAGTTGCAGAAAGCGGCCGTCAGTGGCCTGGGTGAATCGCATCGTTGAGATAGATGCAGGTGAGAATCGCGAACACGTAGGCCTGCAGAAGGGCCACCAGAAGCTCAAGCGCGCACAGCAAGACGACCATGATAAAAGGCAATGTCGCGCCGAAGATTCCGAGAATACCGGCGCTGCCGAGCATGATGATGAAGCCGGCGAACACTTGCAGCGTGATGTGGCCCGCCAGCATGTTGGCGAAGAGACGAACCGAGTGCGACACCGGCCGCGCTATGAACGACAGGATTTCGATCACCACGATCGCCGGCAGGATCAGCTTTGGCACGCCCTTCGGTACGAACAGATTGAGGAAATGCAGCCCGTGGCGCCAGAAGCCGTAGCCGACCACGATGAAAAACACCAAGAGAGCCAAGCTGGCCGTGACGATCAACTGACTTGTCACCGTGAAGGAATAGGGGATCAGGCCGATCAGATTGGCGAACAGTACGAACATGAACAAGGTAAAGACGAAGGGAAAAAATCGCATGCCTTCATTGCCGGTCGACGAGCGCACGGTATCGGCGACGAACTCGTAGATCATTTCGGCGACCGATTGCAGCCGTCCGGGCACCACGGCGCGCGAGGTCGTGGCGCCGATGAACAGCGCCGAGACGAGGCCGACGATGATGAACATAACGAGCGCAGAATTGGTGAACGAGATCGGATGGCCGCCCATGCTCAGCATCGGCAGCTGGATCATGTCGTGGATCTGAAACTGATGGATCGGATCGACTTGCATGGAGCTTTCGCTTACGTCTGCGTCGTGGCGGGAACGCCGGGTTGTCAGTCCCGCGGTTTCGGTCTGGCCTCATCGGGCCCGGCGCCTGTAACGAGGCCCGCGGAACGCATCACATTGAGCACGCCCGCGGCAAAGCCGAGCAGGAGGAATACGATAAGCCCCCAAGGCGAGATGCCGAGCCAGCGGTCGAGCAACCAGCCGATGCCGGTGCCGACCACAACGCCTGCTACGAGTTCGCTGGAGAGCCGAAAGCCCTTGGCATAACCGGATGCAGTCGTCGCCCGATCTACACCAGCGCCATCATCGGAAGGTGGGCGTACACCGTGGCGTACGTGACCGAGACCTTCGTTGAGCCGCTGGAGTCTCGCGGAGAGAGCGGCCTCGTCGGTTTGCTGCCTGTCGTGCTCGCCGTTATCGCGCGCGTCGCCCATGATTTCGACACTCGCGGCTTATAGCGATCGCGACACGCCCGCTCCTTAAAAGCCGCGCGGACCATACTGGCGCAGGTGAAGCAAGTCAAGAACGCCAGATTCGATCTAATCGATTGAAATATAATGATATATCGGCTGGTCCGACGACTTGGGATGCGGCAGATGTTGTGCACTGCAAGACTGGAAGCAAACAGCTAAGATAAAACCATCGCCGTGGTGCCTTGACGTAAATCCGCAGGAGGACTGGTTCATGAGCCGCTATAGCCTTGGCTGCCGCCGCTGCCGGCGCCTTTTGGCTGTGCGCGATGGCGATCATGCCGGCGGCCGGTGAGACCGCGCCGGACACGGCCGGCGGGCGCTATATGTTCGAAAAGCAAGCCGGCACAGCGGGCCCCGGCTATATCCGGCTCGACACCCAAACCGGCGAAGTCGCCCTGTGCACCCAGCGCACGATCGGCTGGGCTTGTGAGACGGCGCCGGACGACCGCGCGGTGCTTGAAAACGAAATTGCGCGGCTGCGCGCCGAAAACGGCGCGCTCAAGAAAGAGCTTTTGTCGCGCGGCCTGCCGCTGCCGGCCGGCGCCAATCCGGAACAGCCGGCGCAGGGCAACCAGATCGTCGTGCCGTTGCCGAGCAACGCCGACATCGATCGCGTGGTGGCGATGGTCGGACAGGCCTGGCATCGTTTCGTCGAGGCCGTCCAGCAGGCACAAAAACAGGTTTTCAACAAAAGCTGATTGCGGGGCGCAAGGCATCACTCGCCATGAACGAAGCTCGCCATAGCCGAAGCTCGCCATAGCCCAAGTTCACCATGAACCAATCTTCAGTCAGCCGATTATCGTCCGTCCGGACCGCTCGCGTTGAGACCACGGCGACCGCGGTATTGACCGTGGCGACCTCGGGCGAAGGATTTTTCGAGATCACCCGCGACGTCGCGCAGTTCATTGGACAGATCAAGGCGCGCGACGGCACCGTGCTGCTTTATCTCAAGCACACCTCGGCGTCGCTGATCGTCCAGGAAAATGCCGACCCCGATGTTCGTACCGACCTCGTCACCGCACTCGAACGCTTGGCGCCGGCGAATGGAGGCTGGGTGCACGAGGTCGAGGGGCCCGACGATATGCCGGCCCATATCAAGTCCATGCTCAACGGCGTGTCGCTGCAGATCCCGGTGGCCGATGGCGAGCTCATGTTGGGGACTTGGCAAGGAATCTATGTCGCCGAGCATCGGGCGCGGCCGCACCGGCGCGAGATCGTCCTGCAATTTCTCGGCTGCTGCGAATGACGGCGTTGAAGCTGTTCGTGGCAACCGGGCCGCGGCGGCCCGGCTGCATTTGCTTTGCGATGTCGCCGGTCAGTTCGGCCAGCACTTCTTGCCTTCCGGACCCAGATGATAGCCGGGCGGACAAGCGCGATGTACCGCGAACGGCCGGCAGTGGCCGGCTGGGCCGCGCCAATAACCGGGCCCGCAGCCTTCCGCAACCTGGATGGCAAGGTTATTGCCGTTGTCGAGCGGAATAGGCGTGAATCCGGCAGCGCTTGCGGCCGTCGCGACTGCAAACGCCAAGGCTCCGCTCAATAGGATCGATCGAACCATCGTTTGTTCCTTTCCGATAGCTGCGCCACGAGGCATGGCCGAAGGGGCAACTAAAGCAGTTGAAGCCATGAACTGCGCCTGAATGAGGCTTTCACGGAGGCGACAGCATGCGGGCGCAATTGCGGCTGCGTCACTTTCTCGGTAGCGCGGCTCGGTGGACCGAAGGCGCTCAAGGGCGCTAACATGAAGCGGTAACATGCTGTGGTGCACGGCAAAAATTTGCGTGCCAACCGGGGCGGGGCATTGAGCGAGGCCACTTCTCATCGTTTGTTGATTGCCGACGATCATCCGCTGTTCCGCGGCGCGCTGCGCGCAGCGGTCAACGGTCTGTTCGATCGGGTGGATGTCGCCGAGGCGGGCAGTTTCGAGGAAATCCCCGCGATTCTCGAACGCGGCGCCGACGTCGACCTCATCCTGCTCGATTTGCGCATGCCCGGCGTGCGTGGCTTTTCCGGGTTGATGTATCTGCGCGCGCAGTATCCGCATTTGCCGGTCGTCGTCGTTTCGGCCAGCGACGATCCCGTCGTGATCCGCCGCTGCATGGAATTCGGTGCATCGGGCTTCATTCCCAAGACGCTCGGCATCGAGGCGATGCGCCATGCCGTTGCGCAGGTCCTGGAAGGCGGCGTGTGGACGCCGCCCGACGTCGATCTGCGCGGCGAATCGGATCCTGAGACCGCCGCCATGATCGCACGGCTGGCGACGCTCACGCCGCAGCAGGTGCGGGTGCTGATGATGCTGTCGGGCGGCCTGCTCAACAAACAGATCGCCCACGAGCTCGGCCTCTCCGAGGCGACCGTCAAGGCGCATGTTTCCGCCATCCTGCAAAAGCTCGATGTCGAAAGCCGAACCCAGGCGGTGATCGCCGCCGGCAAAATCGAAGCCGGACAGTGGGCGCAAGCGCCGGCTGGCGCCGCTAAAGCGCGGGCGCCGGGTCGCGCCTGATACGGCTCGTCCGGCGGCTTTATTCCGCCGCGACGCGCTGCACCCGCCATTGCGCGATCAGCGCTCGCAACGACGCCGGCTTGACCGGTTTATTGAGGAGATGGGCGCCTTCGGCGCGGACCTCTTCGCGCACCCGTAGCGAACGGTCGGCGGTGATCACGATCGCCGGAACATGGCGGCCCAGGCGCCGGCGCAACTCCGCGATCGCGGTGACACCGTTGGCGCCGTCGAGATGATAGTCGACCAGAAATCCATCGGGGTGCAGTCCGCTCCTCTCGATCGCCGTAAGTGCGCCGGCGAGGTCCGGCGCCGTCAAAGTACGGCTGCCCCAGCCGCCGAGCAGCGTCTCCATGCCGTCGAGAATGGCGCGATCATTGTCGATGCAGACGACCACCATATCGTCGAGCTGGCCGAGATCGAAACGCGGCGCCGCAGGCGGCGTGAGCGCGGCGTGAGCGCTGCTGCCGCGCGGCACGTCGATCGCAAAGCGCGAGCCACGGCCGACATTCGAGCGCAGCGTCACGGCGCAGTCGAGTACGCGCGCGATGCGTTCGACGATCGAAAGACCTAAGCCGACGCCGCGGGCCACCCGCGCGCCCTGGTCGAGCCTGCGGAATTCCTTGAATACGGCGCGGCGCTTGGCTTGTGGAATGCCGATGCCGGTGTCGTAGACTTCGATAAAGAGCCGCTCGCCGCGCCGGCGGCAGCCGACGAGCACGCGGCCGTCGGGCGTGTATTTGATGGCGTTGGACATCAGGTTCTGCAGTAGCCGGCGCAGCAAGCGGCGATCCGAGCGAACATTCTGCGCGCACGGCACGACCGTCAGATCGAGGCCTTTCTCCCGGGCCATCGGCGCAAATTCCACCTCGAGCCGATGCAGTAATTCGTCAATGCGGAACTCGGCGATCTCCGGCTTCATGGCGCCGGAGTTCGAGCCGCGATATGTCGAGCAGCGCGGTGAATATCTCTTCGACCGCTTCGAGCGAGGCCTCGATGTTTTGCACCAGATCGGCATCTTCGCCAGCGCGCTGCCGCTCGATCAGACTGGTGACGTAGAGCCGGGCGGCGTTGAGCGGCTGCAGAATGTCGTGGCTCGCCGCGGCGACGAAGCGCGTCTTCGAAACGTTGGCCTCATCCGCCTCCGCCTTGGCGCGCGCCAGCGCGGCATTGAGCCGGGTCAGCTCGCCGGTACGCTCGCGCACGCGGCGCTCCAGCGTGGCGTTGGCGCGCTCCAGCGCCTCGGCGGCCTTTACACTGTCGGTGATGTCGGTGAATGTCGTCACCAGCCCGCCGTCGGGCATGCGATTGCCGCGCACTTCGATCACCAGCCCGCGATCGGCGAAGCGTTCCAAAAATGGCTCGGCATCGGAGGCGTATCTGGCGATGCGCTCGGCGACGAATTCGTCGATGTCTTTGGCGCTGCGCTCGCCGCGTTCGGCGAAGTAACGCAGGATGTCGCCGAGCGCGATGCCGACGCGGGTCAATTCGTGCGGCAGATCGAAGATTTCGCCGAACTGCCTGTTCCAGCAGACCAGAGTCAGGTCCTTATCGAACACGGCGATGCCTTGACGCACGTGGTCAAGCGCGGTCTGCAGGATTTCGCGGTTGTAGTGGATCGCGGCATTGGCGTCGTCGAGAAGCTTCAATGCCGCTTTGGTCGAGACCGTGCGCTTGCGCAGCACGAGCGAGAGCACCAGCCGCGAGGATGCCGCGCCGATGGCGGAGGCGAGCAGAAATTCGGCGTGTTGCAAGAGCTGGAAATCGGCTTCGGCCTGCGGCGTGAGGTCGATGCGGCGGGTCGCGGCGAAGCTTGAAAAGGATTTCGCGCGTGCGTTCGTCGCCGAGATAGCGCGCCACGGTCGCGATCAATTCCTCGACCGTCACCGAGGCGCGGCGCAGCCGAAAGCTCGGCGCAATCGGCCGTAGCGTCGACGGCACGAACAGGTCCGCCTGCACCCGCTCGATGGCGGCAGGCCGGCGCGCCAGCGAGCAGCCGATATAGCAGGCGACGTTGAGGACGAGGCTCAAGAGCACGCCATGCACCAGCGGCGGCAGATCGACGCCGAACAGGGCCTGCGGCTTCAGAAAACCTATTCCCCACGGACCGCCGGCGAGAAAGTGGACGCCGGCGCCGCCGGCTTCGAAAATGCTCGGCAGCAGCAGCGTGTAAAACCACACCAGGATGCCGGCGCTGACGCCGGCGATCGCGCCGGATGCCGTCGCCCGGCGCCAGAAGAGGCCGCCAAATAAAGCCGGCGCCAATTGCGCCACCGCCGCGAACGACAACAGTCCGATTGCCGCGAGCTGCGCGTCGCCGGCAAAGCGATAATAGAGGTAGGCCAGGAACAGGATGACGAAGATCGCGATGCGGCGCATGATCAGCAGTTGCGCCGCCGGATCGCGCGGTTCGCCGCGCCGGGCATGGCGCTTGAGCGCGAGCGGCATCACGATGTCGTTCGACACCATGATGGCGAGCGCGACCGATTTCGACGATCACCATCGCGGTGGCGGCGGACAAGCCGCCGACGAAAGCGGCGATCGTCATCAGGTTCGAGTGCGCGGCAAGCGGCAGCGCCAAAACGAACATGTCGCTGTCGACGTGGCCGGATGGGAACGTCATCAGGCCGGCGAGTGCGATCGGCAGCACGAACAGGTTGATGAGAACGAGATAAATGGGAAACAGCCAGGCGGCGCGGCGGACCTCGGCCTCGCTATGGTTTTCCACCACCATGACGTGGAATTGCCGCGGCAAAAGCATGATCGCGAATAGCGACAACAGCGTCATGGCGCCGAACGGGGCAAGCTGTGGCAGACGGGTCAGCGCGGCCGCGGCCGTTGGCGTAGCGCGCGCGCGCGCGAACAGCGCGAACGGGCCGTGGAACATGACAAAGGTCACGAACACGCCGACCGCGATAAACGCCATCAGCTTGACGATGGACTCCGCCGCGATCGCCAGCATCAAGCCGTCCTGATGCTCGGTCGCGTCGGTATGGCGCGTGCCGAATAGCACCGCGAAGGCCGCCATCGCCAACGCCACGAACAGCGCCACGTCGCCGAACAAGGGCGGTGCCACACTGCCCGGCGAGGCTGCGGCAAGGATGGTGGAGACCGAGGTCGACACCGCTTTGAGCTGCAATGCGATGTAAGGGATCATGCCGACGATGGCGACCAGCGCCACCGTCGCCGCCACCGCCTGGCTTTTGCCGTAGCGCGCGGCGATGAAGTCGGCGATCGAGGTGATGTTTTGGCTTTTGGCGAGCCGTACGACCCGCAGGATGAGCGGGAAGCCGAGCCCCACCATCGCCAGGGGACCGATATAGATGGCGAGGAAGTCCAGGCCCGAGTGCGAGGCGACGCCGACCGAGCCGAAGAACGTCCACGACGTGCAGTAAATCGCCAGCGACAGCGGGTAGATCAGAAGTCGCGAGGCCGCACCGCGGGCGATGCGCACCCGGTCGCCATAGCTAGCAACGGCGAACAACAGGCCGAGATAGGCGAGCGCAATGACGACAACGACCCACCCCTGCAACATGGTCCTGCCTCAGCGCGCTCCCTTATAGCGCCGGCGCTCGCGGTTCTGCGGCGGCCGGTTGTTAGGAGGAGGGGACCATTTTTTTGTTGCTGAGTCCATGCACCCGGCGCTGGCAGCGCGTTGCGCGGCGCATCGCGCCGGCACGCCCAGAGACGGACGCTGCGGCGCTTTCCGATTACTCCGCCGCCAGCGCGCGTTCCTTGAACGGCAGGCCCAGGCGCTGCCAGACATCGACCAGCGCTTCCGCCAGCCCATCGATCAGGGCGTCGTCATGGTACGGGCTCGGCGTGATGCGCAATCGTTCGGTGCCTTTGGGCACGGTCGGATAATTGATCGGCTGAATGTAGATGCCGTGCTCGGTGAGCAAAAGATCGCTTGCCGCCTTGCACCGCTCCGGATCGCCGACATAGACCGGCACGATATGCGTCGGGCTGGCCATCACCGGGAGTGCTGCGGCCCCGAGCACCGCTTTGGTGCGGGCGGCGCGATCCTGGTGGCGCTCGCGCTCCCAGCCGGAGGTCTTCAGATGCCGGATCGCTGCCGTCGCCGCGGCGCAGACCGACGGCGGCAGCGCGGTGGTGAAAATAAAGCCCGGCGCATAGGAGCGCACCGCGTCGATCAGCGCCGCCGAGCCGGCGATGTAGCCGCCGAGGCAGCCAAAGGCCTTGGCCAGCGTGCCTTCAATCACGTCGAGACGGGCGACGACGCCGTCGCGCTCGCTGATGCCGCCGCCGCGCGCGCCATACATGCCGACAGCATGCACCTCGTCGACATAGGTCATCGCCCCGTAGCGGGCGGCAAGATCGCAGATGGCATTGATCGGTGCGATGTCGCCGTCCATCGAATAAAGGCTCTCGAACACGATGAGCTTCGGCCGTTGCGGCGCCGCGGCGGCCAACAGCTCTTCCAGGTGCGCCATGTCGTTGTGCCGGAAGATCTGCTTCTCGCAATGCGCCTGACGCACGCCTTCGATCATCGAATTGTGGTTCCACGCATCCGACAGGATCAGGCAATTCGGCATCAGGCGCGCCAGCGTCGAAATGCCGGTCTCGTTAGAGACATATCCCGACGTAAAGACCAGCGCCGCTTCCTTGCGGTGTAGGTCGGCGAGTTCGCGCTCGAGCTCGACCAGTGGATGATTGTTGCCGGCGATATTACGGGTGCCGCCGGCGCCGGTGCCCATGCGGGTTGCGGTCTCGACCATGGCGCCGATCACCTTGGGATGCTGGCCCATGCCGAGGTAATCGTTGGAGCACCAGATCACGACGTCCTTGGGACCGTCCGGCGTATGCCATACCGCATGCGGAAAACGTCCGGCGATGCGTTCGAGATCGGCAAAGACGCGATAGCGACGCTCGCCCCGCAACTCGCCGAGGGCGGCCGCGAAATAGCCGGCATAATCGACGGTCGGGCGGTTGCTGGGATAATTCATCGGCAGGCGTCCCCGGCGATTGCCGGCATTTCACGATATTGGGGCTGAACCGCCCCATTTCTAGAAGCGTTCCAGGGAGTTTGTCGAGATGGTCCTGGAGGAAAAATCGTCGCGTCACATTGCGATCGATCAAGTCTCGGCAATCCCGGTGAACAAGGTCCTTCTTCGCGGCGTGGCATTGACCGGAACTCCCTCCTGCGATAAACATGTATTTCAAAGTCATGTTATTGGGGAGGGCATGATGATTTAAGACGTTGTGTGGAGCGTCTCGATCGTACTGATGGGCTGTCTTGCCGCTGTCTTCGTCTGGGTGGCGACAGGGGCCAGTGCCGCAATCGCCAATTACGGCCCGGCCATTGATTCCGCCTACCGCTTCCGCGCGTGGCTGTTCGGCATCGCCATTATCGTTCTGATAGGCGCGAACTACAAAACCCTGGGCGAGCTGCCTTACATCAACACGCTGCCGCATTTGCCGGCAACGGAGGTGCAGACCTCCCAGGTCGTTGCCGAACAATGGTCGTGGTCGATCAAGCCGAACACCTTCAAGGTCGGACAGACCGCAGAATTTCACGTCACCAGCAAAGACGTGAATCACGGCTTTGCGATCTACGACCCGGAATTCCGCATCGTGGCGCAGACGCAAGCGATGCCCGGCTACACCAATGTGCTTCGCTACACTTTCACCGAGCCCGGCACCTACCAGGTGATGTGTCTCGAATATTGCGGCGTAGCGCATCATGAGATGAAGGCTGAAATCAAAGTCGCCGATCATTGAGCGCGTCAATCATCGCGCGATCAGGGAGGACACCATGACCATGGCAGCCACTGCCGGCCGCACTGCGATCAGCGCGCGCGCCGCCGTACTCGCCTATCTCGCCGTCTCGGGAGTCGTCTTGTTGCTGATGATGCTGTTGGGCCTGACCATGCGGCTGGCCCAGGCCCAATGGATCGATATCCAGCCGGACTTCTTCTACGTCGTAATGACGATGCATGGTGCCGGCATGGTGGGCATTGCCGGCTTGAGCGGCGCTGCGGTGATGTGGCATTTCGTGCGCCGCCATATTCCAGTATCGACCGGGATCTTTCTTGCCAATCTGGTGTGCTTCCTGATCGGCGCGCTGCTTATCCTCGGCGCCGGCTTCATCGGCGGATTTGGCGCCGGTTGGACGTTCCTTTTTCCGCTGCCGGCGCATTCCGGCTCGCTGTGGTCGGACAATGCTGCCGCCTCCTACATGATCGGCCTCCTCGTCATCGGCGTCGGCTTTTTGCTGCTGCATCTCGACATCGCGCGCGGCATTCTTTCGGTCTATGGCGGGCTCGGCGCCGCCCTTGGTGTTAAGCAAGCCTTCGGCTTGGCGCCGGCCAAGGAGGGACCGCCGCCGGCAGTGACCGCTTCCACCATGGCGCTGATCACCAACATTCTGGGCATCCTGCTCGGCGCGGCGGTGCTCGTGGTATCGCTGGTCAATCTTTATGTGCCGAGTTTCACCTTCAATGCGTTGGCCGCCAAGAACATGATCTATTTCTTCGGCCACGTCTTTATCAACGTCACGATCTATATGGCGGTGATCGCGGTTTATGAGATTTTGCCGATCTACACTCACCGCGCTTGGAAGACGAACTGGGCGTTCTATCTCGGCTGGGTTCTTTCGACCGTGTTTGTGCTGACCGTCTATACCCATCACCTGCTGATGGATTTTGCCATGCCGACCTGGGCTCTGGTTGCCGGCCAGCTCATTTCTTGGCTGAGCGGACTGCCGGTTCTACTTGGTCACCGCGTTCGGCACCCTGACCATCGTCTATCGTTCCGGAATTAAATGGAATCCGGCAGCGGCGCTTGGTCTTTGTCGGCGTCGCCGGCTGGTCGATCGGGGTCATTCCGGCGATCGCCGACGGCACCATCACGGTCAACGACGTCATGCACAATACGCAATGGGTGCCGGGCCATTTCCACACCTACCTGCTGCTCGGCATGGTGGCGATGGTCTTTGGGTTCATGACCTACCTGACCAACCCGCAGCCGCGCTATGGCTTTGCCTGGCTTGGCTTCTGGCTGTATGTCGGCGGCGGCATCGTGTTCGTCCTCGCTTTTCTGCTGGCCGGCAGCGTCAGCGTGCCGCGCCGTTATGCCGTGCATCTGGCGCAATGGCTGCCCTACGACCGGATGGGATCGGTCGGTGCCGCGCTGGCCATTACCGGGGTGCTCATCCTGATCGCGCGGTTCTTTGCCGGCATACGAACGGCGGCAAATACGGACGATCCGGCTGGATGACGCGTGGCTTTTCGTTCTGCTCGCTTTGGTGCTCGCGATCGGAATGGCCGCACTCGCCTTCGCAACTGATGGATTTCCGCGTTGTCACCAGCGAGGGGGCGCGGCAGTTTGCGGTCGAGCGACAGCCCCGCCAGCGGTCCCGGATGTGACGACTCACCGATCAACAAGGCACGGTCTTTACACTCGGCGATTACAAGGGCCGCGCCGTTCTGATCGACTTTATCTATACGCGGTGCCCGACCATCTGCGGCCAATCTGGGTGACGATTCATCGCGGGCGTTCGGACGCTGGCGAAAAATCCGACACGGCGCGCGTGGCTCTCTTGAGCATCAGCTTCGATCCGGAAAATGACGATCGCGCAGCTTTGCGGCTTTATGGCGAGCGCTTCGGCGCCAAACCGCCGCAATGGCGGATCGCCGCGCCGGCCGATGCGCATGGTCTCGACGTGTTGTTGAAATCCTTCGGTGTCGTCGTCATTCCCGACGGCATGGGCGGCTTCATTCATAACGGCGCCATCTATCTGGTCGATGCACAGGGGCGCTTGGCCCGAATTCTCGACCCCGTTGGGCCCGCCGGCATCTCGCGGCCGCACTGCGAGAGCCTGCGCCATGAGCCCAAGGTCGATCGCCGTTATTGCAGCCGGGTCGTGGCTGATCCTCTCGCTCGCGCCGCTTCGCATTGGGCTTGAACGCGACATGGCCGTGCAAATGAGCAGTCCAGTTGCCGTTGTTGATCGCGCTCGGATGTGCTATTTTCTTGTTGGGTTCGCCGCTATGAGCCGCGCTGGTTCGCCGATGCGGATTGGCTCGGAATTTCCGGCATTGTCCTGGTTATGTTCGGCACCTCGTTCTGGATGCTGCCCCGCGCGATGGACGAGGCGGTAGCTGAGCCGCTGGACGACTTGGCCAAATTCCTCAGCTTGCCGCTATTAGTTGGATTGCCCTTGGGACTGAGCTGGCGAAGGATGCCCCCGCTCGGGCGTGCGTTCATCTGGGCCAATTTCATTCCCAAGCTTGGCGCCATCGGCGGCCTCTACTTGGCGGCACCGACGCGGCTCTGCGCCTATTATCGTGTCGATCAGCAGCAGCTGGCTGGATGGACTCTGATCGCTGTCGCTGTGGCGCTTGGTCTGACATGGTTCTTCGCCGCCTTTGTCGGTTGGACACCAAGCTCCAAGAAGCAGCTGCCAACCGGCGTGGCCGGCACGCCGCGGCCCGGACCCGCTCCTCACGGCGCCTCGGCGGCCTTATGCAAATAGCTGATGACGTCGGCGCGATCTTGCGGGTTGGCGACATTGAACGGCATTTTGGCGCCAGCGATAAAATCCTGCGGCTTGGTCAGCCACTTGTCGAGCTTGTCGTCGTCCCATTTGAAATTGGCCGCGGCGAGGCCCGGCGAATAGTTGAAGCCCGCAGCCTTGCCTGCATCGCGGTCGAACAGGCCATGCAGATTGGGTCCGATCTTATTGGGCTCGCCGGCCTTGATGTTGTGGCAAAGCGCGCAGCTCTTGAAGACGGTCTCACCCTTGGCGGCATCGCCGGCCGCCCGCGCCGCCCCGGTTATCGATACCATGGCCAAAGTTGCAATGCCGATACGCAATAACGCCATAGCCTCCCCCTTTTATAAAAGATGCATTTAATATACATGTTATCGGGAAAGCCTCAGCGGGCAAGGGCCAAATTGGCGCAGCCTTGCGGGGTCTGGCGCGAAACCGCATAAGGTGGCGCGCAACGGTTACGATTTATACGCAGCGCGGCGGAAATGAAGAAATGCGGCTGACCCTTCACACCGATTTCGCCCTGCGGGTCCTGATCCAGGCTGGCCTCAATGGCGGCAAGCTCACGACCGTGAGCGACGTCGCCGCGAGCTTCGACATTTCGAAGCAGCACTTGATGAAGGTGGTGAACAATCTTAGCCAGAAGGGGTATATCCACACAGTCCGTGGCCGCAATGGCGGCCTCCGTCTGCTGCGCGAACCGCGCGACATCAATATCGGGCAAGTGGTGCGCGACACCGAGGATCAGCTCGATGTGATCGGTTGCCTGGAGCGCAAAGGCTATTGCCGGATCGAGCGGGTCTGCGTGCTCCGCGGCGCCTTGCACGACGCCACCGAAGCGTTTCTGGAAGTGTTGGATGGCTATACCCTTGCCGATCTGATCAAGCCGCACAAGGCGCTATCGTCGCTGTTGCTCGAACCGCTCGGTGCCCTGCGCGGCGCCGTATCGCCATGAGCGAGCATGTGCAGGACGGCGACGCGCGGCGGAATTTGTTGGTCGCCGATATTGTCGAGCGTACCGGCATCGACGACACGATGATCGATCGGTTGGTGCGCGGCTTCTATATCCGCGCGCGGCGTGACCCGCTGATCGGTCCCGTATTCGAGGGCCGTGTTCACGACTGGGAAGCCCACTTCGCGCGAATGCGGGATTTCTGGTCGTCGGTGGCACTGATGAGCGGCCGCTATCACGGCCAGCCGATGGCAGTGCACTTGCCGCTGCCGGTCGACACGCCTCATTTCAATCGCTGGCTGGAATTGTTCGCCGAGACCGCGCGCGAGATTTGTCCGCCGCCGGCCGCCGCCCATTTCATCGAGCGGGCTCACCGGATTGCCGACAGCCTGGAGCTTGGCATGGCCGCGCAACGCGGCGAAATCCGATCGCCGTCGCCACGGCCCGCAAGCTCGCAGCCTCCCGCGACGCGAATGCAAGCAAAGTGACTGCCTGCGTTGCTCGACGCGCTGCAGCGCCGGCGCGTCTGTGGCTTTGCGCCGATTTTTGAGCCATTCTTTGAGTGATGGGTTCCACGGCTGGGCGTCACCGGGCTTGCCGGTCGATCCGCCTCATTCAGTGCGGCAGGCAGAAAATTCCTGGAGAACCTGCGTGAAATTGCGCATATTCGATTACCAAAACCTTTCGGAACGTTGCGGTGCAACGCACGAATAATCGGCGGCAGCACACTCAAAATTTGTGCGAACGACGACCGCAGAATATGCGGCATGAAAACAGTTTGGATGGAACCGGCTCATGAATGACCGAACGATCACCGACCACGCGCTCGGCCTCGACCATGGTCTCACCGATTACGGCGATCGCGATTTCTCGCGCTATCTGCGCCGCTCCTTCGCGCAATCAATGGGCTATTCGCGCGCCATGCTGGATAAGCCGGTCGTCGGCATCGCCTATACCGGGTCGGACTTCAACAATTGTCACCGGCACTTTCCGGAGCTGCTTGCGGCGGTCAAACGCGGCGTGCTGGCGGCCGGCGCGCTGCCGCTCGAGTTTCCGACCATCTCGCTCGGCGAAGTCTTTCTCACGCCGACCAGCTTGAAATTCCGCAACCTGATGGCGATGGACACCGAGGAAATGGTCCGGGCGCAGCCGATGGACGCCGTCGTGCTCATGGGCGGCTGCGACAAGACCGTGCCGGCGCAGTTGATGGGCGCGGTGTCCGCCGATCGGCCCGCCATCGCGCTCGTTGCCGGGCCGATGATGACCGGGCGCTATCGCGGCGAGCGGCTTGGCGCCTGCACCGACTGCCGGCGCTTCTGGGCGCGTTATCGCTCGGGCGACGTTGACGACGAACAGATTACCGAGGTCGAAGGCAATCTCGCCGTCACAGCGGGGACCTGCGCAGTGATGGGCACCGCCTCGACCATGGCCTGCCTCACCGAGGCGCTCGGCCTGTGCCTGCCCGGCACCGCGGCGATCCCGGCAGTGCATGCCGACCGATTGCGGGCGGCGGAGGCGACGGGCGCCGCCGCGGTCAAATTGATCGGCACCACGCGCACGCCGTCGCAGCTCATCACCGAGAATTCGGTCGAGAATGCGCTGCGTGTGCTGCTCGCGCTCGGCGGCTCGACCAATGCGATTATTCATTTGACCGCGATCGCCGGCCGCGCCGGCGTCAAGGTATCGCTCGATCATCTCAACGCGCTGTCGGATACGACGCCGGTCCTGGTCAATCTTAAGCCGGTCGGCAACGGCTATATGGAGGATTTCTACGCGGCCGGCGCCATGGGCGCGCTACTGCGGGAATTGAAGCCGCTATTGCATCTCGACTGCATGACGGTGACCGGCGAGACCTTGGGCGAGCGGCTCGCCGCCGACGATGGCGAGTTCGTCGACCGCACGATCATCGCCGCTACCGACAAGCCGCTCGAACCGCAAGGCGGCCTGGTGGCGCTGTTCGGCAATCTCGCGCCCAAAGGCGCCATCCTCAAACGCTCGGCGGCCGATCCCCGTTTGTTCGAGCATGAGGCGAGGGCGGTGGTGTTCTCATCGCTGGAAGACCTCGCCGCCCGCATCGACGATCCCAAGCTCGAAGTCGAAGCGGACGACATCCTGGTGTTGCAGAACGCAGGTCCCCATGCGGAAGCCTGCATGCCGGAGGCCGGCTACCTACCGATTCCGAGGAAGCTCGCGCACAAGGGCATCAAGGACATGGTGCGCATTTCGGACGCGCGCATGAGCGGCACCGCCTTCGGCACTATCGTGCTGCACGTCACGCCGGACGCCGCGTCCGGCGGGCCGCTCGGGCTTGTCCGCAACGGCGACCGCATCAGGCTTTCGGTGAAGAACCGGCGTATCGAACTGTTGGTCGACGACGCCGAGCTAAAAAAACGCGCCGCCGCGGCGCCGGCGCAGGTGAAAATCCCGGCACGCGGCTATGCCAAGCTGTTTGCCGAGCAGATCACCGGCGCCGACGAGGGCTGCGATTTTAAATTTCTCAAGTGACTCATCATTGCGAGCCAACGGGTCCGCGCGAAGCGAAGAGGATGAGGGGGCCTCTCCGCGATTCTGAGCCCTGCGGATAGGCCCCCTCATCCCAACCTTCTCCCCGCGTGCGGGGAGTTCGCCGGGTATCACCCCCGCGCCACCGCGATCTGCAGTGGGAAATCGTCGACCACTTCGTGCCCGGTCTCGGTGACGATGAAGGTGTGGCCGAGGAAAATCCCGAACAACCCGTCGGCGGTGATCGGATTGGGCTCGGCCATGATCACCATGCCGGGCTTGAGCACTTCCTCGAATTTCTCCGCCGCCACATGCTCGGCGACGACATGCGGCTTGTCGGTGACGAGGTCGATGCCGTGGCATTGCGTCGGCCGCGACTGGTAGCCGTTGTCGCGGAAGAATTTGCTGGCCTGACGCATATCCTCCACCGGCTTGCCCGGGCGCGATCTCGGCGACGATCTTATGGTAGCCGGGCAGCGTGATCTCGTCCCAGAACTTGCGCACCATCGTCGGTCGGCTCGCCGAGGCAGATCGGCGAGCCGATCTGCGCGGTGTAGCCGCGATAGCCGGCGGCAAGCTCCATATTGATGATGTCGCCCTTCTGCAGCACGCGCGACGACGGCCGCGGATTGCCGAAAATCTGCGCCGGATTCGCCATCGGCGTCGAGCCGATGATCAGAAAATCGATATCGCCGCCGCCTTCGAGGATGGCGGCGCCGGCCGCGGCGCGCAATTCGTATTCCTTCACGCCGGGCTTGGCGCGGGCCACCATCGCGTCCATCGCGTCGTTGGCACAGCACGCCCGCCTTGCGCACGCAATCGAGCTCCTCGGCGCTGTGGATCGACAGCAGTTCGTGCAGGAAGCCTTGCGTGAAGACCAGCTCCGCGTCCGGCAGGTTGTCGCGCAGCACGTTGTACTGGTTGACCGGCAGATAATCGCCGTGGCGCGGATCGATCTCCATCAGCCCGATGCGGCCGCGCTCGAGCTTGAGTTCGCGCAGCCGCTCGACCATGACGTCGGCATAGCGGCCGCTGCGGCTGTGACGCACGTCCTTGACCGCCACCTCGACCTGGCGGCGCACCGCTTCGGCATGCGTGCCGCCCATCGAATAGATCAGCGTCGGCTCGCCGTCGAGCGGCACCAGCACGTAGCTCGCCAGCGCGTGCCATTCCCAATGCCCGGTCAGCCACAGCATGCCGCCGCCGAAGCTCCAGTGGCTCGGGCCGCCCGGCACGATCACCGCGTCGAGCTTGTGCTCGCGCATCTTGCGCCGCAGCGCGGCGTAGCGGCGGGCATATTCGGCCGCCGAGAACTGCTCCCACACGCAGTCGCGGTAATAGGGCGTGTCGCGCATATTGGCGAACGGCAGCGACTGATCGAGCTTGCCGCGCACGATGTCCCAAGGCTGCGGGCCGATGCGCGGCGGACGGATTTGCGTGTTCATGATGTGACCTCGATCAAGTCTGTTACGGGATTGATCGGGCGGCGGGAAGTGTGGCGCACGTGCAGGATCAACAGATCGTTCCCTGCTATACGGTAGAAGATGACGTATGGATAGCGGACAACCGGCACGCGGCGATGCTCGGCATTGTCGACAAGGCGGCCGATCTGCGGGAAAAAGCTCAACGTCTCAATCGAGGACTTGATGGCGCTGAGCACCTTCGCGGCTGCAATGGCGTCGCGCTCCGCCAAGTACGCTGCAATGTCTTTCAGATCACGCAGTGCGCGCGGCGCATAAACGACGTTCATAACCCGTGCGCGCGCCAGAAGGCCTGGATCGCTTCTGCCGGCACGCGTTCGCCGCGTGCAATTTCAGCCTCAGCTTCGGCGATCGCGGCGGCTTCGTCGGGTGTCAACGGCGCGGGGGAGCCTTGCGCGAGCGCAAGCATCAACCGCGCCAGATCGTCCTGCGTTTCGGGCGGTAATTTGCTGATTGCGGCTACCGCCTGCTGGACGAGCTTGGTCATGGCAATCCTCCGATAATCAATAGTAGAGGATTTTCCTTTTCCGCAACATGGCCGCCGGCGGGACAGCAAATGTCGAATCTCAGGCCCAGCGAGGCGTTCTAACGCCTTTCCCGCACACCGGAGCGCTCCAGCCGCGGCAGCACCTCGGCGCAGAAATATGGCACCTCCTGCAGATAATTGACGAAGGAAACGCCGATGCCGCGCACGCCGGCCTGACTGATCGCGGCAAGCTCATCGGCGACCTTGTCGGGCGTGCCGACGAATGGATAGCCGCCGACCGCATTGGCAGCGAAGTAGCGGCGCTTGGCAGCGTATTCGTCCGCCGGCATGGTGGCCGTCGTCATGCTCTTGTTGGCCAGCATGCCGTCGATCGCGCCCCAATCGGCATTGTCGATATTGACGTGCTGGTAATAGTCCTCGGCTTCCTTCTGCGTCGCACGGCAGATCACCTGGCCGACGGTAAACACTTCGATGTTGCGGCCGAGCGCCGCGGCCTGCGCCTTGATCTCGACGACTTTGCTCTTGTTGGCGGTGAGCGAGGTGCGCGAGCCGGCGGTGGCGACGAAGAATGCATCGCAGTTCTGGAGCGCGAAAGCCTGGCCGGCGCCGGATGAGCCGGCATTCATCATCATCGGGCGCGTATCGCCGAAGGGCTTCGGATAGGCGCGCACTTTTTCCAATTGCAGGAAGCTGCCGCGATAATCGAAGGTGCCGTCGCGCTCCCACGCCTGTTTGACGATGTCGACCCACTCCTGCGCGTAGTCGTAGCGGGCGTCGTGCTCGCGCAGGCTCACGCCGAACATGTCGAATTCGCCTTCATTCCAGCCGCAGACGATGTTCATGCCGACCCGGCCCTCGCCGATATGGTCGGCGGTGACGAATTCCTTGGCCGCGATCAGCGGATGAAATAACGGCGCGTGCACGGTGCCGAACACGGTCATGCGCTTGGTGGCGCAGAGCAGGCCGACCGCCCAGGTGATGGTCTCGAGCGAGCGGCCATGAAAATCGGTGTCGCCGCCGTAGCCCTTCCAGCGCGCGATCGGCAGCATGAAATCGAGGCCGGCCTCGTCGGCAAGCTTGGCCAAAGCGAGGCAGTCCGGCCAGCTTGCCGACCAGCGCTCCGGCACCGTGGTGGCGGAGCGTCCCGATGAGCAGTTGGCGCCGAACAAGCCGATCTTGAGCGCATTGCCGTTATACATGGCGACGCGGTTTTTCATCGAAGCCTGGGGAGCCAGCACGCCGTTCCTCCGCTGTTCTTGCCCGTTCTTGCCGCTTGCCCCGATCGCCAAAAGCGAGAGTTTATCATTCATTAAAGCTGTGCCTAAACTTTAACCTAAATCAAACTTCCTCCTGGCATAACCCCCTCGGGGACTGGCCAGGATGAATTCGCATCGATTGCTGATTTGGCTGCGCGCGACGGCGCAGCCGGCACCGCTTCTCGGCCTGGCGATGATCGCCATGCTGTGGGCTGGTCTTTTTTATCTGTTGTCGAATCACCACGGCAATCTCTCCGATCCGGACGAGCGCCGTGCCGTGTTTCTGCCGCTGGTGAGCATTCTCACGGCGCTCGAGCTGGCGACGGTGATCGCCAGCATCCGCCGCCGCTTGTCGCTCGAACGCACCAACCTGCGGTTCACCACGGCGCTCGAGAACATGACGCATGGATTGTGCATGTTCGACGGCAATAAGCGCCTGGTGGTCTGCAATGAGCGTTATGCCAAGCTTTATCGGTTGCCGCCGGAATTGCTCAAGGTCGGCACCAGTCACGAAGCCATCATCGGCCATCGGGTGATGAACGGCCTTCTCAAAGGCGAGGCCACCGCCGGCGCGGTCGGCAAGAAGCTCGGCTCGCTCGGCCAGCACTCGTCGCAGCAGATCTCCAGCCGCATCGACGAGCTCGCCGATGGCGGGCTGATCCGCGTCACGCGCCAGCCGATGCCGGGCGGCGGCTGGGTGGCGACGCACGAGGACATTACCGAGCGCCATCGGCTCGAGAACCAGCGCGACAGCATGCTGGCGCAGGAAAGCCGCCGGCTGGTGACCGAAGGCGCGATCGCCGCCTTCCGTGAGCGCATCGAGGAAATGCTCGGCACGGTGTCGGCCGGCACCGATGCCATGAAGTCCACCGCCGGCGCGCTGATCGTATCGTCGCGCGAGGCGACGGCGCACGCCGAGACGGCGTTGCGCGAGTCAAACGACGCCTCGGCCAACGTGTCGACCGTCGCCGGCTCGGCCGAGGAGCTCTCCGCCTCGATCGCTGAAATCAACCGGCAACTGGCCGAGACCACGCATCTGGTGGCGAGCGCGGTCGACAAGGCCAAGGCCTCGAACGGCGAATATGCCGGACTGGCTCAAGCGGCCGAGAAAATCGGCGACGTCGTCAAGCTCATCCGCAATATCGCCGGCCAGACCAACCTTCTGGCTCTCAATGCAACCATTGAGGCGGCGCGCGCCGGTGAGGCCGGTCGCGGCTTCGCCGTCGTCGCCGCCGAGGTGAAGTCTCTGGCCGTCGAAACCGCCAAGGCGACCGAGGAGATCGCCCGTCACATCCTGGCGGTGCAGGAATTGACCGGCAGCGCGGTGGAGGCGGTGCACGGCATCGAGGACGGCATGCACGAAATCGCGACGCGCGCCTCGAGCGCCGCAGCCTCGATTTTGCAGCAGAACGCCGCCACCTCCGAGATCAGCCGCAACGCCGCCGACGCGGCGCGCGGCACCGGCGCCGTAGTCTCGATGCTGGGCAAGGTGTCCGCGGCCGCAGCCGGCACGCGCTCGGCGGCCGAAACGATGCTCGGCGCCTCGCAGTCGGTCGATGCCTCGATCGGCAGCCTGCGCGCCGAGATCGAGGGCTTCCTGAAAAAAGTCGCGGTCTGAAGGCGAATTGGTAAGGCGAAAAAAGACGCGTTGCCACCAAAGGCGCATACGTGCAAACTGCTCAGGGAGCGAGCACCGCCGAGGGGGATGATCCATGATGCGCACGATGCTGCTTCGATTCGTGGCGGTTGCATTGTTTGCGACGGCCGCAGCCGCGCTAAGCACCCCTGCCGCGAGGGCATTCAGTCTGGGGAACGCTGGAACCGCCGCCGGCGGCGGCAATGCCTCGTTTGGCGATCCGGACGACCAGATCGGCCAAAAGTTCGGTCTTGCCCAGGACGGGGGATCGTCCAGCCTAAGCAGTCCGGCGCCCCAGTCTGGCAAATTAAATCCATACAAGAACTTTCATTTCGACAGCCTCACGACTCCGCCCGATCCTCTTTCCCGCCCGAGCAACTAAACCGTTTTTGATTATCCGGGTACGACAAGTGCTGTCGCGGCTTCGACTTGGCTGCATCGCCGGGCTTTGAACACAACAGAAAGCTCCGGCGCGGCCCTCTACAAGCGAGACGGCTGAGAATAGACGCGATCAGCATCGCTGGCGGGTGGCACAATGACAGGCAGCCAACGAGCCGCGAATGTCCGATATATTGGTGTGGACTGGTGCTGCCGCTCAGGATTGAACTGAGGACCTCTCCCTTACCAAGGGAGCCGTACTAAGCAAAATCAATGACTTATACAGCATACTAGCGGTATTAGCGGCATGTTTTAGCGGCAGTCCCACTTTCGTCAGCTGCGAGCTGATCGTTAGTGTAGACATACCGAGGACTTGACTGACCTGCTCCCCAACTTCCCTCGTTCATAGGAAGTCTGTTCCCAGTTTTGCCCCTCCTTGGGGCGTGCTGCGAACTCGGTTGGTGTGAGCCCGTTGAGGCTGGTGTGCGGTCGGGTTGGTATTGTAGTCGATCCTCCATTCTTCGATGATCTGGCGGGCCTCTTTGAGATTGGCGAACAGGTGCTCGTTGAGGCATTCGTCGCGCAGGCGCCCGTTGAAGCTCTCGACGAAGCCATTCTGCATCGGCTTGCCGGGAGCGATGTAGTGCCATTCGACATTACGCTCCTCCTGCCCGGCCAGGATGGCGTTTGAGGTCAGCTCGGTGCCGTTGTCGCTGACGATCATGCCGGGGTAGCCATGGCAGTTCGGCGATCCGGTCCAGCTCGCGGGCGACGCGCAGCCCGGTGAGCGAGGTATCGACCACCAGGCCGAGACATTCTTTTGGTGAAGTCATCGACCAGCGTCAGGATGCGGAAGCGTCGGCCGCTGACCAGCGTGTCGGCCACGAAGTCGAGGGACCAGCGGAGCAGGTCATGACCCTGTGGCACGCCGGACCGAGACCATTAAGTTGGAGGTAGGAATTGTGGTTGGCGGCGTTGCTGCTGGCTTTTTATGCACTATGATCGTCTACTCAGACTTATCTCTTAGAATTCGACCCGCTGGATCGCCTTAAGTGATCAACTCGATGCAAACCAAAGTTCGATGTTGGCCTTCTGATCCCGCTGCCGGAGGAATTTCGCTACCTCCTAGACCTTGTACCTTCTACCAACGTTATAACCCACGATGGCACGAATTATTATTGCCTAGACTTGAAACCAGTTACCGCCGTCGCTTGCCTGATAGGTCAGATGGAGCCGTTGCCGGCATTACACGCCACAAATGGGCTGCATTTTCGCCGACGTCAAATTGCTCGCCCTCTTGGGCACTGGGGGAAGACTGGATGATGATATCGCGGTCGGAGATGTGGTTATCGCAAAAGAAGTCAACGAATTTCAGGCGAATTCAAAAGCTGAAGCCACTAGCGACGGCTATGAGGTTCAATACTCGGGTCGTCACTGGCCAGTAAATATATGCTGCTTTTCGTGAGGCAATCACCCATTTTGAATTTGCCAACCACACTGAATTTGCCCATTGGCAAAATATGGCATCAGACGACTACGACAATATAGCGCTCAAAAAGAAGAAATGGTTTCCAAATCCCCACCGTCCATACACCTTCGGTGCGATAGCATCTGGCAATACTGTTTCAGCCTCAGCGCATTTGCAGCCGAAGTAAAAAGGATTAATCGCAAATTCTTGGCAATCGACATGGAAGCAGCTGGAATTGCAATTGCCGCATCGGAACGCATTCATCCATTGCCCCTCCTTGTGATGCGGGGAATTTCCGACAATGCGGACGAAAAGAAAACACTTCTGGACAAAGATAGCAAAAACGTCTGGCGACGATATGGCGTGCGCAACGCTGTCTCTTTGCTACGTACTCTTCTTACATGGGACCAATTTCTTGACGCTGCGAATTTGAAACACCCACGGAAGCACCGTCCGAGGACGATATCGCCCGCCAACTTGCAGTCATCCTCAGATCGCATCCCGGCGGAGCGTGGGCTGTCGGCGTTGCTTTTGGGATTTTTCCATGGCCCAAATGTTGTCGATAACGAGCCAGTCGTTCCCCTTGATTTGAACAAGCTCCGCTTATCCGACATACAATTCGCGACCTGATATTCATTCACTGGAGGACGTCAAAAGCTCAGCAGTACGCGGTGAAAAGGTGGAGAATCTCGCCCGTGCAATTCGGCGAACCGTTGAAGCTTATCGATCCGCGCTTGCCTCGCCCGATGCTATCGCGTTATTGCAAAATTTCGACGCGGTGGTTCTACAGATTTTGTGTCCTACTGATATTGACGAACGGGTAAAATCCTTATTGCTACAGGCCGATCAATCGAAGAAGATATTGGCCCCCAAGCAGCTCTAGAGTTGCTCGTTCGCGTTGTCGGCGACAATCGCCGGTTACGGGAGCGTTACGTTGACGTTTTAGCGGACGCCAATATGTGGACTGAGCTCGCCGCTTTTTTTCTGGAGCAGCAGCCAGATGGATTGTCACGTCGCGAGTTAGAACATGGGATTTTTGGTTGCGCTAAGTCTGGCCGGGGAGACCAGGCGACCGAAATGATGCAACTACACGAAAGCGAGTATCGTGACAATGCAGCCACGCTCTTTCGTGAAACAATGAAATCGAGCATTACCGACAAATCCGATAAGCGGCCCAAAAGTGCAGTCATGACAGAACACGGCCACCCAATCGAAGTTGATCTTGAGCGAATTCTGCCGCTTCTCGCGCGCGAGATTTACACGTCTCCGTTCGCGTTTTTGAGGGAGAATGTTCAAAATGCATTCGACGCAATACGAATGCAACGTTATCGGGAAAAGCGGGCTGGCGTGGCCCGTGAGCATAAAATTACAATTATTCTAGACGGAAATCGCCTGTCGATTTCGGATACCGGTATCGGAATGACAAAGGCGGACCTCGCCAACTTTTTTTGGAGTATCGGAAAGAGCGGTAAGCATACGACCGAAGCAAAGTCAGCTGGCGTTGTCGGTACGTTTGGCATTGGGGGAATGGCGAATTTCGGTGTTTGCTCGCGCTTGGAAGTCACGACACGGACGAGGGTTGCAAACGAGACCATCATAAGCTTCGCCAACCACGACGAGCTCTCCGCGAAGGTGAATTGTGTTTTCTACAAATCAGGTCCTCTCACCTTCGAGCCCGGAACCACCGTAACGGGTACATTGATTAAGCAAATCTCATCGGATGAAATCATCGCTTACCTAGAACCGATTGTTCGATATCTTGATGTGCCGATATTTGTTGGGAACAAAGTCTTAAGTCAAAAGGCTTTCCCTTCGGTAATTCGTAAGGAAGGGAAGTCGTGGAAAGTCAAGTAGCGGCCCCGCCGAAGCAACCATTTGGATTCGAGCATTGCAAAACGGGCAAGCGGAAATTGAAGTTGAAAAATTATCGTGGAACGGCACTGACACCGACGTCATCGGTGTATTTAATACATCGGTGGGAGTTGTGTCCGCTTATCAGCATGGGTTCATGCTTGCGAATGTGCCGATAAGCACAATATCCGGGCTCGGTGGAATGATAAACAGCTCCGCGCTTCGGCCCACCGCCGGCCGGGAAGCTGTTACGGACGAAAGTCGAACGCTTGTTCAAAATCTGATGTCGGCGGTTGAGAGCGGGCTGGCGGCTCATATCGCAAACACGCCGGGGCTTCCTGAGCGTTTTGGGTCGTTCTACAGATACGTCTCGCAATTTGGGCTTTGGAAACTTGTGAAACCACAACCGTGAGAGTGTACGGAAGTCAACGCTCGTAACGTTTGGGCCAGCATGGAGGGCTCACCCAAAGACAAAATATATTTCGCCCGTGACAGGGCATGACCAATCGATTGTGCAAGCGTACAGCGAACAAGGAAAGACAATCGTGCTGTTGTCATCGGATGGACAGCGGCAAAGAGTCGAGAGCAATTATCTGACAGGGTGCTGTAATGCCACTTTGCTAGAAGACAGAGTTACCTGTTTGAAAATAGTAGATCAGCTCTCTGTATCGGAAGAAGCATTTAAATTTGAATTGCTTGACAAACTCAGGAGGCAGTTTTTAATTCCGGATTTGCACATTCGTGCCGGCGAGTTATCGCATGGGGCCATGCTGTGGATTCCACCGCTAAAGGAAAAGGACTTCAGGACCTTATTTATTGATTTTAGGCACGCTCAAATTATAGCGGCTCGTTCATTTTCGAGAATCCTATTCTTTTGACGCGGTATTTGACATTTTCATTCGAGATTCTGTTTTGCCCCATCTAAAATCGGCCTTTCCCGACTTGCGAAAACGAGACTTTGACGCGTTGCTCCGTAAATTGCAGTCAACTGTCGAATATTTCGAGATCGACCCTTCTGACGTTAGCAGGATTAATCAGTTGGCATCCATTACGAATATGTCGCCGGAAAGCGTCGCGGCGGTTTTCGGAGGGCGGCGAGCAGGCATTCCAAGACCAACCTCCGTGCGCGCAAGCGATGTAGTTACGGTAACGCCGCAAGTGAATGAGGTTGTGCAACAGTCCCAGGGACGATCGACAGAGGAAATGCGGCACGAGCTAGAAATACGTCTACTTGAAACGACAGTGGACGCTAAGATTTTAGATACAGCTCAAGTGCAACCCCAACTCGGGCTAGCACGCTACTATTTGGCGCTTACAAGCGACGCGCACATCTTATATCGCCGTATCTTCCTTATGCGAAGGCCTTCAACCGATTTTTCGTGGGGAGGATATCGCGCGGGCTATCTTTTTTATAGCCAGGGCTCAGCTGTTGTCTATTATGATATTCAATTCGAGCAACTGATAGCCGAAAAAGAGGGCCGTGAGCGAACGGGAAAAATAACGGTAGGATATTCGCCGTTGATACTAAAAAATCAGGTGTTCCTACCCATTCCGAGTGAATTTGAAAACGAGTTGGTTCCGACAGATAAACCTCTCAGATTTACAATACGGCATCAAATACTTGGCGTGAGCGAAGTAGCCTAAACTCCATGATCAAGTGCGTCCGACGGCCAACGAAACTACGACCGCCAGAAATCCTTGAACCGGCTTGGAGCTAGCTCGGTGTAGCGAACGGTGTGCTGGATGTTGCGGTGTCCGAGGTACGCTTGCAGGGCGCGGGTAACCATCTCGCCGGCCAGACCCCCCGGTGCTTCGCAATAAAACCGAACTTCACGTCAATTCCTTCGCGAAGTAGGCCGCGGCTTTTTTTAGGATGTCTCGTTCGGCCTTCAGCCTGACCACGCGCCTGAGCTGCGCGATCTCCAGCTGCTCGGGCTTCATCTGACCTTGGCCGGGAAACGCATGCCGAGGATCGTCCGCAAGCGCCTTCACCCAGCTCCGTAACTGTAACTCATGCACACTGAGATCGTGCGAGGCCTGCGCATACGACACGCTCTTTGATCAGCCGCACTGCCTCAAGCTTGAACTCTCGGGTACCCATTGTGAGTAGGCGCTCAGCTTGGCGCCGAAGGGCTCGTGATTGGCGATCGCCTCTTCGGCCAGCGCGCGCCCTGAGTTTTCCCTCGCAAGCAATACCGCGATCTCGGCCACAGGAAGGGAGAGTGTATTGACCATGAGAATGCCCCTTCTTCTTTCTGACCTCCATGCCTGACGAAGGACCACGTGCAAGGAGCATATGTAGTCGCGGCCCACGGGGCAGCACTTGGTGTATCGATTTTCGTCACGCGACGCGGCCGGGCAGGCCGCAGGAAAATCATGATCGTACACCGTTCGACCTTCTATGGCGGGCTGGCCGGCCCCGTCCCAATCGAAAGCCAAGCAAGCGCTGCATCACCGGAATGCTGCGTGCCTCTTTTCGCAAAGCTCGTTCATGATAATGTAAATTTGCCATGACCTTTACCCGGCCCGTTGATGTTATACCGCGCCCGCCCGTGGATGCGCTCCCATGGGAGAAGCTGTCTGTCGCACTGGTCGACATCCTTGGCGGTATGCAGCAGATCATCACCGTAGACGAGTTACGACGCGCCGACGCAGCACTGGGTAACTCCTACCATGGTCTTTCGTCGTTCGAGCGCCTGACGCAGACCGCGGTCAACGTGCTGGTCGCGAAGGGCCTGGTCGACGAGGGCGACCTGCGCGTGCGCATGGCGCGCCTCGCCGTCACGCTGGCGGGCGACAAGGACCGCGCGCACCCCAAGGCGCGCTTTTCCAATGCCGGAGTCAACGACATCGGCGGGCTGCCGGGCGGGCCGATCGATCGGCGCCACCACGAGTCGGCGGATTGGGAAAAGCTCGTGGTCGCGCTCAACGCTGTGTTTTGGGGCCGGCGCCTTCGCACCGTGCACGAATCGCGCCGCGCGATGGAGGAGTTGGGCGACGACTATAACCGCCTCGCCGTATTTCGAGCGCACGGCGCAGGCCACTGGCGAACCTCTTGTACGAAAAGGGCGCGCTGCGCCGGGACGAGGTGGCTGCGCGCATGGACGCGATCCGCAGGAGGCCGTCCAAATGACCGCCCCTCCCGATCTTTCGCGTGCCCGTCCGCACGATCTCGGCGGCCAGCCTGCCGGTGCGATCGACCGAGCCGAGCATGAGGCCGAGGCATGGCAGAACCTCGTAACCGCGCTGATGTACCTCTTGCGCGACCAGTGCCACTTGGCAAAAACTGACGAGATGCGCCGCGCCATCGAGGATATGAAGCCCGAGGACTACCGACGGCTCGGCTATTTCGACAAATGGGCGGTCGGCATCTCGACGCTGGTGGTGGAGAAGGGACTCATCACCCCGGACGAGATCACACGGCGGGTCGGCGACATATCCGCGCGGCTTGGAGGCAAGCCATGAGGCGACCGAATGACATAGGCGGCCTTCCCGCCGGCCCGATCGGCCCTCGCGGTCATGAGCCCGAGCCGTGGGAGCGTTTGCTTACTGCGCTCCTCTCGACCGTCGGCCCCGCGAAAGCGAAAATCCACTGCGTTGACGAATTTCGCCGCGCGCGCGAGGATCTGGAGCCGCGAATTCTACAACTCGCTGACTTATTTCGAACTGTGGACCCATGGCTTCATCAACCTGATGGAGGAAAAGGGTGTGCTGACCCGCGCCGAGGTCGAACGCGCGCCGCCGAGATCAAGACAGGCTGAAGAGAACCGCATGAGCGAAGTCGCCAACGCGAAATTTGCACCGGGCGATAAAGTGCGTATCGCCAACGCCAATCCTCCGGGCCACCGGCGCGTGCCGGTCTATGCGCGCGGCCGCGTGGGCACGATCGAGCGCATCTGTGGCGCCTTTCCTAATCCTGAGGAACTAGCCTACGGGTTCGACGGACTGCCAAAGCGCCCGCTCTACCGGGTGCGCATCCGCCAGACCGACATCTGGCCCGACTACAAAGGCAGCGACAAGGACGTGCTCGAACTCGAAATCTACGAGCATTGGCTGGAAAAGGCTTGAGGAGAACAAGATGGCGACCGCCGATCCGCATGATCACAGCCACCATGATGATCACCCCATCATGATAACGGCCACAATCACCCGCACGATCCGATCGAGGTGACCGACGGCGCGAGCGAATACGAGATCATGGTCCACGCCATCAAAGAGCTCTTGATCGAGAAGGGCGTGATCACCGGCGAGGACATCCGCAAGACCCTGGAATTCATGGATACGCGCACGCCGGCGCTCGGCGCCAAGGTGGTGGCGCGGGCCTGGACCGATCCGGAATTCAAGAAGCGCCTCCTGGCTAACGGCACAGCCGCAGTTGCCGAGATGGGCATCCCGATGGGAGACGCCGAGCTGATCGTCGTCGAGAACACAAGGACGTGCACAATGTCATCGTGTGCACCCTGTGCTCCTGCTATCCGCGCACCGTTCTCGGCCTGCCGCCCGACTGGTACAAGAGCCGCAACTACCGCTCGCGTGTCGTGGCCGAGCCGCGCGCCGTGCTCAAGGAGTTCGGCACCGAACTGCCTGAATCGGTGACGCTGCGCACCCACGATTCCAACGCCGATATGCGTTACCTCGTGCTGCCCGAACGCCCGGCCGGCACCGACGGCTGGTCGCAAGAGCAGCTCGCCGCCATCGTTACCCGCGACTGCATGGTCGGTGTCGCTGTCCCGAAGGTCGAGTAGGAACGACATTGCGGTAGCCGAAGCTGACGTGCTTGGGGCAAATTTCGACCGGTCGCAGTATGCGTCGCTCTGTCGGCATTGGTGCGATGAGCGGACATGTCTCGCCGCGATGACGCGGTCGGGGGGCGCCGCGGGGCGCCAGACGAAATGCTGAAAGCGACCGTCGTAGTCGGCCACTTGGGCGGCCATTCCGAAAGGGGCGCCGTGAACGAGGCGACAATAACTTCCTTATTATCGCGGTTATCAGAGATTTTAGAGTGGAGACAGGTTATGCGACCCGATGCTGATCGGCAACAGATGGCAAGTCATTATCCGCCCCAGCGCTAGTGCGCCAATTCACGTTCCTCGGCAAGATCCGCTCGAACGAGCTAATGTTAACGTGGGGGATGTGCGGCTCGGTACGTCCGAGCACCGGGCCCCCCTGCTGCATCGCGCGCGCGGCGTCGACCATCAATCGCCGGAATTCCACCACGGCCACGTCGCTGCCGCCGAGGCGCTCCTTGGTGCGATCGGCGATCGGTCCCATGGTCTCCCACATCGCAATGTCCTGGTTGGGAATGCCGCGGATGCCGGTGAAATCGCCGAGCTTCATCGCGTTGCGATCCTGCAGATAGCCGTTGGTGCGAGTGCGCAGATTGCGAAAGTTCTTGTCCAGATCGATGCCCGGCTGCGCGCAGTTGAATTTGCGCCAGGCTTCCTGATCGATGCCACCGCTTTCCCGCCACGCCAAGAAATAGAAGGTGGTGTGGGTGTCATCTTCGGGAACGATGACGCTGGTGACGTTGTAGGCGTTGTTGGGCGGAATGAGGCAAACGAACGGCGCGAGGTAGACGGTCTTGCGGACGTAATCATGGGTAGCAGAATTCACGATCGGGCGCCGGATGGCGACGTAATGAAAGCCGAAACTGGTACGCTCCACCTGTAGGCGTGGCGCCTTGTCGGTCGACGGTCGCAGCCAGAGCTTGTCGACTGCCTTGGCGCCATCGACCTTGGCGGGACGCATTTCCGAAGAATGCAGGCTGGACGAATGGGCGGAATCGATTTGCCCCTCGACGACTTGGGCCCAGTTGGCGTGGACATGGACCTTGACGATGCTGACATTGGTCTTCTCGGTGGGCGCAAAGGCGGGCCGCTCGAATTCCGCCATCGTTTCTGCAGGGCCCATATAGGTCCAGACCAAGCCACCGGCTTCGCGCGCCGGATAGGCTTTCATCTTGACCTTCTCCACCAGCCCGCTCTCCGGCGGTTCCGACGCCATTTCCAGGACGTTACCTTCCACGTCCATCTTCCAGCCGTGATAGAGGCAGCGCAGCTCCGCAGTCCTCATTGCGGCCCAGCGCCAGCGAGACGCGACGGTGCGGGCAATACTCGTCCAACACGCCGAGCCGGCCGTCGCTGTCACGAAACACCACGAGGTCCTCGCCGAGCAGGCGCACTTTCACAGGCGCGCCGTCCGGTTCGGCAACCTCTTCGGACATGCAGGCTGGGACCCAATGGCGACGCATGAACTGGCCCATTGTGGCGTCGCCTTCAACGCGGCAGAGCAATTCGTTTTCTTCGCGCGTTAACATGGCGTCGTCTCCCATTTGCCAAAACAAGTTAGGTCTCTAAGTATTTTGAAGATACAATGGCTCAATCGCCATGTCGAGCTTCCAGAGTTCGATTGTGCGTTGCACACGGCGGATTGCCTGGGCTTGGAACTCGACAAGGGCGTCTCTATGGGCAAAAAGGAGAACCAGTCTTGACTGACCAAATGCCCGCCGCGGCACTCTCGCTGCGCATTGCGGTCAAGCGCGAGATCGCACGAGGGATCACTTTCTTCGAGCTGCGCGCCGCTGCCGGCGCCGAATTGCCGCTATTCACCGCCGGCGCCCACGTCAAACTGCGCACCCCCAATGGATTCGTCCGCAAATATTCCCTGTGCAACGATCCGGCGAAGCGCGATTGCTATGCCATTGCGGTCAAATGGGAAGCTGGCGGTCGCGGCGGCTCGATTGATCTCATTGATTGCACCCGGGTGGGCGACGCGCTTGTCGTGGCGCCCCCGGTCAATGATTTCGGCTTGGCGCCGCGTTCGCTCGACCATCTGTTCATTGCCGGCGGCATAGGTATCACGCCGATCATATCCATGGTCCGTCAATTGCAGGCCGAGCCGGACAAGCGTTTTCGGCTTTATTATTGTGCGCGCACGCCGGAAGTGACGGCATTTTTGCAGGACCTCAGCGTTACCGCATTGAAGGGCAAGGTGGTCATTCACTATGACAACGGCGACCCGGCGCGATCGCTCGATCTGTGGCCTATTCTGGAAGAGCGGAAGAACCGAGAGCATCTGTACTGTTGCGGGCCGCGTCCGCTGATGGAGCAGGTTCGCGAAATGACCGGCCACTGGTCCTCCACCGCGTTGCATTTCGAGGCCTTCATCGAGCCGGAGAAGACCAAGCCGACCGACAAACCTTTCGTACTGAGGCTGGCGCGGACGGGGCTTGAGTTTGATGTCCCGGTCGGCGTCAGTATTCTCGACGCGATGCGCACCCATGGTTGTGACGCGCCGAGCTCTTGCGAAAGCGGCACTTGCGGCACCTGCCGGACCAAGCTCCTTGACGGCGAGGCGGATCATCGCGACCTTGTGCTCACGGAAGGGGAGCGTCGCGACCAGATCATGTTGTGCGTCTCGCGCGCAGTCAGCGCCAAGCTTGTAATCGACCGCTGATGCGTGCGACGCCTCCTCGCAAATTGCGGCTCGGCGTGGCCGGGCTCGGCCGGGCCTTTACCATTATGATCCCGACCTTCACTCTCGATGAGCGCGTGGAGCTGATGGCGGCTGCCGATCCGCGTCAGGACGCGCGAGCGAAATTCGCCGAAGATTTCAAGGCGCGGGCTTACGCCTCTGTTGAAGAGCTGTGCGCCGACGCCGCAGTCGATGCGATTTACGTCGCGACCCCGCATCAATTCCACGCCGCCCATGTCTGCATGGCTGCCGCCGCGGGCAAGCATGTATTGGTTGAGAAACCGCTGGCGGTGACCTTGTCCGACTGCCGCGCCATGATCGATGCCGCGGCGGCGGCCGGCACTCATCTGGTTGTCGGACATAGCCACAGCTTCGATGCGCCATATCGCGCCGCGCGGGATATCATCGCGTGCGGCGAGGTCGGCAAGCTCGGTATGATCACGGCATTTAACTTCACCGATTTCATGTATCGGCCACGCCGGCCGGAAGAATTAATCACGGCGGAGGGCGGCGGCGTCCTGTTCAGCCAGGGCGCCCATCAAATCGACATCGTGCGGCTGATCGGTGGAGGTCGCGTCCGCAGCGTTCGCGCTTTCACCGGCATTTGGGATCGAACTCGGCCTGCCGAAGGCGCCTATGCAGCGTCGCTCGAATTCGAAGGCGGCGTTTTCGCCACGGCGGTCTATAGCGGATATGGCCATTTCGATTCAGATGAATTTTGCGGCTGGATCGGCGAGATGGGTGTCGCCAAAGATCCCGCGGCTTTCGGCGCTGCGCGAAGGGCCTTGGCGAACTTGCCGCCAGCGCAAGAGGCGGCATTGAAGGCGGCGCGAAACTTCGGTGGCCGCGATTATAAGCCCGTGCCGGTCGTAGGCTCCCGACTGCATCAGCACTTCGGCGTGCTATTGGCGTCATGCGAGCACGCCGACCTCCGGATGACGCCCGAAGGGGTCATGGTCTATGGCGGCTTCGAGCGCCGCTTGCACAAAATTACGGTGCCCCCCGTTCCGCGCGCCGAGGTGATCGACGAATTCTATGATGCCGTGGTACTGGGACATCAGCCGCTTCACACCGGTCGCTGGGCGCTGGCGACCTTGGAAGTTTGCATCGCCATTCTCCAGTCGGCAAAGTCGCGACACGAGGTCATCCTCGAGCATCAAGTTGGAACAAGAGAATGAAAAGCGGATCAAAGGGCGCGCGCCGGCCGCGATTGGACGCCGAGGCTGCGCAAACGCGGGCGATCTTGCGTCACTGGCGCGGGGCGGTGCCGAACGATCGTCTGGCACATCTAGTCAAGGACGCCACTCGAGCGTTGTTGCGCGCCTTACAGATGCGCCTGAGCGCCCATGGTGTGCCGCTTGGACATTGGACATTCCTACGTATCCTTTGGGACAAGGATGGGATCACCCAGCGCGAACTCAGCGAACAGGCTGGCGTTATGGATCCGACGACGTTCTCCGCGCTCAAGGCCATGGAGCGGCTCGGCTATGTCACGCGCCGACAATTGCCGGGGAACAGGAAAAAGGTATTTGTCTTCCTTACACCCAAGGGACGCTTGCTGAAGCCAAAGCTCGTCCCGTTTGCCGAGCAGGTCAATCAGATTGCCATTCGGGGCGTGAAGTCTGAGGATATTGCGACAACAAGAAATACCTTGCTCGCGATCATTGAAAATCTGGCCGAAGACGAGGCCATTTCGAGCGGGCGTATACCTTCGACGCGCGAGCTTGCGCGCCTCGTCGCTGAAAAGGGCAGGGGCCGCGCCCCACGTGTGAAGAGCGCGGCGGTGCGGTGAGGGGGAGCGGATCTGTGGGGGCCGTTTGTCAATCCGCCATGAGCTGGCGCAATTTCGCGGTGTAATATTCGTCCCGCGTGGCGATGCCCGAGGCCAAATCCGCGCCGACGCCGAGATAGCGCTCGGCAATGTCACTTGACCGCAGCAAGTCGCTGGCGTTTCCCACCGAGACCACGCGGCCATTTTCCAAAATGTACCCGCGGTCTGCAATCGCCAGGCTAAGTCGAGCATTTTGCTCGGACAGCAGGATGGCAGTGCCCCGATCGCGCAGGCTGGCGATGAGACGGAAAATCTCGGTGACGAGTTCGGGCGACAGCCCGAGCGACGGTTCGTCCAGCACCAGCAATTTCGGCGCCGCCATCAGGCCGCGGGCGATGGCGAGCATCTGGTGCTGTCCGCCGGAGAAATTGGCAACCGCGTCATGCAATCGGGCGCGCAGCAGCGGGAACCGCTCGCAAACTTCTTCGACGCGCCTTCTCATATCGCCGCCGGTTCGTCGGCGATGATAAAATCCGGCCAGTTCCAAATTTTCCGCAACCGTCATGCCTCCGAAGGTCTGCCGGCCTTCCGGCACATGGGCAATTCCCAACAGCACTCTGGCGCGTGCTGAAAATTTGTCGATTTCTTGCCCTCGAATAGGATCTGGCCGCTTTGCGGCCGCAACAGGCCGGATATGGTCTTCACCAAGGTGCTCTTGCCGGCGCCGTTGGCGCCGACCAGCGTGACAATTTCACCCGCGCTGACGACCAGGTCGATGTCGTGAACCACCGGCGTGCCGGCGTAGCCTGTCGAGATGTGGCACAGCTCGATCATGACGCCGCTTGATCCTGCCCGACATAGGCCTCGATCACGCGAGCGTCTTGACGGATGTCCTGCGGACTGCCGAAAGCCACCTGAAGTCCCGGCATCGAGCACTATCACCCGATCGGCAACACCCATCACGAGCGACATATTGTGTTCGACGACCATCACCGTCACGCCGCTGTTGCGAATGGCGCGCAACAGCGAGGCGAGGTCGGCGGTTTCGCTATCGTTCAGTCCAGCGGCCGGCTCGTCGAGCAAAAGCATCCGCGGTCGCGCCATCAAAGCCCGAATGACTTCCAGAAGTTTTTGCGCCCCCATCGGCAGATCGGTCGCGGCCTCGTGACGGAAGCGAGCAAGGCCGATCATATCGAGGAATGCGTCGGCCTTTCGCGTCAGGTCGCGCTCCTCGCCGCGGGCCGAGGGCAGCCATAGCATCTGCGAAATCGCGCTACGCCGGAACTGGTTGTGGCCGCCCACCAGCACGTTCTCCAGAACGCTCATGCGCGGGAATGCGCGCGCGGTCTGAAATGTCCGTATCAGCCCCAGCGCGGCGATTTGCCGGGGCGAACGACCGTCGAGCGACATGCCGTGGAAATAAAACGTGCCCTCGGTTGCGGTAATGAGATTGGTGATCAGGTTGAACAGGGTAGTCTTGCCGGCACCATTGGGCCCGATCAATGCGGTGACGCTGCCGTCGGGAACGTCGAGCGACACGTTGGTAATCGCCGCCAGCCCGCCAAAGCGCTTGGATACATTCACCACCTTAAGAGCAGGCTCGCTCATCAGGACCCCTCCTTCGATAATGAGACGGCCGCATGGTCCTGATGGCGTGATCGGCCAAGTCGCGACAGCCCAGCAACTAGGCTTCCATAAATTCCTGCCGGCAAATATTGAAACGCGAGAATGAGGAGGGCGCCCTCGGCAAGGCGCTTATAGAGCGCGAAGGGCTGGAACACTTCCGGCAGCAGGGTCAGCAACGCGACGCCGATCAGCGAGCCAACAAGTGTGCCTTCTCCGCCGATGACCAGCATGGTGATCATTTCCAGCGAGCGGGAGGTATTGACCATTTCCGGCGCCAGGATAGTGGAAGTAAAACGCGTAAAGACTTCCGGAAAGCGAAGCCAGCGCGGCACTGATGGCAAAGGCGGCGACCTTGTAGCGCACCACATCGATGCTGAGCGCCGCGGCCGCCGTCTGATCGGTGCGAATTGCCTTTAGCGCCCGGCCGAAGCTCGAGCGCATGCCACCGAGCAGCAGCAATACCAGAGCGACCATCAAGGTCAGCGACCAGATAATACATCGCCAGCGGGCTGGCGAAGGAGATCGGCCCGATGGCGAACGATGGAATGCCGACTAGTCCGGACGGACCGCCGGTCATGTCCATCATCCCGGTGGCAAGCGAATCGACCAGCAGGCCGAAAGCGAGCGTCGCCAGCGCCAGATAAACGCCCGCGCAGCCGCATCGTCGTCAAGCGACAGCACAAAAGCGCAGCCAGCGAGAGCGACGATGCCGGCGGCGGTGCCGAGCGAGCGGCGGCCAGCCGTATCTGACGGCCAGGATTGCCGCGGTATAGCCGCCGATCGCCATGAAGCCGCCTTGGCCGAGGCTGACTTGGCCGGCGTAGCCCATCAGCACGTCGAGGCCGAGCACGCCGATGAAGAGAATTATCGGTGATGACCAGCGAACTGAGAAGGCCGCTGGCTTCGGTAGGAGCCACGGCAGCGCCATCAACAGGATGATCGCAGCGTCCGAACAGCACGGCATCGCGTGCGGCTGAAGCGGATGAGGCTCAGATGGATGTGCTGCTCGTCACGCACATCCTGACGCCGCGCAACTCCGGTCGCGAACAAGCCACTCGGCCGCCACAGCAGGATCAACAGCAGCAGGATCACAGCGAGCGCGTTGCTGAACAAAGATGACACGTAACCGGCGGCCAGCTGCTCGGCGACGCCGAGCACCAGACCGCCGACCACGGCGCCGATGAAGGAGCCCATGCCGCCGATCGCCACCGCGATGAAGCCGAATATGGTGAAAAACTGCCCGGAATCGAATTGCAGCGAGGTGATCGGCGCGACCACGATGCCGCCGATCGCGCCGATCACCGCAGCCAGCGCGAAGCTCAAGAGCGTCATTCGCGGCACGTCGATGCCCATCAGCCGCGCCGCGAGCGGGTTTTCGGCGCAGGCACGAAGTTGTTTGCCCAGCATGGTCCGCGACAGCACGTACCACAGTGCCAGATCACGATGGTCGTCGCGCCGACGATCCAGAACGCCTTGAGGTCGGCACCCGCAGGCCGAAAAACGTGACCGGCGCCTCGCCGGAAAACGCCGGTAGGTCGTAGGGATCGCTGCCCCACACCACCAGCACCACGCCCTCGATGAGCGTCAGTAAACCGGCCGTCAACATCAGCATGCTGCTGTTGGGCAGCCGCGACAGCGCCGGCACGAAGGTCGCCGCGCCCAACGCCGCGCCGAAGGCGGTGGTCGCCAGGACGGCCCCCAAGGCGGCGAGCGGCATCGGCCAGTGGAGTGTCAGCTGCGAGCGTGTACATCGTCAGCGCGCCGACGATGCAGAACGCGCCTTGCGAAAGATTGATGACGCCGGTAACGCGATAGACCAGCGCGAAAGCCCAGCGCGACCATGGCGAACACGCTGCCCTGAAGCAGCCCGCCGACGATGATCGGGGCCACCTGGTTTGACTTTCCGGCGGGGCGTCGAACTAACCGGCCAAGCGGATCGTCTCCGACTTTTTCCCTTCGAAGATTCGAATGAGGTCCGGCGCGATCGGCGAGTAGGCCGCATGG
>CAWBOW010000001.1:0-102754 GCA_963790495.1 uncultured Alphaproteobacteria bacterium | reverse complement strand
GCGCTGCAATACCCGTTGGTGCTGGTGGCAATGCCGGTGCTGATCGGTCTCGTTCACAAAAATCCCGGCGGACAATTGACGATCCGATAGCCATATTTCCCCAGCCATGGGCCGCCATAGCGTCACCGAAGGCAAAAAACGGCGGAAGCACGGAGGCGTGGAGGGCAGGCGGGCGTGCGGTTTAGGTCTACGAGGTGTTCGTCGACAAAGCGGCGCTGCTTGGCTGGGAAGAACGTTGGTATTATGCCGAAATCCTTCGGATCAAAGGCGGGCTGTTAGCAGTCAAAGGCGACACCAAAGGGGCCGAGAGCAACTACCTCGCATCACTCGACTGCGCGTGCCATCAACAAGCAAAATCATGGGAACTCCGCACCGCAATGAGCTTAGCGCGGCTCATGCGTGACCAGGGACGAACCAGGGCAGCCTTCGACCTCCTCGTCCCAATCTACTCTTGGTTCACCGAAGGGTTCGGAACCAAAGACCTCAGAGACGCAAGGCGCTGCTCCAAGAACTGGCGGCATCAGAGCCAAATGCACGCGCGCCGTTGCCTTAAGCCTGGTCGCCTGCCGTCCAAATCTTCAGGAGCCCTGGGACTACCTCACACTGAAGGACGTCATCCCGGCCGCAGAGGCGTATCGTCCGCTCGGGATGTTGGTTGTCCGTTGGTCCACGCATGATACTGGAGAAGAGCCTTTGCATGCACCATGGCGACCGCAAGTAACGAAACGAGACCCGCCGAAAAGTCTGCTGAGGCAGACGAAGGCGACTATTCGATGCCAGAGCGGGGCGTGAGGGTGGCTGCTGCAAAGGCAACCCACAGCGGCGACTTGCTGGGCAAGGTGGCGTCGCGAGACCACGAGCACCGACAAACCACGAGCCTGACCCGAAGCGGCGAACCTGAACCTCACGCCCCAAGACGTTGCTCAACCAGTTTGAGCTGGAGCGCCGCTGCTATCGCCATTCTCGTTGCGATGTGGTTACCTCCGCGTGCAGGGGAGCTGCCATGGAAGTCGGGGGCTGGCTACGGAGCCTCGGCCTTGCGCAGTACGAGGCGACGTTCCGCGAGCACGATGTCGACGCCGAAGTCCTTCCGGAGCTGACGGAGGCTGACCTACAGAGCCTGGGCATTCCTCTCGGCCATCGCAAGCGGCTCCTGAAAGCAATCAGAGCACTGCAGACCGAAGCGCCTGCAAGCCAGCCGGCCGTTGAGCCCATCACCCCGCGCGCGCCCAACTCCTCACACCTGGCCGAACGCCGGCAGCTGACGGTGATGTTCTGCGATCTCCTCGGCTCGACCGCGCTGTCGGCGCGGCTCGATCCCGAGGATCTGCGCGAGGTCATCGCCGCCTATCACCGCGCCGTCGCCGACGTCGTCAGGAGCCTGGTTTTGTCGCGAAATTTTTGTGCGGCCGGTGCTCATCGGTGGCGCTACCCGTCTGCCGTTTCTGTGGGTTCTATTCGGGCTCCTTGGAGGAGTCGAGAGATGGGGATTGCTCGGCCTATTTCTCGGCCCGGCAATCATGGCGGCGCTGGTCTTTCTTTGGCGTGAGTGGACCGAGGACGCCCAAAACCATATGTCCGCTCGGCGAAGCCGGTTGGTGCTTAGCCTGGGCGCTAAGCACACCGCGGCGTTTGGCATGCGTGTAGCGACGGCGCGCCTCTACAACCACGTCATCCCCTTCAAGCCAAGCTCCTCGACCTCAATAGCAACCAGGTCGTGAGGCTCTGCACCACGCAGCCCTTCGATCTGGTCAGACGCGAAACCAAACTCGAACCGGGTCGTCAGGCGGCTCCAGACCCTAGCCCTAGTTGAGGTGCATGAGGAACATCCGCTGCCAGGACGGGCGGCTTTGGAGCAGGCCACGTCGCGCCACGCCTGCGCCATCCCGGCGAGGCGGTGACTACCTCTCGCCGCGGATCATGCCCACCACCGCTTTGACGAGAATAGCGGATGGGCCTCTTGCGGCGCCCACGAGTGTACCGCTCTGGGAGCCGCGGACTAGTCCAGCCGGGCCTGGGGACGCTCCCGGCAACTCTTTATGCACTTTTGGCTGCGGCCGCGCAGTGACACAGGTTACACCGGCGGATAACCCATCCCTCCTCACCACCACAACTCGATCAATTTCGGCGGATCAGCCGGTTGCCGCTCCGATCGTTCTAAGCCAGGCGGCAGCATCGATCGCAGCTCGCCCAGTGCCTCGGCTACGAGCACATAAACGGTCGCCGCGCCCGTCACCATGCGAGCCAGCAGCTTGTTGTGGTGCTCGTCTTCGCCTGGCGATACGACCCAGCCGACCAGCACATGCTCGCGGACTGCGTCGGCGTGGACGGTGCGCGCCATCTCGGGCGTGATGACTTGGCCGCTGGTCATCGCCCCGTCGGCTTGCCAGGGAAATACGCACGTCCAGCTCCCAAACGTCGCGCCTCTCTGGTTCTCCAAGCGCAGGGATGAACTCTAGCCGCCTCTCTAAATGGCTGATCGCCTCCGCAAGCGCCATCCGCTCGTACGCCAACGTGCCGGCTTTGTGCCAAAGAGGGATCGCCTTATCGAACTGCTTGGCCTCAGTGTAGTGGCGCGCGAGGAGTTCAGGTTCGGCCTCGGTCGTTTCGGATAGCGCTCCTCTATCACCGTCGCGATCTTGCCGTGCAACTCCTGTCGCCGGCTCCTCAGCAACAACTCATAAGCGGCATCGCGCGCAAGGGCATGCTTGAATGTATAGACTGCGTCAGGCGGGGTACCTGGCGAAACGCTAACCCCGAGGCAGTGAGCTGGCCCAAAGCTTGGTCGAGGTCGGGCTTCACGTGTGGTGCGACAACCGAAGCTATTCGCGAGGCGCACGCCCAGACTAAATTTAGCGTTCGCCGGCTCGGAAGGAGTGTCCTTCGGCTCAAGAGCCAGGAGCCCAAAAGCGGATGGCCTCGATCGGTGAGCCGGGTGAGCGTCAAGCCGTGCCGGTGGGAGAAATTCATGGCGAATGCGCAAGACCTGCAGTTTTCGGAACAGGCGGCGACCTCTGGAGTAACCGAAATCCAATTGGGTATGCTGGCGATCTCGTCATCGCCGACCTTCGCGGTTGTCCAGTTTGCGCAGCAGGTAGTGACTGACCAGACCGCCCTCGACGCGCAGCTCGCGAGCACTATGGCAGCGGAAAAGCTACCCATGCCCTCAGCATTCAGTAGCCAGGCCGTCCAATCCTCGATTGCCACGCAGGTGAACCTCTCTGGGCCGCAATCCGACGAAGAGTACCTGAACGATATGATTTCCGGATACCAGCAGGATGTGGCGAACTACCAGCAGGAAACCGCCCTAGGCCAGGACCCTCCGATCCTTCGCCCAGGCGTGGTTACCAACCTTAAATGGGGAACTGAGCAGCGCCTCGACACACCTGACCTACGAACAGTTTGGCTACCTGTAACCGGTGATCGTGTCCCCGCAGCGGCACACGACCCAGGCCACACCACCCGCCAAAGCGGTGGTACAGAATAGCTTAGCCAACAGCGCGCGTGCCAAGTGGCCTAGTTCTTCATGCCAGGGCACTTCGCCGTAGCTCTAGCTCGGGTGAGTGGCACGAAGCTAGAGGCACCCGCATCGCAGCAAAAGCCTCCCATTATGGCGGGGCATCCATCAATAAGACCCACCTCCTTTCCGCCATTTTCCTTCGACATATCTGAAAGAAACAAAAGCGGCACGGAGGGAGGAATGCGCAGCGCAACAGCAATGCTCGTCGGCTTGGCTGCAGTGCTCTTTGGGTGTGCGGAGCAGCCAATGGGCTACACCACCACCTACGGCACGGGCCCTTTCTACGCGCCTGGATATGCCACACCGGCTTACCCCGGCTATGCCTATGAGCCGGGCTTCTACGGCCCCGATTACTATAGCCCCGATGTGATTGTTGGCGGAGGTGGTTTCTGGGCCGATTACGACGGCGATCGATACTGGTATCACCGGGATCACAACTGGCGCGAGCGGGCTTGGCAAGAACACGAGCTTCTGCGGCAACGGAACGAAGCAGCCACCCAGGCCCAAGCTCGCCAACAGCTAGAACAACAGAGGGCTCAAGCGCAGGCAGCTCAGACACAAGCCGCTTGGCAGCAGCAACGGGCAACTGCTCAGGCTCGAGCTTTGCAACAACAGACCCAAAGGGCCCAAGCGCTGGCCACGCAAATCCAGCAATTTGGCAGGAGCGCGCGGCCCAGCAACAGGCGCAAGAGGCGGCCCAGGCTCGTTGGCAAAGCGGAGCGGCGAAGTGGAATCAACAACATCCGTCGAGGTGACTTGGTTGTCGGACTAGCATGACGACGGCGTAATCTTCGCTTCTTGGCACGCAACGCAACGCAGGACGCGATTGTCGCGAGGCATTCCTCGGGCTGATGCAGACCTGCACCAAACTCGGCATCGCCTTCTGGGACTACCTCGGCGCCCGCCTCGGCATCCAGGCTCAGCGGATGGGCCGTTTCTGCCAGACCTCATCCGTTGCCGCGGACGTCCGGCTTGAGCTTCTGCGCCCAGGGTTTTGCCGCGGTTACAGAACAGATGCGTAAGCTCCTGTCGTTCTAGCGCCCAGGGTTTTGCCGCGGTTACAGAACAGATGCGTAAGCTCCTGTCGTTCTTGCCGCCGCTGTTAGCCTGGCCACTTTCGCGCAACGTCAACAGCAGCAACATGCGCGCGCCTGGTCGGATAGGTGCCGCAAGGGCGACAGATTTTGGAGCAACTTGCGGTCGAGCCGGTGGAGAAGCGGGCGTGGACAGCTTTGAGGATGTCCGGGGCGACGGGGTTGGGCAGGATAGGAGCGCGCTCCAAACAATAAGAAGAACGCTCGCGGCTATCACAAGCCATGGACGAGGGAACCAAAAGCGAGACGGCTCCCTCTCGATACGCGTGAGCCAAGCTGCAGGCGGAGGCCGGGTCAGCAGCGGCGCATAAATGTGGCAAGTCTTTGTCGCGGCGAAACGCGGCGCAGCGATCGGCCAAACTCCGGCGCGATCTCTCCCGCGATCAACTGGCTACGTTCCGGCGGTCGTTCCCCGTCGATGAACGCATGGAGGTCAATATCGGGTAATCGGCCTCGGGCCGCTCATGATCCCGCCTTCCGCCCCACGTCTCGGCAGCGCCTCCGCAAGGAGCTCCTACCCGTGGCATTCCGCGATGCTCGAGCGCACCGCGCAGCAACTCGCGCGCCCGGGCCAGCCGAGACATCACGGTATCAATTGGTACGCCAACTTTTTTGCGCCACCTCACGATAGCTCAGGCCTTCGACGCCGATCAGCAGTAACACTTGTCGGTGCTCGACCCTCATTTTCGAGACAGCCCGGCTGACTTCGTTGACGCTGCTCCGCTCTTTTTGCGGCGCAATGAGAGCATCATCGGTGTCAGCGAGGTCGATTAAACTCGCCGGTTTTTGGCGCCGCAATTCGCTGAGATAAAGATTGTGCAGTATTAGTCGCAACCAGGCCCCTGGGTGATTGAGGTCCTTAAGTGTCGCAGCGTGCCTGAGCGCGCGTTCCACAGTGTCCTGCACCAAGTCGTCCGCCCAGCTGGAGCTGCCGACGAGCGCAGTCGCATAACGCCGAAGCGCAGGAAGCCGCGCAACCAACGACGAGCGAAAGCAACGCTCTTCATCGGGCTTCAACTTCCAACTCGCGACCTGCCCAGCACACATCCCCCCGCTACTAACGTCATCCTGAGCGTTTACCCCGGTACGCCTGGTGTTGCATCCTCTGGGGCGTCGCACTCGGCCCAATTCAAACAGCGGGCCGCCATTTCGGTGCCCGTGACTCCGAGCAGCTGCAATCGTCGTTCACGGTTGACGACAGCAGCGGCGGATTTATTCCGCGGGGTCTATCTGGGAGCAGAGACGCATCGCTCGGCAGGGTCCCTAGCGCTCGTCTCAACCTCGAGCAAGACAATGGCGGAGCGCTGCGCCACCCCGCGGGTTGTGTTGTTGTCGCTCGCCACCCACGCCAACAGCCGGCGCGCCAGTGGCATTGTCGCAAATATTATTTTGCGGTCGCTACGGCTCCGCCGCCGATGCACGCACCCAGCAATTTCGGCGACGAGTTGGCTTGGATGCTCAAAGGCCGCGCCCGCATCGGGCAGCCTCCGCTATTATTCCTGCGATGGCGGGTCTTCAGGACTGGGGACCGCGGAGCCCCTGGCACCCAATCAGTTTCGCAAGTATCGTCAGCCAGAGGAATTAAATGCCTCGGTGATGCGTCTCATCGCTAATGCCCGGCGCAGAGACCGTCTCGGGGCCTCCGAGATAGGAGGCGAACCGTCACCTCGAGCCAGCGGCGCCACTGACAAAGGGGGGAACTGCCGTGAATTCAAGTATGGGCACCGTCCCAATTCGTCCCGAAGACCTGCTACCGCAAGCCCCGATGAGCTTTATCGGGCCCAAATTCGCGCAGACAAATTTAGTCTCAGACGCGCAGCCTGGGCACGTTGCGGCTAAGGTCCAGGACCCGAACCTAATCAATCCGTGGGGCATTGCGTATGCGCCGGGCGGCCCGTTCTGGGTCTCCGATAATCACACTGGGGTCTCGACCATCTATAGCGTCGATCCGACTACCAACACCCCGAAAGCGTTGCCTTTGGTCGTCACCATCGCGACCCCTCCCGGGCAGACCACGCCCGCAAGCCCCACGGGTGTCGTATTCAACGACGACACGCACGGCTTCAACGTCAATGGCACGCCCGCGAGCTTCATTTTTGTGACGGAAGACGGCACTGTCTCGGCTTGGAATATGCAGACGGGGACGCATTCGGTCCTGGAGGTCGACAACTCGAACAACCCAGCGCATGGTGATCCCAGCGTACCTCCGGCCGAAGGGATCGGGGCCGTCTACAAGGGCCTCGCCATCGGTAAGGATGACGGCGGCGATCAGCTCTATGCTGCGAATTTCCGGCACGGCACGGTTGACGTGTTTAACGACCATTTTCAACAGGTGTCGAGCTTCACTGATTCCTCACTGCCCGCCGGCTATGCGCCATTCAACGTGCAAGTCCTAGACAACCATCTATTCGTCACTTTCGCGGTGCAGGACCAGTTCAAACATGACGATGTGAGTGGGGCCGGTAACGGCTTCGTCGATGAGTTTGACCTGAACGGCCACCTGCTGCACCGGGTCGCATCGCACGGCGCTCTCAATTCGCCATGGGGACTTGCGGTCGCTCAAGATGATTTTGGCCGCTTCGCTGGCGACCTGCTGGTCGGCAACTTTGGCGACGGAACGATCAATGCCTATGACCTCAAGACTGACATGTTCGCAGGCACGCTGCTTGGCGCCGATGGCAAACCGATTGCGATTGGCGACCTCTGGGCGCTCAAGCCCGGCAACAACGGCATGGCAGGGAGTAACGGCAGTATCTTCTTCAGCGCCGGTGTGCAAGGAGAGGCCAAAGGTCTATTCGGTAGCCTCTCGCCTATACCCGGTAATAATGAGTTCGCTGTCGGCCATTAGGCTCCGAGCACGAGAGGCAAATCTTCCGTCGGGTGCACGGCTTCCCTGTCGAGCTGCCATTGGAGTGATAGAACGACGAAAATCAGCCGGCAGGCCCACCACCACGCGTGAGCGCAATTGGTGCAATCAGAATGGACATCCGAAGAAGTGCGCACCGGCACGCTGCGTCGAACAGCAGCTGATGGCGCGTCCGACGGCGTGCCCGCCTCCCGCTTGCTCCCGAACTTTCCGTAAGGCCCGATCTATAGTGGCGGCGTTCATCGTCAGCAGGCCGTCACGTCCCGGAGCCCCGAGCTGTAGGTGGCCATGCCGCTCCATGGCCTCGACCAGGACCGGCAATAACGGTCGCAGCCTCTTTCCGCACACTCGGTCAGGCGGCCTCCCAGACCACAATCAGTGCCTCGCGGACCGCGTCATCGCAGACCCGCCGTCCCGGTCGGGAGCCGCTACGCCTGCAAGGTGGGCAACCACGAAGCAAACGCATCGCATGCTTCCGGTGAAACCCGGTTATCGCCACAAATTCGTCGAAATGCGCGACTTCTCAAAACGAGCTCCCTCGACATATCGCGCGGCAATCGCCCCAACCAACTCATCACGCGTGGTCATGCTGACACGCCTCATAAATGCTCCCGCGGCTGAACACCCGCGGGGAGCAAATCAGATGAGGCAACGGGTCAACTCGCGGCAACATTTCAGGCGAGGCAATGCGCCGCCAGGCGACATGCTCACACGCTTGCTGTTAACCCACATTCGCGCCAGCTGCGTCAGTTGTAGCAAGCGCTGCCGCTTCTGACCCTCCAACAGCGCCAGCGTGGCCAGCAGCGCGACCTTCGGTGTGGTCTGGTCTAGCGCGCGCTGTATGAAACGATCGATCAGGCCATGCGGTGGATTACTAACGATGATGCGGGAGTCTAGGGAATGCCGGCAGTGGCCATCGCTCCAAGAACGCCCGAGCGCGCCAGTGTCCGGACGGAGGCCGCCCTAGACAAGTGCACACCCTTACTCGGCCTCCGCATAAGACCCGCAACGGACGGGTTAGCAGGAGGAGGACGACCGATGAGACAGTGGCAGACAGCGTGGGCGGGCATGCGGCTCTTGCTCGCTGCGGTCGCGTTGGGTTTCGCGGCAGCCCAAGCCAGCGCCCGTGAGCTCTCGGAGGGGGTCGCCGACCTAGTCGCTGGCCTTATGCCGGCGGAGGTTAATATTTCGGTTGTCAGGCTGGAACCGGTTGAAAATCCCCTACCGGGGCAGAGCCCAGTGAGACGCGTGCGAACTGTCGGTTCGGGGTTCTGTGTGGACCGTTCGGGCTTCATCGTCACGAACCTTCACGTAGTGGACGGGGCCCGCGAGATTACCGTCACCTTGCAAGCGAAGACTTTGCTGCCGGCGCGTCTGTTTGCGCAGGCAAAGCGCGGCGACATAGCACTTTTGAAGGTCGAACCTGGCCGGCCGATGCCCACACTCCGCTTCGGCAATAGCGACGAAGTTCGCGTCGGCGACACGGTCCTCGCGGTTGGCAACCCGCTCGGCTTCGGCGGCTCGGTCAGTGCTAAAATCGTAAGCGCGCTGATCGCGACCGGCGAGACGCCGTTTGACAACTTCATCCAGAGCGATGCCGCGATCAATCACGGCAACTCAGGCGGGCCGCTGTTCAACATGAAGGGCGAGGTTATTGGGGTCAACACGGCTATTTATAGCCCGGAGCAGAATGGCGGGTCGATCGGCCTTGGCTTTTCAGGCCAGCGATGTGAGATTCGTCATCGATCGCTTACGCCAGCATCGGCTCGTTCATCCCGGCTGGCTGGGTGTGCAGGTGCAGGAAGTGACGCCGGAGCTCGCGGATGCGGTGAGTTTGGACAAGTTTAGCGGCGCGGTCATTTCCGGCATCGACCCATGCGGGCCCTTCGCTGGACCAAGCCAGGCTCGGGGACGTGATCCTCGCCCCGGACGGGCAGCCGGTGACCGATACGAGAGCTCTCGCACGTATGGCGGCAGTATCAACGGTTGGGCGATCGGTGCCTATCACGTTTTGGCGCAACGGCCACGAAGAAGACACGACGGTCGCGATTAAGGAATGGCCCTTAGCTGATCTCGGAGTTGCTCGGCCTGGGCGCGCGTCAGCCGGAAATGAGCAACCGGAGGCCTATCCGCTTGGCCTCGCGCTCGCTCCAGTGACTGACGTGGTCCGAGACCTATCAGATTGCGTCGGACCAGCATTGCGGTGCTTGCCGTATCACCTGAAGGAGCCGGAGCAAATGCTGGGCTCAAGCCGGGCGACGTCATCGTGCAAGTGCAAAACGATGCGGTGCAAACCCAGGCCGACGTCGAACATCTCGTCGAGGCAGCGCGGCAGGGTCAGCGTCGCTATACGTTGCTCTTGGTGCAAGCGGGTGGGGGCGTTCGCTGGGTGCCGCTCTCGTTGCATCCAATGGTCAAATGACGGTCATGCTTTGAACGCCATCGAGCGGTTCGGCGTGGGGCACGGAGCTGGCGCCCGCCGAACCCTCTCCCGAAGGCCCGACCCGCCATGCGTCGGGCACAACCTTAACCGGCTGCACGTAGATTTCTCCCATTGGAGGCTCTCCTGGCCGGGCAAAGAACTGCGCAAATTTGCGCGCTTTCTCGGAAAACGCCGGTAGATCGTAGGGGTCGCTGCCCCACACCACCAGCACCACTCCCTCGATGAGCGTCAGTAAACCGGCCGTCAACATCAGCATGCTGCTGTTGGGTAGCCGCGACAGCGCCGGCACGAAAGTCGCCGCGCCCAACGCCGCGCCGAAGGCGGTGGTCGCCAGGACGGCCCCCAAGGCGGCGAGCGGCATCGGCCAGTGGAGTGTCAGCGCGAGCGTGTACATCGTCAGCGCGCCGACGATGCAGAACGCGCCTTGCGAAAGATTGATGACGCCGGTAACGCGATAGACAAGCGCGAAACCCAGCGCGACCATGGCGAACACGCTGCCCTGAAGGAGCCCGCCGACGATGATCGGGGCCACCTGGTTTGACTTTCCGGCGGGGCGTCGAACTAACCGGCCAAGCGGATCGTCTCCGACTTTTTCCCTTCGAAGATTTGAATGAGGTCCGGCGCGATCGGCGAGTAGGCCGCATGGGTGCGCATGATCCAGCTCGCGAAGCCGTCGCTGTTATGATGCTTCTTTCGCTCGTTGGGCAGATCGATGCGCTGATTGCGCGTCGCGTCGCGAAGAACGACGATCGGATCCTGGCCGCGCTCGACCTTCTTGATTTCGCGCCGAAGTATTTTGCGGTAGAGCGCGACGCCTTCGTCGGAAGCGCCGAGATGCTCGCTGGTGCGATCTGCGATCGCACCTTGCGTGATCCACGCCATCATGTCCTGGCCATCAATATTGTCGACAATAAACTTGCCGTTTTCGTCCTGCCAGGGCACATCGTAGACATGAACCTTGTCGAGGAGATGGGTGGGGGTGTCAACGCCCTTCGGCGGCATATAGGCAGTGTACCATAAGTGCATGGTGTGTGTGTCGTCGACTGGAACGCGGATCTGGAAGGCGTAGTAGCGCGAGCTTTCGTCACCGTTGCCAACCGAAAGCATGTTCGGAAACACCACCGGATGTCCGACGCGCCAGTCGTCGGAATCTTCCGAATGGCCGGCAAGCAGTCGATGCTTAGTGATGCCATACTCGAATTCGTTAAACGCAATCTTCTCGTGACGCGCGCTGATGGCAACCTTGGCGCCCTCTTGCTCTTTCACGAACTCGTAGTGATGGCCGTGCAGCCATTCGGTGTGGATCGGATCGAGCGAATTTTCCATGGCCTGGAGCCAGTTGATCGGGATCAGCGCACGGCCCAGCATGCGGATCGCGCCTTCGGCCACGAAGCCATCCCACCGCGGCAATAGCGGACGCGGTTCGGGGCCGAGATAGGCGAACAGCATGCCGTTGAGCTCTTCCACCGGATAGGCGACAGTTTTGGCCTTTTCCCGAAACCGCGGATTGTCACGTTCGTTCGGCTGATTCAGGCATTCTCCGCCGTGTCCGAACTCCCAGCCGTGATACGGGCAGCGGATTCCGTCCGTCGTCGGTATGCCGTAAGCCAGCGACGCGCCGCGATGCGGACAGTTTTCCTTGATCAGCCCGCGACGGCCTTGGCGATCATGGAACAGCACCAGGTCCTCGCCGAGAATACGCACGCGCTTGGTCCAGCGGCCTTCCAGTTCGGAAGTTGCCGCGACCGGCTGCCAGTAGCGACGCAGCAGATTGCCCGCCGGCGTTCCCGGCCCGATCCGGGTCAAAAGTTCGTTTTGTTGGGCGCTCAACATTGGTTTCCTCCTCGGGGGCGCGTCGCGGCACTAGGTCGCAAACTGGTCGTTGTGCGACTGCTTATTTTTATGTTAGCTACCTAATATAAAAGGGCGATATTGTCAAAAATGGGAGGCAACCGGTTATGCCTATGGGTGAGGCGCGGCGCCGATGATCTCTGCCGCTGATCGAAGCGTTCAGTCATGACTGCAGCTTCCCCGACACGCATTGGCATCGTCGGATTGGGGGCCGCCGGGCGCGCCTTCTTGCCCGCGATCAAAAAGCATTCCGGCTTCCAACTGGGCGGCATCGCCGAGCCCGCGAAGGAAACGCGCGACAGCATCACGGCCGAGATGGATGTCGCCGTCTATCCCGACATGCCGGCAATGCTCGAGGCCGTCGACCTCGACGCCCTCTACATTGCCACGCCGACCGACCTGCACAGTGAGCACGTGAGAGCCGCGCTGGCAGCAAAAAAGCACGTGCTGTGTGAAAAGCCGATGGCGGTCGATATTCGCTCGGCTGAAGAGATGAACCTCGCGGCGGATCGGGCGGGATTGGTTTTCATGGTAGGTCATGCCCACGGTTTCGATCTACCGATCCAGTGCATGCGTGAAATCATAGCCAGCGGGCGGCTCGGCCGGTTACGAATGATTCATACCTGGAATTACACCGATTGGGTCTACCGCCCGCGACGGCCCGAAGAACTTGACAAGACCAAGGGCGGCGGCGTCACGTTCCGTCAGGGCTCGCACCAATTCGACATCATACGCATGCTTGGCGGCGGCATGGTCCGCAGCGTTCGCGCCGTGACGTTTAATTGGGATCCCGATCGCGATGCCATCGGTGCGCACACGGTCTTCATGCAATTTGTCGACGGTGCATCGGCCACAGCGGTTTACAACGGCTATGGCTATTTCTCGACGATAGAGTTGTGCGCCGACGTGACCGAGTGGGGCTTTCTTGAACCGATTGCTGCGCGGCGTCCCGTCACTCGCGCTGCGGCCAGCCGCTCCGCCGCGGCGGAGCTGGGAGCCAAGCGCCAACGAGCCAAGGGCGCGATCCCGGCAAGCGCTCCGTTCCAGCCGGCCTTTGGGCTCACGATCGTGAGCTGCGAAAAAGGCGACATTCGCCAGTCGCCAAAGGGTCTCTATGTGTACACCGCCGATGGGCGCGAGGAGGTCGTACTTCCGACCGAGGCTACGCCGCGGGATCTGGTGCTCGACGAGTTCCACGACGCGCTGACCGGCCGGCGACGACCCGTCCACGATGGACGCTGGGGTTTGGCGGACCTCGAAATTTGCATCGCGGCCATGGAATCTTCCGAAACCGGACGTGAGGTCACCTTGAAGCATCAGATTGCCGCACCGCGCTAACGGCGCAGCGATAGCGCCACGCCAAGAGAGTTGAAGGTTGAAAAAAAAGGGAAATGCCATGACTGGAAAGTTCTGCGGGCGAGCGATCTCGCTCGCATCATCCATCGTAGCAGTTTTGATGCTCCAAGCGACTGCCCATTCGGCCAACGCTTACGACATCAACGTCATTCTGCCGCTGACCGGTGGCGCGTCGTTCCTCGGGAAGAACGAGCAGAAGGCGCTGCAGCTCGCCGAGCCAATGGTCAATAAGGCCGGCGGTATCGGCGGCCAGCCGGTACATTTCGAGTTCTCCGATGACGGCAGCAGCCCGCAGACCGGAGTCCAACTGACGAATAGCGCGATTGCTTTGCGGCCCGCTGTTCTGCTGGGCTCCTCCCTGGTCGGCGTCTGCAACGCCATGGCGCCGCTGATGCAAAATGGCCCGACCATGTACTGCTTCTCACCCGGCATTCATCCGGTCGCGGGCAGCTACGTCTTCACGTCCAGCGTTTCGACGCTCGACCTCGCCGCGGCGACGATCCGCTATTTCAGGCTCATGGGTTGGAAGCGGATTGCGTTTATGACCAGTGCCGACGCCACCGGACAGGACGCCGAACACGGCCTCGACGCGGTCGTCGCGCGGCCCGAGAATAAGGACATCACGGTGGTCGAGCGCGCCCATTTCAACATCACCGACGTGAGCGTCGCCGCCCAAATCGAGCATATCAAGTCGGCGCAACCGCAGGCCTTGATCGCCTGGAGTACGGGGACACCGATCGCGACCGTGTTCAAGGGCATCATCCAGGCCGGTCTCGACATTCCGGTTGCCACCACCGACGGCAACATGACCTACGCACAGATGACGCAGTATGCGGCGTTCCTGCCGAAAAAGCTTTACATCGCCTCTCCGGAATGGGTCCAACACCAGGGCCTCATCACCCTCGATCCAGGCGTCGAACAGGCGCAGCAGCGCTTCTTCGATGTTTTCAAGGCGGCTAATGAAAGGCCGGATATGGCGGCGACGCTGGCCTGGGACCCGACCATGATCGCGATACACGCCCTCCAGCATCTGGGTCCTAAAGCGACCGCGCAGCAGGTCCGCGACTATATCGGCACACTCAAGGGCTACGCCGGCATCAATGGCATCTACGATTTTACCAAAGATCCGCAGCGCGGACTTAATATAGAAGAAACGGTGGTCACGTTGTGGGATCCGACCAAACAAACCTGGGAATTGGTCAGCAAACCCACCGGAATCCCGCTTGACCGCTAATTGACTTCGCTCGAGGTCTTGTCGTTACCGCTGCTGCGCCGTTTGCAGCGCTTGCGCGGGTGCCAGCCGTAATGCATCGCGTCGGCATTCTCATGCCGTATATCGAAAACGATTGGTCAGCGAGGTCCCGTATTGCCGCATCGCAGTTGCTTGCCCATGCGGACGAAGTGATCGAATGAGGCGGCGTGAGTTCATCGCGTTGATCGGCGCTGCCGCAACCGCGCGAGGGGACGCCGCGCATGCGCAATCGGAGAAAGTACCGGTCATCGGGGTCCTCAGCACCAACGAAACGGCGAATGGCCCGTTGTTAGCTGCCTTCGTTCATCGAATGGCGGAACTTGGCTGGATCGATGGCAAAACCATCGCGATCGAGTATCGCTGGTCGGAGGGCAGTCCCACACGCGCCGCCGAGATTGCAGCCGAGTTTGTTCACCGCAAGGTCGACATCATCGTGACCTCTGGGATCGCGGCGGCGATCGTCAAAGGGGCGACATCGAATATCCCGATCGTCTTTCCGGCATCGAACGATCCGATTGGCGGCGGCCTGGTTACCAATCTCGCACGGCCGGGCGGTAACATTACCGGCCTTTCCAATGAGGCGAGCGATCTTGCCGGCAAACGGATTGAGTTCTTGCGCGAGGTTGTCATCCCCCTGCGTAATCTCGCCGTCATGGTCGATATCGGCTTTCCCCAATCCGCACTGGAAATGGATGAAGTTCGGGCCGCGGCGCGTGAACTTGGCATCGAAATCACGCCGCTGCAGATCAGGAAGGCGGAGGACATCGCGCCGGCCTTTGCAACCCTCAAAGCGCCGGTGAATGCGCTTTATTTCGTCGTCGATTCGCTTCTGAACGCCAACGTGGCACGCATCGTATCACTCGCGCTCAGTGCACGGCTGCCGTCGATCTACAACAACCGCAGCTTCGTCGGGCCCGGTGGCCTCATGTCTTACGGACCGAACTTTGCCAATCAGTTCCGCCGCGCCGCCGATTACGTCGACAAGATTTTGCGCGGCACGAAGCCGGGCGATATCCCTGTCGAGCAGCCGACCAAATTTGAGCTTGTGATCAACCTAAAGACCGCCAAGGCGCTCGGGCTCACGATGCCGCCCGATCTCCTCGCGCTCGCCGATCAGATTATCGAATAATGACCGTGTGTTCAGAACCGTTTGCGCCAATTATCCGCTTCGAGAACAGGCATAGCCCCTGGCCATCGGATGTCATCGAGGCGGAGCCCGTCAGTAGCGAGCGCCCCACCCCGGTTCGCAGCCTGCCGGCTCATCTGCCTCGCGGAGCGTCGGATTGAGCCGGACGCCGGGCACTGCACCTGCCCGGATTGCGGCGAGCGCGCCGCTGCCATCTACACCGTCATCGAAACCTGCAAGCTCAACGGTGTCGAGCCTCAAGCTTATATCGCCGATGTCATCGAGAAGATCGCCAGCGGGTGGCCTTCGTGCCGATGGGATGATCTCATGCCATGGAGCTGGCAACCTGCCGATCAGTTGCTAGCCGAAGCCGCTTGATTGGTATTGCGCAAAGGCACCGCGCATGTGGGACACCAATTCCAAGAAATGCCGAAAGGAGGACCATCATGCCTCAGTCAGTCTTGCCCTTCCTTATGTTTCAAGGTGAAGGCGTGGCTGCGCTCGACTTCTATCTTTCCGTCTTTGCCGACGCGACAGTTGAGTCCGCCGAAAGGTATGGAGAGGGGCCGCAAGCCGGAACTCTGCGGATGGCTCGCCTAACTCTTGCCGGTCAGACAATCCTGATGAATGATAGCCCTCCCGTACATTCCTTTTCCTTCACGCCATCAGTCTCGTTGTTTGTAGAGTGCGCGTCCGAAGTAGAACTGCAACACCTCAGCGATCTGCTGAAACAAGGCGGCTCAGAGATGATGCCAGTCGGCAATTATGGCTTTAGCACGCTGTTTACATGGGTCTCTGATCACTTCGGCGTATCGTGGCAGCTCAATCTTGCCTGAGCTCTTTTCTGTTTCGGCCATCTGGTGCACAACCAACCGCCACCATCACACTCTCGGTTTGTCCGAGCATCAATTAATGAAAAACAGAGACTTACGTCAACCCGACTCGGAGCGCTCTAGCTGCATCAGCGCAGGCGAAGTCCATACTGACCCCTGTTGCAGACCCCACTAAGCTCGATGTCCGCGTTCGGGACGAGAGCGGAAGTCATCACCTTCCGCCAAGTCGCAGTTTGACCCAACTGCGACATTGGCCGCCCTGTTTTGCTGTGCTGCACAACGCGGCTTTAGCCAGCTGAAAGTGCTTGACTCCAAAACTGCCGATTAGAGGAGCGGAAGTGCCTTCCTCGGATATGAGTTGTAACTCTTCGAGTTTAGCCTCAGTTGCTGAAATGCATATCGCGATAGACGACGGCCAAGCAGCTCCCAACGCAACCAAATCTGGGAGATGCTCACCGCGTCGCGCTCGCAACGATGCTGACGCCGATAAACGGCTCAACTTACGCGGGATCGCCGGGCGTCGCTTGGAAGCCGCCGCCGCGACATGATTTGAATGATTTGCCTGCGCTTGCGCAGATCAGCGGCATCGAGCAGCATTTGCCCGGCCCAGCGATAGACATTGCGCAGGCGAACAATCTCACGCATCAGACGCATGCGCTCGCGCTGCTCGGCCGGGGGCATCACCAGCGCCTGCTCTATGGCGTCAACCATACTCTGGGAATTGTAAGGGTTGACGATGAGCGCCTCGGGCAGCTCCCGCGAAGCGCCGGCGAATGTCGACAGCAGCAGAACACCCTCCTGGTCGTCGCGCGCGGCGACAAATTCTTTGGCGACGAGATTAATGCCGTCGTGGAGACTGGAGACGATGCACGGGTCGGCGGCTCGGAACAGTTCGAAAATCTCGTGCGGCTCATAATGCCGTACGATCAGGAGGATCGGCTGATATGATTCCTGTGCCATGCCGTGCATTGATATCACGAGCGAGCTCGGCGGCCTCGCTCTGCAGCGCGCTGTAGGTCGGCAGCTTGGCACGGGCCCGCGCGGCGACCTGGATGAAACGAACTTGTTCTTCCACTCCGGATGGCTGGCGAGGAAGGCGTCGACGGCACGCAGGCGGTCGACGATGCCTTTGGTGTAATCGAAGCGCTCGATGCCGACCCCCAGCCGTATCTCCTCGGCGAGGCCATGGCGCCGGCGAACGGCGGAACCAGCAGGACGATGGCGACGACAATCAACAGCGCCGCCAAGCCGTAGCGCATGGCGAGTTTCATCGTCGTGCCCTGTGCGTCATCCCCCGGTAGCCTCCCGCAGCGTCCGAGCGATAGAATGCAGGCGACAATGCGTTAAAAATACGGCGCATGCCGCCTCGCGACAATAGGCAATGACCACCAAATCACGTTGCCTCATTTTAGATTTTTTCGCATCACCGCGAAGATCAGCAATCCGAATCCGGCGAGACGGAAGAAAAACGCCCAGTCGTGCGAGGGTGGCGGCGATGCTTGCAGCGAATGGAAGAATTGGTCGAGCGCAAACAGCAGAAACGCGGCGCCGAAGGCGATGAACAGCGCATCCGCGGTTTTCTGCCAAAACCGCCAGAAAAACAATCCAGCGGCCAAAAACGCCATGGTATTCATGCCGTAGATGAATTGAGTTATCGCAGGCTCCTAAACGAATTCCCAAATAAAGCCGACCAGTAAGGTCGATACCGCGAGCAGCGTTGCCAGAAGCCGCGGCAGCGAAAGATCGACGTTCGGCAGCACGATGAGGTCGAGAACGACCAGGAGGTTGTCGACGGCGAGCAGCACGAAACAGGCCGCGGTCCAGAGCAGCACTCTGCTCCTGTCCGTCGATAGCTTCGAATCAGCAGCAGGCAGCACGACAGGCTGGTGAGAAAGCACAGCAAATAAAGTAAGTCGATCCAGGGGCTCATTTGGTTTTTCCTGAAAGGCGGAACGCATCGGCAAACGTTCGAAGCTTCTCATCGGGAGCCCCGAGGATAGCGCGCACGATCTTCACCGGCTTGCGCGCGTAGTCCAATTCCAAGCGGTCGCAGATAGTGTCGAGTTGGGCCGAGACTTGCTGGTAGCGATAGCCGGAGCCCGGAATTTCCTCGATCAGGCCGGATTTGGCCAGATGCTCGAGCGCCTGAGCGACAGCGATCTGGCTGCTGCGCAATTCGCGCACCAGCTGATCGGCCCGAAAGCATTGCTGCCGCTCCCGCCGCAGCAGGATAAGCAGTTCAAGCGCGCAGACGGAGTTGATTGCAGCCTGCACGAAGGCAACGGTGTCGTCCTCGGAATCGCCCTCTTGTCCCACGGGAGGCTCCGGTAGCGGGGCGGCCAAAGCGTGCGGACAGGGCCGTCAGGTCCGCTGCCCGCTTGAACTGTGGTTGACTTTCGCCCCGCAGAAGGCCGTCCCCTGTCCGCACGAAATGCGGTGTGGGCGATAAAGTTCCTTATGGCAGTCAAGAACGGTCGCGACATGCCGCCGCAGCTGGTCCATTTGAGTGTGGGCGCACTTCCACTGTGCGCACACCAAATCAAGGCAATCAAAGCCCCGCGCGGTCGTTCGGTTCGCCTTTTTTCTGCACGCACTTTGGTCGCGATTGGCACGTTTCTGCCGCGCCAGTTCGGCAAGCGCATGTCGGATAACGGCGGTTAAGCGGACTGGGCGACGACATCGCATTTCGGTAGAACTTGACCCATAAGCGACATGCCAACCGTTCGCCTGCCATTCTGGGTTCTGGCAATGTTCCTTTAGATGGGTCGGTACTGGCCCCTTTCCGATTTCATAGGTGGTCCCTTTTGGTTCTGCGGGCTGGTCCCTTTTGAAACTAAGTGGCTGCCGTCGGCATTATGTTCTTGACGTGTCGGGGACGTCGGGTCGTGCCATCCAGAGCCGAAGAGTATGAGGATAAAGCCGTCGAATGTGAGCGTGCCGCAGCGACCACCAAAGATCGCAATGTCCGGGAAAGCTATCTTGCCTCGCGCGACAATGGCGCGAATTGGCTCGGGACGCCGCACGCCATCATCGTTAGGCCGCCTGACTGGATTACGCCCTTTTGTCCGAAATCTCACGTAGAGCTTGACTCGTCCTCACCCCAAGCTGAGGCTTAAGCCATCACCGTTCGATCATGGCATCCGGTGACTGAGAGTTCGGTAACGCTCCCGCCTTGCAGCGATGAGGCGCGCCTCGTGCCCGATTATCGGCTTTACACCCTTGCAGACGGCAATCACATTACTGCCCCGCCAACCGTGGTTGACTGCAAGAACGACGAAGACGCTGTCGCACAGGCCCGTCAGTTGATCGGCGCTAACGATGTTGAAGTTTGGGTCGGCGCTCGATGCGTGACGCGAATTAGGGGCCTATCGCGCACATGGACAGAGCGCCATGACGAGGCTCGCCGACATGCTGCCAAGGGGCGCCACGTCCTCGACCGTCAGCGCGATCTTATTAGGCGGCAAAAGGCATCCGGTGCCGATACAATCAGGTCAGAAGCGCTGCTGGCCACGTTCGAACAGTCACAAGCGATATTCGACAGCGATGTAGCGCGCATCCGCCAAGAGCGCGAATAGGGCGCCTCAGTTGGTGGCTTTCTGAAAACGTCGCTATTGGCACTTTTCCGAAGTGCCTGAATGTCTGCTCTTATGCCGCTCTTGGAGGGCGAGCGGACATAGTGAGGACATGCCAAAAGTAACGCGAATGACCCCAAGCGACATTGGATCACCATTTTCGTCGCCCTATGTCCGCTTGTGACTCCGCTTGTTCGAAGCCGCCCCTTCGCTCACTGGTTCAAAGGTGAATCCTGCCGGCGGTTGAGCGGATCGGAAAGAGTGGCATCTGCGCCTGCAGCGAGACGCGTGAACAATTTCACGAACTCGGGATGCAATCCATCGCCACGCGCCGCGGCGAGCGTGTGAAGAGAAAGAAACGGCATGTTGGCCTGCTTGGTCAGCATATGATCCTCCCTAGCAATGTCCTGCCAGCGGCTGCACCCTTTCAGCCGGCGCGCGTCGCCATCACTCCGCTTCTTGCTCTTAAATCAAAAAAACCACGGCCGCCGACGCGGCGCTGGTTCCGATACCGAGGCAAGAAGCGGAGTTTGTGAGTCAGTCACTCGGATTACCCATTGCGCAAGTCACTGAGGTCAGTGACTTGCGATACAAATAGAGAAGGAGTATCCGGATGACCAAACAGGACGACAACAAGGCCATCGTTGGCCGTTGGTTCGCCGATTTTTGGGGCAAGACCTGCAAGCTCGGTATTGTCGACGAACTTGCCGCGCCCGACATGCTTCTGCGATATTCGTTGCACGAACCGCGCCGTGGCCGCGACGACATCAAAGCGTTCATGACTGATTTCCGCACCGCCTTCCCAGATCTCAACTTCTGGGGCACCGCGGATCTGATCGCCGAGGGCGACTATGTCGTCGGCCGCTGGGAGGGTGGTGGTACGCACACTGGCGCTGCCTTCAACGACTTCCTGAGCGGCTCGCTTCCTGCAGCTACCGGCCGCAAGATGCGCTTCACCGGCACGACGGTGCTGCGTCTCCAGAACGGCAAGATCATCGAGGAAATCGGCCTCGACGACGGCGTTACCGCGCTCACGCAACTCGGTCTGCTGAAGGCCGCCTGATCGGCGGCAATTGGTGGGTTCAACCCGAAACCCTGGGCTCGCGTCGTCATTCGCGCGAGCCCCTTTCGTTTGGAAACCATACCGCTCCTCCGCTTGCGGGAATTGGGTGGCTTCGGAGTAATGTCGTCCGATTTGAAAGCAAGAGCCGGAGTGTCCGGCACAAACGACATTGCCATATTGGGCAGCATCAACGAACACCGAAGCGGGTGATGACAATGACAATCTTGAAAAAGCGAGAGACCGCGAGCGCGCCTGTGACTAACGATCCCCGTTGGAGCGCAAGTTGTTGCACGCGACCGTTCCGGCGGACGGCCAGTTCTGGTATTCAGTGGCGACGACGGGCATCTATTGCCGTCCGTCCTGTCCATCCCGCGCTGCCAACCCGAAGAACGTCACAGCTCCACGATACGCCTCGAAGACGCGAAGGCGACGGGTTTTCGGCCTTGCAAGCGCTGCAACCCAGACGGCGCCTCGCTTGATGCAGAAAACGCGGCTCTCGTCGCCAAGGCCTGCCGGCTGATCGAACACAGTGAGGAGGACCCGTCGCTCGACGATCTCGCGCGCGCTGTCGACCTCAGCCCCAGGCTACTTCCATCGCCTGTTCAAAGCAATCACCGGCCTCACCCCCAAAGACTATGCAGATGCGCACCGCGCAACACGGGTCCGGGAGGGTCTGGGGCAGGCAACAGCGTAACCGCAGCGATCTACGAAGCCGGCTTCAACTCCAGCGGCCGCTTCTACGAGAAATCCACCGACATGCTCGGCATGACGCCCACCCACTACCGGTCGGGTGGCGTCAACGAGGATATCCGCTTTGCCGTAGGCGAATGCTCGCTTGGCGCGATCCTGGTCGCGTCGAGCAAAAAGGGCATTGTCGCGATCCTGATCGGCGAGGATCCCGACGAACTTGTTCGCGAGCTGCAGGATCGCTTCCGAAGGCAAAGCCTGTTCGGCGCTGATCGGGACTATGAACCACTCGTCGCCCGGTCGTCGGCTTCATCGAAGCACCCAGGCTGGCCTGGACCTGCCGCTCGATATTCGCGGCACGGCCTTCCAACAGCGGGTCTGGCACGCCCTCCGGATATTCCGGCGGGCGGCACCGTTTCGTATGCCGAACTCGCACGCCGGATCGGGTCGCCAAAGGCGGTTCGCGCGGTGGCAGGCGCTTGCGCGGCGAACAACATCGCGGTGGCGATCCCGTGCCATCGGGTGGTCCGTAACGATGGCTCGCTGTCCGGCTATGCCTGGGGCGTGGAACGCAAACGTGCGCTGATCGCGAAGGAGGCGCGGCCATGAATTTCGCCCGCGTCGTCCGAACATCGTCCGCGGCTGGGGACGCTGACCTGCGCATGAACGCCTTGGTGAGCCTGGAAGACAAGGGTGAAGGCCCGGGCGAAGTAGCCGCTCGATGGTCTGCACTCATTCGCGACCTCGGCGATCAACGGATCGCCTGCCAGATTGGCGTTCATGAAATCGCGGGCGCGCTGAAGTTGCCATGATGCAAGGCCGCCGCTTACGTTCTGCCATCCGGCCGGGACGCTGCCGTAGCCGGCCCGGGCCCGAAGATCCAGAGGAGAAGAACACGTTTCAGCGATTGTTGGTTTTTCGGACTTTCTTCGATTTCTTTCTGAAGACCGTCTCGTCGACCAGATGCCAGTACGCCTCCACCACCTTCGGGTCCCTAGAGGACAATCCGCTCGTAACCTTCATCTCAGGACCAAATTCGGAAAGCGTGGCGCTAAGGCTGACCATCATATAGTGGAAAAGGATTGGATCGACGGTGGGAAGGAGGCCCTGTTTCTGAGCTGCCATGATCTGAGGCAGTAATCGCCCCAGCAACGGAGCGAGTACCGCTTTCGCCACCCATTTGAGCCGTGGATTGTTTGTCAAGGTCTCCTGGCGCATGAACCGATGGAATTCGGGAAACGCGACCGTATAACGGAAGAGAGTCGTGTATTCCTGACGCAGCCGCGCCAGCGGCGACAAATCGGCTCCTTCAGGCGCCGAAATATCCCAGTCCGCGCGAATCTGCGCGAAGGCGTGTTCCGCTGCCGCCCGCCAGAGAATGTCCTTGCTGCGATAGTGATAGGTGATCAGCGGATGTTGTAGGCCGAGCCGACCGGCGATGGCACGAATACTCGCTCCTTCGAATCCCCAATCGGCAAATTCCGCAATGGCGGCATTGAGGATCGAGGCTCGCGTCTCAACAGAGCGTTGTTGTTCGGCTCTCTTGCGCGGACGTGCTCGCTTGATAGCCTTCGTCGCCATTTGGCTTGCGATTAACACAGTTCCCAACCGAACGCCAAGAGAAGTACCGTTGCCTAACGATCTTGCGCGATCTGCTCATTTTCCTTCAAAGACGAGCGTCGGCGGTTCGATGTCCCTATTAAATGCGTCCGCCGTGCTCGCAAAACCGCGCTGAGCGTCGGCGCCATTGTAAAGCTCCATCGCGACGTCGAGCATCACAAGATCTGCGGCGGCGACACCTCCGCTGGACCACGCCTTGAGCAGAGTGCGCGTCGCCGCGTACGACCTGGTCGGCCCCGTCGCGAGCTGTTTGGCCAATGCGATCGCCGTTGCTGAAAGCTCGCTCTCGGGCGCCACATGCGTGGCAATTCCGAACAGGCCCGCATCACGTCCGGAAATCGGTTCACCAAGCATGGCGAATCGGGATGCTCGCGCACGACCGGCGCGCTCCGCGATGCGCTGCAGGGCACCGGCAATTGGCAGCATGGCCGTTGTGACTTCGACGCAGCGAAGGATCGCAGTGTCGGCCGCGACGAGAAAATCGCACGCCAGCGCAAGTTCGAAACCACCGCCGAAGGCGATCCCCTGCACCACAGCTACCGTCGGTATCTTTAACATCTCGATGGCGCGATAGGAGACGTTTACGTCAGCGACGAACGTCCTGAACCAGTTGACGTCCTTTCCCGGCCATTCGCGCACCTCGCCGCCAAAGCTGAAATGCGGTCCCTCGGAGCGAATGACGAGCACGCGAATGTCGCTCTCGCTGGCCTGACGCACGGCCACTCGCAAGGCTGCCGCGAAACGAAGGTCGAGCCGATTAAATGGCGGGTTGACTAGCACAATATTTCCGATGGCGCCGTCTCGTTCAAATCGAATGGTGGTCATCGTAGCGTTTCCCCTTTTTTTGCCCACGTCAGGCGGGCCGCTGAGCGGCGGATTGAGGTATGATCGGCAGCAGCAAATGCGACGGTCGCTCCGCGTCCCGATAAATCCTGTGCGTCACGGTCTTGCTACTGCAAACGTGGTACGGTATGTATTCGACATCGGTCATCGCTCCGGTGCCGGTCGGAACATCCATCGATGTGATATCGAGGCAGATCCGGTGCCCCTCCTTGAAATGGTTCGCGGTAGCGAGGATCTGCACCCGGTACTCGACAACTTCTCCCGGTTTCACAGGAGCGATTGCGTCCGGGGTCAGCTTGTGGAATGGCTCCCAAGGCTTTGAACGCTTTGCATCGAGCGCCCGATACGACGCTTTCAGCCAGCCCCGCGTCAGCTCACGCTCGGGCAAAAAGGATGGGACATTCCGTTCGCCCTCTCGCGCGGTACGAACCGAGACGTCGGGGCCCACGTCCTTGAGTACGATGATCCAATTGGTGTCTTCCTGATCGATCGCCGCGTAGAGCGTCAGCGCGATTGGGCCGGCGACGGTGACATCGTGCGGCAACGGATCGGTCATGTAGCGCAGGCGCTCGACCTTAGTCGTCCGCGTCAGAGGCATCTGCGTGAAGACATCGGGCTCGCGCGCCGCAGCGCCAAGCTGCGAGGCAGGTCGCGGCGCTTCGGTCGACAATGTCTCCCAATGGGAGAGATAATATTTTGTCCACTGCGTCTCCGGCAGCGGCCAATCCGATCCGGTTCGCCACTCGTTGGCGCCCATGAGCCAGTAACGCACCGGCGGGTCGTCCATGATGCCGGTGTCCTGCCCCTTCAGCCAGTGGTCATACCAGCGGATGATCTCGTCGTGGTATTGATGGAAAGGCCTCTCCAGGTGAGCCGGCCCGGTAAACAGCAGCTTCTTCGGCGCATCGACATTCTGAAAGTAGTGCTGTGCACCCAGCCAATGCAGCTTGTAAGTGTAAGCGTAGGCTCCTGAGCCGGTATAGAATGGTATTTTGATTTTCTTGAAGAATTCTTCACCTCGCTCGACAGTGCCCTCGGACTCCCAGGGATGGGTCATCATGAGATACATGATGAACGTTCGCTGTCCCTTTTGAGTGAGAATGTTGTAGAGATTGATGTATTGCTTGTAGTCCGGGTTCCGCATGGCGCGGCGCCACAGGTCTTCCTCCGCGGCAGGAAGTTCCGTGGGCCGGTCGCGCGACTCGTGAACCGTGCTGAAGACGTCGAGCAAATAAGGAAAGGTGTGCAGAACGCCGCCGGGATTGAAGTCGCGGAATCCGAACATGCCGCCATAGGCGCTGCACGCGTCGAAGGGAAAGATGGCTTTCAGCGCAGGATGTCCCTGCGCGGCAGCGCGCCATTGTTCGCCTGCATAACCGGAGATGCCGACCATCCCGACCTTGGCGTTAGACCACGGTTGCTGCGTGATCCATTCGATCAGGTCGTAGTGATCCGTATCCTCATGGCCGTATTGCCCTTCCGACTTGGCAGAGCCCCTCGGCTGCGCGATCACATGGACATAGCCGTTGGCGATGAAGCGCCGGGTGTCGCCCGCCTCTATCGGACCGAACCAGAGCAGGCGCGTGCGCCGGCTGCGGCGGCAACATATCTGCGATGTCCGGGCCCTGGATGTCCTTGTTGTGCAGCGCTGACGCATAGAGCGCGGGGTATCTGGCAGCCACGTCGGGGCGGTAGACGTCGACCGCGAGCCGGGTCCCATCTCTCATAGCGACGCTGATGTCGCGTTCCTCGATCATGGTTTCATCCCGTCTCTTCGCGACGCTTTCGGTCGACGCTTGACGAGGTCGAGAAGGCGGCGAAGCAGGCATTCGCGATGGAACGACCCATATCATCGTACTTTACGATCGTAAAGTATCAATCTTAAGCTTCTCGAGCCATTCGCTGGAACGTGTCCTGCTGCCAGGACGATCGGCGGGGCAGCGTCTGACCGATGCGCGGCCTCGGGTGGCTTCGTCTAGGGGCGCTCCAATGCCTTCCGTTGCGGGTCTCGATCTCGACCCGGTGGACGAGATCGACCACGTTGTAGAACCGACCACGGGAGCCGGAGCGGATGCAGCTTCCGGCGATGGCAATGGCCAGATGGGTCCTGCCGGTGCCGCCGACCAGCACGGCGTTACGCTGCTGGGCGATGAAGCCACCACCGGCGGGGTTACAGAGGAGCGTCTCCTTGATAGGCGTGCCTTCGAACTGAACTCGTCGATGCAGGGGCCCGTGGTGTGGTGTCTGCGTGGGCGGGATATCGTCGCGCCCGCTGCGAGAGCTCGAAAGACCGCAATGTGGTGCCGGCAACGGAAGAGGGCTCGAAGTGCGGAGGCCTGGCCGATGTCGCGGGTAAAGTTTCGCGTCTCTCGCTGAATGCCTCGCATCGTTCGCAACTGTGCGCCGGCGAAAGCGGCGTCATCGCTCTCGTCATTCGCCGTTGGTATAGTGTGAAAGGCAAAAATCTTGCGGGCGAGCCGAACGCCGTCCCCACGCACTGGCTGATAGCACCTCATCCTACGCCGGAAAGCGGCTTTAGCGGTCTTCCGCGCCAGCATTGGCAGGCGGATTTGTTGCGGGTTCGCGATGGCGAACCGCATTCATGGATCGTGAAGGCGTGCGACGCGACGGGTCATCTCGCTTTCCCGCTTCCGACCGGCAAAGGCGACGAGGCTTTCTAGGCCAACGGTCCATAACATCAGATTATCGCTAACTGACCCGTCCGGTTGGGTAGTGACCGCACGGCGCTACTGGCTGATTTTTGCGAGCGATCGCCGCGGGTCTCAGGCATGCGAACGTGGAAGCAGCGCGCCACTAGCAGCTCCCGCCAATGCCAGACCAGCAGAAACTACCATGATCATCCGAATGCTCTCCGCCAAAGACCCTTTAATAATGGTCTCCGCGACTTCCCGATCGTTCCCTTGAACTGACGCCAACGCCGGTGCAGTTACGAACTGCCGCCGGGCGACTTCAATCGCCTGCTTTACTTCGCCGGACGCGGATTTCGCTTCGAGGGTACTGTCTAACGCACGACCGTAGATTCCCAGAGCTAATGCCCCAAGCATGGCAACCGCGAGTAGGCTTGCAACCGATGCAACATGCATTGTTGATGCCAGCGGCGACGCCCGTCTGATGGGCAGGGACAGCATTGATAACCGTGGTCGTGAGGGGGCGACAGTTATGACCATACCAAATGCAATGACTGTGACTGGTACGAGGTAGGTCCAATAGGATCCGCTGCCAACGGACAGTGCCAACAGTCCGAATCCCAAACTAGCGATCGTAGGCCCGATGACTAGAAGCCATTTCGCGCCGAACCGGTCGAGCAACCCGCCCGACCAACGCGACAGCGCAGCCATGATGAGTGTCAGTGGCAGGAAGACTGCGCCGGCCAGCACCGCGGAGAATCCCTCTACTTGGATAAGCGCGAAGGGCAGAAAAAAGAACGCGCCCGCGAGCGCAGCGTAAAGGAATAGAGTCAGCACGTTTACTGCGCTGAAAGTGCGGGATCTAAACAGCTCAAGCGGCAACATGGGAGCTCGGCTATGCCGTTCCTCCCATATAAAAGCTGCCAGAAGCAGCAAGCCCATCAACAACGCGGCAAGGACCGTTGCGCTGCCCCAGCCATATACCGGCGCAGAAATCAGGCCAAAGGCGAGACTTCCTAGGCCAACAAAGGCGAGGATTGAGCCGCGCCAATCGAGACCACCTCGAGCTTTAGCGTTACGACTCTCAGGTAAGTGGTAGAGCGCGATCCAGATCGTCGGCAACGCGATGAATGGATTGATGAGAAAAATCCACCGCCATATGGAATGATCGACAATCCACCCCCCCAACAGCGGACCAACTGCGGCCGCAACAGCGGAAAAGCCGGACCAGGTTCCTATTGCTTTGCCGCGTTCGGCTTCGTCAAAGGTCGCTCCAATTATCGCCAGGGAGCACCGGATTAACAGAGCGGCCCCGACACCCTGGATAGCGCGCGCGAAGATCAATTGGGTGATGTTCGGGGAGAGGCTGCACCAAACCGATGCAATAGCAAAGGTTCCTACGCCTACAACGAATATGCGGCGACGGCCGAGAAGATCGCCGGCCGCACCTCCAGCCAAGAGAAATGCGGAAAGGCACAGAGTGTATGCATTGACGACCCATTGGATCACCACGACGGAGGCCGCAAGGTCGGTCTCGATCGCCGGCAACGCGACATTGACCACAGTTCCGTCAACGTAGGTGATACCCGATGCAAGGATCGCCGCAAGCAAAACCCATGGCTTGGCGTTTGGCGCGCAATTGTGAATCGCAGGAATTAGCGGATCGTCGCTTCGTCGCACGGTCCCGCTTTCGGATTGTTCATGAATGGAACCCTAACGCGTCGACCATCACTCGACAATTCGGGTGTATTCGTTCACTGAGTTTTCCCCGACAGGGCCTCGATAACCACCCTGTCCGATTGTCTGCAGAACAACATTTTGTGTCTTAGGCTCGCGCATTCGGAATAGAATGCGCCAATGGGCAATGTGATCCCGTCTGCTGCAGGTTCCAAGGAAATGCGACCGCAAGTCGTCATCATCGGGGCCGGATTTGGTGGCTATGGGCCACCAAGACGCTCGCTAATGCCCCAGTCGAAGTCGTCGTCATCGATCGCCAGAACTACCACCTGTTCCAGCCGTTACTCTATCAAGTAGCCACTGCCGGGCTGTCTCCGGCTGATATCGCGGCACCGATCCGCGGCATTGTCGGAATGTACCACAACGTCACAGTGGTGCTTGGCTCCGTCGAAAGCGTCGACGTCGTGGCACGCAAGGTTCTAATCGCGGGTGGGCGCAGTGCGCCGTACGACTATCTCATCCTCGCGACGGGCGCTCGCCACGCGTATTTCGGCCACGACAATTGGGAGCTTTTTGCGCCGGGCCTAAAGCGCATCGAGGATGCGACCGAGATCCGGCGTCGCATCTTGCTTGCTTTCGAGGAAGCGGAGAATGAGACAGATCCGGACGAGCGACGCCGCCTCATGGACATTGTGATCGTCGGTGGCGGTCCAACGGGGTCGAGCTGGCGGGTGCCATCGCAGAGTTGGCTCGTCGTGCCCTGGCAAAGGATTTCCGTAACATCGATCCACGGTCTGCGCGGATTGTTCTGATTGAGGCTGGACCGTCGGTGCTATCGACAATGCCCGCGGACCTTTCCAAGGACGCTCAACAACGGCTCGAGAAACTAGGCGTCGAGGTCCGTCTAAACGCGCCGGTGACCGCGGTCGACGCGGCAGGAGTGACAATGGGAACAGCAAGGATCGAGGCCCGCACCGTGATCTGGGCAGCGGGCGTTGCAGCGTCACCGGCAGGGCAGTGGATCGGTGCTGAATGTGACCGCGTGGGTCGGATCAAGATCAACTCCGATCTGTCAGTACCTGGCCATGCCGAAATCTTCGCGATCGGCGACACGGCGTTGGCGATCGATGCCGCCGGAAAGCCATTGCCGGGTGTTGCGCCAGTCGCAAAGCAGCAGGGAGTTTATGTCGGCAAACTGATCAAAGCCCGTCTGCGCGGCCGGGAAGTCGTGCCGTTCCACTACCGCGACTATGGGAACCTTGCCACCATCGGACGCAAGGCCGCCGTCATTGACTTCGGTTGGATTCACCTCCGTGGCTTTGTTGCGTGGGTAATTTGGAGCGTCGCCCACATCTACTTTTTAATTGGCTTCCGCAACCGGGTCATGGTCACCCTCGATTGGCTATGGGCATATTTTACGTTTCAGCGCGGTGCGCGGCTGATTACCGGATCCCGGCTTTGATTCAATAACCTACGCACCTCTCTTGCCGAAGGCTGGAAGCCTTTGCCTTGACGCAGTTCCGTCCCATCTTGAGTGGCCGAGCAAGAGCTGTACCGTTCGCAAATTACCGGTGCGGCGGTAAATCAACGTTGCCTTGGTCCGCCGCAGCGAGTGCGTGCCAAAGACCTTCGGGTCTAGCCCAATGCCCGCAAGCCATTCAGAAAGAAGCCGCGCGTATCGCCGCCTAGTCATGACCGAAGCCGCGCCGACCCGCGAATAGATATTGACCGGGCTTCTTGCCCGCGGCCTTTAGATAATCGTCAACAGCTTGGCGGGTCCGATCCGTTAGCTCGAATTTTGACTGGTCGTCCCGTCTTCTTCTGCCGCACCGCCGCACGGTCCGCCGAATAGCCGTTTTGGGGCCACGTCCTCCACTTTGAGTGCCACGACACCCGCGAAGCTTGCTATCGATGGCCAGGTTTAAACATGGCGAAGTCACGAACTCGCCCCCTCCAACAGCAATCGGGTCCTGATCGCCCAAACGTGTTTCGCCTGCAAGGGTGGCCTTGCCCCGACCAGCTTGCCCTTGTTCCAAGGCACGCGGCGGTTGGTTAGCGAGCAATGTTCATAATCTGAAATGGTCGTACTCCTCTGTTACTGAGGGTGACGAACATGCGCTCAGCTTCCGGAAGACGCGAAAGCATCTCGGCTTTCAAGGACTTGTGGTCGTCAGAATGCTTGGTCGTGGATCAGGCCAGTCCTGATTGACCCAACAGACACATGGTCCGGGCTATTTTGCTGTGATACGCAATCTCGCCAGCTAGGTTATGGTCCTTGAAGCTGAGGGCCATGAGATGGCGCGAGGTCATCACCTTGTTCGGCGTGCTGCCACGATTTGGCCGCTCGCGGCGCGCGCGCAGGAATCCGGACGCATTTATCGGATGGGCATGATCACCGGCACTCCCCGCGCATCGCCGCGGATCGTTGCTTTTTTGACGAACTCAAGGTGCTCGGCTTCGTTGACGGGCAAAATCTGAAAATAGTAGCCGGCGGCTTTGATCTTCGCGAAGACCGATTTGCAAAAGTCGCGGCTACCTTGGCCGGCCAGACTCCGAGCCTGATGCGCGGGGCATGGCGGCCCTATCAGACCCGACCTCTACCCCAGCGGGTCAACTCCAGACGCTGCAGAACGGCGCTCGCGCGCGTGGGGTCGAGCTCATGGTCTTTACCGCGGGCGCACCCGATGAAATCTCCCCGGCGATCGACAAGGCCAAGGCGTGGGGCGCTACTGCATTGAACGTGCTGTCGTCGCCGCTGTTTTCCTTCAACCGACGCATCGTCATGGAGTGGGCCGCGGCGCAACGACTGCCCGCAATCTATGAGTTCCCTGAAGTGGCGGAGGAAGGTGGTCTGACGGCCTGCGCAATTCACCTGGGATGCCGAGAACCGCCTTGGTCGGCATCACCTATCCAGGGCAATCCGGCAACGCCGTCCCGGCAATAAAATCGCGTTAGTTTGAAAGAGTCCCGCATATGAGCAATTCAGCGGTATTAAGCGCAAAAAAATATGCTCGGGAAAAGCAGTTTCGCTGGGCGGCCGCAACCTTTGAAAGAATAATAAATCAAGAATCGAGAGATTCTGCCGAAGCGGCATATTGCTTAGGTATTATGCACCACACGGGAAGCGGCGTCCCAGAAAATGTCTATGAGGCTGCAAGGTATTATCTTAATGTAAAGCAATATGGGCACCCGATGGCTATTTACCGCCTCGGGTTTATCTATCACGCGCGTCGCGAGCTTCAAAAAACTTATGATTTCGTTTCGCTCGCTGGGACCGACAATAACGCGCATCCCGCAAGACGTCGTACAGCTTGCCCTCGGGGTCCTCCTGCTGTTATTCGGCGTGAGATGGCTGCGCAAAGCGATTCTGCGCTCGGCGGGGGATCATACCCCTGCATGACGAGAGGAAGCATACGCGAACCAGAGCGCTGCCCTGCGCGCCCTTGGCGCCTTTGCCGAAGGATGGGACCGTGTGGCAGTCAGCGCCTCGTTCAAAATCACGATGACGGAAGGCATCGAGGTCGTCTTCATTGTCATCGCCACGGGTGGAGCGGGGCAAGGGCTTCTGATCCCGGCAAGCATCGGGGCATTGGGGGCGCTCGTGCTAGTCGTCCTGCTCGGCCTGGCGCTGCACAAGCCTGTCGCCATGATCCCGAAAAACACGCTCAAATTTGTCGTGGGAATTCTGCTGTGTTCGTTCGGCGCCTTCTGGGTCGGCGAAGGAATGGGATTTGCATGGCCGGGGCAAGACCTGGCGCTTGGCGCGCTTAACGCGGGCTTTCTCGCAACGGCGCTCGTGCTGGTGCCGCTGTGCCGCGCGCGGGCGTCACGCCGAAGCGGCCTGCGATCCACCGCCCGCCGGCCAGGCATGAATGTGATTAAATCGATCTGGTCCGAACTGATCGGGCTGTTCGTCGATGACGGAAGCTTCGCTATCGCAATCTTACTTTGGCTTGTCGCCTGCTGGCTGGTGCTGCCGCGTTTTGGACTGCCGTCGTTCCTGCCGCCCGCGATCCTGTTACTCGGGCTGGTCGTGATTCTGGCGGAGAGCGCGGTCCAGCGCGTGGGGCAGCGCCAATGAACGCTTGATCGCGCTTAAAATTTCGGGATCAGCGCAATCCCGGCCACCACCAGCAACGCGCCTGCGATCCTGGCGCCGCTGAGCGGGTGAGCATTCACACCGCACCGGTCCGACCTCACCGGCGCGCGATGACGGAGCTGGCCGACGCGATCGAGTGGGAGAGACCATTCTACAGATATCTTCGCACTCTCCCGCAATATTCCGCGTAGGGCCGGCCATAGCGCATCGCCAGATACTCCTCCTCGCGCAAGACCTGACGGTGGAACAGCCAGACGGCGGCGACGACGTAGATCAGCAGGATCCAATTCGAAAATACGAGGAATTCGCCGATCAATATTAGGGCGAAAGCGACGTAGATGGGATTTCGGCTGAACGCAAACACGCCAGTCGTCACGAGATCGTCGCTTGCCGCCGTGTCGATGCCGACTCGGAAGCTGCGACCGAACGAAACGAGACTCCACAGCAACAACATTAGTCCGGCCGCGCAGAGGGCGACCCCAATCCACGGAACGGGTCGGGAGCGGAAGAATTCCTGCGTGCTCGGCGCGGGCCAGCCGAACGCGGCGGCGAACACCACGTAGAAATAGAAGAGCGCGAATGGTGGAATGACGAAATCCGTACGATCGGTCTGGCCGAACCGCATCGCCGCAATCCCTTGCCGCCGCATGATGATGACGCGCGCCAGCACCATCGCGATCATCAGGACGATCGTCAGCGCGGCGAGATATCTCGGCATTCGCTCCTCCCAGCTTCTATGCCCGTCGCAAGGCAGAACAAAATCGCAAGGCAGCAGCATTTCAGCGTGAAAAGCATTCTAACTGCCCTGAGCGCCAAGGTGGTCCTCTCCCTTTGATCGGCGATCTCTCAAAAGCTCTTCTTTTTCAGGGCGGACTCGCTGTTCCAAGATTCTTGATGGTATGGACGAACCCTCGCTCCCGATCCGCGCAGCACCGTCTGAACGTCGGGCTTTGTTCTCCGCTCTCAAGATTCCCGACAGACAGCGCCGTTCCGAACCAAACCGCTGCTTTATCATCATAACGCGCTACCGGGGCACTCGTGGCTTAATCTGAGACCCCGGCGGGGACGCCGTTCGCGGCTTGCAACAGGATCGTGGCATGCCGACCACCGAGTTACTGTTGCTTGTCGAGGACGAAGCCCTGCTTAGCGATGTCCTGAAAAATACCCTACTCGATGCTGGGTTTGAAGTCACAGTCACAGGCGATGGGACCAAAGCACTTGTTGAGCTGGAAACCGACGCAACACGGTTTCGTGCGGTTATTACCGACATCAAGATCGGGCACCATCCCGACGGCTGGCAGGTGGGCCGCCGAGCGCGCGAACTCGTCCACGACATGCCGATTGTCTACATAGCGGCGACAGCGCCTCCGACTGGCCGTCGAAGGGTGTGCCGAACAGCGTCATGATAAACAAGCCCTTCGCGCCGGCACAATTGGTCACAACGGTATCCGTGCTTCTCACCGAGACCGACACGCACCGGGCGCTCGAATCGTAACGTCGAAGGACGCTCTAAGATTTCCAGATGAGCGCAAACCCGCCACCATCAGCACGGCTCCCGCGATCCTGCCGCCGCTGAGCGGGTGAACGTCCATGCCGAACCACCCGAATTTGTCGATCGCCAGCGAGTGAAGGGATGTTGGCTGTGATGGTCAGTCCGGCGAAGGCACCGGCCCCGACCTTATCGACGAACAGCAAGCCAGTCACGACCGCGAACGCCCTGACCAGACCGCCCAGCGGCGCGCACCACGGCATGGCGTTGACGCCGGCCAGTGTAGCGGCCGGGGCACGCACCGACACAGACAGGTCAGGAGGCGACGACGGGAAGAAACGACACAACACTGGCGAGCCACGGATTCGTCATGGCGTTGCGAAGCGCGCCATTCATCGGTGGCCCCCAGGCTTGGAGCGCCCCCGCGACGATGATGATCGGGTACAGCCGGGCCCCCGCTTATGTCCTGCATCGCCTCCTCCTTGTGTTGCGTCCTCAATGAACGAGAAATAGGGCCGCGAGCGCGAGCAGAAGCGCTGGCGGCATGACCAGAAAGCCGAGTTTAAGAAACGTCCACGAGCTCACGCTCTGCCCTTCGCGGCGCAGCGCCGTAAGCCACAGAATGGTGGCCAGCGAGCCGGTAACGGAGAGATTCGGTCCGAGATCGACGCCGATCAAAACCGCGCTTGTCACCTGGTCCGTAACGCGGGCGCTCTGCACAGCATGGCCGGCGATCAGACCGGCCGGCAGGTTGTTCATCAGGTTGCTGGCAAAGGCGATGAAGACGCCGGCGCCCCAGATGGTCCAGGCGGCCGAGCGTTGTGCTCCATTTTGCAGGAATACACTGATCGTCCCGATCAGCCCGGTTTTGTCGAGTGCCTCGACGAGAATGAACAGGCCGGCGACCAGCGGCAGCACGCCCCAGGAAACGCCCTTGAGCGTGGCCCAGGGCGTCTTTCTCTCACGGATCAGCACAACAGCGGTCGAAAGAACACCTGCGATAGCGGTCGGCAAGCCAAGCTGGACGTTGAGTGCAGACGCCGTGAGCAGCACCACGGCCGTGCCCGCGATGCCGAACGCCGCCGTCTTGCCGGCGCCCGACAGCCGCGGCACCGGCACATCGGCCGCGACCTTCTGGCTAAGCGCGCCGCGCTGCGTCCAGCGCAGCACCAGATAGGTCGCGGCGATCGACAGTACCGAAGGCAGTGCATAACGGGGCAGCCATTGCAGCAGCGGCGGCATGTGGCTGCCGTAGATCACCAGGTTGGCCGGGTTGGAGATCGGCAAGACGAACGACGCCGCGTTGGCGATGAACGCGCAAATGAGAATGTAGGGCAGCGGCTTTTCGGCGTTGGCGGTCGTGACGGCCGCGGCGACGGCCGGCGTCAGCACGACGGCGGTCGCATCGTTCGACAGAAACGTCGTGACGATCGTGCCGACGGTGTAGATCAGCAAAAACAACCGGCGCGCCGAGCCCTTCGCCTGCCTGGTCGCGATCGCGGCCAGCCAATCGAACAGCCCTTCTTCGCGCGCGGTCTCGGAGAGCAGCATCATGCCGGTCAGGAACAGATAGACATCGCCGCCCTTGGCGGCTCCGGTGAGCGCGTCCGTCGGCGAGAGAAGACGGAGAAAGACAAGGAGCGCTGCGCCGCTCACCGCCCATATGGCTTCGGGCCAGTTGAACGGGCGAACGATGACCCCTGCCGTGGCAAGCGCAGCGATGGCCCAGGTCAGCACGGGAGCGGACATCGATAGATTACCGGACGGCTAGAGGGTCAGAAAATTACTTGGGCTTGGCATTTCGATTGGGGCCGAGCTGCGTGCCGGGAATGCCGTTTTCCGGCCAGGCGCCAATGGAAGCCGCGTCGCTGCCGGTCTGCGACCGGACCGGTGGAACAAAGGCGTGCGTTGCAGCCCGTATCGTATGCTGGCCGGGTCTGCCGGTTGCGTCCACGGCCCGCACCGTGAGCGTCACCAGACGTTCGCCTGGGATGGGCAGGCGGCCCGACCAGATGCGCCCGTTCGCTTGGGTCATTAGCGACCATTGACCGTCGTCCGCCTGGCATTCGACGCGCTCGATGTGCCGTCCTCCGAAGACCAGCGCGCGCACCTCGCAGGAATCGTCCACGGCCTGCGCAGCGCCTCGCATGAGCCGGTGATCGGCGGGGGCGGTGATGACGACGAACGGGAACGCGTCGGCAAGCGCCTTGAACCGCCAGCTAACCACGCCCCCGTCAAGCGTTGCGATCGAATAGCCGACCGGTCCTTCCTCGATCTGTCCCGTCGAACGGGTGGCGGCAAAGACGGTGCGGCCGTCATTGGCGAGTTCGTTGTAATGGGTGTGGCCCATGTCGACGAGCGCCACGTCGTGGGCAGCTACCAGCCGATTGAGCGCTTCCGTCTCGCCCTCACCTTTGAGGTCGTCGGGATAGTTGTGCATGAACACGACGCTGGTTTGGCCGCCAGCGCGCGCGCCGTGCAATTCGCGCTCGAACCACGTGGCCTGCTCGGTTCCGACGCGGAAATCCGGTCCGCCACCGCCTGGTCCGCAGATGTCGAGAAACAGGCAGCGGCTGCCGCGCACCGTGAGCGCCTTGGGCAAGAGGTCGGCCGCAAGACCCGCATGGAAAGCGGCCAGTCCGCCGTGCTCCATGTCATGATCGCCGGGGATGGCGTGCACCGGCACGCTGAGCATTTTCAGCGCCGTCGCGGCTAGCGTATATTGCGCCGGTAGCCCGTTGTCGGCGTTGTCGCCGGGCAGGACCACGAAGTCGAGGCGGTCCGCGCATTCCGCCTCGATCTGGGCAACGATCGCCAGCATATCCAAAAAATTCTGCTGCTTCGCGTCGGTCAGATGCAAGTCGCCGATATGAGCAAAGGCGAGGACCCGGTCTGAAGCCTCTCCTTCTTCCAAAGACGCGGTGCCGGGAGAGGTCATGCGGGTGCTCCGATAGGCGTAGGCGTTTCGATGTCCTGATCCGGCTTCTGGGCGCAGGCCGGCTTGAGGATGGAGGCAAAACCGACCCACAAGGCAACCGAGCCGAGGGCGAAGCTGCCCAGGATCATGAACATCGCGCTATAGCCGATCGCCTGGGCAATCCAGCCGCCGATCGCCGGACTCAACGAGGCGCCGAGCCCTTGAACCGTCATCACCGCGCCCTGGCCGACATTGACGCGACCGGTGCCGTTTAGGATGCGCGCCACGAGCCCCGGAACGGCGACGCTCTGCAAGCCGGCGCCGACCCCGTCGAGCATCTGGACCGGGTAAACGCCCCAATAATCGAGCAGGTGGCCGGCGAGCAGACCCCTGATCGGAAGCGCGAGGAACGAGATCGAGAAGGACGAGCCAATAGCCCTTCTTCTCGGCCATGCGCATCGCGACGATCGACGCCACGATCATGACGGCCTGCGCGACCACGATGGTGATAGCGACGAAGCTGGCCGGATTGCCTTGGCCGCCAGCGACAACCGCCACCCCGTAAAGCGGCAGCATGGCGCCGTTGCCGAGATGAAAACAGGCGAGCGCCGCGGCAAGGACCAGCAGCGGCTTGCATTCGAGCAGGACGCGATAACCGCTTACCTTGTCGTCCTTGCCAGCGCCCTTAAGACCGCGCGCCGCGTTGTCGTCGATCGCGGCCCGCGGAATCATCAGGACCGAGATGATCGACAGCACGCCGAAGAGGGCGGCGAGCGCAGAACACGGCGGTCATGCCGAATTTCCAGCCGAGCAACCCGGACAGGCCAGCGCCGACGATGTTGCCGGCATGATTGAAGGCTTGGTTGCGTCCGTTTTGGCGATTGAAACCGGCTTGCCGCACGATGCCGAGGGTGATTCCGTTCACCGCCGGCCCGATCGCAGCGCCGGCAATCGCGGTGGCCACCTGCGAGGCTGCGACAAGCCAGAAACTCTGAGACAGCAGAATGATGGTCGAGGCCGCAACCGTAAAGATGCCGGGTATGATGACGTAAGCGCGTTTGTGCCGCGTCGCGTCGACGAGCGCGCCGGCCGGCGCGGTCATCACCATGCCGGCGACACCGCCGATCGTCATCACCGAGCCGATCAGCCCGCTCTCCCAACCATGCGCCAGCAAAAAGACGCCGAGAAACGGGCCGATCCCGGCCTGCATGTCGGCCATGAAGAAGTTCAGGGATTCAAGTGGTCGGATGCTGCTGGATGTTTGGCTGACACATAGAGGCAAGTTGTTTACCCCAAACCTCTGCCGACGACCTGATATTGTGGGCGAATGTCGGACTGATTGCTTGGCGCAAGCTCTTTCACAGCGCAATAAATAAGCAATGCCTCTGTTAAATCCGGCGTGGGTTCAACGTCCCGCTCCGTGGAAAAGTTCCTGGTGGAACGAAATGCGAGTGGACAGCCGGCCACCGGACCTGCTTATGACGCCATTTACACCACCGCGTCGCCGGCATGGCTGCGGGTGTCGAAGAACTAAGGCCGGACCGCTGGAACGTGACTGCCGCGTCCGGCGCAGCAATATTATCCTCGCCGGCCGGCGCTGACTCCCGAACCTTCCGCGTCGCCGGAACTGTGGCACGACGGCTGGTTCGTAGCGGCGAGGTCTTCGAGAACGAATCGATGCGCGCGCCGGTCCACCTGCACATTGAATATTACATTCGCCAACAAACTTTTTTAGGCTGCGTTCAAGCGCGCGCAGCTCCTTATGATAAATTCTCGTCATGTCTTAAAGAGCGAAACGAGAGTAGCTCAACGATCGAGAAACAACAACCTGACAGAACCAGGTTTGATTGTATAGCGGCGCCTTAGATCGTCCGGCCTTGCGGCCTTGTTGACAGTCATTTCTGCCGTTACGAGATAGATGCGCCCGGTCTGCGGATCGATGGCCATCGTGCGCGCTCCAATTTGGGTCGGTATCGCTGGCAAGGAGATGAAATCATCGGGTGACTTTTCGGCAATGACGGAGAGTGTCCCGTCGCGATTCGAGCTGTAGGCCACGTTGCGTTTGGGATCGAAGGATGCGAAGTCCGTGCCTCCCCCGATGGGTAATGTGGCGATTACCGCGCCATTATCGGCATTCATAACGACCATGACCTTGTTTGAGCAACTGGCGAACAGACGGTGATGCGTATGGTCGATCGCAAGGCCATGCGGCTTGACGCACGTCGGCATAGTCCAATGGGCATCGGTCACATTTGAGATTGTATCGACGCGGACGATTTCGTGCTTCTCGACCCCGTCAACGTAAAGCTTTCCATTGTCTCCCGTGACGCCGAACTCCAGACCGCCGCCGCCTTCAACGGTCGCTACTACGGCATCGGTCTTTGGATATATTACTGTCAACTTGCCTAAATCACCGTCGATAACGAAAAGATGGCCGCTTGTCGGATCGAACACGATGCCATCGGCATCGGTCTCGGCCTTGATGCGTTTGAGGACTTTAAAGCTTTTCAGGTCGAAGGCGACCGCTTCGCCGGCCTTGCCGTCATCCGTATAGCCTTCGCCGGTGGCATGCGAGATGGCGATGCCGTGGGTCCCGCCTGGCATGCCCTCGACCGCGCCAAGAATAGCTCCGCTGCGGCCGTCGATCACACTAACCCGGTCGCCATGGGCGACATAAACTCTGTGCGAATCTGGGTCGAATGTAACGTAATCCCAGCGATCCGGCGCGCCCAGCGGGACTACCTTCGTGATATGATAGCCGGCCTGTTGCGGAGCGGGGGCGGCCGCCGCACAGGCATATGGCGCGAGCAGTGTCGCTATTGCAACGATCACTAGAGTAACAGGTCAATTCATCGAGTGCCTTTCATTTTCTGAGGACTGCATCCCCCCAGCCCCCGATCGACTGAAAAAAGGCTGCCAGCTTTGCAAATTCAAAGTCATGCAATGTGGCCAATGGATGTCATGTTGCTCGGGTCGTGCTTCGAATTGAGCGAAAGCCGAAACCTTCTACCTTTCAGCTGGTGCCCTCGGGAGTTCGGCGACCAAATTGCGGGCCAAGCGGTCCAGCATGGCTTTGGCTTCCACGTGCTGCTCAGGCGACCAGCGCGCGGCCAGCCGGTGCAGCATCGCGCGGTGCGCTTCGACCATACGATCGAACACGGCACTTCCGCGCCCGGTCGCCACCAATTGCTGCTCATTGCCTGCGACGAGGCCGGCACCCGTGAGTTCGCCGGCGATAGCCTCAAGTCGCGTAAGGGGAATGTGCAGTCGCGTCGAGACATCGGATAACGATAGGACACCCGACGGGCAGATATGAACCAACAGCCGGATTTGGTCGGGTGCGAACGAGAGATCGAGCGACTGCGCGGCACGCTGATAGAACTCCCAGTGCGTTTCGCGCGCTTCCAGCCGTCTGACGATCGTCTCCAGCTCTTCGAGCGACGTCGCGTCATGCGGCATGGCAAAACTCTCGCCGATGCTTTCGGCGTGCACCCGTTCGCGCAGCGGCACTTCCTGCAACAACCAGGTGAGCGCAAAGCCGATCGCCGCGATTGCCGCGGCGGAAAGGAACACCGGGTGCAGCGCCGCCGCAAAGACATCGAGATAGACCGTCTTAAGCTCCGACGGCAGCGCCGCGATTGCGGCGGGCTCGGCATTCGCCGGCAGACGCGCGCCAGGAGGCAAACGGGCCGCAAGTCCGTTCGCCAGATTGGCGGCGAAGAGCGCGCCGAACGCAGCGAACCGATCGAGCCGCCGATCGAGCGGAACAGGTTTGCACCGGAAGTCGCGACGCCGAGATCGCGATAGTCGACCGCGTTCTGCACGGCAAGGATGAGCACCTGCATTACCATGCCGAGCCCAAGACCCAGCACCAGCATATAGACCGAGGCGAGCCACGTCGCCGAGGCAGCGTTCAAGGTCGAGAGCAGGGCCAGCCCGACCGTCATGACCGCCGTTCCGGCAATCGGAAACATGCGGTAGCGCCCGATCTGACTGATGATGCGGCCGCTGGCGATGGAGGTGACCAGCACGCCCGCCATCATCGGCGTCAGTTCGAGGCCGGCCCGCGCGGGGCTCACGCCGCTCACGATCTGCAGATAGAGCGGCATGTACGTCACCGAGCCGAACATTGCGAGGCCGACGATGAAGCCGACCGCGCCGGACACGACAAAGATACGGTTGCCAAACAGCGACAGCGGCAGGATCGGCTCTGGCGCGCGCCGTTCGACAAGGACAAAGCCGGCAAAGCCGAACACCACGCATGCGACGAGCATGCCGCTCCACAATGAGACCCAGCCGATCGACTGGCCGCCCAGAGTCGTCAGCAGCATTACTGCAGTCAGGAACGCCGCCAAGAGCGCCGCCCCCGCCAAATCGATCGACTGCCGCCTGCGGATCGCCGGCGGCGTGCGAAAGGTCCAGCCTATGACCAGGACGGAGACCATGCCCAAGGGCAAGTTGATGTAGAAAATCCAGCGCCAGCTCAGGTGCTCGACGAAATAGCCGCCAATCAAAGGACCAATTACGGTTGAGACGCCAAACACCGCACCGAACAGCCCCTGATAGCGGCCGCGTTCGCGCGGGGTCACGATGTCGCCAACGGCGGCCATGGTCGTCACCATCAGGCCACCGCCGCCGAGGCCCTGTACGGCGCGGAACACAATGAGTTCGAGCATCGAGCGGCTCATGCCGCACAGCGCCGAGCCGGCCAGAAACAGCAAAATCGCGGATTGCAGCACGACCTTGCGGCCGAGCAGGTCGCCGAGCTTGCCGTACAGCGGAGTGACGATCGTCGTTGCAAGCAAATATCCGGTGACGATCCACGACAGGTGCGCCAGACCCCCGAGTTCGCCGACGATGGTCGGCAGCGCCGTCGAGACGATGGTCTGATCGAGCGACGCCAGCAGCGTGACCAGCATCAGTGCGGCGAAGATTAATCGCACGGAATGCCGCTGGGCGCCGGAAGGAGGCATTGCGGCAAAAGTCTGTTGCTGGTCCATGAAATCTGTGCCTCGGTTCAGCGCCACGCACATTCGATAGTTCGGCGCGCGAACAGGCCGCTTGCGGAAAACGTTCTGGGATCGAGCCTTTCCATGCAATACCAGCACACTGTCTCGTTTGGACGCTAGGATCAATGGAACCCATTTCGTGGGATTAAGATGGGTCCTGCTGCGGAGTGATATGGTGGAGAACGCTGGCTGAAATTTTCATCGATTGCGAGGTCAGCACAGTTCGCGCTTCGGCATGACGTGCGGGGGATGAACGCCGCCATGTGAACTGGATGATCGAAAACTAGACGCGAGCCATGATCTTATCTAGCTCCGCAGTATGCAGAGTGGGAATTGGCTCCATCGCTATTCCGCCGGAGCCCGGCTAACTCCCTGGAATCTCCGAAGCGTCATTTCCCTCATGCGCTCGAACGCAACGAAGAGCGCCGGCACGAACAGCACCCCGACAAAGCTGGCCAGCACCATGCCGCCGAAGACCGTCGTACCGATCGAGGTGCGGGCACCCGCCCCGGCGCCGGTGGCGATGACCAGCGGGATTACGCCGATGATGAAGGCGAGCGCCGTCATCATCACCGGGCGGTAACGGATGCGCGCGCCTTCCTCGGCGGCGCCTAGTATGCTGATGTCGCCGCGCTCCAATCGGTCCTTGGCGAATTCGACGATCAGGATGGCATTTTTGGCGGCCAGCCCGATCAACAGGACGAGTCCGATTTGTCCGTAGACATCGAGCGCCATGCCGCGCAGCCACAGCGCCACCAATCCGCCTAATAGCGCGAACGCGACCGGCAGCATTACCGACAGCGGCAAGGTCCAGCTCTCATAAAGCGCGACGAGGAACAAATATGAGAATACGACGGCGGAGATGAAGGCCCAGACTTCCTGTCCGGCAGCCTCCAACTCCTGATACGACATGCCGGTCCAGTCATAGCCGAAGCCATGAGGCAGGCTCTTCTTGCCAACTTGCTCCATCGCGGCCATCGCCTGTCCTGAACTCTTGCCGGGAGCAGCCGCGCCGTTGATCGGAACGGCAGGGTAGAGGTTGTAGGCGTTCACGGTGTCCGGCCCCTGGACCGTGGTGATCCGCACCATGCTTTCCAGCGGCACCATCGCCCCGTTGGAACTGCGCACATACAACTGGCCGATATCGCTGACCTTGCTGCGGAACTGGGTTTCGTCCTGCACGATCACCTGGAAGACGAAGTTCTGGTAGTTAAAATTGTTGACGAACTGGCCGCCGAGATTGGCCTGCAGGGCCTGGTAGATTGCGGCCGGCGTAACTCCCATCAGCGCGGCGCGCGTGGTGTCGACATGCACCATGATCTGCGGCACGTCGGCCGAGAAGCTGGTGAAGACCGACTGCAGGTTCGGATCCTGGTTGGCGGCGAGGATCAGGGCGCGGGTGGCGGCGGCAAGCTGCTGGTAGGACTGCCCGGCGCGCGCCTCCAGTACGAAATTGACGCCGCCGCTCCTGCTGATGCCGGGAATCGCTGGCGGCGCAAAGCTGACGATTTCGGCGCCGGGGATGGCGTTGAAGCGGGGCTGCAACTTGGCGATGACTGCGGCGACCGATTGGCTCGGGCCGCGCTGATCGAAAGGCCCCATGATCGGGATCACGCTGCCCGCATTCGGCTCCTGCGCACCGGTGACTAGGCTGAAGCCGCCGATCTCAAGGGTATGGGCAACGCCCGGCGTCTTGAGCACCATGTCGCCGACCTGCCGCAACATCGTCTGCGTCCGCTCCAGCGAAGCGCCGTTCGGCATCTGCACGTTGATGAAAAAGTAGCCCTGGTCCTCGTTGGGCAGAAAGGCCGAACTGGTGACGCCTAGGACCAGATAGGCCAAGGCGAAAATCGCGCCGGTCCCGATGGCCGCAAACAAAAGCCGCCGCGACAGGAACCCTACCATGTGCCCGTAGCGGTCACGGGCGAACGTGAAGCCACTGTTGAACCAGCGGAAGGCGAAGAAGTGCGTCGGCTGCGGCGGCCGCAGGATCAGCGCGCACAAGGCCGGACTCAGGGTCAGCGCATTGATCGCCGAAATGACGATCGATACCGAGATAGTGACGGCGAACTGCCGATAGAGCGCGCCGGTGATGCCCGAAATGAAACCGACCGGTGCGAACACCGCAACCAGGACCAAGGTGGTGGCGACGACTGGGCCGGTGATCTCGTCCATCGCCTGCTCAGTCGCCGCGGCGGGCGATTGCCGCGGGTTCTCGGCCAGATGGCGGCTGACGTTTTCGACGACGACGATCGCGTCGTCGACGACGAGAGTGATCGCCAGCACGATCGCGAACAGATCGACCGTATTTGCCGAATAGCCGAGCAGATAGAGAACCGCGAAAACCCCGATCAGCGATACCGGGATCGCTATCGTCGGGATAAGCGTGGCGCGCCAGTCCTGCAGGAACACATAGATGACCGCCACCACCAGCATCAGCGTGATGGCCAAAGTCTTCATGATCTCGGAGATGGCGGCGCTGACGAAATTGGTGGCGTTGTAGACGATCGCGTATTTGAGGCCGGGCGGAAATTGAGCGGCGATCGTGTGCATCTGCTGTTCGACCGCATGCGCCACTGCGAGCCCGTTGGCGCTTGGCGTCTCGAACGCCGCGATGGCGACCGATGGGATGCCGTCCATTGACGAGAACGAGGAATATTGCTGGGCGCCGAGCTCGACCCGGCCCAGATCCCCGATCCGCACCACCCCGCCATTGGGGTCAGTGCGGACGACGATATTGCTGAACTGCTTCGCGTTGGAGAGTTGCCCGGTAGCCAACACGGTAAGCTGCTGCTGTTGCGCGTCGCTTACCGGCGGCTCACCGATCTGCCCGGCGGCGACTTGGAGATTCTCGGCCTCGACCGCACTAACGACATCGCTGGCCGTGATCCCGAGCGCGGTCATGCGCGCCGGGTTCAGCCAGACTCGCATCGCATATTCCCGCTCGCCGAAGATGCTCGTATTGCCGACGCCCGAGATCCGCGCAATCTGCGGCTGGACGTGCATGTAAACGTAATTGGAAATGAAGACTTGGTCGTATTTGTTATCGGGAGAATACAGATTGACGGCCAGCACGAAATTCGCGGAGGAGGCGCGTATCGTCAGTCCTTCCTGCTGCACTTCCGTCGGCAATTGCGCCTGGGCAAGCTGGACGCGGTTCTGCACGTTGACCTGGTCGATGTTGGGGTCGGTGCCGATGTCGAAGGTGATCGTCAGGTTGTAGCTGCCGGAACTCGAACTGGTGCTCTGCATGTAGAGTTCGCCCGGGACGCCGTTGACCTGCTCCTCGATCGGCTGCCCCACGGTCTTGGCGATCGTCTCCGCGCTGGCGCCAGGATATGTGGCGGAGACGGTCACCGTCGGCGGTGTGATGTTCGGGTATTGCGAGACCGCGATGACCGAAAGCGCCAATAGGCCAGCCAGCGTGATGACGACGGCAATGACGATGGCGAAATTCGGCCGGTGAATGAAGAAGCGGGAGAGCACGGTTAATCGCTCGGATCGGTGGCTACGCCGGCACCGGCCGCGCCGCTCTTCGCGGATGCAGTGGCAGGGGATGCCGCCACCGGAGGCGCCGCGACCGGATGGACCGTCTGGCCGAGCTTGACCTTCTGCACGCCGGCAATAATGACGCGCTCGCCGCCCACCAGGCCTTTTTCGACAATGAAATCTTGCGCGATCTGCGATCCGAGCGTGACCGGACGCTCCTCGACCTTGTCCTCCGACCCGACCACCAGCACGAAGCTGCCGCTCTGATTTGTTTGCACCGCAGCCACGGGGACGAGTGGCCGAACTTGCGGTTTGGCGCGGTGCACCTCAACGGTCACGAGCGTGCCGGGCAGCAGCAGATGATCGGGATTGGGAAAGTCGGCGTAGATGCTGACGGTCCCCGTCTGCGCGTTCACCTGATTGTCGAAGAAGGCGATCTTGCCGGCCGATTTGTAGGCTGACCCGTTCGGCAGCTTGAGCCGGATGGCACGAGTGGCTGCCTTGGCCGGCGAAAGCCCGGCTTTCTCTTGGTCGTTCATCAGATAGCTTACCGAGAACACCACGCGGATCGGATCGAGCTGGTTAATCGTGGCCAGTGCCGGGGTGCTCGGGGTTACCAGATTGCCCTTGGTCAAGGTGACGGCGCCGATCTGTCCGGCAATCGGCGAGGCGATCGTGGTGTAGCTCAGGTTGAGCTTTGCGTTCTCGACGTTGGCCTCGTCGAGCTTCACCGTGGCTTCGTCCTGTTGAACCAGGAATGCTTGGTCGGCGGACTGCTGTTGGGCGATGGAGTTCTCTTTTGCAAGCTGCTGATAGCGCTCAAGGTCACCCCGCCCTTGGGCAAGCACCGCCTGATCGTGCGCCAATTGCGCCCGCGCCGAGTCCAGGGCCGCCTGATACTGTGCCTTCTGCAATTGAAAAAGCACCTGACCAGCCTGCACCTCGGTACCTTGTCGCACCGGCACGTCTTCGATGAAGGCGGTCACCCGCGGCACAACGCTGACGGATTGGATCGCCACAACCTTGCCGATGAAGTTGTAAGCCGGAGCGACGTTCTCGACCGCGACCGGCGCCACCGTCACGGTCCCTGGCGGGGCGGTGCTAGCTCTCGCGGCGGCCGCGGGTAGCACAGCCAGCACGGCGACGGCGACGCTAAGGAGGAGTGCTGATCGACCTCGATTGGCCCTTTCCGCGGGCACCACCGGCACCCGACTGATCTTAATCATCACTGGGCCGAGCGGTGCCGGTTTCGCCCGTAGAAAGATCATGCGGCGTCCATCCACAGTCTTTGCCGCCTGATCTGTGCTCAAAAATCTCACCATTGGGTCTTCCAAAGGTCGGGCATGAGGCGTTATGATACGCGCCAGTTTCGTTATAGGTCAAGCGCCAACAGGGAAATCTGATGTCTGCAGCGACACCTTTGGCGCGGCGAGGCAGAACCGGTCGACCGCCTGCGGCAATTGCGGCTCGAACTCCCGGTGATGCTGCTCGACGCTGCGGAGAGGCGGTTTCTGGCTCAGGGCTATCACGTTACATCGGTCGAGCAGATCGCCGCAGACGCAGGTGCCACGAAACGGACAATCTATGCCAAGTTCGGCGACAAGGCCGGTCTCTTCGCTGCCGTGGCAAAGCGGATCGTCGATCGCCGACGGACTTGGCTCAGCGGCGAATTTACTGGGGCGACAGTTGACGAGCGCCTGACTGGTTTTGCCATGCAGATGATTTCGTTGGCGCTTGCCCCGGACGTGCTGTCTTTGCATCGAGTGATCCTGGCCGAGGCCTATCGCTTCCCCAAGATTGTGCTCCTCGTCGACGAGTTAAGGGCGCATGGTGTCCGCCGGCGGCTCACCGAGGTCATCGCCACTGAAGTCGCCGCGGGTTCGCTTGTTGTCACCGACCCCGCGCTGGCGGCGGACCTGCTGATGGGCATGATCCTGAACGCAGCGGTCGACGTCGGCCTGCTCGGACGCGGCAACTCCGCCGCGGTCCGCCACGCACGACTCGTCCCAGCGGCGATTTCGGTGTTTCTCGACGGGTGCCGCCGACAATCGCGAAAAAAGAAACATGCATGAGGGGTGGTTGGGTGCGACGCAGAGCTTATCGTCCTGTGCGAGTCTGCGGCCGGACTTCGGTATGCCGCATCGCATCTGTGACCCTCGGCCTGGCGCTGGCCGGCTGTGCGGTCGGACCGAATTACTCACGGGCGCCCGGGCCGGTTCCGACTCAATTCAAGGAATTGAAGGGCTGGAAGCTCGCTCGTCCGAGCGACGATCTCCGGCACGGCGATTGGTGGAAGGTCTATCGAGATCGCGCGCTGAACGAACTGCTGCCTCAGGTCGAAATATCCAACCAGACGGTCGCGGCCGACGCCGCAGCCTATGAGCAAGCCAAGGCGCTGATCCGCGAGGCGCAGGCCGCCCTGTTCCCCACCGCAACCGCACAATACACGGCTACCCGAACGCGGACCGGAGCGCTCGCCGGCACGACCGGCGGCAGTGCCGTCGGCACTGGATTGGGCACTCGCTATACGACCCAATACACCGCTCCCATAAGCGGCAGCTGGGACATCGACGTCTGGGGCAGACTGCGCCGGCAGGTCGAAAGCAATACGGCAGAAGCCCAAGCAAGCGCGGCTGACCTCGACAATGCCAAGCTGTCGCAGCAGGCCATGCTGGCGACCGCTTATTTCAACCTGCGCGCTTCGGATTCGCTGATCGACCTGCTCACCCGCACGATCGCCGAATACAAAAAGACCTACAACATCGTGAACAACCAATTCAAAGCCGGCTTTTCGGTCACCGGCGGCGATGTCGCCACCGCGGACGCCAACGTCCGGACGACCGAAGCGCAGCTTTACGCCACGCGCGTGCAACGCGCGCAATTCGAACATGCGATCGCCATGCTGATCGGCCGGCCCCCCGCCGAACTCACGATGAGACCGCACTTGCTGGGCCCGGCGCCGCCAAACGTTCCGGTCAGCGTTCCGTCTGCGCTGCTGGAGCGGCGGCCCGACATCGCCGCCGCCGAGCGCACCATGCAGGAGGAAAACGCGCTGATCGGCGTGCAAGAAGCCGCTTACTTTCCGGATATTTCGCTGTCCTCGATGCTCGAATTCATCGGCCCGATCCCTCTGCCGTTTTCGGCTGCGCGCTCCATCGGCTCGATCGGGGCGAGCGGCACTCAGACCTTGTTCAACGGCGGACTGACCTCGGCGCAAGTCGACGCCGCGCGTGCGGTGTACTGGCAAAGCGTCGCCAATTACCGGCAGACGTTACTGACCGCCTTTCAGGGGGTCGAAGACGAGCTCGCCGCCATGCATTACTACGCCGGGCAAGTGGCCGCCGAACGCAAGGCCGTCGCCGACGAGCGTCAAGCGGTCACGGTATATACGAACCAATTCCAGGCCGGCACGGTCGCCTTCACCACCGTCGTGACCGCCGAAATCGCACTGCTGGCGGATGAAGAATCGGAACTGACCGCGCGGCAGAACCTGTATCTGGCCAGCGTCAGCCTGATCGAAGACCTCGGCGGCGGCTGGGATGCGAGCCTGCTGCCGGATCAATCCCAGCTCCTCAAGGACTTCACATTCACGCCGCAGCTCGAATCGAACAAGCCGCTGGCCGTCGAGTTGATGCCAACGATCCAGAGCCCGTCCAATCCCCCGGCTGCCCCGGCCGGGCCACCGCAATAACTGGTACCTCCGCAAGTCCTCGGAACGAGTCCTTACCGATATCGATGCCGATCACGGCGACCGCATTGCTGGGATTTTAAGACATGGCATGCTTCTCGTCTTTGGCGCCCCTTGCCAGGTCAATCACTGGCGAGGCACGAGCACGGCCGGACCATCCCATTGACGGAAGTCACGGTTTAACCCTTGCTAGTCAGATTAATAAGAGCCCATTAAAACTAGCGCCTCTGGAAAACGTCTGTCTGCGGACAACAGCAAAAGAACGACCAAACAAACGATAGCGCTCACTGCGACTAGGAAAATGTCTGCTGCAGTTTGCTGCTTTGCCCTGCGTCTGCGCGCAAAAATCTCCCTCAGATCAGTGGGCATGGGTCAGGTGTTTCAATCAGGAGATGCTCAATATAGGAGCTTGCATATTGATAGGTGCTTCATATTGCCAAGCGAACCACCGTATTCTGCTAATCCGCATCGACGAACGTAAGGAAGCTCCGGCCTCGCCACCGGAACCTCCCTACGTCGGATCGAGCTGGACCACCGACGCGCCGTTCCGCGAGACGGTCGGGGCCATTGCGGCGGCGCGCAGCATGGGCGTTCTGGCGGTCGAGATAGAAGCCGCTGCGCTTTACGCTTTCGCCCGGAGACAGAATAAAGCCGTTTTATGTCTCGCTCACGTTGCAAATACGATGGGACTGGCCGGCCTGCAGCAAACGCTCGACGAGCGCTGAGATCATGACACGGCAATCTACAATCGCCGCGCGGTTCGCGCCACGTAGCGCATTGCCGGCAGACCGTTGCAGGTTCGGATGCGAGCCGGGCGAGGGCGCCGACGTGGCGATCAACTATATTCCGACTGAAGAACCGGACGCCCAAGACGTGATCCAGATGATCCGAGTGGCAGGCCGCAACGGCGTCGCGATTCCCGGCGATTTACGCGATAGGCTTTCTGCCGAGCGGTTGCTACAAGGTTTCCATCTTAGTTGTCTGCAATGTAGGGTCCGGCTGAGTTCCGCTATCCGCTCTATCACGAACATTCGTCCGTTGTTTCGACACGTCTGAAATGTGCTACGTGCCATTGGTGACAGCGCCCGCCCGCATGCCCTCCAAGGCTCCGGCTGCGTCGCCAGGTCGCAGCCTAAATCTCCAACTATTCCGGCTGTCCGCGTGTTTAAATTTAGCGGATACAGGCCCGGAGGAAACTATGCGCAAAACAATGCTCGCAATTGTTGCAGCGTTTGCGCTTAGTGCGCCGGTGGCGATCGCCGCGCCGCATGGCAGGGGCGGCGGTGGTCATCCGTCATTCGGTGGCGGTCATCCGTCCTTCGGCGGGTGTTCATCCGTCCTTCGGGGGCGTTCATCGCTTCGGGGGCATACATCCGGCCTTCAGTGGCGTTCATCGTTTTGGCGGCGTTCACCCGGCCTTCGGTGGCGCTCATCGTTTCGGGACGGCTCATCGTTTGGGACGGCTCATCGTTTCGGGACCGCTCATCGTTTCGGGACCGCTCATCGTTTCGGGACCGCTCATCGTTTCGGGACCGCTCATCGTTTCGGGACCGCTCATAGTTTGGCGGCCAGACATCACTTCAAGCACTTTGCCTTTCGAGGCAGTCATTTCCACCGCTATCGGCACCGACATGGAAGATATCGTTATTATTACGGCGGATGGTGGTATCTGTTCCCGTGGTGGACTGGGAACTACTACGATTACTGGTCTAACGTGTGCGCTTCGCGGTGGGGATATGGCACCGCCGATTACTACAGTTGCATGGCATATTACGGGTTCTATTGAGGGAGGTAGCTGGGTTAAGTCGGTTCCACCGATGTTGTTGGAGGATTATGCGCGGATTCCCCTCATGTCCGTGGTCTGCTTTGTTCCCATCAGCTGGCGTGACGCCGCGTTCCGCAATGCTGTAGTCACTCCGCACCGCGCGACCGTCCGCACCAGTGTGTCGAGCACCGCGCCCAGGTCGAAAGCGACCCCGTTGATGACTTTCAGACCGCGGCGGTGGCATTCCCAAGCTGCCACGCTTCGCCGAGTTCGCGCTTAAGCGCCGCATTCTTTTCTTTTAGATCGACGCCGCCGGTCCGCTTCGATCGCGCCGTAGGTCGCTTGCGCTTGAGGCTCGCCATCACGTCCCTAAATCTTCAATGCAGTCCCCCGGCCCTCAAAGCGAGTGTATTAGATCGACCGCATCGGGGGGGGCGAGCCTCTGGAAGCCGGCGCGAGTTTTACGTGCCATAGGTTTAACCGCGTCAGCCGGGCGGTCCATGGCCGGACCTCATCAAGAGCGCACGTTGCGGCCCGCGTCCAACCCAACTGCTGGAGTCCTTCCAGAAATGCCGCTTGGCGCGCCTTAACGCCGGGCGCGTCTGCAGATGTCGGCTCCAGGCGGCCTCACGGTCGTCGCGTACGCGCGGCTGGCGCACAAGCACCGGGCCGCGCCTTCACCCGCGAGCAGATGGCCAAGCGGCGGACGATCCGCGTCATGATGATCTATGATCCACTCGTCCCGAACAAGGCGATCTGGCCAGTACGTTGGCTGTCGTCAAAGAGCCGATCTGAATTAGAGTGAAACTTCAATCACATACGTGTTCGCAGTTTTATCCTGACCGGCGCGCCACCCTGTACGGCTCGGCCACATTCGTAATTGTTGCCCGCCAAAGCGGGGTTTCAAGTGGGTTCGTCACTGCCCTTAATGCCCGAAGGGGACTAAGCTCGCTTTAGCCGAGTGAACGCGCCAGGTCCGCGAGGAATTGCATTGTCTCTGCCGCATGACTTCGTCTTCACGCTCGCGGCCTTGCGTGCCGGCTACGCCGCGGAAATTTCCGCCCATCCGAAGTGGTCGATCTTGTTTTGAGTCGCATCGCTGCGCAGGCGCACGATCATATTTGGATCAGCCTCGTCCCCGAGGCATCGCTTCGGACGCGGGGAAGCGAACTCGATCGTCTGCAGCGCGAAGGCCGCTGCGAGGACCTCCCACTCTTCGGCATCCCTTTCGCAATCAAAGACAATATTGATCTCGCCAGCCTGCCCACTACGGCCGCATGCCCGGATTTCGCTCACGTTCCGAAAGGAAGCGCGACCGCGGTGGAGCGCCTCGAAGCCGCCGGAGCCATCGCGGTCGGCAAGACCAATCTCGATCAATTCGCGACCGGCTTGGTTGGTACGCGTTCGCCTTATGGCGTGCCGTTGAATCCCTTCGGCGCCGATTACGTCCCGGGGGGTTCGAGCTCGGGTTCGGCGGTTGCCGTGGCCGCTGGTGCGGTCGCCTTCGCGCTCGGCACCGATACTGCCGGCTCCGGCCGAGTGCCGGCGGGCTTCAATAATCTCGTCGGCATCAAGCCGACGCTCGGCCTGGTCAGCACGACGCGGCGTAGTGCCGGCTTGCCGCTCGCTCGATTGCGTCTCGGTGTTTGCGCTCACGGTCGATGACGGCATGCGCGTGCTTGCGGCGATGGCTGGACCGGATGACGATGATGCCTTCTCGCGCGCCCCGCCTGCCGGATTTGCGCTCGCGAAAGCGGTGCTGCCGCGGGACTTTGAATTCGTGCTGCCGCGGGCGGCAAATTTGCAATTCTTCGGCGACTGGCGACTACGAGCATTTGTTTGCCGAGGCGGTGACCCGCATCGAAGCGCTTGGCGGCAGGCGACGTGACATCCCCTTTGCATCATTCGCGGCGGCGGCCGAAATCCTCTACAGCGATGCCGGCGTTGCCGAGCGTGTCGCCGCGGTCGGCGATTTCTTGCGCGATCATCCTGACGCGGTGCTGCCCGTGACGCGCTCGATCATCGAGCGCGGCCGAAACGCCGACGCGGCCGATGTCTACCGTGCGCGTGAGCGGCTGGCACGCTTGCGCGCGCAAGCGATGGCGGCGATCGAAGGCGCGCTGTTTCTGCTCGTGCCGACGGCGCCGACGATTTATCGCATCGCCGAGGTCGAGCGCGACCCGATCGCGCTGAATGCCAGGCTCGGAACGTATACGAATTTCGTCAACCTCATGGACCTGTCCGCGATTGCGGTGCCGAGCGGCTTCACCGCTCGCGGCTTGCCGTTCGGCGTCACGCTGATCGGACCCGCTTTTCACGAGCCAATGCTGGCGGCGGTCGCGTCGGCGTTCGAACGCGCCTCGCGCTTGCCGCTTGGCGCGGCAGGCGTCGGTCAGCCCGCTGCCTCGGCGCTGCCGGAAACGCGGCCGGCGATATAATCGGCCGACGCGGCGCTGACGACTGCGACATGGGCGTGCATCGCCGCCGCGGCCGCTGCGGCTTCGCCGCGGATGATGGCGTTGACCACGCGCTCGTGCTCGGTGAAGGAGAGGGCGAGGCGGCCGAGTACGGCGAATTGACCGCGTCGATAAGGCGCGAGGCAGCGTCGGATGGTCTGCGCCGTCTCTTCGAGCGAGCGGTTATGGCTGAAGCGATAAATCAGCTCGTGGAATTCGGCATTATAGGTCGCATAGCTGTCGCGATCGCCGCGCCTCACCAGTTCTCCCGACGAGAGATGATGCCCTTCGAGTTGTCGCCGCTCGACCGCGCTCATACGCATCGCTGCGTTGCGCGCGCACAAGCTTTCGAGGTCGGCCATGAATTCGAACGTCTCGGCAAGATGCGCGCTGTCCGGCTGAGCGACAAAGACGCCGCGATGCGGGCGCAGCTCGGCAAGGCCGATGGCAGCGAGGCGGCGGAGCGCTTCGCGCACCGGCGTGCGCGACAGGCCAAGACGCGCCGCGATATCGCATTCGTCGAGCCGCGCGCCGGGCGCAAGCTTCCCGGTGATGATTTCGTCAGCGAGAAGCTGACGCGCGTGATCGGCCCGGGTCTGAGGGGTCACCGCGAGATCGCCGTCCGCCCGCGTTTCATTTGGCCTGTATAACAAAATACGGATTGTGTACAATCTGGATTTCTTGCTGATTTTTTAGGCAGAAGCTGCACGCACAATGCGCTGATCGTTTGCGATATGCCCGCGTGCACGGCGAGCATCCTGCGTATCAGCCAATTATCCTCGCTATCGCGGATGGCACGAGACTTGCGGATGCTCCCTTCGCGACATTCAGGGGAGGTGCCCTATGGCTTACGAATATCCGCGGCGCAGAACGGTTCTTGCCGGCCTGGGCGGAACGTTGCTCGCCTCAACCCTGCCGTTCGGCAGAGCCCGCGCCGCCAGCCCGGCCGTCATCGGCTTCATCTATGTCGGGGCGCGCGATGACTTCGGCTACAACCAGGCGCATGCCCAGGGCGCGGCGGCGGTCAAGAAGATGCCGGGCATCAAGGTCGTCGAGGAGGAGACGTGTCCCCGAGACCGTCGAAGTGACCAAAACCATGGAGAGCATGGTCAATCTTGACGGCGCCGGCCTCTTGTTCCCGACCTCGTTCGGCTATTTCGATCCCTACATCCTCAAAGCAGCGGCGCAAAATCCGAAGGTCACCTTCGAGCATTGCGGCGGCCTGTGGACCGACAAAGACCCGAAAAATGTCGGCAGTTATTTCGGCTATATTTTCGAGGCGCAATACATCAACGGCATCGTCGCGGGTCTACGCATCGAAATCCGGCAAGCTTGGCTTTGTTGCCGCCAAGCCCATTGCGCAAGTGCTGCAGAACATCAACGCCTTTACGCTCGGCGCGCGGCTCGTCAATCCGAACGCGACGACGAAGCTGATCTTCACCGGCGACTGGTCGCTTCCCGTGAAGGAAGCCGAGGCAACGAACAGCCTGATCGATCAGGGCGTCGATGTCGTCACCATGCATGTCGACAGTCCGAAAGTGGTGGTGCAGACCGCGGCCCGCCGCGGCGCGATGGTATGCGGCTATCACTGCAGCCAGGCGGCGCTCGCGCCCGATGCCTATCTCACCGGCGCCGAGTGGAATTGGACCGACCTCTATCCCAAGCTCGTGACGATGTGGATGAAGGGCAGGCCGATTCCGAATTTCTATCGTGGCGCCTTCAAGGAAGGACTGATCAAGCAATCGCCCTACGGTCCGAAGGTGACCGACGCGGCCAGCAAACACGCAGACGACATCAAGTCGAAGCTGACGGCGGGCGATTATGTTATCTTCAAGGGGCCGCTGAAGGACAATAACGGCAAGATCGTCGTCGCGGCCGGCAGCGAGTTGATCCAAACAAACGCCACCGACGTCCAGCTCGAATCGATGGCCTTTCTGGTCGACGGCGTGATGGGGAGCCTGCCGGCCTGAACGAGCCCGCGATGGCGGAAGAATTTGCAGCGAACTTCACGGCAGCCGAAAGCGCTGCCGCGGCAAGCGATCTCCGGCGGCACGCGCTGGCGGTCGGGCGTGCCGCCGAAGCCTTCGTCATCCCGTTCGGCGCGCTCGTCGTCTCTCTGATCCTGTTCGGCGCATTCGTCGCCTGCGCTGGCGTCAGTCCCTTCGACGTCTATCGTGCCATGGCGCTCGGCTCGGTCGGTTCCTGGTTCTCGATCCAGAATACGCTGACCTTGTCGGCGCCGCTCGTTCTCACGGCGCTCTGTACCGCATTGCCGGCCCAGGCCGGCTTGATGATCATCGGCGGCGAGGGCGCCTTCGTTATCGGCGGCGTTGCCGCTATTGCCGTCGGCTTGCCGCTTGCTGCCCACGCCTCTCCGCTCCTCGTGCAAGCCGCCATGGCTGCGGTCGCGCTTGCCGCCGGCGCGATCTGGATAGGCATGGCCGGCGCGCTGCGCTATTGGCGCGGTGTCAATGAGACGATCTCGACGCTTCTTTTGACGTACATCGCCATCGCCGTTCTCAATCAGCTCGTCGAAGGGCCGATGCGCGATCCATCGAGTCTGAACAAACCCTCGAGCTTTCCGCTGCCCGATCCCGACATGATCGGCAACATTCCGGGCACCGAATTCATTGGGGGCTGGCACTGGGGATCATTTTTTGCGTTCTCGCTTACGTCCTTCTGTTCCACACCACCTTCGGCTTCGCTGCGCGCATGGTCGGCGGAAATACCCGTGCCGCGCGGCTGGCGGGCTTGCCAGTGGGCCGCATCGATTCTGATCGTGTCGGGCCTTGGCGGCGCGGCGGCGGGCCTGGCCGGCATGGTCGAAGTCGCAGCCGTGCAGGGGCGCGCCAGCGCGACGCTGGCCGCGGGCTACGGGTTCACCGGGATTCTGGTCGCCTTCATCGCGCGGCAAAATCCGCTCGCCGTCATCCCAGTCGCCTTTCTGTTCGGCGGACTCGATGCGAGCGGCGGATTGCTGCAGCGCCGGCTCGATCTTCCTGATGCTTCGGTTATGGCGCTTGCAAGGCATCATTTTCGTCGTCATCCTCGCCAGCGAGACGCTGTTCGGGCGCTTCCGCTGTCTTCCGCGGCCAAGGAGGGCGCATGATCGATCTCGGCATCGGATGGTGGGGCGTGCCGCTCGCGGTGATGGCGGGCGCAGTGCGGGCGGGAACGCCGTTCCTGTTCGTCAGTCTCGGCGAATCATCACCGGAAAAGTCGGGCGCATCAATCTCGGTCTCGAAGGTACTTTGGTCATGGGCGCGATGAGCGGCTATGGCATCGCCTATCTCACCGGATCGCCCTGGCTCGGCGTTCTCGTCGCCGGCATCGCCGGATCGCTGTTCGGAGCGCTTCATGCCGGGCTGTGCAGCCTGCCGCGCGTCAACGACATCGCCGTCGGCATCGCGCTGATGCTGTTCGGCACCGGTCTCGCTTTCTATCTCGGCAAGCCGCTCATCCAGCCGCAGGCGCCGACCCTTCCGGCAATCGACGTTCGGCGCGTGGAGCCAGATCGCCGCGGTGCGGGACGCGCTACGCATCAACGCATTGTTTGTTGTCGGCGCGGCACTGGCGCCGCTGATCCTTTGGGCGCTGCGCTCGACGCGCTGGGGCATGATCGTGCGCATGGTCGGCGATTCCGCCGATGCGGCGCGGGCGATGGGCTATTCCATCAATTTCGTTCGCTTTGCGGCGACGGCCGCCGGCGGCTTTCTCGCCGGCGTCGGCGGCTCGTTTCTGTCGCTCTATTACCCGGGAAGCTGGAGCGAGGGTCTGTCGAGCGGCCAAGGCATCACGGCAGTCGCGCTGGTGATCTTCGCGCGCTGGAGCCCGATGAATTGCCTTTACGCTTCACTCTTGTTCGGCGGTGCCAGTGCGCTCGGCCCAGCGCTGCAGTCGGTCGGCGTCACCGCCGGCTATTACCTGTTCAATGCCGCGCCCTATTTCCTGACCCTGTTCATCATGTTCTGACGTGTCTCCGGAGCGCACGCCTCGACCGGCGCGCCGTCCGAACTCAGCATCACGCGTTGAGGAAGCTTGTCGATGGCATCCACGCTTCGTACGTCGCCGCAGACCCCTATCCGTGGCCCTATAACGGCGATCTGCGGCCCGAGAATACCGCGCTGATCGTGATCGACATGCAGACAGATTTCTGCGGCAACGGCGGTTATGTCGACAAGATGGGCTACGACCTGTCGCTGACGCGCGCGCCGATCGCACCAATCCAGCGCGCTGCTCGAAACCGTGCGCGCCAAAGGCTGGCATGTCATCCACACGCGCGAAGGGCATCGCGCCGATCTTGCCGATCTGCCGGAAAATAAGCGCTGGCGGTCGCGGCGCATCGGCGCCGGCATCGGCGATCCCGGTCCCTGCGGCCGCATCCTCGTACGCGGCGAAAAGGGCTGGGAGATCATTCCCGAACTCGCGCCTTTGCCCGGCGAGCCGATCATCGACAAGCCCGGCAAAGGCTCGTTCTGCGCCACCGATCTCGAACTTGTTTTGCGCACGCGCGGCATCGCCAACTTCGTGCTGACCGGTATCACCACCGATGTCTGCGTCCATACGACGATGCGCGAAGCCAATGACCGCGGCTTCGAATGCCTGTTGCTCGAGGATTGCTGTGGCGCGACCGACAAAGGCAATCACGATCACGCCGATCAAGATGGTCAAGATGCAGGGCGGCGTGTTCGGCGCGGTGCCGATGGCGTGCTTGATCAGGCCTCGCATGAGCGGATACGAATCGCTCGCCGCCGGCAGATGCCACGCCGAGCGAGAGCGCCATCGGCGTCGAGACGGTCGCGCATCGACCAAGCGCTTCGGCGTCTTCGTCGCGCTCGATGACGTCTCGATCAAGGTCGCGCCCGGCAGCGTTCCATGCGCTGCTCGGCGAGAACGGCGCCGGCAAGATCACCCTCGTCAAATGCATCATGGGCTCTTATCAGGCCCGACGGAGGCTCATCGTTGGTCGACGCGCGCGAGGTCGACATCGCCAGCCCGCGCGCACGCGCACGCGCTCGGCATCGGCATGGTCTATCAGCACTTCACGCTTGTGCCGCACATGACTGTCGCGGAGAACCTCGTCATGGCGCGCGCCGATGTACCGGTGGTGATCGACTGGACCGCGCGAACGCGACAGCGCTTGGCGAGTTCCTGGGCACCATGCCGTTCACGCGTGCCGCTCGACTGCCCGGTCTCGGCGTCTTGCGGCCGGCGAGAAGCAGAAAGCGGAAATCCTCAAGCAGCTTTATCTCGAAGCGCCGCTTCCTCATCCTGGACGAGCCGACCTCGGTGCTGACCCCGGACGAGGCCGACGAAGTGCTCGGCATGATGCGCGACATGGCGCAGCGGGGCGCATTACCGTGCTGATCATCACGCATAAATTCCGCGAGGTGATGGCGTTCGCCGACCAAGTCTCGGTGCTGCGCCGCGGCAAGCATGTCGGCGGCGGCGCCACGGTCGGCGACTTACGTCCAGCGAGATGGCGCGCATGATGATCGGTGATCAGGAGATCCGCGCCGATGGGCCGCCGCGAGCGTGCGAGGTGATCGGCGCGCCGCGTCTCGAGCTCGACGCCATCGCGGCCGACGACGATGACGGTTTGCCCGCGGTGCGCGGCGTGACCTCGACGTCCGCGCCGGCGAGATCGTCGGTATTGCCGGCGTCTCGGGCAATGGTCAGAGCGAACTCGTCAGGTTCTCGCCGGCCAACGCGACGCCAGCAAGCGGCGAGATTCGTATCCAAGGCGAGCGCTATCGCGCCAGACGCGCCGAAATGCTGCGCCACCGCGTCGCCGCTTTTGCCGGAAGAGCCGCTGCGCAATGCCTGCATTCCGCGCATGAGCGTCGCCGAGAACCTGGCGTTCCGCCGATTTCGACCAGGCGCCTTACGCCAAGGGGCTGTTGGCTGAACCGCGGCGCGTTTCGTCGCTCAGCCGAAAGACTGATCGCGCGGTATCGTGTCAAAACGTCCTCGCCCGATGCGCCGATCGGCACGCTGTCGGGCGGCAACGTCCAGCGCGCCGTCCTCGCGCGCGAACTCGTCGAGCGACGTCGACGTGCTGATTGCGGCCAATCCCGTCTTCGGCCTCGATTTCGCGGCCGTGGCCGACATCCATGCGCAGATCATGGCGGCGCGCAATCGGGGTACCGCCGTCCTGCTGGTGAGCGAAGATCTCGACGAATTGCTCGAGCTTTCCGATCGCGTCGTCGTCATGTCCGACGGCCGTATCGTCTACGAGACGACGCCGATCGCGCCGACCTCGTCGAGATCGGCCGCCACATGGCCGGGCATTGAGGCTGCCGTGCCCGCCGTCGCCGCCGCGCAACCCTTTCCCTATCTACTTCCCGCGCGTGGCGACGGCGCTGATCGTCATCGACATGCAGCGTGATTTTCTCGAGCCGGGCGGCTTCGGCGCGGCGCTCGGCAACGACGTGTCGAAGCTCGCCGCCGCTGTGGTGCCGGCACGGCGCATGCTCGATGCGGCACGCCGCAACGGCTTGACGGTTATTCATACACGCGAGGCGCATCGGCCAGATCTGTCCGATTGTCCGCCGGCGAAGCGGCTGCGCGGCAACTCGATGCTGCGGATCGGGGATGCCGGACCGATGGGGCGCATCTTGGTGGCCGGCGAACCCGGCGCCGATATCGTCGCCGCGCTCGCTCCTGCTCGGGGCGAAATCGTCATCGACAAGCCGGGCAAAGGGGCGTTCTACGCGACGCCGCTCGCCGAGATATTGGCGGCGCGCAGCATTTCGCATTTGCTCATTTGCGGCGTGACCACCGAGGTCTGTGTGCAGACGACAATGCGCGAAGCCAACGATCGCGGCTACGATTGTCTCCTGGTCGAGGATGCGACGGAGAGCTATTTTCCAGAGTTCAAGGCGGCGACCTTGGCGATGGTGCGCGCGCAGGGTGCAATCGTCGGCTGGACGGCGCGCGCCGAGGAGGTTATTGCCGCGCTCGTATCGCCGGAGGCATGACATGTCGCAATCGATCGCTCTTGCCGGCCTCATCGGACGCAAGGATTGGAGCGATATCGTCTGGCAGGCATTCCGGCCCGGCGTGCAGATTCACTGGCTTTACCGCACCGGCGAAAACGGCCCGGCGGCGGCGCTCTTGCGCTACGAGGCGGGCGCCAGCGTGCCGCTGCACGAACATCCCGGCTGGGAGCACATCTTTGTCCTGTCGGGGGCGCAGTCCGACGGTGTCACGCGCCACGCCGAAGGCGCGCTGATGCTCAGCGCGCCAGGCACGCGCCACGCGATCAACAGTGACGAAGGCTGCGTCGTGCTGGCGATCTGGAACCGACCTGTCCGGATCATCGATGACCCAAATCCAGACGACGGGCCGCGCTCTCCGCAATGATTTCACCGAGCGCCGGCACGGAATTCCTCCTGTTTGGGAGAATCCGCTCGCCGAAATTGTAGAGCGCTGCCGACATCGTTTCATTGGCGGCGCAAGATACGGTCGAAACCGATTTTGAAATTTTCGCGCGATTTCAAGAAGAGAGCCCGTGGGAGTGGCAGGATTTGAACCTGCGCCCGCTACGTTCCGAACGAGGCAATCTCAGCAATACTATACCTGCAGGGACGATCATTTGGAATCAGACCGTAATTTCAATAACATATATGTTTCGTAGTTTTATTCTGACCGGCGCGCCAGACAGTACAGGCCGACGAACTCGGGAGGCCATCAATCAAAAGCAATTCGATCGCGCGGGTCGTTTACCGATGATGTCCTGGGCGCCCGGCCCGTGACCGCGGGAATTCCGCACGAAGCGCGGCCGATGCTGGTGGCAAGGCGGAGCCTTTCACTCCCTGATGTTGGCAGATACAAATTTTCGTCATCCACACCTTTTTTTTGCTGTCATCGTGTGGGGCTGCTCGCACGTGCAGGGCGTATCCCATCATCGACAGCAGGTCGACATACGGCCACGCCCCGTCGAGGCATTGCGTAGGCCACGATGATGGTCCACGGTGCGGACTGCGGACTTCCGTCGTCTGTAAAAGAGGCGGCCGTATCAGAGATTTGGTTCGTCTGGGCGAGTGTAAGTGCCGATCCTCGCGCCACAGCCACCCAGCCGGGGGGCCAGTTATATTCTAGCGGGCCATGTCGCTGGGGCGAATGGGGCAACGATTCGGATCAACAAGAAAGAACGTGAAGGTGTCAGCCGGACCTTCTCTGGCGGTGGCACGGCAGCTTGACCTTCCCAGGCGACGCGCCGGCAACGCGCCAAGACGCCGTTCTCCGATTGCCGCCTGTTGAGGTCACGACTTATTTCGACTGGAGAAAAACGGCCAGTCGATGACCCCGGTGCAAAACAGCGCCCACCAAACAAGCACCGGCTGAAACGCCAGTCGTGGCCCATGATACCACCAGCTGTTGGGCACGGGCGGAACGTTAATGTGTTCGAAAGCGTGCTTTATGTTCGCTGGAAACACGCATACGGCGTAAACGGCGAGCATGATGCCGGCCAAGCGCCGCCAGCGCTTGGTAAGCAGGGCCACGCTGCCAGCAATCTCGCAGAGCCCGGTCACGACGATGACGTCGGTTGGAAGGGGCACCGAATCCGGCATTATAAGCAGAAACTTGTCAGGCGCCGACAGATGGGCGATGCCGGCTGTCCCATAGAAGGCTGCCATGATCCAGCCCAGAGCGCTACGCAATCCGTCGTGATTGCGGAGGCGGGCCGCTGCTGAGGGAGGCACGATTTCGTCCATCATGCATTGCACTCCATCGTGTCGTGTTGCCGAGGTGCCATCAACAGCATCTAACCGACGAACTTGAAGAAGCCCACTTGAACGACACCGAAACGAAATCCGATCTCGCAATACGTAAGATAATACTCCCACGTGCGCCGGAAGCGCTCATTGAATCCCAGCGGCTCGATGATCGGCCATGCCAGAAGGAATCTGCTCGCGCCACTCGCGCAATGTTTTGGCATAGCTGTCGCCGAATGATTCCCAGTGGACCAGCTTCAGGCCAGCGCGCGCCGCTTCCCGTTCGATGATCGAGGCGGTTGGCAGCTGGCCGCCGGGGAAAATATAGCGCTGAATGAAATCTGGGTGCTTGCGATAGCCGGCAAAGCGGCGCTCGTCGATGGTGATAGCCTGAAGCACCGCGATGCCGCCATTGCGAAGTGACGCGCGAAGCTTGGCGAAATAGACCGGCCAATAGCGTTCGCCGACCGCCTCGATCATTTCGATCGAGGCGATGCGGTCGTAACGGCCCACGATATCGCGATAATCCATCAAACGCAGATCAGCGCGTCCGCGTCTCGATTGCACCGGCAAGGCGCGCCTGCGCGTAGGCGAGTTGCTCCGTCGACAGCGTTACGCCGGACAGTTGCAGCCATGGCGGCGAATAAGCCGTTCGGCCAAGCGCGCCCCATCCGCAGCCGATCTCCAGCACCCGTTCGCCGCCGCTTGAGCATCGAGCAGAGAAGCCGCGCGATCGAGCTTCCTGATCTTGCGCCTGCTTCGAGAGTCTCGCCGTCGGCGTAGAGCGCCGACGAATAGTTCATTCCGGCGTCGAGCCAAGGCAGGAAGAAATCGTTGCCGAGATCGTAATGGGCGGCGATGTTGCGCCGGCTGCCGCGCCGCGTGTTGGCGCGACAGACAGTGCAGCATTCGATTGCTCGCGAGGCTCGAACCAGCCAGCTCTTCGCCTGCGGCGTCAAGGCCGCTCTCATTGCGCATGCCCAATTCCAGCAGTTGGCTCAGCTCCGGCGTCGACCAGTCGCCGTCGAGATAGCCATTGCTGAAGCCGTTTTCCCCGTCCATCAAGCATCCGCCACAAGCCACGCCACCGCCGCAGCGATACCGGCCTCCGGCCCGGATGATCGCCACTGCGATCGATCGCGTCGCCGTTCGGCAGGACGATTTGCAATCGCCCGGCCTGCAGCGCAGGCAGCGCCTGATCCAGCAAACGAGCAGAGTATGCCCGGACGCGCGCGCGTTCTTGGACCGGGATCGCGAGCGGAAACGACGAGCTTGAAAGCGTCATGGCAGCCGACCCTTGGCGTCGACGATAGTCACTGGTATAGCTGGCGGAATGGGCCGCGAACGCAGCCGGAATCCCTTTGAGCAGCATTCGCAGCGCATGCCAGTGGATGGCGCCGATAACCTTCAGCGTCAGCAGCGGATGGGTGACGAGGACGCGCAGCAACGCCGCATCCGTCAACGCACCGCGTCGCCAATCAGGGCGGCGATGCAGCATCAAGCCGTCCTTGTCGCCAGTGCGGATCGCGACCGCGACGCGTTCGCCCGGCAGCGCGACCCGAAAAGCGTAGGTCATGTCCATGTCCATGAACGGCGAAACGTAAAAGCCTTCTCGCACCGCTGCTCGATCGACCGGCCGGCGCCCGGTCATCGACCGGAATCAAATAGCAGTGGCGCTGGCCGAATGTGTTGTGGACTTCGTAGAGAATGGCCGCAAGCGAGCCGTCGCGTCGGTAGCAGAAATAGATGCTCAGCGGATTGAAGCCGTAGCCGAACATCCGCGGCATGCAGAGCAGCTGGATCGCGCCCGCCATGCAGTCTCGATGCCGGCTTCGCGCAAGATGACTGCTCGACCTGGCCGCGCAACGGCCGGTCGCTGCCGTCGCCATGATCGGCGTCATGGAAGCTCAACGACGTTGAAGCGGTTGCGCGAGAACAGCCGCAAGCTTCGCGACAGTCGTCGATCTCGTCGAGGTCGAGCAGCAGCCAGAACACGCGATAGCGCAGCCGGTGGCGGCGCGGGCGCAGGCGCCGGTGCATGACCGAGCCGACATAGAGCGCTGACCGGAAGCTCATGCGGCCAGCTCCGCGTGCCGATACGCGCGAAATCGGCACGGAGCATGGCTCAGGATCAACGACGATGCGGCCGGATTCGTTCGCCACCGTCCACGGCCGCCGCACGCCGCCGAGCGCCTCGGCGACGGCGAGGCCGGCCTGCAGGCCGTCCTCATGAAAGCCGGCGCCGAAATAGGCGCCGCAGAACCAGGTGTTGCGGCGGCCCTGCAGCGACCAAAGCTGCCGCTGCGCGGTAATCGCCGCCGAATCGAACAACGGATGCTCGTAGATCTCGCTGTGCAGTTCGTCACGCGGCGCTTGCGCGCGGATTGAGCGTGACGAACAGCGGCGTGTCGACGGGAATGTTCTGCAGGCGATTCATCCAATAGGTGACCGTCGGACACGCCTGCTTGTCGTCGTCGCTGTCATGGCCCGATATGGTTCCAGCTCGACCACACCGCGCGCCGCTTCGGCATCAATGCCGGATCGGCATGCAGCACCGCGACGTTGCGGCTGTAGCGGAAGGCGCCGAGCAGCCGCCGCTCCTGCGCGCGTCGGATCGGCCAGCAGCGCCAACGCCTGGTCGGCATGGGTGGCGATCACGACATGGTCGAAGGTTTCGACGCTGTCCGCGTGCGATCGCGGACGTTGACGCGTTCGTCTTCGCTGCTTTGCACGGCCGGTGACCGCCGCCGAAAGCCGGATTCGATCCGAATAGGATCGCGTCAGGCGTTCGACATAGGCGCGGCTGCCGCCGTCGACGGTGCGCCATTGCGGCCGATTGCGCAGCCTGAAGCAGGCCGTGACTGTCCTGGAAGCGGATGAACGATGCGGCCGGATAGTTGAGAATCGCGCTCGGTTGGCGCCGACCAGATCGCCGCCGCCATCGGCAGCAGGTGGTCGCGCCTGAACGCCGCGCCATAAGCGCCGGCATCGAGATAATCGCCGAGGGTAGTATGGAATTGCTCGAGCAGCGCGAGGTCGCGCGGCGCCTCGCGATAGAAGCGCTGCAGGTCGCGCAGCATCGACCAGAAGCGCGGCCGCAACAGATTGCGCTTTTCGGCGAACAAGCCGGAGAGGTTGCCGCCCGAATATTCCAGCTCGCCGCCGGCCAGGCGATACAGCAAACGACATGTCCGGACGCTTGCGTCGGCACGTCGAGATGGCGCGAACAGAGCGCGTCAGATTGGGATAGGTCTGCTCGTTATAGACGATGAAGCCGGTATCGACCGCGATCGGGACCTTTCGCCACTCGGCACCGTAACGGTATTGGAATGGCCGCCGACGCGACGGCCGCATTCGTAGACGGTGACGTTGTGGCGTTGACTGAGCAGCCAGGCCGCCGACATGCCGGAAATGCCGGTGCCGATCACCGCTATGTTTTTTCGGTTTGCCGGTACATCCTGCATCGTCCAAGCCCGTCTCCGGCGCCGAGTCCAGCGTCGTGTTCCGCGCCAAGTTACTTCACCGAAGTTACGGGCCGTTCGCCGGCGTGGGTTGGATCACCATGGGGCACGGCCGATTGATCCAAAGGCCGCTTCCGGCCGTATCGGCGGGTATGCAGGTAGCGAGCTTCCAGGAATTTGGCCGCAATGCCCTCCGCGCTGGCCGGGATCTCGGCATCGGGCGTGTCCGACACGGAGCGGTCATGCGCGATGATGACGAAGCCGCGATCGAGGCAACAGCGCGGCCGATTGGATTATGGCCGATCGCGGCGCGGCAGGATCGCGCGGCGTTTGCGGCCTTGTTCGCGTTCTACGCCCCGCGGATCAAGACCATGCTGATGCGCACGGGCGCGAGCGCGGATGCTGCGCGAGGATTTCGCCCAGGAGGCGCTGCTCACGGTTTGGCGCAAGGCCGCTTATTTCGATCCCGACGCGCGCCAGCGCTTCGGCCTGGATTTATACGATCGCGCGCAATCTGCGGGTCGATCGCTTGCGCCACGACAAGCGGGCAAAGCTCTATGCGCTGTACGAAACTGTCGAGCCCGAGGAGCCGGAGCGCCCGGATGCAGCCTTCGACGCGGCGGAGCGCGACGAGCGCGTTCGCGGCGCGCTCAGCAAATTGCCGGAGGAGCAAGTCCGCGTGTCTGCAACTTTCATTTTTCGAAGGCCGCGCTCACGGCGATATCGCCAGAACGCTCGATCTGCCGCTCGGAACGGTCAAATCGCGGCTCCGCCTCGCCATGAGCCGTCTGCGCAACTCTGCTCGGTGACCTGTCATGACCATCACCCATCATCCAAGCGATACGACCTTGGCGGCCTTCGCATCGCGGCACCTCGACGAAGCCGCGCGGCCTTGGTGGTCGCCACGCATCTGTCGCTTTGCGCGGAATGCCGCAATGCGGTGCAGGCGTTCGAACAGGTCGGCGGCGGCTTGCTCGACGACCTCGAGCCTGCCGACATGACGTGCCGGCGCATTGGAGCGCGCGATGGCGACGCTCGAGCCGCCCGCGAGGCGACCGGCCCGATGGCTCGACGCGCGGCCACGGCACCGTCTTCCTGCGCCGCTTGCGCAATACGAGTCTGGGCGCGTGGCGCTGGATCGGGCGCGGCGTGCAATGGCGGCCGGTGACCGTCAGCTCCGAAGACGGATGCCGTGTCTTCATGCTGAAGGCGGCGCCGGGAATCGCGGTTGCCGCGGCACCGCCACACCGGCACGGAATGGACCTGCGTGTTTGAAGGCGCGTTCCGCCATGACCTCGGCCGTTTCGGGCCCGGCGACTTCGACGAGGCCGATGAGACCGTCGAACACAATCCTGTCGGTCGAGGATCAGCGTGCCCTGCATTTGTCTGGTGGCGCTGCAAGGGCAGCATCGAGCTTCAGAGCTGGATGGGCGGCTGCTCCAACCGCTTATCCGTCTCTGACGGACGGCCATGATGCGTCTTGCGACCCTCATCGTTCGGCGCAGGTGGCAAGCAGTCGTCGGCACTCTGCCGCACGCTCGGCGACTAGCGGTACGCCAGCGTGCTGGCAACGCTCTTTTGACCGGCATGTTCGCCGGCGGCGCCGTTGAATTTTCTCGCCGCGGCGCCGGCATCGAGGTCACGCGTTCGCTCGCCTACGGCGACGGTCCGCGGCGCACGCTCGACGTCTATCGCCCGAGCGCCGCCACCGCCGCGCCGGTTGTCGTGTTCTTCTATGGCGGCTCGTGGCAGAGCGGCAACAAGGAACGTATCTGTTCGTGGCCGCCGCGCTGGCGCGGCGCGGCTACGTCACCGTCGTCCCGGACTATCGCGTCTATCCCGAGGTTCGCTATCCCGGACTTTCTGAAGACGGCGCGCGACGCCGTGCGCTGGGCAAAGGACAATGCGGCCCGATTCGGCGGCGATCCTGAAAAGCTCTTCGTCATGGGGCACTCGGCGGGCGCCTATATTGCGGCGATGCTGGCGCTCGACGGCCGCTGGCTGCAAAACGTCGGCCTCGCGCCCGATCGGGATATTGCCGGATCTGATCGGCATTTCCGGGCCCTATGATTTCCTGCCGCTGCACGACGACACGCTTGAAAGTGATCTTCGGCGGCGCCGACGAGCCGGCGACCCAGCCGATCTCGCATGTCTCGCGCGGCGCGCCGCCGGCGCTGCTGGTGACGGCGCGCATGACGAACCGTCGACCCCGGCAATGCCAGCGCGTCTTGCCGCGCGGCTTCGCGCGGCCGGCGATGAGGCCGACAGTCAATCATCTATCCTGCGGTCGGCCACCTCAGCATCATCGGCGCGTTCGCGCGGCCGCTGCGTTTCCTGGCTCCGGTGCTGCACGACGTCGACGGCGTTCATCACGACGACGCTCCAGCAACGCCGCAGCGCGCCGCATACGGCGAGGCCGCGTCGTGACGGCGTTGCAATTTTTGCTCATCGTCGTCGCCGTATCGGCGGCTCTGTCGGCGATCATGGCGGGCGCCTGGCTGGTCTGGCGCAGCACACGCAATTCCGGCTGGGTCGACACTGTCTGGACCTTCGGGCTGGGGGCGGTGGGCTGCGTCGGCGCGGTGACGCCCTTGGCGTCCGTGCGGCATGACGCCGCGGCAGTCGCTGGTCGCATGTCTGATCGTCGCCTGGTCGCTGCGGCTCGGCCTGCACATCGCGCATCGCACCAACGGCATTACCGATGATCCGCGCTACGCCAAATTGGTCGCGCGACTGGGGCGCCGAGCGCTTCGCACCGGATGTTCCTGCTGCTGCAGAAGCAGGCGCTTGTCAGCATTCCCCTGGCGCTGTCGATGGTGCTGGCGGCGTGGAATCCGCTGCCGGGACTGCGCCTCCAGGATCATTCTCGGCGTGCTCGTTCTCATCATCGGCGATCGCCGGCGAGGCCGTTGCCGATACCCAGCTTCGCCGTTTCCGCGCCGATTCCGCAAACCGCACCCGGGTCTGCGATGTCGGCCTGTGGGGATGGTCGCGGCATCCGAACTATTTCTTCGAGTGGCTCGGCTGGCTCGCCTATCCGCTGCTCGCGATCGATCTTACCGGCGGCTACCCGTGGGGTTGGATCGCGCTTGCGGGGCCGATCTGCATGTATTGGCTGCTGGTGCATGTTTCCGGCATTCCGCCGCTGGAGGAGCACATGCTGGAGCGCCGGGGCGAAGAATTTCGCGCCTATCAGGCCCGCACCAACGCGTTTTTCCCGGCACCGCCGCGAACGATTTGAGGGGCCGAGCTGCATGCGCATCTTGCAAGCGATGATTGGCGTTGGCGAAAGCCTGCCGTGGCCCGACAGCGTGACGCCAGGCGGCGATCGACTGTCTCGTCGGCGCGAACACGGCGCAAGCTTGCCGCACGCCAGCGCCCGACGCCGACCGCGCGCTTCGCCGACGAGATGGCGGCCTATCCAATCGCGATGCACGTCGACGCAGCCAACGCCCAGCACTACGAGATTCCGCCTGAGTTCTTCGCCCTCGTGCTGGGACCGCAGCGCAAATACTCGTGCTGCCTCTATGATGACGGGGTCGACGACCTCGCAGCGGCGGAGGAACGCGCGCTTGCGGTCACCGCCGAGCACGCCATGCTTGCCGACGGCCAACGCATCCTCGAGCTCGGCTGCGGCTGGGGATCGCTGTCGTTGTGGATGGCGCAGAGCATTATCCGTCGGCGCGGATCACGTCGGTCTCGAACTCGCATTCGCAGCGCGACTTCCATCAGCCGGCGTGGCGCGAGCGCGGGCGCTCTCCAATCTGGAAGTCGTCACCGCGGACATGAACGACTTCGAGCCGCCGGCCGGTTCGACCGCGTGGTTTCCGTCGAAATGTTCGAGCACATGGCCAACTGGCGGCCGCTGTTGCAGCGGATGCGCGATTGCCTCGAGCCGGACGGACGCATGTTCATCCATGTCTTCAGCAACCGGCACGCGTCGTATCGGTTCTCCGCGGACGACAAGGACGACTGGATCGCGCAGCATTATTTCACCGGCGGAATCATGCCGAGCCACGGGCTGATCCGGCAATTCCCGGATTGTTTCACGGTCGAGGCCGAATGGCGCTGGAACGGCCGGCACTACCAGCGCACCGCGCAGGACTGGCTCAAGAACTTCGACCGGCAACGCCGACGCCATTCTCGACGTCCTCAAGCGATGTCTACGGCGCGATGCGCGGCTGTGGCATGCGCCGCTGGCGGCTGTTCTTCCTGGCGACGACGGGCCTGTTCGGTCACGCCGGCGGCGAGGAATGGGGCGTGAGCCATTATCGGCTCGCTCCGGTCGGGCCGGAACGGAAATAGGGTCAGCGCGTGGTGAAGCGAACCAAAAGAAGGCCGGCTATCGCGGCAACGCCGCTGGTCAAAGCCCCGTAGCCGATATCGAGTATCGTGATCTGCAACGTCCAAGTCGCGCAGGATTGCGTAGTTAGTCAAATCGTAGGTCGCGTAGGCGATTGCGCCGAACAGCAAAGCAAGCATGAACGCGCTGGCGGTCGATCCCGACCGCAATGCAGGCGTTATGGCAAAAACCACGATCCCAACGGGATACATCAAATAGAAGGCGATCGCCGGGGCGACGCGCAGGTTTGGCGCAAGAATCTCCGCAAGCGCCGGCCGATAGACGATAGGCCCCATCGTGCTGAGCCAAGTCGCATCGATCGCGCCAAAGACGATCAAAGCGCCGATGTAAGCCTTGAGATAGGACACAGAGTACCCTTTTGGCGAACATTGTCGTCGGTTGCGCCGATCAAAGCTGCCATACGCTCCGAACACGCTTGTGGATCACATGCGGCGGCCTGCGGTTCGGCTTGGACCGGCCGCAACACAGAATTCCATCACACCGCGGGCGCGCACCGTAACCCAGCTGAAGCCAATCGCCAAGAAACGCTTTCGTCGCAGTGGCACAGCGCCACGCGCCTCATTGCATGACGAGGCCGCGGATGTCCGACGACGCCAAGACTTTTTCCAGCGCGCTCGTTTCGAGCATGGCGATAAAAAAAACGATCATTAAATCGTGATGACGAAACTTTTAGCTCGCGGCGCCGTAGCCGCGAATTTTCGGCGGTGTTCTTTCTTTTTAGCCTTCGAATGATCCATTCGGCGCTCCTTGGCGTAACCGCGGGTATGCACCACGCTGGCGGAGGAATGGCCGACGTCCGTGGCGATGCAAAGGGACTAGAACACTCATGAGTAAGATCAAATTGTTGACAGCGACCGCGGTCGCGGCATTCGCATTCGCCGGACCCGCTTTTGCGGCCGATCCGATGGTCGGCGGCGCAGCGATGTACGCCAACAAAAACATCGTCCAGAACGCCGTGAATTCCAAGGATCACACCACCCTGGTCGCCGCGGTCAAGGCCGGCGGCCTGGTCAAGACGCTCGAAGGACGCGGGCCCTTCACCGTATTTGCCCCGACGAACGAGGCGTTCGCTGCCTTGCCGGCCGGAACGGTGGATAATCTGCTGAAGCCCGATAACAAAAAGACGCTCGATAAGATTCTGACCTATCACGTCGTCCCGGGCAAGCTCACCTCTGAAGTCCTCGACCGCGACATCAAGAAGGGCGACGGCAAGGCTGAGCTCAAGACGGTGGAAGGCGGCACGCTTACCGTCACCGGTAGCGGCAAGGACCTGATGGTCACCGACGAAAAGGGCGGCACGGCAGACGTGACAACCTCCAATGTCATTCAGAGCAACGGCGTCATCATGGTCGTCAACAAAGTGTTGATGCCGAATTAAGGAACGATCGCGATTCCAGGCGGGCTCCCTTGGCGAAAGGGTCGCCGCAGTCGAACGGCGTCATTCAGGTCATCAACTCGGTCATGACGCCGACCTAACACTCTGCAATGCCGGGAACCCGCCGCCTCTTGGCGGGTTTCCCCCAACCACATTGCCAATCAGGAACGCGCCTGCCGTGGACAACACCGAGCCCCGGACCAGAACGACGCTCCTGGGCATACTGGAATTCATAACGTTCTCGTCTACCGTCACCCGGTAATCGTCAGATTGGCCCACTGGATAGGCGTCGTATGCGTGGCGATCATGCTGCTGAGCGGACTGCAAATTTTCGATGCCCGTCCGGATATGTATCTCGGGCACGCGTCCGACTTCGCCGATCCCATCCTTGCCATCGGGTCGGAGCAACAGCACGGCCGGCAGATCGGCATTACCAACATCTTCGGGCACTCGTTCAACACCACCGGCTTCTTGGGACTTTCCGGCCATCGACAACGAGAGTGCGCATTTCCGTCATGGCCACGCTCCCGGGCTATCAGGACTCTGGCCACGGGAAGGCGCTGGCATTTTTTTTCGCCTGGCTCCTGGTCTTCGACGGACTGTTCTATTTGATTTACAGCATCGCAAGCGGGCATGTATGGCTCGACCTTATCCCGTCCGCGCGCAACTCCGGCACGTCGGCAATCGATCGCCGATCATGCGCGGCTGCGGTTTCCGCGCGGCGAAAAAGCCAAGCGCTATAATGTTCTGCAACGGCTGTCGTTATCTGTTTTTGCTTTGTGGTCGCTGCCGCTGATCATTCTCGACCGGCTTGACGATGTCGCCGGGCATGGACTTCGCGTTTCCGTTTTTGACCTCGGTTTGCTCGGCGGCCGCCAAACCGCCCGCACGATCCACTTCATCGGCGCATTCACGGTCGTTGGTTTCGTCATCATTCATGTGGCGATGGTGCTGCTGTCAGGCGTCCTGGAACAACATTCGCTCGATGATCACCGGCTGGTATGCAGTCAAACCGCGAGACACGTCCTCATGGCCAAGCGGTTTGACCGGCGGCGCGTCATTGACGGCGCGGCGGCGATTCTGGCGCGTTCCGCTCGCCGGCTGCGATCTGTTTTCGCAGAACCCCGACGTGCTAAAAGTCTTCGACAGCGCGGAAGCCCTGACCGAAAGCGCAACGGCTTTTATCACCGCGGCAATCCCTGGCTGGGAGTTTCCCAAGGCTTCCGATATCTCATGCATTTCAAGGCCAACGGATCGACCGACCTTCCGACCTCCCGCCTATAAAGAACTTGGCTCATCGGGCTTCAATGACTGGCAGCTTCGAGGTCGGCGGCCTCGTCGACAATCCCTTGCACCTGTCTCTCGACGACCTTCGCGCCATGCCATCGCGGACCCAGATCACGCGTCATGACTGCGTCGAGGGCTGGAGTTGCATCGGCCAGTGGACCGGCGTTCCGCTCAGCACTGTCTTGAAGCGGCGGGCCTCAACCTAATGCCAAATATATCATGTTCTTTTGCGCCGACAGTCTCGGCCAGTCGCTCGACGGATCGAACCAATACTATGAGAGCATCGATCTGTTCGATGCTTTCATCCGCAAACGATTCTGGCCTACGACATGAATGGCAAGCCGCTCGGCGTTCCCTATGGCGCCCCGCTGCGGGTGCGCGTCGAACGTCAGCTTGGCTATAAGATGGCGAAGTACATTATGAGGATCGAGGCGGTAGAGAGCTTTCGGGACATTGCAGTCGGCCATGGCAGTTACTGGGCCGATCGGGGCTATGAATGGTATGCCGGCATCTAACCGGTCGGCGTTAGCCTACCGAAAGCGGCCCTGTGTGGATTGGCGGCCGCCCCACGGCGCCATAGGTCGAACAATGGTGACATCCATCGTTAATTCGATTGTGATTAGCTTGGCAACGGAAATCCGGATTTAATTTCTACGACCGCGCCCGGTCGAGAATCTTCAGGGAAATCTGCGCGATGGCCGTTTTGCGGGTCCAATCGGTTCATTTGCCAAAAATTTACCTTGCCGAACTTCTCGGTGCGCTCAGCCACGCCTTGGATATGGTCGAAGGCCAGCCGGTCGGACACTGCGTTCGCTGCTGCTGGATCGGAATTCATATCGGTTGGGAGGTTGGTCTCAACGCCTCGCAAATACGGGAGCTTTACTACACGCTGTTGCTGAAGGACCTCGGCTGCAGCAGCAATGCCGCGCGGATTTGTCAGCTCTACATGGCCGACGACATCGCGTTCAAACACGACTTCATGACGGTGAACGGTAGCCTGCCCCAGGTCCTTCGCTTCGTTCTGTCGCATACGGGAATGAAAGCCGGGCTTGCGGAGCGTTTTCGCGCCTTGGTTCACATCTTTCAGAACGGCGGAAAAATCGCGCAGGAATTGATGGAAACGCGCTGCGATCGCGGCGCGGAGATCGCACGGAAAATGCGTTTCTCCGAGGCCGTAGCACAGGGCATTCGAAACCTCGACGAACACTGGGATGGCGGCGGCATGCCGCTATGTTTGGGTGGCGAAGAAATTCCGATTTACTCTCGCATCGCGCTGCTGGCGCAAATCGTCGATGTGTTCCAGGTCGCCAACGGCATAGATGCCGCGAAGCGCGAGATTCAACACCGCACCGGAACCTGGTTCGACCCCCAATTGGCTTCCGCGTTCGAAAAGGTGGCAGCGCTGCCCGAGTTTTGGGAGGGGCTACGTTCGGAGGACTTGCAACAGGCAATTTTCCAGCTTGATCCCGCGCAAAGCAGCTCGATTGTCGATGAGGATTATCTCGACGATATCGCCGCCGCGTTTGCGCAGGTCATCGATTCCAAAAGCCCCTATACCAGCGGACATAGCGATCGCGTTACGCTGTTTACCGACCTGATCGCAAAGCAAATGGAGCTTTCGCCGGCGCAGCGCAGATGGCTCAAGCGTGCGGCGTTACTGCATGACATCGGCAAATTAGGCGTGAGCAACTCCATCCTCGACAAGCCGGGCAAGCTTGACCCGGACGAGTGGACCGCGATGCAAATGCACGCGGCGCACACCGAGACGATCCTGTCGCGTATAGCGGCGTTCAGCGAACTTGCGGTCATTGCCGGGGCGCATCATGAGCGGCTTGACGGTAAGGGCTATCCGCGTGGGATTAAGGGCGATCAAATTGCCCTCGAAACCCGAATCATCACGACGGCGGATATTTTTGACGCCCTCACTGCCGAGCGGCCCTATCGAGCGGCAATGCCGGTCGCCAAGGCATTTGCTACGATGTCGGACATGGTCGGCACGGCAATCGACGCGGCCTGCTTTAGCGCGCTTCGGGAAGCCATGGGAAGCGTTGACGCCTCTTTGGCCGCGTAACGCCGGGCCTATCGATTCTGGGTAGCGGCGGACCGAAAAATCGCTGCTTTCAATGCATTCGGGATCACGACTGCAATGGAATTCAGCCGCGACTTCGATTTTGCGGTCAGAGGCAAATTTACAGCGCATCATCCAACCACCAAGGACGAGAAGTGCGAGCGCTTAAGGGGGTAGTTGCGAGCGGATGAATGTTCGCTATCGGTAAAAGCCGCCATGAAAGCGGACATCGATGCCTGCGGTTTGTGCCTGCCATTAGCAGAAGTTCAGTCGCTTATCCGATAAGACGCCCATACTCGCTCTCGGGAACGCCGTAGGAGCCCAAGGCGATCCGCGCCATGCCCTTACGATCTCGCAAGATTATTTTGTCCCGAACTCATTTCGATTAGCTTTTGTCGCTTCAGTTCTTGCAATGCCTCGGTGACCCCGGCGCGCCTAATCCCCAACATGAGCGAGAGGAATTCATGCGTCAGCGGCGGCGTTTCGAGCCTGGCCCGGTCGTGGGCCATCAAAATCCATCGCGCCAGACGTTGATTGATATGCGTCAGGGCGTTAGCAGCCGCCGTATGAGCCGTCTGTATCATCAAGACTTGAACAAACTTTAGGAATAATCCGCGCATGGAAGCGCTACTGCCCATCGCCTTCCTCAGTTCGCTGGCCGATATTTGCTGCCCTGCTCCAGCGACCTGCATAAAGGTGGAATGTGGTGATTGTGAAGTGGTCCCGGTTGTCTGAACAGATTTTCCGCGTCGATAAGTGGAGCCTCTGCCGGGGTTAGGCCGCCAAGCGGAGCGGCAGCGGTTGGAAGTAGGCTTGATCGGGTGTCGTGCCGTCAAGGCTCGAATGTGGTCGTCGGCCATTGTAAAAGTCGAGATAACGGCCGATCGAAGCGCGGGCCTCGCCGACGCTGTCGTAGGCTCGCAGATACACCTCCTCGTATTTGACGCTGCGCCACAGCCGCTCGACGAACACGTTGTCCCGCCAAGCCCCTTTGCCGTCCATGCTGATGGCGATGCCGTTGCCGGCGAGCACGCCGGTGAAGGCCGCGCCGGTGAACTGCGAGCCCTGGTCGGTGTTGAAGATGTCCGGCTTGCCGTGACGCGCCAAGGCATCCTCCAGCGTCTCGACGCAGAAGGCCGCCTCCATCGTGATCGACAGCCGCCACGACAGCACCCGACGGGTCGCCCAGTCGAGCACGACGGCGAGATAGACGAAGCCGCGCGCCATCGGGATGTAGGTGATGTCCATCGCCCAGACCTGGTTCGGCCGCGTGATCTCCATGCCGCGCAGCAGATACGGATAGATCTTGTGGCCGGGCTCGGGCTTGGTGGTGCGCGGACGGCGATAGAGCGCCTCTATCCCCATCCGCCGCATCAGCGTCTTCACATGCCGGCGGCCGATCTTGCACCCCTCGGCAAGCCAGCAGGCCTCGCAACATACGCGAACCGGCGAAGGGGTACTCCAGATGCAGCCGGTCGAGCCGCCGCATGATCGCGAGGTCGGCGGCCGATACCGGCCGCGGCAGGTAATAGACGCTGCCACGGCTGATCTTCAGAACCTCCGCCTGCTTGGTGATCGGCAGATCGTGCTCACGGTCGATCATCGCTTTGCGCTCAGCAATCCCGCCTTGGTGAGCGCTCCTTCTAAAAAATCGTTCTCCAGCGTCAGCTCGCCGATCTTGGCGTGCAGCGACTTCACATCGACGCTCGGCTGCGTGCGGCGCGTCCGCCGCCCGGACCGAACACATCGGCAGCGCCGACCTCGAAGCTGCGCTTTCCATGCCGTGATCTGATTGGGGTGGACGTCGAACTGCTCGGCCAGCTGGGCCAGCGTCCGATCGCCCTTGATGGCGGCAAGCGCCACCTTCGCCTTGAAAGCCGGTGTGTGGTTCCGGCGCGGTCGTCTGCTCATGGTCTCTCCTGATTCGCGGGCCAATCTTGCCCGCCGTCAGGCAGAAACTCCACTTATCGCCCTGTTCAGATTTCCGGAACCGGCTCTATTGACCGCTGCCCATCACTACGGCAGCTCCGGTCATCCCTTCGCAGCCGATGAGACCAACTTCGGCACGCCTTCCGTCCGGCTGTACCGCGACAACCGATGCGACACCCTCCTCTAAAAATAGACGCTCTCAATTCGTCGGTAGGGGCGCTCAATGTCTTTAGAGACTGGCAAAGGCACCAACCTGAGGTGCGGTTGCAACGATGCGAGATCAGCTTGAGATAGTGCCGCCAGAACCTTATTTCGGGATGGCAATGAAGAGGGAGGGAATTTTTTCGTGGGCATCGCTCTATCCCTTGGAGGGGCAAGAGCGCATCACGGTCTCTCAAACGCCTGCGCCCGAAGGTCGCTGCAAGCGTTGATCGACAGTTATGCCCTCAAAGGCCAAATAGCTATTGGATTCTCGAATAAGGCCACCCGCTATGGCCTGGGCAGCCGCGCCGTTCCGGGGGTATGACGCTCCACTTCACCAATTTGATCCTCAACTCCCCCCGTACGTAAGCGTACCGTAGAACATCATCGGCTGCGGCCCTGCGCCAAGGCGTCGATGCCTGAGAGACCGCGTTGCGCTCCCGCCTTGAAGGCAACAGGAGTGCGCCCGATGGCTCAAATCATTCGGTTCAATTTTGAAAGAAGCTCGGCCTTCTAAGGAGTGGCTATGCTTCGCGCCATTGCACCCACGATACCGGATGTCTTTATCACCGAGGAGCTTTACCGGCGGCCGGGAAAAATTGACGTCCTACGGGAAAAAAAGGCGCTGCAGGAGATCGCCGCCCTGATGGCCGACGATCCGGCCCAGGTCCTTTCCAAGTTCGTCAGCCTGGCGATGGAGATGGCGGAAGGCGTTTCGGCGGGCTTGAGCCTCTACGAAGAAAACCCCGCGCCCGGCGTTTTTCGCTGGCATCACCTCACCGGCACGCTCGCGCGCTTCACGGGCTCGACCACACCTAGAAATTTCAGTCCTTGCGGCGTCGTCCTCGATATGGACGCACCCGTCCTGACCGCGTACTCCGAGCGCGGCTATGACTGGATTGCCGCGTGCGACGTCGAGTTGCCGGAAGTCCTGTTGGTCCCCCTCCATATCGAGAGCAAAGAACCGACCGGGACATTGTGGATTGTCTCCGATAAAGAAGGACACTTTCACCGCGAGCATGCTCGCGCCATGACGGAGCTTGCCTCGTTTGTGGCTATCGCCATTCGTATGCTGCGCACGGAAGAAAAACTCCAAAAGGCGTTTGAGGAACAAAGCATTCTGAACTCGCGAAATGACCCACCGGATCAAAAACCTGTTCGTGGTCGCCGATGGCATGATCCGCTTTACCGAAAGGAACGCGACGACCCCAAAGGAGATGTCGGCTCTTTTGTCCGGCCGTTTGCACGCCCTGGCCGATGCGCATGCGCTCGTTCGCCGGGAGTTTGGTGAGGTAGGCGTGTCCGCGCCTACCTCCGACCTCAGAGAACTCATCGAAAAGATCGCCGAGCCGCATGAGCATTTTTCTGCCGAAGGCGCGCGGCGTTTCTCCATCGAAGGTGCGACCCTCCGGTGCGGCGAGCGAGCTTCCAACGCCATCGCCCTTATTTTCAACGAACTGGTGACGAATGCAGCTAAATACGGCTCCTTAAAGCTTGAAGAGGGCCGCGTTAGGATTGTGTGGCGCCGCAGAGAGGACAGTTTGCAATTCGAGTGGAAAGAAAGTCATGGCCCAATAATTGAGGAAGCAGTCCGCGGTCACGGTTTCGGCGGCGAACTGGTGCGACGGATGGTTGACCAGTTCCAAGGAACAGTCGACTACGACTGGCAGCGTGCGGGACTTATCGCAAAAATCTCCTTCCCCATTGCTGCGATCGGCAAGTAGTCAGTGATCCATGACAATCCAATCCAATAGGACGCTGCGCCGCGCACAGTTGCAGGAGCCAGGCCGGGTTCGAGTTGGTCGTCGAACCTCAAGACCGACAAAGGTACGCATCCGGGCATTCGATCAGCCGCCGTCGCTCATTCGTTCGATGGATGTGATTTAATTTCCGCATCGCTGACTAGCCTAGATCGTGCATCGACCGCCGCGCAGACGGGTGTTCGGCATGGTGAGGTGCCCTAATATCAACGCCCGGCGGAAGCATGGAGAACGGAGCTTGCCCATGGCAACCATCCTGCCGTTTTTGCGAGAACCAGACAGTGTTTTCGACCCCGACATTACTTCAATGTCGATGGCGCTTGATGACATCTGCAAAGCACTCAACCTGCGGGACGGCAGCTCAGCAAAAGAAGTGATTGCCGTCCGGCATCATTGAACTGGCAAAGACTGGCGAGCGCAGCCCCACGCGCCGCCGCGATAGATTGCTTCATGAGGCGGGTTTGGCAAAATCTGTTGTCGACTTAGACCACGGCACTGCTACGACCAAAGAGACTTAGGAGTGAGACTATGGCAAGCGAAGCGACATCCGACCATCAGGCTAGTGCCGACCATGAGCAGCGTATTCGGGAGAAGGCTTATGAGCTTTGGCAGACGGACGGGGCGCCAGAAGGCAAAGCGGATGAATGCTGGCATCGAGCTCGCGAACAAATAGCTGCCGAGATGAAATAGGGGCAGACGTCGCAGGTTCGGCGCAGCCTTTGAGCAACTCACTAATGTCCCAGATGGGGTCATTAGGCGACATCGACCTACGTTCAAGCGGTGTTCGCTTTGCCCTCGGAAGCTGACATCGGGGGATTGGTGGTAATGGGGCTTTGTGTACAAAGCGATCATTATCTCTCCACCGTGCCACGTAGTGCCTCAAAGTTTCTCCAAATGGTGGGGATAAATGTGGGTAGCGACAAAACCGCACAATAGAAATAGGATGCCTCCACAATAGCCTAGGCGCTCGGTGCAGTTCCCTCCACGGGTGCACCGCCATTGTTCTTTGTGCACACTTGTGACCGTGGATCAGGCACTCGTGCCGCTTGCACTTTGCGTAAGAATCAACATTCTCGCGGGCGCGGGAAGGTTTGGCTATGGTGACCGTGCGGACCTCACTGCGCGTGTTCCGAGCGCTGGGCAGGAACCACGATGAATGATGACGGACAGGTCGGTGACCATTTCGCCATCTCCGGGCTGGTTGCCGACCTATCGAAGCTCGACCGAATTCATTCGGGGTTTCGGCATAAGCTGTACCGCGGTCGCATCTCAGACACTCCCATCGTGGTGAAGGCGAGTTCGGCGGAACTGCCGAGAGAAGGCGCAGTCGCGTCCGTGCGCCATGAATACGAACTCCTCCGCGAACTCAAGCTACCTGGTATCATCAGGGTGCACGGGGTGGCCCCTGCGGGAAACTGCCTGGCACTCTTGATGGAGGATGCCGGAGAAACAAACCTTGCAGCACTTATTCGTTCGCGACGCCTTTCGATTGCGGACTTCCTGAACATCGCGGTTCAACTCGCGGACGCAGTTGCGCGGTTGCACGTTGTCCGAATCATTCACCGTGACATCCATCCCGGCAACATCGTCTGGAATTCGGAAAGTAAGGTCGCAACCCTTTGCGATTTCGCAATCGCCAGGACTTTGCCAACTCTGGCCATGGAAAGCCCCAATTCCAAGCAGCTCGAAGGAACTCTCCTCTACATGTCGCCAGAGCAGACCGGCCGCACGGGTCGGTCAATTGATTGGCGAGCGGATCTCTACTCGCTAGGTGCCACGTTCTACGAGATGTTGGCCGGCACGCCGCCCTTCGCCGAAGGCGACGCCGTCGCGCTAGCCCATGCTCAGATCGCGCGCCGAGCCCGGCCGCCGCATGAAATAAATTCGCAAGTGCCGCTCACTCTATCGCGCATTGTGCTCAAATTGCTCGAAAAGGAGCCAGAGCAGCGCTACCAGTCCGCCAACGCGCTGGCGGATGATCTGCGCGAAGCCGAAAAACAATGGCTGCGATCGACAACCATTGAGCCGTTTCCGCTTGCCTCCCGCGAGGTCCCGCGCGGGCTGAGCATCCCCGACAAACTCTATGGCCGCGACGAGGAACTGCAATCTCTTGCCGACGCGTTCGCGAGAACCTGCGCGGGAGGGCGGGAATTCGTACTCGTCACTGGTGGTCCCGGAATTGGGAAGTCGGCCCTTGTGGAACGCCTCCGCCCATCGGTTGCTGCTTGTCACGGATATTATGCCGCGGGCAAGTTCGATCAGCTTCAGCGCAGCGTCCCGTTCTCAGGCCTAGCGCAAGCGCTTCGGAGCCTCATACGGCAATTGCTCATGGAGTCCGAAACATCTCTGATGAGATGGCGTGAGCAAATTGAGGACGCGGTGGCGCCGAATGGACAGCTTCTGGTCGTCATCGCGCCAGAGCTTGAGAGCATCCTCGGTCCACAGCCACCGGTTTTGGAGGTTGGTCCGGTCGAAGCACGGAACCGCTTCCACGTGATGCTCACGCGGTTTTTGCGCGTTTTCGCCCAGCCCGAACACCCGCTTGTACTTTTCTTGGACGACCTGCAATGGGTCGATGCAGCATCGTTGCAATCTTCGAACAGTGGGTGAGTGACGCCGCCAGCCACCACCTGCTCCTGATTGCCGCCTATCGCGACAACGAGGTCGGTCCTTCCCATCCCTTGGGGCTCTCCCTTTTAGGGTTGCGGGACACAGGATGTAACATTTACACGGTTCACTTGAAACCGCTGGGCTCGGGTGCTGTCGCGCAGCTCGCCGCCGATACCTTTGGCGAACAAGCCGCGCGAATGCAGTTCTTGGCCGACCTCATCATTCGAAAGTCGGCTGGCAATCCGTTCTTCGTCCGGCGCTTACTTCACCTGATGCATGCTCAGGGCCTCTTTCGCTTCCTTTCTGATTCCCATCGCTGGACCTGGGATGAATCGGAAATCGAGCGTGCTCCGATATCGGACAACGTGCTCGACCTGATGGTGCTGGCCATTGATCGGCTGCCCACGGAGGCAGGGCGACTTCTGGAAATGGGCGCCTGTATCGGGCATCACTTCGACCTCGGCACACTCGCCGAATTGGCTGATCTCTCCCGGACAACCGTGATCGAGCAGCTTTGGCCAGCAATCGAAGACGGATTGTTGATTCCGATCCACGATACAGACAAGCCGTCCCGCCACTCAGGCGTCCTAGATGAGAGCTTGGGGCCGATTCAAACAGTACTCCAGTTTGCCCACGATCGCGTGCAACAGGCGGCCTACGGCCTGCTGAGCGAACAAAGTCGGCAAGCGCTCCACCATGCTATCGGCCATCGGCTGCTCATCCTGGCAGGCGACGACCTCTACGAGAACTTATTCGAGATTGTCGATCAGTATGACCTGGGGGAAGCACATGATGTCGACGGCGCGGAACGTCGCTCGCTTGTTGATCTGAACCTCGCCGCTGGGCGGAAGGCTAAAGCGTCCGCAGCATATCGAGCCGCGTTCGAGTATCTCACGGTGGCCAAGCGCCACCTCGGCGAGCAAGCTTGGGATAGCCGGCCGGAAGTCACCTTCACAATTCATCGCGAGCTCGCCGAAAGCGCCTATCTGGCAGGCGAGCATGCGACGGCTGAAGAACTGGTGGAAGCAACTCTCGAACACGCGCATTCCAAAGCGGCCAAGGCGGATCTCTACGGGCTGCGCGTGCTGGCTGCGACGGTCGCAAGCGATTGGCCGCGCGCCCTACGCTGGGGACGGGAAGGGCTTTCCGTTTTTGGGCTAGAGTGGCCGCAAGACGGCCTTGCCGACGCGATCGTAGCCGAAGCTGCGGCGGTCATGAAGAATCTCGGCGAACGAAAGATTGAGGATCTCGTCGAAGAGCCGGACGTAGAGGACGCAGATATCCGCGCCAGCATGCACCTGTTGGCGCTCCTTGGTGCGCCAGCCTACTTCAGTGGCGCGGAGGTACTGCCCTTTCTTTTTGCCCGGGCTGTGAACCTCTCGCTCATGCATGGGCCATCGCCTTATTCCGCTTTTGCGTTTGTGCTCTATGGCGGCATTCATAACGCCCTGACCGGTCAATATGATGTCGGCTATGCCTTCGGCAAGCTGGCGTTGGCGTTGGCGCATCGTTTTGGCAATCGCGCCGAGGAATGCAGGACGCTGGAGGTCTACGGGGTACTGGTCCACCATTGGAAGGCGCCTTTGCACGACGGCCTGCCGCTGCTGAAGGAAGGCTTTCGGGCCGGCGTGGAGTCCGGTGAAACCGCCTTTGCTGCCTTCAGCCTGAACGCATTTCTTATAAACGCCCTGCCTTCGGGAATGCCGTTGAATGATCTGCTTGAGGAGGCGGCGGTCGCCCTGGATTTTGCGATAACGCAGAAGAACAGGACCAGCGTCGAGATGGCCCTTGTGCACCGGCAAATTGCGCGCGCACTGACCGGCGCGACCTCCAGACCGGATGTCTTTGACGATGAGGAATTTGTCGAAGCGCACTTCCTGGAGGACGCCGGCAGACACGAAACCGCGCTTGGGCATTACTGGGTAGCGAAACTGCAGACGGCCTACCTTGTGGGCGACTATGAGAGCGCCCTCAATTGTTCGCGTGAAGCCGAGAGACGCATTCTCAAGGGCATTCTCGGCATGATCACATCGGCCGAGCACGTTTTCTATACCGCCCTGGCCACGGCCGCAGCCGCGACTTCGTTTCCCAGCCAACTCTCGTCGTCACTGGATCAATTGCGCACCCTGCACGGCAAGCTGGTCAACTGGGCCGGGCACTGCCCCCAGAACTTCGCGCACAAGGTATCGCTTGTAGGCGCCGAGATTGCAAGGCTGGATCGAAAGCCTGGCGAGGCGTCGATTCTTTATCGGGCCGCGATCGATGCGGCCGAACGTCAGCGGTTCATCCAGGATGAAGCGCTCGCGCATGAGCTTCGCGCGCGTTTTCTGCTCGGCGAACATGAGCCAGAGTTTGCCGCTGTACATTTCCGGTTGGCGCGGGATCGCTATCGGCAGTGGGGCGCGACAGTGAAGGTGTCCGCCCTTGAAAGGAGATATCCTCATTGCTTCGCTCCTGATTTAACGGCTGAGCTCCAGGGGAGTCCAATTGATGCAATGGCCCTGATCAAGGCTTCGCAAGCGATCTCGGCCGAAACGCTGCCCGATAGGCTCTTCGAACAGATCTTGCGCGTTGTCGTCGAAGTCGCCGGCGCGCAGAGGGGCGCGTTGGTGCTTGCCACCAATGGTCTGCTTACGGTGCGCGCGCGGATTGAAGCGACGGAAGAATTTTCAGTATCTCTACTGGAGGTGCCGCTCACGCAATGCCCCGACCTCTCTTCGGCCGTCCTTCGCTATGCGATCAGGACAAAGGAAGTTCTTCTGCTCTCCGACGCCGCAACGGCCGGCATCTTCGCAGGCGATCCTGTTGTACAGCTACGTGAGGTGCGATCGGTGCTCTGCGTGCCGCTGTCCAAGCAGGGAACCGTGGTCGGCTTGCTCTATCTGGAAAACAACGCACTGACGGGCGCGTTCACGAACGAACTTGTCGAAGTTGTGCAGGTGTTGGCCGCGCAGGCGGTTATCTCGCTTGAAAATAGCACGCTTCTTGGGGAGCTGCAGGAGCTCACGGGAGCATTGGAAGAACGCGTCGTTGAGCGGACGCGGCAACTCACGGACGAGATCGCCGCGCGCGACAAGGCCCAGGCGGCACTGCGTGAGCTGAGCAAAACTCTCGAACAGAGGGTGGCGGAGCGCACCGCGGATCGCAACGCGTTATGGCAACTCACGCGCGATCTCATGCTCCGGTGCACATTCGACGGCAAGATAACCGCCGTTAATCCGGCTTGGACCGAAATTCTCGGCTGGCACGAGAATGAACTCGTGGGCTTCTCGCTTTTCGACTTTGTCCACCCTGACGATTTGGACCACACGGTCCAACGTGTGAAAGATTCTGGCAGAAGGCAGAAGCCACGAGCGCTTCGACAATCGCTGCCGGCATCGCGACAGCAGCTATCGTTGGATCAGCTGGGCCACACGCTCAAGCGAAGGTTTCATCACGGCGACCGGACGCGACGTGACCCAAGAGATCGAGCAGGCGCAAGCCCTCGCCAACGCCGAGGCGCAGTTCCGCCAGTCACAGAAAATGGAGGCCGTCGGTCAACTCACAGGAGGCCTGGCTCACGACTTCAACAACCTGCTGGCCGGTATTTCAGGCTCGTTGGAGCTGATGCATACCCGCATTCAGCAGGGACGCCACCAGGACGTGGATCGCTACATCGCAGCAGCCCAGGGCGCAACCAGGCGCGCGGCCGCGCTTACGCACCGTTTGCTCGCCTTCTCGCGCCGTCAGAATTTGGCTCCGAAGTCGACCGACGTAAATCGTTTGATCGCGGGAATGCTGGACATGATCCAGCGGACGGTGGGACCGGCTGTTCGCGTCGAGGTGGTCGGCGTCTCGGGGCTTTGGCCAGCGCTGGTCGACCCTTCGCAACTTGAGAACGCCCTTCTCAACGTTTGTCTCAATGCCCGGGACGCGATGCCCGACGGGGGCCAGATCACCATCGAGACTGCCAACAAGTGGCTCGACGAACATGCGGCACGGCAACAGGGGGTCCCTGAAGGCCAGTATCTCTCACTCTGCGTGACCGACACTGGATCGGGGATGTCCGCGGAGACCATCAGCCGGGCATTCGAGCCTTTCTTCACAACCAAGCCGTTGGGACAAGGCACGGGCCTTGGGCTTTCCATGATCTACGGGTTCGCTCAACAGTCTGGCGGACAAGTGCGCATCTACTCCGAACTCGGGCAAGGCACCACCGTTTGCATCTATCTTCCTCGCCACCAGGGACCAGTAGATGATGACGCAACGAGTGTGGAGGTAGCTTTTCGGCCTCGTTCCGACCAAGGCGAAACCGTCCTGGTTGTCGACGATGAGTCGACGATTCGAATGCTTCTGACCGACACCTTAGCCGAACTAGGATACTCGTCGCTTGAGGCTGCTGACAGCGCCACTGGCCTCAAGAATTTGGAATCGGATGTCCGCATCGATTTGCTGATAACCGATGTGGGACTGCCGGGCGGCATGAATGGCCGGCAGATGGCCGATGCGGCTCGTGTGCACCGTCCGGACCTGAAAGTCCTTTTTATCACGGGTTACGCGGAGAACGCGGTGGTCGGCAAAGGTCATCTGGGGCCGGGAATGTCGGTGATAGCGAAGCCATTTCGAGTCGAAGCGATGGCGGCACGAATCAGGGCGCTGATCGAGAAGTAAAGAGCTGTTCGCAAACTCCGACCAATAGGTTTGGCTGGGCTGTACTTGGAGGCTGCTGTTACTGCGCTGAAGCTCCGCGTATTGGATAGTGACCTAGCTACACAAAAGGTAAGCCCCGCCGGGGAGCGGGGCTTTAAACGCGGCCCAATGGGGATGAGGGGCTGGGGGGTGTCAGACCGCGTCCTGCCATCAACCACGGTCAACCGGCTTCGTTCCCAACATTCCGGTTACCGGACACAGTCGGCTCCAAAACGCTTCCCGTTTCGTTCGCCGCCGCGAAATCCGCAACTGAAGCGGCCGTTAGACATGGGACGGATAATGGAAGTCCGTGAAGATCGAAAAAATACTTGCTCATGCTCGGCTTTCTTCGCCGTCTGCAGTGAAACGATTGGTGATCATCCCGCGAACGGTCGGAAGGACGACCCAGTCAGGTAACTGGCTTTCACGTTGCGTTCGCCGATGCCCTGCGCCGGCCTATTCGCGCTCTTGGCGGATGCGCGCTACATCACTCTCAAATATCGCTTGTGACTGTTCGAATGTGGCCAGCAGTGCTTCGGACTTGGTTGTATCGGCACCGAATGCCTTTTGCCGCTTAATAAGATCCCGCTGACGGTCGATGACCTGGCGGCCATTGGCGGCATGGCGGCAAGCCTCGTCATGACGCTCTGTCCATGTGCGCTCTAGGCCCCTAATTCGCATCACGCAGCGAGCGCCGACCCAAACTTCAATGTCGTTACCACTGATCGACTGACGGGCTTGCGCGATAGCGTCATGGTCGTTCTTGCAGTCAATTACGGTTGGCGGGGCAGTAATGCGATTGCCCTCTGCAAGCGTGTAAAGCCGATAATCGGGCACGATGCGTGCCTCTTCGCTCTAAGGCGAGAGGACTACGAACTTCTCTCAGTCACCGGATGCCATGATCGAACGGTGATGGCTTGAGCCTCGGCTTGGGGTGAGGACGAGTCAAGCTTTATGTTGGATTTCAGACAAAAGGGCTCATCCCAAACTGAGGCGACCTAATAGTGATGGCGCTCGGCCTCCCTCGCCAAGTCACGCCATTGTCGCACGAGGTCAAGATAGCTTTCTCGGACAACGGAGTCGTTTGTGGCCGCTGCGGCGCGCTCGCACTCGACGGCTTTGGCTTCGTACTCTTCGGCTCTGGATTTCACGGCCTACATCCCCGATATGTCAAAGAACATAAGCTAGAGGGAGCCGCTTAGTTCGAATAATGAGGATGCTCGGCGGACAATTCAGCCGCCAAGCTGAACCTCACCATCACAATGGCGGGGCTGTTTCAGGCCGCTGGGTCTAAAGACTCGCATCCTTACGAACGCTGATTTTGGCGCTCGCCTGGATTTCCCGCCGTTCCCGCGTTCGCCGGCCAAAAACGGTTCGACCATCGGGCTGATGGGCGGCCAATACTGTGCCGCCATAGGGCGAATATGATGGGGCTAAAACCCCACAACTCGCACACGCGCGCGCCAATCCAAAATCTCGGCCTGTTTTCCTGCACACGCGGTCGGCGGCCGCCGAGCACTTGAAATGTCGCGCAGCCGCGGCCACAGGTCTAACGGGATGATCGCTCCCCCAGAATGTGATCATCCTCGGCTCCAATTCCCTCGAGCCGGAAGGCGGCGGTATCCGGGTCGTAGTCGCTCAAGGCAATCTCACTGAACCTCTGAGACGCGCTTGTTTACCGCGCGATTTCTGACCACGTGAAAGTTTGAAAAGCACCGGAAGACGCTCGCCGGCTCTGAGCGTTGGTCATAGTCGCCGGCAATGTTCGCGTAGGCGATGATGCCGTCTTGCCCAATCACGTAACGCGCCTGCATCGGTAGAATCCAGGGGCCAAGGCCCCGCGATAAGGGTAAGTCCGTCCCCAGCGCGGTTTCAATCAGATGGGCGTCCTCGACAGGCCAGCGAATGCCGAACTGCTGGGCGACTGTGCCATCCATATCATCGACGATCGGGAAACCCAGGTTGATCGTTTGTCTCAGCCGCTCTCGCACCGTTTTCTCCATGCTGTGTGTGATGGCGACGACGGAGGCTTTGGCCTTGTCGATCTCGGGCATGATCTGCTCGAGGCCGAGCAGGTCGCGCTGACAGTAGGAGCACCATAGTCCGCGATAGAAGTTCACGATCAGAGGCCCTTGCCGCAAGAGTTCGGAGGAGGTCACGCTTCCGAAGTCCGGGTCCTTGAGGTCAAATCCGGGGGCTTCATCGCCGACCTTGCGCACCCGTCTCTTCTCTTCATCGGCTATGAGGTGCGCAGCCGCTGCGTAACGTTCCCGGTGTTGATCGGCCTCGAACCGGCTGTACAGGCCGGCGAGGGCGTCGCGAAGCGCCATGATTGTCTCCGTCTTTGTGTCGCAGCGGACCGGACTCCGCTCCACCTGGTTGCTTCAAGTCGAATGATGCCTCAAGCGGCAAAACTGTACGCGCCACCGCGGGCGAGGGCGGCGCGATACGCAGGCCGTGCCTGGAACCGTTTCACCCAACTTGCGATGTTCGGGTAGCCAGCGATGCCGAAGCGTGCGGCCGCCAGCTCGCCGACAAAACTCAATTGGATGTCGGCCGCTGTAAAATCCTTCCCGAGAAGGTAGTCGTGGCCTTCGAGGGCGCCGTTGATGTAATCGAGCTGAAGGGCAATCTCTTGATCAAGGCGCGGCAGCGCCGCGGCGGCGGCCTCACCCAGCCGGGCAACATTGATCCTGACGATCAGCGCCGGCATTGCCGATCCTTCGGCGTAATGCAGCCAATGCACATACGCGTCATAGGCCGCGCTCGACGGAGAAGGCTGCAAGCGTCCGTCGCCGTAGCGGCGCAGAAGATAATCGATGATCGCGCCGGACTCTGCGATCACGCGGCCGTTGTCTTCGATCACCGGCGATTTGCCGAGAGGGTGGATTTCTTTGAGTGCGGGCGGCGCGAGCCGTGTCCTGGGATCACGTTTGTGGTGCTTTATTTCATAGGGAACGCCGATTTCTTCCAAAAGCCACAGAATCCGTTGCGAGCGGGAGTCATCGAGATGATGGACGATGATCATCGTTCTTCTCCTTGGTTGAGATCGTTCGGTCCGAGCTTGAGCTTTGCGGCCTGCCACAGATAGATCGATGCGATACTTCGGTAGGGCCGCCACGCCATCGATCGGTCGAGAACCTGCTTTGGTGTCGCGATCGCGCGCAGTCCGTCGGTCAGTTGCACGCCACGCCGGATGCCGAGGTCGGCGGCAGGCATGACATCGAGCCGGCCGAGGTTGAAGATCAGGAACACGTTGACCGTCCAAAGGCCGATGCCGGCAACAGCGCTGAGCGTCTCGACGATCTTGTCGTCGGCGAGCGTCGGCAAGACTTCCGCGAGCTTGCGGTGGGATCTGAACCACGCTGCGAGATTGCGAATGGCCTGCGCCTTCGCGCTTGAAAGACCTGCCGCTCTCAAGACGGTCGGCGACAGCGCGAGAATTCGTGGCCGGCGTGAGCGGCCCGCCTGCGTTTTCCTTGACGCGGGCGAAGATTGACGCGGCCGCCTTCCCCGAAACGCTCTGGTAGACGATGGCGCGCAGCAGCGCCTCGAACGGCGGTGTGCGCGACGGGGCGATACGCTGCGGCCCGATCCGTGCGACGACCGCATCCATCACGCGCCCGAGGGCCGGGATCCGCGAGAGCCAACCGGCTCTCGATTTTCGGCCGGGAAAGCACAGCTTTGACGGCGGCCGATTTCATAACGGATCCCGGCAGTCGATGAACTTGCAGGGGCGTTTTGTCTCCGCCCGCGACGGTGCCGTGTCCTCTGCGCCAACTAGCCAAAGCGTGAGGAGCGCAGCCGCCAAGGCGACGGCGGCCGCGAGCAAGCTCGCCGCGGCAAACCCGTCGGCGAAGGAGGCTTGGCCTGCGGCATGAAGCGCGCTGCGCATCTCTGCTGGGAAGGTGCCCAGCGTAGCGGACAGGTCGCCGGCGGTGACGCGCTTGGCTGCGGCGATCGCGGTCGCCGGATTGAGGCCCACCTTGATGGCCGCGGTATCAAAAGTTCGACGCACGACCAGCGACAAGACCGCGCCCATGCCGGCGACACTGATCAAAATGCCGATGAATCGTGTCGTGCTGGCGAGTCCCGAGGCCATCCCGGCACGGTCCTGCGGGACTGCGCCGCCCAGAACCTTCACGGTCTGGCCGTTGAGCAGCCCCGCTCCGCTGCCGGCCACGAGCATGGCCACCACGAAGGCGCTGTAACTAAGCTGTGCATGGGCAATCGCCCAGAACAGCAGATCGCCCGCGGCGGTGATGGCGAGGCCCAAAGTCAGGAGCGCGCGGCCGGAATAGCGCCGCGCGAGACTGGAGGTCAGACGTGGGGCCAGCACCATGGGCGCTGCGAACGGCAGCATCGCAACACCGGCGGCGAGCGGCTCGTAGCCGTAGGCGTTCTGCAAGAATGACGGCAGAAAGAAAACCATAACCTGGGCGCCGGCGCCGTAGCCGATCATCGCCAGCACCGCTCCGACAAGTGTGCGGCGGCGGAATAGGGCGAGGTCGACCATCGGCCGTGGTCGGCGCAGTTCGGCCAACAAAAAGACCGCGAACAACGCGAGCGCGGCCGTCAGACGCAGCACGATGCCGATGGACAACCAGCCGTCATCGTTACCGTCGATGAGCGCCCAGACCAGCAGGCCAAGGCCGAGGCTGAACGTCACGATGCCGGTGAAATCGAGTTGCTTGGCGGCTGGGTCGCGCGATTCCGCAATGAATCTCAGCGTGGCCGCAATCAAGAGCGCGCAGACCGGCACGTTGACCAGGAAGATCCAGCGCCAGCCGAAGGCATCGGTGATGGCACCGCCAATGATCGGCCCCGTTGCCAAGGCGATCCCAAGGCTCGCGCCCCAGAAGGCGAAGGCGCCCGCGCGCGCCTCGCCGGTGAACTCGGCGGAGATGATGGCCAAGGACGCCGTGAGCAGGAACGCGCCGCCCACGCCTTGGACGCCGCGCGCAAGATTGAGGGCAAGAGAGGTTGTGGCGATGCCGCAAGCGCCCGAAGCACCCGCGAAGACGACCAAGCCGATCAGCATAGCCTTTCTTCGGCCGTGCAGGTCGGCATAGCTGCCCGCGGCGAGCAGCAACGCGGCATAGGTCAGGACATAGGCGCTGATCACCCATTGGATGGCAGTAAAGCTTGCCGCAAGCGAACGCCCGATCGCCGGCAGCGAGACCGCGACGACATTCGAGTTGAGCATGATCAGCGACGAGACCAGCGAGGCGGTCAGAAGAACGGTGAATTTCCCTCGCTGCGAAGCTCGATCCGGGCCCGGCTCAATTATATGGTTCGAAGCAATGCTCACGGCTGATGCGGGTCGGTCGCGCGAGTGACCGCCGGATAATATTGCGGCGCTTCACGCCGATCGAGCATGGTGTAGTCGCGCACGACGCGGACATGACGGATCCGGTGCGTGTCGGGAAGCAGCATGCGTTCACCGCCCTCAAATAACGCAACCGCGCTACAGTCCTTCCAGATCAGCATGAGGCAGAGATCGCCCGGCGCGAGGACAGCGTCGTAAACGTCCCAATCGACCAAGGCGTCGCCGGAATAGATGTCCAGACCCAGGAACTGCGAACATGCCACGGCACTGCTGGGATGACCCGGAGGACGTGTTGCGGTGATGATTGTCACCATCGTCCCTTCGCCGACTTCGGTCTCATCATTGCGCTGATTCAAGAGGTTCATGCCCGTGGGGATTTTGTTGTCGGCAAAGATCTCACCGACGCGCAGGTGATAGCTTTCGAGGATATCGTCGCGGCCCTTCTGCTGGACGAGGTGATGGTTCTGGCTCGTGCGCCAGCGCACTACAGACTTCTCGTCGCGCCAGCCTGAAAGCGACAATATCCATCCTTCGCGTTGCATGCTCTTGTAGCGAATATTGTCGACGAAGCCGTCGATCCGCTCCAACTCCGGCCGCAGCATTTTCGCGTTGTTGAGGTACTCGTCCCACTTCTGGGGTTTTGGCTGCACTTCAAACAAAACAGAAAACATGGGGAACTCCTTGCGTTTCTTATGGGATCGCGGCGATGCAATCGATTTCAATATCGAAATGACCCGGCCACGCAGGGACATTGACGAAGATCCGCGCCGGTGGATCCTTGGGAAAGTACTTGGCGTAGACGGCGTTGACGGCGGCGAATTTCTCAACAGATGTGCAGTAAACGTTGCACTTCAGCACGTTCTGCAAGGACGACCCGGCCGTTTCCAGGCACAGTTTCATCTGCTCCAGCACGAGTTCGGTCTGGCGCTCGATCGGCGCATCGACGACCTCGCCCGTGGCCGGGTCGAACGGAGGAAAGCCCGAGACGTAGATCGTCTCGCCATGCCGGGTGACCGCCGATGTCGGCGCCTTCCACCGCTCCAAATAGGTGGAGAGGGGCTCGACGCGAATGATCTCTCGCTTCATCGTGTTCTCCTGGTACCGGACCGGGCTTGGCCTCCCCTGACCGCCCGTTGATCTACGGCTAACTGACGCAGATGTTCCGGCGCCGGCCGAAGTGCCACCCGATTTCTGACTGTGCCGGTTCCACCATCTGGACGCTTGTGGTGAAGCGCAGATGGAGAGCCGCAACGCGCATTGCCGGCTCCTATTTCGGCGCTCCAGGACCCGGCGCGTCAGTGCTCGCGAAAGTCCGCACGGACTTCAAGGGGCGCGGACCTCAATCGGTCGAGGACGGGAAACACATCCGAGGGTTCGGGCCGGCGGGTATAGTCAGGATTGATTTCAGCGTAAGCAACCCGGCCGTCCGGACCGATTACGTACCGCGCCGGCATCGGCAGCGTCCAACTGTCCTCGCCGTTGAACTGAGTCAGATCGACGCCGAGCCGCTTATGAATTTCCCGCAGATAGTCCGGGAGGCTCCAGCGCAGACCGAATTGCGCCGTGACCAGGCCGCTCTTATCGACCAGGATCGGAAAGCCGAGGCCGTTCTGTCGCTGCGACTTGCGACTGTTCGCCGGCGTCTGCTGCGAGATCGCGATAAGATTCGCGCCGCGGGCTTCGATCAGCGGACGCGCCGCTTCGAGGGCCTGCAGATCGAAATTGCAGTAGGGACACCATATGCCGCGATAGAAGGTGACCACCAGCGGCCCGCGCAGCAAGAGATCGCGGGAAGAGACGGGGCGGCCGTCTCCGTCCGGAAGCACGAATACAGGCGCCCGGTCGCCGGCTTTGAGCGCCCGCTGTCCCGCGCCGCTCGCGATCAACTCCTCCGTTGCCTTATGGATGCCGGCGACCACATCGGGCGGGGCGATATTGGTTTCGAACTCTGTTCGCAGCTGGTCGAGCTTGACCTGAAGCGGCAGGTTCGCCGCCGAAAGCCGGGCCAAGATCTGTTCGAGGTTCATGGTCACCATTCCTTTGAGCTTGCTACCGATCAACATGGATTGATCCAATCGGAGCCGCTAGACAGGTGTTTTGGGTTTGAGTTATCCAGTTTTGCTATGAATGATCATCTCTTCGCGCTGCGACTGTTCGCGCGGGTCGCCAGGAGAGGCAGTTTTTCGGCCGCGGGCCGGGAGCTGGGCATTCCTCAATCCACCGCCTCGCGCACCATCGCCGGGCTCGAACGCCGGATCGGGGCGGTCCTTCTGGTGCGCAACACGCGCGCGGTGAAGCTCACCGACGCCGGCGCCGATTTCCTGGCCCGCATCGAGCCGGTGCTGGCCGAACTGGAAGATGCTGAACAGGCGGTCCGCGGCACCGGCGAATTGCGTGGCGTGCTGCGCGTGAGCCTCGGATCGAGCCTGGCCGTGCGCGAGGTCATTCCGCGACTACCGGGTTTCCTGGAAAGACACCCGGCCTTGCAGATCGATCTGCTGCTCGCCGAACACCGGCAAGACCTGGTGACGGAGGGCATCGATGTCGCCCTGCGGTTCGGTCCTTTGGCCGATTCCACGGCAACCGTCCGGCATATCCGCGCCTGGCCGCGCGTCCTTGCTGCCTCACCGGCTTATCTGATGAAGGCGGGTCAGCCTTGCACGCCGGCAGACCTTTCGGCCCATGTGATCGTCATCGGCCCTGTCAGCACGACCGCGAACTGGTCCTTCCGCAATGGCGGCACGTCCACATCCGTCCGCGTGGATGGCCGTGTGCGGATTGCCGGCAACGAAGGTGCGATCGCCGCCGCCGTCGCCGGGATCGGGATCGTGATGACTTCCAGCGGCTCGCTGCGCCGCGAGTTCGGCGAAGGCAGTCTGGTCCGTGTCCTTGAAGACTGGGACTTGGGCACCATGGAATTAAGCGCCGTCTTTGCCGGCGGACGGACGACGAAGCGCGCGGCGCGGGTGTTCGCAGACTTCATGGTCGAGGCGCTGCGGAACATCTGACCGCCATATGGACCGGGAGGCTTAAGCGTGACCCGCTGCTTCGCCGCCCACGGTGGGGGACAGACCTACGAAGGCCTGCCGACCTCACAGGAATGGATGACGGCGGTGTGCGCCAAGCGCGTCAGGGACTGGGCCGGCCCATCGGCGCCTTGCTCTCCCGATGCGATCCTCCCGGTCCTTCCCTACGTTTCGGCCGTTTGGCCGGCTCACCTAGGCCAATCTAATCGTCCACCAGACTGATAGGACCAAGAAAATCCATCTTACCGACATCAACCCCGTTGTGGCGGAGGATGGCGTAGGTCATCGCGATGTGAAAAAAGACGTTGGGAATTGTCATCTCGAGCAGATAGTCCTCGCCGGCGATGACCTTGCCGGGCGCCCAGGAGACTTTGATCTTGCGCTCGCCCGCATCCGCATACTGCGCCTTCCTCCACACTCTCAACAAAAGCGACGGTCTTCCGGATGCGCGCGCGCAATTCGTCAATCGTCCGCTCGTTGTCCTCGTGCTTGGGCGGCGTCTGCCCTGAGAAGTCAGGCCGCCGCGGCTTTGACGTACTCGCAAGCGCTTTGGACCTGATAGATGAAATGCTGCATATCCGGCGCGAGACGGCTGGTCATAAGCACGCCGACGTCGAACTTCTTGGCGACGGCATGCTGCTCCGCCTTGTCGAGACAGGTCTCCAGATTCTTCAGGCTCTGCGCGCACTGCGAAATCAGTTCATAGTACATGTGTCATTCCATATCTTGGCGCGGTGTCGGAAAGCGGAGCCCGGCCGCTGCGATATATAAAGCCGATCACGCTCGTGCAATTCGTTATTGAGCTCCTCGTCAAGGATCGCTCGCCGCGGCTGATGATATTCTCACAACATTCGCTGCCTCCTGCGCATTGCACAGATCGAGTCCGGCAAACGGCGCGCAGGCTTCGCGAGCGTGGATCTGAGCGAGATATTCGGCGTCGTTGCCGAGGCCTTTGCGCCGGCTGCGGAAGACGCCGGTCAGGCTCTCACGGCCGAAATTGCGCCGCATATTACCATCCTCCGACCGCGAACTATTGACGCAGATGCTCACAAACGTGATCGAGAACGCGATCCGCTACCCAGGTCCGGGGACAGTGATTATCGTTGGGTTACATCGGGACCAGGAACGGATTACCGCCTTTGTCAGCGACACCGGCCGGGGCGTGCCGGAGGCCGAGCGCGGCCGCATTTTTCAACGGTTTCATCGCATGCCGCAAAGTCAATCAGTTGGCGGCAGCGGTCTTGGGCTCAGTCTCGTTAAGGCCGTGGCAAATATCCATGGGATTGTATTGGCGGCACGAGACTTCGCGCCTGGCCTGCGGATCAATATGCACTTTCCTGCAGCCAGCGTTGTTGAACAAAAAGCGTGGGCAGCGGACAAGAGGAAATGAGGAATGCACCAGAGTATGGCGTGGCGAACTACTGGCTCGGATCAAGATATAGAAGCTTCACAGAACTGGAAGCATAAACTGGGCGCCGCCCTGTCCTGGTGCTATTGGGATGATCTGAGACAAGGTCTGCCGCCACCAGGAAGATGCGCCCAGTCTTCGGATTGATCGACATCGTCCGAGCGCCGGGCTTTGTCTGTACCGTCTCGGTTGGGATGAAATGATCGGCTGACAGCTCCTTAATCACCGAAAGAGTGCCGTCGCCGTTCGAGCTGAATACGAGCTCGCGAATTGGGTCGAATGCCGCGCCGTCGCTGTGCGCGCCGATCGGAAGGGTGGCAGTGATGGCGCCTATGTCGACGTTCAGGACGATGAGAACCTTATTGGCGCAGGTTGAAAATAGACGTCTTGCAGACTTGTCGATGGTGATCCCATGGGGCGTTTGACAGGCTGGCATCGGCCAGTGGGCGATCACCTTATTTTCTTTTGCATCAATGGCGATAATTTCGTTCTTTTGCTCGCCATTGACGTAGATACGGCCCTTGCCATCCGCGACCGCGGGCTCGAGCTTTGAGCCGATATCGATCGTCGCGATCTTGTCATTTGTTGGATCAATGACAGAGACTGTCCCGCCGTCCCCATTAACGACGTAGATGTTCTTGGTTGTTGGCTCGTAGAGTACGCCGTCGGCGTCCGCAGCGGTGGTGATCGTTTTGGTCTGTTTTAGGGTCTTGAGGTCGAAAGCTACCGCAAGTCCAGGATGACCTTCGTCCGTAAACCCCTGGTTGGTTTGTGGTGAAATCGCAATGCCGTGTGTTCCCCCAGGGAGGTTGCCGATCTGTCCGAACTTTTCCGGTTTGCTCGTCGACAACCGTGACACGATCACCGTGTGCGACGTAAATCCGCTGGCTTTCGCCGCTGTATTTGACGAAGTCCCAGCGGCCCGGACCAGGAAGAGGCACTTCCTTGGTGATCTTGTACGAGGGAACGCCATCTTCATTGCTTGCATTTGCTTGGGCGAGCGCAGGCAAAGTAATGGTAAGGGCGACACTAGTGGCAAGCGACAAGAGGCTTTGTTGTGGCTGAGGCTTGTGCATTAGTTTTCCGTTTTGGCCGATTTGGTGCTTACTGACTGCCGCGAGCCTGGGAACGCTGCCCCTCAGGAATATGTCTGGCTTTATAGCCCTTTGTAATTGAATGGCTGGATAGCTCGGTGCTGGACTGAACTGCGACGTCTTGGGACGACAAGCACAACAGTGCAGCATCAATAGGGAGCGGAACTCGTGGCCGTACCTGGGTGCCGTCATGGTCTTTGCGGGAGGACAACAAGCTTCGCGCGTTATGGTGCAGTGCACGAACCCGATCGGCTGAATGCCCCCGGAAGCATTGCTGGAGCAATTATGCAATACAACACGAATGAGGTCCTCAGCAAAGTCCCCGAGGTTATGCCACCACGGTGGCTTGGCACTCAGCCGGCCTCTGACTTCGGCCGTCATCTTCGTTTTTGCACGTTCCATGCCTTCCTTCGCGCGAAACTATACATTTTATCAATGTTGCTTGTAAGGATAGTGGGAACGGCGCTTTACATGGTCGGCGCATAAAATTTTGGTGGCATTGCCTTGGATTGGCGCGATTCCGGTGATCTAAAGTTCTGGGGCAAAGAGGCGCGATTTGAAACGGAGAAAACATGGATAAGAAAATTACCGCACTGCTCGGAGCCGCTGCTGCCTTGACGGCGGTGAGTGGATCGCAGGCTACGCCGCTACAGCAGAGCACCATTGCCACACCGACCAGCTATAGGGGTCTGCTCGAACCAATTCCGAACGCGGTGACTGCACTCAGAGCCGACGATGCAGCGCGAGCGCAAGCTGGGCCGACAGCGCGGGTCGAACTCGTACAATGGCATCATCATCACCACCATCACCATCATCATCACAATGCGTATTTTGGTGGCGTGGTCGGCGGTGTCATCGGCGGTCTCTTGGCGCCGCGTCCGGCCTGTTATTGGACCCGGGGCCGGTCTTATTGGGATGGCTATCGCTGGGTCCGCCCGCGCGTGCAGGTTTGTCCATAGGGAGACCTACGAAGCAAGCTTCCGCGCTAAGTGGGGGCTCGCTTCGAGGTTCCGAGATGGCTGGCAGCACGGCGGCAACGCATCAACGCGGTTTCGCGATAAGTGGGATGAGAAATCATCCGCGACGATGGGCGTCGAGACTGCCTGTCGAACAACGCCACCGAGCGCGGCGTACGCGGAAGTCGCCTTCGTCACCATCAATGCCAAAGCCAACAAAGTGTTCACTCACTGGCCGACGCCGACCTGCCAAACGCCGCATGCGATCGCGATCGACCGCTCCAACCGTTTCATCTCGGCCGAGACGGTGCAGACCAAGCCCGGTGCCCGTACCAAGTCGATCAATCCAAAGAAGGGATGCATTTTTCTGGTGGCCGCCGACGTCCTTCCGTATACCATTGATGCCGGTCCGGGACATGACGCAATCTATGCACTGTGAGGGTTCTTGTATTTTGATCCGACTGCTTAATCCTCGACCGTCTCTCACTGCAATGAAATTCATTTTTCCTGTGATCATCATTTGCAACGGACGAGATGTGCTGTACGGAGTTTGAACTGCCAGCGTTTTCTGCACAGGAGCGATGTCGCCGAGCCACTTAGCGCGATATCTCAAGCAAAAGCAGCGCGATAGTTAAATCGCTAACCGTGTCGGAGTAGGTCAGACATAGCATCTATCCCGAGTTACCTTCAGACGCACTCGGACTGGCCAGGCGCGAAAGTCAAGGCACTCCCGCCGACTTCTGCAATATGTCAAAACGTTGTGTTTGGTCGCGGAAGCCGTCAATCTCATGCCCAATAGCTTCTGGGCGAGCGTCTCGCACTATGCCACTGTCCCCCGATAGGTCGCCGATCGTGCGCTTCGCAGTATTTGAACGGCTTGGGCATTCTGGAAGCTCCTTCGGCTTAGAAATCAGTTTCGTCTGGCTGACGGAACCTCACTGCTGGTGGATGCATCGCGGCGCTCACGGCGTGCGCTACCTACCAGCCCTTGCCGCCGCCGACGGGGCCAAACTTGGCCGTCAGCTTGGACCAGCTCGAAACTGCGGTTCCCGATTTAGTCGGCATTAGCGCAATCAATAGCAAGCGGCCGCTGACCCTCGAGCAGATAGGTCTTTTGGCCATTTTGAACGATCCTGACCTCAAATCCGAAAGGGGAAAAATGGATATCGCGCGGGCCGGAGTCGTTCAAGCGACGGTGCTGCCGAACCCCATAGCAAACATTAGCTATGCCGCTTTGATCGCGGCCCGGGGACCACCTCGTCCTTTTCCGCTGCACTCTCACAAGATATCGTAGCGATAATAACCCAGCCGGCGCGTGTTGAGTCGCGCAGGCCCGCCTTTATCAAGTCGACGCCGATCAATTATGGCGTGAATGGCAGGTCGCCCAGAAAGCGCGCCAGCTCGCCGTCGATATTTATTCGGAAGGTATTTCGATTGAGCTGACACGGAAAGAATTACAGTTGCTGTCGCAAGAGATCGCACAGGTAAACAAGGCGATTACCGCGGGCAATCTGACGCTGACAGCGCTGGCGCCGCTATCGGCGGCTCAGGCAGTGGCTGAACAATCACTCGTGACATTGCAGCTTAATCAATTGAAAAATTGGCAAGCGCTCGATGGCCTGCTTGGGCTTGATCCAGATGTACGGTTTGCTATCGCCCACCCTTTGTTGGAGCGATTACCAAAAAATATTGACCTGTTGCTTGCAGAGCTGCCCGATCGGCGTCCCGACATCACGGCGTTGCGTCTCGGCTACGATTCCGCCGATGCAGAGGTGCGGGCGGCAATTCTCGGGCAATTTCCGGCTTTGACGCTAGGTGGGTCCTATAACAAGGATACTACCGACGTGGTCAGCGCCGGCCCGACCTTCAATTTTGCGCTGCCAGTATTCGATCGCAATCAGGGGCAAGTCGCAAAATCCGAAGCGACACGCCTTTTGCTGCGTGCCCAATACCAGGCGAGCCTCGATAGCGCTGTGGCCAACATTCAAAGCTTGCTTGCTCAGATTTATCAATTGTCGGCTGATTCGACGGCGGCGCGCACGGCGGCGGCGGCAGCGCGCACGATCGCCGATACCGCGCGCCGTGCCTATGACCAGAACAATCTCGACCAGCGGACGGTGACGGATTATGAAACCACCGCATTGGAGCGTGCGTTGCAGGTCGTCAACATCGAGCGGCAGATCGAGGAAGATGAAGTTTTCCTTGCGGTGGAACTCGGGTTAGGACTGCCGAACATGCGAATTGCGTTGAGCGGGACCCCGCCATTATGAACCGCGGCTTGCTTTTGGCTTCCGTCTTCTTCGTTATTCTCCTGCGTGCCGGTGCGCCGGTTACCGTTTTTGCCGCGCAAAACGAGCCAAGCCCAAGCGTACTGGTGACGCTCACGAAGCTCCAGAAAGGCAGCCTGCCGCGGATCGTGACTGTGTTCGGCAAAGTCGAAGCGAGCACGTCGATGCGACATACGATCACAGCCCCGGCCACCGCTATGGTCGACGCCATTTTCGTCAAGTCCGGTGAAAAGGTGAAGCCGGGCGCGCCGCTCGTCCGGCTTGGACCGACAACTCAGACAGCCGCCGCGTACAAAAAGGCGGTCTCGGCTCTCAACGACGCTCGCGGACTGGTTCAGCGTACCCAGTCATTGCTGGAGCAGCATCTGGCGACGCGCCAACAGTTGGCCGACGCTGAAAAAGCGGTGTCCGATTCACAGGCCTCGTTTAATGCACTCTCCGCGGAAGGCGCCAGTACGCCGCAAACCCTTTCAGCCCCAGACGATGCGATCGTTACCGCTGTTGCGACAAGCCTTGGTACCTTCGTCAATCAGGGCGCGGTCCTGATGGAACTTGCCGGGAGCGAAGGTCTCGTGCTGCACGCGGGTGCCGTGCCCGAGCACGCGGCCGAGTCCCATCAGGGCGACCGCGCAAAAGTGACGCCACTCGGGAGGGCAGAAGTCGCCACGGGCAATGTGGTGCTTCGAGGGTCGATCGTCGATCCGAATACCGGGTTGGTCCCAATCGATATCGCATTGCCGACGGGCAGCTTCCTTTCCGGGTCAGATGGCGCAAGCCGGCGTGATTGCCGCCACAGTAGATGGCTATGTAATTCCGCATCAAGCCGTCCTGATAAACGACAACGGCGCTCCTTACGTCGTACAGGCCAAAGACACGATCGCCCACGGCGTCCCTGTGACGATCTTGCTCAGCGCTGGAGCGAAGGATGTGGTATCCGGCTTCGTTGGACCCCACAGCTGATCTCGTTCTTGATGGTAATCACCAGCTGAAAGACGGCATGAAGATAAGGGTCTCCGAGCCCAAACGGCATTAGAGCAGATGAGTTTTGTTGGCTGGATAGAGCACCACCGTCGCTCACTCCTCTTTGTGACCTTCGCGTTAGCGCTTGCCGGCGGCTATGCCGGATCGAATTTGCCCGTCGAATTGTTTCCCATCGTTTCTTTTCCGCGCCTTCGCGTCAATATCGACACCGGCAGCATGCCGGCCAAGCAAATGCTGGTCGAGGTCGACGGAACCGCTGGAGGAAGTCGCCCGCGCGGTGCCGAGCGCCATTGGCGTGACGTCGACGACGTCGCGCGGCTCGGCGCAGATGTTCGTCGATTTCCCGTGGGGTACCAACATGCAGCAAGCGCTGCAAAGCGTCGACGCCGGATTTGCTCAGGCGCTCCCTAATTTGCCCGTCTGGCACAAAATACACGGCTATTCGGGTGAGCCCGACGGCGATTGCGCCGTTTCTGTCCTATGCATTGATCTCAAATACGGTGCCGGCCGCCGATTTGCGACGCCTTGCGCGGTACCAGATTGCACCGTTATTGACCGGCATCGAGGGTGTCCGACGGGTCGGTGTTCTGGGCGGGCAAACCCGCGAAGTTCAGGTTGCCGTTGGATCCGCAAAAGCTCAAATTATTCGGGCTAACGATTGCTGATGTCAACAAGGCGATCGCCGCCACCAACACGCTCAGAGTGGTCGGACGTCTCGAAGACAATGCCCTGCTCTATCTCGTCGTCAGCAGCAATGCGTTCGGTTCGCTTGCATCCGTACGCGACGTTGAGCTGCGCAACCGGTCCGGCGGCATCGTCCGCTTGGACGACTTTGCCAAGATTGAGATGGGTGCGGTCCCGCAGTGGCTCCTCGTTGACGTCAACGGCCAACCCGCGGTCACGTTCGACATCTTCCAACAAGACCGCGCCAACTCGCTTGTCATAGCCAAGGAGATCGAAGCCAAACTTGCTGCCTTCATGGTAACGCAGCCGAAAAGCATCACGCTTGAGAAATGGTACGATCAGACCCAGCTCGTCCGTTCCTCGATTGCGGCACTGGAGGAGGCCATCGCGATCGGGCTGGTCTTTGCCGGAATCGTCATTCTAGCCTTTCTGCGCAACTGGCGGGTTGCGCTGACCGCTATGCTTGTCGTGCCGCTGTCGATTGCGATAACGATTTTGGTTCTCTCGGTCCTGGGGATGACGCTTGACATTATGACTTTGGGCGGCATAGCCGCGGCGATTGGCCTGCTCATCGACGATGTGATCGTTATGATAGAGCACATCGCGCGGCGGGCTGGCGTACCCGGCCTTGAGCAGCCGAATGCAACGATACTGTCGGCTGCACGGGAATTTTTCTCTCCGCTGCTTGGGTCGAGCCTCGCCACCCTCGTCATCTTCCTGCCGCTTGCCTTCTTGTCCGGCGTCACTGGCGCGTTCTTCAAGTTTCTTGCTGTGACGATGGCGTCGGCCCTCGTTATCTCCTTTTTGCTCACCGCCTTCGCCGCGCCGCTCCTGGCCCGCGGCATCATCGACTTTGCGCGATGGCATGACCCGCAGCACGGCCGCGAAACCTGGCTGCGGCGCAATCATGCCAAACTCTTGCGCGGTCTGAACGCGCGGCCGTGGCTCGTTGGTGTTGCGAGCCTCCTCCTGGTGGGTGTCGGTTATTTCGCCTATGGGCGGGTGGGTACCGGCTTTTTGCCGCGAATGGATGAAGGCAGCCTGGTTATCGATTACCATACGACACCGGGAACATCACTGACCGAGACCAATCGCGAGCTTCTTGAGATCGAAGCTATTCTCAAGAACGATAAGAACGTGGCCAACTTCTCGCGACGCACCGGGGCCGGCTTCGGCGGCGACT